>CAWHEM010000005.1:0-165827 GCA_963828535.1 uncultured Solirubrobacterales bacterium
CATGCCGCGGGGCAGCGGCTCGGAGGGCTCGATCTCGATCCGCCGGTAGCGCTTGAGACCCGTCGCCGCCGGGATCAGCTTCCCGATGATGACGTTCTCCTTGAGCCCGTTCAGGCGGTCGATCTTGCCCTCCAGGGCGGCGTCGGTGAGGACCTTGGTCGTCTCCTGGAAGGAGGCGGCCGACAGGAACGAGTCCGTGTTCAGCGAGGCCTTGGTGATCCCGAGGATGATCTCCTCGGCCTGGGCGGTCTCGCCGCGGGCATCCTCAACCGCCTGGTTGATCTTCGCGTACTCGTAGCGGTCCACGAACTGGCCCGGAAGCAGGTCGGTGTCGCCCTTCTGGTCGACCCGCACCTTCTTCATCATCTGCCGCACGATCAGCTCGATGTGCTTGTCGTTGATGTCCACGCCCTGGGACTTGTAGACCTCCTGGACCTCGCGGACCAGGTACAGCTCGGTCTCCGTACGGTTGCGGATGGCCAGCAGCTCGTGCGGGTACAGGGAGCCCTCGTTGAGCTGGGTACCCGGCTCGATCCGCTGCCCCGAGCTCACGAACAGCAGCGTGCGCCGCGGGAACGTGTAGCGGTGCTCTTCGCCACCCTCGTCGGTGATCACGACGGTGATCGCCTTGTCGGAGTCCTCGATCGAGACCTTGCCGCCCACCTCGGCGATCTTGGCCAGGCCCTTGGGCTTGCGGGCCTCGAACAGCTCGACGACGCGCGGGAGACCGTGCGTGATGTCCGCGCCGGCGACGCCGCCGGTGTGGAAGGTCCGCATGGTCAGCTGGGTGCCGGGCTCGCCGATCGACTGGGCGGCGATGATTCCCACCGCGTCGCCGATCTGGGCCACCTTGCCGGTGGCCATCGAACGGCCATAGCAGGCCTGGCAAACACCGGTCGGAGCCTCGCACTTGAGGACCGAGCGCACGTGGACGTAGATCGGGGTGCCCTTGTCGGTGTCATCGGCCCAGGCCTCATACAGGTCGGCCGCCTCAGCGCGGTCGATCTCCTTGCCCTTCTCGACGATCATGCGGCCGCGCTTGGTCTTGAGGTCATCGGCGGCGAAGCGCCCGATCAGGTTGTCGTTGGGCTCCCCGGTGGGCCGCAGCTTCCGGGTCTCCGGATCGACCTCGAGCTTGGACACCGGCATCTCGATGAAGCCCTCGGTGCCGCAGTCCTCCTGGCGGATGATCACGTCCTGCGCGACGTCGACCAGGCGCCGGGTCAGATACCCCGAGTCGGCCGTACGCAGCGCCGTGTCCGCCAGGCCCTTGCGGGCCCCGTGGGTGGAGATGAAGTACTCGAGCACGGTCAGGCCTTCCATGAAGTTGGCCTTGATCGGACGCTCGATGATCTCGCCCTTCGGGTTCGCCATCAGGCCGCGCATGCCGGCGAGCTGGCGAATCTGCGAGAACGAGCCACGAGCACCGGAGTTGGCCATCATGAAGATGGGGTTCAACTCGTCAAGGTGCGCGTACAGCGCCTCGCCGACCTCGTTGGTGGCGCGGTCCCACAGCTTGGTGACCGCGTCGTGGCGCTCTTCCTCATCCATCTCACCGTCGCCGTACTGCGCCTCGATCGTGGCCAGCTGCTTGTCGTAGCGGGCCAGGATCTCCGGCTTGCTCGGCGGCGTCTGGACGTCGTTCTTGGAGATCGTCACCCCTGCCTGAGTGGCGTAGTGGAACCCGATGTCCTTGAACGCGTCGAGCACCAGCGAGATCGTCGAGGCCCCGTAGGCCTGGATCAGATCGTCGACCAGCTTGGTCGTGTCCTTCTTCTTCATCGACCGGTTGACGAACTCGTACAGGCTGGGATCGAAGTCCTCGCCAATCGCCTCGGCGATGGCGCGCTCGATCTTGTCGTTGTAGATGATCCGCCCGACCGTGGTCAGCAGGTGGCCGCCCTCACGCCCGGCCGGACGGTACTCCGCCAGGTCGTGCAGCTTGACCACGCCGTGCTCGTAGGACCACTCCGCCTCCTGAGCGGTGCGGTACACGTGCGGGCGAGGCTCATGGGTGGTCCGGTCGATCTTCGCCAGCTCGCTGCCATCCGGCCCGTAGGTCAGGTAGTAGGCACCGAGGACCATGTCCTGTGAAGGCGTGGCCAGCGGCGCGCCGTGAGCCGGCGAGAGGATGTTGTTGGCCGACAGCATCAGGATCCGCGCCTCGGCCTGCGCCTCAGCCGACAGCGGCAGGTGGACCGCCATCTGGTCGCCGTCGAAGTCGGCGTTGAACGCGTGGCAGACGAGCGGGTGAACCTGAATCGCCTTGCCCTCCACGAGCACCGGCTCGAACGCCTGGATGCCCAGGCGATGGAGCGTCGGTGCGCGGTTGAGCAGCACCGGATGCTCGTGGATGACCTCCTCGAGCACGTCCCACACCTCGGGGATCATCGAGTCGACCATCTTCTTGGCCGCCTTGATGTTCTGCGCGGACTTGCGCTCGACCAGGCGGGCCATGATGAACGGCTTGAACAGCTCGAGCGCCATCAGCTTCGGCAGACCGCACTGGTGCAGTCGCAGCGACGGACCGGAGACGATCACCGAACGACCCGAGTAGTCGACGCGCTTGCCGAGCAGGTTCTGGCGGAAGCGGCCCTGCTTGCCCTTGAGCATGTCGCTCAGCGACTTGAGCGGACGGTTGCCCGGTCCGGTCACGGGACGACCGCGGCGGCCGTTGTCGAACAGCGCGTCGACCGCCTCCTGGAGCATCCGCTTCTCGTTGTTGACGATGATCTCGGGGGCGCCGAGGTCAAGCAGCCGCTTCAGCCGGTTGTTGCGGTTGATCACGCGGCGATAGAGATCGTTGAGGTCCGAGGTGGCAAAGCGGCCACCGTCGAGCTGGACCATCGGACGCAGCTCCGGCGGGATCACCGGCACGGCCTCGAGGATCATCATCTCCGGCTTGTTGCCGGAGGAGAGGAAGGCCGAGACGACCTTCAGGCGCTTGACCGCGCGGGCCTGCTTCTGACCCTTGGCCGTCTTGACCTGGTCCTGCAGATCCTCGGCCTCGGCCTCGAGGTCGACCTGCTGGAGCAGGTCACGCACCGCCTCCGCGCCCATCCCGCCGCGGAAGTACTCACCGAAGCCGTAGGGAGAACCGAAGCGGTCCTTGAGCTCACGGAAGGTGGTCTCGTCGTTGACGACGTCCTTGGGCTTCATCGTCTTGAACAGCTCCCACACCTGACGCATGCGCTCGGCGGCGTCCTCGATGTAGGCCTCGGTGTCGTCGATGTCGGCCTGGAAGCTCTTGCGCAGCTCCTTGAGCAGCTTCTCGCGCTCCTCGTCGGAGAGCTTGGCGACGTTGACCTCGAGCGTCTCCGCCCACAGGTGGTCCTCGTCGGAGAAGTCGCGGCCGGTCTTGGCGTTCTCCAGGAACGTCTCGCGGCGGGCCAGGGACTCCTTGAGCTCCAGGACGCGCTCCTCCTTCTCGGCGGCGTACGCGTCCAGCACCTTGTTGACCTCGCCCTCGAGCGACTCCACGTCGCGCGCCCGGGCCTCGTCGTCGACCCAGGTGACCATCGAGGCGGCGAAGTACAGGACCTTCTCGAGCTCCTTGGGAGCCATGTCGAGCAGGTAGCCGATGCGGCTGGGGACGCCCTTGAAGAACCAGATGTGGCTCACCGGCGCGGCGAGGTCGATGTGCCCCATCCGCTCGCGGCGGACCTTGGAGCGGGTGACCTCGACGCCGCAGCGCTCGCAGACGATGCCCTTGTAGCGGACGCGCTTGTACTTGCCGCAGTAGCACTCCCAGTCCTTGGTCGGACCGAAGATGCGCTCGCAGAAGAGCCCGTCCTTCTCCGGCTTGAGCGTCCGGTAGTTGATGGTCTCCGGCTTGGTGACCTCGCCCGAGCTCCAAGCACGGATCTGCTTGGACGAGGCGAGGCCGATCTCGATTGCGTCGAAGTTATTGATGTCGATCAAAGTGATTCCTTATGCCTTGAAGAAGGATGGGATCTGGGGCCGCAGCGGCGGCTCACTTCTCCGCCTCCTCGGTGACGCCTTCGGCTTCGCCGGCGTCGATGTCCGCCTCGAGCATCGGATCCACGTCGGTGGCGAAGTCCTCCTCTTCGCAGCTCCTCGCCGGACTCCAGAGTCGGATCTTCGACCTCGGCCTCCTCTTCGGAGGCCTCGACCGTCTCGCCCACGTGCTCGGTGGCCTCGTCGGCCGCGCCGTCGGTGGTCAGGCCGTCGGTGGCGCGAACGCCGCTGAGGTCGATTCCGAGCTCCTCGGCCGCGCGCAGGAGGTCGTCGTCCTCCTCGCGCATCTCGGCCCGCTCGCCCTCCTCGGAGACGACGTTGACGTCGAGCGCCAGCGACTGCATCTCCTTGAGCAGGACCTTGAACGACTCGGGAATCGAGGGTTCGGCGATGTTCTCGCCCTTGACGATGGCCTCGTAGGCCTTGACTCGCCCGACCGTGTCGTCGGACTTGATGGTCAGCATCTCCTGCAGCGTGTAGGCGGCGCCGTATGCCTCGAGCGCCCACACCTCCATCTCGCCGAAGCGCTGACCGCCGAACTGCGCCTTGCCGCCCAGCGGCTGCTGGGTGACCAGTGAGTAGGGTCCGGTCGACCGTGCGTGGATCTTGTCGTCGACGAGGTGGAGCAGCTTCAGGATGTACATGTAGCCGACCGTGACCTGCTGCTCGAACGGCTCGCCGGAGCGACCGTTGAACAGCGTCACCTTGCCCGAGGCCTGTTCGCCCTCGCGCCGCTTCTTGTCGACATCCATGCGGATGTTGCCCTCGTGCTCGTCCTGCCAGCGCACCAGCGCCTCGTCGACGTCCGCGACCGTGGCGCCGTCGAACACGGGCGTGGCCACGTAGACCTTGCCGGGACGGCCGTCGGCGCGCCGACCGCCGTTGGTGGCGATCTTGCGGGCCTCGGACCCGTCCTCGTACCAGCCCTGAGCCGCCACCCAGCCGAGATGCGTCTCGAGGATCTGCCCGAGGTTCATCCGGCTCGGCACGCCGAGCGGGTTGAGGATCACGTCGACCGGGGTTCCGTCCTCGAGGAACGGCATGTCCTGCTGGTCGACGATCTTGGAGATGACGCCCTTGTTGCCGTGGCGCCCCGCGAGCTTGTCGCCCTCGGAGATCTTGCGCTTCTTGGCCACGAACACGCGGACCAGGTCGTTGACTCCGGGCGGCAGGTCGTCGCCCTCGTCGCGGCTGAAGGTCTTGACGTCGATCACGACGCCGCCCTCGCCATGGGGCACCTTGAGCGAGGTGTCGCGGACCTCACGCGCCTTCTCCTTGAAGATCGCGCGGATCAGCTTCTCCTCGGCCGTCAGCTCGGTCTCGCCCTTGGGCGTGACCTTGCCGACCAGCAGGTCGCCCGACTGGACCTCGGCGCCGATGCGGACGATGCCGCGGTCGTCAAGGTTGCGCAGCGACTCCTCGGAGCGATTGGGGATATCACGGGTGATCTCCTCGTCGCCGAGCTTGGTCGTGCGGGCGTCGATCTCGTACTCCTCGATGTGGATCGAGGTGAGCTCGTCGTCCTGGACCAGGCGCTGGGACAGGATGATCGCGTCCTCGAAGTTGTAACCCTCCCAGGACATGAAGGCGACCAGCAGGTTCTTGCCCAGCGCCATCTCGCCGGAGTCGGTGGCGGAGCCATCGGCCAGCACGTCGCCGGCGTCGACCGTCGTGCCGACGTCGACGATCGGCTTCTGGTGGATCAGCGTGCCCTGGTTGGAGCGCATGAACTTCTGGAGCTCGTACTCGTCGTGCTTGCCGTCCTTGGTCTCGATCCCGATCTGCTCGGCATCGACGTAGGCGACCTTTCCGCTGTTCTTGGCGATCACGACGTCACCGGTATCGACCGCGGCGCGGCGCTCCATCCCGGTCCCGACCAGCGGTGCGTCGGTGACCAGCAGCGGCACAGCCTGCGCCTGCATGTTCGAGCCCATCAGCGCGCGGTTGGCGTCGTCGTGCTCGAGGAACGGGATCATCGCCGTGGCCACCGACCAGATCTGCTCCGGGGAGACATCGATCAGGTCGACCTCGTCGGGCGTGACCGTGACGTACTGACCGGCCTGGGTGCGGCAGAGGATCTCCTCGCCGGCCAGGCGACCGGAGCCGTCAAGCGGCGTGTTGGCCTGGGCGATCACGCGCTCTTCCTCCTGCGTGGCGTCCAGGTGGAGGATCTCGTCGGTGACCTTGCCGTTCTTGACCACCCGGTACGGCGTGGTGACGAAACCGTGCTCGGAGATCTCCGCGTAGGAGGACAGCGAGCCGATCAGACCGATGTTCGGACCCTCAGGGGTCTCGATCGGGCACATCCGGCCGTAGTGAGTCGGGTGGACGTCGCGCACCTCGATCGGGGCGCGCTCCCGGGTCAGACCGCCGGCACCCAGGGCGCTCAGCCGCCGCCGGTGCGTGAGCCCGGCCAGCGAGTTGGTCTGGTCCATGAACTGCGACAGCTGGCTGGAGCCGAAGAACTCCTTCAGCGCCGCCACCACGGGACGGATGTTGACGATCGTCTGCGGGGTGATCGTGTCGGCGTCCTCGGTGGTGAGGCGCTCGCGCACGACCCGCTCCATCCGGTAGAGGCCGATCCGGAAGGCCTCCTGGATCAGCTCGCCGACGGTACGCAGCCGGCGGTTGCCGAAGTGCTCGTACTCGTCGAGGTGATCCTGGATCGGCTCACGCGGCATCGACACCGCCTCAGCGGCGAAGTCCTTGATCTCCTCGCCCGGATCCTCGGGCATCCCGAGGCGCCTGGGCAGCGAGACGAGCTCCTTGACCAGGGCGATGATGTCGTCGTGGGTCAGGGTGCGGGTCTCGAGATCGATGTCCAGCCCGAGCCGCGAGTTCAGCTTGTACCGGCCCACGCGCGTGAGGTCGTAGCGCTTGGGATCGAAGAACAGCTGGTTGAGCAGCGCCTTGGCGGCGTCGATCGACGGCGGCTCGCCCGGGCGCTGCTTCTTGAACAGCTCGATCAGCGCGCCCTCCTCGCTGCGGGTCACCTCGGTGTCGGCGTCGAGCGTCAGGCGGATGTAGAGCGAGTTGTCGAACAGGTTGAGGATCTCCTCGTCCGACGCGTAGCCCATCGCGCGCAGGAGCACCGAGACCGGCAGCTTGCGCTTGCGGTCGATGCGGACGTAGACCCGGCCCTTCTTGTCGATCTCCAGCTCGAGCCAGGAGCCACGGGCCGGCATCAGGTTCGCGATGAAGACCTGCTTCTCACGATCCTTGGGCTCCATCACGTAGGCGCCCGGGCGAGCGGACGAGCTGCGTCACCACGACGCGCTCGGTGCCGTTGATGATGAACGTGCCGCGCTCGGTCATCCACGGGAAGTCGCCCATGAACACCGACTGCTCGCGGATCTCGCCCGTCTCGCGGTTGATGAAGGCAACCGTCACGGTCAGCGGACGCGCGTAGGTCAGGTCCTTCTCCCGGCACTGCTCGAGGTTGGCCACCGGCTCGTCGAAGGTGAACTCGCCGAACTGCACGGCGAGGTTGCCGGTGTAATCCTCGATCGGGGAGATGTCGTCAATCGTCTCCCGCAGGCCACCGCCGTCGGGGTCGGTCAGCCAGGTGAAGGACCGGCGCTGAATGTCAATCAAATTCGGGACTTCAAGAACCTTGTTCAGACGCGCGAAACTCCGGCGCGTCCGGGGGGCGTGAGCGGTTGCCAAGACGGCGACTCCTCGGGCGTTCGAGAGGGAGGCAGAGAGACGCTCCCCGCGAGACCGAAGCTCCCGCTCGGACGGAGGCCTCGACTCACATGGAGCGCGACCAGCAAAGATAGCACACGGCATCGGTGCCCTGTGGAGGACCGCTCAGCTCTCACGGACCCCGCCCTCGACAACCGCGTATGTGGCGCGGTGCCGTGTGATTTGGGCGGCTACGGCTATTGGCTGACCGGGGCAGTGTAGGGGGTAATCCGGCCTGGGGCAAGCCGCGGCCGCCCGGGGCCGCGGCGGTGGATCCGGCTGCGGAGCCCGGCGGCAGCCGGTACGGTCACCGGCCGTGGCGAGATCGGAAAATTCACGACTGGCGTGCGCCAGCTGGTGCTGGGTCGTCGGCGCCGTCGTGTTCGTCGACACGATGTTCTACGCCGCGATCGCGCCGCTGCTGCCGGCGCTGTCTCGGACGAGCTGCACCTGTCGAAGCTCTCCGCCGGCGTCCTGACCGCCAGCTACCCGCTGGGCACGCTGATCGGATCGGTGCCCGGCGGCGTGCTGGCCGCGCGCGCGGGTCCGAAGCTCACCGTCTGCGCCGGGCTGGCGCTGCTCGCGGCCTCCACCCTCGCCTTCGGGTTTCTCCACAGGCGCCGTCGCGCTGGACATCGCGCGGTTCGTCGAGGGCCTCGGCGGCGCCTGCTCGTGGGCCGGCGGGCTGGCCTGGATCGTGGCCGAGTCGCCGCCCGAGCGCCGCGGCGCGTTGATGGGCTCGGCGCTGGGCGCGGCGATCGGCGGAGCGCTGTTCGGGCCGGTGATCGGGACGGTGGCCAACGCGGTCGGTCGCGGCGCCGCGTTCAGCGGCGTGGTGGTGATCGCGGTGCTGCTGATCGACCGGGCCCGGCGCCTGCGCTCCTCGCACGTCGGCTCCGAGCAGGGCGTCCGGGCGCTGCTCGACGCGCGCCACAGCCGGGCGCTGGTGGCCGGCATGTGGCTGGTCGCGCTGCCCGCCGTGGCCTCGGGGCTGGTGAACGTGCTCGGGCCGCTTCGCCTTCACCGCTTCGGCGCCGGGGCGGCGGCGATCGGCGCGGTGTATCCTCGTGGCCGCGGCGGTCGAGGCAACGGTCAGTCCGATCCTCGGCCGGGTGTCTGACCGGCGCGGCCGGCTCGTCCCGCTGCGCTTCGGCCTGCTCGCCGCGACCGCGCTGATGCTGTGCTTCACGCTCCCGACCAGCGCCGTCCTTGCTTGGGCTCGTGCTCGTGGCCGTGTCCGCCGCCCTGGGCGCGTTCTGGGCGCCGGCGATGGCGATGCTCTCCGATGCCGCGGAGGCGCGGAGCCTGGATCAGGGGCTGGCGGCGGCGCTGCTCAACCTGGCCTGGGCCGGCGGGCAGATCGCCGGGTCGGGCGCCGGCGGCGCGCTGGCCAAGGCGGCGGGGGACGGGGTCGCCGGTCGCCGCGTTGGCGGCGGTGTGCGTGGTCACGCTGGCGGTGCTGTTGTGCGCCGGCCCGGGGCTCGGCGCGAGGTCCGCTGAGGTGCCGCCTGAGCCGCCTGAGGACGCGGGTGCCGTTTGGATATTGGTCTCCCGCATACCGGACACGAGATCTCCAAAGACCCCCGGCCGGGTTAACGCAGAACGGGCGCCCGCCATCGGCGAGCGCCCGCTCCGAAAGCTCACGCTGCGTCAGCGACCGAGCTACTTCATCTCGACGCTGCCGCCAGCCTCCTCGAGGTCGGCCTTGAGCTTCTCGGCCTCCTCCTTGTCGACGCCCTCCTTGACGGGCTTGGGGGCCTCGTCGACGAGCGCCTTGGCCTCCTTCAGACCGAGGCCGGTCGCGGCACGCACGACCTTGATGACCTGGATCTTCTTCTCGCCGGCGGCGGTCAGGATCACGTCGAAGGCGGTCTGCTCTTCGGCGGCCTCGCCGCCGCCGTCGCCGCCCTGCCCGCGGCGGGGGCTGCTGCGGCCACCGCGGTCGCCGAGACGCCGAAGGCCTCCTCGAGGGCCTTGATCCGCTCAGAGAGCTCAAGGACCGAAATCTGCTTGAGCTCGTCGATCCATTCTTCTGTGCTGGCCATGGTTCCTCCTTATGCGTCGGACGGTTCCGCGTCCGACGCGGCTTCCGCTTCAGATTTGGTTTCAGGTTCAGGTTCAGGTTGTTCGGCTGCCTCGGGCTCGGCTGCGGCCTCCGGCTCCGGCGCGGCCTCAGTGGCCTCCGGCTCCGGCGCAGCCTCAGCGGCCTCGGGCTCCGGCCGCGGCCTCAGCGGCCTCAGCCTCCGGTCCGGAGCAGCCTCCGGCTCGGCGGGCGCAGGCCGTCGCGGCTCCGGCGCCGTGCCGCTGACCAGGCCCTGGTCGGCGATCGCCTGCAGCTGAATCGCGATCCCCGCGATCAGCGCGTTCAGGCCGCGAACCAGTCCGCTCAGCGGCGCCGCGATCGTGCCGACGAGCTGGGCGTTCAGCACGTCGCGTGAGGGCAGGCGCGCGATCGACCGCACGTCATCCGCGCTCAGCGTGGCCCCGTTCATCAGGCCGCCCTTGAACTCCAGGATGTTCAGCGCGCGAGCGGCGTCGTTGAGCGCCTTCGCGGCCAGCGCGGCATCGCCGTTGACCAGGGCCAGCGCGGTCGGACCCTGCAACATCGGCTTCAGCGCCTCGGCGCCCGCCTTGTCGGCCGCCCGCTCGGACAGCGAGTTCTTGACCACGCGGAGCTTGGTGTCGGCGAGGCGAAGCTGCGTCGCGCAGATCCGCCGCCTGGGTGACGGTCAGGCCGCGGTAGTCGACGGCGAAGATCGCCTCGGCACCCTCGATCTGCTGGGCGATCTCATCTACGACTGCTGATTTCTGGTCTCGGTTCATGGTCCTCTCTAACAGCAACGCCCACACAATGGCGGGCGTCGAGATCGGGCCTCACGGCCCGGGGTTTCGAGGCTCCACCTGCTCCGGGCTTACGCTGACGCCGCCGAAGGTCTTGGGCTGGGCTCTTTGAAGTTCGCGTCTGTCAGTCTACGCGGCTACGGGCTCCTCGATGATGTCGCGGGTCTTGGAGGGATCGATCTTGACCCCCGGGCCCATCGTCGTCGCGACGGTGACCGTGCGCAGGTAGCGCCCCTTGGCCGCCGACGGCTTGGCTCGGATCAGCTCTTCGATCACGGCGGCATAGTTCTCGAGCAGACGCTGCTCCTCGAAGTCCCGCTTGCCGATCACCAGGTGGACGATCGCATTGCGGTCGGTCCGGTACTCGATCTTGCCGGCCTTGGACTCCTGCACGGCGCGGGAGACATCCATCGTCACCGTCCCGACCTTCGGGTTGGGCATCTTGCCCGAGGGCCCGAGGATGCGGCCCAGACGGCCGACCACCGGCATCAGGTCAGGGGTGGCGATCGCCACGTCGAAATCGTCGAAGCCCTCCTGGATCTTGGCCGCCAGATCCTCGGCGCCGACGATGTCCGCGCCGGCCTCCTCGGCCTCACGAGCCTTGTCGCCCTGGGCGAAGACAGCGACCTTGACGTTCTTGCCGAGGCCGTTGGGCAGCGCAATCGTCCCGCGCAGCTGCTCGTCGGCGTGACGCACGTTGAGTCCGGTGCGAACGTGAACCTCGACTGACTCGTTGAACTTCACCCGGCTCAGCTGCTTGACCAACGAGATCGCCTCGCCGGGCTGATACTCACGCTCACGGTCGAAGCGCTGCTTGGCGTCGTCGTAGGTCTTGCCGTGCTTTGACACCTAAACCACCTCCACACCCATCGACCGTGCCGTGCCGGCGATGATCTTCGCGGCGGCGTCCACGTCGTTGGCGTTCAGATCCTTCATCTTCTTCTCCGCGATCTGACGCAGCTGATCCTGGGTGATCCTGCCGACCTTGTCGCGGTTGGGTTCCGAGGAGCCCTTGTCGAGCGACAGCGCCTGCTTGATCAGCACGGCTGCCGGAGGGCTCTTGGTCACGAATGTGAACGAGCGGTCCTCGTAGACGGTGATCACGACCGGGATCACGGTTCCGGTGTCGCTCTGCGTCTGGGCGTTGAACGCCTTGACGAACTCCATGATGTTGACGCCGTGCTGGCCCAGCGCCGGGCCGACCGGCGGAGCCGGGCTGGCCTGGCCGCCAACGGCCTGGAGCTTGATTTCTGTGAGTACTTTCTTGGCCATCAGATCTTCTTCACCTGGTCGAAGCCGACTTCGACCGGAGTCTCCCGTCCGAAGATAGAGACAAGCACCTTGAGGCGCTGCGCGTCTTCGTTGACCTCGGAGATCTCGCCGGAGAAGTCTGACAGGGGACCGGAGATGACCTTGATCTGCTCGCCGATGGAGAACTGGGCGCGGCTGCGCGGGCGCTCGGCGGTCTCCTGGTGCAGGAGGCGATCGACCTCGGCCTGGGTGAGCGGAACCGGCTCATTGGACGCCCCCACGAACCCGGTCACGCCGGGGGTGCCCTTGACCAGCGACCACGAGTCCTCGTTGAGGTCCATGTTCACGAGCACGTAGCCCGGCATGGTCCGCTTCTCGACCGTGATCTTCTGGTTGTCCTTCATCTCGGACACGGACTCGGTGGGCACGACGATCTGCCGGACCGCGCGCTGCTGTCCCAGGGACACGACGCGGTGCTCGAGGTTGTGCTTGACCTTGTTCTCGTGGCCTGAATATGTGTTTACGACGTACCAGCGAAACATGAGTTGTCTTCTACTTGAAGTTGCCCGTCAGGATGTAGTTCATGACTTTCCCGGCCAGAAAGTCAGCGATGCCGAGAAACGCGCCGGCCACGATCACAAACCCGATCACGACCCCGGTGGCCTGCATCACCTGCCGGCGGTCCGGCCACTGTACCCGCTGCAGCTCACGCCAGCTTCCCTGCACAAACGTGATAAGGCGGCTGCCGGGGTTCGGCCGGCGCGCGGCCACGGCCGTCGAAGGACTCGGGTGGGCCTCCTCGTCGTCAGGCGCGCCGTCCTGTGCGGCTTCGAACTCGAGCTCCGCCTCGTCGGCAGCCGCGTCCTCGGGCTGGGAGAGCTCAGGGCGGCCCAGCGCCAGCTGGGCCTCGGCCAGCTCAACGTCCGGCGAGGCGTGCTCGATCGGATCGGGCGCGGCGTCGGCTCCACCCCGCGAGGAGGCGCCCACCGGCGCTCCCTGGGGCCGGCGAGCACGCCGTTCCTTAGCTTTCTTGCGATTGCGAGCCACGCGAGGCGCTCCGATCGGCTAGCGCGTCTCGCGGTGCGCGGTGTGGCACCTGCACCAGCGGCAGTACTTGCGCAGCTGGAGTCGCTCCGGATTGTTCCGCTTGCTCTTATTCGTCTGGTAGTTCCGGCGCTTGCACTCCTCGCACGCGAGAGTGGCGGCGATCCGGACGTCTCCACGGGCCATCTAGACGCTTCCCGTAAGTGGTGATCAGGACTGCGGCTCCGGCTGCGGGCGTGTCAACGAACGCCGCCGGGCGCCGGATTTGAGTGTAGCTATTCCGAGAGCAGGGCGGGCGAGAGCTCGCGCTCCAGCCATTTGTCCGCGCGCAACACGGTCACGCTCACCGGACGACCGATTGCCTCCTCGCCCATCGCGCGCTGGATGTCGTCCACGCGCTCGACGCTGCGGCCACCGAGCTCGACGATCAGGTCCTCGGCGCGCAATCCGGCGCGTTCGGCGGGACTGCCGGACGCCACCTCGATGATCTCGATGCCGCTGGTGCGACCCACCTTTACCCGCGCGTGAGGCGGAAGCGGCCGCGGCCCGCCGGCGATCCCGATGTACGCGCGGCGCACCCGGCCGTGGCGCATCAGCGCCGCGATGATCTGGCGCGTGGCGGCGTTGACCGGCACCGCCAGGCCCAACCCCACCCCGGCCACGGCCGTGTTGACCCCGATCACCCGGGCTGAGCTGTCGACCAGCGCGCCGCCGGAGTTGCCGGGGTTGAGCGCCGCGTCGGTCTGAATCACGTTGTCGATGTAACGCACGGTCCGTCCGGCCCGGGCCGGGAGCGAGCGCCCGAGCGCGGATACGACCCCGGCCGTGACCGAGCCGGCGAAGCCGTTCGGATTGCCGATCGCCACCACGAGCTGACCGACCCGGAGGTGCTCGGCCTCGCCGAGGGTGGCCGGGGTCAGGTCGCCGTCCTGCACCCTGCAGCACGGCCAGGTCGGACAGACGGTCCAGCCCGACCACCTGAAATCCGAGCTGGCGGCCGTCCACGAACGCGGCCTGGCCGGTCCGTCCGGGTCCCGACACGACGTGGGCCGAGGTGAGCAGGAAGCCGTCGGGCGTGAGCGCCACCGCGCTCCCCGCCCCTGCGGGCACCTGGCCGCCTCGCCCGCGGCGCATGACGCGCAGGTTCGCCACCGAGGGGGCCAGGCGTTCGGCGACATCGACGACGACCCGGGAATAGGCGTCCATCGCCTCGGATTCACTCACCTCGACGCCGGCCTCGCGGATGTCAGCGGTGGCAGTCACGTCTACCTCCTCAGAACTCGACCGAGATGGTCCGCTCATCGGTGCCGCGGACGATCTGCAGCTCAAGCCGTCCCGGTTCACGCGCGGCATCGAGGGTCTCGTAGAGGACGTCCACGCGATCCAGCGCTCGCCCCGCCGCCTGCACGATCAGGTCCCCGCGCTGCAGCCCCGCCCGGTCGGCTGCACTGCCGTCCTCGACCGCGCGGACGAGGACGCCATCGCGCTCGGGCAGGCCCACCGCGCGCCGCAGCCGCCGCGCCACCCGCGGCGGTGCGATGGCCACGCCGAGGCGCACCCGCTCCGGGGCTTCACCGCGCGCGAGGCCATCGACCCGTTCGCGCAGCGTCGCATCGGCCGGGACGGCGAGGATCAGGCCTCCATCGACGCGTACCGAATTGATCCCGAGAAGGCCGCCGCTGGCGGCGATCACGGGACCGCCCGAGGAACCACGGGGCAGCGGCGCGGTGTGCTCGATCGCCCCGGTGATCCGTCGCCCGCGGGGACCGCGGAAGCTGCGAGCGGCCGAGGAGATGAAACCCGGGGTGACCCGAAGGCCACGGCCACCAGGGTTGCCGAGGGCGAATACCGCCTGGCCGATCTCCGGCGCCGGTGCGTCCTGCGGCCAGTCGACCGGCTCGATCTCGCCGGTGTCGACCTCGATCACCGCCACGTCCAGGTCGGCATCTGACCCCGCGACGCGGCCGATCTCCGAGCGACCGTCGCTGAAGCTGATCGTGACCTCCTCGTGGCGGAGGTTGTGAGCGCTGGTGAGCACGCGCCCGGGGGCGAACACGAACCCCGAACCGATCCCCCACCCACGTCCGAGCCCGACCACCGCAGTCTCCGGGCCGGCGGGCGGCCTGCTGCAGTCCGGTCTGAACTTCTTCCAGTAGCGCCATCAGGGTTCCCTTCAAATAAGTTACTTGCGAATTGCAAGTCGCTACTCTAGCGTAGAGATGAGAATGCGTACGATCAATTCGGCCATGAGCACGCCGGAAGCCTTCGCACCTCAGCCTCACGACGATGGCCGCTCCGCGCTGGCCGACGCACTGGCCACGGTTGGCGACCGCTGGACGCTGCTCCTGGTGGCCGCGCTGCTGGTGGGGCCGCGCCGATTCGGCGAGCTCCAGGAGGATCTCCCGGGGATCGCGCCCACCGTGCTCACCCAGCGTCTGCGCCAGCTCGAGCGCAACGCGCTCGTTGTCACGCGCGCCTACTCCGAGCGTCCACCGCGGTTTGTCTACGAGCTCAGCGCGGCCGGTCGTGAGCTGGCCGGGGCGTTGCGCCTACTGGCCGGCTGGGGGGCGCGCAACGCCGAGGACTCGGCGGCACCGCGGCATGCGGTCTGCAGCACGCCGATGGAGGCACGCTGGTGGTGCCCCAGCTGCGAGCGGCCCGCGTCCGAAGACGAGGGCGACGAACTGCACTTCGCCTAAGCGCAGCCAGCGCGGCGACGGTCCACGGGAAACGGCAGATCGGCGATCAGCGCTGTCTGCACGTAGTCGTTCTCCAGCGCTGCGCCGGCATCCCGGCGCCAGCTGAGCGCCCACCGCCCGCAGCGCGGCGCGGGAGCGATCGGGAACCACCCACGGCGCGATGGCCAGGAACGATCGCTGGAGCCCGGCGTAACGACGGAACGCCGCCTGGTCCTCGCCGGGAACGAAATGCCGGTTGCCGATGTAGGCGCAGCCTGGCCCGCGGGCGCCGCCGCGCTGGGTAATCGCGCTCTGGCCGTCGAACACGAGATCGGCCAGGTTGCCGACCATCATCGCGGTGACGTTGTAGTCAAAGCCGACCCCTGGGTCCTGAACCGCACGGTAGGTGGAGCTCATCCACGAGAGCGGCTGCCACTGCTCGATCCCGTTGCCGTCGGGGCCGGTCCAGCGCCCCGGGTTGGCCTCGTCCTGGATCACGACGTTCGCGCCCAGGCGGCCAAGGCAGCGCATGTAGTACAGCGAGGTATCACTGCACGGGTCGACTCCCGCCGGCGGCGAGCCGTAGACGAAGGCGGGCAGGCTGGTGGCGATCCCCAGCCGCGCCTGCGTGCCCGGGAGCCTGTAGGGACGGAGGTTTGCCCTCGCCTCCGGTCCGTGCGCGGGCCCGGGCGCCAGCTCCAGGAATGTCTCGATCGGGGTCAGCGGCACCTTCTGGTTCGAGGCCACCGCGTTGCGCAGCACATCCGGACCGCCTGCGCGGACGTCGTGTGGGCCCCAGATCAGCGCCTCGTTGTGGACTGAGGACCCGTTCGCGACGTACACCGAGGCCGGCCGCGGCCTGAGATCCGGGTCCGAGAACGACGCCAGGTCCGCCCGGGCGCGTGACTGCCTGAACGGGGCCACATCGGCGGAGCCGATCATGTACAGGTGGTAGCGCTTGGCCAGCGCCGAGAAGGTGCCCATGAAGCTGCGCACGATCGTGTCGGTGGCGGCCACAAACGTCTGGCTGCGGCCGCTCAGGGCCGGGAAGCGGGCGTGATAGTGGGCCAGCGGCGCCGCGTACGCCGCGGTCAGCACCGCCAGCGCTCCGAGCGTCCCGCAAGGTCCCTGGGGGGCGCAGCCCACCGCGCCGCGCCGCGTGAACAGGCTGCGGGCCAGGGCGCCGCGGGAGCCGAGCGCGAGCGTGGCCAGGCCGATGTCTTCGTTGAACACCACCACGTTGGGACGTCCCCGGGCCAGATGAGGCAGGACATAGCGATGCAGCAGGCAGTCGATCGCCGTCCGGAAGCTGCCATAGCTGGCGACGTTGGCCCCCTCCTGGCGGTACTGCATGGCGAAGATCCGCGGGGCACCCGGCCGAGGATCGAGCGAGAGCACCGGTGGAGGGCTACGGTGACCGGTCACCGGCGCGCATCGGGGCCGGGCGCTCGCTGTCGGCACGGATCCCAGCAGGATCGTGCAGGCCGCGAGGACAACCACGGCCGCGCTCTGGAGATGCCGGCAGGGAGCCAAGGGAAACGCAGCCTGGCAGATCGTCCTGCGCACCGCCACAATGTCGGCCCCCACTCCCGGAAGGAGTCCCCATCCCAACTCCCCGCATCTCACGCCGGACGCTGATCGGCGGCGCGGCCACGGCAGCCGGCGCCGCCGCGCTCCCCACCGCCGCCGCTGAGGCACGCCGGCGACGGGTCACGCCGCCGCGCCTCTCGGCCGATGTGGTCGTGGTCGGCGCTGGGCTCTCCGGCCTGATGGCCGCCCGCAAGATCGTCGCCGCGGGGCGCTCGGTGATCGTGCTCGAGGCCCGGGACCGCGTCGGCGGCCGGACGCTCAACCATTCGCTGGGGGGCGGCAAGGTGGTGGAAGTCGGCGGCCAGTGGATCGGCCCGACTCAAGACCATCTCGCCGCGCTGGCCGGCGAACTCGGAGTGGGCACCTATAAGACGTACAACACCGGGAACTACCTCTTCTACGAGGCCGGACAGCTGACCCCGTACACCCCGACCGGCCCGTTCGGCGCCGTCCCGCCAGACCTCACCGCCGCGGCCCAGCTCTTCCTGTTGATCCAGAAGCTGGACGCGATGGCGGGGACGGTCCCGCTGAGCGCGCCGTGGACGGCGCCCGACGCGTGGGACTGGGACGGTCAGACGTTCGAGACGTTCAAGCGGGCCAATACCCTCGGCACCGGCGCACAGAGCCTGCTTGACCTGGCCGTCGAATCGGTGTTCGCATGTGAGCCCCGGGACATCTCGCTCCTGCATGTCCTGTTCTACATCCACTCGGCGGGCAACGAGCGCACCCCGGGAAACCTCGAGCGTCTGATCAACACCGCCGGCGGTGCCCAGGAAAGCCGTTTCGTCGGGGGCTCCCAGCTGATATCGATCCGGATGGCGAAGGCGCTGGGCAAGTGTGTGCGGCTATCAGAGCCGGTGCGACGGATCACCCAGAACGGTCCGAAGGTCACGGTCTACACCGACACCCTGACCGTCCATGGCAAGGCGGTGATCGTCACCGGGCCGCCGGCCCTGACCGGGCAGATCCGCTACGAGCCCGACCTCCCGGCCTCCCGCGCGCAGCTGGTGCAGCGCTTCCCCCAAGGATCCGCGATCAAGGTCGAGGCGGTGTATCCGCGACCATTCTGGCGAGCGCAGGGCCTGGCCGGCCAGGTGACAAGTGACACCGGCCCGATCAAGCTCACCTTCGACAACTCTCCGCCGGATGGATCCCCGGGGGTCCTGCTCGGCTTCGTTGAGGGCCACGATGCCCGCGTGTTTGCCACCCTGTCGCCCGCCGAGCGCCGCCGCCGGGCGCTGGCCTGTTTCGTGCGTTACTTCGGACGCCAGGCCGCGAACCCCACCGGCTATATCGAGATGAACTGGTCTGAGGAGCCCTGGACCCGCGGGTGCTATGTCGGCTACACACCGCCCGGAGTGCTGACCGACTACGGCCCCGCGATCCGTGCCCCGATCGGCAGGATCCACTGGGCCGGGGCCGAGACCTCGGCCTACTGGAACGGATACATGGACGGCGCGGTCCGCTCCGGCGAGCGCGCTGCGCAGGAGGCCGTGGCCGAAATCTGACCCTCCGCCCGCGTATCGACCCGCGCTTCCGGAGAGAATCCGTAGATGCTCCGACTGATCGGCCTGGTCGTTTCGATCGGGCTTGCCGACTCGCTGAACCCGACCACGCTCGCTCCGGCGCTCTATCTGGCGAGCAGCGAGCGTGCGCGACCGCGACTGATCCAGTTCACGCTGGGCGTGCTCGTCGTCTACTTCGCGGGCGGGGCGCTGATCGCCCTGGGCCCGGGACAGCTCTTGCTGTCGCTGGTGCCGAAGCCCGACGCCGAGGACCGCCATGTGCTCGAGGTCGTGGTCGGCGTGGCCATGGTGGTCGCCGCGGCGCTGCTGTGGAAAAGGCGCGAGAGCCTGGCCCAGCGGCGGATGCCGACTCCGAAGGCGCAGGGGAAGTCCAGCGCCATCCTCGGCGCGACGATCACCGCGGTCGAGCTGCCGACCGCATTTCCCTATTTCGCAGCCATCGCGGCCATCGTCGGCTCCGGCCTGGGCCCCGTGCGCCAGCTCATGCTGCTGTTGCTGTTCAACCTCTGCTTCGTGCTCCCGCTCGATCGTGATGGTGGTGGGGCTGACCCTGTCCGGGGATCGCACGATCCAAGCGCTCAACCGCGGTCGCATCTTCCTCGAGCGCCGCTGGCCAGTCGTGTTGAGCGTGTTGCTGCTGATCGCCGGGGTGTTCGTGGTCCTGCTCGGCGCCACGGCGTTCGCCGGACGAGGACACGGACGGGTCGGCCGGTTCTTTCGCCACTTTCATCGCCTGATCCACCCGTGAGCGGGGCGCGGCGACGACCAAACACGGTTGGGTCCAGGCCCGTCGGGGCATATCCTGCCCGAGATGAGCGAGCCCGCCGGCTTTGACCCCGAGCGCATGCAGGCGCTGCTCGACGGTCGCTACGCCGAGCGGCGCGCGCGGATCCTCGAGGTCCTGACTCAGCCGGAGTTCGCGCCGGTGATCGCCCTGCCGACCGCCGATTACCGCCGTCACGTGTTCGACTGGGCCAAGACCCTGGCCGGCAAAGGACTCACGGCGCCCGGGTTCCCCCAGGAGTTCGGCGGCGACGGCGACTTCGGAGCCAACGTCGCTTCATTCGAGACGCTGGGCTTCGGCGACCTCTCGCTGCTGGTCAAGTTCGGCGTTCAATTCGGGCTCTGGGGTGGCGCGATCCAGCAGCTGGGGACGCGCCGACACCACGAGCGCTATCTGAAGCCGACGGCGACGCTGGAGCTACCCGGCTGCTTCGCCATGACCGAGGCCGGCCACGGATCTGACGTCCAGCACCTCCAGACCACCGCGACCTACGACGCGGAGCGACAGGAATTCGTCATCGAGACCCCAGTCGAGGAGGCACGCAAGGAGTACATCGGCAACGCCGCCTGCCACGGTCGCATGGCCGCCGTGTTCGCGCAGTTGTTCGTCGGCGAGGAGGGTCACGGGGTCCACTGCTTGGTGGTTCCAATCCGCGACGACGACGGCGACGTGTGCGCGGGCGTCCGGATCGAGGACGGCGGCGAGAAGATGGGCCTCAACGGCGTCGACAACGGGACCATCTATTTCGATCAGGTCCGTGTCCCGCGGGACGCGCTGCTCAATCAATACGGCGACGTCTCGGCCGATGGCCGCTACTCGAGCCCGATCGAGGACGCCAACAAGCGCTTTTTCACGATGCTCAGCACCCTTGTCCAGGGCCGGGTGTGCATCGCTGCGGCATCGGTGAGCGCGGCCAAGAGCGCGCTGACGATCGCCGTTCGCTATGGCCTGCGCCGCCGCCAGTTCGGGCCGCCCGACGAGGACGAGGTACCGATCCTCGATTACCGCACCCACCAGCGCCGCCTGATGCCGCTGCTGGCCAAGACCTACGGCCTGCATTTCGCACAGCAGCAGCTGCTGGAGAAGTTCCATGCCGTGATGAGCGCGGAGGACCCGCCCGATCGCGACCGGCGCGAACTGGAGTCGCTGGCCGCCGGGCTCAAGGCAACGGCCAGCTGGCATGCGACGGCGACAATCCAGACCTGCCGCGAGTGTTGCGGGGGCGCCGGCTACATCTCGGTGAACCGCTTCGCCGCGCTGAAGGCCGACACGGACATCTTCACCACCTTCGAAGGCGACAACACCGTGCTGATGATGCTGGCGGCGAAGGGCCTGCTGACCGACTACAAGGACCAGTTCGGTGACCTCGATCCCCGTGAGATGGTCACCTTCGTCGCCGGCCAGGTGGTCGAGACGGTCGTCGAGCGCCTGTTCGCGCGCAAGATCGTGCAGGTGATCAGCGACGCGGTGCCCACGCGCGACGAGCACCGCGACCTGCTCGATCGCGAGTTCCAGCTCGACCTGTTCCGCTGGCGCGAGGGTCACATCACGGCCTCCGTGGCGCAGCGCTTCAAGCGCGGTCTGGACGAGGACTTCGATCCTTTCGAGGTGTTCCGCGCCGTTCAGGATCACGCCGTGGACGCCGCCCGGGCCCACGTGGACACCGTCATCCTGGAGGCGTTCAACGAGGCGATCGAGGCCACCGAGGACGAATCCTTGGCCGCCGCGCTGAACCAGTTGTGCGACCTCTACGCGCTCCAGAACCTCGAGAGCGCCAAGGGCTTCTTCCAGGAGCACGGGCGCCTGGCCTCGCCGATCTGCAAGCAGATCACGCGCGAGGTCAATCGCCTCTGCAACGACGTCCGCCAGCACGCGGGTGACTACGTCGACGCGTTCGGGATTCCCGACCCGGTGCTCGCCGCACCAATCGGCCTGCGCGCCGCGGAGTCGGTCGGGAGCTAGTCGCGAGCGGAGCGGACAAGCTTGCGCATGCCACGCAACCAGCGATCCGGCTGTGCGGCCTTGAGCGCCATGTGGCCCGCGACGGCCTGATGGGGCAGGATCAGAAAGCGCTCTTCGCGGATCCCCTCCAGCACCACCTCCGCTACGTCGGAGGGCTCGAGCACATCGTCGGCCAGCAGGGCCGCCGCTCCGACCGGATCCTCCAACGCGAGCTCCAGCATTGGCGTCCGCACCCCCTGCGGGCACAGGCACGAGACCTTGATGCCGGCATCGCCATAGGTGATGGCGATCCATTCCGCGACCGCCACGGCCGCATGCTTGGTGACCGAGTAGGCGAGCGCGGAGACCTGGGTCAGCAGACCAGCCGCCGAGGCAGTATTGAGCAGATAGCCCTCGCCCCGCTGCACCATATCGGGGAGCAGCGCGCGGGCCGCCCAGATGTGCGACATCACGTTGATCTCCCACGTCTTCTGCCACTCCTCGTCGCTGGCCTCCGGTCCGCCGGGCGGCCCGGGCACACCGGCGTTGGAGCAGAACAGGTCGATCGGGCCCCCAGCGTCCTTCGCCTGCTCGACGAGCGCCTTGATCTCGGCCTCGTTGCCGACATCAGTCTGCACGGCCACGGCACCCAGCGGCTCGGCCACCGCCTGCACGGCTTCGTGGTTCAGGTCGGCCAGCACGAGGGTCCTGGGTCGCTCGGCGGCGAACCGCTCGGCCAGAGCGCGGCCGATACCACTGCCCGCTCCGGTGACGACGACGTTGCGACCCTCAAGTTCCATCGGCGCAGCCTATTCGAATCGCCCCCAGAGCCCGTGGATCCGCCCGAGCACCGCCCCGCGCTCCGCGGTCCGAGAGCCCCGCTCGCGAAGTACACTGCTCGGCGGTGGATGATCGGCAGACGGAGAGCCACGCCCCGTCGGACGGAGCCAGGGAACACCGGCGACTGCCGCCGCTCGGGCGTTTGCTGTCGGATTCGCTCGGGGATCTGAACGTCCTCCGTCTGCTTCCGGAGGTCACCTCCCACCTGCGCGCGATCCGTCGCTTCACCGAGAGCATGGACAACGAGGTTCGCGGTATGCGGCTTGGGGTGGAGCGCCTCGAGGTGCAGGTCGAGGGTCTCAAGGATCAGGTGGCGAGCTTGGACGCGAGGTGCGCCGAGATCGAGACCAGCATGGCCCGGCTCGAGCCTTCCATTGCCGACGTCAACCTGGCCATCCGGCCGCTGCGGCGAGCCCGGGCCCGACTCCCGCAGCGGGGTGTGGACGGCGGCTAGCGTGCCTCTCGGCGACGCTCGCTGCGGCTGATCAGCAGCACCGCGGCAACGACGAACAGGACCGGACCGCCGAACAGCGGCAGGTCGACCAGCAGATGCGAGGCGCAGGCGTAGAGAGCGCTCATCGTCGCGCTCCCGCCGCCGCCACCCGGGCTCGCCCTCGGCGCCGCCCGCGCCAGCGCTCAGCGCCGGCCGTGACACCGCTCCGGTCGGCCGGGGGGTCACCGGTGAGCGCACCAGCCACGCGATTGAGTCCCCAGCCGATGATGACCAGCAGCACCGCGATGATCGCCAGCACGGTGCTGGTCGCCGTGCTCCACAGCCAGCCGGCGACGTTCCGCTTGCGCTCGCGCTGCATCAGCGTTGTGTCGCTGATCACGGCGCGCGTCACCTTCGGCCGGGCCGGGATGCCGGCGACCGGAATCGCCGCATCGGCGGGCAGGTACACGGGGATGTCGCCCCGCATTCGCCCCTGCTGAACGCGGATCAGCGACTTCCAGGATCCCGTCGAGGGGAAGCGACCGTGGTCGTTCGGTACACCCCCGGCCGGGTCCGGTGCAGGATGGCCACAATGCTCTTGGTGTGTCCCTGCCAGGAGAGCTGCTGGACATAGTCCGGATTGCCCACGAGCGAGGCGGGGTGGAACGTGACCGTGGCGTAGGAGCGGGCTCCGGCGTCCCGGGCGAGCGTGACCGTGCCCGTCGCTCCCGTCGGGGCATGCGTGGGCAGGCAGAAGGCCAGGATCGCCGCGAAGCCGACGGCCCCGGCGGCGCCGGGAATCCAGCGCCGCGCGCCGGCCAGCGAGAAGCGACCGGGGGCCAGCGAGGACGCCACGAACGCCCCCACGCCGGCGCCGCAAAGGGCGGCCACAAGCGCGATCGCGATCGCCGAGGGCACGAAGTGATCCGGCCACGGGATCGGCATCCAGAGGTGTGTCCAGCCCCACTCCCCGAGCGTTCCGACCGTGCCCACGAGCACGCCGGCGAGCGCGGCAAAGGCCGCGATTCGCTTCGGTGAGACGATCAGGGCCGCCACCTCGACGCAGAGTGCCGCGGGGATGTAGGTCGAGAAATGGGGCGTCGACTCGCCCGCCAGCGGCCCGACGAAGAGCACAAAGCCGCCGCTGACCACGAGGTTGAACGCGGCGGCGCCGAGCGCGCCCCCGCGTCCGGTCACCGCACGCCCGAAGACGAGCGCCAGTGTCGCTGTGAACGCCAGCAGCGCGGGCTGGAACAGGAGGTTGTACTGCGGCACGCCGAAGCCGAACTCCGCCTGGTAGATGGTCAGCCCAGCGAGCACGCCGCCGGCGCCGGAGATGGCGATCGCCCGCGCTCCCCACTTCGCCGCCCGCCCGGGACTGGCGGCGGTTCCGGTTGGCGTGACCACGCCCGCTGCCGCCCGGCCCTCGAGCAGCAGCCCGAGAATCGTCGGGATCATCAGCTGGCCGCCGGTCAGCATGATCAGGTGGGTCGGGCCCCACAGGGTCACGTCCTGACCGAAGATCGAATGCCAGATGTCGTCGAGTGGGAACCCCATCAGGGCGAACCCGCCGCAGGCCATCATCACCAGGCCACTGGTCGGCACGGTCCAGGTCGAGCTCAGGCGCACGCCGGTGCGGGCGGCCTCGGTGCCCCGCGCCATGACCAGCGCCAGCCAGCCCGAGGCGAAGATCCCGAACAGACCGATCAGGATCGGGTAGTGGGCCGGCGTACCGAACGGGCCCGGGTCACGGCCGCGATCGATGTGGACGGCCACGTCCCAGTAGAAACCGGCCCCGGCCAGGACCAGCGAGCCGGTGGCGAGGGCGACGGGCAGCGCCGCCCACGGCGGGACCCGGAGCAACCAGGTGAACGGCCGGGCGAGCATATCGAGGAGCGGCATCCGGCCATCGCGGTAGCGCAGCCCGATCACCAGCAGCGCGAGAGTCAGCAGCAGCCCCGCCACCGTCGCCCCAATCACCTGCGACAGCGGCGCACCGCCCGCAGGGGGGAGCTGGTGGCCGCGCCGATCGCCAACGAGTTCATGCCGCCACCTCGATCCGGTCGGGAGCCGGCCGGCGAGCCGGCTCGAGTTGATACTCCTCTTCTCGCACTCGGCGCAGCGAGCGCCAGAACGACGAGGACGGTCCTGGGTAAAGCGTGCGGTTGACCCCCTCGTCGTCGAGATACCAGCTGTCGCACCCACCCTTTAGCCACACCGTCCGCTGCATGCTGCTCTGCACCCAACGGTTGTAGTCGGCCTGAGCCTGCGACCGGGGTTCGATCGTGCCCAGGCCGCGTTCGCGCAGCATCCGCAGCATCCCGAGCACGTAGTGGATCTGGGCTTCGATCATGTAGACCTGCGAGGTGCTGCCGGTTCCGGTGTTTGGACCGGAGAGCAGCGCCAGGTTCGGGAAACCGTGCACGGTCGTGCCGCGATGCGCCTCGATTCCCCCCGCCCACGAGTCGGTCAGCGTGATCCCCCCACGGCCGCGGATGTCGAGATGGGTGAACACTTCCTCGATTCGGAAGCCGGTGCCGCACACGAGGACGTCCAGGGGGCGCTCGATGCCGTCCGCCGAGACCACCCCGGTGGGCGTTATGCGCTCGATTCCACTGCTCACGAGCTCGACGTCGTCGCGCGCCAGCGATGGGTAGTAGTCATTGGAGGGGAGAATCCGCTTGCAGCCGAGCCGGTATGCCGGCTTCACCGCGTCCCGCAATTGCGGATCCGGGATCGCCCGCCGTATATGTCGGCGCGACCACAGCTCACCGATCCTCATCAGCTGCGGCGCCCGGGTGATCGCGACGCCGACCCCCTCGGTGATGGCGAAGATCGTGCCGCGGACGAGCTTCTGAGTCAGCGGGACCTTTGCGTACAGGGCCTGCTCCCAGGCCGCGATCGGCCGATCGATCTTGGGCACCACCCACGGCGCGGTGCGCTGGAACACCGTCACCCGCTCGGCGATTTTCGCCAGCCGTGGGATCACCTGGACCGCGCTGGCCCCGGTACCGATCACGCCCACGCGACTTCCCCTCCATGGGGACGGTGTGATCCCACTCGGAGGTATGGAACACGGGTCCCTCGAAGTCCTCCAGTCCGGCGATGTCCGGGAAGGAGGGCCGGTTGAGTCCGCCGAAGCCGCCGACCACGAACCGGGCGCACAGCGCCGGCTCGCCGTCGACGTCGATCTCCCAATGCTGGCGCTCCTCATCCCAGCGCCCGCCCGTGACGTCGGTGCCAAAGCGCAGGTGCTCACGCACCCCGAATCGGTCTGCACAATGCTCGAGGTAGGCACGGAGCTCGCCGCTGCGGGCGTACATGTGCGACCAGTGAGGGTTCGGCGCGAAGGAGTACGAGTACAGCGGCGTGGGAACGTCGCAGGCACAGCCGGGGTAGCTGTTGTCGCGCCAGGTGCCACCCAGCGCATCGCCACGCTCGAGCACGACGAAGTCCTCGCTGCCTGAGCGCTTGAGCTCGATCGCCATGCCGAGGCCGGCAAATCCGGATCCGACGATTGCCACCTCGTAATCGGGCAGCATCAGACCCGTCCCGTCAGGGTCGCTTCACGCTCCGGCGCATCGATCAGCGCCAGCGCCTCCTCCACCTTTCGGCTTCTCCCGACGCGCGCCTCGGTCAGCGGCTGCAGCCAGCCCCGGGACGCGAGCGCCAACCCGACGTAGCGTGGCGCCCACATCCGCGCGCGTCTGCCCCGGATCCCGTGCTCGATCGCGTCGACCGCCCGCTGTACCGGTACCGGGCGCCGCACGAACGGCGGCAGCAGCGGCAGCATCGCCGTCGTCGAAGGATGGGCGAAGGCGTCACGGACCATGTCCGTGTCGATGAAGCCGAAGTACGCACAACCGACCCCGACGCCCCGCGTCGCCAACTCGGCCCGGAGGCTGTTGGACAACCCCTCGACGCCGGCCTTCGAGGCGGCGTAGCTGGTCATCAGCGGCGCGTGTGAAGCCGCTGCCAGGGAGGCTACGTTGAGCAGGTAGCCGCGGGAGCGGAGCAGGTGTGGCAGCACCGTGTGGTCGGTGCGCAGCACGCCGAGCAGGTTGATCTCAAGCTCCCGTTCGAGCACCTCCAGGGGCGTCTTCTCGAACGCCCCGACGTAGTGCACGCCCGCGTTGGCCACGGCGACGTCGATCCTGCCGAAGCGCAGCACGGCACCCTCCACGGCTTCCTGCATCGCCGGAAGGTCCGTGACGTCGGCCTCGAACCAGGCCGCGTCCGCCCTCGCCGAGGTCTGCGGCCAGCGCGGCCAGCCGCTCCGGCTCCAAGCCCACCAGCGCCAGCTTGGCCCCCCGGGCCCGCAGACGGCGCGCGGTCATCTCGCCGATCCCTCGTGCAGCTCCGGTGATCAGGACCACCTTGTCTTGCGCCCATCCGTCGTGCATTCCCCGCCTCCAGTCGCAGAGCGTTGTAACACTGATGTAGCTACATACACGTTACATCAATCCTGGTGACGCGCAAGTGTGACTTCGTGCAACGCTTGCGCGGTGAGCACCCCAGCACCACGAACCCCGCGTCTGGCCCCGGAGATCCGGCGGCGCCAGCTCCTCGACGCCGCCCTGGACGTGCTCGCCGAAGGCGGCTTCGATGCGGTCAGCGTCGAGGCCGTGGCGCAGCGCGCCGGCGTGACCCGCCCCGTCGTCTATGACCTGTTCGGCGACCTCGAGGGGTTGATGCTGGCGCTGATCGACCGCGAGGAGATGACGGCGCTGGCTCCGCTGCTGGCGATCGTCGGAGGCGAGCCGGGGGAGGTCGACCCCGAGCAGTTCCTGGTGGAGGCGATCCTCGCCTTCCTGCGCGCGGTCAAGGCCAATCCGCGGACGTGGCGATTTGTCCTCATGCCCCCCCGCGGGAGTTCCGGCGAGCTGCGCGGCGCGCATCCAGCGCAGCCGCCGACTCGTCGCCGAGCGCGTCACCGCGTTGCTGGACTGGGGCATCGCCCGGCGCGGGGGCCCGGAGGGGCTCGACCATCCCCTCGCGGCCCGGTTGATCGTCGCCGCCGGCGAGGACGCGGCGCGGCTGATGCTCGCTCACCCGCGGCGGTTCTCGCCCGATCGCCTGGCAGGACTGACCCGTGACCTCGTGTCGCTGCTGCCCGTCGATGCGCGCCCCCGGGGCACCCCGCAACCTGCCCTCCAACCCGCGGCGGCGCCCGCTGGGCCGCCGTCGCCACCTGCCGCGGCCGGCGGCCGGATGCCCCGCGCACAGCGCCGAGAGCAGCTGCTTGACGTGACGCTCGCGCTGCTGGCGGAGGAGGGATTTGAGGCGCTCAGTGTCGAAGCGGTCGCCCGGCGAGCTGGTGTCAACCGCGTCGTCGTCTACCGCAGCTTCGCCAACCTGCAGGTGCTGCTCGTGTCCCTGCTGCGCCGAGAGGACGCCCGCACCCGCGTCGTCCTCGAGGGGCTCCTGCCGGGGTCCGGAGAGGGGCGCACGCCGGCGCAGTTGCTCGGCGAGGCCCTGGCCGGGTTCCTCGGGGCGGTGGTCGCGCAGCCGCAAACCTGGCGCGTGGCGCTGCTGCGGCCCGAGAGCGCGCCCATCGCCCTGCAGAAACTCGTCAACCGCCGCCGCTCCCAGCTGGCACACCGGCTCGAACCCCTCGTCCGCTGGGGCCTGGCCGGGCTGGCGCAGTCGCCGACGGCGCCGGACATCGAGATCCTGGCCCGAATGCTGCTCTCGGTCGGGGAGGAACAGGGACGCCTGGCCCTCGACGATCCCGAATTTCCGCCTCAGCGCCTGCTCTCGTCCTCGTGGACCTTGCTCGACGCGCTGCCGCTCGAGGCCTGAGCAGGAAGTTTCTCTAGGCTGCTGCTCACTGTGGACGCGATCGATCAGCTGCTGGCCAACAACCGGGACTTCGCCGGCGACCGTCCACCATCCCCGCCATCAGCCCAGCCGCGCCTGAGGCTCGCGATCGTGGCCTGCATGGACGCGCGGATCGACATCTTCTCGTCGCTCGGGTTGCGCAGCGGCGACGCGCACCTCCTGCGCAACGCGGGCGGCGCCGTCACCGATGACGTGATCCGCTCGCTGGCCGTCTCCCAGCGGCGGCTGGGCACCACCGACGTGATGCTGATCAGCCACACCGGCTGCGGGATGCAGACGCTCGACGAGGATGAATTCACGGCTGAACTCGAGCAGGCTGCCGGCATCTCGCCGCCGTTCGCGATCGAAACGCTCACCGACCTCGACACCCACGTGCGGCAGTCGATCGCACGCGTCCGCGCGTCTCCATTCCTGGTCCACCGGGATCGGGTCAGAGGCTTCATCTACGACCTCGACAGCCATCGACTGCGCGAGGTCTACGAGACGCAGGTCGACGAGACGCGGTAGCGGTCAAGCGCGTCTCGGCGCGCCTGCGAGTGGTCCACGATCGGCGCCGGATAGTCACGCCCGATCGTGCACGCGCACGCGGACTGGATCTCCCCGGGCATCGTCCACGGCTCAGACAGATAGCGATCGGGGACCGGCGCGAGCTCCGGCACGTAGCGGCGGACGTAGGCGCCCTCTGGATCAAACCGCTCCTGATGGCGAGCTGGATTGTAGATCCGCCGAAACGCGGGCTGGGGATCGACGCCGACCGAGGCGATCCACTGCCAGTTGCCGTTGTTGTTGGCCTCGTCGCCGTCGATCAGCAGCCGCATGAACCAGCGCTCGCCCCAGCGCCAATCGATCCCCAGGTCCTTGGTCAGAAACGAGCCCACCACCAGCCGCACTCGGTTGTGCATCCATCCCTCCCGGCGCAGCTGCCGCATGCCCGCATCGACCAGGGGATATCCGGTTTGTCCATCGCACCAGGCCTGGAAACGTGTCTTGGCGTGGCTCCAGCGGATCGAGCCTCGGTAGCGCTCCTGGAACTCCGAATGGGCGTTGCGGGGATGGCTGTACAGCACCTGGGCGTAGAAGTCACGCCAGCACAGCTGCCGGCGGATGGCGTCCGGCCCGGCGCCGCGGCCGAGCCGGTGCTCGATCTCCCGCGGCGAGAGACAGCCGAAATGCAGATATGGAGACAGTCGCGAGGTCCCCTCCTGTCCGGGAAGATCATTCTGCTTGTCGTATTCGGCCGCCCCGCCGGAGAGGAACCGCACGCAGCGCCTCGCGTGCGAGTTGCTCTCCCCCAGGCGCCGGATCGGGCACCTCTTGACTGAGCCCCAGGGCTTCGAGGCTCGGGATCCGGCCGAACGCCGTGCGCCGCCGAAGGCCGGGCAGAGACTTCGGCGCCGCGATCACCGAGCGGCGCGGCACCTGCAGCCACGAGCGCAGATACGGCGTGAACCTGGTGTAGGGCCGTCCGGCCGCGGTCTTGATCGCCGCCGGGCGATCGACGACGAATACCCCGGGATGCGGGCAGACTGCCACGTCCGCGCGTCGCATGGCCTCCAGGACGAGGCGGTCCCGGGTGCGAGCGAACGGTCCGGCGTCGACGCTGAAGTGCATCGAGCCGGCCTTGAGCTCACGCGCCAGCGCCGGGAGCTCCCGCTCGGGAGCTCCGACGCGAACCAAGAGCCGGCTACCCCGCTCGCGCAGGGAAACGTCGAGATCAGTCAGTGCCTCGAGCATGAACTGAGTCCGGGATGCGGACCGGTGGCGGCCGTGCAGGAGCCGATCATCCAGACAGAACACGGGAGCCACCGGTTGGCCCGTCTCGAGCGCGGCGTGCAGTGCCGGGTGATCGTGGATGCGAAGGTCGCGGCGCAGCCAGAGCAGCGCGGTCATCCTGGCGCGGGCACAGGTTCGCGCTCGAGCACGCGTACGACAGCGGCGTGACGGAAGTCGAACACCCGGTCGAGGTCACGGCGCACGAAGAGCGCGTGGGCGAGCGCGCCGAGCGGCCCGAAGGGGATCTGGTAGCGAACGCGGTCCCGCACCAGCGTGCCCGCGGGATGGGACGCGAACTCGTGGGTGTGGTGCCAGAGACGGTAGGGACCGCGCAGCTGACGGTCGACAAACCTGCGCTCCGGCTCCCATTCCTCGATCAACGACACCCAGCGCAGCGGAATTCCGCGCACACGAAGCCGGTACTCGATCACCGTGCCGCCATCCATCGGGATCGGCTCCGGGGTCAGAACGTGAAAGCGCAGCCAGGAAGGCGTCAGCGCTTCCAGATTGCGCGCCTGCGAGAAGAAGGCGAACACCTCGTGCAGCGGCGCTCGAATGATCTGCTCGCGCACGAGGACATGGGTCCTCATTTCCGATCGAGAACGTCGTGCAATGCGGGTTCGAGCTCCGGATGCGCGAACTCATAACCGAGCTCCTGCAACCGGGCCGGAACCGCCCGCACACCGGTGGTCACGATCACCGACATCTCGCCGTAAAGGACGCGCAGGGCCAACCCGGGCACCGGAAGTACCGCCGGGCGATGCAGAACATGGCCCAATGCGTGCGATAGCTCGGAGTTCGTGGCCGGACTGGGGGCAGTCAGATTGACCGGGCCGGCGGCATCGCTGTCGTCGATGCACTTCAGCAGCCCACCGACGACGTCGTCGAGATGAATCCAGGGGACGTATTGCCCCCCTCCCGCCACCGGTCCACCTACGCCGAGGCGAAACGGTGGCAGCATCTGGGAAAGCGCTCCGCCATCGCGCGCCAGGACCACGCCGGTCCGGGTCAGGACCACGCGCAGCCCGAGCTTCGCCGCCGCCCGCGCCTCCGTTTCCCAGGCCACGGTGACCTTGGCGAGGAAGTCCGAGCCGGGAGACGCGTTCTCGTCGATCGCTTCGTCGCCCCGCGGGCCGTAATAGCCGGTCGCGGACTGGGAGACGAGTGCCCGCGGTCGACGCTCCTGGGGCAGCTCGGTCAGCGCGCTCACCAGTGAGCGGGTACTGAGCACGCGGGAGTCGCGGATCTTCTCCTTGGCCTCGGCACTCCATCGTTGCGCCACCGGTTCACCGAGCAGATGCAGAACCGCGTCGGTGTTCTCGAGGGCGGCTGCGGGCGGCGGGTCGGCGACCGGGTTGGCCCAGTCGTGAATCTCCACGTCCTCACCGAGAAGCGAACGCGCCCGCTGGCGGTTGCGAGACAGAGCGATGACGTGATCACCGCGAGCGACGGCCGCCTGGACGACTTTACTTCCGATCAGACCGGTAGCTCCGGTGATGGCGATTCGCATATCGCCTACACCATAACCAACTGTTGAAGGTTTATGCCACGTGCCGTATAAGTCAATGGTGGCCGCCGGCGGCGGAGCGTGTCATCGTCCAACTTGCCCGGGGGCCGAACGACGTGCCTAGCTTGCGGGTTGTGCGGGTAGGAGGGTGGCATGTCCGAAATCAACTTGAAGTGGAGCTCCGCCAAGGTCAAGGACGCCGAGCTGACGGTGGACCTCGAGGGCAAGGCCTCGTCGGCGTGGACGCACAGCTTCGACGACACCGTCCGCCTGCTCGGGGGGGGCGAGTGGGGGCGCGTGCGGATCAAGAAAGGCACCGTCCACGTCGAGGCGATCGCTCCCGGTGAGGAGGACAAGGTGCGCTTCTTTCTCGAGAGCGTGGTCAACCAGGCCAACGCCACTCAGCACGCCAATGAGTCTGAGGAAGCCTCCGACGCCGAGGACGATGGCGCGACGGGCGTCGACGCCGAGATGGCCGAGCGATTCCGCTCGTACTCCGGCAGTGAGGACGAGCAGTCGTCAACCTGAGTCACGGGGACAGGCGGCGGATCTCGATCACGCCGTCGCGGTCGCGAACCTGAAACGCCGGTTGCGGCGCGGTCGCCGGCCCGTGCTTGACCGAGCCGTCGCGACGGTCGAAGCGAGATCCGTGGCACGGGCAGACGATCTCCTCCCCATCGAGCTCGCCGTCGCTCAGTGAGCAGCCGCGGTGCGAGCATCGGTCGTGAATCGCGTAGGTCAGCTCACCGTCTCTCAGCAACAGTACGGGCGTCTCGTCGACGACGACCCGGGTCGGACGCCCTTGCTGCAACTGACCCGCGTCAGCCGCGGGGAGCCATTCAGTCGAGCCCGGGTCGAACACGGTCTGGTTCGGGCCCACGCCTTGGCTGAGCGTCATGTGACCGCCGAGATAGGCGCCGGCGCCCATTACCGAGAAGCCGAGGCCCCCGAGCAGGACGCCGCTTCTACGCGAGCCGCGCCGGCGGGCGAGCAGCGACGCTGTGTACAGCGCGAGTCCGATCGCGTTGCTGGCCGCGTGCACCAGCCCCGTCCGCCGCACCCCGTCATCGGCCGGCTCGGAATCGGCCCAGTCGTTGACGCCAGTCAGCGCTGTCGGTCCGTAGGCGGCGATGCCGACGGCGATCAGGCGCTCGCTGGCGGCGCCGAGCTGCTCGCCGCCGAGCAGATCAAGGATCGTCGCACTCGTGAAGCTGCCGATGACCACGTCGGTCAACAATGGGTGCACGGCATGGCCCAGCCAGGTGCCGCTGAGCGCATCCTTGAGTGCTCCGCCGGAGACAAGCTTGCGTACCGTCCTCCCGATGGTCTTGGCCGCCGGATCCAGGAACGCGGCCGACTCGATCGCATGCACCGCCGGCTCGAGCGGGCTGAGCTGCCGCCGCATCAGACCTGAAGAACTCACACCGCTGGCTTTACCCGCCCGACGGCGGCGCAAACCGGTGCCGAGACGGGCCAAGGTAGCTCCGTGGGCGTCTCGTAACATTCACCGTCGTCCAGGTGATGGAAGGAGACTTGACGATGGTGACCTACAGTCCCGTGCTTCCGGTGCTCGGCGGCTGAGGGCGGATGCGGGACCTGGTCGGGCGTCAGCTGGGGCCGACCGGCTGGCGCCAGGTCACCCAGGCCGACATCGACGCGTTCGCGGCCATCACGCATGATCGCCAGTGGATCCATGTCGACGTCGAGCGCGCGCGCCGGGAGAGTCCCTTCGGCGCCACAGTCGCCCACGGAACGCTGCTCCTGGCGTTGATCGACGGCTTTCGGGATGAGCTCACGGACGGCCTCGGCTCGCCTCTCGCCGTCGCCGCCGGATGGGACCGGGTGCGTTTCCTCTCGCCGGTCACCGCGGGGTCGCACGTCGGAGCCTCGATGGTGATCACGTCGGTGGAGGAGGTGGCCCGCGGGTGGCGGATCGTGGAGGGTTGGACGGTGATGATCCGGGGCGCTGATCGACCCGCATGCGTGGCCGAGGCCGTGGGCCTGGTCTTGGGCGAGGAGCCGCCGGGGGGCCGCGGGCGGGCCTAGGATCTGTCCGTGGCCAAGCGCGCGCAGTGGACTACGGGGATCAAGTTGCGCGGGGCCGGGGGAGAGCCGGTGGACTTCGCTCGGACGCTCCTCTCCCACGGCGTGGCCGATCTGCCGCCCAACCTGATCGCCCCCGACGGCTCCGCACTGGAGACGGTTCTACCGGCCGACGGCCGCGCGTGGCTCGTGCGGGTCAGCGCGCCGCGCCCGGGAATCGCGCTGGCCGCGGCGGGCGCCGCCGAACCGCCGGGAGCGGTCACGCAGACGCTGTTGGCCCAGCTGCGCGTGATGCTGCGTCTCGACGAGGATCTGAGCTCGTTCTATCGCGTGGCGGCTGCCGATCCGGCGCTTCGCTGGGTGGCCGGCGGCGCCGGCCGGATGCTGCGCAGTCCGACCGTGTTCGAGGATGTGGTCAAGACGATCTGCACGACCAACTGCGCGTGGTCGGGGACAGTGCGGATGGTCGGGGCGCTCGTCGGTGAGCTGGGACAGCCGGCCGAGGGCGCCGCGGACCGGCGTGCCTTCCCGACGGCGGAGGCGATGGCGCGGGCCGATGACTCGTTCTACCGCGATGTCGCGCGCGCCGGCTACCGGGGGCCGTACCTGCGGACGCTGGCCGCAGACGTCGCCGAAGGGCGGCTGGATCTCGAGCGCTTCAACGATCCCGCCCTTGTCCGACGACGAGGTGGCCGAGGCGCTGCTGGCGCTCGCCGGGGTGGGGCCGTACGCGATGGCCCACGTGATGATGCTGATCGGCCGCTACCGCCGGCTCGTGCTCGACTCCTGGACGCGACCAAAATACCGCCGCCTCAGCGGACGGGCGCGGATCACCGACAAGGGGATCATCCGTGCCTTCGGCCACTATCGTGAATTCGCCGGCCTGGCCTTCTGGCTCACGCTGACCGAGGACTGGCTGGCCGCGGACGAGCTCACTGCGGGCGAAGGTGGGCCGTGACGACTCGATAGTCCGCCCGCAAGCGCTCGGCGATGATCGAACGATGGCAGGCCTCCGGGTCACGCTCGACGCAGAACAGAGCGGAGGCTCCGGCGCTCGGCAGCTGATCGACGAGCGGCCCCAGGTCGACCCGCGCCAGGATCTCCTGCGTGTAGCGGAGCCGGTAGTCGGGGGCCAGCTCCACGCGCGAGCGCTTGCCTACCTTCTGGCGAGCGTCCTCGGCGTACTGGAGATGGCGCAGCTCTGTGGTGGGCGCCAGCTCGGGATGGTGCTGATAGCCGACACCGGCCTGGGCGAGCGCGCGCTGCAGTCTGAGCGAGTTCGCCCACGAGTACTGGGGACCGCGCACGCCCCGGCGCTGGCGCACGTCGAGCAGTAAGCGGACATCCGCGTCGGCCAGCGCGGCGAGGAAGGTATCCAGATCCCAGTCGTAGACGCCGATCGTGACCACATGCTTCATCTGCGGTCAGGATTCACGGGGTGACCGGTATGGCGGGCGGTTTGTGGGCCTGCAGCAGCGTCGCCAGCAGGATCACCACCGGCTGGCTGCCCGCATTGGCCCCCTGGTGCCACAGGTGTTGATTCTCGACGATCCACTGCCCGCGCGAAATCGACCCGGTGTGCCCCGCCCGGATGGTGAGCACGAGCTTCTGGGTTCCGTCCGCGATGCCTCGATACACGTTGACCGAGCCACGGAACACCTTGAACTGCAGCCGCCCGCTCTCGATGTACGACACCTGCATCCCAGGGTGTCGGTGCGGAGCAAACGAACCCCCCGGCGGAATCACGGCGCGAGTCAGCGAGAGTTGGTAACCAGGGGCAAAGCTGGGCATCCCGGCCGCCAGGTCGACCCGAGTGGCCTTGGCGGCTGAGCCACGTGCCCCGGTCTGAGCTGTGGCCACCGTAACGCCGCAGCCGAACAGCCCGACCGCCATCAACGCGAACCGCACACGCAACCAATTCATAGGCTTCCTCTCCGTTGTCGACCACAGCCGTCTCGGCCACGGTCCACGATCAATGTCCTCGCCGCGGGTGAGCGGGAGCTTAGGGGCCGCCCGCCGAGGCCTGGCCCCCGCTCACCTCGGCGAGGTCGAGCGAGCTCTCAACGGTGTGGAACTTGACGTCCGGTGGCGCAACGATCGTCGCCGGGATGGCACGCATGAACTCGCCGATATGCGGAGTGGCGAAGTGGCGCTGAAGCGCAGCGTGGTCCTCCCATTCCTCGACGAACACGAAGTCGTTCTCGGTCTCGGTGTCCTCGTAGAGGCGGTAACTGATGCAGCCGGCTTCCGCGCGCGAGTCGGCCGCGATCGCCTGTCCGAGCCGGACCAGCTCCGCCCGCTTGTCCGAGTCAGTCCGAACCCGACCCACGACAACGATCATGCTGATTCTCTCCTCGTATCGCTACGGGGACGGGACCCGCTCTGGAAGCGGCGTGGTCAGCGGCGCGTCCTCGTTGCGGGCGATCTCCAAGGCACGATCCAGTCCGCGACGGGTCACCAGCTCGACAACCCGCTGAGCCACCATCCGGACCGGCAGCACGGCGGCCACCCAGGCGGGCGCGACGACTCGGCGGCGTCGCTGGATGATCCCCCGCTCGATCGCGTCCACACCGGCACGCAGCGGCGCGACGCGGCTCGGCCCGACGGTCATCGCCCGCGCCGCCTCGGTACCGAACCCGCGGCTGGTCATGTCGGTGTCGAGTTCCCCGAAGTAGGCGACCCCGACGCGCGCGCCGCTCGAGGCCAGCTCGATCCGCAGCGCGTCGCCCAGCGCCTCGACCCCGGCCTTGGATGCGCTGTACGCGCTGAGCAGCGGTGGATGCACCGCGGCGGCGAGCGATGAGATCGCCAGCGCGTACCCACGTGCGTGGGCAATATGCGGGCCGGCAGCCCGAAGCGTGTAATAGACACCGAGCAGGTTGACGTCGATCGTCCGCTCGAACACGTCCGGATTGCCTCCGATGACCGGCAGCTGCGCCGCCACGCCCGCGTTGGCGATGACCACATCAAGGCCTCCGAGGTGTTCCACGGCCGCGGCGACGGCGGCCTCGACCTGTTCACGGTCGCGGACGTCGCAGGCCAGAGCCGGCGCGCCGCCGCACGCCGCGGCGACCGCTTGCAGCTGCTCGGCCTCGATCCCCGCCAGGGCGACGCGGGCGCCACGCTCGTGGAGGCGCCGGGCCGTCGCCGCGCCGATCCCCCGCGCCGCGCCGGTGATCAGCACCCTGCGCCCGGCGAGACTGTCGGGACTGATTCGTGAGAGTTGCGAAAAGAGCACGACGACTAGAGCGAATCCCCGCTGGGCAGAGCGGCCACTCTACTGATCCTTCGGCCGGTCGTGCAGGTGGCTCGTGGCCGTCATACCGGCTTGCGCGCGCGGATGATCGCGGCCGCCGCGTGTTCGTGGACACGATGTGTTTCATGGATCTCGACGTCCTCGAAGCCCGCGCTCTGCAACGCGGAACGGAACTCGGTGGCCGTGAGTGCGCCGGCAACGCAGCCGGTCCATGCGGCCATGTCCGCGCGGGTGGTGGAGTCCATCTCGGGATCGGCGATCACATCCGAGACGGCAAACCGGCCGCCGGGGCGGAGCACGCGGGCCGCCTCGCGGATGACCCGAGGCTTGTCGCCCGAGAGATTGATCACGCAGTTTGAGATGACAACGTCGACGCTCGCATCCGACAACGGCATCTCCTCGAGGTAGCCCTTCAGGAACTCGGCGTTCTCAATGCCGGCCTCGGCGGCGTTGGCCCGAGCGAGCTCGAGCATCTCGTCGGTCATGTCGAGGCCGATCGCCTTGCCGGTCGGTCCGACCCGTCGGGCGCTGATGAGAACGTCGGCCCCAGCGCCCGAGCCGAGGTCAAGCACTCGTCTCACCCTCGTGCAGATCAGCGACCGCCGTGGGTACTCCGCAGCCCAGGGAAGCGCCGAGCGCGGCTTGGGGTATGTCCGCCCCGGCAGCCTCGTCATACAGCGATCCCCCAAACAGCCCGCGGGCGTCGGCCGGACTGCAGGTGAGACCGCGGAGCCGCAACAGCCTGCCCGCGTCTGAGCGTCGCCCGACCCGGCCGCGGATTTGGCGGCGGCGGCGTACTTCTCGCGCACTGTCTCGCGGACGTCGTTCAGCTCAGCCATGCGGAGACCTCCTTCAAGGCATCGGGAATCACGTAGTAGTAGGCCCACAGGCCCTCGCGCTCTGAACCGACGATCCCGGCCTGGCGCAGGACCTTGAGGTGGTGGGACACGGTGGGCTGGGAAACGTCGAACAGCGGCACGAGCTCGCACACGCAGACCTTCCCGGCGTGCTTTCTGCAGGACGTCGACCAGCTGCAGGCGCACCGGATCGCCAAGGGCCTTGGCGATGCTCGCCATCCGCTGCGCCTGCTCGCGTTCGACGTCGGGGTACACGACCGGTTCGCAGCACGCGTCGCCGGGCAGGCGCTTCGGTCTTCGGGGTCAGCTGCAGATCGACGGTCATCGATCTACGTATATCGATTGAACTGACTCCTGTCAATGGATACGCTACGGAGACATGGTCGACCGAATCCGCCCGTAACGATGGACGTCAGCCTCTCGTTATGGCGGCGCGCCGGCGCCGAAGGCGTGGCTGCGTTTGCGCTCGTGTTCGCCGGCTGCGGCGCGATCATCGCCAATGCCCACTACCACGGCGCGCTCGGGTCGGTCGGCGTCAGCCTGGTGTTCGGCCTGGTCATCATGGTGATGGTCTACGCCACCGGCCACCTGTCCGGCGCGCACATCAACCCCGCGGTCACGATCGCCTTCACCCTCACGCGGCACTTCTCGCCACGGGACGCGGTCGCGTACGTAGCCGCGCAGCTCACCGGCGCGACCCTCGCTTCACTCGTGCTGCTCGGGGTCTGGACCGGCAAGCCGGCTCACCTCGGCGCGACCGTTCCCACGGTCGCGGCCGGCTAGCGCCCTTCTCTACGAGGCGATCCTCACGCGCGTTCCTGATGTTCGTGATCATGGCCGTCGCCACCGACGCCCGTGCGGTCGGCGCCGCGGCCGCGATCGCCATCGGCGGAGTCATCGGACTCGACGCGCTCTTCGGCGGCCCGGTCACCGGAGCGTCGATGAACCCAGCCCGCTCGTTCGGTCCCGCGCTCGTCTCCGGCACCTGGACCGACTTCTGGGTCTATGTCGCGGGACCGATCCTCGGCGCCGCCGCCGGCGGGTGGGCCTACCAGCTGGTTCGCGGGGGGCGGGGCTCAGCCACCCCACCCGACGTCGACCGAGAGCGAGCCTGACCGTGCATGTCCTGTTCGTCTGCCTGCATAACGCCGGCCGCTCGCAGATGAGTCAAGCCCTGTTCGAGCAGGCCGGCGATGGGCGCCACCAGGCACGCTCCGCGGGGACCGCTCCCGCCGAGCGCGTCCATCCCGAGGTGATCGAGGTCATGCGCGAGGAGGGCATCGACCTCTCCGAGCGCACCCCGCAACTGCTGACGCGTGAACTCGCGGACTGGGCGGACATCGTCGTCACGATGGGCTGCGGCGACGAGTGCCCCTTCATACCGGGCAGGCGCTACATCGACTGGGACCTCCCCGACCCGAAGGGCCAGACCACAGACCGCGTCAGGGTGATTCGCGACGAGATCGCCCGGCGCGTCAGCCAGCTCCGCGCAGAACTCGACGCAACTCCCGATTCATAGCCACCGCCAAGGAGACCACCGATGCAGATCATCCGCAATTCCCTCGAGAGCAACGCCGGGCCGAGCGAGTGGTTCACCGGCACGGTCTACATCGATGCCGTCGCTGCCGCAGCCGAGCCATCACGCCTGCAGGCAGCCAGTGTGCACTTCACGCCCGGTGCCCGGACTGCGTGGCACACGCACCCCTACGGCCAGACCATCTACGTCACTGAGGGAATCGGGCGCTGCCAACGCCGCGGCGGCCCGATCGAGGTCATCCGGCCAGGCGACCGCGTCTACTTCGAACCCGCCGAGGATCACTGGCACGGCGCGGCGCCCAACCGCTTCATGACTCACCTCGCGATGCAAGAAGTCGATGCCACCGGCAGTCCCGTCACCTGGGGTGACCACGTCACCGAGGAGGAATACAACGCTGCACCCGCATCACTTCCGTCGGTCTGAGGACGCCCGGGCCGGCAGGTCGACCCGTCGGGCGCCGCTGGGCGCCGCTACAACCCGGTGGCAGCGTGAGCACCGCCTGCGCGAGCAGCGCCTGACCGGCGTAGCTCGGGTGGATGCCGCAGGACGGCGCGCTGCTCAGGCGGGTGAGGAGGCCGGCCGCGCAGACGTCGCCGCCGAACGTGCGCGCCTGCAGCGAGAACTCGCGGGTTGGCGGCGATCGTGCTCAGCACGCCTCGCTGTTCGGCCGGGCTGGCGCAGTGGTCGGCGGTGATCTCGCGGCACACGAAGCCGTCATTGCCGCCGATCATCAGCGACACGAGGCGAACGTTGCGGTGCGAGCGCAGGTAGCTGACCGCGAACGCGAGCTGCGAGCCCGGGTAGCGGACGTGCAGCGGGAACGCCGGCCGGTAGCCCCCCTTGACCCCGCCGGGCAGGTTTCGCATCCGTTGCTCTGCGCCGCATTGTCGACCAGGCTCGCCGAAGTCTCCCCCGGGCAGGCAGCGTTCGTCACCTTGACGTGCAGCTCCTTCCCAATCTGCTCGGGATAGGCGATGAAGGTGCTTGCGTCGTGGTAGTTGGGCTTCGGGGTAACGCCGCCCTCCTCGTAGCCGAACGTCACCGAGTCCCCGAGGGCCAGATAACCGCTGCCCGAGGTGAGCGGGAGTGGCTGCGTCCGGGCGCCGGCGACGCTCGGGGGCGCCGCGATCAGCACGAGTGCGGCGAGGCTCGTGAGCGCGCGGTCGATCTGGCGAACCCTCATCAGGCAAGCTACCAGTTGCACCGTCATGCCAGCCCCACTGAGCTCAAGGGTCGCGAAGGCTTGGGGAAGTGACAGGTCAGTTGATCGTGAACGGCGCGTGGTGCGTGATCGGGTCGGCGCCGGCGCTGAAGTCCAGGGTGTAGGAGCTCGGGTTGTACCCCTTCGTGTTCAGCTCGTAGTGGTAGCCGGTGGAGTTCCCATCAAAGACATTGGTCGGGTTTGAATTCCCGGGTGAGCTCGGTGAGGTGCTGGTTCCGGTGTGCGTGTTGGTGACGGTTCGCGCCCTCACGGCGATTGACGCGCTCGACACGTTGTTGCCGGCGTCGTCGATGAGCTGAAGCTTGATGGGAATCGTGCTGCCGCCGTTGAATTGCTTGGTGGTGTCGTACAGGTACTTGATCCCATAACTGACCGTGTAAAGGCAGACCTTGGAGGCGGCGTTACCGGCGACGTCGGTCGCTGTCAGGGTCGCGGTGAAGCTCCCGACCTTGCTCGTGGAGATCGGGGCGCTGTCGGTCGGGTTGGCGACCCCCGACGTCGCATCGGTGACCGTGCCGTCGAGCGTGGAGATCGGCTGATTGAGCAGAAAGGTGCCCGTGGGACACTTGATGACCGGTGGTGTCGTATCGACGCGGAAGCTGACCGGTAGCGGTGTCGAGCCGGGGCCGCCGCCGCGGTTGCCCTCGCCGTGCAAGCCGTCGTGTGCGCCGTCGGTCGCGCGGCAGTCGAGCTGGTGGACGCCTTCGCCGAGGTTGCCGAACAGTGACATGAAGCTTGCCGATGTCGGGCCGGTGTAGCCGATCGCGAGCGGCGAGGTGCCGTCGAGGCAGTCGAGCGCGTCGATTCCGGTTACGTATTTGTAGTCCTCAGCGCTGACGTCGACCCTCAGCAGCCGTCCCTGCCCGCCGAGGCTCGCCGCGTTGTACCAGCCGGTCGCCGCCGGGCTCGCTGGCGAGGAGATCGTGACGACAGGCTTGGTCCGGGCATATTCATCAAAGGCGATCGCGTCACGGGCGAGGTCGAAATGGACCGCGACGGTGTACCAGCAAAAGAATGCTCCGCAGTGCACCGTGGCCTGCTGGCCGGGCGTGAGCGGGCACTTGCTGCGATCGGATCCCGTGCAGGCGCTCGCGGTGTCCTGGGAGATGAAGACCGCTTGCGTGTAGTCGGTGACCTCGAAGAAGTTCATCGCCAGGATGTTGATGTTCTCGGGGCGATGCTGGCCGAAGCACGTTCCGGTGACCCCCGACGTCTCCCCGCAGCCGAGCACGGCTGGGCCGATCAACGGGTTGGACCCGTTTTCGAACGCCACGCTCCCGATCGGCCCACCGATCGCTTCACCGCGCAGGCTGCCCTGGCCCTCGTCGCTGGCGATCGTCCCCGCGTCCGGAGTCGTCTGCAGGAACTGCACGAAGAAGTGCTGGAAGTGGCCGTTTGCGCCGGAGTCGCCGCGGAGCGCGCGCTCCTGGAGCGACTGCAGAGCGCGGCTCTGAGCGTCGCCGTTGGTGTCGACGTTGCCGAAGCAGCTCGGGAACGCGGCACCGTGCGTGCACTGGCCGCCGTGGTCGGAGGAGGGCGGCCCGTCGGCGCGGCCCCACAGCAGCGGATGGCGGTCGTAGAACGCGCGGTCGAGCTTGGGCTGGAACGGGACGGGGCATACCGAGACATCCGGGTTCTGGCAGTCCGGCACCCAGGTCGAGTTCCCGCCATCATTCTCGTAGTTGACGATCACGCTGCCCAGGTGGTCGCGAGCGATCTTGCTCAGCGTGAGGTCGCCGGCGCAAGTCCCTTGGTCCGGATCGGCGGGCATGCAGTACTGCGGGCGGATCATCCGCGAGCCGAGTTCGTCCTCGATCTGTTTGGCCACGACGTCGGGATCCACCGAGAAGAGATGGTTGACATCAAGGATCACCACCTCGCCCGGATGCGCATCGACGAACAAGCGCGTCGCGTGGATGATGTCTGCCAGCGCCCCCCCTTCAAGGCCGTGACACGTATACGGGTGCGCGCTCAGGTCCTGAAGATTCGTTGGAGAGACGCTGGAATGACCGCAGACCCGTAGATCGAAGTATCGCATCCCGCGGATCAGCTCCTGCGTGGCGTCCAGGGTTTGCGCGATCCCATAGGAGCGGCAAATGGCGACGTCGTAGCCGCAGGAATTCGCGTTGTCGTCTCGCGACAGGACGCTGTCGTTGGTTATGCCGTACGTCCCCATGTCGTGCGTGCCAGGGATCGTCAACTCGGTGAGCGGCACATCGGCGATGTCGCTGCCGAGATCGTGCATCCATCCCTGCGGGGAGATGAGCTTGGCCGGCCGCGAGGTGGCCGTCCCGGACGAGTTGGTGAACACCGCGCGGAACGCATTGCCGAAGTTCGAGCTGCTCGCCGTCACGTGCAAGGTCGCATCGGTGGCTCCGGGGATCACGGTCCACGGTCCGCGACGGTCCGGGGCCTGCTCCCACTGCACGGTCGGGGCCGGATTTCCGTCGGCGGCGGCCGTGAATGACCCCTGCTGGGGTGCGACGTCCACGAACGCGATCTGCGGCTGAGTGGTGATCGTGGGTGCAGGGTCCGCCCACGCGGGCGCCGCACCCACCAGCCACGTCCCCACGGAGATCGCGAGACAGAGCGCTGCTGAACGGCCGCGAGCCGCACCTGAGCGCGAGCTTCGGCGTCTCAGGATCGTGTACCGCTCCATCGTCTCCCCCGTCCTCTGTGGTTTGCCTAACGACCCAAACCTAAGCGGCGGTCGCCGCGCTGACATCGGGAGAAATACCTATCTTCTCCGAGCGCGGTCCCTATGTTGGCGTGGACGGCTCGTGGCCTTGCTCGAGAACTCAGAGCGGTGTGCGGAGACAGCTGACCAGAGCCGGCACTCGCTCGGGCTATCGGCTCGCTATCGGCGCAGTCGCCGCTCAATCGCGAGGCTGGTGCGCCTCACGGCCTCACCCCAGGCTCTCCGCGCTGGCTCAGGCAGTGCCAGCGGGGAGCGCCGGGCCGACTCGGCGCGCTGCTCCCCCTGCTCCTCGCGGTTCTCGTCCGAGGCGCGACGCCCGCGGCCCATCGCAGCCACCGCCGCGTCATCCCCAGCGGATGCCTTTCCTGCGTAGACCCAGGCGTAGCGGAAGGCCAAACCACCGGCGAGATACATGACGCTGGCGAGGTCGTGCTCCCGGGCGCCGGTCCGCCGCGCGACCAACCGGAGCGAGAGCCCGACGGCGACGAGGCTCTTGGCACTACGGAAGAAGAGCCCGGGGCGCCCGCGGCGGAGCGCCTCGGCGCTGTCTCCCAGCCGACGCTCGCCCACCGCCGACAGCGTTAGTTCGGCGAGCATCGCGCCCGTCTCGAGCGTCCCGAGCGCCCTGCGGGTCGGGTGGTCCTCTGGCAGGCCACTGGCGACGAGCGTGAGCCGCGTCGCGGCTGCGCCGGTGGCGGTCGCGGTGGCGATGAACGCCGGCCCGAGGACGGTGCGGCTGCGAGCCCATACCGGGACCGCCGTGCAGGCGAGCAGCACTCCGGTGTAGGAGCCGAGATAGCTTCCGAGCAGTGAGGTCAGCGCCCCGAGTCGGCGGGCGGCCTTCGGCCGGGCGGCTAGATCGGCTGCCACCGCCAGCGCACTCGAGCCGCTGAATGCGAGCAAGCACCAAGCGCCGGTGTTCATCGGCGAGCGGGGCTTGAAGATCCTCATCATGTTCAGGAACCGCTCGGGGCGGCCCAGATCGGCGACCAGGAGAAGCGGCGCGGGGGCAACGGCGCCCAGGGCGACCTTGCGGGTGATCGCGGCGGACCGGTGATCGCCCGCAGCGTCACAGCCCAGCGCGGCGAACGCCGCGCCGGAGGCTATGCCACCGAACCAGAAGTAGAGCGGGACCTCCCACGACCACACCGGTGCGTGGATGAACGGCCCGCGGACCTCCTCCGGCAGCGGTGCGGCGCGCATCCGCCGGTTTGCCGCCGCAACCTGACCGGGAGCCGGCTGGGCGGCCGCATAAGCGGTGTCGCGCGCTTTGTAGAGAAACGACCACTGAGCGTCACCAAAGCCTGGGCGCGCGAGCGCGACCGCCGCTCCCGGCTCGGCCTCGGTCCACGGCCCGGGCTCGCCGCGCGTCCCGAGCGCCGGACGGATGTCACGGGTTTCGGTGTCATGATCGGCCACCCACTCGGTCTGGCGTTCCCGCGAGGTCTCGGGAGGCTCGTGCTCGGGCGCAAGTTCCGGCGGCTCGCCGCTGTCCTCGAGCGATCCCTCCCAGCGGTGCTCGGTGCTCACCAGGGGCTCCTGACCGGGCGGCGGCGGGCGCGGCGGGCGGCCGTGACGAACGCGACGACCGCGCCCGCGCCCGCAAGCACGCCGGCACCCACTGCGGCGAGCGTGGCCGGGACCACGTTCTCCTGCACCGGCGAGTCCGCGTGGGCGGGCAGCCCGTAGCGCTCCGGCGGCTCGGTCAGAAGGAAGAACGCGCCGAGACCGCCGGCGAGCTGGTCCTCAGGCTCGTCCCCGGCGCCGTACAGGTATGCGCCCTCGATGCCGCGCTCGTGCAGTTCGGCGACCCGGCGCGAGGCGAGCTCCACCAGCTCTTCATGGGGCCCGAACTGGATCGAGTCGGTCGGGCAGGACTTCGCGCAGGCCGGCTCGAGCCCGTCCTCGAGACGGTCGTAGCAGAGCGTGCACTTGCCGGCCCGCCCATCTTCCGGGTCGCGGTCGACCACGCCGAACGGACAGGCCGGCACGCAGTAGCCGCAGCCGTTGCACACGTCCGGCTGGAGGACGACGGTCTCGTGCTCGGTGCGGATCAGCGCGCCGGTGGGACACGCGTCGAGACAGCCGGCGTTGGTGCAGTGCTTGCAGACATCGGACATGAACACCCACTCGCCCATCTTGCTGACCGCCTCGGCGACGTCAACAACGCCAGCGGTGGACTGCGCTACGTCGACAATGTCGATTGCCCCAGCGGCGGGGATCGACGGCAACTTACCCCCGGCCCCGGCCTCCAGCGCTCGCTCCGCCTCCTCCTTGAGTCGCGGCGAGGGCTCGAACAACTCGACGAACCGAACGTGACGCCAGGTCGACGCAGAGAGACCCCCCGTGTAGTCGTACGAAGCGCCCCTGCCGGGGCGCGAGCCGTCCGCCGGTAGGTCGTTCCACTGCTTGCACGCGACCTCGCAGGCCTTGCAGCCGATGCACACTGTCGTGTCGGTGAAGAACCCCATGCGCTGCGCGCCGGCACGATGAATCGCGATCTCGGTCTCGGGCACGCTGGTGCTCATCCGCTCGGCTCCTTTGGGTTCTCAGCCACCGGATCATCCTCACTGGGCTGAATGTGATGGTCCGCCAGCGCGGCCCCGGCCAGCCGCGCGGTGCTCGCGCCCTGCCTGCGGCCAGCCCTGACGTCGCAGGTGAACGCCTTGGACTCCTGGATCGAGACATTGGGGTCACCCGAGAGAACGCCCAGCTCGTTGGTCGTGTCACCGCGCGAGAGCCCGCTGTACCCCCAATGCCAGGGCAGCCCTATCTGGTGGATCACGCGCGGCGGATCCGACCCGATCCGTAGCGGCCGGATGCGGTCGGTGACCTTGGCGCGCGCTTCGATCTCCGCGCGCGCGGTGATGATCGTCATCCAACCGCCCTCCTCGATCCCTCGGTCAGCGGCGAGCTGCGGGTCGATCTCGGCGAACATCTCGGGCTGTAGCTCCACCAGCCAGGGGAGGGTGCGGCTCATCCCGCCGGCGGTGTGGTGCTCGGTCAGGCGGAAGGTCGTCGCCACCACCGGGTAGAGGGGGTCGCCGATGGGGTGGTACGGGTTCTCCGGCCGCTCCCAGCGGATCGCGGCTGGATTGGCGTTCATCTCCGGGTAGAGGAGGTTCGGCATCGGCGACTCGACCGGCTCGTAAAAGGTGGGTAGGGGCCCGTCGAGGAGACCGCTGGGCGCGTACAGCCAGGCGCGGCCGTCGCCCATCATGATGAACGGGTCCGTGCCGCCGATCGAGTCCATCCCCCGAGCGTCCGGCCCCGGGCGATAATCGGGGTGCTTGTCGGCGGGGAAGTCGGGTACGTCGTAACCCGCCCAGCGACCTTGCTCCTCGTCCCACCAGACGTGGCGCTTGCGCTCAGACCATGGCTTACCCTGCGGATCGGCGCTGGCGCGGTTGTAGAGGATTCGCCGGTTGGCCGGCCACGCCCATGCCCACTCCGGCGAGACGATCCCGCCCGGAGCGCTGAGGTCACCCGGCTGGCGCCGGCGCGCCTGATTGACCCCGTCCTTGTAGATGCCTGAGTAGATCCAGCAGCCGCAGGCAGTCGATCCGTCGTTGCGCAGCTCGGTGAACCCGCCGAGCGGCGCGCCCGTCGCCACCTCGTAGCCATTGATCTCCTTGATCACCGCCTCGACGGCAGGCTCGGCTTCATCGCCGGACTCCGGGTAGTCCCAGGTCAGGTTCAGGATCGGCCAGTCTCGTTCTCGCTCGGACCCGGCGTAGTGAGTCTTGACCCGCTTGGCCAGGTGGTGCATGAACCAGAGCTCCGAGCGCGCGTCACCCGGTGAATTGAGCGCCTTGTCCCGGAACTGCACCAGGCGCTGGGTATTCGTGAACGTCCCCTCCTTCTCGACGTGCGAGGCGGCGGGCAGCAGAAACACCTCGGTCTGGATCGTCTCGGGGCGGAGCTCGCCCGACTGCACCTCCGGGGAGTCACGCCAGAACGTGGCGGTCTCGATCTCGGCCATATCCCGCACCACCAACCACTTCAGCTTGGCCAGCGCGCGCCGCTGCAGCCCCGCGTGCTGGGAGCCGACCGCTGGGTTCTGCCCCATCACGAAGAGGCCATCCAGCCCACCGTCGAGCGCGCGGAGCGTCGTCGAGAAATGCGAGTGGTTGCCAGTGATCTTCGGAACGTGTGCGAAGCCGTAGTCGTTCTCCGCTGTCGCAGCGTCGCCAAACCAAGCTTTCAGCAGCGAGATGATGTAGCAGTCAAAGAACGACCACCAGCCGCGGTCCGCGCCTCCCGTGCCGATGTAGCGCTCCAGGGTCAGGTGCTCCTCGTGCGCCTTCGGCATGTGCAGGTAACCCGGCAGCAGGTCGTACAGGGTCGGGATATCGGTCGAGCCTTGAATCGAGGCGTGTCCGCGCAGCGCCATCACGCCGCCGCCGGGCCGGCCGATGTTGCCGAGCAGCAGCTGGAGAATCGCGGCGGTGCGGATCATCTGCACAGCCTGGGCATGCTGTGTCCACCCGTTCGCGTAACAGAAAGCGCTCGTGCGCTCGCGCCCCGAGTTGGAGATCAGCGCATCCGCGACCGCGATGAAGTCCTCGCCCGAGATCCCGCAGATGCGGTGCACCATCTCGGGCGTGTAGCGGGCGAAGTGCCGGCGGAGGATCTGGAAAACGCACCGCGGGTCCTGAAGCGTCTCGTCACGCTCAATTTCGCCGTCCAGCATCCCGGCGCCCGTCTCCTCACTGAAGGCCTGCGTCGCGTGCTCGCGGACCCCGGCAGCAGAGGCGACCTCTCCTCCCTCGTACATCCACGAGGAGGGGTCGTACATTCCCGTCTCCGGGTCGAAGCCCGAGAACACCCCCTCGAGGTCCTCGGGATCCCGGAACTTCTCGTTGATGATCGTGGAGGCGTTGGTGTAGTGGACGACGTAGTCGCGGAAGTAGGACTCGGTCTCGATCACGTGGCGGATCACTCCGCCGAGGAACGCGACGTCGGTCCCAGCGCGGATAGGCACGTGTAGGTCAGCGAGCTGGGTGGTGCGAGAGAAGCGCGGGTCGACGTGGATGATCTTGGCACCGCGCTCCTTGGCCTTCATCACCCACCGGAACGCAACCGGGTGTGCCTCGGCCATCTGCGAGCCCTGGATCACGATGCAGTCCGCGTTCTGCAGATCCTGCTGAAAGTTGGTGGCGCCGCCGCGCCCGAACGAGGTCCCCAGACCGGGGACCGTGGAGCTGTGTCATATCCGCGCCTGGTTCTCGATCTGGATCGCTCCCATCGCCGTGAACAGCTTCTTGATCAGATAGTTCTCCTCGTTATCAAGCGTCGCACCGCCCAGATGCGCGAAGCCCAGCGTCCGGTCGACCTGCCAGCCATGACGGTCGGTGTCCTGCCATCCGTTCTCACGGGCAGCGATCACCCGCTCGGCGATCATGTCCATCGCCTGCTCAAGCTCGAGCTCCTCCCACTCGGTGGCGCCCGGCCGGCGGTATCTGACCTTCGTCAGCCTCCCCGGCTGCTGCACCAGCTGGCGCGAGGACGCACCCTTCGGGCACAGCGTCCCTTGATTGATCGGCGAGCGCGGGTTGCCCTCGATGTCGACCAGCTCGCCACCCCGCGTGTACACCAGCTGGCCGCACCCCACGGCGCAGAACGGGCACACCGACTCGGTCACCTTGATCCCGGCGATCCTGGCTGTCGCTCGCCGCGTTTCCTCCGAGGCTGCACTCGGGCCCATGCCCCAGTCCATCGCGCGACCGATGACCGGCAGCCGGCGCAGCGACTCGAACGAACTCGGACGACTTCCCGAAGAACTCACGGCCTATGTCCCGCGTCGAGCGCCATCATGGCCACAAGAACTCTCTCACAGCCCACAGCCCCATGCTCCAGGTCAGTCGCGCTGCTCACGGCGCAGAGCGACCGAGACGAATGCCTTGTCCGGATCGTGCTCCACGGGATCCTCTTCCTTGTAGAGCGTCCGCCGGACCCGGCGGACATCCTTGGGGGACGGATACCCGAGGGCGATGATCACCAGATCGGCGACGCCGACCGCGGCCAAAATGAGCCCGGGCAACGTCAACCCCGCGATCATCACCACGATCCCCAGAACCCCGAGCGCCATACCTGCCACCAGCCACTTCCGAGCCTTGCTCCTCATGCGATGCGTCTACCCACACGTGGCGCGGCCTACTCGCCGACTGACGCTCCGGCAAAACGGCTCGGACCAACCAATGAGAGCCCCGGGTCGGTAGGACGCTGAACCCGCAACGGTCAGCCGGCCATGCTGCCCCTCGAGCGCGTTCGTGTCACGCGTATCCAGAGCGCCGCTCAGCGCGCCGCTGAAATCCCGCGGTAGTCGCCGGTCCCGCCGGTCAGGCGTGACATGCCGGCGAAGTGGATCATCTGGCCGCTGATCGTAAACGGCATCGACGTGGTGCCGAGGACCGACCCCCGCGGGAAGGTGAGGCGGAACGTGGCCGTGAGGCGCCCATCGGTCAGAGTGCCGACCACTACCACCGTGCCACGGCCGAACGGCGTGCCTGAGATGGTGCCGTGATCCTCGACCGTCCCCGGCGTCGCGGGGGGCACGACGGTGTGGGTCCGTCCGGCGATGCTCAAGATGTGGCGCACGCGCTTGCCGCGCCGGGTCGCTGTGGCGAGCTGGTAGGTGTCCTGGAGGTTGTCCTGGATGATGGTGGCGCTGCCGGTGGCACTGAGGACCAGCGGGCGGCCGAGCGTCCACGTGCGGTAGCGCCATCCTGCGGGCAGCCTCAGCGTGTGTCCGAGTGAGCTCAGTCGACCCAACGTGCGCGTTCGGTCGGTTATCTGGGCGTAGCTCTGCATCACGTACGTGTCGCCGCCGGGAGCGATTAGCTCGTAGACCGTGCGCCCGGCATTCCGGCGCCAGGTGTTGGTGCGCGTGACCACCCGATCTGTGTACGGCGCTTGGACCAGTTCGTCCGCGCGGTGGATGGCGATCGTCGCCACTCTGGTCATTCGCAGGCCGTGGAACGTGTGCCGGCCTCCCACCACCGCACTGGCGGAGTCCATAAGGAAGTGGCGCGGCCCGTTGAGGACCACGAGCGTGTCGCCGGGTTCTTTAGCGAGCGCCGGGCCGTTGAAGGCATTCCACTGCGCGGCCGGGCAGCGATTCAGCCCGATGGCAACGGGGTCGACCGCGGACCCGAGTGGCTCCGCGGGCAGGTCGTGAAGCCCCGCCACGGCCACGGCGGCGCAGGTGTGGTCATCGGACCGCACACCAGCACCCAGGACCTCAAGCGGCTGGCCGAGAAGATCGACGCCGATCCCGAGCGCTACATCAGCCAGCCGCCAATTGCGTTGTCGCGCCATCCGACGGTCATCGACGGCCGTCTCGAGCTCCGCCACGTCGACTTGCGGGCCTTCGCCTTCTCCTCCGAACGGGAGCCGTACCTGATGCCCGGAGGGCTCAGCCGCGTCGCCCTCGAGCGCGGCAAGCTCGTCGTCAACTCCTCCCAGCACGGTGGCGGCAAGGACACCTGGGTCATGAGGTGAAGTCGCTCGCGGCCACGCGCCAAGCCTCTGGCCGTGATGCCGAGGGTCCCCGCGATTGGCGTTACCGGGGTGAGCTCTGCTTGGCCGCCGGGGCCGGGGCAGCAACACGTTCTGTCTCGCGGGCAAGGGCATCCTGCACGCGTTCCACTCGGGTAGCGACCATGCCCGCCAGGACATGCATGAATCCGACCTCATCGTCTCCCAGCCCCGCTCGCGGATTCTGACTCGCACAGCACAGACTTCCGTGCACCCGACCGTCTGAAAGGGTCACCGGGACCCCGATGTAGGAGCCTATGGTGCGGGTCGCGGCCAGTTCGCGCAGCGCCGGCTCAGCGCGCGTGTCGGGCACGATGTTGGGGATCTCCCCATCCAGCATTCGCGTGCAGTACGTCTGCTCCACGGGGATCGGGTCCCCCTTCACCAATCCGAGCGCTTCCGGGTCGCCGACGACCTCGTCGATGGTTTGATGCCTTGAGTCGATCGTCGTGATGTACGCGGCATCCATGCCGAGAAGCTCCCTCGCAGCGGTCAGCGCCCGATCGACGACGTCGTTCTCCTGGGCGGCCTCGATCCGGCGAAGCGTCTCGACGTACTCGGCGGAGACACCATGTTCGCCGCTCCGATCCACGCGGGGGAGCTTAGCGCCGGGAGGATCGCTCGGCGCGGAGGCCGCCCACGCGGAGCGCCGGCGGGAGGCAACTGCTCTCGCCGACTGGAGCTCGACCCCTCCTCCCCGGGTCCGCCGTCTTCAGAGCCCTCTGTCGGACTCGAACCGACGACCCCTTCCTTACCATGGAAGTGCTCTACCAGCTGAGCTAAGAGGGCGCTCGCGAGCAGCGTATCGCGTCCGGGGCGGTACGCAGTCTGGTGCCCCGGACGCCGTGGGCTCGCTCAGCCGCTGGACTTCTTGCCGCCCTTGCGCCCCGCCGCCACCTTCTGAGCGCGGTTTCCGCCGCTGCCCGGACCGCTTGACTTGCTGCTCTGGCTGCTGCCCCCACTGTGGCTGTTCTTGCCACCGCGGCTGGAGGCGCCCGGGGAGTTGGCGATGGCGGCCGCACGGGACTTGCTCATCCCCTTCTTGCGCAGACCCTCGTACTGCTTGTCGTCCTTCACGCTGGGGCCGTGATCCTTGGGCATGGCAACCTCCTCTGGAAATCGTCTTCAGAGAGGGAAATACCCGGACACGCGATCGGTTACGCAGGTGCCTGACGCGCTGAGCCTGGGGCCGGTCAGCCGCCGTAGGAGCTCTGCAGCAGCGACATCATCGTCGACGCGGAGCCGCCCCCGACCGGGGTCCCGCTGCCATCGGAGAAGCCGATCTCCAGGTGCGGTCCGGTCGAGATCCCGACGATCCCGGCGCCGACCTCGCTGATCACCGAGCCGGCGCCGACGTGGGTCCCGATGGCCACTGCGTTGCCGGGGCCGGCGTGGCCGTAGTAGACGTAGCTGTAACCGGACAACGAGCTATCGCAGTGGAGCACCGGCGCGTCGGGCCCGAAGCCACCGATCCCGTGCAGCACCACCGTGCCCGAGCACACGGCCAGCAACGGGGTGTTCCCTGGAGCGGCAATGTCGACGCCCTGGTCCAGCGTCCACCCTCCAGGCGGAACCGCGGCTCCCTTGGGCAACGGGAAGGTGAAGCCGCCGCCTGAGGAGACCTGTCCCGAGCCAACCGAAGCGCCACCCGATGAGCCTGAGGCGCCGGTCGCACCGGTCGCCGCCGCGGCCTGGGCAGCCTGGAGCTTCGATAGCTGGCGGTTCAAATCGGCTACCCGGCCCCGGGCACTGGCCAGCGCGTTCGCCTTGCGGTCGCGGTTCTGAGCGGCGGCGATCTGCTGCTGGACGAGGCTGATTCGGTCACGCGCGAGGGCGTTGCGCTGCAGCACGACATGCGTGGTGATCGCCTGCTGGCGCTGCTCGAGCGCTCCGAGCCGAATCGCCTGAGCCGCGACGGCCCGGCGCGCGGCCTTGACGCTGTCGACCACTCGAACGCTCTGTGTGCGCACCCGCTGAGCGAAGGACATGCGTTCGAGCAGATCCTTGAAGCCTCGTGCCTCGAGGACGACGGTCACGACGTCGGGGCGATCGTTTTCGTAGGCGCTGACCAGTTGCTGGGAGAGCACCCGCTCGCCGCGGATCTCCTGAGCCTGCAGCTGCGCGAGGTGCGTACGGGCGTTCATCAGCTGGGCGCGCAGCCTCAGCAGCTGGGCACGCTTGGCGTCGAGATCAGCCTGGATCCGCGCAATCCGGGCCTGAAGCGCGTTGACGCTGGCGTTGATCTGGGCCAGCCGGCTGGAGGCGGCCCCCAATGCACCGGCGAGGCCTGAGATGTGACTCTGACCCGCACTGATCTGCTGCTGCAGCTGACCGGGACTGGCGGCGTCGGCCACGGCCGAGATCCAGATCGCCGTGATGGCCGCGATGGCGGCGAGAAGCGCACACACAGCGCGGATATGTGGCCGGAGGCTGGGCATCACGGATTCCCCTGCACCCTGGTTGAGGGCGTTGCCAAGGTAACACGACGCTCCGGCCGAGCCTGCCCCGTCGCCAGCGTGCACGAAAACCTGCAGCGCAGGAACGCGACCCCGGACGCCGATGGCTAGCTGTGGCTTGCTCGATCTGCGCCTGAACCGACCGCTGCGCTGGACTACAAGGTTGACTAGCGCCGTGAACGGCGTCCGGATAGATTTGGCCACACGGGCGCGGAAACGCGCGGGGCTTACCTACGAGGAGGACATGGTGAGGGTTCACTGCAAGCCGGGTGTGGCGATGGCCGCAACGCTCGTGCTGCTTGGCGGATGTGGTGGCAGCTCTTCGAGCAGCTCGTCTTCGAGCAGTGCGACTCCTGCCAGCTCAACTTCTGCCAGCACGACTTCTGCCAGCTCAACACCTGACCAGACGGCCAGTTTCAAGACCGGCTTCGGCACTGTGGCAAGTCAGTTGCAGCAAACCTCACACTCGATCGGAGTAGCGATACAGCACGCCGCAGGGCGGACGGACGCTCAGCTCGCGACCACGTTTCGCGGTCTCGCGACCCGCTGGCAGAGCGAACTCAGCCAACTCGAGACTCTGAAGCCGCCGCCCAGCCTCGCCGCTACCTTTAACACGGTGACGGGTGCAGCGACGCGTGCGGAGGCTGATCTGAACGCGATCGTCTCCGCGGCCGAGACTCACAGCAAGGCGGCTGCCGAGCAGGCCAGCGCCAGCCTCGTGAGCGACATCCTCAGCACCAAGGCGGCCGGCACGAAAATCACCACCAAGCTCGGAATCAAGTAGCGCGTCCTCAGGCCCTCGATACCACCGCCACCTGGAGGTCACGCGGCGCACCCTCGGCGCGCAGACGCTTGCGGCGGCCGATGTCAAAGCCTTCGCTATCAAGGTGATCTAAGGCGGCGTCGGAGACCACCACCTGGTCGGCCTTGCCGGCGTCGCCCACCCGAGCGGCGATGTTCACATCGACCCCGAGGTAGTCGCCGCCGAGCCTGCGCGGCCGGCCCCAATGGACGCCCGCGCGCATCTTCGGGCGAAAGCCGTTGACCTCGACGTCCTTCAGCGCATCGTGGGCATCGAGCGCTGCCTCCACCGCAGCCTGCGAGCTGATGAAGCTGGCCATCAGCCCGTCGCCGAGCCGTTTGACGATCCGGCCCTCGCGCGCCATCACCGCGGTCTCGACCGCCATCCCCACCTCACGCAGCAGCTGCAGGGTGGCCGCGTCGCCGGCCTGCAGCGCCCACGAGGAGAACCCGACCAGGTCGGTGAACAACAGCGCCATCGGCACCTCGCCGCGGCCACGCCCCGTGGCCTCGGAAAGCGACTGCCAGAGTTGCAGCCCGGCCAGTCCGAGCTCCTGCGCCACACTCTCGCGCTCGGGCTGCAGCGCCGACACCCCCCTGGCCACGAGCTCAACCGGAGTCAGCCCGGCGGTCGACAACGGGTCGCCGAAGCGCTCATCACCGGGGAGCCGGCGGCGCAGCCGCCTGGCCGCGGAGAGCAGCGTCGGCTGGGTGTCGATCCGTACCGCGGCCCGGCGGACACGGGAGATCCGCTCGGTGCCGCCGAGGGCCGCCTGTTCGATCGCATCGCGGCTGACGAGTTCCTCCGCCATCGACGGCCGAGGATAAAGGTCCGGCCCGCGCGACGAGGGCGCGCGGAGGCCGCAGACTGCGCAATGGCGGGAGCAGGATTCGAACCTGCGAAGGCTGAGCCAACGGATTTACAGTCCGTCCCGTTTGACCGCTCCGGAATCCCGCCGGGGGCGCGTGAGTCTAGCGTCGCCGGCGTGTGACGCGGCGCCGGTTACGAGGCGTCACGCAGGCGCTGCGCCTCCGGCAGCGCCTCGAGCTTCTTCAGCGTGTGGTTCTCGATCTGGCGGATGCGCTCCCGGGTCACGTTGAAGGCGCGGCCGACCTCTTCAAGCGTGTACGGACGCTCGCCGCTGAGACCGAAGCGCATCTCGATCACCTCACGCTCGCGCTCAGGCAGCGCGGCCAGTGCGCGGCGCAGATTCTCACGGCGCAGGTGCTCGGATGCCTGCTCAAACGGCGACTCCGCCGTCTGATCCTCGACGAAGTCGCCGAGCTCGGATTCCTCTTCCTCACCGATCGGCTTCTCCAGCGAGATCGGCTGCTGGGCCATCCGGAGAACGTCGCGCACCTCGCGCACGGTCGTCTCCAACTCGGCGGCGATCTCGTGGGGAGTGGGCTCGCGGCCGAGTTGCTGGACGAGCTGACGCTCGACGTGTACGACCTTGTTGAGTTTCTCGACCATGTGCACGGGAATCCGAATCGTCCGCCCCTTGTCCGCGATCGCGCGCGTGACGGCCTGCCGGATCCACCAGGTGGCGTAGGTGGAGAACTTATAGCCGCGCCGGTAGTCGAACTTCTCGACCGCGCGGATCAGCCCCATCGAACCCTCTTGAATCAGATCCAGGAACGTCAAGCCCCGTCCGAGATACGACTTCGCGATCGAGACGACGAGCCGTAGGTTGGCCTCGATCATCTGCTGCTTGGCGGCCATGTCCCCGCGCTCGATGCGCCGGGCCAGCGTCACCTCCTGCTCGGCGGTGAGCAGACTCACCCTGCCGATGGAGCGCAGATACAACCGCAACGAGTCAAGGCTCGGCTCAACCGTCAGATCGATCTCGACCTTCTTGCGTTGGTCGGGCTGGGGCTCGGCCTGCTGCGCCGCATTGGCCTCGATGCTGCCGCCCTCGGACTTGGCCAGGCGGCCGTCGGCTTCCATGACGGCGATCCCCTGCTCGTCAAGGTAGGCGTGCAGCTCCTGCACCTGCTCCTTGGTGACGTCGACTTCCTCAAGGCACGCCTGGATCTGCGAGAAGGTCAGGAATCCACGCTCCTGCGCCTCGGCGATCAGCGGACGCAACTCGTCAAGCTCCGCGATCGGAGCTTCATCGGTCAACAGCACAATCCCTTTATCGCTCACGGCCCCTGAGCTCCTCGCTGACGCAACTCTGAGTCCACCCGTTCAAGGGCAACTCCCTCTCTCCAAACCCTCCACCTAAAGCCGAGTGATACCACAATCCTGATCTTTGTCCAGACCTCGCCGATCAGCGCCACAGCGCCGCTGTCTACCCTTAGGGGGCCAATGGCACTTCAGCGAGCACATCCGCTTCCGACGATCGACGTCCAGGCGCAGCTGCCGAATGTGCAGATCAGCCTGTCTCGCGTCGGTATCACCGGCGTTGAGAAGGTCATCAGGATTCGTCACAACGACGCCGAGCAGTTGTTCTCGGCCCGCTTCGAATGCGTCGTCGATCTCGGACCCGAGCAGAAGGGCGCGCATATGTCGCGCTTCGAGGAAGTCGTCAACGAGGCGATCGGCGAGGTCGTGCTCGGCGAATCGACGTTCAAGGCCGAGACGCTGGCCGAGCACATCGCGCAGCTGGTGCGCGAACGTCAGGGTGCCCGGCGAGCGGAGGTCAGCGTGCAGGCGCGCTACCCCGAGCACAAGCCGGCGCCCGTCTCCGGCATCCAGACCCAGGAGATGTACACGCTCCACGGATCGGCAGTCTGCACCGCGGTGGGCACACGCCGCCTGATCGGCGTGACCGCACAGGGCATCACCGCCTGCCCGTGCGCGCAGGAGCTGGTCGCCGAAGCCTCGCGCGAGCGCCTGCAGGCCGACGGTTTCACGCCCGGGGAGATCGACCGGATCCTTCAGGCCGTCCCCGTGGCCACGCACAACCAGCGCGGGCTCGGCACGCTCCATATCGGGTGCACGGAGCTGTGCGACGACGAGATCGACGCGAGCACGCTGCTGGAAATCGTCGAGGGCTCGATGTCCTCGGAGATCTATGAGCTGATGAAGCGCGCAGACGAAGCCCAGGTCGTGGAGAAGGCGCACCGCCGCCCGCGCTTCGTCGAGGATTGCGTGCGAGAGATGATCCGGGGGGTGATCAAGGCCTTCCCCGGCCTCGACGATCGCGCCTTCGTCTCAGCGACGCAGGTCAACCTGGAGACGATCCACCAGCACAACGTGGTCGCCGAACGCTTCGGGACGCTCGGCGAGATCCGCCAGGAGTATTTCGGCGGCGAGCCGTCAGCGGTTCACACGAGCCGACGCGCCTGGCTCGACGCGGCGCCGTAGCCGGGACCACACGCCGAAGAAGTAATCTGCGCCCGACAGCACCGTGATCACAACGGTCACGTAGACCAGCGCGTCCACCCATGCCGGGCGACCGTGTACGGCGATCAGGACCATCACCATCGCCACCTGGAAGGCCGTCTTGAGCTTGCCGAAGATGCTGGCGGAGATGATCACGCCCTGCTGGGCACCAGCGGCCACGCGCAGGACCGTGACGGCAAATTCGCGAGCGATGATCACCATCGCCACCCACGCATCGAGCCGGTTCAGCGACACCAGCGCGATCAGCGCGGCCACGATCAGCAGCTTGTCGGCAATAGGGTCCATCAGCTTCCCGAACGTGGTCACCCAGTCGCGCGAGCGCGCGAGATAACCGTCGATCGCGTCGGTCAGCGAGGCGACCGCGAACACGACCGCCGCCAGCAGATCCCCGCCCCCCGTCCGATCGAGCAGGGCCACGACGAGCACCGGGACGAGCAGGATCCTGACGACCGTGAGGACGTTCGGGACGTTGAGTGGAACCATGACTACCCGACAAAGCTACCTGAGCCGTGGTCAACCCCGGGGTGTTTGGAAGTTTGTGTCCGTATCCGGAACAAACCCCCAGACGTGCCCCGCGCTGTCTCAGGCGTCGGAGTGCTGGTCGGTGTCGCCCGCGGGGGAATCGTCGTCCGCGGGCACACCGGGAAGGCTGTCAGCAGCCGGGCTGTCCGAGCCGCCTTCGGCGCCCGTCTCGTCCGACCGGTCCTCCGGGGCATCTCCGGGATGCTCAGACTGGGCGTCTTTCTCGCTCACCTCTACGGCTCTACCCCACCGGCCGCGCGAGCTAACAGTCATCATCTGGCCCTTGCGTGCCGTAGTTCTCGATCGCCCCGGAGCGCCGCTGCGGGTTACCGAGCTTCCCTCGCCGCGCCCGCGCCGGCAAGAGCTGTTGCTGGAGGTGATGGCCTGCGCGGTGTGCCGGACCGATCTGCATCTGCGCGACGGCGAGATCGAGGCGCCGAAGCTGCCCGTCGTCCTCGGCCACCAGATCGTCGCGCGAACCGTCGATGGTCGACGGGTCGGTGTCCCGTGGCTCGGCTGGACCGATGGCTCCTGCCGCTACTGCCGCTCGGGCCGCGAGAATCTGTGCGAGCACGCGCGCTTCACCGGTCGGGACATCGACGGCGGCTTCGCCGAGTGGACGGTTGCCGATGAGCGCTTCTGTCTGCCGCTGCCCGACGGCATCTCCGACACGCAAGCCGCTCCGCTGCTGTGCGGCGGGCTGATCGGCTACCGGGCACTGAAGCTCGCTGGTGACGGAATCCGGCTCGGCCTCTACGGCTTCGGCTCTGCCGCCCACATGATCTGCCAAGCAGCCGTGCACGAGGCTCGCGAGGTCTACGCCTTCACCCGCGCCGGCGACGAGCGCACCCAGGCGTTCGCGCGGGAGCTCGGCGCCGTGTGGGCCGGCGCCAGCGAGGACACACCACCGGAGCCCTTGGACGCGGCGATCATCTTCGCGCCGGCCGGCGGCCTCGTGCCGCAGGCGCTGAAGGTGACGGCCCCGGGCGGGGTGGTCGTGTGCGCCGGCATTCACATGAGCGACATTCCGTCATTCCCGTATGAGGATCTGTGGCACGAGCGCTCGATCCGCTCGGTGGCCAATCTCACCCGGCAGGACGGGCACGAGTGGCTCGCGCTGGCGCCGCAGGTGCCGATCCGGACGACCGTGAGCGTCTATCCGCTGGACCGAGCCGAGGACGCGCTCTCGGATCTGCGCGCCGGTGCCTTCGAGGGCACCGCGGTCCTGCTCCCCCATTCCGCGGAGAGCATCGAGTAGACGGCGTGATCCAGGTAGCGCCCGCTGACGAACTCGGCTTGGCGCAACGTTCCCTCGAGCTGAAAGCCGAGGTTCTCGGGGATCGCGCGGCTACGGCGATTCTCGGTGGCGGCGCGGATCTCGACCCGGTTGAGGCGCCATGCCTGGAAGGCGAAATCAAGCAGCGCGGTGACGGCCAGAGTCATCGTTCCTCGCCCCTGAGCGTCAGCGGCCAGCCAGTAGCCGATCCCACTCGCGCGGTGCAGCCAGTCCACGCGATGAAAGCCGATCGAGCCGATGATCCGGCCGCGCTCAGTGATCGCGGCCTGGAAGCCCTCGTTGTCCGCCAGCTGCTTGCGGCTCATGCGGACGTATGCCCGCGTTCCCTCGAGCGTTTGCTGCTCGGCCCACGGCAGCCACGGTGAGAGGTAGGAGCGGTTGCGGACGATCAGTGCGTACAGACTCTCGACGTCGCTGTCCTCGAACAGCCGCAGGGCGTGATCGGGGGTCAGAGAGAAGCGGAAGCCGGTCTGCATCAAGGGCCAGCTAGGGTTAGAGACATGCCCCTCATTCCCATGGTGATCGAGCGGACCGCGCGGGGCGAGCGCGAGTTCGACATCTACAGCCGACTTCTCAACGAGCGCATCATCTTCCTAGGGTCCCCGATCGACGACACAATCGCGAATCTCATCGTCGCGCAGCTGCTTCATCTCGAGTCCTCGGACCCCGATAAGGACATCTCGATGTACGTCAACAGCCCGGGTGGCTCGATCTACTCCGGCCTCGCCATCTACGACACGATGCAGTTCATCAAGCCCGACGTGCAGACGATCTGCGTCGGGATCGCGATGTCGATGGGCTCGCTGCTGCTCGCCGGGGGCGCCAAGGGCAAGCGCTTCTCACTGCCCAACAGCCGCATCCTCATCCACCAGCCCTCGGCCGGCTTCGAGGGTCAGTCGACCGACATCGAGATCCACGCCCGTGAGATCCTCAACATCCGGGGCAAGATCGACGAGATCTACGCCCACCACACGGGGCAGCCGCTCGAGCAGGTCCACACCGACATGGAGCGCGACCGCTTCTTCAAGCCCGATCAGGCCGTCGAGTACGGCCTCATCGACCGGGTGATCTACGAGCACTAAGTGGCGGGTGCGCGGCGGATCCGTCCCGAGCCCTGGCCGCGAGTCTCCGGCGGCTCCGGCACCGTCGGGCGGTAGAGCGCCCAGAAGATCATCAGCGCGCCGAAGATCAGCATCCCGATCCCGGTCCACAGATCCACGTTGATCCCTGCTGCCTTGTGCTTGACGGTCGAGGAGCCAGCGATCCCCATCACCGTCAGGATCAGTCCGTAGACGATGAATAGTCCGCCGATGAGACGGCGGATGTCGAACCGGTTGGCGGCGCGCGCAGCCTCGATCTCCTCCTCGTCGGTACGCCCGGTCGACGGCATCGGCTCGCCCGCGGGGGAAGCGCCGGGAACTCCGAATGGCTTGTCGGTCGATGACACAGGCTGCTCCTAGGCGAAGATGATGTTGAGGATCACGACCAGGGCGATGGCGAGACCGCCGAGGACCTTCGGCGAGCGCCACCACAGCTTGTCACGCGGGTCCATGTTTTCTTCCTCCTCCTCGGCGCGGGTAAGCCCCCAGACGAGCCCACGCAGTTCCTCGGTCGGCTTCGGCTTGGTGACCAGCGAGACCACGACCATCACCACCGCATCGACGATGAAGGCGATGATCGCCTGCCAGAAGCTCGCGCTCAGCGGCGAGCCGAAATGGAAGATCGTGTGGTATGCCGCCAGGCGGTTGGTCGCGTACGCGGCGGCAGTTCCGGCCACGAGGCTGAAGAACCCTCCCCAAGCCGTGGCCCGGCGCCAGAACATCGCGATGATGAAGGTCGCGAACAGCGGGGCATTGAAGATCGAGAACAGCGTCTGGATGTAGTTCATGATGTTCGAGTAGCCCTTGGCGATGAATGCCGTGGCTACCGAAATCAAAATCCCGGCGATCGTGATCAACCGGCCCGCGCGCAGGTAGTACGCGGAGTCCCGGTCCTTGGCAAAGTAAGACTGCACGAGGTCGTAGGTGACGACCGTGTTGAAGGCGGTGACGTTGGCGGCCACGCCGGCCATGAAGGCCGCGATCAGGCCCGTGATGGCAATCCCGAGCATGCCCTCCGGCAGGTAGTTGCCGATCAGGTGCGGGATCGCTGTGTTGTATTGCAGGCCGATGGCACTGCCGACACCGAGACCCTTGACGGTTACGACGGCGATCAGTCCCGGCAGAATGATGATCGCGGGCAGGAAGATCTTGGGGAACGCCCCGATCAGCGGCGTGCGCCGGGACGCCGACATGTTGCGCGCCGACAGCGCTCGCTGGACCTCGGCGAAGTTGGTTGTCCAGTAGCCAAAGCCAAGGACAAAGCCGAGGCCAAACACGATCCCGACCCAGTCGGCGGCGAGCGGATTGGTGACGTGATGGATCCCGAGGCCGCGCCAGGCGTGCAACCCGGCTTCGCCGAGCGGCTTGAAGTGCCGGACCTTGTCCTTGAGGCCGTTGATACCGCCGACGGCGTGCAGGGCCACGAGGGTCAGCGGTAGCAGGGCCGCGACGATCACGAAGAACTGCAGCACCTCGTTGTAGATCGCCGAGGTCAGTCCCCCGAGGGTGATGTAAATCAGCACCATCGCCGCCGCCACGAGGATCGCCACCGAGACCGACCAGCCCAGCATCAGGTGGATGATCAGCGCGAGCGCGAACAGGTTCACGCCGGAGATCAGCACGGTGGCCAGCGCAAATGTCCCGGCATTGAAGGCGTGCGTGGCCTCGTTGAAGCGCAGGCGCAGGTACTCCGGTACCGAGCGGACCTTGGCCCCGTAGTAGAACGGCATCATCACCAGGCCCAAGAACACCATCGCCGGCACCGCACCGAGCCAGTAGTAGTGCACCGCGGCGACGCCGTACTGAGCGCCGTTGGCAGCCTGTCCGAGGATCTCCAGCGCGCCGAGGTTGGCGGCGATGAAAGCCAGCCCTGTGATCCACGCCGGCAACGAACGACCGGAGAGGAAGAAGTCCAGATCCGTCTTGATCGCCAGCCGCGCCACGAAGCCGATGCCGAGCACGACCACGAAGTAGATCGCGAGGATCGTGTAGTCGACTGTGCTCGGGTGGAGTCTCAGCAAGGTGGCCGCCGCCTCTCTCTGCAGCGCTTCCTACCCCGCAATCGGCCCTCCCTACACAATCGGGTGCTCAATCGCCCCCAGCCGCTCGATTTCGATCCGCACGACGTCGCCCGACTGCAGGAACTGCGGGGGATTCATCCCCATCCCGACACCACTGGGCGTCCCGGTCAGGATCAGGTCGCCGGGGACCAGCGTGCAGGTCTCTCCGATGAACCGGACGAGCTCCTCACAGCCGAAGATCAAATCCGAGGTGCGGCTGTCTTGACGCAATTCGCCGTTGACCCAGGTGCGAAGGCTCAGGTCCTCCGGCTTCTCAATCTCGTCGACCGTGGTGATCCAGGGCCCGAATGGGCAGAACGTGTCGGCCCCCTTGGCCCGGGTCCATTGCGGCTCGCGGCCCTGCAGGTCACGCGCCGTGACATCATCGGCGATGCAGTAGCCCGCGATCAGCCGGTCTGAGCCCATGACGATGGTCAGCTCGCCCTCGTAGTCAAGCCGGCGGACCACATCCGCACAGCGCACCGGGCCGCCCGGGGGTGCCGCCGAAGCACGCACCTTCACGAACACGATCGGCTGCTCCGGCGTCTGGGCACCCGTCTCGGCGACGTGCGCCGCGTAGTTGAGGCCGATCGCGAAGATCGTCCCCGGGTCCGGAATCGGTGCCAGCAGCTCGACCTCGGAGAGCGACCATGAGCGGTCGCTGACGGCGGGCTCCTCGGCGGCGGCCAGCACGTCCGTCACGGTGAGATCCTCGGCGAGCGCTTGGACGCGGTCATCAGCCACGAGGCCGGCCCGCGGCGCGTCCTCGTCGGGGGCCTTGAAGGTGGCGAGCTTCACGGCCCCGGAGCCTATACCGCGGCCCGGGTTTAGGACTAGACCCTGCGGACGCTGGGCTCTCCACCTTGCTCCCGGCCTGCACGTGGGTGACCGGATGCCCAAGGGCCCGCGCCTTGCTGATCAGGTCGAGCTTCAACCAGCGGGAGATACCGAGCGGCAGCGTCGAGATGATGATCTCGTCGTGGTCGCCGAGGTTGACCGCGTCGTGAATCGCCATCAGCGGCTCTGAGTCGCCGAGGCTTCCGGTGACCTGGTTGCCCGCGGCCTCCGAGAGCTTCGGCAGGGCCGCGTCGAGCACCTGCTGGGCCTCGTCCTCGCCGGCGTCCTGCGGATCGACGACCTTGTGCATGCCATGCGCCTGGCGAGGCACCACGAGATGGAACGTCACCTCGCCCTGCTGCGCTCTCGCCCGGACCGCATCGAGTAGCTCCGGAGTGGCCGCGGTTTGATGGGCGACGATGAGGACGTGGGCCGGCTCTGACATGCGTACACCTCCGGCGGATGATGCGAGGATGGGGTGCAGCCAGTATTTCACCGCCCGCCGGCGCGGGCAACCACCGCCGGTGGGCCCGCTAGGCGCCGCCGATCCGCGGGAGCCGCTGATGGCGCGGTGGGGCATCGATGCTCAGCAGCGTGGGCACGCTGACCAGCGCGTAATGGCGCCGGCGCAGCCCACGGATGATCGCCGGCAGCGCCGCCACCGTCTCGCTGCGGTCGCCGCCGCCGTCATGCATGATCACGATCGCCCCCGGCTTGGAGTTGCGTAACACGTTGCCGACGATCGCGCGGGTGCCGGGGCGACGCCAGTCTCCGGGGTCGATCGACCACAGGACCATCAACATCCGCAGCCGGTGCAGTGTCGTCAGCGTCTGGCGGTTGTAGGCGCCGTACGGCGGCCGGAACAGGCGCGGCAACGGAGCGCCGAGGCGCTCCAGCCCAATTGCCGCATCATGGATCTGGGCGAACTGCGCCCTGGCCCCCAGCCGCGCCAGCCAGGCGTGGTTCTGGGTGTGATCGGCGACCTCGAACCCGCGCCGCAGCTCGGTGCGAACGGCGGCCGAGAAATACCGCAGCTGCTGACCAACCACGAAGAACGTCGCCGGCACCCGCAGACGGGTGAGCACGCCCACGACCGCGGGGGTGTACGGACTCGGCCCGTCGTCGAAGGTGAGCGCGATCACTCGGCGCCGACGCGTGCCTACCGCCACGAACGGCGTGTAGCTGAGGACCTCGTCGATAGCCCGGGAATCGGCCCGCAGCCGCCGGCGAGATCTCGGCGGTCTGAGGCGCGGCGGCCGAGGATTGCCGACGCCGGTCTTGCGCGCGGCAGGCGCGTGTGGGCGATGGCTGGACTCGGTGGTCGCCACCGCCACCACCGCCGCCATCAGCACCACCGCGGTCAGCGCGAGCACGATCCAGCGCATTCGCCGCCGCCGTATGCGGAAGTTGAACCGAGGGCGCTTCCTCACCGCGAGGACGTTAGCGGCGCAGCTCTCGCGGACCTCAGCTGAGACGTGCGGCCAGCCCCCGGGCACCCATGTGGGCGATGGCTTGAATCGAGATCTGGGGATTCACGCCGGAGGCACTGGGGAAGGCAGACCCATCGAACACATACAGGTCACGCACGTCCCAGGTCTGCCCGCTCGGATCGCAGGCCGAGGTTGCGGGCGATCCCGCCCATCCGAGCCGAGCCCATGATGTGAAAGGAGCCCATCGACAGCTGGGCCGCCCCGTAACCGGCGGCGTCCGCGTCGGCCATGAAGCCCTCTCGGCTGCGCCCGCGTCCGGGCTCGTAGGAGACCCACTTCGCGTGCGAGCTGAAGATGCGACGTGCCCCGGCGGCCTCGAGGATCTGCGCGCCACCGTCGATCCCGGTGCGCACGTGACCCGCGTCGAAGTCCGAGAGCTTGTAGCGGACCACCGGCTCGCCGTCGCGCCCCACCCGGACCTCGCCGCCGTCACGGTCGCGCAGCAGCACTCCGAGCGGGACCGAGTTCGACAGGCTCTCCATCAGCGCGAAGTGCTCGCGGGAGCCGCGCCAGGGACTGAAGGCCAGGAACAGGTGTGGGTGGTTGGCGGCGGTCTCGTACTTGAGGCCATAGCCGTCGTGTAGGTTCCGATGCTGGTCGGAGTAGAGCGCCTGCATCACTCCCTCCCACGGCTTCAGCTCCTCCTCAAACACCCCGAACACAGCGGTCGCGGGGTGGAGCTTCAGGTGCTTGCCGATGTTCGGGTTCTGCAGTCCGGAGCGCTTGAGCAGCGCCGGGGTGTGGATTGCGCCGCAAGCGGCGACCACCGCCTTCGCCCGGATGGTCACGTGGTGGCCCTCGACGGTCCGCCCGACGATGCCGCGCGCCGCGCCGCCGTCGACCAGTATCCGGTCCACCTTGGTGCGCACGATCATCCGCGTGCCGGCGGCGTGGGCGTCGTGCAGCCAGGTCTTGACCACGGACTGCTTGGCACCCACCCGGCAGCCGAGACCGCAATAGCCGCACTCCTTGCCCTGGGCGCAGTGGCGAACCCCGCGGGGCATCGCATCCACATGCCAGCCCAGCCTGACGCAGCCCTCCTGGAGCTTCTGCTCTCGCGTGGAGGGATCGTTGTGCTCCTGATTGACCCCCAGGCGGTCGCACACGGCGTCAAGACTCTGGGTGTAGTCCTCGGAGGCGAACGCGGCCACGCCGGTGGCCGCCCACTCGCTACGCACCTCATCGGGGGTACGGAAGGAGGTGCTGTAGTTGACCACCGTGCCGCCCCCCAGGCACGAACCGGCCAGCAGCGAGACGCTCTGGTCGTGGCTGGCATTCGGCGCGCCCATGTAGTAGCCGGTAAGCGCCTTGAATTCCGAACCGTCAAAGTCCTGATCGTCGTAGTAGTCACCGGACTCGATCACGATCACGTCGAGTCCTGCCGCGGCAAGGACCCCGGCGGCGGCCCCTCCCCCGGCACCGGAGCCGACGATGACCACATCGCATTCGAGCCGCTCGTCACGCTCCACCGGGGTCATCGTCAGCGCCTTCGGCGGCGCCCCTTCGAGCTTGCCCAGCGGCCCGTCGTAGCCGATCGCGTCCCAGGCCGGGTTGCGCCCTCCGTCTCGGGCCGGGATCATGTAGTAGAACATCAACGCGCCCTTGCGCAGCGCCTGGAAGACGGCACGGCGTTGCGGCGCCCGCGAGTCTCCCCACCCCAGCAGGACCCGCTCCTGCTCTTCGGCTGGCAAGGAGCTGAAACGCTTGAGCCCAGCGCCGCCGACCGCGCCCAGCGCTCGGGTGTCCCACAGCGAGAGCAGCGTGGCAAGCTGCTTGCGCTCGGACTCCCGCGGGTTCAGCGCGATCGCCGACAGCACCGCGTCCGCAACGCCGAGCTCACGCGCCGTCGGGGCGCCGTTGCCCGAGGGGCAGAAGGCGTCGCAGATGTCCTCCAGAGCACGGTATTGGCGAGGGGTCAGGTCCATGGCCGGAATACTCTCAGGTGCGCGGAAGCTGTGTGACGCTACCCCAGTCTGTATTCCCCGCGCGCGACGACCACGGCGGCGCCGCCGACCGCCACGCGCTCGATCTGCTCCGGTGACCCGTCGACCCGAGCGTGCAACACCGACGGCCGCTGGATCTCCACGCCCTGACGAATCTCGATGCCCTCGCCGAACCCGATCCGCCCGTGACGCGCGAGATGGAGCGCGAGCGGCCCCGCCGCTGAACCAGTCGCGGGATCCTCGGCCACGCCGATCCCCGGCGCGAACATCCGCGTCTTGAACCGCCGTCGCGCTCCGGTGAAGCAGCTCACGTTCAGCGCGCCGAGCGCGGCCAGCGCACCCATGTCGGGCCGGAGCGTGGCCACGGCATCCTCGTCAGGCAGCGCCACGCAGACGTGGACCGGGCCGTTGTCATATGCCTCGACTGGCAGCTCCGAGCCCTCGACGCCCAGTGCCGCGAACAGCTCCCGCTCGCCGGTGAACGCCTGCCAGGTCGGGATGGGCTGCTCCATCTCGCCAAACACGATCCGGTCGCCTTCCCGGGTCAGGGTGACCGGCACGTTGCCCGCGGGCACGCGGAGGCGCACCACGTCCCCTTCGACCTCGGACCCGAGAACGAACGCCGTGCCGAGAATCGGATGGCCCGCGAACGGAAGCTCGGTCGTGGGGGTGAAGATGCGGATCTCCGCATCGGCGCCGGTTTGGCTGAGTACGAACACCGTCTCGGACAGGTTCATCTCTCGCGCTGTGCGCTGCATCTGCGCGTCGTCGAGTCCCGCGGCGTCGAGGAACACCGCCACCTGGTTGCCCTCCAGTGGCGCGTCGGTGAAAACGTCGGCGATCGCGTAGCGGTGCATCATGCGTCCGCCATCGATAGCAGCTTCGTCACCGTCGCCCAGTTGCGCGCCGTGGCCGTCACGCCCAGCTTGCTTCCCGCCAGCTCGTTCCACAGCTTCGAGCGCGCGATGCCGTCGGGGTGCCACGCGTAGAGCTCGCGTCCCGCCACGACCATCCGCTCGGGCGGCTTGGTGAGCGGCTCGAGCCTTTCCAGGACGGCCGGCTCGAGTTCGGCGGACATGAAGCTCACCTGGTAGCGCTTGGGGTTGTCGGCCACGTTGCCGAGCGGATTGAGCGCGACGACAGCGGCGAGCTCGTCCCGCGTGCGCACGATGACAGCGATATCGAGCCCGAAGTTCTCCTTGATCAGGCGCTCACAGTCATGCGCCAGCGCTTCCGGTTTCGCGTCAGCGTCGAGCACCACGTTTCCGCTCCCCAGGTAGGTCCTCGCGCCCTCGTAGCCGGCGTCGGTCAGATGTTTGCGCAGCTCCGGCATGGCGATGCGATTGCGCGCGCCGAGATTGATCCCGCGCAGGAGGACGATGTGCTTCAGAACAGCGGCTCCTGGTCGGGCACGGAGTCGCCCCGCGCCGGGGTTTGGAGACCGAGCGCGATGGCCAGGTCACGAGCGATGGCGGCCTCCGAACGGGATGCGACCAGCGGGCGCTCCAGCCCATCGACATGGACCAGCGTCCGGCGACCGTCGCCGCGATCGGGGCCCTCGAGCGGAACGAGTGCGTACACCCGGTCCGCGCGCACGAACTTCCCGTAGCCGAGAGGCACCAGTGCCGGCACGCGCGCCATGCGTGAATCGTACGGCGCGTCATACTCCTATGCGATGAGCGAGCCCGAGTCCGCTTTCGAGCGAGGCAACTCATCCGTCGAGCAGGGCGACTTCGCGCGCGCCGAGGAAGCTTATGCGCAAGCGGACGAGCAGGGACATGCGGCCGCGGCGGCCAATCTCGGGCTGGTTTTGGAGCGTCGCGGCGCCCGAAGCGAGGCCCTAAGCGCGTACCAGCGCGCCGACGAACGCGGAAACGGTCTCGGCTCGTTCAGGCTGGGGCTGATGCTCGCCGGGCGTGAGGACTGGACCGGCGCCAGCCAAGCGTGGGCCCGAGCCGACGAGCGGGGCACCGATCAGCCCGGGCCCAACCTGGACGAGATCCTGCGAAAGCAGGGCGCGGTGTCCGACACATCGACAAGTGGTTCCGGCTCCGCGTCGGCGTTCGCGAACCCGGTGCTGGTGGGTGCGGTGACGGTGTTGGCGGTGTTGGTGGCGGTGTTTTTGGCTTATAACGCGAATCAGGGTTTGCCGTTTGTGCCGACGAAGGAGTTGAAGGCGGATTTTGCGGATGGTTCGAATTTGGTGATTGGGAATGATGTTCGGGAGGGTGGGTTTCGGGTGGGGTTGGTGTCGGATATGAAGCCGTTTGAGTTGCCGAATGGTCAGGTGGGGGCGCAGTTGACGTTGAAGTTGGATAAGGCGAATGGGAGTGTGCCGGTGGATTCGACGGCGACGATTCGTCCGCGGTCGGTGTTGGGGTTGAAGTTTGTGGAGATTCAGAAGGGGTCGTCGTCGCGGGTGGTTGCGGATGGGGGGACGTTGGGGATTTCGCGGACGAGTGTGCCGGTGCAGTTTGATGACATTTTAAGACGTTTGACGCGAGGACGCGGAATTCGATTCAGCGTGATTTGGTGGGGTTTGGGGATACGTTGGCGGGGCGTGGGTCGGCGTTGAATGACACGATTTCGAGTTTGCCGGGGTTGTTGGCGCGTTTGCAGCCGGTGGCGGCGTATTTGTCGGATCCGGGTACGCGGTTGACCGGGTTTTTTGAGGCGTTGAATGCGTTTATGGGGACGCTCGCGCCGGTGGCGGGGGTGAATGCGCGGTTGTTTACGGATATGGCGACGACGTTTGAGGCGATTTCGCGGGATCCGCGGGCGTTGGAGGCGACGATTGCGGGGTCGCCGTCGACGTTGGCGGTGTCGACGGATAGTTTGCGCTCCCAGCAGCCGTTTTTGGTTGATTTGCGGGTGTTGGGTCAGCGTTTGGGGCCGGCGGTGGGGGCGTTGGGTCAGTCGTTACCGTCGATCAATCCGGCGATTGAGGCGGGGACGAGGACGTTGGCGCGGACTCCGAGTCTGAACCGGAATTTGCAGCAGGTGATGGGGGCGTTGAAGTCGTTGGCGTTATCGCCGGGGACGAACATGGCTTTGAACGGGTTGACGGACACGACGTCGACGTTGAATCCGATGGTTCGCTATCTCGGTCCGTACGTGACGGTCTGCAACACCTGGAATTACTGGTGGACGTATCTCTCAGAGCACATCTCCGAGGAGACCACCTTCGGTTTCGCCCAAAGGGCGCTCCTGGCCCAGACGAATCCGTTGCAGACCAACAACGTCGGCACGCAGGGCGCGAGCGCTCCGGTCAACGGCGGGATCCCCGACAGCCCCCTCGGCGGCAACGAGTTCCTCCACACTCAAAACTACGGCGCGGCGATCGACAACCAGGGCAACGCGGACTGCGAGACCGGTCAGCGCGGGTACCCGAAGAAGCTCAACTACTTCGACCCCCAGGGCCGCCTGCTCGCCACCGACGCCCATACTCCCGGTAACCAGGGCCCGACGTTCACCGGCAGCGCCCACGTCCCCGCCGGCGAGACCTTCACCCGCAACCCGCAGACCGGGCCGCAACTGCTTCCCAACCCGAGCAACCCCTAGCCTTCGCTCCCCTGGCCGCCACGCCATCGGCCGTCGGGACTAGTGGTCGAGGATCAGGCCGAGCCGACGCTCGAGCGTGTCGGCGAGCACGTCGCGGACCGATCCGTGCTCAAAGCGCTCGACCAGCGCCGAGAGGAACCCCTCGATGACCAGGCGCTTGGCCACCGCCTCGGGCAGCCCGCGGGAGCCTAGGTAGAACAGCTGCTCGGGGTCGACCTGGGCGACAGCCGCGGCGTGGGTGCAGCGCACGTCGTTGGCCTGGATCTCCAGCCCCGGGATCGCGTCCGCGTGTGCCCGCTTGGAGAGCAGCAGATTGCGGGACTCCTGAAAGGCATCGGTCTTCTGCGCCCCGGGGTCGACGATGATGTTGCCCTTCCAGACCGCGGTCGAGCGGCCCTGGAGAACGCCGCGGAAGGCGAGATCCGAGGTCGTGTTCGGCGCTGCATGCTCCTGTGTGGTGTCGAAGTCGATGTGCTGACGTCCGTGGGTGGCGTAAGCGCCGGTGACACGCGCATCGGCACCCTGACCGCCCAGGCGGGTGTCCATCCGGACATGACCGCGCGCCGAGCCGAACCCGAGCGCGACCCAGTCGAGCCGGCCGTCGCGCCCCACTTCCGCACGCTGGGCACCGAAGATCCAGCTGCGCTCCGACAGCGACTGCCCGCAGACGAACCGCAGCCGAGCGTTGTCGCCGACGACGAGCTCGACCACCGTGTTGAACACGCCCTCGACGTCCTCGCCGGTTGAAAGGTATTGCTCCCAGACCTCGGCTTCGGCGCCGTCCTCGAGGACGATCAGCGTGCGCCGGTCAAGCTCCGTGCCCGAGGCCGTCTGGATCGCGGTGAGCAGAATCGGCTGCGCGAGCGTGACGCCACTCGGCACGTAGACGAAGGCGCCGCCGCGGAAGTTGGCGTCGTTGCGCGCGACGAAAAGGCTCCGGTCGGAGACGACCGAGCCGAGGTATCGCTCCACCAGCTCCGGATACTGCACGGCTGCTTCATCAAGCGCGGAGACGATGACGCCTTCGGGCAGCTCGCCGGTGAACTCCACCGCACCGCCGTCGACCTGCCGCAGCGTGATCGTTGCCTGCGGCTCGAACATCGACGGTGCCGTCGCTCCGTTGGTGGCCGACGGCGCCGGCCCCAGGGCGGAGATGTCAAGCGCGGAGATGTCGGTGAACTCCCAGCCCGGGTTGCCCTTGAAGCGGGGAACGTCGAGCGTCTCGCTCAGGGCGGCGGCGCGCTCTCGACGCGTCGCCAGGAAATCTGGCTGGGCGACCGCGCCAGGAGCTCCGCTAGCCAATCGAACCCTCCATCTGCAACTCGATCAGCCGGTTCATCTCCACCGCGTACTCCATCGGGAGCTCCTTGGTGATCGGCTCGATGAAGCCGTTGACGATGAGCTTGGATGCCTCCTCCTCCGATACGCCGTGCGACATCAGGTAGAAGAGCTGGTCGTCGCCGACCTTGGAGACCGTGGCCTCGTGGCCGACGTTGACGTCGTCCTCGCCGATCCGGATGGTCGGATAGGTGTCCGAACGCGAGTGCTCATCGAGCAGCAGCGCGTCGCAGACGACCTTGGAGCGGGATCCGTGCGCACCCTTGGCGATCTCCAGCAGACCGCGGTAGGAGCCGCGGCCGCCGTCCTTGGAGATCGACTTGGCGAAGATGTTCGAGGTCGTATTCGGTGCCGCGTGGATGATCTTGCCGCCCGCGTCCTGATGCTGGCCCTTGCCGGCGAACGCGATCGAGAGGATCTCCCCATGCGCCCGCTCGCCCATCAGGTAGACGCTCGGGTACTTCATCGTCAGCTTCGAGCCGAGGTTGCAGTCGACCCATTCGACGGTGGCATCGGTCTCCGCCACCGCGCGCTTGGTCACCAGATTGAACACGTTCGTCGACCAGTTCTGGACGGTCGTGTAGCGGATCCGCGCACCGGGCTTGGCGATCAGCTCGACGACCGCCGAGTGCAGCGACGATCGAGCTATAGGTCGGTGCCGTGCAGCCCTCGACGTAGTGCACGTAGGAACCCTCGTCGGCGATGATCAGCGTCCGCTCAAACTGGCCCATCGACTCGGTGTTGATCCGGAAGTAGGCCTGCAGCGGCATCTCCACGTGGACTCCGGGCGGCACGTAGACGAACGACCCGCCTGACCACACTGCGGAGTTGAGCGACGCCAGCTTGTTGTCGTTGGCCGGAATGATGGTGGCGAAGTACTCGCGCACGATGTCCTCGTGGTCGCGCAGCGCCGAGTCCATATCGAGGAAGATCACGCCCTGCTTCTCGAGGTCCTCATGGACCTGGTGGTAGACGACTTCGGACTCGTACTGGGCGCCGACGCCGGAGAGGAACTTCCGCTCGGCCTCGGGGATGCCCAGGCGGTCGAACGTCTTCTTGACGTCCTCGGGCACGTCGTCCCATGAGCGCTCGGCGCGCTCGGAGGCACGAACGAAGTAGTGGATGTCGTCGAAGTCGACGTCGGCCAGCATCGGCGAGCCCCAGGTCGGCATCGGGCGGGCGAGGAAGTGGTCCAGCGCCTTGAGGCGGAAGTCCCGCATCCACTGCGGCTCGGACTTGAACTCGGAGATCTTGGCCACCAGCTCCCGGGTCAGACCCTTGGGAGCCTTGTAGAGATAGTTCTCGGCGTCGTGGAAGCCGTAGCGCTCGGTGTAGTCGGCGTTGATCCCCCTGAGCTGGTCGTTCTCGCTCTGGACGGGCGCCTCAGGATTCAGGATTTCGGGGGTAGCCATCAGTCGACCTCCAGCTTGATCTTCTCGTCCTCGATGATCACCGGGAAGGTGTCGACCGGGAACGTACGCGGGCAGGGTCAGGGCTTGCCCGTCTTCAGGTCGAACCGCGACCCGTGCCGCGGGACACTCGATCGTGCACAGCTTCCTGGTCAAGCTCGCCTTCGACCAGCGGGCCATTGTCATGGGAGCAGCGGTCCTCGATCGCGTACACCGTCCCGGCGCAGTTGAATACGCCGATCTCCAGATCCTCCCACTCAACCAGGCGCATTTCGCCGGGGGAGAGCTCGTTGACGGTACAAACTTCGATGATCTCAGGCACGCGCTTCTAAGTCCTAGCGGATTGATCGGATTTACACCACGGATCATAGCGGCTGAGGTCCTCGCCGCCGAGCCGCGCGACCGCTGGCCCGTGGTCGGCGCCGACCCTCGGCGCGCGTTGCGTCAACCGAGGCCGACGGCGGCTGAGGACCGCTCTCGCCCTCCCCAGCCAGGCGGCTGTGACGGTGCGAATAGCCGAAGTAGACGACGAAGCCGACCGCCATCCAGATCGCGAACCGCAGCCAGGTCGCCCCCTGCAGGTTCAGCATCAGCCACAGCGAGGCCAGCACCGAGAGGATCGGCACGATCGGCACCAGCGGAGTTCGGAACGGGCGCTTCAGGTCCGGCCGCGTGCGGCGCAGCACGATCACTCCCATCGACACCAGCACGAACGCGAACAGCGTCCCGATGTTGACCAGCTCGGCCAGCGTCTTGAGCGGGAAGAAGAAGGTCAGCGCGGCGACGGCGACGCCGGTGACCAGCGTCGTGCGGTAGGGCGTGCCGAAGCGCTCGGAGACAGCGGAGAACACCGGCGGCAGCAGCCGGTCACGGCTCATGGCGAAGAACACGCGGCTCTGGCCCAGCAGCAGCACCAGGATCACCGAGGTCAGGCCGGCCAGCGCGCCGTAGGCGATGATCGTGGCGATCGTGCGTCTCGTGGACCGAGGTGAACGCCGTCGACAGCGGCGCCTTGACGTCGATGTGGTTGTACTTGACCATCCCGGTCACGACCAGCGCGACCGCGATGTAGAGGATCGTGCAGATCGCCAGCGAGGCGAAGATGCCGATCGGAACGTCGCGCTGAGGGCGCTTGGTCTCCTCGGCGTTGGTGGCGACGACGTCGAAGCCGATGAAGGCGAAGAACACCAGCGCCGCGCCGGCGAAGATGCCGCCGACCCCGAACGCGCCAGGCGATATCCCCAGATCCTGAGCCAGCGTCGTGCTCGAGCTCCCCCCCGGCGCCGGCTTGGCGCCGGTCGGCGGGATGAAGGGGTGATAGTTGCCGGACTTGATGTACGAGAGCCCGGCGACGATGACCAGCAGCACGATCGCGACCTTGATGGCCACGATCACCGCGGTGACCGCGCTCGAGGTCCGCATGCCCAGGCACAGCACCCCGGTGATCACCAGCACGACGATCGCCGCGACCAGGTTGTGGCCGTCGGCGAAGATCCAGGCCGGCGGGTGTGGCGTGCCAGGGCGAGGAGGTGAGCACGACCTTGAAGTACTGCGACCAGCCCGAGGCGACCGTGGCGGCGCCGAGCGCGAGCTCCAACATCAGGTCCCAGCCGATGATCCAGGCGACCAGCTCGCCGAGGCTGGCGTAGGAGAACGTGTAGGCGGAGCCGGCGACCGGGACCACCGAGGCGAACTCCGCGTAGCAGAGCGCCGGCCAGCGCGCAGGCGATCGCCGCGGCCACGAACGACAGGGCGATCGCCGGGCCGGCAATCGTGCCTGCCGCCTCTCCGGTGAGCACGAAGATGCCGGTGCCGATGATCACCCCGATGCCCAGCACCGTGAGCTGGATCGGCCCCAGTGACTTGCGCAAGCGCCGCCCTGGCTCCTCGGAGTCCTGCAGCGACTGCTCGATGCTCTTCGTCCGCAGCACGTCCATGCGCAGGTGATTCCCGCATCCGCGCGTGGGAAACCAGGCGCTACGCCTTGCGATAGCGAAGAATCATGCTGTCGCCGGCCGGTTTGGACTCGACGAGCTTCAGGTTCCGCATCTCGCCGTCATCGGCAAACAGTCGCTTGCCGCCGCCCAGCGTGACCGGGAACTGCATCAGCCGGTACTCGTCGATCAGGCCGAGCGTCGTGAGTGCGTGCGCCAGGGTCGCGCTGCCGGCGATGAGGATGTCGCCGGCGTGACGCTCCTTGAGTTCCGGGATCTCGTGGGCGAGATCACCTCGCAGGATCGTCGAGTTCTCCCAGTCCGCCTGCTGCAGGGTCGTCGAAACCACATACTTCGGCATCGCGTTCATCTTCTCGCCGAACTCGTCGCCGCGCATGTTCGGCCACGCCTTGGCGAATCCCTCGTAGGTGACGCGACCCAGCAGCTGCGCGTCCGCCGCCATCAGCTCGTCCATCTTGAACTGGTTGCCTTCAGGACCGCGATCGAACTGGAACGACCAACCTCCGTGCGGGAAGTTCTCCGCGCCGCCCGGATCCTCGATCACACCGTCCACCGAGATGAACTCGGTTACCACCACATCGCCCATTGTTGTCTCCCTTCACGTCGGCTCGCGTCTGGTTCAGTAGACCGCCCGCGACGGGGAAACTAATCGCTTCAGGCGTCGACCGGTTCCCACTCGACCGCATGGCCGAGCGAGGCGCCCTTGATCACCTTCAGCGAGAGCAGCGCGCACTTCATTCGCGTGGCGGAGATGTCAATCCCCAGCAGTTCCAGAACGAACGATCGATCGAGCGTGAGCACGTCGTCGACCCGCATGCCCTTGACTTCGTCTGAGGCCATCGACGCCGCAGCCTGGGAGATCGCACAGCCGTGTCCGGAGAAGCGGATGTCCTCGATCCGGCCCTCGTCATCCACCTTGAGGGCCACCGTCAGCTCGTCACCGCAGAGCGGGTTGAGATCGTGGAAGGTGAGGTCCACCCGCTCGAGCTCCTCACCCGGAGGACTCCAGTTGTGCGGGTGCTTGTAGTGATCGAGGATGTTCTCGCGGTACAGATCGTCCATGGGATCTACGTTAGCGGTGGGCGGAGGGCTAGAGCTGCAGCACGCGGCGCACCTCGGCTAGCCCGCCGAGCAACCGGTCGATGTCTCCGCTGCTGTTGTGCGCCGCAAACGACGCCCGCGTGGTGGCGCTGACGCCGAGCCGACGCATCAGCGGCTGCGCGCAATGGTGTCCCGCCCGCACGCAGACGCCCCGCCGGCCCAGGATCTCGCCGATATCGTGCGGGTGGGCTCCCTCCAACGTGAAGGACACGAGCGCGCCGCGGTCGGCCGCCGAGGGCGGACCGTGGATCGCGAGACCGGGCACCTCGGTCGCCAGCCGGCCCAAGGTCTCAGCCACGAGGGCCGCCTCGTGGGCGCGAATCGCGTCGACCCCGACCGCCTGAATCCAGTCGACGGCGGCGCCGAGGCCAATCGCCTCCGCGATCTGCGATGTCCCGGCCTCGAACTTCCACGGCAGGTCGGTCCAGGTGGACTCGTTGGCGGCCACCGTGCGGATCATGTGCCCGCCGCCGATGAACGGCGGCATCTCCTCCAGCAGCTCCCGGCGGCCGTGGAGAACGCCGATACCCGTCGGCCCGTAGGCCTTGTGTCCGGTCCAAGCGTAGAAGTCGGCGTCCAGGGCGCGAAGATCGACTGGCATCTGCGGCACCGACTGCGTGCCGTCGACCAGCACGACGGCGCCTGCCGCGTGCGCTCGCCGGACGATCTCGGCAATCGGGTTGATCGTCCCGACCACGTTTGAGACATGTGCCAGCGCGACCAGCTTGGGCGAGCGGGCGAGGAGCGTGTCCAGCTCCTCGAGATCGAGCGTGCCGTCATCGAGCACCGACACGTAGGCCAACTCGGCCTCGCGATCCTGGCACAGGATCTGCCACGGGACGATGTTGGAGTGGTGCTCCATCTCGGTGAGCACGACGAGGTCGCCCCGGTCGACGTTCTGGCGGCCCCAGGTATAGGCGACGAGGTTGATCGCCGCCGTCGCGTTGGCGGTGAACACCGTCTCCTCCGGCGTCGATCCGAGCCAGTCGGCGATTCGCCGGCGCGCCCCTTCGTAGAGATCCGTCGCCTCAACTGCGAGCGGGTAGACGCCGCGGTGGATCGACGCGCGCGACTCGGTGTAGTACCGCGTCATCGCATCAATCACCGGCTGCGGCGTCTGCGAGGTGGCCGCCGAGTCCAGATAGGTGATCGGATAGCCGCCGATCTCCCGGCGCAGGACCGGGAACTCGGCCGCGACCTCGTGGAGCGTGTCGGCGGAGACGCTCATCACGCTGCGGCCTTGTCGATCTCCCCGGTAATCCAGCCGTACCCCTTGGCTTCTAGCTCGTCGACGAGCTCGGGGCCGCCCTCCTTGACGATCCGGCCGCGATACATGACGTGGACGTGACTCGGCTGCACCAGATGCAGAATCCGCTGGTAGTGGGTGATGATCAGCACGCCCAGGTCCGGACCGGCAACGGAGTTGACGCCGTTGGCCACGACCCGCAGCGCGTCGATGTCTAGGCCCGAGTCGGTCTCGTCGAGGATCGCCAGTTCGGGGCGCTGAAGCGCCAGTTGGAGAATCTCCATCCGCTTCTTCTCGCCACCGGAGAAGCCCTCGTTGAGGTACCGGCTGGAGAACTCCCGGGGAACGTTGGTCAGCTTCATCGCCGCTTCAACCGTCTGGCGGAACTCCTTCAGCGGGATCGGCTGCTCGCCGCGGGAGGCGCGGTGCGCGTTGAGCACCGTGCGCAGGTACTTGGTCACGGTCACGCCCGGTACCGAGACCGGGTACTGGAAGGCCATGAACAGCCCCATGCGCGCGCGCTCGTCGGTCGGGGTCTCGGTGATGTCCTCGCCGCCCCAGAGGATCTGACCCTCGGTGACCTCGAGCATCGGGTGACCCATGACCGCGTTGGCCAGGGTCGACTTCCCGGAGCCGTTTGGCCCCATCAGCGCATGAATCTCGCCCTGGGCAACGGTGAGCTCGAGTCCTCTGAGGATCTCCTTCTCGCCGGCGCGGACGTGGAGGTTTCTGATTTCTAGATCTGGCATCTAAGGCTTTCGTTTCGTCTTGTCAGGCTGCTGCCGTCGACACGGGCTCACGGCGGCGGGAGAACTCCACCAGCTCCGCGAGTGTGGTCGTCTGCAGGGAGCGGATGATCCCGCCCTGTACGCGCGTCCACAGCAGCTTGGTCGCGCAGCCGCGTCCGGCATCCGGAAGGTGCGAGCACAACACGCGCTCGGTCTGTTCGTGTACGAAGCACTCCATCGGAGCGATCGCTCCCTCGAGCGCCTGCACGACCTCGTCCATCCCGATCTCCTCCGCGGGACGGGCCAGCCAGTAGCCGCCATGGGCACCGCGGGCACTCATCACGAGCTCGGCCTTGCGCAGCCGCGCGACTACCTGTTCGAGGTAGGCCAACGGCAAACCCTCGGCATCGGCGATCGCCTTCAGGCTGGTCGGCTGATCAGGCGACTGGCGGCCCAGCTCGACCATCAGGCGGACCCCATACTCGGCTTTGGAGGAGAAGATCATGGCTAAATCCTACCAGCAGGGTAGGTTATTTATGGGACCCGCTCGCGCGGGTCCTGTTTTTGTTTGGTCGCTCCCGATAGGGTTGGGCTACATGGACGCTGGGGGGCTCGCCACGTCAACCGATATCGCGCGCGCTGCCGACTTCGCACGCGAGCGCGGGCGGCTGGGCATCGACACCGAATTCATGTCCGAGGGGCGCTACCGGGCCCTGCTGTGCCTGGTGCAGGTGGCCGTCGAAGACCCCGAGGCGCCGGACGGGATGCGGATCGTTTTGATCGATTCCCTCGGCGACGCCGACTTCACCCCGCTCGCCCGGTTGCTGGCCGATCCGGCGATCGAGGTCATCCTCCATGCCGGCCGCCAGGACGTGGCCATCCTGCGCCGGGTCTGGGCCAGCGAGATGAACAACATCTTCGACACCCAGCTCGCGGCCGGCTTCACCGGCGGCAGCGCTCAGAGCGGCTACGGCAACCTGCTCGGCTCGGTACTCGGCAAGCGCGTCGGCAAGACCGCCAGCTACACCCGCTGGGACGCCCGGCCCCTGACCCCCGAACAGCTGAGCTACGCCGCCGAGGACGTCGTGCACCTGCTCGAGCTCAGCGACGAGCTCCAGCGTCGGCTGACCGAGAACGGCCGGCTGGAGTGGGCCCGGGAAGAGTGCCGGCGGCTGGAGTCCGCCACCGACGAGCGTGATCCGGAGACCGCCTGGGAGCGCCTCCCGCGGGTCAACCAGCTCGATCCCCAGGCTCGGGCGGTCGCGCGGGAGCTGGCGTCCTGGCGGGAGCGCACCGCTTCCGGCGAGGACCGCCCCGTCGGCTCTGTCCTCCAGGATGCGCCGCTGGTGGAGCTGGCCAAGCGCCAGCCGGGGAACGCGCGCGCCCTGGAGCAGATCCGCGGCATTCATCCCTCCACCGTCCGGCGGCGCGGGGATGCGATTCTCGCGGCCATCGCCACCGGTCGGGAGGGCACCCCGATCCCCCGCGAAGAGGCGCGCGGGCGCTCAGAGCCCGGGGACGCGCCGCTGATCGCGCTGGCCGAGGCGCTTTTGCGTGCGCGCTCGCTCGAGGCGGGGCTGGCCTATGAGCTGATCGCCTCCCGCAGCGAGCTCGAGCAGATCATCGCGGCGGCTCGGCGCTCGGAGCCCGAGCCGGCGGTGCGCACGCTTGCAGGCTGGCGGCGCGAGCTCGTCGGAGATGATCTGCGCGACCTGCTCGCCGGCAAGAACATGATCGGCGTCGGCGCTGAGCGGCGGCTGACGCTTCGCCAGAGCTGAGCGCCCCGGCCGTCGCGCTACGCGGCGCCCTGCTCGAGCAGCATCGACATCGTCGGGGTGTGTTCGAAGATCCCGCGTGAGAGGGCAAAGGTGACCTTCCGCGAGCGTTTGGTGTAGCCGAGATCGATCGCCTGCAGATCGCCGTAGTCGGTCGCGTAGGAGAGCCGCAGTTTGTGGCCGGGGGAGTCGGCCGCGTTTTCTCCACTCACGTCCGCGTCGGCACCGCTCCAGCCGAGCTTCCGCAGCTGGTCGTGCTCCCTGCGCAGTAGCTGCGCTGAGCTTCGGTATCGGGGCCCGACCACCACCAGCTCCCAAGCGCAGAACGCGTTGGCCCCCTTGTCACAGCGGAGCACCTGCACGGAGATCCGCGTGCCTCTGACCAACGGCAGCTTTGAGAGCGCGGGGGTGGGCGGCGAGCTCGCCTGACCGCAACCGAGCAGCAATCCCACCGTCATCACCGGGAGGGCCGCCAGGCTCAGCGCCCTGCGGGCTCTTACTCTTCGGCCGGTCATGGGATCCAGCGTAAGCGTATCCGCGGGCCGCTATGTCCTCGGCGCCCTCGCCCTGCTGCTGATCTGCGGCGCACTCGGCCGCGCCGCATTTCTGATCCGCCGCCACCTCTTCCCGGACTGGGACGGAGCCCTGGCCCGGCTCGCCGAAGCCCTGATCGCACTCGCGCTCTCGGTGGCCCTGATGGAGATCCTGGGTGCGGTCGGCCTCTTCCGGCTGATCCCAATCCTCATCGGCTCCCTGGCTATCGGCTTAGGGACGCAACGAGCCCTGCCGGGTGGTGGTGACGCGTCCCCTCGCGCAGCCCGGGGACGCGGCGCCGTCAGCTGGCAGGGCCTCGCGGCAACTGCCGCTGTAGCCGTCGTCGCGGCCGAATGGGCCGCACCGACCCTCTCCAGCTTCGATTTCGGGATCAGATCCTTTGACTCCCTCTGGTACCACCTCCCATGGGCAGCATCATTCGCCCAGTCCGGCCAGATCACCACGCTGCACTTCACCGACGTCGAGTATCTGACGGCGTTCTATCCCGCCACCGCCGAGCTCTTCCACGGGCTCGGGATCGTGCTGTTCGCCCGGGACGTGTTGTCTCCGGTGATCAACCTGGTCTGGCTCGGCCTCGTGCTGCTGGCGGCCTACTGCGTGGGGCGCCCGCGCGGACTCGGAGCACCAACACTGCTCGGGGCCGCGATCGCCATGGCCATCCCGATGATGGTCCTCTCCCAAGGCGGGAGTGCGGCCAACGACGTCGCCGGTGTGTTCTTCGTGCTCGCCGCGGTGGCGCTGGTGATGAACCGGCCCGGCAGCCGTCGTGCGCTCGTCCTGGCGGCGATCAGCGCGGGCCTGGCGGTGTCGGTGAAGTTGTCGATGTTGGCCCCGGTGCTCGCTCTGACCGTCGGAGCCGTCGTCCTCGGCCCGCCGGGACAGCGCCGAAACATCGGCGGCCTGTGGCTCGGACCGCTCATCATCGCCGGCGGCTTCTGGTACCTGCGCAACCTCATCGCCGTCGGCAATCCGCTGCCCTGGTTGAGCATTCCCGGGCTCGCCACGCCCGCACCCCCGCTGCAGTCACACACCGCGTTTTCCGTGGCTCACTATCTGACCGACACCCGCGTCTGGAGCGGCCTGCTGGAGCCGAGCCTCGCCTCCGGGATGGGTCCGTGGTGGTGGGCGATCCTGGCGGCGGTCGTGCTCGGGCCGGTGGCGTCCCTGCTGCCGGGGGCAAGCGCCTCGGTGCGGATGCTCGGTGTGGTAGCGCTGGCCTCCATCCTCGCCTACCTGATCACCCCCGAGAGCGCCGCCGGCCCGGCCGGCCACCCGCTCGGTTTCGCGTTCAACCTGCGCTACGCGGCGCCGGCGCTGACCCTGTCGCTGGTGGCCCTTCCACTCGCCCCGGTGTTCGCCGGCCGGCGGCGGCAGGCGGCGGTGTTGGCCGGGTTCGGAGTCGTGCTGGTGGCCACCCTCGCGCAAGCGCACTTGTGGCCGTCACGGCATCTGTGGGGCCAGATCCTCGTGGCTGCCGCCGTGCTCGCCGCCGTCGGCATCGTCGCCCTCCTCGGCGCCGGAGCCGGCTGTCGGCACCGTCGACTGGTACTCGCCTGCGCCGGTGCGGCCCTGGTTCTCGTGGGCGGGCTCGGCTACGTGGGGCAGCGGAGCTATCTGCGCAGTCGCTACGCGTTTCAACCCGGCGTGTCCGACCTCAGCCGCGTCTGGGATTTCTTCCGCTCCGTCCACGACGCGCGGGTGGGAGTGGTCGGCACCTTCGGCGGCTTCTTCGCCTATCCGCTGGTTGGCGTCGACGACTCCAACCGGGTTCAGTACATCGGCCTGCGCGGGCCGGACGGCTCATTTTCGACGATCGGATCCTGCTCGCAATGGCGCCGGATCGTCAACGCGACCCACCTGCGCTACCTCGTCACCACGCCCGCGCGTGACCCCTGGCTCCCGAAGCGCCTGAGCATGTCCCCGGAGCGAGCCTGGACGGCGAGCGACCCCGGCGCGCGCGTGGTCTACCAACGCCGAGCGGCCGGCCAGCTGGTCACCGTGTTCGAGCTCAGCGGCCCCCTGGCCCCGTCCCGATGCGCACCCCAGTGACCTGGGTAACCTCTGGCGAGGATGTCTGCCACTGCTGACCATCTGCAGGATCCAGAGCTACTCGAGGCCGAGTGGGACCTCGGTCCCCTCGTCGGCGGCGAGGGCGATCCCGGGGTCGACCGCGAGGTTGCTGAGGCTCGCGAGCGGGCGACGGCGTTCGCCGAGCGTCATGCGGGGAAGGTCGCACAGCTCGACGGCGCCGGATTGCGGGAGGCGATGGCCGAGCTCGCGGCGATCGGCGAGCTGGTCGGCAAGGCCGGCTCGTACGCGTCGCTGAAGTTCTCCACCGACACCGCCGAACCGGCACGCGGCGCTCTGCTGCAGAAGGTCACCGAGGCCGGCACCGAGATCGAGACCAAGCTCCTGTTCTTCGAGCTCGAGTGGGCCGCGGTCGATGACCAGCGGGCCGAGGAGCTGCTCTCCGCTGAAGGCCTGGAGTTCGCGCGGCACCACCTGCGGAGCGCTCGTCGCTACCGCCCGCACCTGCTCACCGAGCCCGAGGAGAAGATCCTGGCCGAGAAGTCAATCTCCAGCCAGGCCTCATGGAGCCGGCTGTTCGGCGAGCTCGTCTCCGCCCTGCGCGTACGGGCGGGCGATGAAGAGGTGCCGCTCGATGTCGCCCTCAGCCAATTGCAGGCCCCCGACCGCGAGCTGCGCCGGGAGACCGCGGAGGCCGTATCGGCGGCGCTCGAGCCGGGACTGCGCACGCGCGCGTTCATCTACAACACGCTCGCCCACGACAAGTCCGTCGAGGACCGGCTGCGGCACTTCCCCACCTGGCTCTCGGCCCGCAACCTGTCCAACGAAGCATCCGACGAATCGGTGATGGCCCTGATCGAGGCGGTCCGGGGGCGCTACGACATCCCTCAGCGCTGGTATCGCCTGAAGGCGCAGCTGCTGGGCGTCGACCGCCTGGCCGACTACGACCGCGCCGCTCCCGTCCTGCCCGAGGACGTGACCTTCTCCTACGGCGAGTCACGCGATCTGGTGCTGGACACCTACGACGCTTTCTCGCCGCGTGCCGGCAAGGTCGTGCGGAGGTTCTTCGACGAGAACTGGATCGACGCGCCTGTCCGTCCCCACAAGCGCGGCGGCGCGTTCTGTGCCTACACGGTGCCGAGCGTCCATCCCTACGTCCTGCTCAACTTCACCGCCCGCCGCCGGGACGTGCTGACCATGGCCCACGAGCTCGGCCACGGGCTGCACGCCGCGTTGGCCCAGCCCCAGGGCGTGTTTCATCAATCGACGCCGCTGACACTGGCCGAGACGGCGTCGATCTTCGGCGAGGCCCTCACCTTCGACCGGATGCTGGACGCGGCGAGCGACGACGATGCCCGCCTCAGCCTGCTCGCCGACCGCATCGACGGCGCCATTGCCACGGTGTTCCGCCAGATGGCGATGAACCGCTTCGAGCACCTGATCCACACTGGCCGCCGCCAGGATGGCGAGTTGCCGCCCGATCGCATGTCGGAGCTGTGGGTGCAGACCCAGGCGGAGCTGTTCGGCGACTCGGTCGAGATCACCGAGGGCTACCGGACCTGGTGGTCCTACGTACCGCACTTCATCAACACGCCGGGCTACGTTTACGCCTACGCATATGGCCAGCTTCTGGCGCTGTCGGTCTACAAGCGCTACCTGGACGAGGGGGAGTCGTTCGTCCCGCGCTACCTGGACTTGCTCGCAGCCGGCGGCTCGCGCAGTCCCGAGGAACTCGGCGCGATGGTGGGCATCGACCTCGCCGACCCGGGCTTCTGGGACGCCGGCCTGGTGCTCGTTGAGGAGCAGCTCAGCGCCGCTGAGGAGCTGGCCGCCCGCCGGTAGGCCGACGGGTCCGGGAGCGCTCCTCCTGCTTCTCGACCACGTTGGCGATCAGCTTCAACACCTGCTCGATGCCGGTCGCCTTGACATCACCGTGTTCGAAGGCCGCGCGCCAGTCCTTGATGTGTCCCTTGACCGCGAGCTCGTTGAAACGGTCTCTGCGGATCTCCAACCGAACCTTCGAGTCGGAGGCGATGTCCTTGGTCACCTTCGGGCCCGGCAGCTCGACGCGGTAGAGCTGCACGTCACCGCGTCCGTGGAGGTCAAGGCCGGCCACCAGCTTGAGCGGCTGGAGCGCCGGCACCTCGGCGAGAAACCGCGTGACCGCGGTCTCGATCAGCGCCTTGGTGTCGGACTGTGAGGACAGGCAAGGCAGTCTATTGACACAGCGTCATCGGGGCGGGAGGATCATCTGGGCAACCGATCGGAGGGACCATGTCCAGAGTGATGGCCGACTGTCGCCGCTTTGAGAGCGAGGCGAACTGCTCGCTGGTGATCATCGGCGAGGAAGACGAGGTGGTGCGCGCCGGAGCTGAGCACGCGGCCTCAGTTCACGGGCACGAGGACACGCCCGAGCTTCGCGAGCAGCTGCGCGGGATGCTGGAGCCGGCGGATCAGTATTCGAGCGCCCCCCGGGCGCAGGAGACGCTGCCGGCCTGAGCCAAACACCGCCGGCCTGAGGCACACGCTGCCGGCCTGAGGCACACGCTGCCGGCCGGAGCCAAAGGCTCCAGGCCTGAGCCAAAACCGGGGCGCGCCCCCCAAAGGCGCGCCCTCCTGGCCTGTTCAGATCTTGTGCCGCTGGAGCAGCTTGCGGCCGATGACCATGCGCTGGATCTCGGACGTGCCCTCGCCGATCAGCAGCAGCGGCGCATCGCGGTACAGCCGCTCGATCTCATATTCCTTGGAATAGCCGTAGCCGCCGTGGATGCGAAAGGACTCCTCGACGCAGAAACGCCCGGCCTCGGAGGCGAACAGCTTCGCCATCCCCGCCTCGATGTCCGAGCGCTCGCCGGCGTCCTTGAGCCGCGCTGCGCGCAGCGTCAGCAGCCGCGCCGCGTCGACCTGAGTGGCCATGTCGGCGAGCTTGAACTGGATCGCCTGATGCTGGGCGATCTCCTTGCCGAACGTCTTGCGCTCCTGTGAGTACCTGAGGGCCAGCTCCAGGGCACGTTGGGCGATGCCGACGCCGCGCGCGGCGACGTTGACCCGTCCGAGCTCGAGCGCGTCCATCATCTGGACGAAGCCCTGACCCAGGCCGGCTTCCTCGCCGCCGAGGATGTTCTCGGCTGGACAGCGGTAACCGTCGAATACGAGCTCGGTCGACTCGACGCCCTTGTAGCCCATCTTCTTGATCTTGGGCGGAACGTTGAAGCCCTTGTAGTCGCCGGTGTTCTCGGACACGCCCGGTTCCTTCTCGGCGATGAAGCAGGTCATGCCCTTGTACTTGGGCTCGGCGCTCGGGTCGGTCTTGACGAGCGTGAACACGAGCGTGCTGAGGAGGCCGTTGGTGACCCACATCTTCTGGCCGTTGATCTCGTAGTGGGTGTCGTCGACCTTCTTGGCCGCGCACTTGATCGCCTGCACATCCGAGCCGCACTCAGGCTCGGAGAGAGAGAAGGCAGCCCGGATCTCGCCCGTGGCCATCTTCGGCAGATATTTCTGCTTTTGCTCCTCGGTGCCGAACTTCATCAGCAGGTAGGAGCCGATGAAGTGCGTGTTGACGATGCCGGAAATGCTGATCCAGCCGCGGCTCAGCTCCTCGACGATCATCGCGTACGTCGTCAGATCGAGCCCCATACCGCCGTACTCCTCGGGGATCATCACCCCGAACAGCCCGAGCTCCTTCATCTGCTCGACGATCGGCTCCGGGAACGAATCCTCGTGGTCGTAGTGCTCAGCGTTCGGGAGGATCTGCTCATCCGCGAACTGGTGGACCATCTCGCAGATTGCCTTCTGCTCGTCGGTCTTTTCGGTGTAGGGGGTCGCAACGGCCATGGGCCCGAGGATACCTGTCGGGACTCTGTGACGTTCGGTCCCTGAGCGGGGGGGAAATGGTGAGTGTTCGGGCCTCCGTTCCGCATATGGACACTAAGGCCCCAAGGTCGGCGCCGCGTGGTCAGGCTGGCCGCGCGCGGCAGCATGGCAACTTGACCCGCTGGCAACTCCTCGACGCGGGGTTCAGCTCGACGGTGATCGCCCGTCTGACGAACAGCGGCGTGCTCTATCGCGTCCACCGCAACGTCTACGCCGTCGGGCGTCCACGCGCCAGAGCGCCCTCGAGCGCGCCGCGGCGGCCGTCCTGGCCTGCGGCCCGACCGCCGCCCTGTCCCACTTCCCCGCCCTGGCGATCTGGGGCCTGTCCGCGTGGCCGGCCGCGGTCGGGCAGGTGACGCGTCGCCCAGGACCGGCGACCGGCGGGCATCCGCGTCCACGTCTGCCGCACCCTGCTGCCCCGGGACCTCCGCACGCGCCACGGCATCCGGGTCACCAGCCTCGCGCGCACCGCTGCTCGACTGCGCGCCCGACCTGGCCGACCGGCGCCTTACCCGCCGGTCAACGAAACCGCTCCGCGACGGCCGACTGAACCAGACCCAGCTGGCGGACTCGTCCTCCGTTGCCCAACTCACCCCGGCGCCCCAGGGCTGCGACGGTTCATCGGGCCGGAGCTCGCGCTGACCCGCTCGGCTTTCGAGGACCTGTTCCTGGCCTTTTGCAAGCGCCATGGCCTCCCGCGGCCTCTGGTCAACCATTCGATCAACGGCTACGAGGTCGACATCTACTTCGAGGCCGAGCGGGTCATCGTCGAGCTCGACGGCTGGGAGTTCCACAAGACCCGCGACGCCTTCGAGCGCGATCGGCTGCGCGACGCCGACGCCTACGAGGCGGGCGAGATTCCCACCATCCGGCTTACCTACGAGCGGCTGCGAGCCGAGCCGGCGCGGGAGGCACGCCGGCTGCACACGATCCTGGAGCGGCGGCGTAGCTAACCGCGCGTCCGGGCGAGCGCGGCGTTCCGCCCGTCGCCCTTCACGCCGTGTTTCCAGGGCGACTCTACGAGTGCGATTCAGCTGCCCGCGACGACGATCCCCAGCCACACGATGGCCACGGACACGAGCAGGATCGCCCCGTCGAACACGTGCCACTCGGGACGGCGCATATGCGCGCCGATCAGCAGCCCGGCGACAACGACGAGCCCGAGCTTGACCTGGAGCGTCGAGCTTCCCCAGCGGTGAAGGTGGCTGGCCAGCGCGGCGCCGGTCACCACGAGCACAGCGACGGCAATCAGCGTGCCGACCCCGAAGCGGCGCGCTGCCGCCCGTAGCGGCCCGCGGTCCGCGGCGCCGCGCAGCACCGGCACGACCACCAGACCGAGCATCAGCTGGCCGCCGACGAAGAACGCCATGGCCAGCAGGTGCAGCCACAGCACGCCATTCCAGAAGGTCATGGCGGCCGATCCTGCCAGACTGCCCGGCCTCATGAACTTTGCGCGCGATGTCGTCGAGCGGGCCCCCACGGGGCAGCGCGCGCTGGTGGAGCTGACCCGCGACGGCCGCCGCCGGGAGTGGTCGTTCGGGGAAATCGCCGGACGCAGCGCGGCGCTCTCCGGCCGGCTCATGGGCGCCGGCGTGCGGCGCGGGGACGTGGTCATGACCGTGATCGGCAACCGACCCGAGTGGGTGCTGACGATGGTCGCGTGCTTTCGCATCGGCGCCGTCGCGCTGCCGTGCAATGAGCAGCTGCGGGCCAAGGACCTGCGACAACGGCTGGAAGCGGCCGCTCCCAAGCTGATCGTCGCCGATGAGCGCAACGCAGACGAGCTGCGCGCCGCCAAGCCGCAGTGCCCGGTCGTGATGATCCCCGACGAGTCGCTGTTCGACCACGACCCAGCCCCGGTCGCGGAACTCGCACCGGAAGATCCGTGCCTGATCACCTTCACCAGCGGAACGACCGGAGAGGCCAAGGGCATCGTGCACGGCCAGCGCTATCTCCCCGGTCAGTACCTGCAGGCCGAGCATTGGCTCGATGCACGCGCCGGAGAGCTCGTGTGGTGCACGGCCGCCAGCGGGTGGTCGAAGTCGGCTCGCAACGTCTTCATCGCCCCGTGGATCCGGGGTGCCGCGGCACTCCTGCACGATGCCCGCTTTGACCCCTTCGAGCGTCTGGAGATCCTGGCCGCCGAGCAGGTCAGCGTGCTCTGCATGGCGCCCACCGAGTACCGCGTGATCGCCAAGCGAGCCGAGCTCTCCCCCATCCCGGGACTGCGGGGGCTCGTCGCGGCCGGCGAGGCGCTCAACCCCGAGGTGCTGCGCGCGTTCAAGGAGGCGACGGGGCTCGAGATCCGGGATGGCTACGGTCAGACCGAGACCGGGCAGCTGACCGGCATGCCGATCGGAGAGCGAACCCGGCCCGGTTCGATGGGCCGCCCGCTCCCCGGCATCCAGCTGGGCGTCGAGGACGGGGAGCTGGTGCTCAGCGACCCTGGGAGCGACCCGACATTCTTCATCGGCTATCTCGGCGGCGAAGCCGCTCCGATCGATGCGCCGTGGCGCACCGGCGACCGCGTGCGCCAGGACGAGGACGGGTTTCTGTTCTTCGAGGGCCGCACCGACGACGTGATCATCTCGGCCGGCTACCGGATCGGCCCGTTCGAGGTTGAGTCGGCGCTCGTCTCCCACGACGCGGTGGCCGAGGCGGCGGTGGTGGCGGCCCCGGATGACGAGCGCGGAGCGATCGTCCGAGCGGTCGTGGTGCTGCGCGACGGCCACACGCCCAGCCCCGAGCTGGCAGCCGAGCTGCAGGAGCACGTCAAACGGGAGACGGCCCCGTACAAGTACCCCCGCATCGTCGAATTCGTGGCCGAGCTGCCGAAGACCTCCAGCGGCAAGATCCGGCGGGCCAGCCTGCGTGAGTCCTATCGCTAGGCTGAAGGCAATGGGTGAGCAGCGACCGCTGGTGGGAATCTGCAGCGCGCTCGAGCGCGCCCGATGGGGGGCGTGGGATCAAGAGGCGGCGCTGCTCGCCTACAGCTACATCACGGCAATCCAGGCGGCCGGCGCCCTGGGACTGATGATCCCGCCGGACCCGTATCTGATCGAGGACCCCGACGATGTGCTCGAGCGCATCGACGGACTGATCCTGGCCGGCGGAGCGGACATCGACCCCTCGGCCTACGGCGCGCAGCCGCACGTCGAGACCCTGGGAACGGTTCCCGCGCGCGACCGGGTGGAGCTGGCGCTGGCGCGGCGGGCGGTGGAGATGGACCTCCCGGTGCTGGGGATCTGCCGGGGGATGCAGCTCCTCAACGTGGCCTTGGGCGGAACTCTGCATCAGCACCTTCCGGACGCGGTTGGTCACCACGAGCATCGCCGGCGGCTGGGTAGCTTCGAGGGCTCCGACCACGAGGTTCGCCTGGACCCCGGCTCGCTGGCCGCGCGAGCGGCGGGCGAGGAGCTCCACAACACCAAGTCTCACCATCACCAGGGTGTGGACACCGTCGGGGAGGGTTTCGTGGTCACCGGAATCTCGGTGTTCGACGACCTTCCCGAGGCGATCGAAGCCCCGGGTCGCCGCTTCGTCCTCGGCGTGCAGTGGCACCCGGAAGCGGACGAGAAGAGCCGCGTGATCTCGGCTCTGGTGGAGCAAGCCCGGGAATACCGCGGCGCCCGTGCCTCGACGATTGTCTAGGGCGGCGTGAGAGTCGTAGCAGCGGCGGCGCTCAGCTCAGTCGCCCAACGCCACCACGGCATCGATCTCGACCTTGGCACCAAGCGGTAGCGCGGCCACCCCGATCGCGACTCGCGCGGGTGGGCTGGACTCGAAGAATGAGGAGTACACGTCGTTGACCTCGGCGAAGGCACCGATGTCCGTCAGGTAGATCGTCATTCGCACGGCATTCCCGAGCGTCGTCCCAGCCGCGTCACAGACCGCGGCGAGGTTCTCCAGACAGCGGCCGGCCTGCTCACCCGCCGTGACCCCCGCCAGCTCGCCGGTCTTCGGATCGAGTCCGACCTGGCCCGGAGCAGAACAGGAGGTTGCCGGTGCGCATGCCGTGGACATAAGGGCCAACGGCCTTGGGGGCATTCGGGGCGGTGACCGGCTCGCGGTGGGCTGACAATGGGGCTCCTCCTGTTCGGGCGTTACGCCAAGCGTATTCGCCGGGTCCGGCGAGGGTAGGCTGATCTCAGTGCCCAACCGACTCGCCGACGAGACCTCGCCGTACCTGCTGCAGCACAAGGACAACCCCGTGGACTGGAATCCGTGGGATGAGAGGGCGTTGGCTCGCGCCAAGCGCGAGGACCGTCCGCTGCTGGTCTCGATCGGATATTCAGCGTGTCACTGGTGTCATGTGATGGAGCGCGAGTCCTTCGAGGACCCTGAGATCGCACAGCTGATGAACGATCACTTCGTCTGCATCAAGGTCGACCGGGAAGAGCGTCCGGACATCGACGCTCTGTGTATGGAGGCCTGCCAGGCCATGACAGGCCATGGGGGCTGGCCGCTCAACGCGTTCCTCACCCCCGAGCAGGCCCCGTTTTACGCCGGTACCTATTTCCCCCCGGAGCAACGTCAGGGCATGCCGAGCTGGCGGATGGTGCTCGTCGCGGTGGCCGATGCTTGGGAGCAGCGCCGGGAGGAGATCCGTGAGCAGGGGACGCGGGTTGCTCAGTCACTTGGCGCCACGGCTCGCATCCAGCCCTCGTCGGAGCCGCTCCGCGCCGAGCTTCTGGCCGAGGCGACGACCGCGCTGAGCCAGACTTACGACCGGCACAACGGCGGTTGGGGCGGCCCGCCCAAGTTCCCGCAGAGCTCGACCATCGAGCTGCTGCTGACTCGCGGTGAGCCGGAGCTCGCCCTTGACGCGTTGCGGGCGATGGCTCGCGCTGGAATCTACGACCACGTCGGTGGGGGGTTCTCCCGCTACGCGGTCGACGCGACCTGGACGGTCCCCCACTTCGAGAAGATGCTCTACGACAACGCGCTGCTCGCCCGGGCCTATCTGCACGGATGGCAGGTCTCCGGTGAGGAGCGCCTGCGGGAGGTGTGCTGCGAGACGCTCGATTGGGCGTTGCGGGAGATGCGCGGACCGGAAGGCGGGTTTTGCTCGGCGCTCGACGCCGACTCCGAGGGCGTCGAAGGGAAGTTCTACGTGTGGAGTCTCCGGGAGCTGCGCGAGGCGTTGGACGATGAGCAGTTTCCGCAGGCGGTCGCCTACTTCGGTGCCAGCGAGCGGGGCAACTTCGAGCACGGCCTGAACGTGCTCGAGGGACGTGGTGAGCGGCCGCAGCGGCTCGAGCAGATCCGCGCGACCCTGCTCGAGGTTCGCTCCCGGCGCGTGCGGCCGGGGCTCGACGACAAACGGCTCACATCGTGGAACGCCCTGATGATCAGTGCCCTGGCGCAGGCCGGGGCGGTACTCGAGCGCGACGCGTATCTTCAGGCCGCGGTCGACTGTGCCGGGTTCGTTCTCAGCGAACTTCGAGACGGGGACGGCCGGCTGTTGCGCACGTGGAAGGACGGGCGTGGCCGGCTCGGCGCGTACCTCGAGGATCACGCGTTCCTGCTCGAAGCGCTGATCACGCTCTATGAATCGACATTCGACCCGCGCTGGTACCACGAGGCTGTCGCCCTGGCCGACACGATGATCACGCACTTCACCGACCCGGAGCACGGCGGCTTCTTCACCACCGCCGACGATCACGAGCAGCTCGTGGCGCGGCGCAAGGATCTGGAGGACTCACCGATTCCATCCGGCAATGCGGCCGCCGCATACGGGTTGCTGCGGCTCGCCCGGATCTCCGGCGAGGGCACGTACGAGCGCCATGGCCTGAGTGTGCTCAGGCTTCTGTTCCCCCTCGCCGCGCGTCACCCCGGGGCGTTCGGACACCTGCTGCAGGCGGCCGATTTCTACCTCGCACCGGTGCGGGAGGTCGCTGTCGTGGGTCCGGATCCCGAGCCGATGCTGCGGCTCATCCGCGAGCAGTTCCGACCCCACCTGGTCTTGGCCGGTGGAGCCGCAGACGGCGTGCCGCTGCTTAAGGGACGGACGCCGATCGACGGACGGGCGACGGCCTACGTCTGCGAGCACTTCATCTGCCAGGCGCCTGTGGGCACGCCGGAAGAACTGGCGGCCCTGCTGTGATCAGCTGAACCGGATGAAGATGTCCAGCACGGGGGCGTTGGCTACCGAGCCGGCGACATCGAAGTCTGTGTGGACCCGGCGTCCCATGAAGCGCCCGGCAAGCTCGTAGGTGAAGCTGCCGTCGGAGGACCGGTGGAACTTGAGCCTCGTGCCGTAGTGGCGTCGCAGCCGGTTCAGCCCGCCGGCGGCGAAGATCCGGTTGCCGTCGGAGAGACGGAAACCGGGTCCGGCGATCCCGAGCATCCGCACGTGAGTCGACGGTCCCCCACCGTCACGGTAGACGTCGAACATTGCGTTGGCCCGAGGTGAGTCGCCCACGTATTGCATGTAGCCGTTGCGATTCTCATACGCGGGGCTTCCGAGCTGGGCGATCACCTGCGCCCGGCTCATTCCCAGCCGGACGCCGTTGGCGCCGCGGCCCACCGTGATCACGCCGGAGGTGATCGGCGACGTGCTGGCCCCGACGGACGCTGGCAGGCAGAGCGCAACCGTCGCGCTCAGCAGCGCAACCGTCACCCGTCTCAGAGAACGGGTAGGTAGCGCTCCAGCTCCCAGGGGGTCACCTGCACCCGGTAGTCATCCCACTCCTGGCGCTTGATCTCGATGTAGCGATTGAAGGTGTGCTCTCCGAGGGTGCGCAGCACCAGCTCGGACTGGGCGGTCAGCTCGATTGCCTCGCCCAGCGTCTCCGGTAGCTGGTCGATCCCGAGCCGCCGGCGCTCCTCAGGCGAGAGGTGGTAGAGGTTCTTCTCCATCGCGTCCGGCAGCTCATAGCCGTGCTCGATCCCCTCGAGTCCGGCCTGCAGCAGGACGGCAAAGGTCAGGTACGGGTTGCACGCCGGGTCCGGGCAGCGCAGCTCCATACGGGTGGTCTGCTCCCGGCCCGGGTGGTACATCGGCACGCGCACCAGGGCCGAGCGGTTGCGCCTGGACCAGGCCACGTACACCGGTGCCTCATAACCCGGGACGAGGCGCTTGTAGGAGTTCACCCACTGGGCGAAGATCGAGCAGATCTCTCGTGCGTGCCGAAGTTGGCCGGCGATGAACGCCTTGCCGACGTCGGAGAGGAAATACTGGTCATCGGGGTCGTAGAAGGCGTTGCGCTCACCCTGGAACAGGGACTGATGCGTGTGCATTCCGGAGCCGTTCTTGCCGAACAGCGGCTTCGGCATGAAGGTGGCGTGAAGTCCGTACTTCATCGCGTATTCCTTGACCGTGATCCGGTAGGTCATGCAATCGTCGGCCATCTTCAGCGCGTCGGCGTAGCGCATGTCGATCTCGTGCTGACTCGGGCCGACCTCGTGATGCGTGTATTCGGTGTGGATCCCGAGCTGCTCCAGGGCAAGCACGGTCTCCCGCCGCAGGTCCGAGCCGGCGTCCAGCGTGGTCAGGTCGAAATAGCCGCCCTCGTCGAGCACCTCGGTGGACTTCGAATCACGGAAGTAGAAGTACTCGAGTTCCGGTCCGACGTAGTAGTGGTCAAAGCCCATCGCCTGCGCCCGCTCGATGGCGCGTCGCAACACATAGCGAGGGTCGCCCTCGTAGGGCGTCCGCTCCGGCGTCTGGATGTCGCAAAACATCCGCGCGACGCCCTGCTCGGCGGGCCGCCAGGGCAGAACCCGGAACGTCGTCGGATCCGGCATGGCGATCATGTCCGACTCCTCGATCGGGTTGAACCCGGTGATTGAGGAACCGTCGAACCCCATTCCGCCCTCGAAGGCGTCGCCGAGTTCCGTGGCGTTGATCGAGAATGCCTTCAGATGGCCGAGGATGTCGGTGAACCAGAGGCGGATGAAGCGGATGTCGCGCTCGGCCGCGAGCGCGATCACGTCCTCGGCGGTCTGCGGCTGATCGTCGGCACTCATCGAGCGGGGAACGTTACTTGCTGACCCGAGCCGAGGTCCGGTGATCGGGTATGTTCTGGACATGCCACGACACCGTGTCGTCGTGCTCGCCGGCGTGGCGCTGGCGATCTCGTTCGGCGCCGTGGCGCTGCAAACGGGCGCCGGTGCCAACCCGCGGGTTCCCTGCGGCCCCGCCGCCGCCCGTACTCTGGCCAGCAGTTCGCAGGCCCGCGTCTACTCCGCCCGGAGAGCGGCCTTTGGCTGCGCCGCGGGCGCCGGCAAGGCCTTCCGGCTGGGCGTCACCAGCACCTGCATCGGCGCGGACCTGGTCGGACCGGTCGTCGTCGCCGGGGAGCTTGCCGCCTATGCCTCCAAGCGCTGTGGCATCGACACGGGCTTCGCCCAGGTGCTGGTGCGCAACCTGCGCAGCGGCAAGCGCCTGTCGGCCTCCGTGGCCGTCGCCTCACCGGGGCCGGAGTCGTTCGCCTCGGTCGACTCGCTGGTGGCGCGCTCGGACGGCGCAGCAGCCTGGATCGCGGAGGCCTCCTCGCTCGGCACCCGCCAAAAGAACTGTGGAGCTTCACCGTGTCGACGCCCACGGTCAGTCGCTGCTGGACTTCGGAACGACGATCGCGCCGCGATCGCTTCGGCTGCACGGGCGCACGCTCACCTGGTTGCACGCCGGGCAGACGCGCTCGTCGACTCTGTCCTGAGCTCAGCGGCCGGTGACGACCGCGCGGCTGAGCCACCGCTTGGCCCAGCGCTGGAGTTCGGAGAGCGCGGGCTCCAGCTCGCTCCCCATCCGCGAAAGGCCGTACTCGACCCTCACCGGCGGACCGGAGATCACTGTTCGCTCCACGATCCCACGCGCCTCGAGCTCCTTCATCCGCTCCGAGAGCAGACGATCGGAAAGCTCCGGCACCGACTGCGCGATCTCGGAGAAACGCAGCGGCCCGTCCATGAGAACACGCAGGATCGCACCGGTCCAGCGGCGACCTACCAACTCGACCGCCTCGTGATAAAGCGGACAACAGCCGGAACCGCGTCCCTCGCTCTCTGAGCCCGATGTGTGCTCGTGGGAGCTCATGTCCACGAGGAAGCTTACGCTGCCTGGAGCGCCCGGGACGCCTCGGTGGATCCGTCCACCGGCACCTCACCGGCCACGTTGACCATCGCCGTGAAGCCCTCGAGGGCTACGGCGGCGATCGCCTCCAGGATCTGCTCGTCGTCCCAGCCGGCTTCGCGCGCCTCCTCATGGAGGTACACCGGAGGCCGGCCGCCACCCTCAAGGACGGCCTGAAGGTAGCGCAGCAGCGCCGCCTCGCGCGGGTCCTTGGAGGTGAACTTACGGGCCGCCGCGACCTCGTCGATGGCCAGGCCGGCGCCGCGAGCGGCCCGGGAGTGCATCGCGATTCCGGGCTCGGACTGGTAGTGCTCAGCGACCGCGAGGGCGATCCGCTCGAGCGTCGGCAGCTTGAGCTTGCCGTGGCGAAGCTCAGACCGGAACCGAGCGTAGGCCCGCAGCGCAGCCGGAGACCCGGCGAGCACTCCGAGGAAGTTCGGCAGCTGACCGCCGCTGGCAAGAGCGCCGCGCAGCACCGGGACCGACCCGTCAGGGGCGGTCAAGTCGTCGTGGATTTGGAATCTGCTCATGGAAATCTTCATGGTTGCCACCCGGGGCCTGTTCGGGCGGGAGGCCGAGCGAGCTCGGACCGTCCCTTTACTTTCGAGATCAGCTTACGCTTCATAAGCATATCTCGCTGATGGCGATCGCACAAGCGATCTCACGGTCCGTTCTGACTGGCCGTCGGACGAAGTTAGGGACCCGCCGGTGGGCAGCAGCAAAACCGTCTCTACTGCTTATACGTGAGCGACTAAACGCCCGATCATCGGGGTTTCGTAGCTCCGTAAGGCGGTTAGGGTGCAGTCGCTCAGCGAGCCGGGCGCAGCGACAGCCGCGCACCGGCGCGAAGACGAGCAGATCCGACCGTCAGGTGGGCCGTCATAGCGAGATTTCTGCTGGGCTGCGATCGAATGCCGGGAGATCATCGCCGCGTGTGAGCTGGTGGCCGCGGCGAGGATCATCAGCACCCCCAGGAGGACCGCCCACATCGCGGTGCGATCGGGCTGGAACCCGGAGCGCTCATGGGGGCGGCCGGGCAGGACGCCGCCGCTCAGGTCCGCCGCGGTAGCGCTCGGCCCCGCGGCCCTGGATGGTGACGGTTCGCCGGCCCGGCACGCCGACTCCCGGCACGGCAGCGCCATGGGACACGGAGGCGGCAGCGCTCCCCGGCGCGGCAGCGCCCCGGGGCACAGTGGGGCTGCGAAGCTCACGGGGGCGGCGTCAGCCTCGCCCACGCGCGCTGCGGCGACGGGCCGCTCGCGGTAACGCGGTCTCATCCCGGCGCAGTTCGCCCCGGCGCAGCTGACAAGCCTGCTTGTGGCATAGCCGTCCTCTTTCTCGTGCTTGCGGGGTTAGCTGACGGGCTCGCGCCGAAAGAGCGGCGCTACACGCTTGCGCGCGATTAGCCCCAACAACCTGGGTCCCCCGCTTCCATCCGACACCCGAAGGGCCGGTAATCGGGAATTCAGCTGTACGGGTCGGTGATGCTACCAGCGGTCCCGGACCGAAACGCCCCGCCAGTGGCAACGAGCATGTTCCGCCGGAAACTGCGGCCGCGGAGCGGCCTAGTGTCGGGCCCTAGGTCTTGCCGGCAACCTTGGCGACGAACCGCGAGACGTTTTCGGCGTCTCGGCCCTGGAGAATCTGCGCCGGCATCACGCCCTGACCCAGGCACGACTGCGCACTATTACCGGTCGCCGGGTTCTGCAGGCAGCCATTCTTGATCGTGTTCAGAACCAGCGAGTAGGGCGGCTTCAGCATGTCGAGATTCGGGCCGACCTTGCCGATGGCAGCGGCGGCCGACAGGGTGTGGCACTGGCCGCAGTTCGTCGAGAACAGCTCGCGGCCGTGCTTTTCGGCGCTGGTGAGCTTGATGCCGCTGATCTGCTTGCTTGCGTTGGCGCTGTTGCCGCTGAGAAAGACCACCGGCAGCGCAATCCCAAATCCGACGTAGAGAATGGCGAAGATCACGCCGATCGCCTTCCGTCCACCGCGTGACTGGGTCTGCAGCGCCTCCCGGGCGCCACCGACGCCTCCCCGCGCGGCGACAAAGAACAACGCGAACGCGAGCAGAACCCAGAACGCGATAAAGAGAAGCGTGGCGAGCACGGCGCGCGCACCTTATCGCGCGAGCGACACGGATGGGTCGGCGATCTCCGCGAGGGCCACTCAACGGCGTCTCCCGGAAGCGAAGCTCATCACCGGAGGCGCGACCGCACGGAAGCCGTCGGCCTCGGTGGCAGCTTCTTCGGCACTCGCGTGCGGCGCGCTGCTCGGCCAGGCCTCGCCGCACCTGCTCGTCAAGCATCGAGAAGTCCTTTACCTCGGCCAGCAGTCGATCCGGGGCCGAGATCGAGCCGACCCGGTCGACCATCACGTTGATCACGCCACCTCCGGCGGCGAGACGCTCCAACTTGCCCTCGACCATCATCAGCGGCTCCGTCCTCACGGTCAACCGGTTGCGCTCGTACACCTGGGCCGGGACGATCAGATTGATCGTCCCGAACTCATCCTCGAGCAGCACGAACACGATGCCATTGGCGGTACCGGGGCGTTGGCGCGCCACCACGAGGCCGCCCACCTTCACCCGCGTACCGTGCTCGAGCATCTCCAGATCCCGGCTGCTGACCGATTGCGGCGATAGACGGTCTCGCAGCAGGGCCAGCGGATGGGCGTTCACCGTCAGACCGGTGGTTCCGTAGTCGGCCAACATCGACTCCCAGTCCGACAGCTCCCTCAGCTTCGGGGGGACCGGGAGATCAAGCGGAAGGGCCAGCTGGGTGCCGCCGGGCACGTTGCGCCCTGGTGTCGCCACGCCGAGCTGCCAGAGCGCGATGCGCCGCGCGGAACCTCGTTCGCCACCCCCTCCACCAACCAGGACATCGCAGGCTCCAGACCAGGCCAGTAACTCGAGCGCGGGAGCGCCCGATCCGGCCCGAGAAGCGAGATCCGAAAGATTGCGGAACCGACCGCCTTGCTCCCGTGCGGCCACGAGCTGTCTCACATCCTGCTCACGCACGCCCCGCACATATCCCAATCCGATCCGCACCGGACTGCGCGCCGGATCCTCGCCCTCGCCGATCTCCATGTCGCATTCGGCCCCGCTCTCGTTGACATCGGGTGCCCGCACCTCGATCTCTCTCCGCTGCGCCTCATGAACAAGCGCATCCGGCGGGTAGAAGCCCATCGGCTGCTCGTTGAGCAGCCCGCAGAGGAACTCCGGCCCATAGTGGACCCGCAGCCACGTCGATTGGTAAGCCAGCAATCCAAACGCCGCGCCGTGCGCCTTGGGAAAGCCGAAGCCGGAGAATCCCTGGACCATCGAGAACACCCGCTCGGCCGTTGCCTCGTCCACACCGTGAAGACGTTGAGCGCCCGCGACAAATCGCCGGTGGTAGGCCTCGATCGCCGCTTCAGAGCGCTTGCGGCTCATCGCCCGCCGCAGGCCTTCAGCCTCACCGGCCGAGAAGCCGGCGAACGCGATCGCGACCTCGAGCACCTGATCCTGGAAGATGATCGTGCCCAGCGTCTCCCGCAGAACCGGCTCCAGAGAAGGATGCTCATACGGAACCTGGAAGGTGGGGTCAATCCGCAGTCGCTGTCGGCGCTCGATGTAGGGATTGACCGCTCCGCCCTGAATCGGGCCGGGACGCACAATCGCGACCTGGATCGTGATGTCCTGGAGGGTCTCCGGGCGGGTTCGGCGCAGCGACGCCATCTGCGCCCGGCTTTCGATTTGAAAAACGCCGGTGGTATCGGCCTCCTGGATGCACCGGTAGGTCTCCGGATCGTCGTAAGGGATGCGGGAGAGGTCGATCCGCTCCCCACGAGTGCGGGCGATCAGCTCCACCGAGCGCTCGACGGCCGAAAGCATCCCCAGACCGAGCAGGTCGATCTTCAGGAATCCCGCGTCCGAGCAGGAATCCTTGTCCCACTGCACGATCTGACGCCCCTCCATCGCCGCCGGAACGATCGGGCAGCAATCGATCAGTGGCCGCGTGGCGACGATCATCCCGCCCGAGTGCTGAGAGAGGTGGCGTGGAAGTCCGTGGGCTTCTGCCGACAGTCGCGCCAGCCAGGCCCACCGGCCGCTGGCTCCTCGGCGTTCAGCGGCCGCACTCTGAGGACCCGCGGCCGCGGATTCGAGACCGAAAGCGCTGTCGATGTCCTTGCTCACTTCGCGGGCGTCCCACCCCTCGCTGCCCCGGGCGACCCGCTCGAGCTCGCCGGGAGGGAGGCCAAGCGCCTTGCCCAGCTCCCGAATCGCCCCACGCGAGCGATAGGTGGGGAATGCCGCCACCAGGGCGGAGCGGTCCTGCCCGTAGCGCTCGTGGATGCGAGGAATCAGCGTCTCCCTGATATCCCTGGGGAAATCAAGGTCGATATCGGGCAGTGAGGTCAGCTCCTCGTTGAGAAAGCGCCCGATCATCAGTTCGTTGGCGACGGGATCGACGTGCGAGAGGCCGGTCAGATAGCAGACGATTGAGGAGACACTCGAGCCTCGGCCGCGGCCGGGCGGCAGCAGCGCCCGGGCGGTGTCCGGTCCTCGTACTTCGACCGCCACCTCGCGCGCGAGCTCCAGCAGGTCGTGGTGAAGCAGGAAGAAGCCAGGGAGCTTCAGCGCTTCGATGATCCGCAGCTCCTCCTCCAGCCGCGAGCCGGCCATGCTCCGCACGGCACCCGGCGCCTCCGCATAGCGCTCGCAGACCCGGGTGTGACACAGCTCGGCCAGGTTGCACATCGCGGTTGCGTCCTCCGCGCCCGGATAGCGGTAGCCGAGATCGCTGCCCAAGTCGAACTGCAGGCTGTCCGCCAGCCGCACCGTCTCAAGCACCGCGTCCGGATATTCAGGCAAGCGCGCTGCCATCGCCGCCGGCGAAGTGAGCACATGGCTGAAGTTGCCCCGCCGATCAGGCTCTGAGGCATCAAGCGTGGAGTGCAGGCGAATCGCGACGAGTGCATCCTGCAACTGGGCTCGGGAGCGTGCGTGCGCGTGAACGTTGCCGCTGGCCACGCAGCGGACCCCGAGCCGCCGAGCGAGTTCCGACAGACGACGATTGCGAGCCCGGTCATCACGAAGAAACGGTCGCTGCAGCTCGATCCTCAGTCGCTCATCTCCGAAGGCATCCAGCAGGCGTCTGAGCGTGAATTCATCGTGCACCCCGCGCAGCGCGCACCCGCTGAGACAGACCAGGCCGTCAGCATGGGCGAGCACGACGCCGAGCTCCACAAACGCCTGCGATGGGGAACCCGGCTTCTCTCGCGTATGCGAGTGCGCCTGGGTCAAGATCCGGCAGAGATTCGACCAGCCCTGAGCGTCCTGAACGAGCAGGGTCAGATGCCGGCCATCGGCAAGGTCGATCTCGGCACCATGGATGGGGCGCAGCCCGAGCGCCCGGGCAGAGACCGCGAACTCCATCGAACCGGAGACGGAGTTGTGATCGGTCAGAGCAAGGGCGTCATACCCCAGCTCCACGGCCGCCGCGACGAGCTCATCCGGAAGCGAGGCGCCATCGAGAAACGAGAAGGCCGAGTGGCAGTGGAGCTCGACGTAAGACACGAACATATGTTCGCATGGGTTCCGGATGGTCGCGCTGATCGCGGCCGCGGGTCATGAGTCGCTCAGCTGAGGCTAGGGACGGCGCTCGGGATGGTGCGGCAATCCATCGTCGGGAACCGGCTCCCACGACGCCGCATAGGCCACGAACTGGCGATGTGCAGGCCTGACTCCGGGGTCGCCGTCAATGGCGCCGAGTCGAATGGCCATCAGATCGGCGTCCTCAGCTGATCGGCTGAAGAGCGCGGAACCACAGTCACCGCAGAACCACTTCTCCCAGCCGCCATCGGGCTTCCACGCCCGCATCCGGTCCTCCCCGGAGAGGATCCGCAGCGATCCGGGCGCCGCCCGCCCGCTGGCCGACGCGGCCGCACCGGTTCGGCGCTGGCAGCGTGTGCAGTGGCAATAGCCGGCGCCCGTGAGCGGTTCGGTCAGCTCGAAGCGCACCGCACCACATCCGCAGCCGCCGGTGAGGCGATCACTCATGCCACCCTCGCCAGGTCACGCCCAGGCTCGATCTGCCAACGGCGCGCGACCGCCAGCAGACGCTCGTCCATCGACCAGCGGTCGGGCCGGTCCTCCCCGACGTGTTCGAGGCTGGCCCCCTTCAGGACCATCGATCCGGTGTTGTCACCGAGCGCCCGGATCTCCAGGACGTCGGTTTCGCTGAGCCGCTGCTCAGCGGGGAGGGCGGCCAGCTCGGCACGTTTGTCCTCGACTGGGCGGGCACCGAGGCCGATCTCCTGGATCAGGGTCGGCACCACGCACTCGACCGCGGCGTGGGCCAGGTTCCATTGGCAGGCGAGCTGGATCGGCGTGAGTCCGGCTCGCTCGGCGTAAGGCCGGATCGCGTCAAGCCGCTCACGCCCGGCCTCGATCCAGCCTGAAGGACGGTGCGCGCGGTGGTCGCGCGGCGCCAGCTCCTGACCGGGGAGGACGTCGTCGAAGAACAGCCCGCCGTAGTCGACCACGCGCGTGATCACCTTCACACCGGCGTCCGCGGCGGCGTCGAGCACCAGCTCGCCAGGCCAGGGCTCAAGCGGGTTGAGAATGATCATCGCCCAGTCGAGAGCCTCACCGTAACGCTCGAGGCAGTCGATGAGGTCAAGCGTGAAGCCGTTCGCAGGGCCGGGAGCGACGCCGATCATCCGGGTCAGGCCGCGGTCGCGCAGGGCCGCCATCCCATCCCAGACGGCCTGGCTCGTATAGCCGATGCGGTCGGGGTTATGGAGCAACAGCAGGTCGAATTGGTCGATGGCGCAGCGCTCGAGGCTGCGCTCGGTGGCCATCGCGAGGTAGTCGCCATACGAGGAGGCGTCACGCAGGCCCGGGTCGGTGAAGCGGGGAAAGCCCTTGGGGCCGTCGCGCTCGCCGAAGTAGAAGTCGTGGCCCACCGCGCCGACAACGCAGATCTGCTCGCGAGCTCGTCCCGTGATCGCCCGGCCGAGAATCGAGTCAGCGTCACCGGTGCCGTAGACGTCGGCAGTGATGACGGTTCGAATCGAGTCATCCGGGGTGATCAGCGCGGCAAACCGCTCGTCTTCCAACGGCGCGCCGTAGCCCAAGAAGCGCCCGCCACTCCAGGTGCCTAGAGCGACCGGTCCCGGGTCGGTGTGAGGCCGTGCGGTGGACATGTCAGCAGTCTAAAGCCCGGTTTCGGAAGGTCGGCTGTGGGTGGTCCCGGATACGATAAGACCCCCACCGCGCTCGCGCGCTCAGCTAGCGCTGGCGCCACCAGCGACCGCTCTGGAGATCGTGGAACACCACTTCGTTGCGTCCGCAGGCGGTGACGATCTCCCAATAGCGGCGCCGCAGCGGGCGCTCGGTCCACCAGCGGTCTTCGATCAGCCACGACTCGCGCACCGTGTCCACGGCGCGCCCCTCGACCGAGCGCGGAGACCCATCCTCGCCGGCCGTCACCGGCACGCGACGGGGTACCCAGACGTCCGGACCGCCAGCAGGCGTCCGGTCATGTCAGCTCTCGAAGGGCGCCAGCACAGCTCTGCGCTCGGGAAAGCGCGAGCCGGGATCGACTTCCAGTACCCGCAGCGCCGCCTCCGGGCCAGCGGCGGCGCGAGCCTGGCGGATCGCCTCCCGCAAGCGCCCCGCCCGCGCCACGGCGGGATCTTCCAGCAGGGCCCGCTGATCGCTCGCCGGGGGCCCGAAGCGCTCGACCGCCAGCCGGAGCTGCTCCGCCGGCGCCGGCATCATCGGCCAGCCGCGGGGTCAGCGCGAGGCGCATCCGGACGGGATCGCCAGCGCCTCGCGAAAGACGACCTGCTCACGCCAGGTCCCTCCCTGCTCGACCAGCACAGCCGAGAGCACAACCGCGCGCAGGGTCCTGCCCCGCCGCTCACGCCGCGCGAGCAGCCGATCGATCAGCAGGCCCAGCGCTCGCTCGAGCTGGATTCCCGATGCCAGCCTCGGGCAGCTCCAGCGACTCGCGCAGGAACTCCGCCGCAGGCCGGGGACGCAGCGCGCCGTCGCCGCCGCCGGCGAGCTCGTGAGCGAGCAGGCCGGCGAGCGCCGAAGCGGTCGGCCAGCGCCGCTGGCGGAGAGCTTTGCCAGCTCGCCCAGCGTGCTCACCCCCAAGCGCTCCGAGCGCATCCGGCAGATCGGCCAGTGCAGGACGCGCGCGCAGCAGCGACGACCGGCAGAGGGAGCCAGATACGCGCGGGCACGATCCCGGGCACCGCTCCCCTTGGCCGTGGTCCCCGGCGACGATCTCCGGGCGGCGGACCCGCGCCCTGGTCGCTGCCGCCACAGCGGCGAACCGCGATGAGGCAACGCCAAAGCGCGCCGGCGTTCGCAGTGCTCGTCGCGCGGCGGCCAGCACTCCGTCGATCCCGCCATGCAGGCGCAGCAGGCCAGCGGCGTCGAAGCACACGAGTCCCGGGCGCTCGGGCTCGACGGCGGCGCCGATCGACTCCAGCCGGACGAGCAGCCGCTCCCAGAAGTCAGCCACCCCAGCAGGATCAGGCGGCACCAGCATCAGCCGGGGACAGCGCGCGAGCGCCTCGCCGAGCCGCATCCCGGGATGGACGCCGAAAGCCTCTGCGGCGAGGGACGCCTCCCCGATCTGCTGAGTGCCACCCGGCTCAGGGGCGAGTGCTGCCGGGGTCTGCATCAAGCCCGCTCCGATCACCCGCGGCGATGGTGAGCTGAAAGCGGGGAAGCAGGACGCAGACGACGAGAGACATGACCGAACGTATGTTCGCATGGCGCCGGACGCGCGCAACCGCGAATGAATCAGTGGCAGATTACCTTTCGTGAGGGCGCGGTGGTACGGTGCGAGGCAATGGCGCCGCCCAACATCGCGGACCTCGCCGTCAGCGGCGTCAAGACGCTGCGTGCCTTCGGGCAGCGCATTCCGGCAGCCGGCGGCGTGCTCGCCCACCTCCCTGCCGGGCGCGGTCGGAGGCCGCAGAACGTGATGATCACCGGCGCCTCGCAGGGGATCGGCAAGGCCACGGCACTGGAGATCGGCCGGGCCGGGGGCAACGTGCTGCTGGTGGCGCGCACGCAGGAAAAGCTCGAGGAGGTGGCGCGTCGAGGTGCAGGCGCTGGGCGGCACCGCATATGTCCACCGCTGCGACCTGACCGACCCCGACGACATCGACCGGATGGCGGACGAGGTGCTGGAGCAGCACGGGCAGGTCGACATCCTGATCAACAACGCCGGGCCGTTCGATCCGGCGCTCGGTCAGCCGCTCCTACGACCGCTTTCACGACTACCAGCGAACGATGCAGGTCAACTACTTCGGCCCGGTCAAGCTGATCCTGGATCTGCTGCCGGTGATGCGCGAACAGGGCTCGGGGCACATCATCAACATCTCCTCGATCGGGCTGCAGACGAACACGCCCCGGTTCGCCGCCTACCTCGCCTCCAAGGCCGCGCTCGACGCCTTCTCGCGCTCGATCGCCCCGGAGATCATCGACGACGGCGTGCACTCACCACCGTCTACATGCCGCTGGTGCGCACGCCGATGATCGCGCCGACGAAGATCTACGACCGCTTCCCCACGCTCAGCCCAGAAGAGGCTGCGGAGATGATCTGCGATGCCATCCGCAAGCGACCGAAGCGGGTGGCGACCGCCCTGGGGAACCTCGGCCAGCTGACCTACGCCATCGCCCCGGGCGCCCAGGACCTGGTCGTCAACCGCGCCTACAAGCTGTTCCCCGAGGGCGGCGGCGAGAAGCCCTCGCAGAGCCCGAGGAGCCGGCGCCCGAACCGACGGCGGAGCAGCGCGCGTTCGCCCGGGCGACGCGCGGAGTGCACTGGTAGCACGAGGTTCGGTCGCCGCACAGGGCACGGCGGTGCTCCGGGGATGCTCCGGGATGCTCCGCGAGTGCGATGGCTCGGTAGTCCCGGGTTCACACCCAGAGATACTTGACTGCACAACTATTCGTGGTAGAATAGGCCAGGTAAGGGACACCGCATCACCGGCCCACCGAGGAGACGACATGAAGCTCGAAGGCATTCACCACGTGACCGCGATCACCGCCGAGGCGCAGCGCAACGTCGACTTCTACGCCGGGGTCCTGGGGCTGCGGCTGGTGAAGAAGTCGGTCAACCAGGACCAGACCTCCGTGTATCACCTGTTCTACGCCGACGAGGACGGGCTATCCGGGGTCCGACATCACGTTCTTCGAGTATCCCGGGCGCCCCGCGAGGCCGCGCCGGAGCCGGGATGGTGCACCGGATCATCTGGCGGGTCGCCAGCCCGGAAGCGCTCGACTTCTGGGAGCGGCGGCTGGCCGACGCCGGCTACGAGTCGAGCCGGCTGGATGGGCGCGCTGCGCTTCCAGGACTTTGAAGGGCTCGAGCACGAGCTCGCGGTCGTGCAGACGCCCGATGAGCCGCTGATCGCCGACCATCCCGAGATCCCGCGCGAGCTCGCGCTCCAGGGATTTCATGCCGTCCGGGCATACACGGACGAGCCGCAGCGCAGCCGCGCGCTGCTCGAGGAGACGCTCGGCTTCGAGCCCCAGGACGAGAGCGAGCTACGAGGTGCGCGGGGAGCAGCCGCGGCGGCCTCTACTTCTACGATCCCGCGCCGGCCGAGCGGCCGCTCCAGGGCGCCGGCACGGTTCACCACGTCGCGTGGGCATCGCAGCCCGAGGACCAGGAGGCGTGGCAGCGGACCGTGACGCGCGGCGGGCGCCCACGCGACGCCGGTGATCGACCGCCACTACTTCCGCTCGGTCTACTTCCGCGAGCCCTCTGGCGTGCTGTTCGAGATCGCCACGATCGGGCCCGGGCTTCACCGTCGACGAGCCGCTCGAGCATCTCGGCGAGAAGCTGTCGCTGACGCCGCAGTTCGAGCACCTGCGGGCGCAGATCGAGCCGACCCTGACGCCGATCCGCAACCCGCGCGAGAGCTGGAGCAGCGCTAGCGAGCCGCTAGCGGCGGCGCCGACGCTACGCGGTCGCGCCGGCGTCGCGCATCAGCTGGCCGACGGGCACGGCGAGAGGTGATCGGCGGCCAGCGCGAGGCGGAGATTCTGCCAACACGGGCGCAGCGGCGGCCGAGGTTCGAGACCGTCGAGCTCGATCACCTCGCCCGCATGCAGGTGCCCAACCGCGTCACCGTGTCGTCGAGGCGAACCGCGCCGGCGATCAGGCGTCCGCCGGCGCCGTGCGCCAGCCACCACTGGCCGACGCTCGGGCCGCTCGAGGTGTAGAGGAAATGGCGGCTGATGCCCGTCGCGTGCAGCAGGTGGTGGAGCTGGTCACGCGTCTTGCAGCCAGCGGACGAGGCCGCCGTTCGGCAGCCGCGGGACCGCCTGGTCGCCGGAGCCGAGCACGCTCAGTTCCGTCGAGGGAACCGGCGCCTGCCAAGGGCGAACGAGGCGTGGATCCCGCTGGCGGCCAGCGCGCTCGACGAGGCCGGCGAGCGCTCCGGCGGGAGCATCGACCAGCACGCCGACCTCGGGGCGCGTGGTCGCCACCGTGGTGATCGGGCGCATGTGCACGAAATGCGAGACGAGCTTGTAGGAGGCGCCGGTGGTCAGCGTCCAGCCGGCGATGGCGATCACCGCCGCCGCGGTCGTGACTGCGCGCGCGGTGCGCAAGCGCCAGACCGGTAGCGGCTGCGATGCGACGCTCGTCGCTGAGGATCAGCGAGGCGGTCGAGGGCCGACGGGCGAAGGAGCCGATCGGCTCGGGATGGCTGTTCCAGCGCGCGCTCCAGGGCGGGCGCCGAGGTCTGACTCCGAGCTCGCCACCTGCGCGAGGCCGAAGCGCTCGAGCGCACGGTTGCTGGCGCGGACGTGGCCCGACGCCGAACCCGTAGGAGACGACGGGGCAGCCGCGGATGATCGCCTCGAGCACGGTCAGGCCCGCGCTCGAGTGAATCAGCGCGTCGACCGCGGCCAGCACGTCCCCCATGCGGTCGGTGAAGCCCATCACCCGCAGGCGCGGGTCGTCGCCGAAGCGCTTGGTGACGCGGGCGCGGAGCTTGTCGTTGCGTCCGCAGAGGCAGAGCACGATCGCGTCCGGCTCCGCCAGGGCGACGCGGGTGGCCCCGAGCAGGTCGCCGACTCCCCAGCCGCCGCCGGAGACGCCGATCACCTTCGCGTCGGCGGGCAGGCCGAGCGAGCGACGGGCGTCGGCGCGCGAGCGGGCGGCGAGGAACGCGGGAGAGGTCGGCGGCTTGGCCCACCGCACGCTGCCGGGACCGGCGATCTTCTCGACCTCCTCCATCGACTCGGGGTGGGTGACGAAGTGCAGGTCGATCCCAGGGTGGGCCCAGAACCGCAGCCCGGCCAGATCGGTGATCGACGAATAGCACGGGACCTTGAGCTTGCCCTTGCGACGCAGCTCGCCGAGCACCGCGGTCACGCCGGGATAGGTCGAGACGATCAGGTCAGGATCATGCGCGCGGATCAGGCGCATCAACCCGCGGCGCCCGAACGCCGTCAGCAGCCGCTTGGCCAGCCACCGCGTGGGCGCGAAGTACATGAACAGCATGTACTGGAAGTCGAACAGCCACGGCAGCCACTGGAACATGAACTGCGAGTTCTCACGCAGCACCTTGGTCAGCACCGGGCCCATCGCCGGGAGCCCGTTGACGACCGAGATCTGAGCGTCGGGATCCTCGTCCTTGAACTCGCGCGCGACGGCGCGGGCGGGGAGGTCGTGGCCCTCGCCGATGTCGGCCGAGATGATCAGGATCTGCCGCGGCTTCGCCTCGGCGTCAGGCTCCCCGGCGGGGATCACGGCCGCGGCGGTGTGCTCGGCGGCTACGGCCGCCTGATCACGGCGCCACTGCACGTAGCGGCGGACGCCCTCGGTGAACGGCGTCGCCGCGGTCCATCCGAGCTCGCGCTCGGCCCGTTCGCTGCAGACGACCTTGCCGCCGAAGTCCCCGGGCCGCGCCGGCGTGTGGACGATCTCGACGTTGCCGATCAGGTCCTTGACCGTCTCGGCGATCTGCTTGATGGTCACGTTCTCGTCGCTGGCCAGGTTGTAGACGCGATTGGTGGCGACATCGTCCAGCCCGAGCGCGACGCCGTCGGCGAGGTCCTCGACGTAGACGAACCGGCGCGACTGGCTGCCGTCACCGGCCAGGGTCAGCGGCTCGCCCTTGAACGCCTTGTTGACGAACGCCGGGATCACCGCCGCCTCGCGGGCGCGCGGGCCGTAAGGGATGCCGAAGCGCAGGATCGTGTAGTCGATCCCGTAGAGCTCCTGGTAGGCCTTGCAGTACAGCTCGCCCGCCAGCTTCGTGCTCGTGTAGAGGTGGCTCGGCGGAGGCAGCAGCGTGTCCTCGTCGACCGCCTCGGGCTCGCAGTCGGAGTACACCCAGATCGTGCTGGCGTAGACGATCCGCTTCACCCCGGCGCGGCGGGCCGCTTCGAGGACGGCGACCGTCCCCCGGGCATTGACCCGCTCAGCATCCTCGGGGGAGGCATGGACGTCGTTGACGTCGGCCACAGCCGCCAGGTGGGCAACGGCATCGCAGCGAGTGCAGAGCCCGCTCGAGCGCTTCGCGGTCGGTGATCGAACCGAGCACCGTGTCGATGACCGGTTCCACGCACCCCGTGCCACGGCGAAGGACGCAGGTCGTAGATGACCGGCTCGTGGCCTCGAGCCCGAAGCTTGTCGACGACGTGCGAGCCGATGAAGCCCGAGCCGCCGGTGACGAGGACCCTCACGCGGTCTCCGGGTGGTAGTACAGGGGCACGCACGAATGGTTCTCGCGCGACCCAGTCGGAATTCGGAAGCTCGACCTGATGGCCGAGGATCCGATGACAGGGTTCGTCGTAGACCCGCCCGGTGGAGCGCTCGCAGCCAATCGAAGACCACGTACTTGTAAAGGCCGGAGACCATTCCCTCAGGGAGGACCAGCCGGCTCGGATACTGAGGATCGAGATGCTGGCGGGCCACCTCGTTCTTCCAGCTGACGATCTCCGGCAGACGTTCGATCTGCACGAGCCCGAGGGCGGCGGTGAACTCGCTCATGCGGAAGTTGAGGCCCTGGACCTCGTAGGTCGGCTTTCCGTAGTTGCGAAAGCCGCGGGCATGCTCGATCACTTCGGGACGGCGTGAGACCAGCACGCCGCCCTCGCCGGTGGAGATCGTCTTGGTCGCGTACAGCGAGTACACGCCCGGCGTCGCCGTAGGTCCCGGCCTTGCGCCCGTTCCAGCTCGCGCCATGCGCATGCGCGCAGTCCTCGATCAGGAAGATCCCGTGCTCCTCGCAGTAGGCGGCGATCCGCTCCACCTCGAAGGCGATGTGGCCGCCGATGTGCACGAGGAACGCCGCCTTTGGCTTGTGCCGCTCGGCCTTGGCCTCGAAGTCGGCGAATGACATGCACAGGTCATCGCGGTTGCAGTCCACGAACTCGACCTGGGCCCCGGCGCGGATCGCGGCCAGCGGCGTGGCCATGAACGTGTTGGAGGGACAGAGCACGGTCTCGCCCTCGACTCCGGCGAAGTGCAGCGCGGCCATCGCGCCGCCGGCCCAGCTGGACAGCGCCACAGCCGGGCACCTCGTTCCAGGCCTCCCATGCCGCCTCGAAGCGCGCGACCATGTCCGCCTCCGACCAGCGGTTGGAGTCCAGGACCTCGTCGATCAGGGCGTGCAGGCGGGCACGATCGCGATGGTCGAACCCGATCGCGAACTTGTCGAAGCTCGGAGTTGCGGAAGCGGTGGTCATATCGTCTCGGGGCGGCGTCCGAGGTGCCGCGGGACGCTCACGATGCCACCGGCCAGCGACATCGCCCCCACGCTCAAGCTTGCCAGATCCTCCTTGGTTGAGGCGCGCAAAGCAAGCCTGTCAGACAGGGAGGACGGTAGCGATTTTGCGCCGGTTCAGCTCTGCGAGGATCAAGCTGAGCGCCGCGGCGGTCCGGCGGTGCGAGTCCTTGGCGCTGTAGAAGTCCGCATCGTGCAGGAGGATCACGTCCCCGGGGATGAGCCGATCGCTGACGCGGGCGTGGATGCGCTGGGGGGTGGTGAATTTGCGCCAATCCTTCCCCCATTGCGACCACAGCAGGGGCTTGAGGCCGGCGGAGCGCGCGGCGCGCAGGCCGTCTGAGCTGTAGATCCCGTACGGGGGGCGATGCCACCGGGGCTCAATGCCGGTGGCCTGGGCGATCGCGGCAGCCCCGCGTCGCAGGTCCTCCTCGACGATCCGGCGCCCGAGCCGGAGCTGCAGGCGGTGTCTGTGTCCGTGCAGCGCGATCTGGTGACCGGCGGCGGCGATCTCGGCGGCGAGCGCGGGGCGGGCGGCGACCTGCTCACCGATCAAGAAGAAAGTCGCGCGTGCGCCCGCGCGCGCGAGCAGCTCGAGCACGGCCGGCGTTCCCTCGGGGTGCGGTCCGTCATCGAAGGTGATGGCCACGCCGTCAGCGCCGGGCGCAAGCCGTCGTTGGAGCCCGAGTGAGGCGGCGCAGGCCGGGAGGACGGGGGCGAGAGCGTGCCGGATCACAGCGGGATGATCGCGCACGGGTGCGTAAGGTTCTTAGACGGTGGCGAAGCCTGACCTCGATCGATGGCTCCCGGACCCCGGAATGCGGGTCGGGCATCGCCGCGAGAGCAGCGCCGACAGCGACCGGCTATGGGAGGCCGCTCAGGCCGTTCGGGTGTCCGAGACCGGGCTCCTGGGTCGGCTCGTCCGGTGGCGAATTCCCGGCATCGGCGGCGACTGCGCGTTCGATGAGCTGTTCCGGCGGGCACCGTTCATCGTGCTCGAGGAGGACACGACAGCGCTGGTCTCCGGACTGGTCGGGCGGATCTGGACGCTCCGGCGTGACTATCCCCTGCTCGAGCAACCAGCGCAGTTCCTCGACTGGTCACGCCGCGGCAGCGCCCGGGTCCTGTTCGCCAACTGGGTCGAGCCGCTGGACGGGGGCCGCTCTGCCTTGAGCTCGGAGGCCCGAGTCGAGGCCTTCGGCGCCCAAGGGCGGGTCGGGGTCACCGCCGTTCGCCCGCTGGTCAGGCGCTTTCAGAATCTGGTCGGCTCCGATGGGCTCGAGGCGGCCGTACGCCGCGCCGAGGAGCGCTAGATGGAGAGCTTCGATGCGGAGGTCACGATCGGCCGGACGCGGTACGCGAGCGAGACCACCGGCTGGGCGGTGATCGATGCGGCCGATGCCGACGGGGACGCCGTCGTGCTCGTCGGCCCTCTGATTCACCTCGAGGAGCGCGACCGGGCGAGGGTCATCGGAACCTGGGTCGATGACAGCCGGTACGGACTTCAGGTCAAGGTGTCCGAGGCACGGCCGCTGCCACCGGCCGACGCCGAGACGCTGATCGCCTACCTGCGCCGCATCAAGCACGTCGGACACAAGCGCGCGGCGATGTTGGTCGAGCGCTACGGGGCCACGGCGGTCATCGATTCGATCGACAGCGATCCCGAGGCGGCGTTCTCCGCCGTGGGGGTGCGAGCGGGACGAGCCACCGAGGCGGCCGCAGCCTGGAACGCAATGCGCGTCACCCGCCAGCTGCACCTGATGCTCGCCCCCCATGGACTCGGTTACCTGGTCAAACGCGTACACACCGAGTACGGCTCGAACGCGCACCACCTTGTCCGCCGCCAGCCGTATGAGCTGACGAGCGTGTTCGGCGTCGGCTTCGCCATCGCTGACCGAATCGCGCGCGGGACGGGGGTGCCGGCCGACTCCCGCGCGCGTGCGCGCGCGGGAATGCTCCATCTCCTCTCGGAGGCCGAGCGGAGCGGGAGCACGTGCATGCCGGTCCAGGACCTGCTGCCGGCCCTTGAGGAGCTGCTGCGCGGCGCCGTATCCGCCGAGCTCGTCGCTGAGCTCGAGCAGGCCGGTGACGTCGTGGTGGCGGGGCCATGGGTCTACCGTGCCCCCACCGCGGCACTCGAGGCGGAGCTGGCGGAGCGCGTGCGGACGTTGATCGGGAGCGAGCCCAGCGAGCGGCTGAAGCAGCCTGGGCGCTCGACATCGGGTCTGGTGACCGGAGGGCCGGAGCTGACCGATGAGCAGCAGAGCGGCGTTCGCAACGCCTTGACCCATCGGCTCTCCCTGATCACCGGCGGCCCCGGCACCGGGAAGACGGCATCGATCCGGACGATCGCCGCGGCGGCGACCCAGCACGGAGCGAGGGTGCTGCTGGTGGCCCCCACCGGACGCGCCGCCATCCGGATGACCGAGGCCAGCGGAGTCCGGGCTCGCACCGTGCACTCGGCCCTGGGCTGGATTCCGGGCGAGGGCCCGACCCACGACGAGGACGATCCCCTCGCCTGCGATCTGCTGATCGTCGACGAGTCCTCGATGGCCAACCTCGAGCTGATGGTGACGCTGCTGCGGGCGGTGGGGACGAGTACCCACGTCGTCCTGGTGGGCGACGCGGATCAGCTGGCGCCGGTCGGTGCCGGCAAGCCGTTCGCGGAGCTCGTCAGCTCGGAGGTGGTTCCGGCGGTGGCCCTGACCCACATCTTCCGCCAGGCCGCGGGCAGCATGATCGTCCAGGGTGCCCACGCGATCCGGCGCGGCTCGGTCCCGGACTTCACCGCCGGTGAGGGCATGCGCCGCGACCTGTTCCTGATCACACGCGCCGACCCGCGCGCGGCTCGGGAGGAGATCGTCACGCTGGTGAGCGAGCGCCTGCCGGCGCACTACGACGTGGACCCGGTCACTGACATCCAGGTGTTCGCGCCGGTGTACAAGGGGGAGCTCGGAATCGACGCGCTCAACGATGCCCTTCGTGAGGCGCTCAACCCGGAGGGAACGCCGGTCCGCGGCGGCCGGCTGCGCCTCGGCGACAAGGTGATGATGACGGGCCGGAACCTGCACGAGCTCGGGCTGATGAACGGCACCCTGCTGCGGCTGCTCGACGAGACCGCGGGCGACGGCGAGGACGATGCCGCGCTGATCCTCGGATCCGATGAAACGGTATTCCGGCTGCCACCGGAGGAGGCCGACCGCCTGCGCCTGGCCTATGCCTGCTCGGTCCATCGCGGCCAGGGGATCGAGCTGCCGGTGGCGGTGATCGTCGCGCATGCCGCCGCCGGAGCGTTCTTCTTACGCCGCGAGATGCTCTACACCGCAGTCACTCGCGCGAAGCTGGCCACGGTCATCGTCGGCACGCCGGACGTGATCGCGCGGGCGGCGAGAACGCCGGACACGGGGCGGCGGCACTCCCGTCTGGCCGAGCGTCTAGGTTCCGCGGCATGAGTTTCGCGACCGTCGAGATCAGCTCAGCGGACGGCGCGACCATCGCGAGCTTCGCGCCGGAAGCCGGGATGGTGTGCTGTTCGCTGACTCACGACGGCGTCGAGCTGCTCGATCTCGGTCGCGGCCTGGATGCCTACGCGCAGCGCGGCAAGACCATGGGGATACCGCTGCTGTATCCGTGGGCCAACCGGCTGGCGGCGTTCGGTTACACCGCAGCAGGGCAAAGCGTGGCGCTCCCCGACGATCAGGGGCAGCTTCCGCAGGACCCGAACGGGCTCCCGATTCACGGCCTGGTCCCTTACCTGATGCGCTGGGAGGCAACCCGCACTGGCAGCACCATCAGCGCGCGGCTGGACTGGAGCTCGGAAACGCTGCTGGCGCTCTTCCCCTACCGCCACCAGGTCCAGATCGACGCTGAGATCGCGCCTGCGGCCCTCACGATCACCGTCGCGGTCATCGCCACCACCGAGGACAGCGTGCCGGTCTCGTTCGGGTTTCATCCCTACCTGCGCCTGCCCACCACCGATCGGGCGCAGGCGAAGGTGGAGCTCCCGGCGAGCGAGCGGCTGCTGCTCGACGAGAAGAGCATCCCCTCCGGGGCGCGCGGGCCGCTCGGCCCAACCGCGTTCGAGCTGGCCGACACGAGCTGGGACGACGGACTGAGCATCACCGCGCTACCGGCCCGTTTCGCCAGCCGCAATCCGGCGACGGGTCAAGGCATCGAGCTGGAGCTCCTCGAGGGGTATCCGTACGGCCAGGTCTACGCGCCGCCTGAGCGCGACTACATCTGCTTCGAGCCGATGACAGCGCCCACCAACGCGCTGCGCAGCGGCGAAGGGCTCACGATCCTGAGGCCCGGCGAGCAGCACCGAGCCGTGTTCAGGATCAGCCGAGTCCCTTCGTAGGCTCGACCAGCGGCGCGTTCCAGCGCTCCTCCACCCGTCCGATCCGCCACACCAACAGGGCCAGGATCCAGGTGGCCACGAACAGGCCGACGATGATGAAGCCGAGGGAGTTGAGACTGACGTTCTCCAGCCATGACCAGAACGAGCCCTGCGCGCCCAGCTTCTGAGCCAGCAGCCCGCCAAGCTCGACGGTGCCGATGACCAGGGCAACCAGGACCGAGAGCCCGGTGATCACCATGTTGTAGAAGAGCTTCCGGACCGGCTTGGAGAACGCCCAGCCGTAGGCGAAATTCATGAACGAGCCGTCGATCGTGTCGAGCAGTGACATGCCGGCGGCGAACAGGATCGGCAGGGACAGGATCGCGTAGAACGGCAGCCCTGCTCCCGCCGCTCCCGCGGCGAGGAACAGCAGCGCCACCTCGGAGGCCGTGTCAAAGCCGAGGCCGAAGAGAACGCCGACGGGATACATCTGCCAGGGCTTACGAATCGCGCGGGTGAAGCGCCCCAGGACCCGGTTCATGAGGCCGCGCGACGCGAGCTGGTGCTCGAGCGCGACCTCGTCGTAGCGACCCGCGCGCATCTCGAAGAACACCTTGACGATCCCCCACAGGATCACCACGTTGACGGCCGCGATCACGTACAGGAACGCCCCCGACACTCCCGCACCCACCCAACTGGCGACGCTGTGCAACGTGGATCCGTTGCCGGTCACCTGCCCGCTCAGCGCCTTGATCCCCAGGGCGAACAGGAACGTCAACGCGAAGACCACCGACGAGTGGCCGAGCGAGAACCAGAAGCCGACGCTCACCGGCCGCTCGCCGTCGGCCATCAGCTTGCGAGTGGTGTTGTCGATGGCCGCGATGTGGTCGGCGTCGAAGGCGTGCCGCAGGCCGAGCGTATAGGCCGTTATCCCGGTCCCGACGACAAAGCCTCCTGCCCCGCCGAGATGGTGGTGATGCGGGGCGACGACGACGAACAGGAGGAAGAACCCGATCGCGTGCAGACCGACCACGGCCAGGGCCATCAGCCCCAGCGAACGCCAACCCTGGGCGTCAAGCGAGCCGCGGATGCGCGCCCAGCGGCTCAAGCCGCCGTCCTCCACGCGGCCACCGCCGCCTGCCCATAGGAGATGCCGCCGTCGCCGGCGGGCAGCAGCTGCGGCGTCAGGACGCGCAGGCCCTGGTCGCTCAGCCCCGCAGCCACCGCCTCGAGCAGACGTCGATTGAGAAACACCCCGCCGGAGAGGACTACGGTTTCGGTGCCATACCGGGACGGCCGCAGCCACGCAGGACTCGATCGTGCTGTTGGCCAGAGACCGGTGAAAGCGAGCCGCGATCTTTGCCGCCGAGGTTCCGGCGCGAACGTCGGCGCTGATCTCGCACGATCGTCGCTCGCGGGTCGATCACGATCGTGTCGCCCCGTGTCACCACGGGCATCGGATACGACGCTCGCTCGGAGGGATCGCACGCGGCCTCCAGCTCGATCGCCGCCTGCCCCTCATAGACGATCTCCGGGCGCAGGCCGCAGAGCGCGGCGACGGCGTCGAAGAGTCGTCCCGCGCTCGTGGTCTGCGGGGAGGCAAAGCCGGTGTTGGCGAGCTGCGTCACGCGGCTCCAGCGCTCCGGGTCCACGTGAGCCACGGAGCGTGTCCGGCAGAGCGGGCGGCTCGTCCGAGTCTGAGGACTCCTGCAGCCATGCGCAGGCCATCCGCCACGGTTGCCGGATCGCCTGCGCGCCGCCGGGGAGCCGAACCGGGATGCAGCGAGCCGACCCGGCGGCAGGAGCCGATGTCGCCGAAGAGCAGCTCTCCGCCCCACAGCGTACCGTCGGTCCCGTAGCCGGTCCCGTCGAAGATCGCCCCGACCGCTGTCCCCGTCTCACCGTGCTCGGCCAGGCAGCCCGGCCATGTGCGCGTGGTGGTGCTGGACGCCGATCAGCTCGACGCCGTCCCGCTCCAGGGCGTACTTCGTGGAGAGGTACTCCGGGTGCAGGTCATAGGCCACCAGCTCGGGTTCAACCGCGAACAGACGCTGGAAATGCTCGATCCCTTCCGAGAACGACCGCAAGCGTCTCCAGGTTCTCAAGGTCGCCGATGTGATGGCTGACCCAGGCGCGTTCGCCTTTGGCGACACAGAAGGTGTTCTTGAGCTCCGCACCACAGGCCAGCAGCGGCCGCTGGGCGCCCCCCGACGGGAGCGGCAGGCTGTCGGGCACGTAGCCGCGCGAGCGACGCACCGTAACCGTGCGCGTCTCGGGGCCGAGGTGCGCCACGCGGACCACCGAATCGTCGGTTCGCGTCTCGATCGGACGATCGTGAACCAGGAACAGGTCGGCGATCGCACCCAGACGCTCCGCCGCCTCCTGATCGCGGAACGAGATCGGCTCGTCGGAGATGTTCCCGCTGGTCACCACCAGCGCCTCGGCGCAGTCGCTCAGCAGCAGGTGATGAAGCGGGGAATAGGGGAGCATCACGCCGAGCTCGAGCGCTCCGGGCGCGACGGCCCGCGCCACGGGGGCACCCGCGCGCCGGGGGGCCAGGACAATCGGCCGCTGCGGCGTGAGCATCAGCGCGCGCGCGGTCTCGCCGAGCACGACCAGCCGCTCCGCGGCGGCCAGGTCTGGAGCCATGAGGGCGAACGGCCTCGCCTCCCGGTGCTTTCGTGCCCGCAGCCGCGCGACCGCGTGCTCGTCGTCTGCCCGGCAGGCCAGGTGGTAGCCGCCAATGCCCTTCACGGCCACGATCATCCCGGCATTTAGCGCCATCGCTGCTGCGCTCACGGCATCGGCGCCGGGCGCCCCCGGTTTGCCGGCCCGATCCAGCAGCGAAACCGAGGGACCGCATTGCGGACAGGCATTTGGCTGAGCGTGAAAGCGTCGGTCCGCCGGATCGTCGTACTCGGCTCGGCAGGCTGGGCACATGGCGAACGCGGCCATCGTCGTGGACGGGCGGTCATAGGGAATCCCGCGGACGATGGTGAAGCGAGGGCCGCAGTTGGTGCAATTGATGAACGGGTAGCGGTGGCGTCGGTCACTCGGGTCAAACAGCTCGCGCAGACAGTCCTCGCAGGTGGCGGTGTCGGCGGCCACCGGGGCGTCTGCCGGATCGCCGCGTGGGCTGGGCAGGATCTTGAAGCCGCCCTCGCCCGCGGGCGGCAGACGTTCGGTGAGGATCCGCTCGATCCTCGCCAGCGGCGGGGCCTCGCGTTCCAGACGGGCCACGAACCGCTCGAGCGCCTCCTGCGATCCCTCCGCCTCGAGCAGGACGCCGTGCGCGTCGTTGAGGACGTAGCCATCGAGGCCGTGCTCCGAGGCCAGCCGGTACACGTAGGGCCGGAAGCCGACCCCTTGTACCGTCCCGTGGACGCGAACGCGAACGCGAGCGCGGATGGCGCGGTCGACGGTCGCGCTCACCCCACCAGCTCCCTGAGCACGTGATAGGCGCTCGCCTGCGCCTCCTGGATCCGCGGGATGTTCTGAGAACGGGTGACGATGACGTGATCGGCCAGTCCCTCCGCCGCCACTCGGCCGCCGTCGTAGCCCACCATCGCAATCGTCATCAGTCCCTGACGCCGGCCCTGCTCGAGGGCTGCGATCACGTTGCCTGAGTTGCCGGACGTGGACAGCGCGAGGAGCACGTCGCCGCTACGTCCATAGGCGATCACCTGACGTGAGAAGATCGCCTCGGGACCGATGTCGTTCGCGACCGCGGTGATGATGCCGGTGTCCTCGGTGAGATCGATGGCCGACCAGCCGGTACCGGTGCGGGCCGCGGCGGCCGGGGTCCGGAAGTCGGCCACCACATCCATCGCGTCGGTGGCCGAGCCCCCGTTGCCCAGCGCCAGCAGCGTCCCGCCGCGCCGGAGATTCGTGCGCACACCCTCGGCCGCCGCGATCAGGGCGGGTCCGTTCTCAGACAGAGTCTGGGTGCGCAGCGCGCCGATCTCCTCGGACTTCATGACCACCGAACGGCTGACGTCGCCCAGCAGCTGGGCGAGGTTGTCCTCGCGCTCGGCCAGGAACGGGTAGAGGAAACTGGCCGCGCCCGCGTCGTGAGTTCGAGGTTTGTCGCGCCCGGTGAGGAGTCCGCGGTGCTCGAAGAACACATGCACGAGCTCCCACAGGACGTGGTAGAGAGTCTCGACCAGCTCCTGGGCGACGGACACGTCCTCGCCCGGCGGAACGAACTCCCATTCGGCGCCGGCGGGCGCGAACGCGAGGGTGAGGCAGCCACGGTCGCGGGCCAGCTTGGTCGCGGAGGCCGCCTCGCCTCCGTCCCGTTCGGCGCCGAAGGCAATCGTGATGTCCTCGGGCTGAGCGATGAGCTCGACCTGGCTGCCCAGATTGCCGCCCTCTCCCGCCAAGCCAATGGCCGGGAGCGCGCGCTTGCCGACGATCACCGGGTGCACGAACTCCACCGCCACGTGTCGTGCGTCTGAGCGATCGCCGGGCGATCGTCCGAAGGCGATCAGCCGTCCCCCGCGCGCGAATCGCTCCGCCATCAGGTGGCAGAGCCGGGCCAGCCGGTCCGCCTCCTGGTCGAAGAACCGCCGGTTGGCCTCGGTGCGCCGTGCCAGCAGCACCTCCAGGTGGGCGGCGGCGTCCCGGGTGAGCGCCGCCTGGATCAAGCGAGCGCCCGCTCCCGCTGGGAAACGGTCAGCAACCAATCGCGCCACGCCGGCACGCCCTCACCTGTGCGCGCGCTGACCAGCATCCGCTGCGCGCTGGGGTTCACCTGATCCAGGTAATAGAGGAACTTGTCGAGGTCGAAGTCGAGGTGCGGGAGGAGGTCGATCTTGTTGACCACGACCACCTCGCAGGTGCGGAACATGAGTGGATACTTCATCGGCTTGTCCTCGCCCTCGGTGACCGAGCAGACCATCGCCCGCACGTCTTCACCCACCCTGAATTCCGCGGGACAAACCAAATTCCCGACGTTCTCGATAACGAGCAGGTCGATGTCATGCAGCGGTAGCGCGGGCATGGCCGAGCGGACCATATTCGCGTCAAGATGACATTCGCCGCCGAACCCGGAGTCGGTGTTGAGCTGGGTCACCGGAACGTGCAGGCTGGCCAGCCGGTCGGCGTCGAAAGAACCCTGGACGTCGCCCTCCAGAACCCCGACCCGCACGTCGCCCAGGGGCTCGGACAGCGTCCGTTCAAGCAGCGTCGTCTTACCCGCTCCAGGGGCGCTCATCAGGTTGACCACACTGACGTCGTGGCGATCGAAGTCTTCCCGGTTGGCTCGCGCGATCGTGTTGTTGGCGTCGAGCGCGTCCTCGACGACTCTCACCTTGGTGCGATGCATGCGGTCTCCTCGTCCTCGACTTCGATGTAGTCCACTTCCAGTTCCTCCCCGGCCAGCACCTGCACCGCCGCCGACGCACAACGAGGGCAGCGAAAGGCCGGAATCTCCGGCTGCCACTCCTGCCCGCAATCCGAACAGCCCAGGCGCGCCTCGATCTCTTCGAGCTCCAGCCGCGCTCCCTCGCAGACGGTGTCCCGGGAGACGATCTCGAAGTAGAACACCAGCGAGTCCGGAATCACCTGCCTGAGCTTGCCGACGCGCAGGCTGACCACGGACACGCCGCGCGCACCGGCGTGTTTGACCGCGGTGTTCAGAACCGCGCTGGCAACTGACAGCTCATGCATTGGCAGAATCGGCGCGGAGCTCGGCAATCGTCTCCAGGACTACCTCCGCTGCGCGTGCGACCGATGCGCTCACCGCGTCGCTGAGACCGAGGCCCACATCCTCGACGATCTCCGGTTCGCAGGCGACGACAAACACGCGACCGGGCCAGCCGCCGACGTACTTGACGAAGCGCAGCACCGTCTCCGGGTCCATGCCGTGCGGATCGAGCATCTGGCCGTCCTCGACCTGGCCGTCCACGTCGTCCGGGTTGGCCTCCATGACGTAGAGGGTTCCGGGAGCCTCCCCCTGCCGGCTCACGTCGATCAGGATCAGCGCGTCATAGCCCCGCATCACCTCGTAGGCGAGATCGAGTCCTCCCGAGCCGAAATCCATCACCAACACTCCGTCGGGCAGTTCGCGTGTCTCCAACAGCTTCGCAACCTCGCCTCCGAAGCCGTCATCGCGCAGCCACGCGTTGCCGATTCCGGCCACGAGGATCTGCTTTGTCGTCCGCTGAACGGTTTCAGTCATGGCAGCTGCACCTCGTTGGCGAAGAAGAACAGGTAGCGCCCCGTCTCACGCATGAGCTCCTGGCCGGGGTCGTCGTTCACGGTGACCGCGAGGAAGACGCGATCGTCCATACCCACGTAGATCCGCTCGAGCGTGGCCTCTCGGCCGTCGAGCATCTTGTCGAACACGTCGCGGTCGGTTCCCGGCTTCAGGATCACCTTGGCGCCGCGTTCGAAGCGGACGCCGTCAACCGTCGCGCTGGCTTCGCCGGGATTGTTGTCCGCGCCACCCGGGAAACCGGCGCTGGGGTTCTCCGCTCCGCCGGGAAACGGCGCCGGCATCGGTCCGCTAGCCACGCTTGATCTCCCTGAGGCCGCTGTGGAGGTCGATGATGTCCTGCGGCGTCGCGGCCAGCGTCCGCTCGAGCATCTCCTGCACCACGGGGTCCTGGGTGGCGGCCTGCTGGCGCTCGGAGTCGCTGAGCGCATGAACGTGGAGCACCAGGGCCTCCTCTATTTCGGTGTTGTCAAACAGGTTGCCGCGGCTCTCCGGTGAGATCTGCGGATGGTCGGGCAGCACGATCGCCGCCCCGAGGATCGCGTCGTCGGCCGGGCTGGCCAGCACCGGCCAGGTGTTCACGCTCTCATGGCCGCTCTCTAACGGGGATATGAACCGTCCACCTGTGATCTGGACCACGAGGTGAGTCGAGATCAGCGCATGCTCGAGGACCTCGCCGCGAGCCAACCCGGGACTCACGGGCTGCGTGTTGTGCACGCAAGCGCGCACGCGGGCGCGGCCATCCCCGCCGGCGGGCTCAGAGCGCAGCGTGAAGCGCCCGCCGGGGAAGGCGACTGTCGCCCGCTCCCCCACGGCGATCGGGCCAAGCTCGACCCGCTGCTCCACCGCTTCATGGCGCTCGCCATTTGGGTCGAGGTAGCGCAGCGTCGCCGTCAGGCCGGCGTCTGATGCAGGCTCGGCCACGCAGTCCAAGCGCGCGTGGTCAAAGGCTCCGGAGCACTCCTGCGCATAGACAGGCGGATAGACGATGCCGAACGGCGTGGGAGTGGCGTTCTTGAGCGCGGCTGGCGTGTACGGGTAAAGCGCGTATCCCTCGTAGAGCAGCGATGACACCAGTTCCTCAAGCATCGGCGTCGCTGTTCTCGAGCAGTTCCTCGATGCAGGCGTCGAAGCTCGGAAGCCCGCGGCGGGCGCGCCGCTCGTTGAGGATCGCCAGTGTCCGCTCGTGCACACGGATCCAGCCGCCGCCCGGGTAGTGCTCGGCAATCATCTTCTGCCACGCGCGGACCGGCATCGAGAACTGTGCGCTCGCACTCCAGGAAACGGGCACCATCTGCAGCACGCCGTCAGCGTTGCGGTAGAAGATGCTGCCGTAGAAGTGAAAGCTGAGCGGTGCGAAGCCATCCTCCAGTGCGTAGAAGTACTTGGCCGCCGCCACCTCGAGGTCATACGTACATGGAACTTCGATGGCGAACGTCGCCGACTCGGTGAACGACGGGATCACGGCCGCGACCCGCGCCCAGGAGAGCCCCTGGGTGGATGGCGTCCAGCTCGCGGGGGGGCCGAACAGCTCCGCCAGTCGCTCGCGGGTCTCCGGGTCATAGCCTCGCCGGGCCGGGTCGATCATGACCTGCACCGACAGCGCGATCGACTGAATCGGGAGTCCGCTCGGCTCACTGACGGCGGCCGAGAAGATCATCGTCGGCGCAGCGGCGAAGGCCAGGTGCGCTGCACTGGTGACGGTGAACTCCGGTTCGGGAATCAGCGTCGGGACGCCGGGAAAGCCCGCGTCCGCAACGTCCGGAGCTCCCTTCTCGCGCTCGGAATCTGCCTGCACGCTCACTGGGCGAACCGGGGTACGGGGGTGGTGGTCCGTTCGCGCAGCGCCGCGAAGAATGCGGGCACCGCCTCAGTGAGCGCGTCCCCGCCGGAGATCCCCTCCCAGCGTGACTTGATCAACCCGACCAGCGCGTAGCACTGGTCGATCGGCGCGATCGCGTAATCATGCGGTGTCGACAGGCGATTGACCACCAGCGCCTCGCCATCCGGCTCGAGATCGGCGAGCACCGGGTTGAGTTCAACCAGCGCCTCCCACGACTCGAGGTTGAGCTCGGATTCCGTCGCGCCGGCCGGACTCGGGTAGAACGCGACGACTCCGTCGGACACGCTGCTGCGCATGAAGAAGGCCAGCCCGATCGGGATCTGAAAGCGCCCCCACATCTCCGCGTCGCAGTCGAACTCCTCCAGCCACAGGGTTCGCATGCCGGACGGGCGGTACTCGGCATCGCCCGAATGCAGCGCCCAACACGCCTCGCACGAGCAGACGATCCGGCGCTCGACCAGGTGCAGAAGGTGACGGTGATCGTCGGGCACCGTCGTGTTGCAGATGTCGCACCGCTCGGCCGGTGGCGTTCGCGGCCGGTCCGCCGGCCGGACGGCCCCGACCTTCGCCATCGTCCGCATCCGCGCCAGCGTCTCGGCACGCTTACGGGCAGTGACCATGGAGTCCAGGCGCTCGCTCACACGGCCACCCGAATCCCGCCGGCTTCCAGCAGCGGAACGGGCGTCAGCTGCAGCGGCTCTCCGCCGGCGGCTCGTCCGGCCCGCGGAAGGTCGAAGTCCGCGCCGCAGTTCGCGCAGCGGAGCATGCCGCCGTCAAGTTCCCCGCCGTCCAGCGCCTCGCCACAGGCGGCACAACTGTTGCGGTAGGCCAGCAGCGATCCGTTCACCCGGGCCAGCAGCAGGGCTACACCGTCGGCCTGCAGCGCCCGGAGCTCACCCACGCCGACCTCCGCTTGGCCATTCAACGGGATCCACCGGGCCGACTGCTCCTCAGCCATCGGGAGCTGCTCGGCTCCCGAGTGCACGAGCGGCAGCTCGCCCGCTCCGGACTGCACCACCGGCAACTCGAAGCCGCCGCGTGGCGGGGCCGGCTCGGTCACGCCTTCGACCTCCAGGCCGGCCAGATCCGGAGCGTGCTCCTCCAGCGCCTGCTTGATCGCCAATTCCAGCGTCGCCCGTGACGCCGAGCAGCCGTTGCAGCTGCCCTGGAGCACGAGCTTGGCCACGCCGTCCCGCAGCGAGGCCAGCTCGACGTTGCCCCCGTGGGACTCCATGTACGGACGCACCGTATCCAGCGCCTCCATCACCCGGTCTTCGAGCGGGACCGGATAGAGGTCGTGGATCAGCAGCAGGCTGGCCACGACACCATCCTGGGCGAGCTCGTCGAGGATCGTCGCGCCCGCCTCACGAGCGTCGGCGATCGTCGCCATGATCCGTCCGAGTCCGTCGCCGTACAAGGCGATGATCGCGCTCACCAGTTCTTGCGAGAGCTCACGCGCCCGGGCGTCCTGAAGCTCATCAACTTCAGCGCTCAGTACCTGGACCCGGTCAAGCAGCTCGCCGGGATGGGTGTCAGTGGCCATCTGCCCCCCGCTCTCAGCTGAGGCCCGTCGGGGTGTGGATCACCTTGCGGACCTTGCCCTTACCGGTGTACATGTGGACTCCGCACGGCAGACACGGATCGAAGCTGCGCACCGCCCGCATGATGTCGACGCCCTTGAAGTTCTCCGGACCGTTCTCCTCGAAGATCGGGGTGTTCTGCACCGCGTCCTCGTAGGGGCCTGGAGTTCCGAAGCTGTCACGCGGACTCGCGTTCCACGGAGTCGGTGGATAGGGCTGGTAGTTGGCGATCTTGCCATCGCGGATCACCATGTGGTGTGAGAGCACTCCGCGCGCCGCCTCGTGGAAGCCCACGGACACGGCCTCATCCGGCACCTTGAACTCCTTCCAGCTCTTCGTCCGCCCGGCGCGAACCTCCTTGAGCGCCCGCTCCAGGCAATGCAGTCCCACCAGGGCCGAATAGGCCTGGTGGTAGCTGCGAGCGCGGTCGCGCTCGATCGCGTTGGACTTCTCCGGAACGTGCCACTCGAGCTCCATCTCCGGCATCGAGGCCGACTTCGGCAGCACCATCTGGATCGAGTGCCCTGTCGCCTTGAGGTAGCCGAAGTCGACAAGGCCGGCCTTCGCGGTGCACCACTGGCGGGCGAACGGCCCGCCCCCGGTGTCACAGCAAACGTGAGTATCCGTGCGTTTGTCGTACATGCGGGGCGAGACGACCCAGCTGTACTTATCGGCAAAGTCCCGCTTCTGAGGCTTGGGCAGCGTCTGCTTGTTCCACGGATGGTTCTTGTCCACCGGGTTGCCGAGGGGATCGTGGGTCACGAAGGTGGGCTCGTTCTCCCAGCCGTCGAAGTAGGAGCTGCCCAGCAGGATCCTGATCATCAGGTTGATTTCGACCAAGTCGGTAGAGACCAGCTCGCCGTTGATTGCCACCCCGGGCGTGATGTAACGCTTGCGGCCCCACTCGGTCATCGTCTTGTAGTCGTAATCGACGTAGTCGGGGTCGTCGAAGCTGCCCCAGTTGACTAGATTGGTCTCCCGGAAGCCGACCATGTCGTAACCGGGCAACTCGGTCAGGAAGAAGTCGTACAGGTCATCGTGCATCGGCACGACCCGCTTGACGTAGTCCATGTAGCGCATCAGTCGCACGTAGTAGTCCGTCAGGGTCTGATGGGTGATGTCGGCGCTGCAGCCACCGGGCATGATCGTCGAGGGGTGGGTGTGGCGGCCGCCGAACAGGCAGTACATCTCTCGCGTATAGCGCGCCACCTGGAGAGTCTCCAAATAGAAGCTGCCCGTGAACGGGTTGAGCGACCGCATGATGTCCGCGATCGTGTTGTAGCCGTGGATGTCCTTGTGGGGCGATGAGGTGTTTTCGGCCTTGGCCAGCAGCGTGGGGTTGGTGTCCTTGACCATCTGTTCACAGAAGTCCACGTTGGCCATGCAGTCGTTGAAGATCGCGTGGTCGAACATGTAGTCAGCCGACTCGGCCAGGTTGAAGGCGAGGTCGCCGAGCGGCGGCGGCTTGACCGAATAGGCCATGTTCTGGTTCAGGCACGAACACGTGGCGTGGTTGTCACCGCAGATACCGCAGATACGGCTGGTGATGAAGTGCGCATCGCGCGGATCGATGCCCTTCATAAAGATGTCGAAGCCGCGGAACACCATTGAGGTGCTGTAGCACTTCAGCACCTGCTGGTTGGAGAAGTCGATCTCCGTGTGGATGCCAAGGCTGCCCACGATCCGGGTGATCGGATCCCAGGACATCTCCTTGACTACGACCTTCTGCTGTGCGGGTGTTTCCATCGTGGCCATTTGCTCTCCCTTGGAAAGTGTCGATTCGGACTGACTCGCTGGTCGGCTACCAGCGCTTCTGGTAGCCGGTGGTGAGCGCCGGCCCTCGACGTCGCCAGTCGGGCTCGACGTCGTACTTGTTCTTGATGTTCCGCTCGCGGAAGTATTTGAAGATCGGTCCGAGACTGAAGCGCTCGACGTTGGCCGCCGCCGCGCCCCACTTGTCCGGATCCATGAATGGCATGTACTTGTCCGGGAATCCCGGCATCGTGCAGGCCATGCAGATCCCGCCCACGTTCGGACAGCCGCCGACTCCGTTGACCCAGCCACGGACCGGTACGTTGCACTTGACCACGGGGCCCTTGCAGCCCAGTTTGACCAGGCAGCGGTGATCGGAGCCGTACTCGGTGGCGAAGTTGCCCTCCTCGACGAAACCGGCGCGGTTGCAGCCTTCGCGCACGGTGCGGCCGAATAGCCACTTTGGCCGCAGCTGCTCATCGAGCTCAGGGACCGGCGCCATGCCGGCCAGGTGGAAGACGAGGTACATCAGCACCTCGGTCATGTTGTCCGGCTGGGCAGGACACCCGGGGATGTTGATGATCGGCAGCCCGGCCTTGGAGGTCCACTTCCAGCCGAGGTAGTCGGCCACGCCCATCGCCCCGGTGGGATTGTTCTTCATTGCCGGAATCCCGCCGTAGGTGGCGCAGGTTCCCACCGCGACGACCGCTGCGGCCTTGGGCGCGAGCCGGTCGATCCATTCGTTCAGCGTGATCGGCTGGCCAGTGGAGGGATTGACACCGAAGCCGGTGAAATAGCCCTCGCCGTTGATCTCCTCGTTGGGTACCGAGCCCTCGATCACGAGCACGAACGGATCGAGCTTGCCGGCTTCGGCGTCGTACCAGGCCTGGATGTACTCGTCGCCGACCTCGAACGCGATCACCTGATTGTGGATCACGACCCGAGGCATGCCCGGGATCACACCCTGGATGATGTCCTCGAGGCTGGGGTTGGTCGCGGAGGTCATGGCGACCGAGTCCCCCTCGCATGAGAGGCCGATCGTCATCCACAGCACATGCGCTGTGACCGCCTCGGTCTCCTTCTGCCCTGGTACGAATTCGATCTGCGTCGCCATTGCTGCTCCTCTCGATCGCTCTCTCGCCTCAACAAATCCGCGGCAGTGGGTCACCGACGAGCTGATCCATCACTCGCCTGCCGCCGAAACTGGTCTGCACCAACACCATCCCAGGCGGCTCGCGCCTGACTTCACCGATTTCCACCGCCCCTTCGCTGCCCGTCACCCGCCGCAGCGCTTCCAGCGCCTGGTCCATCGCCTCCGGTGCCACGAAGGCGACCAATCGCCCCTCGTTGGCGATGTACATCGGATCGATGCCGAGCAGCTCCGCTGCCGCACCGACGATCGGCGACACCGGGACCGCAGCCTCTCGGACCACGATTGCCACGCCTGACGCTCGGGCCAGCTCATTGAGTACCGAGGCGACGCCGCCCCGCGTCGCGTCCCGCATGCAGTGCAGGTGCGCGCCGGCGCTGCCGAGCAGCGCGTCGGCCGCGGGCCACAGCGAATGGGTGTCCGACTCGATCTCGGCGTCGAGGTCGAACTGGTTGCGCGCGAGCATGATCGCCGTCCCGTGCTCGCCGATCGGTCCGGAAACGAGGATCTTGTCGCCGGGCCGGATCGCGTCGGTGGCCATCTGCGACCGCGCATCGACGGCCCCGACACCGGTGGTGCAGAGGTACATCTGGTCCGCCGCCCCGCGCTCGACCACCTTCGTGTCGCCGCCGACGATCTCCACACCAGCCTGCTCGGCCGCCGCAGCGATGGCCTGCACCTCCGCCCGCAGGACGTTGGACTCAAGCCCCTCCTCAAGGATCATCGACACGGTCAGCGCGACGGCCCGGGCGCCCGCCATGGCCAGATCGTTCACGGTTCCGTTGACGGCAAGCTCGCCGATCGATCCGCCGGGGAAGCGAAGCGGTTTGACGACGAAGCTGTCAGTGGTCATGGCCATCCGGGTGCCGGCGATGGTGAGCGCACCGGCGTCGGCCATCGCGGGGAGCGCGCCCGCTCCCTCCGGGGCAAAGGCGGGAACCAGCAGCCCCTCGATCAGCGTCTGCGTGGCTTTGCCTCCGGCCCCGTGGGCGAGCGTGATCTGCTTGTCCCGAAACCGAGCTCGCTTCGCTCGCGCGGTCTCGATGATCTCCAGCACGCGCTGCTCGCGGCCGGTGACCGCTGCGCCGGCGTCGCTCATACGACCTCCCGCTCGCGGGCGAAGCGGCCGTAGTTGTAGTAGGCCGCACACGCCCCCTCCGGGGACACCATGCACGTGCCGATTGCATGCTCGGGCGTACATGCCGTGCCGAACACCTTGCACTCCCACGGCTTGATCACGCCCTTGAGCACCTCCCCGCACTGACATGCCTTGGGATCGGCCACGCGTACGTTGGGGACCTCGAAGCGAGCTTCGGCGTCGAAATCACGATAGGCGTCCGACAGCCGCAGACCGCTCTGCGAGATGAAGCCAAGACCGCGCCATTCGAAGTGCGGCCGCACTTCGAAGACCTCAGACATCACTTCGAGCGCGCGGAGGTTGCCCTCGTGCGGAACGACGCGCTTGTACTGGTTCTCGACCTCGCTCCGTCCGTCGCGCAGCTGGCGCAGGATCATCAGGATCGACTGCAGGATGTCCAGCGGCTCAAACCCTGAAATCACCACCGGGCGGCCGTAGTCCTGCGGAATGAACTCCAAGGGACGCGCACCCACCACCGTGCAGACGTGGCCCGGACCGACGAATCCATCCAGGCGCAGGTCCGGCGACTCCAGCAAAGCTCGCAGCGGGGGCACGATCGTCACGTGATTGCAGACGCAGGAAAAATTCTTGATCCCCTCCGCTTTCGCGCGCTTGAGCGTCAGCGCGGTCGAGGGAGCGGTGGTCTCGAACCCGATGGCGAAGAACACAACCTCACGGTTCGGGTTCTCCTTGGCGATCCGCAGGGCGTCAAGCGGTGAGTAGACCATTCGCACGTCAGCGCCCTGCGCCTTGGCGTCGAGCAAGGTGATCTCCGATCCCGGCACGCGCATCATGTCGCCGAAGCACGTGAAGATCACGCCGTCGTTGCGGGCGACCGCGATCCCGTCGTCAACCCGGCCCATCGGGATCACGCAGACCGGACAGCCGGGGCCGTGGACCAGCTCGACGTTGGAGGGCAGCAGGTCGTCGATGCCGTACTTGTAGATCGAGTGCGTGTGCCCGCCGCAGACCTCCATCACCTTGTAGTGGCGACCCGGATCCATCTCCGAGAGGATCTCGCCGGCCACGACTTGGCCGAGATGTGCGTCACGGAACTCGTCGACGAACTTCATTGGGGGACCTCCTCCAGGCGTCGGATGGCAACCCCCGCGTGGACGAGCACTCCGTCTCCCGGCTCAACGGCTCCGAGCAGATCGATGGCGACCTGGTGGCGTATCGATTCCTCATCGGAGCAGACCGCGTCGGCGCCCCGCAGCTCCAGCACTCGCATCGGGATGCCCTCATCGCCGCAGGTGATGCAGTGCTGCTCGCTCGCCCGGCATGCGGTGGCGTCGGCAGCATCGATCATTCGATCACGCTGGCCTTGAGTTCTTCGAGCTCCTGCTCGTAGTCGGCACCCATCTTTTCCAGGAGACTCAGTGTGTGGTGGGCTTCCTCCTCGTCCACCTTTGAGAGCGCAAAGCCGACGTGGATCAGCACCCAGTCGCCCGGCTGCGCGCCCACCCCGTCATCCATCAGGAGGCTTACGTTGATATTGCGTCGCACCCCGACGACATCAACCTTCGCGATCTGGTTGGCGGGATCGATGATCTCCACGACCTGCCCGGGAATCGCCAAACACATTGGCCCTGGAACTCCTCTCTGGCGGTCGTCTCCAGGGGTGTACCCCCGGGACGACTCCCGCCGAGAAGCGTTGTATCAGCGCCCCGCACGTGTCGAAAGGGCCTGGTAACCGAGGTCACGGTAATCCTGGTTACCACCTCGCTGTCGGTTCCGTTTCAGGTTGCCAATCGGCGAGGCCTCCTGACTAGACTGCTCCGAGTGCCGGTGTCTGCACCCGAGCGGAAGGTCGTCTCGCGATGTCCTGCAGGTGGAGTTTGAGGTGAGCTCAGGGGAGCAGAGATTCGTCGAGCCGTCGTGGATCCCGGGGCCACGGGCGCGCCAGAGCCCACCCTCCTACAGATACCTGCTGGACCTCGACCTGGACCTGGCCGACGAGCTTGACCTGCGGATGCGGCTCGCCGCCCGGCCTGCGATCACGGCCAACACCTTCGACGTCGATGTCGGCCAAGTCCGGCTTACAGAATCGCTGGCCACCGCCGGCAACGGTCCTGGCGTACTCCTGCTCGAAGGAGTGTTGGCCGTCAACGTCCGGGTCGGTGACCGCGTCGCCGCCGAGCTTCTCGGACCCGGCGACATCGTGGAGCCATGTCTTGACGCCTTCGAGGACCTGCTTGTGTGCGAGATCGAGTGGCGGGCGCTCGTGCCGACGCGCTTTGCCGTGCTCGACGCTTCGTTCACGGAGCGCGTTCGCCCGTGGCCCCAGATCATGCAGGCGCTGCTCCGACGAACCGAACGCCGCACCCGCAACCTCAATGTCCAGCGGGCGATCAGCTCACAGCCGCGACTGGAGGTGCGCCTTGCCCTGCTGCTGTGGCACCTGGCGGCCCGTTGGGGACGAGTCGAGCCGAGCGGCATCCGCCTGCCGATTCCGCTCACGCACCAGCTGCTGGGGCGCCTGGTCGGCGCCGAGCGGCCGTCGGTCTCGCATGCGCTGGCCCGCCTGTCCAAGGCGGAGCTGGTCACCGGTCACGGCGATGAGTGGCACCTGCACGGCAGCCTCGACGCGCAACTGGCCTCGATGATCGAGCCGGTGACCGGGCGGATCGATCAACTGGCCGCGGCTGTCCCCGCCCGCGGCGCCTCCGGATGAGGACCACAGCGGTGCCGACGCGAGTCATCTTCAGGTGTCAGTTCTGCAGCGCGGTCCCGGATCAGCAGACACAGCGAACTCTGGAGCATGGACTCCGGGAGCTGATCTTCGGTGAGTACCTCGACGTCCCACCCGGGGGATGGCTGACCTGGCATGGTGGAGGCCCACTCGGTCCGCGCCGATATGCCTGCCGAACGCACCGCGGCGAGCTGACCGCGTACCTACGCGACCACTACGGAACGATCGCGCCCAACCCCTGGGCGAGGCCACCGTACCCGATGACGCGCCGCTCCCCGGACACGGAGCGCGCCATCCGCAACGGCGGTCTCTCGTCAATCCCGAAATGGGGCCTCTCGTGAACGAGGCCGACCCCCTCTCGACACCCGTTTACGCAGCCGACGGCTACAAGCCGTTTGGCGCGTTCACGCTTGAGGACGTGCGCCTGAAGGCCAGCGAGCTGGCGGGCGCGACCGGGTGGGGACCGACGGCACGGGTCGGCGCGGTGGCCCGCGGCTGGTCGGCGCTGGGCTCAGCGATGGCCAGGGCCAGCGCCGCGACCGTAGCTGAGCTCGGACCGCAGGCCGCGCGCGAGCATGCGCAGCAGCTGTGGGTCGGACGAAGCCTGCTGTGAGGACTGTCGGCGGTGGCTGATGGTGGCTCCGGCGCCGAAGCTCAGATCGACGCGCTCTACGGGTCACCGCTGGCGGAGTTCACCGCCGCCCGCAACCAGCTTGCGCAGGAGCTTCGCCGAGACGGCGCGCGTGAGCGCGCCGAGCAGGTCAAGGGTCTACGGAAGCCTAGCGTCGCGGCCTGGACGCTGAACCAGCTCCGGCGCCGGCACCCAAAGCTGGTCGACGGGCTCCTTGAAACGGGCCTGCGGCTGCGCGAGGCCCAGGAGCAGCTGCTGGCCGAAGGAGAGCGAGGTCGGCTCCGGACAGCGTCCGCCAAGGAGCGTCAGCTCGTCGGCGAAACGGTGCAGGCCGCCGAGGCCGTGCTGCGGGAGGCGGGGCACACGGTCAGCGCGCAGCTGCACAACAAGTTGTGGGAGACGACGCATGCCGCCGCCGTGGATCCCGAGTTGGGGGAGCGGCTCAGGCACGGCCGCCTGGACGAGGATCGTCAGATCAGCGACCTCGGTTTGATCGCCGGGGCGGGTTTTTCGGGTCTACGACATCGGCATCCCCCGCTCGGGCCGAGGCCGCGCCGCCGCCGCCATCCCAGGCGAGCCAGCGCCGGCTGACGCAGGCCAGACAGCGCCAGGAGAGAGCCGAGGAGAAACTTAGGTCCGCGCAGCGAAGCGCACACCAGGCTGAGGCCGAGCAGGCCCGAGCGCAGGACGCGCTGCAGAGTGCAGAAGCCGACGCGGCCCGCGCACGGTCGGTCGCCACCCAGGCGCAGGCCGCCGTGGAACAGGCCCGTGAGCAGGTGCAGGAGGCCTCGGCGCGAGTGGACACCCGCGAGGCGAACTGAGGTCCAATTGGCTGATCACGATTTGATGCAGCGGGCCAAGGACATGTATGAGGCGTTCGCCGCGGGCGATCGCGAGTCGGTGGAGCAACTGCTGAGCGCGGACTTCCGGTTCTCCAGCCCGCTGGACGTCGATCTCGATCGTGCGGGCTACTTCGAGCGCTGTTGGCCGGGGGCGGGGCGGGGACAGAACTTCGCGTTCGAGCGCCTAATCCAGTCAGGCGACGAGGTGATCGTGACCTACAGGCTGACCAACGCCGACGGCAGCGCTGGGGTCAACACCGAGGTGCTCAGCTTCGAGGGGGACCAACTTCGGCGGGCCGAGGTCTACTTCGGCTGGGATCTGCCTCCGGGCTGAGCCAGTCACCCGCCAGGAATGGCGATCGGCTGAACCACCGGGGAGGTCTGCCACGTCCCGTCGACCGCCAGCCAGCGGAAGCGAACCTCAACCCGCGGACTATCGGGCAGCGCGAGGCGCACATCGAAGATCCCGTTGGCGTCGGTCGTCGCTGCACTTGCACCCCGGAAGGCACCTGAGCCATCGCTGAGCTGCACCTGGACCAGGGCCGGTTGGCGCTCCGGCCGAGCGCGCCCCCACACCTCAAGCAGGGCGGGTGCCCCCACGGGAACCATGACCGTCAGTCCTGGCGCGGAAAGCGGCGAGGGGGCTGCGATCAGCCGTGCCAGGACCGGAGAGCGGAACATCCACAGCGCGGGTTTCGGCGCGAAGCTCTCCCGGAGAAGGCCGGTCGTCCACGTCCCGGCCAGCAGGAGGTGAGGATTCCCGCTCCTCGCCCGCAGCGCAACCGTCTCACTGGTCAGCGTGTCGCGAAGCAGGAACTGTGAGAAGGACACGGTCTGTGGGTCCCGCCAGGCCAGATACTCCGCGGCAGCGTTCAACTGTGCCTGTTGCGACTCGGTCCACCGCATGCCGGCGAGCTCCGCGTTGGAGCCGTAGCCCTGCTCGGTCAACCACAGCGTTGCCGCACCGGGCGCGAGCCGGTGTCGGGCCACGAGCGCGTCCAGTAGCGCCTGGAGTTTGGTCACGTCGCCCATCTGTGCCCAGCCGGGATGCTGCGGGCCGGAGGGGACCCAGGGCAGTGCGTTGCGCTCGTACGGGTGATGAGCGAACCCGTCGGCGGGCACGGTGTGAAAGCTCGCGCAGGCGCCGGTGCGCACGGGTTGCAGCCGGGCGTCGACGCACGCCAGGCGCCGGATGAACGCCAGCGGCGCCACACCGGCCGGGCCCAGCGGCACATCGAGTCCGGAGTTGCTGGTGTTGCCGATCAGCACGGTGGCGGCGGGCGAGACGGCCTTGATCGCGGGATAGGCGAGGTCCACGAGTTGGCGGTACCAGTCGGCACTCACGGCAATGCCTCCGTGCCATTGCGGTTTCAGGAAGCCGACCTCGTTGGGCTCGTTCCACAGCGTGAAAGTGCCGACTCTCGGGAGGCTGGTGCTGGCGCCGGCGGGTGTGAAGTGACCGCTGTAGCGCCGCGCGAGCATCTGCTCCCACGCGGCCGCCTGGCGGACATCGATGTTCGTGTTGTACCAGCGGTTTCCGGGACCGATTTGTCGGCCTGCGTCGCTCGTCGCCCAGCGCGGCGCGGAAAAGGCCGGATCGACGATCACATCGAGCCCGGCCACGGACGCTGCCCTCACGGCCCGGTCCAGCAGTCGCATTCCCGTCGCTGTGTACGAACTTGGCGCGCCGGCACGGAACCCTCGTGGGACCCGGACGGAGTCCGGGTGGGGGGCCTCGAGCTTCCATTCGGCGGAGATCCGAAGCTCGTCCACCCCGAGCCAGCGCAGCTCGTTCATGTATTGCGGCAGGCCATGGGGGGAGAACAGCGACAGGTCGTCGTCCTGCAACACGGTGTGGAACGTCCGCGCGCTGGCAACGATCGGCGCGAGCAGCGCCAGCCCCGCCAGCCCCGCCAGCACCGCCAGCACCGCGGCAGCAGGCGCGAGCGCCCGGCAATCACGCGGGATTGCCGTTCTCATGGAGGATCCGTGGCCTCGCCTCGGTCCGATCCGCCCGCAAAGCTGAACGCCTGCGCGGACTGGTCCACGGCTCAACCTTCGAGCTCGTCCTCGGCTTCCTCTGCCGCTTCGCCGGCCTCGACGATGTCGCCGTCGCTGAACAGCACCTTCTGCAGGGCGACACGCCACTTGGGCGTACGCCGGATGAGGAACTCGAGGTCCATGGCGAAATGCTTGAACTCCTCTTGCTGCGCGTTCTCCATGATCGAGCGGGCGTCATCGTCGGCCTCTACCGAGATGCGCTGTGCGTACCAGCCGATCGCCTCCGCCTCCTCGGTCAGCGACGCAACCATCCTGGCAAAGGTGCGCGCCTCGGCGCCGAGCTCGCCTGCAGGCTCGTGGTACTGGTCAAATCCCATCAGGTCTCCAATCTTCCAGTCATGAGTGGGTGCTCACCGTCTACCCGTTGGATGCTCACCATCTATCCGTTCACACAATCCCCGAAGAACAACCCTCGGTCCGCCGTCCGCGGTCCGCACGGTCTGGCCCTCCCGCGCGGTCTCGGGCAGACAAGAGGGGCAAACCTCCCCGCGCCGGCGACCGTGGTCTTAATGTCGGGCTGAGGCCGACAAACGCCGCCTCGGGTTGTCACGTTTGTCGGGCGGGAGGCGCGACAGATCGCCGCGCGCGGGCCATCGCAACCGGAAGCGGCTCGACGGGACTCTTCGGGCCCGGTCCGCCTCGGACAGGACCTTGGCTGCTTGCCTCCCGGTGAAGGTTCGCGGCCCTGCACGCGGTGAACCGTTAGCTTGCCCGGGATGAGCGAAGAGAATTCAGAGCGCACGGAATGGGACGTCGTCGTGATCGGCGGCGGCCCCCCGGGTGAGAACGCAGCGCAGTACGCCATCCAGGGAAGTGACCGCACGGCCGTGATCGTGGAGTCCGAACTCCTCGGCGGGGAGTGTTCCTATTGGGCCTGCATGCCGAGCAAGGCCCTGCTTCGCCCGGTCGATCTGATGGCCGCGGCGCAGGCTCTCCCGGGTGTGGCGCAGGCAATCTCCGGCCCACTGGACGTCGACGCGGTACTGGCGTGGCGGGACAAGTTCACCCACGACCGCGACGACTCCTCCCAGGTCAAGTGGGCTGCCAAGGCCGGAATCGACCTGGTCCGGGGCCGCGGCCGACTAGCCGGGGTCAAGACCGTGGAGGTGCTCGGCCCCGATGGAGCCGCTCGAACGCTGCGGGCCCGCCACGCTGTCGTGATCGCCACGGGGACAACGGCCACCGTGCCGCCCGTGCCGGGGCTGCGACAAGCCCGCCCCTGGATCTCCCGCGATGTCACCAACCTGCGGGAGGTGCCACGACGAGTGGCCGTGGTCGGCGGTGGCGTGGTCGCGTGCGAGGCCACGACCTGGCTCAGGGGCCTCGGCGCGCAGGAGGTGACGGTGATCGAGCCCGGGCCCTCCCTGCTGGCCAAGCACGAGCCCTTTGTCGGTGAGCTCATGGCCGCTGCTTTCGACGACGTCGGCGTGGCGGTGCGTACCGGCACCACCCTGGATTCCGTCGAGCGCCCCGCGGTTGCCGACGCCGGGGTCGGACGCATCCACGGCGGACCAGCGACGGTCAGCGCCGGCGGGGCGAGGTTCGAGGTCGATGAGATCGTGGTCGCCGCCGGGCGGACGCCGCACGCGGCCGACGTCGGTCTCGAGCGCGTCGGCGTCGACATCAGCGGCTCGCACGGCTTCATCGCGACCGACGATCACATGGAGGTCCTGGGCACCGACGGCTGGCTCTATGCCGTCGGCGACATCTGCGGACGGGCGCTGTTGACCCATATGGGCAAGTACCAGGGACGGATCGCCGGCGATGTGATCGCGGCGCGGGCCGAGGGGCGCCCGCTCGCCGGGACCCGCTACCGCGATCTTGCCGACCACGACATGATCCCTGCCGTCGTCTTCTCCGAACCCCAAGTGGCCTCGGTCGGGCTCACCGAGGCGGCCGCGCGCGAGCGGGGGATCGACACGCAGGCGCTCGAGTACGACCTCGGATCGGTCTCCGGGGCCGCGCTCCTGCGTGACGACTACACCGGACGGGCCAAGCTGGTCGTCGATCGCGATACGGACACACTGGTGGGCGCAACCTTCGTCGGCCCGGAGGTGGCCGAGCTGCTTCACGCTGCCACCACCGCCGTCGTGGGCAAGGTCACACTGGAAACGCTCTGGCACGTGGTGCCGTCATATCCCACGGTCAGTGAGGTCTGGCTCCGGCTGTTGGAGTCACGATGATAGGTCGGGCCTGGTCTTCGGTGGCATCGGATCGCCACCGGTAGCTTTGATGTCGATGAGCGTCCGTCGCGACATCCTCGCGCCCGTGCCCGAGCTGGCCAGCCGCCTGCGCGGGGTGCGTTCATCTCCCGTCCGGGACATCCTCGCGCTGACCGAGCAGCCGGGTGTGATCTCGTTCGCCGGAGGCCTACCGGCGCCCGAGCTGTTCGACACCGCCGGGCTGCGCGAGTCCTTCGCCGCCGTCCTCAGTGACGCCGCCGCCCACAGCACCTTGCAGTACTCGACCACCGAGGGCGACCCGCGGCTGCGCGCCGCCGTCGCCGCCCGTCTCACCTGCCGGGGTCTACCGACCGAAGCTGACGAGCTGCTCGTCTGCTCGGGCTCCCAGCAGGCGCTCACGCTGGCCGCGACGGCGCTGCTGGAGCCTGGCGACGTGGTCCTCACCGAGGAGCCGTCCTACCTGGCCGCTCTTCAGTGCTTCGGCCTCGCGGGGGCGAGGACGGTTGGGGTCGCCTGCGACGGGGAGGGCCTCGATCCCGACGCACTGGAGTCGGCTGTGATTGCCCATCGTCCGAAGGCGCTCTATCTGATTCCCAGCTTTCAGAACCCGACCGGCCGAACGCTGCCGCTCGCACGGCGTGAGGCCGTCGCCGCGGTGGCCGCCCGCCACGGGCTGTGGATCATCGAGGACGACCCCTACAGCGAGCTTCGCTACCGCGGCGAAAGCCTGCCGGCGATCGCGACCCTGGCCGGCGCCGAGGATCGCACCCTGTTCCTCTCCACGCTCTCCAAGACCGTCGCTCCGGGACTGCGCGTCGGCTGGATCCGGACTCCGCCCGAGTTGCGGCCGAGTCTCGTGATCGCCAAACAGGCGGCCGACCTGCATTCCTCGACGGTTGACCAGGCCGCCGCCGCCCACTGGCTGGGCCGGATCGACGTCGATGCCCACGTGGCGCGCTTGTGCGCGGCTTACGGCGAGCGGCGCGATGCGCTGTTGGAGGGTCTCCCGGGCGCACTCCCACCGGGCTCGAGCTGGAACTTGCCCGAAGGGGGCATGTTCGTCTGGGCCCGGCTTCCAGACGGAGGGGATGCCGAGCTGCTGCTGCGGCGCGCGCTGGAGCAAAGGGTCGCGTTCGTTCCGGGTTATCCGTTCTTCTGCGGACCGCCTGAGCACAACGCACTGCGACTCTCGTTCACTCGTCACTCCGTGAGCGAGATAGCCCAGGGGCTCACGCGCCTGCGATCCGCCTGGGCGGCCTGAGCCGATGGGCGCCGAGGACGGGCTCCCGACGATCTTTTTTGCCTCCGAGGCCGAATGGGAGCGATGGCTCACGGAAAATCACGTTGCGTCCAAGGGTGTGTGGGTCAAGGTGGCCAAGAAGGCGACGGGGATCGAGAGCGTCCGCTACCCCGAGGTGCTCGAGACCGCACTCTGCTTCGGCTGGATCGATGGCCGTCGTGAGGCGCTCGACGAGCTGCACTTCCTGCAGCGCTTCACCCCGCGACGGGCCCGTAGCCCGTGGTCACGGATCAACCGTGAGAAGGTCGAGCGGCTGATGGCCGAAGGCCGCCTGCGCCCGGCTGGGATCAGCGAAATGGAGCGAGCGCAAGCCGACGGCCGCTGGGCCGCAGCGTACGCCGGGCAGAAGGCGATGACCGTCCCGGACGACCTGCAACGAGAGCTGGATGCAAGGCCCGAAGCCAAGGCGTTCTTCGCTGAGCTCTCGAGCCAGAACCGCTACGCCATCCTCTACCGCCTCCAGGACGCCAAGCGAGCAGAGACTCGGGCCCGGCGGCTGGCCAAGTTCGTCGCCATGCTGGAGGCGGGCGAGGCGATCCACCCGTAGCGGCGATCAGCCGAGCACGGCCGAGACGAACACCGTCTCGAGCCACGGCGGCTCGGACCGTGATTTCGTCATCGCCACCAAATGGATCGGTCAGATCGCGTCCATACCGACTCGCCAGCGCCTTCACCGGTTCCACTTCGACCGCCCACCCAGATCGGGCGAGGAAACCTTCGAGGTCTGCCGCGTCTCCGCCGGCGAGCAGACGGTCCATCCTGATCCCGGACCGCGCGGAGAGTCGCTCCAGCCGACCACCCGCGGTGGCATCGCCGACGATCCGATCGAAGGCCAGCACGCTGCCGGGAGCGGAAAGCTCGTGGATCGCCGCGAGGAGGCCAAGTTGCGCATCAGGGGCCAGATACGGGAGCAGGCCCTCAGCGATCCATGCCGTCGGGCGCCGCGAATCGAACCCATGCGACTGAAGATCAGCCGTCCAGTCGTCGCGTAGATCAACACCGATGCAGACTCGTTGGCAACGGGGCGAGGCACCCAGGTCGTGAAGGACAGCCGTTCTTGTACTCAAGCACTCCCAGCTGGTCGAGCTCGAACAGACGAAAGCTGTCGCTCAGATCAAGGCGGAAGGCGCGCGTGTCCAGGCCCGCACCCAACAGGACACCCTGAGCGGCCCGCGCCGCGCCGGCGATGGCGGCGTCGTAGAACCGGGTGCGCAGCCCGATGTACCGGGAGCCGTGCAGATGAAGGGCGTGCGAATCGGAAACCGGGCTGGCGGGATCCGGCCACTGCACCAGCATCGGAAGGTCCATTCCCGCCGCCTCGAACAGGGGGCGGGCGAACGGATCCTCGATCAGCCTGTCCGCCCGGCTCGTCTCCACCGCCCGCGCGGCCGCGAGTCCAAGCGCGGTGACGCCAGGCCCGTCGGAGACATCCCAGCCGGTTCGCTGCGTCATCGGCCGGGCAGCCTACCGCCCCGCCCCGGTTTCGGACGGATCCGCGGGGACCAGCCGCAACTCGCGCTGGCGGACCAGGACGATGTCGCCGGGATACAGCTGCCGGCCGCGGCGAGCCTCCGCCTCACCGTTCACCAGCACCGGCTCTAAAGCAAGGAACGCCTTGACCTCGGCGCCGCTGTCGAATACTCCGGCCAACTTCAACAGCTGGCCGAGCCTGATCATCTGGCCTTGAATCGGAACGTCGTGCACGATCGCTCGAATCTGCTCGCTCCTTTCAGTGATTTCTGCCAATGCGACGGCTTCAGACAGCGGGCCGCAGCTCAGGGCAAGTGTCCCACCGAGCGTAGACTCGCCGGCGGTATCCGAGGCTTGGAGAGGCCGCGTGACGGGAAAGGCGAAACTTCACACCCGAGGAGTGGGCGCTCGTGCTCGAGGGGCCACCGAGCGCCGCCCTGTTGGTCATCACGGCCCAGCGGGGAGGGACGCTGCGCGAGACCATCACGATGGCCAAGACCTACGCGGAGGCTCGCCAGCAGCATGGCCAGAGCGAACTGCTCGATGAGATTGTTGTGGCCAAGCCCGTTGTCGATCACACGCGGTATCAATCGGCCGAGGAGCTGAAGGAGCACTCGCTGGCGCATTGGCGCGATGCCGTCGCACTGCTCGAAGCCAGGGCCGACGATCAGGAACTCGAGGACTACAAGCGCTTCATCCTCAGTCTCGCCAACAACGTCGCCGGCGCGCATCAAGAGCGCGGCCAGAGCGAAGCCGTCAGTGACACCGAGCAAGAAGCGGTTGCCGCGAGCAAAGACGCGCTCGGCGCGCCCGAGGCCTAGCTATGGCCAGAGCCAGCCAGGATCACCATCACCCGTGCTCAAGCATGACCGAAGGCCTTGAACCCCTGGACAACGACGATCCCGAACACCAGCATCGAGTACGCGAGGAGAACCGCGAACACGGCCAGCACGGTCACCACCCCAAGCGTCCTAGCTCCGACCCCAACGGCATGTAGTCCGGCCTGCACAGCTGACCTCCTGGTGGCGCCAGGCTCCCGGGATCTCAGCGTCCTGGGGCTGACTGCCGTAGAGGCGGCCAACCCGGCCTTGAGGCCGAGCACCGCCCAAGCGGAAGCCAATCGTCTGCTGGTCAGCTAGCGCTAATCCGCTAGCTGGCGACCGCCTCGCTCGACTCTACGCCGATTCAGCGCGAATTGGAGATTCTTGGTCCCTGCGCCGGCGAACTGACGCCGGGCCCGTCGGACCAGAAGCCCGGACGAGACCCCGCCCGTGCTGCCTGGACCCGAGGTGCGTCCCCGGCACGAACCTATTACGTCAGTGGGTCAGGCCGGCGATGAGGTTGATCGTCGTGGCCACGATCACGGCGCCGAAAACGTATGACAGCAGCCCGTGACGCAAGGCCGTTGCCCGGATCTCCTTGTTTTGGAGATCCGTGTCGGACACCTGGAAGGTCATGCCGATCGTGAACGCGAGGTAGGCAAAGTCGGTGTAGCAGGGCCGATCAGACTCATTGAAGTCCACGCCACCCGGGTTTTTTTCGTAGTAGAGCCGGGCGTAGCGCAGCGTGAACACCGTGTGCACCATGGTCCAGCCGATCACCACGCTGACGATCCCCACTCCGACCAGCACGTTCTTGCTCGTGCCCTGACTGTGGCCAGCCTTGATCAGCACCGCCCCGACGGCGATCAGGCTGACCAAGCTCGCGCTGAGCAACAGGCCGTCGGCAAGAACCCTGGCGGGATCGTCTCGCACGGCACGTTTGGCGGTTTCGTCGGCATCGAGCCACCAGATTGATACCCACATCCAGCCGATGTAGATGAGCGCCCCGAGGTCCCAGCCAACAACCGGGGCCAGACCGCCACCGCCAGCGAGCGCTGTCAGCGCAAAGCCGATCACTCCCACGATCACGCTGACCGCGACCCGAGTGCTCGCGGGCGCGTCGTGACCTGGAAACGACTGGGTGGACGGGGTCATGTTCATTTCTCGATACCCGCATTCGGCGTCTGAACTCCACAAGTGTGGCGCGCCGTCCGGCGTCGCCGGGCTGTCGCCGCGCCGTCGCCGCTACGGCGTCGTTGAGCCCGTTGAGGTTGTATCGGTCGGCGGCGCCAGCACGTCAATGGAGGCGGAGGCCTGGGCGCCGGTGGCTGGATTGGTGACCGTGACGTTGTAGGTGCCGAGCGAAACATTGCCACCGGCGTTGGTGAACGTGTACGTACCGCTGCCATCGTTTGTCGTCGACATCGAGAAATGCTCCGTTCCGCCGTCCGGGCGGTTTACGGTGATCTGAAGCGCTGCGTTCGGGCGCGAACCCGGAGGCGTTGAGCGTCACTGTGCCGCCCTGAGTGACGGGGTTGGGAGAGAGCGAGATGGACGGGTTCTCCGCCGCCGGGGTCGGCGGGGCCTGCTGCTGTGTCGTGGAGCTGGTGGGCGCGACGACGACGCGATGCGATTGGCTCGTAGAGGATGTCTGGGTGCCCGTGTACGGACCGTCTCGCCCATGTACTCCCGGCGTGCGCGGGAACGTCATTCCCGTGTTCGGGTCGTAAGCGTGAAGATGTTGATGATCGTCGTCGACTGATTGATGATCGTGATGCGGGTGGAGCTGAAGCTGGCCCAGAGCGGCCCGGTGTAGGTAGGCGTCGTGTAGAGCACGGGCGGGGTGAGCGGGTTGCCGCAATAGCACTTCACGACCGGCCGGCCGTATTTGTCGACGAACACCGCGGTGCCGGCCTCCAGCAGCGACTGGATCGGATCCGCCATGCCGTTGAAGTAGCCATGATTGGTCACCCGCGTATCCGTGCGCAGAATGACGTCAGTCAAGCCCGAGACGTAGTCCCGGATCTGGGTGGTCTGGATCCCCAGCGTCGACGCCCAAGCCGCTGCTTTCGCTGGGTTGTGCTCAAGGAAGTTGACCAGCTTGACCGCGTCGCAGCTCGCGTGGTTGCGCGTTCCGCCGTACAGGCCCGGCAGGCTTGCGTTGTACGTAGCCGGCCCACCAGCCGTGCTCGCAGCGCCGGCGGGCGGTGTCACCCCCGCTTTGTCCTGCCCGACGGTGGCCGTGAACGGGTTGGCCCCCGGCGTCGAGACCGGGGACGCAGCGACCTCGCTGGGCCCCTTTACGCCGGCGGTGGAAGAAGTTGAACTGCTGCCGCCGCAGCCCGTGAGAGCAAGCGTGGCGCCACGACGGTCGCCACCGCCTGATGCGGCTGGCGGCATCGCGGACTGCTCCGAAATGAGGTTCTAAGACTAACGGCCATGAACGCCCCGGACGGGCGACTATATGCCGCGGACTCGGCCGACGGGGAGAAGCTTCCGCAGGAGGAGGCCGACGCCCTCTCTCGCCAGCTGTTGCTTCCGCAGGCGCTCCATGCGGGCCGACCTCGGAGCACTGCCCGAGCTGCTCGACTACGTCGACCGCTGCTGGACGACGGCACGCTGACGTTCGAGCCGCCGAACGCCGCCACGCTCCAGATCATGGCGAGCGTCAACCTGATCGGACAATTCGCTGACCTCGCCGAGCTGTTCGCCTCGCACGCGTGCGCCACGCGTCCCCACGCCAAAGCAGGGGCCACTCGGGCTGCGGTCGGCGTCCCGCTCGCGGCACTGCGGTCGTCGATCGGCTCCATCGTGCTCTCCGCTCGGCGTTCTCAGCTATGGCTTGGCTGCTGCTTCGCTTGAGATGGTGGAGGCTCGATCGTAAGCTCGACCGGGAAATCCGCCGATCGCGAGGAGCCGAACGCCGTCAGCACCCGGCAGGATCTTGCGGCGTGCCGTCGGCCCGACGCGGATGATGTGGTCTGCGTCCAGCTTGTACCGGTGGCTGTCGACCTGCACGTCGGCCGAACCGCGCAGTGCGATGTAGACCTCCTCTTGCCCGAGCTGGTGGGCGGGGGGATTCCCGGGTCCCTTGGAGGAGTGGTCATGCTCCGGGTAGGTGGTGGTCTCCGCTGGCATATCGATGATCGACATACCGAACGGTGTCACGCCCATTTGGGCTCCGGCGCGGCGAAACGTGAAGCCCTCTAAGAACTCCTCGACCGCCTCGAGCTCATCGATGCCCACATGAGTCGCGTCGGGCACGGCTGCCGCTGCCACATTTGCACGAGTCGACGCGAGCCGCGGGCCTCTCGCCTCCCCGCCATCGGTCGCCTGGCCGAGCGCGAGGAGGTTCCCTTCGCTGTCATAGAAAAAGGCGCCAAGCTCTCCGGAACCTTTGCTTGGGTAGTTGTTGGGCACGACCACCATCTCGCCTTGCCTTTCGAAGCCTGGGACCTCGACGGCTTCGAACGTGACCCCGCGATGGCGCAGATCTTCGATGACCGCCGAGAGGTCGGTGACCTCGAATCCCATCTGCGTGGATGCGCCTGAAGCGGCTCCAGAGGACCTGAACAAATGAAACTCCGTGCCCGCGCAGATGAACCGAAGACCACCGTCGCGCTCCTCGACCGGGTCAAGTCCGAGCTTGTCGTGATAGAACCGACGCGCTCGGTCGAGGTCCTGGGCGGGAAGCTTGGTCACGGCATGGGCGTCGCTCAGTGGTCCTGGCATGGACATCGTCTCCTGGTCGGGGTGGATGGATATGTTGACCGCCGCACGGACCAACACTCATCGCATCAACCCGCCGCTTGAGCGATCACTCCGCTGGCCGATCCGGCTAGGAGACCAGCTCCGAGCCGAATGAGTGTTGCCAGGTCGAGAAGCGAAGCGGATCCGCTCATCAGGTGAAGGCCCACGCGGCCGCGAGAGTCGCGCGCGCCTACAGAAGCGGGTCGATCGATGGCAGGCGAGCATCTACCTGCTCTTCGCCAGAGGCAGATCGCTGTCCACACAATCTGACCGCAGTTTTGCTGGGCGTACGGGTTGCCGACAGTTTGTCGCCTCCCGACTGCTTCATGAGGGGAGAAGACGTCGTGCTGAAGCTCGGTCGGGGTGGGAGGCCCGGGTTCTAGGAAGGCGCTCGGGCGGCGGGTACAAATGGCGTCGCTCGAGGTTCAAATCGTGCCGAGGATTTGAGCTGCCTGCCGGCTGGTCTGGGCGAAGAACACCCGGCCTGCCGGTGGCGGCGCGGCCGTCTGGATCTGGTGCTGGCAGCCCGCAGTCTCCCGGTGTAGGGTCGCGTTGCCCGATATGGGCATCTGCAACCCCCGCAGACAAAGGAAAGCATCATGGGTTCACCTACTCGGGGAAGACGCTCAGCTCATGGTCCAGCTTGCGCGATGGGGCACGGAGCTTGGGCTGGAGCGGGTCTTGCCGCAGATCCTTGCTGACGATTTCGACCCCGACACTGCGAGCGCGTACGACGAGCCGGTTAGAACGGTCCTGATGTTCGGCGAGTCGATCGGGACGCTGACCAAACACGATCTGCTGAGCTTGGAGCTAGTCCACGACTGGCTCTGGGTCGAGGGCCTGTGGTCCCGGGTCGGCCCAGCGGCCCTCAAAGCGCGGGAGAAATTCGGCGAGCCGCGCCTCTATGAGAACTTCGAGGCGCTAGCGACCGCATAGCAGCGACCAAGATCCGAGCGGCCTGGTTGCCAAGGACGGCCATCGAGTCCAACGTTGGTCGTGGCTCGCTCGGGCTAAGAGCTGTGCACCTCGGACGCCAGGATCAGCAACAACCCCAACAGCGAGAAGCCTCGCGGTGAGCGTGCTTGAGAGCGGCGTCGCCGGCCAGCTCGCGTCCCTCGCCATGCAGCGGACTCTGCCTCGGTGAACGCGCCGGACCTGTCTCGTCTCCCGGCCGACAGGGCCGGATTGCGGCTACTTCGCGCTCCAGGAGGCCAACGTGCCGTTCTTGTCGGCGGCCCTGAGTTCGTTCAAACCGCCAACTGTCTCACCGTCGACGATGATCTGAGGGAAGCTCGTTGAGTCCAGTCACCTTCGCAAGCTCAGCTTGCAGTTCTGGGTCCTCTGCCAGATTGATCTTCTCTTCGAACACTACGCCCCGCATCGCAAGGAGCGACTTCGCGCTGATGCAGAAAGTGCAGGAATCCGTTGAGAATAGGATCACCCGACTCGGCACTTCGACGAGTCTATAAGCCCTCTGTTCCCGAATCCGCATCGCCATGTGACAGCCGCAACGCACGCTTTCGCCGCAAGCCGAGCCATCGCTCTGCGCCGCCGGACGCTCGCGTTCAACGGAAAGCATTTTGCCTTGCCGCCAGCGCCGGACTTCTGCCTTCACCCAGGAGCGAACGTGACCTTAACTTCTCGGCTCAGTGGTAAAGGCGTCGACACGATCACTCCGGTTGATCCAGGCGCCATCGTGACCCCAACCGCCCTAACGGTCGTGCCGCTCAGCTGCCCTCATTCGAAGCCAAGGCTCGCTTCGAAGGCTAAGCCAGGAGTCTGGCTAACACGCGTACCCAGGAATCGGGGCTGGGCGAGAAGCGTGCTGGGCGAGAATGCGGTCGCCGCGTTAGCGTTATTGGTGTGAGCACGGCGCCGGAGCGCGTGGTTGAGGTCAAGGTGCATCACGGGGGCGAGGTCCCCAGCAGCGGGACGGGCGTCGTCGTGGGGGCTTACTGGGCTGAGGTCTTTCCTGGTGTGTTCGCGTCTGGTGACACGATCGGCGACCTGATCGACGCCGCTGAGCAAGCGATCGCGCTCTACGTCAAGGAGCCGGAACGAGTCGCCTGCTGTGACTGTTGAGCTGGTGGCGCTCAAATTCACTGCGAGCACATGAGCAGATCACGTGCAAGCCGTCGGCGAGCGATTGGTCTAGACGCCCTCACCCCGGCCGGCTTGACGATGAATAGGGAGGTTCCGTGGCCGCCCGGGCGACACGCCGATTTTGGATTCTCGATGCTGCAGCATTTAGCCCTGCGGATTAAGAGCATCGAAATGTGGAGACGACGGCGCGGAACCGCGATCTCGCGGGCGAGTGCTTTCACGATTCCGTGCTTTCAGCCGGACCGACTCCCCGGCGGTGAGGGAGTCGCTGCGACAGAAGGAGCGAAGGACGGGGGATGTTCAGGCGGCCGCGCGGCGCTGGCTCGCGATCAGCCAACGCGGAGATCCTCGACCACGCAAGGGGGATCGGCGAGGTCGACGAGCTCAGGGTCGCCGGTCAGGAGGACGAGCCCGCGCGCGGCGGCGGTCGCGGCGGCGAAGCAGTCGGCCAGCGCGATCGTTGTTCGTGCCTTCAGGCGTGCGGCATCGATCATTCGTGCGCGCCGTGCCCGGTAGATCCGGCGAAAGCTTGCGTCCGAAGCGCATTCAACGTGTTGGCTGCCGCATTGCGCCGGTGATCGCGCTCGCTCCGGTAGTACACCTCGACGAGACTCACCCAACTCGCGACCGGGCGTGAGGCGAGCGTGGCGTCGACACGGGAGTGGGCGGGCTCCTCGCCGTCAAGCGACGCCAGGATCGCCCACGAGTCCAAGCAGACGCTCAACGCGACTCGCGAGCGCGATCCTCGAGCAGCCTGGCCGCCATGCCGCTCTGTTTAAACCTTCCGCCTAGTGGATCTGGGTGCCGGCGCGCTGTGATGATGATGAGATCGTCGCGCAGGCCGACCTCAACCTCATCGCCCGGATGCAGTTGGGCCTGCTCACGGATGGCCTTCGGGATGACCACCTGCCCCTTGGGACCAACCTTGCTCGTCATACTTGTGAAGTATGACCTCGTGCTGTCCGGCGGAGCGAGCCCATTCCAGGACCGAAGCCGACCGCCTCACACCGGTTGATTCAGTCGCTTTCGGTCACGGCGAGCTGCGCTCCGTTGGCCTCGTTCCGCCTCCGGGTCGCCGTCGAACGGGGCCCTCGTCCGCCGATGCCGCAGGTTAAGCATGTGAGGTGAGGGTGATTCAGACCAATGGGGCTTCCGACCGCTGACTGCGCGGCCCTAACGCCGCCGGGGATCCACGCACCACAACGCCGGCCGGCGGTCAACCGCAGAAATACTCCGCCCAGGCCGCTCATGTGTCGTTTTTATCCCTGGTCACTCAGCTAAGACTCTTCGCCAGTCCTCACTCTTGCGCGAACCAGGAGAAGCAGCCTCCCCCTGGTTCTGGCGAGGAGCAGGTCGATCGTCCTTTTCGCCCCCAGCGCCGCTTTGCCGCCCGGCGGGAGACTCTCGTCAGGCGCGCTACTCCAACCGTTCCGGAGGAGCGCCGAGAAGCTGCTCGCCCGACGCTCTCTCAAGCTCCTGAGGGCGCGCGTCTACTTGCTGAGCTGCATGGCTCCGCTCGCTCGGGGGCACGCTCCGTATTCCCTGTCTTGCGGGCGATCTGAGTGAAGACGGCGCGACTGGGTTGAGAGGTCAGCGCGCGTGAAGTTCGTGCACCACGTAGGGGCTGTGGACGAGAAACCCTTCTGGATCCTCGTTGGCCTCGCGAAGAACAGCGGTCATCGCTTCTTGTACCTCCGCCCCGACGCCGGCACGCTCGATCACGGGTCGGACCGCTTGAGCCATTGGGTGCTCCTGACCAGCGAGCACATAGGCCTCCGGCGAGCTACCGCGGATCGTGAGCTCGGCGCTGGTCGTTGCCTCAAGGGCGAGCCCCTGTTGGGCGGCAAGCGGCCCGAGCGCGGCCGGATCGGACCAGGGAAAGCGTTGAGGCGGGGGTGCCTGGCTGATGCGGCCGAGGATGCGCCCCATCGCGCCGAGCATCGCATCGATCGGCCCGGCGGGGATCCAAGCACTGAGAAGCACGCGGCCGCCGGGGCGTAGGACGCGCTCAACCTCACGCAGAGCTTGCGTCGGATCGGAGGCGAAGATCACCCCGAACACAGAGAGAACCACGTCGGCAGTGCCGTCCGGCAGCGGCAGCTCGAGCAGGTCACCCTCGCGAAAGTCGACGTCGACGCCCTGCGTACGCGCGCGCCCGCGGGCGACTTCAAGCAACCGTGCAGAAGCGTCGATCCCGACCACCCGCGCTCCACGGCCAGCGGCAAGCAGCGCGGCATTTCCAGTCCCGCACGCCAAGTCGATCACGTCTTGACCCGGCGAGATCACAGCCATCCCCACGACCGCCTGCGACACCGGCTCGAGCTCCGCCGCCGTCCTCTCGTAATTGCCCGATCCCCAGTCGACCACCGCAGCATCATGCCGCACTGAACAACAGGCAGCGGAACGAGAGCCCCCTCAACCCGCAGAGGCCAACTCCCGCTGCGGACGGCGCCGGCAGTAGGCACCACTTACGCCGACGCCACTCGTGCTCCTGAGCCCAACCAGACGCGTGCTCCGCACCGCGGCTGGCTCCTGCATGGCTCACACCACGCCCACCCTCGTCGCCGCCCCCGAGTCACGCTCGTGGGGACGAGCAGGACGCGACGGGCCTGTAAGGCGCGTCCTGCTTTGCGTTCGCGGTGCAGGCGCTGTACTGCCGCGACGGCTCGGAATTCCGGAGGACCGCCTCAACGTCAACGGCGGTTCGATCGCAGTCGGCCATCCGTACGGCATGACCGGCAGCCGGCTCGTCGGCACGCGCCCGACGGATGTGCATCAACCGGTATGGAAGCGCATGTGAACTTCGGTACCGCCTTGGTTAGTTGGCGAGGTGATGTCCACGTGGTCGGCCATGGTGGTCATGATGGGCACGCCGAGGCCGAGCCCTTCGCTGTCTCGGTGGGGCAGCATCCCGCGTCCGCTGTCGGCGATCACAACCCGCAGAGCACCACTGGCGTCGAGCTCGGCAGCCACGGTGATCTGCCCGGCATGATCGCTGTAGCCGTGAAGCACGGCGTTGGTGGCGGCCTCTGAGACGGCCAGCTTGATCGCTTCTATCTTGTCCTCAAGAAGGCCGCAACTCTGGGCAAACTGACAGACGGCAGTGCGGATCTGGCGAACCGCCTCCGGTGTGCCGGGGACGGACATCGCGAGCCGGTCGTCCTGGGGAGTCACCTCGGTGTGATCGGGAGACGCTGGTCAAAGCCGCAGAGTTGGAGCAGTCGCAGCACCTGGCCGCGAGGGTTCTCGATCGCCAGTGACCACCCTTCGCGCCTGGAGCGGCGGTCGAGGTTCATGAACACCTTCACCCCCGAGGAGTCCATGAAGGACAGGCCGGAGAGGTCCAGTGTCAGCGTGCCGCCGGCCGGAATGTCTTCACCGGCGCTGAGCAGCCTATCTGTGCCACTAAGATCGAGCTCGCCGGACAGCACCAGGCGCACGCCGTCGGCTCGGGCGACCCGCTCGACGCGAAGCTCAGCCACCATGTTGCGCCCGGAACACGAGCGCCGCCACGTCGTCAGCGACGTTGACCTCCGGCGCGGTGATGAGGTCGCGCAGGCACTTGAGCATCCCCTCAGCCGATCCAGCGGCACCCTCGAGGGCTCCTCGGACGGCGTCGATCCCGAGCAGCTGACCATCCCTCCGGGCTTCGCTCAGCCCGTCGGTGTACATGACGAGCGACGCGCCCGGCTCGAGTTCGAGCTCGATTTCTCCGAAGACCGCGTCTTCAAACCACCCCGCAGGAGGGCCTTCGACGGCGATCTCAATGCTATGGCTGGTGGCGTCGATGAGCAGCGGTGCGGGGTGTCCAGCGCACGCCAGCCGCAGCCGAAAGCCGCAGTCTGTTCGTTCTCCGAACACCAGCAGAACCGTGCAGAAGGTCGCGATGTCGCTATCACCCACGTCGAGCAGCATCGTGCGGTTGAGATTGGTGAGTACTTCGGCCGGATCCTGAGCCCACTGCGCGGCGGACCGGATCGCGTGACGCGCCAACCCGGTGACCGCGGCGGCGGCGGCATCCTTGCCGCTGACGTCGCCAACGGCGAGCACGCAGGTCTCGCCAACGACGAACATGTCATAGAAATCGCCGCCGACGACCGCCATGTCGGCCGGGACATAGAGCGCCGCCCGCTCCGCCCCATCGACCTGTGGTAGCTCGGGCGGAAGCAGGCTGGCTTGCAACTGGCGAGCCGTACGCTCGGCCTGCTGTCGCAGCGCCAGCTCTTGGCTTACGGTGCGGCGGGCCTGCAGGCGCAGCTCAAGCTCGTCCATCACCACGCCCGCCAGCTGTTCGAGGATCTCCGCGTCTTCGGCAGAGAACTCGCGAGGTGCGCCGTCGATAACGCAGAGCGTCCCGAGGTTGAACCCATCGTGCGTCGTCAACGGGGCCCCAGCGTAGAACCGGAGGCCGAGCTCCCCGGCCACCAGCGGGTTAGTCATCGTACGAGGGTCGGTCTCAGCGTTCTCGACAACCCACGGCTGATCACCCAGGATCGCCGAGGCGCACAGACCGGGATCGCGGCCAATCTCCTCCACATCGACCCCATGATGGGATTTAAACCAGATCCGGTCGTTGTCGACGATGCTCACGATCGAGATCGGCACCCCGAACTGCCGCGCCGCCAATTTCGTGACGCGATCAAACGCCCCATCCGGCGGCGTGTCAAGCACGTCATAGCGCCGGACTGCTCGCAACCGCTCGGACTCGTTCTCCGGAATTACCGGGCTACGACTGGACATCGGCTCTTCTAGCTCGCAAGCAAATCAGTCTACGCCTCGCATTGAGAGTGCGGCCGACGAGGACGAGCCTGTCACCCAGTGGCCAGGCAGGATCGCATTTCGAAGCCCGGAGCCGGGCGCGCTGCTGGTTCAAACTCTCTCTGCTGCCCGCTGGCAAGCGATCAGAGCCCTGCTGGAGATGCTCGGTGTCGTGACCCTGTCTGGTTCGCAGCTTGTGCTCACGTGTCCAGCCCTGCCTCGGCGAGCCCTGCATCCGCGGCGGCACAGTGGAAGGCACGACGCTCCGCCTGCCACGAGCACGACGGACCCGCTTGCGACTCGTTCGCTTTGGCTCGGGCGGGACAGCCAACGATGTCGTCGGCGGCGCTCTTGCGTCAGCGACTTTCGTGCAGACTGCTGGTCGCTACTAATGTGCCCCGAGCGGCCAGAGAGTCCCCCCGTAGTGAGCGGTGAGTCTCTGGCCCCGGCGGATTTCTACGAGCTTCGTCCAGTGCCCAGACGCGGGGTGAGACAGAGTGATCGTGGTACGCACCGGGGTAGCGGAGCCCGTTGCGCAGTCCGGAACACACCCGAGGATCTCGCTGGTCCCCACTCCATAGGCGTAAGCCTTCTTCCAAGCAAGCCAGCGGATCCGCGTGATGATATTTCCGCCGTCGCCGCTGATGTAGATGCTTGCCGGCCGACGGCCACTCCAGGGCCCGGCGATCAAGCGCGGTGTGGGACTGGCTGTAGCGTCGGCGAGTGCAGCGGCGATAGTTCCGCTTCCGATCGCCGAGGTCAATGCGGCCAGAAAGATCACCACTCGCTCTCGGCGCATGATTGAGTTCTACTCGATCGCTCTCGCGCGGGTCAACAGCGTGCCCATATCCACAATGACCGCGCGTTTCACTACCGTCCGCGCGGACGACGTCGGCAGTGAGCGCTCGCGTCGGACGGCCGGGATGCGCCCCCTGCCGCCGCCTGCACTGCAGTCAACGATCCTTCTCGTCCGGGTGCGAGGCGGCATCTGACTCCATCAACGGCGATGATGCAGTCCGGCTATCGAGGCCGAATCGTGACGACCACGTTTCGTACGCTCTGCGGGAGGACAGCGTGACCGAGCCGGTTCATGCCAACGCTGCGCTCGCGGGGGTAACGGCGCACTTCAGCCGCATGGGAACTCGAGGTCGGATTCACGCGCCAGGTGCGCGATCGATGACGTTGCGCCCGCCGGCCCGAGGCGCGTGGCTAACTTTCCGCGCCCTCGGTCGTGACGCGGGCAGCCCCTGGGATTGTGGCTGTGTGTCGGCGGGACAGCGCGTCAACGCCGCGTAGAAGAGCGGTGGAGTCTCATCAGTGCGTCCTCTTCAGCGTGGCGACAGGCCGCAACTTGCGGGCAAGATTTTGGATGGTAGTCCTGAGCCCAACGAGCGAAACGATCGCCCAGCTTCCCTCCAACACCAAGAATCCCCACTGGTGCCCGATCAGCGCCAGCGACGCCAGCAAGCCCGAACCGGTGAGGTTGAGCATGAGAGACAGCGCTGATCGGGTGTCGATGACGCCGCGCTGCACCGCGATGAACGCAACCAGTACCAGTAAGGCGCCGAGAACCTGTAGCGCCTCGGACATAGGAAACTCCTTCACGTGCACCGTCGTCAGGCCGGGTACGGTGCACCCCTCGTCCGGGTCGCCCCACGGTGGGCCGACTCGGCCAGGGTACCACTTCGCCAGCGGAGCCAAACCGTCACCGCAGGGGAAGCAGAGCGCAGAGGAGCAGCGGTGGCTTCCCTGCTCCGAGGCAAACGCGGGACGCCGTTGCGTAGTGCCTAGATGCCCCCGCGCCGGTCGTCTGAACGTCCGCCACCCGGGTGGGGAGCTCCAGTCTGGGTGCCTTCCGGCAACAGGAAGAAGTGAATTAAATTAACCGGAGTGTCGCGAACCCTCGGGAGATCGACGGCGCTCGCACGTCATCCACACGATCAGCCCCCACGAATGGTGTACAGCTTCGATCCAGACATCGGCTGCTCCGGGCTCCTAGTGCCTCGAGGCGCCCGAGCCGCGGTGGGGTCGCCGGAAGGCGCGGCGGCGCCGACCGGCGCGAACAACGATGCCGAGCTTCTAGCATCGACCCGATCCGCCAACTGCGCTCATCGGCTCTCTGCCTGCTCGCCGCGTTCGCGGCGCTGGTCCTGTACGCACCCGCGAGTCTCGCTGCGGCTCCGGGCCAGGCGTACGTCGCCCTTGGTGATTCGTACACCTCCGGTCCCCTGATCCCGACCCAACACGGAACTCCGATCGGCTGCGCCCGCTCAGATCAGAACTATCCGTCATTGGTGGCGGCGACCATCCATCCCTGGAGGTTCACCGACGTGAGCTGCGGCAGCGCCGTGACCGACAACATGACCAAGCCCCAATCCGTCCCGCTCGGCGGCGTCAATCCCCCGCAGTTCCAGGCGCTCAGCCAGGACGCCACGCTGGTCAGCGTGGGCATCGGTGGTAACGATGCCGACCTCGTCGGGATCGCCGAATCTTGTATCTCGTATGACGCCCTCGTGCCCACCGGCTCGCCCTGCCGCGACCACTACACCGTCAACGGGCGGGACACCGCGGCGGCGGGGGTCGACGCGATCGCGCCGAAGATCGCCGCGGTGCTCAGCGGCATTCACGCTCGTTCACCCCACGCGCGGACGCTGCTCGTCGGCTACCCCGCGGTTTTGCCCCTCAGCGGGCCGGGCTGCTGGCCCATCGTGCCGCTGAGCTCCGGAGACGTGCCCTGGTTCAGATCGCTGCTCGTTCGGATCAACACAGTACTCGCAGCCCAGGCCAAGGCCAACGGCGCGGGGTACGTCGACACCTATACCGGAAGCGAAGGTCACGACGTATGCACACTGCCTGGCACCCGCTGGTTTGAGGGCCTCGTGCCCACGTCGCCGGCCTTTCCGCTGCACCCGAACGCGCTCGGCGAGGCCAGCATGGCCCGTTCGGTGCTGAGCGTGGTGAGCCATCCCACGCCGGTCAGCGCAGTCAGCGCACCGAGCGCCCACGGCGCACCGCGACTGCGCATCACCGGGTGGCGGTTCCGCGGCGCCAAGCTGATCGTCCGCGGCACAATCCGCTTGTCCTACCGCGGGCGAGTCCTGGCCACGTTCGTGGCCGGCGCCGAGCGGCGGATATCGGCGCGGGCCAGCGTGACGGTCAGCCGTGGCCATTGGCGCGTGACGCTGAAGTTGCCTGGTAATGGTCGCGCCATCCCCCGCGGCAGGATCACCGCAAGCAGCCGGGCTCAGGACGGCCTGCGCGGCGGCATCGCTCGCGCGCGAACCCGCGCAACGTAGTCAGGGTCGGCGACCGCAGAGGCTCGGGTCGTCTGCCCGAGGGTGCCGTCGAGGAGAAAGTGACGGCAGCCTATGGGCGCGACCCCGCGCTGCAGGAGCCCGTCCAGCGCCGCGAGACCGGTCTGGATGACCAACTGGGTCGGGCTAGCCTACTTTCCGATATCGGGTGCATTTTGGCGAGGCGGCTTTAGAGCTGATTATCTGCTGCGTGGCGGCGTCGGCCGTTGCGTCGACACCCGAATCTGGAATCTCGTGCAGCGCGTGGCCGCAATGCAGATCTCCGCCGAAGCTGATCGCGCATCTGCTATTGCGCCAAACGCAGAGCGCCGGTAGCACCGCGAACGGACCCGCGACCGCTGCGAGGCGGCAGCGCCGGCAACGAGGAGCTCAGCGCGACGCCGCGTGAAACCGCCCGACGGGACCTCATCACCAGACGGGAGGGTCGTCGTCATGCTCCCATTGTTATCTCACGCAGGCAGCTTCGGCGCAGCTACCCAGATGCTGTTCGCCATCGCGGCTGTCCCGTTCCCGCCGGTCTACTCCGCTACCTGCGCGCGGCTCGCCGCGTGATACAAACCGCAGTGCAGACCGAGAGGGAGGGAGCTGGATGCGTCTCAGGGTGGCGACCGGATTGGCTGTGTTGATTGCGTCGGTGTGGGTCGGGGCGGCCGGCGCGCACGTCGAGCGGTCCTCCTACTGGCCGCTTCCGGGGGCGGACTGCTCGATCCATCCCTGCGCTGGAGGCCAGGTCCCGAATGCCCGGTCGCTGGCCTCAGCGCTAGCCCGAACCCCCGGCAGCACCACGCGCGTCGTGTGCCAGCCGGGTTCGCTGAAGCTGCTGTCCGCGTCGATCCGGCAGGCCCGTCGCTCCGGCTACTACGTCCGTCCCGCCGATCATCGCTCGCTGGGCGGTCGCGCGGCAGGTCGCCTCCTGTCGCTCAACCGCCGTTTGTTCGCGCGCTGCCGGTATCGCGAGATCCAGCCTGCGGTTACGGCCTCGCAGAACAACGACCGAGTCGTGATCATGCCGGGCCTGTACACCGAGCCCACCTCCCGGGCCGCTCGGACCTTCGATCCGAGCTGTGCCAACTACCAGACAAAGAACGACCAGGGCACGGGGGCCGTGTCCTACGCCTATCAGTTCTACTGCCCGAACGACCAGAATCTGATCGCGGTGCTGGGGCGCGCCGTGGGCCCAGGGACTGATCCACAGCCCGCCCGGGAGGATCGCCACGGGATCCCCAACCTCGGGCGGTGCATCCGCTGCAATCTCCAGATCGAGGGATCGGGAGTGAGCGCGGACGACGTGGTGATCGACGCCGGGCGCGTGGCCTCGGGCAACTCGGCACCCCGTGGAGCGGTGAAGGACGTTGGCATCCGCGCCGACCGCGCGGACGGGTTCGTGTTGCGCAACCTCCTCGTGCGCCATGCTAAGGAGCACGACATCTACGTGCTTGAGTCCAACGGCTACCTGCTCGACCGGTTCAAGACGTTCTACGCCGGCGAGTACGGCGTGCTCACCTTCGTCGAGGATCACGGTCGGATCCAGAACTGCGAGGCCGCCGGGAACGGCGACTCCGGCTTGTACCCCGGAGCCGGCGCCAAGACCAGCGCCGGTCGGGACACGCGGTTCTACCCCACCTTCCGCTACAGCCAGGAGGTCCGCTGGTGCGACTCGCACCACAACACCAGCGGCTACTCAGGCACCGACGGCAACGGCACGCTGGTCGACCACAACAACTTCTACGGCAACGCCCTCGGCTTCACCACCGACGTGTTCACCGCGCCGGGTCATCCGGGGTTCCCCCAGCAGGGCGACCTGGTCGAATACAACAACTTCTACTCCAACAACTTCAACCCGTACACGCCAAACTCCGACGTCGAGCCGTCGGTGCCGGTGCCGGTGGGGACGGGGTTGTGGATCGCCGGTGGCAACGATGACGTGGTCCGCTACAACCACTTCTACGACAACTGGCGCCGGGGCACCATGTTGTTCGCAGCGCCCAATGCCGCGATATGCGGACCACCCCCCGTGGGGCGGAAGCTGACAGGCTGCGACCCCACCAAGTTTTCCACCTCCTACAACGACCGCTTCTACGGCAATGTCATGGGGGTGTCGCCGGCCGGTGCGAAGGCCTCCAATGGAACCGACTTCTGGTGGGACGCCTTTCCGCTGAACACCGGTAACTGCTGGTACAGAAATCAAGCGGCACCGGGATCAAGCGTCACCAGCTCGCCCGCTTCCCTTCCCGACTGCGCCGATGGCACAAAACCATCGCTGAGCCTGGGACTCGGCAGTGCAAACGAAGCTGAGCTGCTCGCATGTCTGGCCACGTTCACCGCTGCCGGATATACCCATGGAGGCGCCTGCTCGTGGTTCGACTCCCCTGCCAAGCCGAATGGCTCGGCCGCGCGCGCTGCGCGCGCTGCGTCCGCGGGGATGACGCCGTCGGTGCGGCGGTCGGTGTGCAAGCTGTTCGCTCGGCTCCCCTCGCGTGTCTGTCTCGGTGCGTCACCGAGACGGACAAGGTGAGCGACTACGGAGGTACGGCGACTCCTCTTCGGCTCGCGGCTCGCCGCCGCTGCTGCGGACTCTGGTTGGCCTGTGTTCTCACCGCGGGGCTGGGGCTCGTCGGATGTGGGAGCGGCTCGAGCGCCGGCGGGGGTGTCGCAACCGTGCGCAGTGCAAGCACCGCCTCAGCAGGCGCACCGAATGCCGCTGCTGAGGCGGCGAGCGTGAGGGTGGCCGACTGCCGCCTGTGGCAGGTGCTGGATGAGCCGGCGCGCCAACGGCTGCTGAGCTCCATGCACCGATTCTTCGCAGGCCCGGTTGACTACCGGAATGGCCGCGGGGGGGCGCTGAATCCCCGGCGTGCAAGCAACCTGTTCAACAACTATTGCCGCCTGCCGTTTGCGCGCGCATTCAAGCTGTACAAGCTCTACGGACGAGCTGCAGCATTCACGCCGCCCGGTGGCTGAGGCTTGGAATGAGCTGCAGTTCCCGTCGGAGCATGGAGCGAGTCATCATTACCCTGACCTTCACCGATACCTGGATCAGCTAATTCAGGTTTCCACTGCCTTTAGGTCAGCTTCGCATCGAGGACGCGGTCGAGCCGCAGCTGCTCGGCCGGGGTCTGCTCGAACTTCAGCCGTGCGGTCTCCCCCGCCAGCTCGAGCGTGGCGACCTCGTTTCTGAAGTACGGCCCGTGGGTCATCGACCAGGCGAGCGAAGATCCTGGCACCCGCGCCGACCGCGCGAGGAGCCCCCCCAGACGCCCCATCGGCCGGCCGAAGGCCAGACGGTTGGCGAGCTTCAACGGCGGCTCGAGCCGATGGCGAAACGGGGAGCACACAGCCTGGTAGATCCGGCTGTGGACCGTCTGTCCGGGAAACCCGGCTTCGGCCAGGTAGGCGTAGTGGACGTCGCCCGACAGCAGGATGATCGACGACGGCGGGGCGCCGCGCTCCCCCGCGGCAACTTCTCTCAGGGTCAAGGCAAGGCGCTCGAACGAGTGACGGAAGGCCGCCCAGTGCTCTAGGTCGACAGCGCGGCGCAGCCGCTCGGCGAGCTTGGCGCTCCTGGATCCCCAGGCGCCCGCCGCCAGCGCTTCGTTCCATCCCTCGAGGTCATGGATGGACCTTGGCAGCAGAAACGGGACCGATGTGGCGATCAGGAGATGATCGACATCGCCGCCGAGTTGTCCGTCGATCCAGCGCCATTCATCGTCGTCGACCATCTCCCGCCTGGTGTCTGTGAGCAGCCGGCCGGCCCGCGAGTCGATCACCACCAGGCGCGAACCGCCCAGCTGCCGCGCGTAACTCCAACGGCTACCCGCCGTCGTGCGCTCGGCCTCCTGCGCGAAGCCTCGGAGTAGCGGACCGGCATCTGAAACCGCGCGGACCTGCCGGTAGAGGCCGTCCTCGCTCAACTCCTGCGGAGAGAGATTGCCGAGGTGCTGGTAAAGCCAGTAGGACATGAACGCGCCAGTGATCCGCTCCGACCACCACGACTGCTCGCGGATCTCGCGCTTCCACGCGGCGGAAATGTTCCAATCGTCGACGACCTCGTGGTCATCGAAGATCATCGCGCTGGGAATCGTGGCCAGCAGCCAGCGGATCAAGGGCTCCTCCCATGCCTCTCGGTACAGCTGCGTGTACTCCTCGAAGTCGCCCACTCCCTCGCCCGGCGGTTCGATGATGGAGCGCCTGGCCCGAATGAAGGCACGCGTGCGCGGCGAGACAGCGTCGCCGTAGACCTGATCGCCGAGCATCAACAGCAGGGACGGCCACGCGTCGGGCGGCTGGCTGGACAGGCGATCCGCCAGCGCTTCGAGGGCGTCCACGTCTTGGTGGTCTGCGGCAGCACCCACCCGGCACGAGCCGAAGGCCACGCTGACCTCACGCGCGGCGTGCAGTGTGCGGATGCGGCTCGCCGGCAGCTCGCTGTCCGCGGCGGGCCATCGCTGTTCTCCGTCGAGCACCACCGTGTACTCGCGGCTCTCCCCTGGCTCGAGTCCCTCGATCACCACCAACGCGTAGTGATGTCCGGCCACGTGGAAAGTGCGGTCACGGTGACCCAGGATCTCGACCTCTGCCGGCCCGTCGGTCTCCACCCACACAGTCGCCGCACGCTCACCGACGTAGCGCAGCAGAGGCCCCAGGATCAATTGCGCCATGAGCGCAGCTTCCCGTCGATCCTGCCCACCGAAACCGAGCCGCGAACGATCGGCTTGCGATCGCCATCGCGCCGCCTGGCGGCAGCAGGGACGAGCAACGATGCAGGACTAGGGAGCGGCACGCGTGGCCCAGCTGGCGATCGCCCGCTGATGCGGGCAGATCGCCCATCATCGCGGGCACCACGCCCAGATCAACGGAGAGGGGGGTGTCTGGCCTCACGACATATGTCCCAGGTGATAGGTCCCTCATGTCTCGGGACATAGGTCACACCCGGGGTTGGGCTGAGGCCCGGGGTTTGCGGTGGTCGTCGCGGAGGCGGAGCCCGGAGGGCGACGTCGGAGCGGCGATCGCCGGCGCGATGTCCGGCGGGGGCTCGAGCGTCGCGGGGATGTTTCGAGCTCGCGTTGCTGTTCTCATGGTCGCTTCCGGCCAACTGTCGGTTACCGCTGCTGCTGCCCAGTACGGGTATTCCCGTCGGTATCTGCACCGCTTGTTGACCCGCTATCGGGAGGGAGGGTTAGACGCGCTGCAGGCACGCTCCCGCGCGCCGTTGACCAATCCGGCTCGCACCTCGCCGGAGATCTGCGAGCGGGTGATCAAGCTGCGAGGGCAGCTGACCGCGGACGGGTTAGACGCCGGGCCGGTCACGATCGCGTGGCATTTGGAAAAGGAAGGCCACAAGCCGCCGGCGCCGGCGACGATCAGCCGGATCTTGACGCGCGCCGGGTTGGTCTCGCCGCAGCCACGCAAACGCCCGAGATCGTCCTATCTGCGTTTTGAGATGGCCCAGCCGAACGAGATGTGGCAGTCGGACTTCATCCACTGGCGCCTGGCGGACGGGACCGACGTGGAGATCCTGAACTGGCTTGATGACCACTACTCGCCGAAGCGGCGCACGAAACGCTTATCCCCCTTCTACCGGTCGTGCCGGAGTTCCCACTAGGCGGCGTGGCCAGCACGCTGAGCACGGACAAGGGCGCGCGGCGCTGGTCCCGCGCGCGATGCGCGTGATCACTTGCCGGCAGTTCGCAGCGCACGCCAGGCCCCATCGGCGAGTGCGCGCGCGTGCCTCGTGGGCAGCGGTCCTCTTTGTTCCAGCCAGGCTCGGGCTACTTCCTGTGCCGGTCCCAGCCACAGCGGATATCGCAGCGCCCGTTCGATCTCCTCCAGCTCGCCGGTGGAGACGCAGGCGTCATACCAGTGATGCACGTCAGCGAAGAACCGACGGCTGAGATCGGACAGCGCACCGTCCGCTTGGGAAAGTACCTCTGGCGTGATGGGCGTGATGAGTATCCGCCCGAGGACGGGATTACGCGCGGCGAAACGAAGATGAAAACGCACTCCAGCCCTCACGACGGACTCCGCGTCGCCCGCCCTCAGCGCCCGGCGAAAGCCAGCCTGGTAGCGCTCGATGCCGTTGAGCCGGAGCGCGTAAACCAGCGCCTCACGGCTGGAGAAGTGGTGGTAGAGGCTGCCGTTGGAGACACCCGCCGCGCGCCGCACGTCACTGAGTGTTGTCGCCGCATATCCGCGTTCGCCGAAGAGCGCCAGAGCTGACTTCATGACCTTCGCACGACCATCCGTGTCCATGACCGGAGCGTATCTTCAGAGAGAAGTGCAGGCCGCATCAGCACTCCCGGTGCCGGCGATCGGTTCCGCTCGCGACCCGGTGTTGACGCAGCGGATAGCGGCATAGGCCGCCGAGTATCCGGCGTGGTATCTCATGAAACGGGCGGCGGCTGCGTGCGCGGATCGAGGCCACCGTGGGCCCCAAGGGAAGTGCGGTAATTCAGCCACCTCGCCCTGGTCGGTAACGACACCGCGCACGGCTCGCCGGTGTTGGGTGCGCCCGGGCCGGGGAACCTCGTTTCCCCGATCGCGCGCCTGCTCGACGTCCTCGGGGAGGGCATGCGTGTACCCGCCAGCGTGATCTGCGCTGCGTGCTCGTACGCATGCAAGCAGGAACACGAGCATGTGAGCTGCCGTACACGCGCGCACGCGATGAAGCAGACACCTGCCGCGAGGCCGCGGACGGCCTCATCGAGGCGCCCTGCCGCGCTTAAGAGGTCGCTGTCGGGAGCGGCTTGAAGTACTGCGGGAGAGGCAAAGCTGGCTCGGCTCGACCAGTAGAGCAGCAACTATTGCAATCAGTGACGCCCAGAGCGAGCGTAGTGTTTCGCGTGGCGTCTAACCTGCGCAATCCGGGTCGCACCGAGGATCCCGACGAGCAGCGCGCCTCCGACCGCCGCCAGCAGTACCGCGACACCGACCGCGACGTGACCGCTCGCGCCGAAGTAGCTGATCTTGACGCTCTGCGTGTTTTCGAGGATGAAGATCAGCAGCAGGATCAGAACGATCGCCCCCGCCACGAAGCCGCTGAACGCTATAGACGTCCGAGTTTGCGGCGGCTTCGCCGACACCTCCTCCGGTTCGTTGGCAGGCGGGGGACCGGACTCCGCCGGCGCAGGTTGAGCCGGACTTCCCGCGCCCAAGGGATCGGCTAGGTCGGCTGCTTCCGCTTGTGGTCGTTCGTTTGCCACTGACTGCAATCTACCCCCGAGTCGGATACTGAACGCGGTAAAGCGTCGAGGCCCATGGGTGTGGAGTCCATTGCCGGCGTCTCGACCCGGCACGATGCTTCCCTAACAATCGAAACGGAGCCCTTGTCGGGCGTGGTCATGGCCCCTCCTCTCCGGCCGGAGCAGAAGCGCCGGGCCACGCGTCTGCTGCTAGCGCGGCTCGCCGGCCGGGTAGCGTTGGGCGGCTCAGCTGAGGTGTGTTGCCAGCAGACAGACGTCGTCGGACTCGGCCGGGTCTCGCAGCGCCTGCGCAACACGATCCGCAAGACCTTGGAAGGGCAGATGAAGGCCGTCCGCGACTGTCTCTAGGAGTCGCGCGAGGCCGTCGTCGGTCCGATGGCGGTGCTCGATCAGTCCGTCGGTGTACATCAGGAGCGTCCCGCCGCGCTCTAGCGAGAGGCGCGATTCCGGACGTGGACCGGACTCCGGGTAGCTGTTGATCGGTACTGAGCGGCCCTCCCACGCGAATCTGGGAGCGTCGCCCGGATTGTTCACAATCGGGGGCGGATGGCCGGCGCAGGCGAAGCGCAGCGACCCTGTCGCGAGCTCGAGTTGCGCGTACACGACGGTGGCCATCTCGCCGACCTGATGCCGGCGCGAGTACCCGTCAAGCGCCGTGACCACCCCAGCGGGCCCAAGGCCGGTCGAGGCGAAGGCGCGCACTGCGCTGCGCAGCTGTCCCATCGCTGCCGCCGCGGTGATCCCACGGCCGACGACATCGCCCACCACCAGCCCGACACTCACCCCCTCATCCAGCCACATAGCGTCGTACCAATCACCACCGACCTCGGTGCCCTCGACCGCCGCGCGGTAAGAAACGTCGATCGCCAGACCAGACGCCTCGGGAAGCTCTCCGGACAGCAGGCTTCGCTGCAGCTGCTCGGCCGTGGCGCGCTCCCGCCGGCGCGCGCGCACGAGCTCCTGTTCATACCGACGCCGATCGGTAGCGTCAAAGACCGTCGTCCGGATAACCCGAGGGCGCTCCGCCTCGTCGCGCCGGAGGACCGAATTGATCAGCGCTGGCAACAACGAACCATCGGCTCGGATGATCTCGACTGCGATTTCCCGCACCGAGCCCTGCATTTGCAGCAGCGGCGCGTAATGCGTCTCATAGTAGATCCGGCCGCCCGCCGAAAGCAGGTCCTTGAAGCGCACCCGGCCGAGCAGGTCGGCCCGTTCGTGGCCAGTCCAGGATTCAAACGTCCGGTTGACCTGGATGATCGTTCCGTCCACCCGCGTGGAGACATAGCCGCACGGAGCCTCCTCGAAGAGCTCCTCGGCGGTGTCCTCCAGAAGCTCTGCCTCGCCGCTCACCCAGCCAGAAATTCCCGCATAGCCTCGATCGTCTCCTCCGGCGCGCTCAGATTCGGACAGTGGCCCGTGGCCTGAAGCGCCACCAACTGGCCGTGGGGAAGATGCCGCCGAACGTACTCGCCGACCGTCTGGGGAGCGATCGCATCCTCGGCGCACTGCAGGACGAGCGCGGGGGTGCTCACCCGCGCGAGGTCCTCGCGGTTGTCCGACAGGAACGTCACCCGGGCGAACTGAGCGGCGATCTCCGGATCTGCGCGGCAGAAGCTGTTGGTCAACTCCTCTCCTAACTCCGGACGGTCCGCATTGCCCATGATCACGGGCGCCATCGCGCTCGACCAGCCGAGGTAATTGCTCTCCAACGACTCCAGCAGGCCTTCGATGTCCTCATGAGTAAAGCCGCCCACATAACCGTCGTCGTTGAGGTACCGCGGCGACGGTCCGATCAGCACGAGCCGGGCGAACCGCTGCGGCTCCTGGATCGCGGCGAGCACGCCGATCATCGCGCTCACCGAATGGCCCACGAATACGACATCGCGGAGGTCGAGCTCGTGACAGATATCAAGCACGTCGTCCGCGTACCCCCGCAAAGAGGAGTACCGCTCACGATCGTAGGCCCGAACATCAGAGCCACCGGCGCCCACGTGATCGAACAGCACGATCCGATACTCGTCGGCGAACGCCGGCCACACGTAGCGCCACATGTTCTGATCACAACCGAAGCCATGGGCAAACAACATCGGGGGCCCATCCTCCCGCCCCCGCAACACGACGTTGTTACGCCGAACCGACCCGCGCATCACGTGCGCCTCACACGCGTGCTCAATGCCGCAGACCCTCGCCAGCGACCCCATCCCGGTCAAGCTACCGCAAACTCGACCGCGCCACGTCCTTCGTTGGCGCCGACCTCAGCCGCAAGAGCCACCACGCCCGAGCGGCAGCGCGGGCGGCAGTCGGCCTCAGCGCGCTGCCGCGGGTTCAAACGCTCGTGCGCTCACGGGCCCTGCACGAGTGAGGAGGCATCCCAGGGCGCTGCGCCAGCGGCTTGCTTGCGATAGCCAGAGCAGGTCCCCGTCGGCCTTGGTCATCGGACTCCATTCTGACCGCGGGAAGGGCGGGGTTCGATGGCCGCTTTCGCGCGGATACCGAGTTTCTCGTCGCAAGCGCGCGACGGCTACTCGAGGCGGTGCAGCGAGTCCCCGATTAACCAGATCGTGGGCGGCCACAGGCCGACGAACAGGGCGCGCCGCTCGGCGTTGCCGCGGGCGTCCTGGTCGACCGTCTTGGCCCGGATCCACAGACCGATGCACAACCCGACCGATCCCAGCGAGAGAAGCTGCATGTGCCAGGCCCGCAAACCGGCCTTCCGGAGGTAGCTGGTCACCGTCGGCTGATTGCGCGGACTCGGTCGGATGGCCCGACGGTACCCTTCCGGCCGTTGCCCCAAGCTTTGGTGGCTCCTCACCGATCTCGGGTAGTTGACGATGATGCCGAAGCGCCCCAGGCTGGCGACCCGCTGGCGCACAGCCGCCACTTGGCCCGTCGGCATCGCGATGACATCGTGGGACTACATGTGGCGCATCACGCCGATGCGCCGCTACGAGACCGCCGCATCGCTTCCCGAACCTCCGCCTGAGCTTCTTAGTTATCCATCGCACGTGAGGCACGAAGAGGTCCAGGGCCATCAAGACGGTTCGGGCCCTCTCTTTCACCGTTGTTACCGCACTCGAATTCGGGACAGCAGCCTGACCGCGGAGGAGTTGATGCAGCGTGTTCAGGCGGATCCCAACCGCGTTTCGCCGACGAAGTTCGCACGCTTTCAGCGTGTCGGCGGTGAACCCGGGTGCCTCGCCGTCGGTCACGAGTACGTCGTGCGGATGCCGGGCCCGTGGGACGGTCCGGTGCGCGTGGTGGAGGTCGGATCTCGGTCGTTTCGCCTGGCGACATTGGCCGGTCATCTCGAGGCGGGCCAGATCGAGTTCCGCGTCAGCGCTGAGGGAGACATGCTGGGGTTCGAGATCGAGTCGTGGGCGCGGAGCAGCAGCCGGCTCGTGAACCTGCTCTATCACCGGCTGCGGATGGCCAAGGAGGTCCAAGCGCACATGTGGATCTCGTTCCTGGAGCGAGTTGTCGAGCTTGCTGGCGGTCGGATGACGGGCGGCGTCGAGGTCGTGACCGAGCGCATCGAGCTGGAGGAACCGGGGTTGTGATTGCCTCGCCACTTTTGGGGTCAGCCAGGATCCAGCGGCGGCTGGCGGAGCTAGCGCACAGGCCGCTCAACTTCGATCCGGGCGCGCTGGCCGATGCCTCGCCGGCGACCGGCTGGACCATCACCGATCTCTGCCAGCCGCTTCCCGATGAGCCGCCCGGGGACCCGACCCGCGGCGGGAGCTGGCAGATAGCCCGTCATCTCATGAGCGGCTATGAGTTCGCGGATCCCTCGATCGTCCGTGCGTACTACGACCCGGAGGTGCCACTCGAGCAGTCGGAACATGCTTCTCAAGCTCCAGGCCTTCGGGGTCGCGCATCTCTACGCTGGCGTGCGCGTCGGCAAGGTCTACGAAGAAACGCGGGAGCGCGGAGGTGCGCGGGCGCGGGTGTGGGGCTGGAACTACCTGACGCTCGAGGGCCACGTCGAGATGGGTCAGATGGACTGGGAGGTCTGGAAATGGCTGGACGATGGGCGCGTGGAGTTTCGCGTTCACGCTGTCTCACGCCCGGCACCCATTCACAACCCGCTGATCCGGCTGGGGTTTCATCTGCTGCGGGGTCGCGAGCGCAGCGCCTTTCTTCAGAGCACGAAAACGCGCATGCTCACGTTCACTTCGCTCGCCCAGTCGCACGAGGATCCCGACCGGGCGGTCGGTCAGGCGGCCGATGCGCTGACCGCGCGCCCGCACCGAAACGGCCGAGCGGTACACGACGCATTGGCGCAGGCCACGCGCCGAGAGTGAGTTCTGCGTGCCGCGCCGGTTTCCGATCTTCCAGTTCCCGAACCGACCCCTGGTCACGGCATTGATAGCCGGGATGGTCGCCCGGGCGACAGAGGGTGAGACGGCACGAATCGCGGGTGTCGCGGCCCGGGTTGCGCTGCTCGTGTGGTCGGCCGAGGAGGTCGCGAGCGGTGCGAACTGGTTTCGCCGAGCGCTCGGCTTCGCCGGCGGCACGCTCGCCGTGCGACGATGGCGAGGAGGTCGCGACGGCGCAGGCG
>CAWHEM010000006.1:0-236541 GCA_963828535.1 uncultured Solirubrobacterales bacterium
GTGCGAGCACCACGCGGTTGTCAATCGGAACGCCGCCCAGCGTCCAGGAATCGGTCAGTGCCCGGGTCATGACGTTTCATGGTACGAATCCGGTCATGGACCTCGCCTCCGCGTTCACGCCCTGGGCTGAGGTCGTGCGCGATCAGGTGCCCGGCCTGGACCTCTTCGACGCCCACACCCATCTCGGTCAGAACGACCCCGACGGGATGAAGCAGCAGCCCGACGAGCTGCTCTCGATGCTGGGGATGGCGCATGCCCGGGGCGCATTTGTCTTCCCCATGCACGAGCCCACCGGCTATCCGGCCGCGAACGACATGGTGATCGAGGCGGCGCTCCCCACGGACGGGAAACTGGTGCCGTTCTGCCGCCTTGACCCCGACGCGTTCCCAATCCGCGAGGCCGAGCGCTGCTTGGCCAGGGGGGCAAAGGGAATCAAGCTCCACCCGCGGGCCGAGAACTTCACCCTCGACCATCCCGAAATCCGGAACATCGTGGCGCTCGCCAACGAGCGCCGGCTGCCAGTCCTGGTCCATGCCGGAAGGGGCATCCCGGCGCTGGGCCTGCACGCCGTGGAGCTGTCGGGCGAGTTCCCCGACGCCCGCCTGATCCTCGCGCACGCCGGGATCTGCGATCTGTCCTGGATCTGGCGGGTCGCGGTTGATCATCCGAATCTGCTCTTCGACACCGCCTGGTGGATGCCGGCCGACCTCACCGCGCTTTTCTCTCTGGTTCCCCCGGGTCAGATCCTGTTTGCCAGTGATGCACCGTACGGCGCCACGGCACTGTCGGCCGCGTTTCAGCTCAGAATCGCGCTGCAGGTCGGGCTCAGCCCGGCCCAGATCCGCTGCCTGGCCTCCGAGCAGTCCGTGCGGATCGCCGAGGGGGCGCCATTGCTTCAGGCCGGCGAAGCCGTCGGCGAGCGCGAGCGTCCGCCGCACGCGCTGCTGGACCGCGTCGCCGAGTTCCTGATGCTCGGTGCGATCGCGACCATGCGCGGCGGCGACGGCGGCCCGGAGATGCTCGCCCTCGCGCGGCTGGCCTGCGATGTGCCCGAGGAGATCGACGACGCTCCAATCTTCGCGTCGATCCGCGGACTGATCGATCTCTTCGACCAGATGACCGCCGCCGAGCCGGAAAACCGCCGTCGGCTCGCGCCCCTGATCCTCGCCGCGACCGTGGCGCGGACGCCCGAGATCCCGCTCGCGGCGCGCTGACGTTACCGGGCTGGTTCTTCAGTCCTGGTTGCGCTGCCAGATCAACCGAAGCCCGATCAGGGTCAGCAGATCGTCGACTTCGTCGATCGTGCCCCGGGTGAACGGGACCAGCACGTCGGCAAGGCCGCCGGTGGCGATCACCGTGGTGTCCTCGCCGAGCTCGTCGCGCAGTCGGCGGACGATTCCCTCGACCTGCCCGGCAAAGCCGTAGACGATGCCGCTGCGGATGGCATCGACCGTCGACTTCCCGATCAGTGACCGCGGTTCGGCGAGCTCGACCTTGGGCAGCTTGGCCGCCCGCTCGTAGAGCGCGTCGATCGAGATCTCGGCCCCGGGGGTGATGATCCCGCCGAGGTATTCCCCCGCCTCGGAGACCGCGTCGTAGGTGATCGCGGTACCGAAGTCGACCACCACGCAGGTACCCTGCACGCGCTCGTAGGCCGCCACCGAGTTGACCAGCCGGTCGGCTCCCACCTCCCGCGGGTTGTCGATCCGGATCGGCATCCCGGTTCGAATCTGGGGGCCGACCACCAGCATCTCGTGCTCCAGGTAGCGGTGGGCCATCGCCGTCCACTGCTCGGACAGCTGGGGCACCGTCGAGGAGACGATCGAGCTGTTGATCTCCGAGAATCCCATTCCCCGCAGCGCCAGCAGATTCGACAGTGCCGCGCCCAGCTCATCACTGGTCGACTCGCGCACGGTGGCAAAGCGCCAGTGCTCGGTCACGACCTCGCTCCCGTCGGCGAACACGCCGAAGTGCGTTTGCGTGTTTCCGACGTCGACCACGAGCAGCATCGCGGGCGCATTATCGCGGTCAGAGCCATATGCTCCGCGCCGATGCGTCTCAAGGTCTATGTCGTGCACGGTTCGCATCCGTGCGCGGCCGTGGAAAAGGCACTGAGCCTCAAGGGACTGAGCTACGGCGTTGTCGAGTGGCCGCCGCCGATGCAGGTTCTCATGCAGCCCCTGCTGTTTGGCCGCCGCACGGTCCCAGGCCTGCGCATCGACGCCGAGAAGGTTCAGGGCTCGACCGCGATCATGCGGCGCCTCGACGCTGCTCGTCCCCGAGCCTCCGCTGTTCCCCCAGGATCCGCACGCGCTCGCACGCGTCCAGGAGGCTGAGCAGTGGGGCAACGACGTGTTCCAGCCGGTCGCCCGAGAGCTCGTCTGGGCCGGACTGCGGCGCTCCCCATCCTCGATGGTCAGCTACAACGAACACTCACGCGGGCTCCCTCTGCCCGCCCCGGCGGTTCGGGCCGTGGCTCCGTTGGTCGCCCGCATGTGCGCCCGCCTGAACCGCACTGACGATGACGTCGCGCGCCGAGACCTACGGGTGTTGCCCCAGCAGCTGGATCAGGTCGACGCCTGGATCTCCGACGGCCGCATGGGCGACGCGGCCCACCCCAATGCGGCCGACCTTCAGATCGCCTCCACGGTGCGCCTGCTGCTGACGCTCGCCGACGCGCGGCCGCTGATCGAGGGACGCCCGATCGAGCGGCTGGCGCGGACGCTGTTTCCGGCCCAGGATGGCGAGCTCCCGGCCGACTCTCTGCCGGCGGCCTGACCCACCCGCGTAGTGTTTCTGCATCGGGACACTAGATCAACGGCGGCCCGGCACGCCGAACCTCCTGCCCGGAACCGAGTGCCGCCAGCGCATCGGCCAAGGCGCTTCCGTCGGGGAGCGTCAGCCCAGGGTCGAGCTCCAGCAGCGGGACGAGCGTGAAGCGCCGGGAGCTCACCTCGGCGTGCGGCAGCCGCAGGCGCGCAGAGGCGTACTCGAGCCCGCCGAGCAGGAGGAGGTCAACATCGATCACGCGGGGCCCGTGCCGCGCCCCGCCGGCCGCCCGGCCGACGACGCGCTCGACCTCCTTGCAGACGTCCAGGAGCGCCTCGGGATCGTGCTCGGTGTCCACCTCCAGGCACGCGTTGAAAAACTCTGGCTGGTCGGTGACTTGGCCCACCGGTTCGGTCTCGTACACCGACGAGGAGCGCCGCACCCGGACACCGTGGGCGGGCAGCTCGGCCACGGCCGCCATCAGGTACGCCCGGCGGTCGCCCAGATTTGATCCCAGTCCGAGGTAGCCGAGGCTCACCGGAGGCCCGGTGCTCACTCCGCCTCGCGCCAGAGCTCGACCGAGACCTCGCTGACCGGCAGGGCGAGCGGCGGCTCCGGCTTGGCCGCCTTGACCCACACGGAGCTCGCGTCGTAATTCGCCAGCAGCCGGTCTGCGATCGCCGCGCACAGGCGCTCTAGGGTCTTGTACGAGCGCTGCTGGGCGACCAGATTGACCGCGTCGCACACCTGCCCGTAGTCGACCGTATCCTCGATCCGGTCGGTCACCGTCGCGTCGCATTCGCCCACCTCGAGCCGCAGGTCCAGAAGTAGCCGCTGACCGACCTCGCGCTCGGCTGCGGTCACCCCGACGTGCGTGAACAAAGAGAGGCCGCTGACCTCGATCGCGACCTCTGGACCGGAGCGCTCGTCATCGTCCTCGTCATCTGGATCTACGTCGTCGAACTCGTCGCCCTCGGGGTCCATTGCGGGCTGACCGTAGCAGCCGCTACCTCCAGGGCATCACGGACGGGTGCCACATCGTGGACCCGAAACACGCGTGCCCCGCGCTCGTAGGCGAGCACGTTCGTCGCGATCGTCCCCGCGATCCGGTCATTGACCTCACGCCCGGTGAGCTTGCCGATGAATGACTTGCGGGAGGTGCCGATGACGATCGGAGGGCCCAGCGCGACCAGCTCCTCCAGTCGCCGCAACAGCTCGAGGTTGTGGGCCATCGTCTTACCGAACCCAATCCCCGGGTCGAGCAGGATCCTGCGCTCCGAAACGCCGGCCGCGACCGCCGCGGCCATTCGTACCTGCAGGAAGGCCTTCACCTCGCCGACCACGTCGCCGTAGCGGGGATCGGCCTGCATCGTTCGCGGATCTCCGAGCATGTGCATGAGGCACACCTCGGCATCTCGCTCCGCGACCAGCCGAGCCATCTGCGGATCGCCACGCAGGGCGGTGACGTCGTTGACCAGCGCCGCTCCGGCATCAAGCGCGGCGGCGGCGACCGCGGCTTTGGAGGTATCGATCGAGATCTTGGCGGCGCTGTGGGCCAAGACCAGGCCCTTGATCACCGGGATCACCCGGCGGAGCTCTTCCTCAGCCGGCACGGGCGTGGCTCCGGGACGGGTCGACTCGCCGCCGATGTCGAGAATCGTCGCGCCCTCGTGTTCGAGCTCGATTCCATGGGCGACGGCCGCGGCACAGTCCAGGTAGTCGCCGCCGTCGGAGAACGAGTCTGGCGTCACGTTGACGACGCCCATCAGGTCGAAGGTCCCCTGCAAACCGGGCCGCCGGCTCACCGCTGGCCCTCGTCCGGCCAGCGTCCGTGGACGTCGTAGTATTCACGCGCCCGTTCCTCGGTCTCGCGGTCCCGGTTGCTCTGCACGCTCATCCGGAACATCCAGTTGATCATCCAGACCACGAGCGCGATCCCCAGCAGCACGACCCCTGCGCCCGCCACCGGCGTCCTGCCGTGCCCCAGTGCGATCGCCACCACCCCGGCCACCGCGATGACCAGGGGCAGCACGATGCGCGTCAGACCCAGCATCAAACCGGACGGTCTCGTTTTCTCCTCGCTCACCGGAGCACGCTCACCGGCGGATAATGGGTTGGATGCGCATGTTCGGCCCAGCACGTTACCTCGCTGACTTCGCGCGGTTCGCCGCCAACAAGGCCCCCCAGGAGCGTGCCGACGCCCAAGCGCTGCGTGAGCTCGAGGCTGCCGCTCCGGCATTTCCGGTTGGCCTGGAGCTCGAGTGGCTTGGCGTGTCCGGTTACCGGATGTCCTATGAGGGCCAAACCCTGTACATCGATCCGTACGTGTCCCGCGTGTCGCTGTCGGCCTTGTTGCGCCGACAGCCGGCAATGCCTGACGAATCGCTGATCGATCGTCACATCGGCAGCCCGGACCACGTCGTTGGCGTCCTGGTCGGTCACACCCACTTCGACCATGCCGTCGATGCTCCGGCATTGGCGCGGCGCTTCAACTGCTCCGCGCTCGGCTCACGCTCGCTCGGTGTGCTCATGCGTCTTCACGGCGTGGGCGACCGAGCCATCGAGGTCGAGCCCTACCGCCGGTATGAGCTCGGTCCGTTCACCGTCAGCTTCACGCCCAGCCTGCACTCCAAGCTCGTCCTCGGACTGGCCGTTCCCTTCGATGGCGAGCTCAGCTGCGAGCACCTCGACTCGCTGGCTCCGGGCGCCTACCGATGTGGACAGGTGTGGGGCATCCGCATCGAAGTCGCCGGCATCAGCTTCTATCACCAGGGCAGCGCAAATCTGATCGATGACGCCATCCGCGAGCCCGGCGTCGACTACTTCCTGGCCGGTGTTGCCGGCCGCGGATTCACCCGCGACTACTGGAAGCGCATCCTTTCCCGCCTACAGCCGCATACGGTCCTTCCCACGCATTACGACGACTTTTTCCGGCCCCTCCGTGACCCGATGGGGTTTACGACCAACGTCAATCTCGCCCGCGTGCCTGACGAGATCCGTACGGTCAGCACGGGCATTCAGGTCGCGGCACTGCCGCTGTTGGGTACGCCAAGCCAATGAGACGAGTGGTGGCCAGGATTGCCGGCGTGCTGACACTGTCCCTGGCCTGCCTCCCGGGCCTCGCGGTCGGCGCCACCGGAGCCGGTTCGGTCGCGGTCATGCAGCTGAACGTCCAGCGGGCCGCGAACGGGATCCCTGCCGGCGTGGTCGAGGATCAGTCCCTGACCCAAGGGTGCCTGCACCACGATCAGTACATGGCGCTCAACCAGATCCTCACCCACTCCGAGATCCCCGGCACCCCGGGCTATACCGCCGATGGCGCCTTCGCCGGGCAAAACGCGGTGTTGGCCCAGGGCGCCGATTGGGGCAACGGGGACCCCTACGAGTTCGCCCCCTTGCACCTCGACCAGCTGCTCGCCCCCCGGCTGTCCGTCCTCGGCAGCGCCGATGCCTACGGCTTCAGCTGCACGACCACGTTTCCGGGCTGGACCCGCCCGGACCCGCCGGCCCTGGCCGTCTACACCTACCCGGGCCCAGGAGCCACGATCTATCCGAGCGAGGTCGCGCACGAGTTGCCGTGGACTCCGGGCGATCTCGTGGGCATTCCGCAGACTGCGCGCACCGGACCGAACATCATCGTGCTGGCCGACGCTCCCGGACAATCCCCCCAGTCCAATCCCGCCACCCTGACCAACGCCACGCTGACGGGCGCAACCGGTCCGGTGACGGTGAAGACGGTGGATGGCACCACTCCGATCTCGCCCGGCGGCGCGCCGCTCGCCGGCTACATCTCGCCCGGTGGTTTCGTCATCCCGGTCGCACCGCTCGCCCCCTGGACCACCTACCACGCGCACGTGGTGGTCGGATTTGCCGGTGTCCAGACATCTCACGACTGGTCCTTCACGACTCGTGGCCGAAGCCCCGAGAGCAACCTGAGCGTGCGGGGGGCCTCGCTGTCCTTCCACTCGTTGTCCGCGCAGCCGATCCAGGTCACGTTCACCCGTGCCGGCGGCGCGCATGCCCCCGGGGTCAGGATCCGACCCGGTCACACCGCGCGGTTGCGCCTCGTTCCTGGCAGCTGGCAAGCCTGCGGGACGCAGGTGGCAACGGCGGCGTTCAACAGCTACACCACCTGCCTCGCGCTGACGATCACTGGCCGGCCGTCACTTGATCTGAGCGCGCCGCGGATCAGCTCGTCCCAGCTCAGCTTCCGGCTGCGCTTCAGTTCGGTTTTGCGCGGGCGGCCGGGGAAGCTCACGCTCACGCCGCTGAGTGTCGGTTGCCATCGTCACCGCTGCCATACCGTGTCCGGTCCGTCGACGGTGCGCACGATCATGCTGCGATCGGCTCCGCTTCGTGTGCCCCTTCCGGCCGCGGGGCACGGCATCCGCATCACCCTCACCACGGCGGCATTCCAGCTGCGCGACGCCCCCTGGACCGCCTCCCGGGCGATGTTCAGTTACCTGCGGCACTGATCAGCCCACCCGGACGGCGGGCCCGGGCGCCCAGCAGCAGCTGACGGCTAATCAGCGGTGCCGCCGGCCAGCCCGGGCCGGGGCAGCGGGCGAGGGCCCTCCCGGCCAGCACGGTCGGGTGCCGTCGAGGCGGGCGGGACCGGGATCTCAGGCGGCGGTGGGGCTTCGGCGCCGAACACCGACTCCTCCGTACCGCCGTCGAGCAACGCCTCAAACTGCTCTTTTTCGATCGTCTCGCGCTTGATCAGGATCTCGGAGAGCTTCTCCAGCGAGTCCTTGCGCTCGGTCAGGATCTCCTTGGCCAGCACGTGGGCGGACTCGACGATGCGCCGGATCTCGTCATCGATCTCGCGTGCGATCTCGTCGGAGTAATCCGGCTCGGCGCTGAACTCCCGGCCCAGGAACGGCATCCCATGGTCGTGACCGAACACGCGCGGCCCGAGCTTCTCGGACATCCCGAAGCGCATCACCATCTGCTTGGCCGTCGCCGTGACCTTTTCCAGGTCATTGGAGGCGCCGGTGGTGATCTCGCCGAAAACGATCTCCTCCGCCGCGCGGCCACCCAGAGTCATGGCCAGCATGTCCTGCAGCTCTGCGCGCGTGGTCAGGAACTTGTCCTCGGTGGGGAGTGAGATCGTGTACCCGAGCGCCTGGCCGCGAGAGATCACCGAGATCTTGTGAACCGGGTCGGAGTTGGGCAGATAGTGCCCAACGATCGCGTGTCCCATCTCGTGGTAGGCGGTGATCTTGCGCTCCTTGCCGGACATCACCCGCGTCTTCTTCTCAGGTCCGGCGATCACGCGCATGATGCCTTCCTCGAGCTCCACCTGCGTGATCTCACGCTTACCGTTGCGCGCGGCCAGCAGGGCCGCCTCGTTGACGAGATTCGAGAGATCGGCCCCGGTGAAGCCAGGTGTCTGCCCGGCCAGGGCATCCACATCGATTTCCCTGGCCAGCGGCTTGCCGCGAGTGTGGACCTCAAGGATCTTCTTGCGCCCCGCGCGGTCGGGTCGGTCGACCACGATCTGGCGGTCGAAGCGACCGGGACGCAGCAGCGCCGGATCGAGGATGTCGGGGCGGTTGGTGGCCGCGATGAGGATTATGTTGTCCTTCATCTCGAAGCCGTCCATCTCCACCAGCAGCTGGTTCAGCGTCTGCTCGCGCTCATCATGACCGCCGCCGAGCCCGGCGCCGCGGTGACGGCCGACAGCGTCGATCTCGTCCATGAAGATGATGCAGGGTGAGTTCTGCTTGGCCTGTTCGAACAGGTCACGCACGCGGGAGGCGCCAACGCCGACGAACATCTCGACAAAGTCCGAGCCGGAGATTGAGAAGAACGGGACGCCGGCCTCGCCCGCAACGGCGCGAGCCAGCAGCGTCTTACCGGTCCCCGGCGGCCCATACAGCAGTACGCCCTTGGGGATTCGAGCCCCCAGGGCCTGGAATTTCTTTGGATTCTCGAGGAACTCCTTGATCTCGTGGAGCTCCTCGACCGCCTCGTCGACGCCGGCGACGTCACGGAAGGTGATCTTTGGACTATCGACCGACATTCGCTTGGCTCTCGATTTGCCGAACGACATCACCTTCGAGCCACCGCCCTGGACCTGATTCATCAGGAATATCCAGAACCCGATGAAGATCACGAAGGGCAGGATGTAGGTCAGCAGCGACAGCCAGCCATTGGACGCTCGGCCTTGGATGTCGAAGCCGCTCTTGTCGGCGATGTGCCCCTGGGCCAGGTTGATCAGCGTCGTCGAGTACTGATCGGGGAACCCGGTGGTGTACTTGGTGCCGCCGTACTGGGGCAGCAGCGTCACATCAGCGGTGTTGTCCTTCTCCTTGAGCGTGAGGCTCTTGACCTCGTTGCTCTGCAGCTGCGTGATCAGATTGCCGAACGTCTGCTTCTGCGTCTTGCTCGAGTTGCCGATCAGCTTCTGGGCGAAGAACGCCAAGACGACGACGATCAGAATCGGAAATGCTGCGCTCTTGAAAAACCTGCTCATAGGAGAAATCTACGCATGCGGCGCGACGCTTGGGAGGCGAGAGCAAGCAAGCGTAGCACCTGGGTTTCGGGCGAAAGACGGCCTGACATCAGGCCTTCTCCTCCTTCAACGCAGCGACGAACGGCAAGTTGCGGTAGCGCTCACCGTGGTCAAGGCCGTAACCGATGGCAAACCGGTTCGGGATCTCGAAGCCGACATAGCGAGTCTGCAGCTCCACCTTGCGACGTTCGGGCTTGATCAGCAGCGCGCAAACCTCGAGTGAGCGGGGGTTGCGCCCGGCCAGATTGCGCAGCAGATACTGCAGGGTCAGGCCCGAGTCGACGATGTCCTCGACGATCAGGACATCCCGGCCTTCGATCACCGCGTCAAGATCCTTGAGGATTCGCACCACGCCAGAGGACTTGGTGGCCGAGCCGTACGACGCGACCGCCATGAAATCGACCTCGACGGGTACCTCGAGCTTGCGCATCAGGTCCGAGAGGAAGAACACGGCCCCTTTGAGGACGCCGATCAGGACCAGATCCCTACCTGCGTAATCGCGCGAAATCTCGCCCGCCAGCTCGCCGACTCGGCGCTCAAGGTCCTCTGCGGGGACGAGGATGTCCCCGATCGCGTCGTCGTCGGCCACGTGAATTCAGTGTATGGGCGAGCTTCGCTCGCCGGGTTTGTGACTGTGAGCAGCGGCCGGAACCGCCCCGTTCCGTCGGACCAGCCGCAGCGTTCCCCGCCTTACCTCCGCGCGGACGCCGTGCGGAAGATCCAGTGCCGCGTGATCGTGCAGGGCGGCGATCTCCTCCGCACGCCGGGCCGTCCCCGGTGCCGGACGGCCGGCCGCGCCGTCGGCCAGCCGTTGCACGACCAGCCGCCGCAGTGCAGGCGGCAGCTCCCGCAGGCGCGTCAACTCGATCTGGGTCTCGCCGCCGAGCGCGCCGTCGACGAGCTCCTCGAGCACCTCCGCCTCCGCGCGCAGGACGTCGATCAGAGCCAGCACGTTCTGTTCCGCGGCTGGATGAACGTCCCGCAGCGCCATCGCCAGTCCCGCTCGCACGCGCCCGCGGGCGTAGGAATCTGAGTCGTTGGTCTCATCCTCGCGCCAGCTCAGTCCGCGCTCCCGGCAGTAGTCGGCGGTCTGCTCACGCGTGCAGCCCAGCAGTGGGCGGATCAGTGAGCCCTGACGCGGGTGCATTCCCAGCAGCGCGCGGCGACTCGGTGAAGAGGCCAGGCGGTAGAGCACGGTTTCCACCTGGTCGGTGGCGGTGTGGCCTGCCGCCAGGTCGGCCTCCGGCCAGGCCTGGGCGATCTCCGCCGCAGCTTGGTAGCGCACCTCACGCCCCCAGGCCTGAATGTTGCCGGCCGCCGGCGATGCGGGCCTCCGCACCTCAAGGGGGATCTCCAGCCGCTCGCACAGCTCCCGGCACCAGCGCTCGTCTTCAATCGCCGCCTCCCGCAGGCCATAGTTGACGTGCAGCGCGCGCACGAAGCCCACGCCTGCGATTCGAACCGCGATGTCGGTCAGGCAGGTGGAGTCACGGCCGCCCGAGAGCATCACCAGCACGGCGCGCTCCGGGGCCAGCAATCCGCCGGCACGGACCGCATCCAGGAGCATGGTCATCCCTCCTCGCGCTGGCGGGCGATGAAGATCTCCGTCGACTCGGAGAAGCCCTTCAGCCGGACCTCGGCGATGCGCTCAAATGCCAGGTGCGAACCGGCGGTCTCGACCACCGGCCGGGTCACCAGCACCTCTCCCCCAGCCGAGCGCGCGGCCACCCGGGAGGCAATGTTGACGTCGCGGCCGTAGTAATCCCCCTCGCGATACAGCGCGTTCCCGTAGTGCACACCGATCCGGGGTAGCGGCCGTTCGCTCTGCAGCCGCTGAAAGCCGACGGCCCAGTCCGTCAGGGCGGCTGGGTCGGACCCCACCACCATCGCCTCGTCGCCGATGGTCTTGATCACCCGTGCGGTGTCGGGCAGGGTGACCTCCACAGCCTCGACGAAGCGCTCGACCGCGTCCACCGCCTCCAGCTCACCCTCCTCCTCGGTCAGCCGGGTGTATCCGGCCAGGTCGGCGAAGGCGATCGCGACACGCATCCGCCCGAGGTCGAGTGATTCACCCTCGAGGTCGCTCTCCATGTGCCCAACCACGTCCTGCTCGACGAAGTGCTGCAGATAGCGCTGATGGACCTGGTCCATGACCGGCGAGGACAGTGGCAGCAGCTCCCGTGTCAGCGCGAGCATCTCCTCCGCCATCTCCAGCCCCTCCGCACCCGAACGCATCAGCGGCTCGTGCACGTACAGATGAAACAGCCGCACCTCGGCGTCGGCGACCTGAGCCATGGCCTGTCCGTAGACCCGCACCAGCTGGAGCATCGCCACCAGGGGCAGCCCGGCCGCCAGCACCGCGGCCACGTAGCGGAGCAGCTGCAGGTCATCCTCCGACAGCGATCTGGCCTGGTCGGGACTCCAGCCCAGCGCGGTGAAGATCCGCTCGATCAGAGCTGGTTCAAGACCCGTTTCCTTGGCCGCCTCCCGCAGCGAGTAGACGACATCCTCGTGGGGGAATAGCTCCTCGATGTAGCCGAAGGCGAGCCGGCCCTCTTCGGTGGCCTGGCGGATGTTCTTCAGCGAGTGCCCGCGCTCGCGCAGGCGGGCCACAACGCGCGCGTGTCCCACCGCGGCGTCGCTCCATTGACCCTCGTATTGCGGGATCACTCCCTGCGCCGCCCATCGCCGCAGCGTCGGGGGGCGAACGCCCGCACGACGAGCGGCGTCCTGAAGGGACGCCCCGCCTTGGGTGTCTTCCCTGGTGCTCGCCATACCCATAGTGTGCTGTGTGGCCGGGTCCGAGGAACCAAACCCGGTCAGTCCGACCGCCGCCGGCCCGTCCCCTGGCCCAAGCAATTGGCGGCGGGACCTCGAGGAGAACGAGGCCCCGTCGCCTGCGGACGAAACGGCCCGCTGCGTCGGCCGTAGGCGCTCGTCACGTTTCCGGCGGCGCCTCGCCAGCGCGCTCCCGGGGGTCCCGGGCCGCGCTCACGATCCGGCCTGTTGCCTTACTTGGTGGCCGTAGGTCTACTCGCCGGGCGCGCGGATGTCAATGTGGACGGCGGCGAATGTGAGGATTTAGCGTCCTCAGACCTCGAGATGCGGGTAGTGCTCGGCGATCATTTCGCGGTAGTGGGCGAACAGGGGTTTGGTGATCGGGATGATCGCCAACGCCGCCTTCACGTCACCGCCCGCCTTGATCTTCCGGCGAGCGATCGCGATGGCCACGTTCTCCTTGCCCTGGAAATACCGATTTGCCGTCTCCGAGCTCATCGTCATCCGAACCTTGGGCTCCCAGGACACCTCGTCTGACCATTCCCAAGCGAGATTGGGCTCCTCACTGCCACCGGCACGGATGTTCACCACAAGATCAAAGTCGGTGAACTCGAAGCGCTGGGGCGTGTCGGCGTCTCGCAGCTGAGGTCCCATGTCCGGATCGTCACGCATGATCGTGAACGTGCGATCCATCACCTCCCGGAACTCTTGCACGGAGCGAAAACAGCTCATCGGGCCCAGCCCGTCCTGCGATGGCAGCTCATGGCGCCGCAGTCTAGTGTCTCGGGGCATCCCTGCCCCGGGGCTGGGTCCCTAACCTCGCGCATGAATAGGACGCTCCACCTGCACCCCACCGCGCCCCTGGCCGAGCGCGTGCTCCTCCCCGGGGACCCCGGGCGAGCGCTGCTGCTCGCCCAGTCGTTGCTCGAGGCGCCGAAGATGTTCAACCACAATCGCGGACTGTGGGGCTACACCGGGCTCACCGCCGGCGGCGAGCAGCTGACGATCCAGAGCACGGGCATGGGTGCTCCCAGCGCCGCGATCGTGATTTCCGAGCTGGTGGAGCTGGGGGCCAAGACGCTGCTGCGGGTCGGGAGCTGCGGGGCGCTGGTGAACACCCTGAGCCTGGGAGAGCTGCTGATCGCCGGCGAGGCGCTCGTTGCCGACGGCGCCAGCGCCGCGCTCGGAGCACCGGAGTGGGTCCTCGCCAGCCCGGAGCTGGTGGGGGCGCTCCAGACGGCAGGGCCCCAGGTTCGTACCGCGGCAGTGGTCTCGACCGATCTGTTCTATGACCCCGGCGGCCGCGAGGCCGGGTGGCGGGCCGCCGGCGCGAGCGCAGTCGAGATGGAGACAGCGGTGCTGTTCACCCTCGCCGCAATCCACGGCGTCAGCGCCGCATCGCTGCTGATCGTCTCCGATCTGCTGTTCCCCTCCCGCCGCCGGATCGCCGCCGACGCGCTCACCGAAGCCGAGCACGGGCTCGGCGAGCTGGCGGAGCGCGGGCTGTCCGCATTACCGGTCCCCTGAGCCGCCTTCCCGCCAGCACAGCCAGGCCACGTGGTCGGGTCCGACCCGGAGCTCCGTCGCCCACCAGGGTCCTGCCCGCCCGCCAGGCCAGGTGGAGGGCGAATCGAGCCGGCGCGGGTCATAGCTGAGTGCGTCGCCGAGCGCCTTGGCCAACGCCTCCTTGCTTGACCACAGCGAGCTCAGGTAGCGCTCCCGGGACATCCCGTCCGGAGGCTCGGGACTTTCGGCTGGAGTGCAGATCGACTCGGCGAACGCCTCGTCGAACGCGCCGATCCGCTCGATGTCGACCCCGACCGGCGCGTTGTGGAAGGCGATCAGCGCAAACGGATAGCTGTACGAGCGTGATGTGTATCGGGACCGAGCTGCTGCACTGGCCCCACGCGCCCACTCGCGCAGTCCCTGACGGGCGACGCCGGCGCGGCGCGCGTCGAGCCATCGCACCCGCGGCGTGCGTTCAGACGGCGATAACGGGAGCACCGTGCCAGCGCGTGTTTGCGGGCAGCTGCTCTCCGCGCATCACGATCGACCGCCCACCCACCGAGCAGCCGTCCCCGATCTCGGTGTCCGGCAACATCGCCGCGCTTGGCCCCAGCGTCGCCCCGGCGCCAACCGTGGCCGGGCCGATGCGCATCATCCGATCGTGAAATAGATGCGTCTCAACCACGGAATTGCGGTTGATCGCGCAGTTGTCCCCCAGCCGCGCAAGGTCGAATTCGGTGATCGTCAGGGTTTCACACCACACGTTGCGTCCTACCTTGGAACCCATCAGGCGCAGGTAGACCGCCATCAAGGGAGTGCCCAGGGCAAGGTTCAGCAGCCAGGTGCCCGCGAGCTGCTCCTGAGCGCTGTTGATGATCTCGTCGCGCCATACGAACCACGACCAGAGCGGATGCTCGCCGGACGTATAGCGCCCGATCACAACCCACTTGATGGCGATGGTGAGGATGACGGCCAGCAAACCGGCGGCGCTCAGCACGAGGGGCGCGGCGGCCGCCATCACCCAGACTCCGTCGCTGGCCCCGATGCCGTCGAGCGTCCAGAACACCAGGGCGGCCAGCATCGCCGAGATCGAAGCCGGTAGCAGAATCCGGATCACCTCGGTGAGCGTCCGTGCGATCACCAAAGCCCGCGGCGGATGCGTGGTCCGAGCGGGATCGCCCGGCTCCGCCCGCCGTGGGAGCTCGAGCGCAGGCGCGCCGAGCCACGAGGAACCAACGCCGCTGGCTCTCGGCGCCACGGTCAGCACGCCGACGAGGCTGTCGTCCTCGATCCGGGTCTCGTCCAGCAGCAGCGCGCCGTTGCCCAGGAAGCTACGGCTGCCCACCTGCACCGGCGCGACGTGGAGCCAGCCGTCACGCACGCGAGTGCAGGCAAGGACAACGTCGTCGGCGGCGAAGCTGGTGTCGGCGAAGCTGGTCAGCCGATTCGCGCCCACGAGCGTCGAGAGCTCGGTCTTCGGGCCGATCGGGACGCCGGCGAGCCTCAGCCACCGACGCGTGAACACGCTTGAGTAGAGCGGGAACAGGACGTCGCGTGAGGCCGCCATCAGCGACTCGGTGAACCACAACGCCCAGGCAGTGGAACCTTCGTCGGGCTGCCAGCCGGGCCGGATCAGTGGCGACACCGCCCGGACGACGAGAGCGACCAGCAGGGCATAGCTGATTACGAAAAATGCGGCCAGGATCGGGGCCAGGACCAACGTCTCGGTCGCCACAGACGGTGCCGTCCAGGCCGCGGGACTAAAGACGACCAGCAGCGCGAGGCTCGGGCCGGCGGCGATCAGGGGGACGAAGCTCTGTGTGAGCACCCCTGCGGCGTACATCACGCGCCACAGCCTGCGCCGGCGCGGCGGCGCAGGCGCGACCGCGGGCCACCGCTCGCCGGACCGGCCGACGGTCCGCCCGGGCGCGCCACTCCAGCGCTCGCCGGCCGGGACGGTGCCGCTGACCACGGTTCCCGGTTCGATCTCGGCGCCCTCCCCGATTTCGCAGCCGGGCATCAGCAGACTGCGGGCACCCAGCCTGGCTCCGGCGCCGATGTGGATCCGGCCGACGATCAGCTCGTCGCCCTCGATCCACCAGCCGTGCAGGTCGACATCGGCCTCGATCGTGGCGCCGGCCCCCACGGTGACGAGTGAGGTCGCCGGCGGGAGCGTTCCCAGACGGGCGCCGTGCCCGACGTCGTGCCCAAGCCATCGAGCGTACCGAGCAGCCCAGGGCGTGCCGGCCAGATTTTCCAGGCGGCAGAGTTGCGAGAGCCGTTCCACGAACCAGATCCGGCAGAGGAGCCAGCCTCGGCGGGGGTAGGTTCCCGGCCGCAAGCCGCGCAGTAGGACCACGCGGGCCCCGATGACGAGCAGCGACCGCCCCGGAGCACTGGCGAAAATCAGCCACGCGGCCACCAGCCACCCCCAGCCGACCTGCGGGCCGAAGCTCGACGCGTGCCAGTGGTCCAGCGCGAGGATCCCCAGCAGCCAGCCCGGCGCCGTCATGGTGATCAGCGCGAGCACGCCGGCCAGCTGGACGGCTCCCCAACCTCGCCGCGAGCCGGCGTCGAGGACCGTGGCTGGAAGCTCGTCGATTGAGCCCAGCCCATCCAACCGCTGGCTCAACGCGCCCAGTGTCCGGAAGTTGTAGACGTCGGCTACGGCAACGGCCGGGTAGCGAGCGCGCAGCGCGGTAACGAGCTTGGCCGCGCCCAGCGAGCTACCGCCGAGCGTGAAGAAGTCACTCTCGAGCCTGAACGCATGCGGGCCGAGCTGCTCCTGCCATCGCTCCGCCAGCCATGCCGCCGTTCCTTCCAGCGGGACCGCGACGTTGCGCTGTGGGGGCGGCGGCCACGGGAGCGCCCGGCGGTCCGCTTTGCCACTAGCGCTGAGCGGTAGCGCGTCAAGCCCGACGATCGTCGGCACCAATGCACTCGGCAGCTCACGGGCGAGCCGTGCCCGGATCGCCTCCACAGCTACGTCGCCGACCACGTAGCCGACGAGCAGCTCGTTGCCGGAGGCGCTCCTGCGGACGGCCGAGAGTGCCGCGGTAACCCCGGGGATTTCGCTGATACGGGCGTCCAGCTCGCCGAGCTCGATCCGCCGCCCGGCGATCTTGACCTGGTCATCGCGACGGCCGACGAACTCCAGGCCGTGGACGGTTTCGCGCACGATGTCGCCGGTCCGGTATCCGCGTTCCCAGCCCAGAGCTGGAACCGCTCCGAAGCGTCGAGCGTCGAGCTGCTCGTCCAGGTAGCGACCCAGCCCGACGCCGCCGATCACGAGCTCACCCTCTTCGCCGACCGTCACCGGGTCGCCGTTATCGTCGAGCACCGCTGACTTCCATCCGGCCAGCGGCCACCCGATGGTGATCGGCTCGCCGGGCCGGATCCGGCCCGCTGTACTGACCACCGCCGCCTCGGTCGGGCCGTAGGTGTTCCACACCTCTCGATCCTCGGCCAAGCGCCAGCCCAACGCCGCCGGTGTCGCCTCGCCTCCCAGGATCAGCAGCCGCACGCCGTGCAGCGAGGCCGCTTCCCACATCGCCGCCAGCGTGGGCACCGTCGAGACCACACTGACGTGGCAGTCGGCGATCCAATAGCCGAGCTCTGCGCCCGCGCGGACGAGCGCTCGCGGCGCTGGGACGAGGGCGGCCCCGTGACGCCAGGCCAGCCACATCTCCTCACAGCTCGCGTCGAAGCCCACCGACAGGGCAGCCAGGACGCGGTCCTCCACATCAATTGCCCATAGCTTCGCCTCGGCGTCAACGAACGCAGCCGCAGCGCGGTGCGAGATGGCAACGCCCTTGGGCACACCCGTCGAACCTGAGGTGAAGATCACCCAGGCTTCATCCGCAGGGCTCACCGCCCGTCGGACCCCGCGCGGCGGCGTCCCGTCCGCGATCGCCAGTCCGTCCTCGAGCACCGCCGCGACTTCAGCGCGGCCCAGCAACTCCTCCGCGCGCCCGGGCGGATCGTCGGCGTCGATCGGAACGTAGGCCGCGCCGGAATGGAGCACACCGAGAATCGCCACGTACAGCTCGGCGGTTCCACTTCTGATGCGCACGCCGACCCGGTCGCCGGGCCCGATGCCGCGCGCCTGCAGGCGGCTCGCGAGTCCGGCGGCGGCGTCAGCCAGCTGGCGGTAGCTCAGCGTCGCGTCGGGCGCATCGATCGCGGTCCGATCAGCGCACCGCAACACCGTGGCGGCGAAGACATCAAGCAACGTCCGGGCCGGCGCCCCCACCTCCGGGGGCGGCAACGCGACGGGCGACGCCCCCCCTCCTATGGCCCCGGGACGGGTTCCCCTCGGGGGATCCTCTCCTAACGCCGTAGTGGACATCGCGGCGCGAGTCTGTGCGGCCGTCGTAAACCGGACTGAAACCGACCGCGTTGTTTGTATGGTCCTGCCGTTAGCGCCCGGTTAGCGCGCCTTCTACAACAGGAGGTTTCGCCATTCGCCACTCACTCGCACTCACTCGCCCGCGCTCGTGCGCGCACGCGCGCGTGCGTGGCGCGTGGGCCCGGAACACTACTTAGAAGGCGACTTCGGCGAGCCGCTCTTGACCGCGGCTTGGATCTCGGCCAACCGTTCCTCGATCGCGCTCAGACGCTGCTCAACCGAGCTCTGCGTGCCGAGGCTGTCGATCCGCTGTTCCAGGCGGTCCAGCCCGTCCTCGATTCCCTCCAGCCGCTGCGAGACACCCCGCAGGCGGCGGGTCAGCCGCTCGAGGTCGCTGGCCGAGGGCAGATTCAGCGCCCCCATCGCCACCTCCTGGGCACGCATCGCCCGCTCGCGCGTCTCAAACGCCCGGGACAGCGCGCCGCTGACCATCGGGTTGTCCAACAGCTCCTGGGCGAGCTTGCCGATGGCCTCCTCGCCTTGCCTGGTCATGCGCTCCCTCAGTCCTTTGTCGTCGGTCATCTGGCATTCGCCTCCTGGAGGTAATCGGGCATCGCTCGCACCCTAGCGCGGGACAGAGTGCGCATCGCTTCAGCGGAAGCCATGCTCATGCTCAACTTGAGGCTTAGCCTGCTGCCCTCGGCCAGGTTTTGGGAGGCCCACCGCTACAGTCCGTGCCGATCTGAGCCGATGGGTGGTTCGTGCCCGCAGGATCGTTTCGATGACAGCCATAACCGCCCTCCTGCCACGAAACCAATCGTTCACCGACGGTTCGTCGTTGCAAAGCCGGATTCCAGTCAGTAGCGTCCATTTCGCGTCGCCACCCCACAGCGGCGAATATGAGATGCGCACGCCGATGGGCGGGAGGAGCTAGACCACAGTGTTCCGGCGAAGGAAGCTGAGCGTTGCTGTCGCTGCGGCAAGCGCCGCAGGGGTCGTGTTCGGCGTCGCCGCGATCCCCAGTGCCTCCGCAGATCAATGCGTCGTCACGGTCACGGTGGCCGGCGGTCAGAAGCTCAATTTCACGGTGAATGTGCCGCCCGGCACCCCCGTGTCGGCACTCAACCTGCCCGTCACGCAGGCGATCCTCGCCGTCACCGAGTCATGTCAGGCGCCGCCCAGCGCGCAGGCGCCCCCGACCACGACGACATCTTCGTCCTCGACGACGACAACCGGCACGTCCACGACCAGCTCGAGCTCCACGAGCGGACACAAGGCGCCAAAGCCCACGGGCCCGGGCACGACCCAGCGCTCCTCGGCCCACCACGGCGGAACCTCGGCAAACCGATCTGGAAAGGGCACCAAGGGCACCAAGGGCACCGGCAGCAAGTCGGCCACGAAGCCGACCAAGACCCCATCGCTGCGGGGCAGCGGCGGGACCCCGACCGCTGCCAACCCCACCTTCTCGTTTGCGCTCCCCGGCGCGTCCCCGATCGGGGTTCCGAACTTCTTCATCGACTCCTTCCGCATCCCGCCCTTCCTGATCCCGATCTATCAGGCCGCCGGGATCCAATACAACATCCCCTGGCAGGTGCTGGCGGGCATCAACGAGATCGAGACCGATTACGGCCGGAATCTCTCCGTCTCAAGCGCCAATGCGGTCGGCTGGATGCAGTTCCTCCCCTCAACCTGGAAGACCTGGGGTGTGGACGCGAACGGTGACGGCATCGCCGATCCCTACAACCCCGTCGACGCAATCTTTGCCGCCGCACGCTATCTCCATGCCGCGGGCGGCTCGACAAACCTCTCCCAGGGGATCTTTGCCTACAACCATGCCAGCTGGTACGTCCAGTCGGTACTGCTGCGCGCGAAGCTGATCGGCGGAATGCCGGACCAGCTGATCGGCGCGTTGACCGGCCTGGTGCAGGGTCACTTCCCGGTCGCAGCCAAGGCCCGCTACGCCGATGACAGCGTCGAGAAGCTGGCCACCCGGCGCGTGCGCAGCCGCAACGCGGCGGTGCCGATCGGCTCCACCAGCAGCAAGTCGGTGTCGATCTACGCCAAGCAGGGCGCCCCGGTGATCGCCGTCAATGACGGCAAGATCGTGAAGGTCGGCCACAGTCGCAGCCTCGGACGCTACGTCCGGCTCCAGGACCAGACCGGCAACACCTACACGTACGCGCACCTTGGATCGGTGCCCAGCAACTACGCCGTGCCCAAGCCGGTGAAGCTCTCAGCGTCGGACCTGGCCAAGCAGCTCACGATGCCTGCGCTGCCCGCTCCGAAGACTCCCGCGAGCGCCGGGCAGCAGCAGGGCGCCGAGACGATTTCGACCGCCAAGGCGACGAAGCTGACCAAGACCGCGCCGACGCTGCCCCACACAACCTCCACCACCAGGTCCACGACGAACACCGCGAGCGCACCGGCACCGCTGGTCAAGGAGCGCCTGTTCGCCAATCCCTCGCGGCCGGGGTCGTACGCTGCCGGCGGTCAGTTGCAGTTGCGGGACTCCAGGGCTCAGATCACCAACTTCCAGAACTACTTCTCCGACGTCCTGCACCTCGGCAGGAATCAGTACACGCTGCAGCCGCTGAAGGCGGGCGCGATCGTGGTGGCGGGGACGATTCTCGGCCATATCGGCGGCCCCAGCGCCAGCCAGGCCTCGCACATGCAGTTCATGATCCAACCGGCCGGGCAGGGCGCACCGCTGATCGACCCGAAGCCGATCCTTGACGGCTGGAAGCTGCTCGAGGCGACCGCGGTCTACCGCGCCGCCGGCGTTGATCCGTTCTTCGGGCCCGGGGCCAAGAACCCCTCGATCGGCCAGATCCTGCTGATGAGCAAGCAGCAGCTGACCAACCGCATCCTCCAGGACCCCCACGTCCAGATTTACCAGTGTGGTCGCCGGGACATCCAGGCTGGGCTGATCGACCGCCGCGTGATGGCGACCGTCGAGTTCCTATCCGCCTCTGGACTTGATCCCACCGTGTCCGGGCTCCAGTGTGGCCACAGCCTGACCGGCTCCACCGGCACCGACGCCGCCGGCGCCAGCGGATCCAGCGTCGATATCTCCAAGATCAACAACATCCCGCTGCTCGGTCATCAGGGCGCCGGGTCGATCACCGACATCACGGTGCGCCGGCTGCTCACCCTCCAAGGCGCGATGAAGCCCGACCAGATCATCAGCCTCATGAGCTACAAGGGCCAGAACTCGACGCTCGCGCTGCCCGATCACAACAACCGCATTCAGATCACCTTCACGCCGCTGTTCGGAGCCAACAAGAAGCTCTCGAACGAGATCAAGACGATCCTCAAGCCAGGCCAGTGGATCCAGCTGATCAACCGCATCAGCCAGATTCCCGAGCCGATCGTCCCCATCACCCCCAGCAAGTACGCCGTCCACTTGGCCGGCGCGCACTGACCGTCTCTCGTCCCCTCTTCCGCTTCACCCAGATCGAGGTCCCATGGGCGCTGGGACCCCCCGACGGCCGCTACATGTTCCGCGAGCCCGGCGGCGCGCCCGAGTCGGCCGCGGTCCTGGTACTGGCCACCCTGGGGGCGCCGGAACGCCGGCGCCGCCTGGCTCAGCGACGCAGGCATAAGGCTGAACCGGAGCCTGAGCCTTCGGCGGTGACGACAGGACGGGCGACGGTGATCGACGTCGCCGAGCCGTTTGCCGGGTCCGAGCCGGCGGCCGACTGGCTGAGCGGGGCCGGAGAAGCGGATCTGGGGGCAGGGCTGGCCATTTTGAACCTGGCGCTGCATGCCTTCCGGCTGGTGACCGCCGACCAGAGCGTGCACGTGGTGGACCGCCGCCAGCTGCTCGTGGCTCGGGTCGGTTACGGGGCGGGCGAGCAGGTTGCCGACGGCCTCTGGGCCGACGCGGCGGAGCTGGTCCTCCCCACCGGGCGCGAGACGCGCTCGAAGGTACTCCACCCCCAGGCCCGCCTGGCCGCCGTGCTCAACGGACGCGAGCGCGCACTGGCCTGCGAGGAACTGGTGCTGCGGGCTCGCAGCGATCTCGACCACCGCCGCGGCCGGGAGGCGGCGCTGCAGGTCCTGGTCGCGCTCGACGCCGCCCTGGCCGAGCTGGCCGGATCGCCGTCGGTGGCCGACATGGGGCGCCGGCTGGAGGAGCTCCGCGCCCAGCGCGACCCGGTGGCCCAAGCCGCACAGGCCGCGCTGTCCGGACCGCTCTCCGCCTCGCAGCAAGAAACGGTGGCGTTCACAGTCGGGCGGATCGAGGCGGCGCTCCGGGCCCGCGCCGTCGCCAATGCATGAACGATCTACCTTTTCGTGGTCGCGCCTGACATAGTTCCGGCCTCGATGGTCAACGTGGCGGCACTGTAGGGGTGATGGCGAAGGCAACGACAGCGCGCGCGGCACGGGGCAACGGTCAGGCTCCCGAGAACGGGACCGTCGATCCGGCGTTGGCGCGGCTTGAACAGGCGCTCCGGGCGGCAGCCGCCGGCGACTTCCGCGTCCGGCTCCCCGGCCGGCGCAAGGATGAGGTCGGTCGCCTCGAAGCGGCCTATAACGAACTCGTCGCCCGCAACGCCGCGCTGGAGGCCGAGCTCGTCCGCATCGGCCAGATCATCGGCCGTGAAGGCCGGATGACCGAGCGGGCCCGGCTTCAGCATGCCGACGGTGGCTGGTCCACCACGATCGGGTCAGTCAACGGTCTGATCGATGATCTCGTCCGGCCCACGACCGAGGTGGCCCGCGTGATCGTGGCGGTGGCCGAGGGCGACCTGAGCCAGAAGATGGCGCTCGAGATTGAGGGACGTCCGGTCAAGGGCGAGTTCGCGCGGATCGGCACCACCGTCAACTCGATGGTCGACCAGCTCTCGAGCTTCGCCGCCGAGGTCACCCGGGTGGCCCGCGAGGTCGGCACCGAGGGCAAGCTCGGCGGCCAGGCCACGGTTCCCGGCGTCGCCGGCACCTGGAAGGACCTGACCGACTCGGTCAACTTCATGGCCTCGAACCTGACCGACCAGGTCCGCAACATCGCCCAGGTCACGACCGCCGTCGCCAACGGAGACCTCAGCCAGGAGATCACCGTCGACGTCAAGGGCGAGATCCTGGAGCTCAAGGACACGATCAACACGATGGTCGACCAGCTGCGCTCCTTCGCCGCCGAGGTCACCCGCGTCGCCCGCGAGGTCGGCACCGAGGGCATCCTCGGTGGCCAGGCCGAGGTTCCCGGCGTCGCCGGGACCTGGAAGGACTTGACCGACAACGTCAACTTCATGGCCCGTAACCTCACCGACCAGGTGCGCAACATCGCCGACGTGACGACCGCGGTGGCCAATGGCGATCTGTCGCGGACAATCACCGTCGACGCCCGGGGCGAGATCCTGGAGCTCAAGAACACCGTCAACACGATGGTTGACCAGCTCTCGGCGTTCGCCGATCAGGTCACGCGCGTCGCCCGCGAGGTCGGCACCGAGGGTAAGCTCGGCGGGCAGGCCGAGGTTCCGGGCGTCGCCGGCACCTGGAAGGACCTGACCGACAACGTCAACTTCATGGCCCGTAACCTGACCGAGCAGGTGCGCAACATCGCCACCGTCACCACCGCGGTGGCCAACGGCGATCTCTCGAGAAAGATCACCGTCGACGTAAAGGGCGAGGTGCTCGAGCTCAAGCGGACCGTCAACACCATGGTCGACCAGCTGTCGGCCTTCGCCGATGAGGTCACCCGCGTGGCGAGGGAGGTCGGCACCGAGGGCAAGCTGGGAGGCCAGGCGGAGGTCCCGGGCGTGTCTGGCACCTGGAGCGACCTGACCGACTCGGTCAACTTCATGGCCTCCAACCTCACCTCCCAGGTGCGCAACATCGCGCAGGTCACCACCGCGGTCGCCCAGGGCGACCTGTCGAAGAAGATCACCGTCGACGCCCGCGGCGAGATCCTGGAGCTCAAGGACACGATCAACACGATGGTCGACCAACTGCGCGCCTTCGCCGCCGAGGTCACCCGCGTGGCCCGTGAGGTAGGCACCGAGGGCATCCTCGGCGGCCAGGCCGAGGTCGGCGGAGTATCCGGGACCTGGAAGGGACTGACCGAGAACGTCAACCAGATGGCCTCCAACCTGACGACCCAGGTCCGGAGCATCGCCCAGGTCACCACCGCGGTGGCCAACGGCGACCTTTCCCGCAAGATCACCGTCGACGCGAAGGGCGAGGTGGAGGCGCTGGCCGAGACGATCAACCGGATGGTCGATCAGCTGCGGTCCTTCGCCGCGGAGGTCACGCGCGTGGCCCGCGAGGTCGGCACCGAGGGCGCGCTGGGCGGCCAGGCCGAGGTTCCCGGCGTCGCCGGAACCTGGAAGGACCTGACCGACAACGTCAACTTCATGGCCCGCAACCTCACCGACCAGGTGCGCAACATCGCCCAGGTCGCGACGGCCGTGGCCAACGGGGACCTCACCCAGACCATCACTGTCGACGCGCGCGGGGAGATCCTGGAGCTCAAGCAGACGCTCAACCGGATGGTGGCTCAGCTCTCGAGCTTCGCCGCCGAGGTCACGCGCGTGGCCCGCGAGGTCGGCACCGAGGGCAAGCTCGGCGGGCAGGCCGAGGTCGAGGACGTGTCCGGGACCTGGCGGCGGTTGACCGAGAACGTCAATCAGCTGGCCGGAAACCTGACCACCCAGGTGCGAGCGATCGCCGAGGTCTCCACCGCCGTGACCCAGGGCGACCTGACGCGTTCGATCTCGGTCGAGGCCCAGGGCGAGGTGGCGGAGCTCAAGGACAACATCAACCAGATGATCGCCAACCTTCGTGAGACGACTCAGCGCAACGCCGAGCAGGACTGGCTGAAGACGAACCTCGCCAGCATCTCCGGCAAGCTCCAGGGTCAGCGCGATCTGGCCGCGGTCACCCAGCTGATCATGAGCGAGGTCACGCCCACCGTCAGCGCTCAGCACGGCGCCTTCTTCCTCGCTGAGCCCGGCAGCGACGGCGACACGGAGCTGGTGCTGGCCGCCGCCTACGGGTACACCCCCCGCCGCAGCGATCTGCGCAGCCGCTTCGACATCGGCGAAGGTCTGGTCGGCCAAGCGGCCTTCGAGCGCAAGACGATCGCCCTCAACGACCCGCCCCCCAACTACATCAAGGTCGGCTCGGGCCTCGGCGAAGCCAGTGCGGCAGGGCTTCTGGTGATGCCGGTGCTGTTCGAAGACCAGGTGCTCGGCGTGATCGAGCTGGCGGCGATTCGACCCTTCTCGGCGGTCAACCGGGACTTTCTCGACCGCCTCACCGACACGATCGGCGTCGTGCTCAACACGATCCGGGCCAACATGCGCACGGAGGAACTGCTGTCACAGTCCCAGGGCCTCACCCAGGAGCTCCAGAAGCAGTCAGAGGAGTTGCGCAACACCAACGACGAGCTGGAGGAGAAGGCGCGGCTGCTGTCCGAGCAGAACCAGGACATCGAGATCAAGAACGACGAGATCGAGTTGGCCCGGCGGGGACTCGAGGAGAAGGCGGCGCAGCTGGCGCTGTCGTCCAAGTACAAGTCCGAATTCCTGGCCAACATGTCGCACGAATTGCGCACACCGCTGAATTCGATGCTGATCCTCAGCCGGCTGCTCGGTGAAAACGAGGAGGGCAAGCTCTCCGAGCGCCAGGTGGAGTTCGCTCAGACAATCCATTCAGCCGGCAACGATCTGCTCTCGCTGATCAACGACATCCTCGATCTGTCGAAGGTGGAGGCCGGGCGCATGGAGCTGGAGCTGGCCCCAGTCGCGCTCGCCGACATCTACGAGGGAGCCGAGCGTGCCTTCCGGCAGGTCGCCGAGGAGAGCGGCTTGCGGTTCTCGGTGGAGCTGGATCCGGCGCTGCCCCCGTCGATCATCTCCGACGAGCAGCGCTTGAACCAGATCCTCAAGAACCTGCTCTCCAACGCCTTCAAGTTCACCCACGAGGGGGGCGTGACGCTGTCGATCCGCTCGCCGGACCCTTCGGTCCTGTTCCGGGCCGAGACGCTGACCGCGGCCGACAAGGTGATCGAGTTCTCGGTGGGGGACACCGGGGTGGGGATCGCCGACGACAAGCTCGGGGCGATCTTCGAGGCCTTCCAGCAGGCCGACGGCACCACCTCCCGCAAGTACGGCGGGACCGGGCTCGGACTGTCGATCTCCAGGGAGATCACGCGGCTGCTGGGTGGCGAGATCCACGTGGAGTCCAACCTCGGCGTCGGCAGCCGGTTCACGCTGTTCCTACCGCTCACCGAGCGAATCCTCGAGGCCCCGCTGGAGCTGAACGGCGATTCCGGCGCCGTGCTGATCTCCGCCGGGTCCGGCAACGGTCACGGGACCCCGGAGCACGCGCTGGCAGACGACAGCCTTGGCCTGGACCGCGACGACCGGGTCATCCTCGTGCTCGACTCCGATCAGGCCCGCGCGCTAACGCTCCTCGATGCCGTACGGCATCGCGGGGCCAAGGGGGTCGTGGCCCGCCGCCCGAGTGCCGCCGTGTCGCTCACCCGCGAGCATCGGCCTGAGTCGATCCTGCTCGGCGGTGAACCGGCCCGCGTTGAGTCGGTCCTCGGACAGCTGAAGAAGCACCCGGATACGCGCCATGTTCCGGTGGTCGTGATCTCGGACGCGTCGTCTCGGATCGACATGCTTCGGGCCGGCGCAGCGGCGTTTGTGGAGGAACCGGTGCGGGCTGGTTCGCTGCACGAGCCGCTGTCTCGAATCGACGCTCGTGCCAGCCGTCCCCGGCGCTGGATCGCCGTGATCGACGAAGGCGAGGGCCCGGACCAGGAGATCGTTGATCTGCTCAGCGGAGATGACGCCGAAGTGCAGACGCTCCCCTCCGAGACGGCGCTGCAGTCGTTGCGGGCAGGCGATTTCGATCTGGCGGTCGCCGTCGCCGGGCGCCAGCGGCGGCAGACGCTGGCGCTGCTGCGCGAGGTCGCCACCGACGAGGCTCTGCGTGAGCTGCCCCTGGTCGTCTATACCGCTCGTAAGCTTCCTGCCGCCGATCGGGCGCGCGTCGACGCGCTGGCCAAGGCCGCGGTCATCTGCGTCGCCGATTCGCCCGAGCGTCTGGTCGATCGATCCGCGCTGTTCCTGCATCGCGTCGAGGCGCAGCTGTCTCGTCAGAACCGGCTCATGCTCGGTCAGCTTCGAACCGGGGACGCTCCGCTGGAGGGCAAGAAGGTGCTGGTGATCGACGACGACATCCGCAACGTGTTCGCGCTGACCTCCACGCTCGAGCAGCGAGGGATGAAGGTCGTGTTTGCCGAGAACGGGCGCGAGGGGGTGGAGCGACTTCACCAGCACCCGAACACTGACCTCGTGCTGCTCGACATCATGATGCCGGAGATGGACGGCTACGAGACGGCCCGAGCCATCCGCTCGATGCCGAGATTCGAGCATCTACCGATCATCTCGCTGACGGCGAAGGCGATGAAGGGCGATCGTGAGAAGGCGATCGCTGCCGGCGCGTCGGACTACATCACCAAGCCCGTCGACATCGATCACCTGGTGTCGATGATGCGCGTGTGGCTGGACGCCTGAGAAGCCCGGTTGCCGCTCCCGCAGCCCCGGACGCACTCGTCGGAATCACCGAGGGCGAGGTTCTGCCGATCTTGCTCGTCGACGACCGCGTGGAGAACCTGCGCGCGCTCGAGAGCGTGCTGGAAGGACTCGAGGTCCCGCTGGAGAGCGTGACCTCCGGCGAGGAGGCGCTGCGCCGTCTGCTCGTCCGCGATTACGCCCTGATCCTGCTCGACGTACGGATGCCCGGGCTCGACGGTCTGCAGACTGCGGAGCTGATCAAGGGCCGCGACCGATCTCGGGAGGTCCCGATCGTGTTCCTCACCGCCGCCCGCGACGAGATCGACGAGATTCTCCGCGGCTACGGCGTCGGCGCGATCGACTATGTCCTCAAGCCATTCGATCCGGAGCTGCTGCGCTCCAAGGTCAGCGTGTTCGTGGAGCTCGAGCGCAATCGCCGCATGCTCAAGCGCTCCGAGGCGTTTCTCCGGGGCGCCTTCGAGGCCGCGCCGATCGGCAAGACGGTGCTCGACGGCGCGCGGCGGATCGTCCGCGCGAATCCCGCCTTTGGGCGCTTGCTCGGTCGCGAGCCGGCCTCGCTGATTGGTGTCGCCGTCGACTCGCTGTGCCAGGAGGAGGACCGGGCGCTACTGCTGGACGCCCTGGCCGGGATTGCCGGCGGCGCAGCCGGTGCTCCTGAGGCCGCGCAGGCCAGCGCCGACGTCCGGCTGCTGGCCAGTCCCGGGACCGAGCTCTGGGTGGGTGCGGTCGCGTCATCGATCGATCCCGCGGAGCTCGCTGATCCGCTGCTGCTCGTCCAGTGGATCGACCTGAGCTCACGCCGGCGCGCCGAGCGGGCGCGGGCCGAGCTGCTGCTCGAGCACTCGGCCCGCACCAACGCCGAGGCGATCGCCGAACGGCTGGACAAGCTCCAGACGCTCAGCGCCGGGATCGACTCGTTGGCGCTCGGCGAGGTGCTCCCCGAGCTGGCGGTCCGCCTGGCCGAGTTGTTCGAGGCCGAGCTCGCGGAGGTTGAGGTGGCAGTGCCCGAAGCTGACCCGATCATCGTCCGGGCCGCCGGCGGCAGGGTACTCGATGGCGTGGACGCACCGCAGGCGCCCGCGGACGGCCGCACTGAGGAGGTGCCCATCGTGATCGAGCATGCGCACGGCCGGCCACCTGAGACTGGTCTTTCCCGCCGGCCGCGCCTTCACCGCTGCCGACCGCTCGCTGCTGGGCGACGCCGCCGAACGTGCGGCGCTGGCGATCCGCCGCGCGCGGCTGCACGAGCGCGAGCACAACATCGCCGCCGAGCTCCAGCGTGGCCTCGTGCCCAAGCGACTCCGCAGCTGGACGGACTGCGGATCGCCGCGTTCTACCAGGCCGCGGGAGACGGCGTCGAGGTGGGCGGCGACTGGTACGACGCGTTCGAGCTCGACAAGATCGTCTCGGAGTCGTCCTCGGCGACGTGGCCGGGACGCGGGATTCCCGCGGCGTCCGGCGATGGGGCAGCTGCGCAGCGTGACGCGTGCTTTCGCGCTCGCGGACGAAGGCCAGACGCGCGCCCGGGGAGGTCCTGACCCTCCTGAACCGCCATCAGCTGGCGCTGGGCGCCGAGGAGCTGTTCACCGTCCTTTACGCGATCGTGGACCGTCGCCGGCGGACGATCACCTGGTCCAATGCGGGACACCTTCCGCCGCTGCTGCAGAATCGGATCGGGCGAAGCGTCACTGCTCGAAGGGGGCAATGGCCTGATGGGAATTGAGGAGATTCGCTACGAGTCCTTCGAGCGCTCGCTCTCTGGCTCGGGCACGCTGGTGCTCTACACCGACGGTCTTGTGGAGCGCCGAGGCGAGTCAATCGACGCCGGCTTCACCCGCCTGACCGACGCCGCGATCGCCGGCCCCGAGGAGCCGCAGGCGCTGTGCGAGCACCTCCTGGCCCGCGTGTTACCCGCCGACGGCGCGTTGCACGACGATGTCACCGCCGTCGTCGTGCGGGTCAGCTGACCGGCCCCGAGAGCTGAGCCTCGTCGGGGTCGACGAACGGCAGGTGCCGATCGGCGCCGGTGACCACGAACACCCGCATCGCGTGACCGATGGGGCGCAGCAGGGTGGTGGTGCAGCCCCGGTCGCGAGCGGCGCGTTCGGTCTGAAGCAGGAACTTCAGCCCCGAGGAGTCAACGAAATCCACGCCGGTGAGGTCGATGAGCAGCTTGCCGGGTGGCCCATCGAGCGCGTCTCTCCGGGCCCGTTCCAGAGCGGGAATGGCGGCAAGATCCAGGTCACCGGTGATCGTCAGCCTTACCCCGTCGGCACTACGGTCGATGGCCACGCGACAGGCGGGTCCGGCGCTCATCGTGCCATCGCCGTCTGCCGCTCGAGCGCTGCCAGGACCGCCTCCAGCTCTTCGACCACGTCGCCACCGCACCGGACCGCTGCGCGGTCGTCGAATGGCGTCGGCCCCTGGGTCAGGATTCCCAGCTGGCCGCCACGGGCGAGCGTGACCGCCGGCAGCTGGGCGACCGGATACACCTCGAGCGAGGAGCCGATGCACAGCATCAGGTCGGCGCCAGCCGCCAGCTGCTCGGCGCGCGCCAGCGCGGCCGCGCGCAGGTGCTCCCCGAACAGGACGACGTCTGGTTTCAGGGGAGCGTTGCAGTCGCAGCGCGGAACTCCCCGTGGATCCTCGCGCTGGCGCGCGCGCACGTCGTCCAGCGCGAAGCGCCGCCCACACACCGGGCACGACGAATGGGCGATCGTCCCGTGCATCTCGATCAGCGTCCGCGAGCCGGCACGAGCGTGCAGCTGGTCGATGTTCTGGGTGATGACGGCATCGAGCAACTCGGCCCGTTCAAGCTGGGCGAGGATCTCGTGGGCACGATTGGGGTGCTTGTGCTCAAGCGTCTGAAAGCGAGCGCCGTAGAACTGCCAGAAGCGTTCCGGATCGCGGCGGAACACGTCGATGTGCGCCACCTCCATCGGGTTCACGTTCTCCCATAGGCCGGTTCCCGGGGAGCGAAAGTCCGGGATTCCCGAGGGCACGGAGATCCCGGCGCCGGTCAGGGCGACCACCGAGTCGGCGTCGCTGATGAGCGCGGCGAGCCTGGCGGAAGATTCCAGCACGCTCACTTGCCCGTAAATCGCGGAGTTCGCTTCTGCAAAAAGGCGCCGATGCCCTCGCGGGCGTCCTCGGACGCGAACACGGCGGCAAATCCTCGCTTCTCCTGCTCGATCCCGGCGTCGAGATCCAGGGCGGCGCTCACCCGCTTGATCTGCTCCACCGCCAGCGGCGCCTGGCCGGAGAGCCGGCGTGCCCAGGCCATTGCCGTATCGAGCAGCTCGTGGTCCGGTACAACGCGCGTGGCCAAGCCGAGCTCGTACGCCTCATCGGCGCCGATCGGATCACCGGTCAGGTTCAGCTCGAGCGCCTTCGCTTCGCCAACCAGGCGCGGGAGTCGTTGCGTACCGCCAAAGCCGGGGATGATCCCGAGATTGATCTCGGGCTGGCCGAAGGTCGCCGACTCGGCGGCGATCCGAAAATCGCAGGCCATCGCCAGCTCGCACCCACCGCCGAATGCGAGGGCATTGACGGCCGCGATCGTGACGATGCTCGAGTTCTCGAGGCCACGGAGAAAAGCGTGCATCTGCTCGAGCAGGTCCTTCCCACTGTCCGCGTCCATCTTCGTGAAGGCCTTGATGTCCGCACCGGCGCAGAACAGCATCGGGTTGGCCGAGGCGAACACGACTGCGCGCACCGCACCGTCGTCGTTGACCGCCTGCCACAGCTTCGTGAGTGCCTGCACCACCTCAGGTGAGATCGAGTTGGCCGGCGGACGGTCAAGCCAGGCGATCGCCGTCCGCCCTCGGCGTTCGAGCTTGACCGGGCTCTCGTCCCAGCCGGCGTCCGGGCGCGCGTACGGGAAGAACCCCTGACCGCTCTCGACGCCGAGCCGACCCTGGGCCACCAAGCGGCGCAGGATCCTCGGGGGCTCGAAGTTCTCGCCCCACTCAGCGGCTGCCCGCTCCAGCTTGCTCAGCACCTGATCGAGACCGACCTGATCCGCCCGCGCGAACGGGGGAGGGACGATCCCCGCCCCGGCCATCATCCCCAAATCGATGTCCTTCATCGACGCGACGCCCTCCTCCAGCACGAGACAGCTCTCGACCAGCGCCTTCAGCGTGAAGCGGTCGACCAGCGCGGCGCTGTCAAGCCGGGCCTCAGCCGTGCTCATAGAAGCCCTTCCCCGTCTTGGCGCCGAGGTGTCCACCGGCGACCAGCTTCTGCATCTGGGCGTGAACATGAAAGCGCTCGCCGTAGGACTCCCGGAGGTGCTCAGCGACGTGCAGGACGGTGTCAAGCCCGAGCAGGTCGGTGAGGAAGAACGGACCCATGGGGGCGGCTTTCGAGTCGCTGACGATCTGATCTAGCTCCTTGACCCCGATGCCCGTCTCCTCCTGGTAGCGCCACAGTTCGGACACGCCCGAGTTGAGGATCCGGTTGACTACGAAGCCTGGCGACTCCCCGCAACGGATCGGCATCTTCCTGATCGCCTGGGCGAAGTTGCTGGCTGCCTGCACGGTTTCGAGCGAGGTGTCCTCGCCCTCGATCACCTCGATCAACCGCATCATTGACGCCGGGTAGAAGAAGTGGAAACCGACCACCTTGTCGGTCCGCGTGGTCACCTCGCTCATCTGGGTGATCGACAGCGACGAGGTGTTGGAGGAGAGGATCGCGTGGCCCGGCGTGACCTCGTCGAGCTCTGCGAACACGACCTGCTTGATGTCCATCCGCTCCGGAACCGCCTCGATCACGAAGTCGACGTCGCCAAAGCCCTCGTAGCCGGTGGTGCCGGTGATCAGGCCCAGCTTGCGCTCGAGCTCGGCCGCATCCAGCTTGCCCGTGTTGACGCGCGACTGCCACAGTGACCGGGCCTTCGCCAAACCGGCGTCGACGAACTGCTGATCGACGTCCTTGAGCACGACGGGAATGTCGGCGTTGGCGATCGTGTAGGCGATCTCGCCGCCCATCGTGCCGGCGCCGACCACAGCAGCTTTGAAGACGAACATGGAGCCTCAGGCGTGGTGTCGGTAATGACCTACCCCGGCACCGCCGGAGCCGCGCGGATTCTATCGGCGTGGTCGCGTCCGAGGGTTCGGCCCGGGCTCAGCGAACCCGCTCGGCGGACTCCACGGCGAATCGGGCCAGCGTCGCACGCAGCGAGGCCGCCATTGCCCGGCGGATGAACAGGACGTCGATGAGTGGAGTGAAGAACGACCTCTGCTTGATCTCGTACTCGAGGCTCAGCCTGACCTCGACGTGTTCATCGACAGGCATGAAGGCGACCTGCTGCCGGCCCCGGATCGCGTCGTCCTCAACGGCGACGGTCTGTCCCTGCAGCGGTTCGTATTCGACGACACGCTCGCTCACGCGCCCGCGCCCTGCGGGGCCCGACTGCCAGATCACGCTCGCCCCCACCTGCGGCCACGGGCCCGAGGTCTCGACGATGTGGTCGAAACCGTCGATCCAGGAGCCCCACCGCGTGGTGTCATACCAGCGCGACTCAGCCGCGTGCACGGAGTCCCGGAACGTCTGCTCGACCGTCACCGCCTTCATCGACTTCCGATTATGGCTCGCTCGTGGCAGTCGATCGCGCCCCCGCACGCTGCGCGTCGCCTCGCGTGCTTGCCCCACCGCGGCGACGCGCGCAGGATGGTGGGGGCGCCCGGCGCATCGCCGGGCGCCACCACCCGTATCTAGTGGGTCACAAAGCGCCGGCTGGACTCCGAAGCGGTGGGCAGCTTCGGCTTCGAGACGGAATTGTTGCTCGACGACATCACGTTGTTGTCGAACGCCATGCGAACCACGGTGTTGGCAAACGCCTTCGACATGAACGTGAGCACGCGCGGGTCATTGTTGTCGATGTTGTCGCACCAGAGGAACGGGTTATCGACGCAGCCGCCGTCGAAGCTGTTGAGGTGGCCCTCGTAGTTACCGAGTTCCCCGCCGAACAGGTTCACTTCATCCTGGCTCTTGCAGCAGTCCTGCCCGGTCAGCAGCCCACTCGCAGGCACACCAGCCAGGTTGAAGCTATACGCGTCGGTTCCGGTCGGCGAAATGAACTCGTGGTTCAGGCCGATCGAATTGAAGTAAGCGACGGATTGATCCCTTGAGACCAGGGACGGCTTGTACACCCGGTTCGGGAACGTCGTCGCCGTCGTCGAGGTTCGATCGAACAGGTCGCCGGCGGCAGGGTCGAGAATCCCGATGACGTAGTTGGGCGTGGCCAGGACATCGGCGTCGAGGTCGTAGCCGATGTGGCTGAGATCGGTCGACGACAGATTGTTGACGTAGTACGAGGAGCCGAGCAGCCCCAGTTCCTCGCCGCCGAACCAGATGAACCGCACCTTGTTCAGCGGAGTGACGTTCTTCATCATCTGCGCAATGTCGAGGATCGTGGCCGAGCCGGACCCGTTGTCGAGCATGCCGGCGCCGTAGATCGCGTCCAGATGGGCGTCGACCACCACGACATGGTTCTTGTCCCCGCCCGGCGAATCGGCGATCACGTTGTAGTCATCGGTGTTCGGCTTGACGATCGCGTCGATGGCGAGGCTCATGACCGGAAGCGGCGAGCCGGCCTGCACAGCAGTCTGATACTGGCTGTAGAGGTTGTTTCCGATGTCGAACGACGTGAACGCCACCGGAATCGTGGGGATAATCGGGTTCCCCGCGGCGTCGGCCAGGCTGCCGGCGAACACGGATGTGCGGCCGGGGTTGCCCTCGTTGAAGATGATCACGCCGGACGCTCCCGCGGCCTGCGCGTTCTGCACCTTTACGCCGAAGTTGCACGCACCGCGCTGGATGAGGGCGATCCGACCCGGGAGGAAGCCGCTGAAGTCGCCGGCCGTGCACCCACTCGATGAGCTGGGCGCGGCAGTCGGCGGGATGACGATGCCGCCCGCGGGCTGGAGCGCCGCCGTCGTCGTGCCGGTGCTCTGGCCGGAGTACCAGTCAGTGCCGAGCACATAGCTGCGAGCAACCGGCGAGACCTCACTCAGCGTCGGCTGAGACTTGTAGGCGTAGTAGTTGAACTTGTACGTCTGGATCGTGACGTTGTAGCCCGCGGCCTTCATCAAATTGGCGACGTAGTCGGCCGACGCCTTATAGCCAGGCTCTCCGGAGTTGCGCGACGGGTGGCCGTCGGGACCGGGGTTGGCATCGGCGATGGCCTGAAAGTTCTGCATGTGAGTCCACAGGTCGCCCTGCTGAATGCACGGCAACAGCTTGCTCGGCGTGTCATTGACCTGTTGGGCGCACTGCGCCGAGGTGATCGCGGCCGCGGTGCTCGGCACCAGCAAGCACACAGCGACGGCTACCGCCGCGAGCCATAGATGTGACCGCTGCAGCTTCATGCGGGGTGGCATGAATCCTCCCTTTGGACGAAAAGGACACAAAGCCGTGCAGCCCCCCGTGGCATGTGCCGAGATCGCGATCCCGACAGGGTGCAACGTCCCACACGTTCTGTAGCGATGCTATATCGCCCGGACAGCGAAGGCAACAGATTCGCGGGTGAACGGCATCGCGGGATCCCCGCAGCCGACAAACGTGACATATCGTCTCCGCTCGGGGAGTTCGGGTCGGAAAGTCGGCCTGAGGCCGACAAACGGACCTCGAAGGCCGTCGCGAGCCCGGATTGTCACCTTTGTCGGCCAAGGCTCGGCCCAAGGCTCGGCCCGAGGCGCCGGCCCAAGGCTCGGCCCAAGGCTCGGCCCGAGGCGCCGGCCCGAGGCGGCGCCCCGAGGGGTCGCCCGAGGGGTCGACCTCGGCTCATGGCCCCCGAGCGAAGCGAAGCTTTGTTATCGGCGCCAGCCCCCGCTGGCCGACCACGTAACGTTCTCAGCCGTGACCGATCCCACCACCCACCCGCCCGCCATCGCCGTCCACGGTCTGGCCAAGCGTTTCGGGGAGATCGAGGCTGTTCGCGGCGTGGGGTTCGAGGTCATGACCGGCGAGGTGTTCGGCTTTCTCGGACCCAACGGGGCTGGAAAGACCACGACGATCAACATGCTCTGCACGCTGGCCAAGCCGACCTCGGGCTCGGCCAGCGTTGCCGGCCACGATGTCGTGCGCGAGCGTGATGACGTCCGCCGGAACATCGGCCTGGTGTTCCAGGATCCGACCCTCGACGGCTACCTGACCGCGGAGCAGAACCTCAAGCTGCACGCCGAGCTGTATGGCGTTCAGTCGGATCTCGTCAAGCCGAGGTTGCGTCAGGTTCTGGAGTTGATCGGCCTCTGGGACCGCAAGGACTCAGTCGTGGCGACCTTCTCCGGCGGGATGCGCCGTCGCCTGGAGATCGCCCGCGGGCTGATGCACTCCCCGCGGGTGCTGTTCCTGGACGAGCCGACGATTGGGCTGGATCCTCAGACCCGGCGCTCGATTTGGACCTACATCCGTGAGCTCAAGGAGCGCGAGGAGATCACCATCTTCATGACCACCCACTACATGGACGAGGCGGAGTGGTGTGACCGGATCGCGATCATGGACCATGGCCAGATCGTCGCACTTGACTCGCCTGAGACGCTCAAGGCGGGGGTCGGAACCGACCGTGTGACGATCCACACCGACGACGACGAGGAGGCGATTACCGCCCTCGCCGACCGGTTCGACATCGAGGCCCGGATGTCCGAGGGCGCGGTCACCTTCGGTGTCCCCAGGGGCGAGGAGTTCGTCCCCCGGCTGTTCGCGGAGCTCGGCGTGCCGATCCGTGCGGTCAGCGTCTCCCGCCCGACCCTCGATGACGTGTTCATGTCGTTCACCGGCAGCTCGATCCGCGACGCCGAGGAGGATCAGAGCAAGCAGCGCAATCGGGTGATGATGCAGGTCATGTCCGGTGGGGGCAGGCGATGAGTAGCCGGATGACTCGCCCGCCCTCCGCCGTTGGCGAGCCCGGAGCGCGAGCGGAGGAGCGCGCGAGCCCTGATCGGGCGGTGGGGCCGCCGCCCAGCGCCCCCCAGCCCCCGGTCGTACGCGTCTCCGTGCCGAAGCGCAGCCTGAACAGCGAGCTGCGGGCGATCCGGATCGTCTGGCGGCGGGAGCTGACCCGCTTCCGCGCCGACCGCATGCGCATGGTCACGGCGCTGGTGCAGCCGCTGCTGTTCCTGTTCGTACTCGGCTCCGGCCTTCAGGGCCTGGCCAGTGCCGGCACCCACGGCGTCAGCCTGAAGACGTTCATCTACCCGGGAATCCTGTGTATTTCGGTGATGTTCACCGCGATGTTCTCGGCCGCATCGATCGTGTGGGACCGGGAATTCGGCTTCCTGCGCGAGATGATGGTGGCTCCGGTCCGCCGCAGCTCGATCGTGATCGGCAAGGTGCTGGGCGGCGCGACCGTGGCGTCCTTCCAGGGCATCATCATCATCTGCCTGGCCGGGTTCGTGCATGTTCCCTACGCGCCTCTGCTGATCCTCGGAATCTTCGGCCTCCAGCTGCTGCTGGCGTTCACGATCACGGCGTTCGGTGTGATGATTGCGGTCAGGATCAAGCAGATGCAGTCGTTCATGGGCGTCATGCAGATGATCGTGATGCCGATGTTCTTCATCTCGGGGGCGCTGTTTCCCGCCTCGGGCCTGCCGGGATGGCTGACCGTGCTCAATCGGATCGACCCCCTCACCTACGCGGTCGACCCGATGCGGCGGCTGGTGTTCAGCCACCTGACGATCTCTCCACAGGCTCGCCATGCGCTCGATCCGGGCGTCAGCTGGTGGGGCTGGCATGTCCCAGCGCTGATGGAGGCTGGCGTCATCCTCCTGCTCGGGCTGGTGATGCTGGGAGTCGCGATCTGGGAGTTCAGCGCTACGGAGTAGCGCCGATCACCCGGCGGTAAGCGCTGATCCAGTCGCCGGCGATCTGCCGCTGCGCCGCGGCCAGCGAAAGCGCCCCAGCGCAGACTCGGGCACGCAGACGATTCTCGAGCGTGTCCTTGGGATTGGGAACGCCACCGGGCTCGGGCCACAGGTTGCGCGGGTCGTTGACCGCGCCGCCCAACTCGAGCGGGACGAAGTGGTCGTACTCGTAGTCGTGCGGCGATCCGTGGTCGCCATAGGCCGCCATGCTGGCGCGCTTCTCCGGGGCGCTCACCGCCTCGGGCGGCCGCACGGTCTTCGTATAGCCCGAGCGGCAGATCGTTCTGTGGATGCTCGCCGGCGCGACCGCGGGGTCGATCGCGCCCGGAGTGCAGTGGCGGTCAGGGAGCGAGAAAGCGCCCCGGCCACGCGCGTGGCACGAGTTCGCCGGCGGCTGCGGCTGCACCTTGTGCGCGCTCGCGGTGCTCTTCGGCAGGTCCCGGCTGGCCGTCCCGGCCGAGGCGGCATCCAGCCCGGCGGCCACCGGCGCCGCGCTGCACACCACGATGATGGTCAGCAAACCAGGTCGCCGCATGGCTGCAGTCAATCACCGCCCGGCGACAGCACCGAAAAGACCCACGGGGCCAGATCCCGGTGGTCGCTGAGCCCGGCCCGCTCGGCATCCAGCCTCGCTGAGCCGGGCCGCGCTCACGTCATCCGGCGGGCGCCCCCCTAAACCACTCCTGCGCTGCGAGTTATGCGGCGGCGCCCGCGGTGGCCGGCTCCTCCACGCGCCGCGGGAGCAGCGTCTCGCGGGCGATGACCAGCCGCTGGATCTGCGCCGTGCCCTCATAGAGCTGGAGGATCTTGGCGTCCCGCATGAGCTTCTCGACCGGGTACTCCTTGATGAACCCGTAGCCGCCGTAGACCTGGACGGCGTCGGTCGTGATCTCCATCGCGGCGTCGGCGGCAAACCGCTTGGCGTGCGAGGACTCGAGGGTGTTGCGCTTGCCCTGGTCGAGCAGGACGGCTGAGTTCCAGGTCGCCAGGCGAGCCAGATGGACCTTGGTCGACATGTCGGCGATCATGAACTGGATCGCCTGATGCATGGCGATCGGAACGCCGAACTGGACGCGCTCTTTGGAGTAGTCGATCGCGAACTCCATCGCGGCGCGTCCGACGCCGACACCCATCGCCGCCACACCCGGGCGGGTGCGGTCGAGCGTCATCATCGCGATCTTGAATCCCTTGTTCTCCTCGCCGACGAGATGGTCGAGCGGGATCTCGCACTCGGGGAAGGTGATGGTCGCGGTGTTCGAGGCGCGCTGACCCATCTTGTCCTCGTGCTTGTCGACGACCACACCGGCGTCACGAGGCACGATGAAGCACGAGATGCCACGGTGGCCGGCGTCCTTGTCGGTCTTCGCGTAGACGGTGTAGTAATTCGCGTATTCGCCGTTGGTGATGAAGCACTTCGAGCCGTTGATCACCCACTTGTCGCCCCTACGTGTCGCCGTCGTCTTCATCCCGGAGACGTCAGAACCGGCGTCGGGCTCGGTCAGGCAGAAGGAGGCCAGCAGGGGAGCCTCGGCGAGCCGACCGAGGTAGTCCTTCTTGAGCTCCTCCGAGGCCGCGAGCTGGATCGGCGCCGTGGCCAGTCCGTTACAGGAGAGCGAGGTGCCGATGCCCGAGCAGCCCCAGGCGATCTCCTCCTCGATCAGCGCCCCGTCGAGGAAACCGAGGCCCGGGCCGCCGTATTCCTCGGGCAGGTGGCTGTTCATCAGCCCAAGCTCCCAGGCCTTGTCGATGATGTCCTGGGGCCAGGTGGCCTCCTTGTCGTACTCCCAGGCGACGGGACGGATCTCCTTCTCCGCGAAATCGTGCGCCATCTCGCGCATGCTCTTCTGCTCGTCGGTGAGCGTGAAATCAACCACGTGGATTGCTCCTTGAAGACGGGAAGCGCCGGCCGGCGTGAGGGCAGGCGCGGGAACAGATTGACTAGTCAGTCAACCGTGATGTTACGAAGGGTACCCGATCGCCGAACCGAGTATCAACGCGTTGGTTGCGTGTTCAACGGCCTCGGTGCGCAAGACTTAAGCTGCCGTGCAGCACGCCTTCGCAACCGTCCTCTGGATCGTCTGTGGACTCGGGTTGGTGATCGCCTTCGTGGCGCTGGCTCTCAGCGGGAAAACCTGGGAGGAATACGGCAAGGACCGTCTGGTGATGGACGGCGACCTACCGCGTGAGGCCAGGCAGGGATCGGCCGCGTCGCTGCTCGAGCGCGATACGGAGATCCGACAGATGCTGGAGGCACGGAACCTGCGCCGGCAACGCCGCGGCGAGGCACCGATTGACGTCGAACTAGAGCTGCGTCGCCTGACTGCACCGAAGATCGACGCCGAGCTGCGCGAGGAGATCCGGGACATGGTGATCGCGCGCAACCATCGCCGCGCGCGCACCGGCAAACCGCCGCTGGACGTCGAGTCCGAGATCGAGCGGGAGATCGCGGGTCTGCACGGAGTCGTCTGACGACGGCCTGCGGGCGGTCGACCCAAGCCGGCGGCGGTCAACTGAAGCCTGCCGGACGATCAACCGCTAGCCTGCGCGCGATGCCCGATGGACGCAAATACGACCTCGATGAGCTGGCGATCCGGCCGGGTACCTACTTCAGCCCGTTGACCGAGGTCCTGATCATCGTCGACGACTCGCCGGAGCTCGACCCTGAGATCTTCCACCGGGAGCAGTACGAGGGCGCCGACTGGGTGCTGATCTCCGATGAGGTGCCGGTGGATGAGCACCGGCGCGATGAGCTGCTGGAGAGCTTCCAGGTCGACGCCCAACCACTTCCCGCCGATCACGACGACGACCCTCAAGAGGTCGACGAGGAGCTCGACGCCGACCCCGAGGAGTAGCGCCCGGCTGCCGAGGCGCTACTTGCCGCTGAGCAGGGACTGGCAGCTCTGCATCTTCGCCACGTCCTGGCCGGCCGCCTGTAGGCAATTGCTGTAGCGCTGGACCGCCGAACTCGTACCGGACGTGCTCGGCGCGGCCGGAGTCGCGGAGCCCGAGGCCGAGCCCGAGCCCGACGCCGAACCGCTTCCCGCTCCCGTCGCGGCACCCGCGGCGCCCTGGACGGCGCCGAGCAACGAGCGCAGCTTGGTCGTGAACTCACTGAACGGCCTGAGATTCGTGGGTGCCGTGATCGTCTGCGGCTGATTCAGGTTCGCGTATTTCATGTTCATCCCGATCCGTGCAGAGCTCAGACCCCCCAGGAGGGTTGAGATCTGGCCGGAGACGGGGACGGTCAGGTTCAGCGTCAGCTGACGGAGCGTCTTGTCGCTGTCGCCGGTCCAGACGTCGAACGTCGGGTTCTTGACCGTGGCCGCGATCCGGGTCCGGGTCGTGTCCGGAATCCCGCCCGCCAGCGTGCTGGCTCCGGTGACTCCGAGCGTCGACGCCCTCTGGAGGATCGTGCTCATGTCCTTCAACAGCGCGTTCACGTCGATCCCGGCCCGGATGTGCGTGGTGTTGACGCCGCCGACGCTCTCCTTGCCCACCACCGACGGGTTGGTCACCCATTGCAGGGGCTTGATGCCCAGCTTGGAGAGCGCGCCGGAACCGGCGCTGCCTCCGCCGGAGGAGGTGATCCCGGCGAAGCTCGACTCGAGCTTCTGGAAGGCTGCGGCGGGAAGCTGATAGCTGGTGCCCTGGAGCGTCACATAGCCGCTGGTCCCGGTGGAGAGGATCGACAGCGAACCGCTACGTCCCTGGGCACCGATGCTGATGCTGAAATTCGAGGCCGGGAGCTTGCCCTTGCCGAGGCTCTGAAACGGGCCCCCGAAACTCACGGTGATCGGGGTGCGCAGTGTGCTGGAGCCAGACGGATTGACGGTGAGGCTGAAACTGAGATTTCCGCTGTTGACCGCGTGTGTGCCGCTGAAGGTCTGGTTGAGCAGCGACCTGGCGTCAGGAGTGCTGCTGCTGCCACAGGCGACGAGCGCGAGCACAGCGGCGCCGGCGAGGAGCGCGAGCAACGCGCGATGAAAATTCCTGGTCATGGTTGGCGTGTGCACCGCTGCGAATCTAGCATCGGGACCGGTGAGTAGAGGTCGGTTAGCAACCCTCATTGGCCGCGCGCTGTGCGGGCTCTGCCTGCTTTGCGCCCTCGGGGTCTGGACGGCCTCGACGTCCGCGCCGGCGTCGGCAGCAGAGGTGGTGCTGCTGGGCGCGCACGGCCACAGCTCGCTGCGCAGCGACCCGTATCTCACCGGGCCGACTTTGGAGCCGGTGCCGGTCGGCGTCGCGGCGAGGCACCGGGCGCCGGTCGCCGCACGGCGCAGCGTCCACAGCGAGCTGGCGCGGTTGAGACGAATCCGTGCCATCTCGGCCATGCGCTACCAGCGTTACCTCGGGATCCTCAGCGGGGCGCAGGCCTCGGCGCGGCGCCTGCGAGGCACCCGCGCCGCGGAGCTCAGAGCGGTCCTGGCCAATCTCCACGCCATCGCCGTCGCGGGGAACTTGACCGTCAGCCGCCTGCCGGCGCTGTTCACGACCCTGGCCCGCAACCGCACCTGGTGGACCACCGGCCCGCTGCTGAGCTACGGGCGACGGGTCGAGTTCGCGGGCTCGGAGCTGGTCTGGGAGTACTACCCCGGCCAGGGCATCGAGCTGCAGGTGCAGGGCACCTTCGGGAAGGCCGACGGCCTCTATACCGCCGGCAGACCGCACTACCGGCAGATGCTCCACCTCCTGTCGGAGATGATCCCGCTCGGCGGCCCAGCGGGGACGAGGCCTGGCCTGGGAGTACTACTTCCGCTTCGATGGTGGCGTGCCCCCGTGGACCAGCGCCATGTCAGAGGCCACCGGCCTGGAGGCGTTGACCCGGGCCTACCGCGCCACCGGAAAGGCGTCCTATCTCGTGGTCGGCCGCCGGGTGCTCCCGGTGCTCGCGGGCTCCCCTCCGGTGGGCGTGAGCGTGCACACCACGCGGGGCCGGCGCTACCTGCTGTATTCGTTCGCCCCCGGGGCCAGGGTGATCAACGGCTTTCTGCAGACGCTGATCGGGCTCTACGACTACGCGCGGGCCAGCCACGATGCCACTGCCGCGTCGCTGTTCGCCGCCGGTGACGCCGAGGCCCGGGCTGAGGTTCCCCTCTATGACACCGGCTCATGGTCGCTGTACGAGCCCGGCCAGCCGGACACGATCGACTACCACATCCTCGTCACAGGCTTCCTGCACAAGCTGTGCGCCCGCGTGCACGCTGCTGTCTATTGCACGACCGCCGCCCATTTCGAGCGCTACCTGAAGTCGCCTCACTAGGGCCCGAGGCCGCTCGGGTCGCTCGCCGGCTCAACCCGTCCGGTACTTCGTAGACTCGGCCGATGCGCCCGCGGACGATTCTCTACACCGGCAAGGGCGGCGTCGGAAAGACGTCGGTGGCGGCGTGCACCGCTCGTCGCTGCGCCGCGGACGGACTCCGGACCCTGGTCCTGTCCACCGACCCGGCGCACAGCCTGGCCGAGTCGCTGGAGGTCGAGCTGGGGTCCGAGCCGACCCCGGCCGGCGACGGCCTCTGGGGTCAGGAGGTCAAGGCCCAGGAGGAGATGGAGCGCCACTGGGCCGGTGTGCAGGATTGGCTGGGCGAGCTGTTCATGGAACGGGGGGTCGACCGGATCTCCGCCGAGGAGCTGACCGTTCCTCCCGGGATGGACGAGCTGTTCGCGCTGTTGCGCCTCCAGGGCCAGCACCACTCCGGTGACTGGGACGCGATCATCGTCGACTGCGCCCCGACCGGCGAGACTCTGCGGCTGCTCTCGTTTCCGGATGCCGCCCGCTGGTGGATCGAGAAGGTCTTCCCGATGGAGCGCCAGATCCTCGCTGCCGCAAGGCCGATCGCCCGCTCGCTGCTTGATATCCCGCTGCCGAGCCAGGCGGTGTTCGCCGATATCCAGCGGCTCTCCGAGAATCTGATCGCGATGAACGAGATCCTCCGCGACCGCGCGCGTTCGACCATCAGGCTGGTGATGAACCCGGACAAGATGGTCATCGGCGAGGCCATGCGGACCTTCACCTACCTGAACCTCTACGGATACCTGACCGATGCCGTGGTCGTCAACCGCGTGTTTCCGTCGGAGGTCGGCGACTACTTCGCCGGGTGGCGGCAGGTCCAGGAACAGAATTTGGAACTCGTCCGTTCGGCGTTCTCCCCCGTGCCCGTGCTGTGCGCCCCCTACTTCGAGCAGGAAGTGGTCGGTGCGGAGATGCTGGACCGGTTGGCCGGCGCGCTGTTCGCCGGGTCCCAGCGCGACTGCGCCGCCGTGCTGCACACCTCGCTGACTCAGGAGCTCGAGGTGTTCGAGGATGGCGCGCGGCTACGGCTCGCACTCCCGTTCGCGAGCAAGGGCGACATTTCGCTGAAGAAGATCGGGCTGGAGTTGGTGGTGGGCGTGGACGGGCAGCGGCGAACCATCATGCTTCCGAGCGCGCTGGCATCGTTCAGGCCCGCCGGCGCGAGGTTCGAGGATGGAGCGCTGGAGGTGATCTTTGATGGAGCAGAGCAACATGCCGGGCGCTGAGCCGAGCAATGAGGACGATGCCCTCCGGCGGCTGCAGGCACACCTTGACCGCGCTTCCGGCGCCGCAGAGCGCCTGATCGCCGAGGCGGCTCGGGCCTCGGTGTCCTCGGCGAGCCGGGTGGCCGAGGCCGCGACCCGAGGGCATGCCGGCGCCGCGGACGCCGGTTCACCGCCCCCGGCCGGCTGGCAGGTTCCAGAGGCAGAGCCCGATTCAAGGGCCGATCTCGAGGTCCTGTCCGCGGTCCTGCATTCTCTGCGAGAGCTGATCCCCCCCGAACTCCAGCAGCGCGTGGGCGAGGCGCTACGCGAGCTCCTGCTGGCGCTCCGCGCCCTGATCGACTGGTACCTGGAGCGCGCGGAGAAACGGCGAACGACGCCGACCGAGGTCCAGGACATACCGATCCTGTAGGTGGTCGGCGCCGACCGCGGGACGCCTACAATCGATTTGTGGCCCGAACCTGGATCGTCACCGGGTCGCCGGAGACCATGGCCGATCATGATGCTCACCTGCTGGTAGATCGCCTCTCCGCCGCCGGCGGTGCCCGCGTATGAGTGCGAACCGCTCCGCAGCCGGAGTCGGCCGCTGGGCCGGGACCCTCGGCGGCCGGGTCGTCCGCGTCTGGCGCGGGCTGGCCCACGAGCGGCGATTGGCAGCGCTCGCCTCGCTCGGACTGTTCCTGACGCTGTTCCTGCCCTGGTATCAGGAGACGGTGATCGTGCCCGGGGCCAAGGGAGCCGCGTCGGCCAGCACCTCGGTCACCGGATGGGGTGCCTTCTCGTTCGTCGAAGCGGCCGTCCTGCTGGTCGCCGCGGGAGTGCTGACGCTGCTCTTCCAGCGCGGCGAGGGACGCGCTTTCCATCTCCCCGGGGGTGACGGCTGGGTGATCATGGCCGCCGGAGGCTGGGCGTGCGTCCTGGTCGTGTGGCGGATCTTCGACAAGCAGAGCACCAGCATCCGCGGGGTCGGAGCCAGCATTTCGGGGATCGAGTGGGGGATCTTCATCGCGCTGGCCGGAGCCGCGTTTCTCGCCTATGCCGGCTCCCGCATCCGCGCCGCCCACCAGCCCGAGCCGCCGTTGCCGGGCCACGACGGGTGCGTCCGGCCACGAGGGCACGTTCGGCCAGGAGGGCGTCGTGGTCAGGAACGCTGAGGCGCCAGGCTCAGCCCCGGCCCCGCGCGTGCGTCCTTCCGACGATCGACCCTACTTCGAGCGCCCCCCGGGCTGGCTGACGGCGCGCCCGCAGCACCCGGGCGGGCCCGAGACCCGACGACGGCCCGGCGGAGTTCCCGCCGCGACGCGGACCTGCAGCGGCGGATCTGCGATCAGAGCCCCGACCCGCCACGCGCCCGACCCGGCACCCGACTCTCCTCCCCCCCGGCCACGCCGGCCGCGCGCCAGAAGCACGACGAGCAGCTGACGATCCCGATCGAATACGAGGACTGAGCGGCTCCGACCGCCTACCGCGTCGGCTGCAGCACAAACGAGAAGTACGCGCTCACCAGCCCGATCACCAGAATCCCCGTGAGGATCAGGGGCCGGGACTTGATGATGTGCCCGAACACGCCGATGACGAGCCCGATCGCGAGGACGGCCGTGAACAGCCCGAGATGGGATGCGCCGGCGGCTTGAACGAGCACGAGCACGGTCGAACCCTATATTTGCAGGATGAGCGAGAACCCCGGTTCCGTGCAGGACGTCATCCAGGGACTCACCGAGGTCGGATATCTGCCCGGCGGCTCGACGGCGCTCGTGTCCTACCTGGCCACCCAGCTGGGCAAACCGGTGCTGGTGGAAGGGCCGGCGGGGGTGGGCAAAACCGAGCTTGCCAAGGCGCTGGCCAAGTATCTGGATCGCAAGCTGGTGAGACTTCAGTGCTACGAGGGCCTCGACGAGGCCAAGGCGCTCTACGAGTGGAACTATCGCAAACAGCTCTTGCGCATCCAGGCCGAATCCAGCGACGCCGGCTGGCAGGACGTGCAGGACGACATCTTCGGCGAGGAGTTCCTGCTCGAGCGCCCGTTGATGACCGCGATCGCCAGCCCCGAGCCGGTCGTGCTGCTGATCGATGAGATCGACAAGACCGATCAGGAGTTCGAGGCCATGCTCCTCGAGCTGTTGAGCGACTTCCAGATCTCGATCCCGGAGCTGGGCCGGATCGAGGCCAGGACGCACCCCGTGGTCCTGCTGACCTCCAATAACACGCGTGAGCTGACCGAGGCGCTCAAGCGCCGCTGCCTTTACCTGTGGCTCGATTACCCGGACCTGGAGCACGAGCTGGAGATCGTCCGGCTGCATTCGCCCGAGCTTGACGAGACGGTCGCGCGCAAGCTGGTCGAGATCATCCATCAGGTGCGCGAGCTCGACCTGAAGAAGCCGCCGAGCATCGCCGAGTCGATCGACTGGGCACGGGCGCTGATTCTGCTCGGCGCCGAGGACATCGACCAGGCCACCTTCAAGGAGACGATGAGCGTGATCGTCAAACATCGCACCGACCTGGACACGGTTGCCACACGGGTGGGAGTGAAGCTCCAGGCGACCGATGCCCAACCCGCTGCCTGAGAGCCCTCGGGGCGCGGCGGCAATGAACCCAGGCGAGGGCTCAGGCAAGCTTTACGCGCGGATCCCCGACCGGGCTCCCGGGGGCATCAACGGTCAGCTGCTGGCCTTTGCCGAGGATCTCCGCGACGAGGGCGTCAAGGTGGGGACCTCGGAGATGCTCGATGCGTTCGGAGCCCTGGGGCACATCTCATGGACTGACCAGAATGCCTTCCGCGAGGCGCTTTCGGCGACGATCGCCAAGTCGCCGGAGGACCGGCGCGTGTTCGAGCTCGTGTTCGATCGCTTCTTCTTCCGCGCCGCCGAGGCCGAGGCCGCGCGGCAGGAGATCAGCGAATCCCCGGGCGGCGAGGGCGGCGAATCCGGCGATGACAACATCGACCTGGAGACGCTGCGCCAGCAGATCGCCGCGGCGCTGCAGAACGGCTCCGACGCTGCGATGCGCGACCTGGCCCGCCTGGCCATCGCGGCCTTCGGTCGCGGCGAGGGATCCGGCGTCCTCGGCGTCGACGTCCAGCGGATCCGCCGCGCGCTGGGCCTGAGGACCGAACCGCAGCCCCAGCTGCCCGAGGACGATCCGCGACGACACGGAGTCCCCCGTGAGCAGCTGCGGCGCTTCGAGCAGCACCTGCGCCGCGAGCTCGAACGCAACCTGATCGAGCGTACCGCGAGCTTGCCCCCAAAGCGCCCACTCAACGAGCTCGACCGCGCCCTGCCGACCGGCCCGATTCAAGATCTGGCCCAGGTCCACCGCGTCGTTTCCCAGCTCAAGCGACGGCTGGCCACCCAGGGTCACGAGCTGCGCGGGCGCAAACGCCACGCTCATGTCGACGTCCGGCGCACGATGCGCGCGTCGCTGCAGACGGGCGGCGTGCCGGTCGAGCTCAAGTACAAGCCCAAGCGCCCGCGGCGACCGGAGATCTTTGTGCTCTGTGACGTGTCGACGAGCGTGACCAGCGCCAGCACGTTCTTTCTCAGTGTCCTGCACGCCCTCCACGACTCGTTCCGCAAGCTGCGCTCGTTCGTGTTCATCGAGCGGATCTCGGAGGTGACCGACGTGTTCGAGCGCGAGCGGGACTTCCGCGCGGCGAGCGAGGCGGTCTCACGTGACGCCGGTGTGGCCGATATCTCCGGCTACACCGATTACGGCCGGGTGTGGACCGAGTTCCTGGCGCTGATCGAGGACGAGCTGCATCCCCGGGCGACCGTGATCGTGCTCGGTGACGCTCGGACCAACGGGCGGCCGCCCCGGGATGACGTGTTCGCGGCGATCACCGCCAAGGCTGGGCGCACCTTCTGGCTCAATCCCGAGCCCCGCCTGTACTGGAACTACGGCGACAGCGTGATCTCCGCCTACGAGCAGCACTGTCAGGCGTTCGAGTGCTGGCGAACCGACCAGCTCGAGGACTTCGTCAAGGCCCTCGCGCAGCCGATCGTCCCCTGAGCGGCGACGGCGAGGGCCGCTCAGCCCGCCTGGATGAACCGGGTGTGGATCGTCCTTGTGTCCCCGTTGGCGTCGCGCAGCACCCAGGTGGCGGTGTAGGTCCCGCGAACCAGCCCGCCGACCGTGGCTCCCGACGCGGTGCCGACGTTGCCGGCGCGAAAGACCACCTGAGTCGATCCGGCTCGCACGATGCTGACCGCGATTGGCGCCTGGACCCCGATCGTCGTGTTGTGCGGTCCCGGCAGCCCCGCCTGGGCGAGCGCCACGAAGCTTCCGTAGAGCGTCGCGTTCTGCACCGGCACCGTGCCGATTATCGCGGGAACCTCAGTCCGCGTCTGGCCTCCGCTGCGATCGTCGGTCTGGAGCATGTTCGCCGTGGGCAGACCGGCCGCGCGGCCGCTCAGCGGGCAGATCGTGCCCGTCCCAGCCACGCCCTGTGCCCCGATCGCCGGCCCCAGCGGCGGGCTGCTCACCGCGGTGCCGTAGAACTCGCCCGGCTCGCACCGGCCGCCGGCGATCACCGTCGAGGAACCGTCCAGGCGCACTCGCAGGTGCGCCACGTGCAGCCTGGTCAGCGCTCTCCCTGCCGAGTTACGCAGGGTCAATGTGTCCCCGCCGCGGATCCCGGACTGCCGACGGAACGGCGCAAACCGGGCGCTCCCACCACCACGAGCACGCGAGCGCACGCTGGCCCTGCCGCGCGACCGGGTGAGGGTGTAGCGAGCCTGCGGCACCAGACCGCTGCAGGTGGCGCTCTGCAGCCGCAGATCGGCGGTGCACGACGGCTGGCCCGAGGTGGTGAACGGGACCTGGGCATTCCCCAACCGGTCCACCCCACCGGGCTCGCCGAGCGCCACCGATAGTTTCACCAGTGCCCCGTTGGGCGCTGCGGCTGTGCTCGCGCGGTTGTCCGAGCTGCTCAGACGGAGGCGGCTGGCCGGGCCGAGCCTCGGCGTCGGCACCGTCGCGGTGTTGTCCGAACCGCACAGATCCAGTGGGGAGGCCAGCGGCGGACCGGCGACGCTGAGCGTCAGCACGCCGGTCTGAGAGCAGGGACCGAGCAGCACCGACCGTGACCGCACCGCAGCGCCGTGGTCAAGGTCAAACCAGCCCGTCCAGCCCGACTGGTCAAACGGGTTTCCGCCGTTACCGGTCTGAATCAGCTCTGGTCCTGGCCCCTGACTTCCGTAGTGCACCAGGACCTCCTCGCGGTCGTCGCCGACTCCCGCCGGCCCGTAGGTCCCGAGCGAGTGCAGAGCGAGCCGCCAGCTACCGTCGGCGCGAGTGCTCGTCACTCCGCCCGCGACGACGACCCCCGCCCGCGCCACCACCACGAGCACCTGCACGCCCTTGCGCGCGATCGAGCTCGTACCCGTGACCACGGGGCTCCACTGAGCCAGGCTCACAACCGGCAGTGGCAGCGCCGAGCTCGTCGAGGAGGACCTCTGCCGGCAACCGGAATCGGCGTTCGACCACATCATCTGCAGCAGATACTCGTGACCGGCGATGCGCTGGTTGTAGGGCGAGCCGTTACCGGCGAAGCCAAGCGGTGTGCCTGTCTGCGGACCGGTCTCGCACTTGTCGCCGACCTCGAACCCGTTCGGATCCATCCACCCGACGCCCACGGGATTGGTGGCCGCCTCGACGGCCTCGTGCGCGACCGTGTCGAGCGTCGTCTCGGCCTCAGGATTGCCCTGCGGATCGGCTCCCTGCGGCGGCGTGAGCTCGATCAGGGGGTCGGGGATCACGGCGTAGATCGCCGGACCATGACCGACGTTGAGCAGCGAGTGGTAGCCCGCATAGGCGTTGGTTGCGCACGCGCCGAGCGAGATACAGGTGTCGACGTCAGGCGGGAGGAACACGAACCAGACGTCGTGGAGCTCGCTGCTGCCCGGATCGTGAGCCTGGATGTTGCGGTCGATCTCCCGCTGCAGCTGGACATCGGTCACGCACGCCGAGACGCCCCCCGGGGACGCGCATTGACTGCCTCCTGCCGGATACGGATTGCCGTCGCCGATCGAGTCGGTGCTGGGCGTGTAGGAGATCCGGTAAGAGCCAGGCCCCGACCCGTCGGGGTATTGCCCCAGCACCGAGAACACGTTCCCGGTGCTGCCGGAGTCGTGCGCGACATCGACGAGGAAGCGCTCGATCAGGCCGCGATAGGAGAACGCCCCCGGAGATGGCGGCCCATCGAACTTGAATCCGGGCGCGGCCCAGAAGATCGTGTGAATGTGGATGTCGTGCATCACCGCGCCGCCGTGGTAGACGAGTGGGATGCTGATCGCCCCCGCGGCCGGGTCGGCTCGGTGTCCGTGGACGGGGATGAGGCCGAAGGCATGGCCAATGCGCGGCCGGAACGCAGTCCGGGCGAGCGCAGAGGGCGTGATCGCGCATAACGCGATCAGCATCGCGGCGAGGACGCCGAGGGTCAGCTTGCTCTTCCCCACGATCGGCACGTTATCGCACGGTTTCGCACGCGATAGCATCAGCCGAGCACTGACAACCAGGGGGGCTGGCGGGAAGCCGGCTGAGATAGCGCCCCTTCGTACCCACCGCGACCCGGCGCTGACCCTTCGAACCTGTGGGGTAATGCCCGCGGAGGGAGCGAGAACGCGATGATCGAGGCTCCAGCGAAGGAGCCTCGCGATCTGCATCGACCCACAGCAGTAAGGGTCGAGGTCGTGAGCCGCACGTTCATCAGCCAGGGCCGCCGCGTCCAGGCGCTCGACGCGATCTCGCTGGAGGCCGCCCCAGGCGAGGTGGTCGCCGTCGTCGGACCGAGCGGCTGCGGCAAGACCACCCTGCTGGAGCTGATCTGCGGGCTGCAGCAACCGGACGCCGGGACGCTCATCGCCGAGCCGGCGGCGCTGATGCCCCAGCAGGACCTGCTGCTCCCGTGGCTGAGCGCGATCGACAACGCTGGGCTCGCGCTGCGCGCGCGTGGAATCAGCCGCAGCGAGGCCCGCACCCAGACCGGGCCCTGGCTGACCCGGTTCGGGCTTAGCGGATTCGAACAGGCTCGCCCGGCGGCGCTGTCCGGGGGGATGCGCCAGCGCGTGTCGTTCCTGCGCACCCTGCTGGCCGGAAAGCCCGTGCTGGCCCTGGACGAGCCGTTCGCCTCGCTCGATGCGATCACCCGAGCGGAGATGCAGGGCTGGCTCGGCCACGTGCTCGAGCAGGAGCCACGAACCGTGATCCTGGTCACTCACGACGTCGAGGAGGCCGCGATGGTGGCCGATCGGATCCTCGTGATGTCCGCGCGTCCGGGCCGCGTGGTGGTAGCGCTGGACGTGGACCTGCCACGGCCCCGGCGGCGCACCGACCCCGAGATCACGGCGCTGCGGGAGAGGATCTACGGGACCTTGGGGATGGGATCGTGAGGGTGGCGTGGCGAACCTTGCCGCCGTTGCTGCTGCTCGCGGCGCTGCTCGGTATCTGGGAGCTGTACGTCGACCTCGGAGGAGTCGACGGGGTGATCCTGGCGGCACCCCACCAGATCGCGCAGTCCATCTACGAGGACCGCTCGCTGCTCTGGAGCAACTTCCTCGTCACCCTCCAGGAGGTGGGATTCGGCATCGCCGTGGCAGCCCCCGTGGGGGTGGTGCTGGCGATTCTGATCCATCTTTCCCCCACGCTGCGCGGCGCTGCCTATCCGCTCGTCGTGGCCTCCCAGACGATCCCGGTCGTGCTGCTGGCGCCGTTACTGATGCTGTGGTTCGGCTTCGGGATCCTGCCCAAGGTGATCGTCGTCGCGCTGGTGTCGTTCTTCTCGGTCGTGGTCACGACGCTGGACGGCCTCGCCGCCGTTGACCCGCAGCTGCTCAAGCTGATGCGAACCTTCGACGCCTCCCGCTGGCGAATCCTGCGGTCGGTCGAGTTTCCCTCGGCCCTCCCGGGCGTGTTCACCGGGACGAAGATCGCGGTGGCCGTGGCGGTGATCGGGGCCGTGATCGGAGAGATGACCGGCGGGTCCAACGCCGGGCTCGGGTATCTGTTCATGCTCGCCAACAATCAGCTCCTGACCCCGCGCGCGTACGCTGCGGTCGTGATTCTGTCCCTGTTCGCGATCGTCCTGTTCGCGCTCCTGACCCTGGCCGAGCGGCTCGCGCTGCCGTGGGCCCATGAACCCAGAGGAGAACGCTCGTCGTGAAACGTCTCACCCCGTTGTTGATCCTGGTCGCGCTCGGACTCTCAGCCTGCGGCGAGAAGAAGGACGTCAGCTCGGTGCCCACCGGCTCAGTGCAGCCGCTGACGCTGATGCTCGACTGGGTCCCCAACGCCGATCACGTCGGGATCTACCAGGGTCTCGCCGAGGGCGACTTCGCCAAGGCCGCGATCGCTCTCCACGTTCAGGTTCCCAGCAATCCGGCCACACCGCTCCAGCTCGTGGCCGCAGGTAAGGTCGATGCGGCCATCTCGTACGAGCCAGAGGTGATGCTCGCGCGCAACCGCGGTCTGCCGCTGGTCTCAGTCGCCGCCCTCGTCCAGAAGCCGCTGACGTCGCTGATCTCACTCGCCTCCAAGCACGTCAGCAGCGGCGCGAGTCTGCGCGGCAAGACGGTGGGCGATGCCGGGATCTCCTACCAGCATGCCTACCTGCAAACGATCGTGGCCCATGCCGGCCTGTCCCCGAGCCGGGTCAAGGAGGTCAACGTCGGCGCGAACCTCGTTCCCGCGATGCTCTCCGGCCGCGTCGACGCGACCCTGGGCGGCTACTGGAACTACGAGGCGATCCAGCTCCAGCAGCGGGGCAAGCGCGCGAACGTGCTGCGGGTCAACCAGCTCGGCGTGCCGAGCTATGACGAGCTCGTCCTCGTGGTCACGCGCAAGCTGATCTCCACCAAGCCGGATCTCGTCCGGCGCCTCACACAGGCGATGGCTCGCGGCTACGAGTCGGCGCGGCGCGACCCCCAAGCCGCCGTCCAGTCACTCGTCCGGGCCAATCCCGGGCTCGATCAGCGCCTCCAGCTGGCCAGCGCCAAGGCGACATTGCCGCTGTTCTTCCCCGCGGCCGGCAAGCCCTGGGGTTTCCAGAACGCCGCCCAGTGGAACGCCTACGGGCAGTGGATGCTGAGCAACCACCTGATCCACGATCCGAACGCGATTCTCAACGCGTCGACGAACGAACTGCTGGCCGGACAGGGCCCGTGACCCCGAGCAGGGTGTCGGCCAGACGCGTCGCCAGCGCCATGATCGTCAGCTGCGGGTTGACCCCCAGGGCGCTGGGCACTGCTGACCCGTCGGCGACGAACACGCCCCGTGCGCCATGGACCTCGAGGTTCCCGTCGATCACCCCATCAGCGGCCCGGGCGTGGATGCGCGCGGTCCCCAGCGGGTGAAACGCCATCAGCTTGAGATCTCGCGCTCTCGCCCGCCCGGGGGCCACCCCGGGCCTGAGTGGGAGGAACACCTCGCGGGCCCCGGCGGCCACGAACAGCTCTCGCAGCCGGGCCAGCCCGACGCGGAACTTGTGAACGTCGGCGCGGCCGAGCTGGTAGCTGATCACCGGCCTTCCCGCCAGTGGGCGGACCCGGCCCCGGGAGCTGTCGCTGACCATCAGCCCGAACTGGGCCAGCCGGCGGTAGTCCGACATCACCTCGGCGTGGCGGCGACCGGTCAGGGGCAGTGACATCGCGGCGTAGGCCGGGGGCCCCGCGACCCCCTCGAAGAGGATCCCCTCGGAGACGAACTCGTCCACGTAGAAGCTCTGCGGGACGCCACGCGCCATGTCGACTACGTGGTCCATCAGCGCAACCGCAGCGGTGGCCGGGTGCAGAGACAGATTGCCGCCCAGCTCCCCGGAACCGGCACCCAACCTGCTGCGGGCCAACAGTCCCGGCGTGTGGATCGTGCCCGCCGCCACTGCCACCACGGGCGCCTGCACGCGCAGCGATCCTCCGCCGGCCAGGGATGCCTCCACTCCGGCCGCCCGCCGGCCGTGCAGGAGGATCCGCCTCACCTCGGCACCCGGGATCACCTCGGCCCCAGCAGCCCGAGCGCGGGGGATGTAGGTGATGCCGGTGTGCTGCTTGGCCGAGGTCGGGCAGCCGAATACGCACACGCCGGATCCGACACAGCCCTTCGCGTTCCGGCGCAGGTAGCCGTGGGACCAGCCGAGCCGCTCCGCTCCTCGCCGCGCAACCGCGGCGTTGGCGCCGGCCAGCTCCGGTGTGACCTCGCTCACCGACAGCGCCTGCTCCACGCGCTCGAAGTACGGCGCCATCGTCTCGGCATCGACCTCGAGCCCGTAGCGGCGGCGCCACAGCTCGAGCACGTGCTCCGGAGTGCGAAAGCACGTGCCCGAATTGACGAGCGTCGTCCCCCCCAAACCTTGCCCCAGCGGCAGCGCGATCGGTGGGGTGCCCAGGGTCAGCGTCTGGCCGCCGTCGCGATACAGCGCCCCGAGCATTTCGGGGGGGCGGGCGGTGAACGAATCTGGGTCGTGTTCGGGACCCTGCTCGAGCAGGACGACCCGCATCCCGCCCTCCGCCAGCTCCGCCGCCAGAACCGCCCCGCCCGCGCCGGCGCCGATCACGCAGGCATCGGCGCGCACCGTCCTGGCCCGGGGCCCTGTGGGCATCTCAGATCCGTCCGCGCGCGCGCCTGAGGGCTCGCCCGCGCTCGATTACCGCGTCGGCGTCCCAGCCGAGCGCCCGGGCCTGCGCGGGATCGTCGTAGCGGACCATCGCCAGCAGCCCGGCGAGCGCCTGATCGAGCGGGGCCAGGCGGCCGATCATGGCCGCCCCCCGGGGACGCAGCGCCAGCGTGAACAGCAGCCGCATACCCGGTCGGCGCCAGCGCGGGGCGCCATCGACGAGAACACCGTAGGCAGAACTCATGAACCGCGAAGCATCGAGGCCTCTTGCGCCGCGCTCAGCGAAGCGATCGCCTCAGCGGCCGCGTCTGCGTTCCGCTCCGCGATCGCCCTGGCGGCGCGCTCGTACAGCGGAGCCAGCCGCGCGCGTTCGGACACCACCGCGGTGAACTTCTCCATGCTCGGCAGGTACAGCTCACGGACCGAGTTCATGATCAGCTGCAGGATCAGGTTGCCGGCAGCCTGGACCAATGTGGCCATGTAACTCCAGTCGGCCAGCAGGGCCACGGAGTCCTCCTCGGCGCTCTGGATCACGCCCGCGAGCTCGCGCAACTGATCCACTTGTTCAGGCCTGCGTCGCTCGCAGGCCAAACGGGCCGACTGGACGAGCAGCAGCCGTCGGGCCTCGAACAGGTCCGCCATCGTGTCCCGATCGGTCGACCCGAGAACCGCCAGCGCCTCGAGCCCGCCCGAGTTGCGCCAATCCAACACCCGGGTGGCGTCGCCATGTCGCACCTCGATCAGCCGCAGCTGCTCAAGGCGCCCCAGCGCCTCCCGCACCGAGGCCATGTTGACCGCGAGCTCTGCGGCCAGCCGCCGCTGGGTCGGCATCCGCTCGCCTGCCGCGTACTGCCCGGAGAGGATCGCCTGGCACAGCTCGGCAAACACGAGATCCGGAACCGAGGCGCGCGCGATCGGGGTAGGCACAGTTACAGAGTATCAGTGTTCGGAACACTCGTGCGATCGGCACCAGGGCGTCAGGCAGCCGACCGCCGTGCCGCCCAAGCCGCCCCAGCCCTGCCGGACCGCAGCGCATAGGCCCCAGCCAGCGCCCCGTACGGTGCGTACGGCTCGAAGAAGCGCTCCACCTCCTCCTCGCTCGCGCGGGCACGGGGATCTCCGCCGCCCCCGCGGCGCAGCCGGCCAACCAGCTTGAGATATGCGAGGTCCCCGGCCGGAAGCTGATCAAGCCGGCCCTGACCCGCGCTGGCGAGCATCTGGATCGTCCAGCGGCCGATTCCGCCGATCGCGCGCAGGCGCCGCCAACCGCGCTCGTGGTCGGGGTCGTTGAGGTCGACCCGGCCGGAGGCGACCTCCCCGGCGGCGCGGATCAGGGCGAGCGCGCGGGCAGCGGAAAGATCCAACGAGGCCAGGAGCGCCGGACCCTGCGCGGCCACCGCCTCCGCCGTCGGCGCGTCACGCCACCCGCAGTCCGGGCAGCGCCGACCGAGGCGGTAGATCAGCCGCCGCTCGATCGCCGCGGCCCGCTCGTACTCGATCAACTGCTCGCAGATCGCCCACATCAGCGCCTCGAACGGGTCCGGGCGGGCGCTCACCCGCAGGCCCGGATTGGCCCGGACGCCAGCGCCGATCAGCGGGTCAAAGCGGAAGCGCTCGTGGAACTCGCGCAGATCGTGGTCGATCCCGAGGGCGTGGCGCATCTTCTCGATGCCTCGCTCGGCCGACGCGCGGTCGTGCGCCTGAGCGCCGAAGAGCACGCGGTCCGGTGCCAGTTGCGCGACGCGAACGGCGACCGGCTGCTCGCCGGCGTGGACCAAACGATGCACCACGCCGCCCCGGATCCGCGTCAACCCGTCCAGGCTGCCGTGCCCCGGAAGCCGAAACGGCGAGCACGGGCGCACCTCCCGGCGCACCTCGACCAACGGTTCCCGTGGTGTCACTCGGTCGGCTTGGCGATCAGGTGAACGTCGACGAGGAACGTCCTCGTGCCGACGATCGGCAGCATGTCGACAGCCCGCCGCGGCACCGAGCGCTGGGCGCGAGCGAGCTTGCGGGCACTATGACGGTGCAGTAGCGCCAACGTCGCTGCGCCGGCGACGAAGCCGGTTGCGGCGGCGGCCGCCGCCTGGACGGCCGGAATCGTGGTCGGAACCGGCTGCAGGGACCGCACCTCGGACACGACAACGCCCTCAACCGTTTCCACTTCCTCTGCGGCAGCGACCTGCAGCTCCGCGTCTTCGCGCTCTTCCATGGCCGCCAACATGGTGACAGCGCGAGCGGTCATGTTCAAAGCGTCTTCTCGTAGACCCGGTAGGTCCGCACGATCCTGCCTCCCATGCCCTCCATGGCGCGATTCATCGACTTGTTGGATTCGAGGATCCAGCCCATCTCGCCACCCGTCTGGGGCGTACGCTCCGCGGCGTCGAAGTGGAGCTCGTAGAACTTCGCGGCGATGCCGGTGTGCTGCCATTCGCGCTTGACCCCGAGGGCGAAGACCCGCACGCGGCTGATCTTGCGCCGATACCACAGCGCCTTGGCCCAGCCGAACGGGAGCAGCCGGCCATTCAGATGGGCCAGGACCTGGTTGTAGTCCGGGAGCGTCAGGGCCGCACCAACGGTCTCGCCATCCTTCTCGGCCACGAACGCCCAGTTTTCGTCCAGGATCGGCTTGAGGTCCTTCGCGTAGTGGCGGACCTCCTCCTCGCTGAGGGGGACGAAGCCCCAGTTGCGCTCCCAGGCCGCGTTGTAGACCTCGAGGAAGCGGTTGATCTCCGCCTCCATGTTCTTCTTGCGCATCGGGCGAACGGTGATTCCGTGCTTGGCCTCCACGTCGGCGGCCATCCGCCAGATCGCATCGTGGACGCGGCCGCGGTCCGACACCTCCAGATTCCACATGTAGAGATCCATGGCCTTGCTCAGTCCGGCCGACTCGATCAACCCGGGGTAGTAACGATGCTGCCAGTTGGTGAGGATGGTGGGAAACAGGTCGTAGCCGTCGACGAGCACACCACACTCGTCGTTGGTGGTGAAGTCCATCGGCCCGACCATGCGATCTCGGTCCCGGGCGCGTAGCCACGCCTCGGCACTCGCCAACAGCGCATGGGCAGCCTCGGGATCCTCCTCGCACTCGAAGAAGCCGAACATCCCCCATTCGTGCTTCTGGAACTCATTGAAATGGCGATCGATGTGGGCCGTGATCCGTCCCACCGCCCGGCCGTCGCGCCAGGCGAGGAAGTACTCAGCCACGGCGTGCTCGAAGAACGGGTTGCGCTTGCGGTCGAAGAAGCGCTTGCGCTCGAACAGCAACGGGGGCACCCAGTTGGGCTCGTTACGATAAAGCCGCCACGGGAGCTTGATGAACGTCTTCATGTCGCGCTCAGACGCGACAGGACGAACCTCGACAGTCATAGCGCGGGAAACTACATGCCAACTTCGATCGACGTATTCGCCAAGGCCCGGGAGTTCGAGCGGCTCGAACTGCTGGCCGCCGCCCGCGAGCTGGACATGCTGCCGTACTTCAGGGTCCTGGAGGGACCCACGCTGCCGGTGGTGGAGATGGAGGGCAAGCAGCGGATCATGCTGGGCTCGAACAACTATCTCGGCCTCACCGGGGACGAGCGGGTCAAGCAGGGCGCGCTGGACGCGCTGAACCGATACGGCACCGGGCTCACGGGCTCCCGCTTCCTCAACGGCACGATCGGCTTGCATCTGGAGCTCGAGCACGAGCTGGCCGAGTGGTTCGGCACCGAGGCGGCGATCGTGTTCACGACCGGACATCAGGCCAACCTCGGGGCGCTGGGGACGATCCTCGCGCCTGGGGACACGGTGGTCGCGGACTCCGGCGACCACGCTTCGATCCTCGATGGCTGCATCCTCTCGCGAGCCAAGCTTCGGGTCTTCCGTCACAACCGCCTGGACCGGCTCGAGCACACGTTGGAGAAGGCGGTAGCCGACGGCGGGCGGGATCCTCGTCGTGGTCGACGGCGTCTTCTCGATGGAGGGCGACGTCGCCCCCCTGCTCGGAGATCGCAGAGCTGGCCTCCCGTTACGGAGCCCGGCTGATGGTCGATGAGGCTCACGCCCTCGGAGTGCTCGGTGCGCGCGGGGCGGGAAGCTGCGAGCTGCTCGGCATCGAGGACCGCGTCGATCTGCGCATGGCCACCTTCTCCAAGTCGCTCGCCTCCTGCGGCGGGGTGATCGCCGGGCCGGCGGACGTGATCGAGTTCCTGCGCATTTCCTCACGACCGTTCATGTTCACGGCCTCGGCGGTGCCCGCTGCCGTGGGCGCCGCGCTTGCGGCCGTGCGGATCTGCCGCTCCGACGAGGGCCGGGACCTGTTCGCTCGGGTACTCGAGAACGCGCGCTACCTCCATCACGGGCTTTCCGAGCTCGGCTTCAAGGTCGTGGAACCGACCCGCCTGGCCGACGGCACCGAGATCGTCACCCCGGTCGTCCCCGTGGTTGTCGGAGACGACTGGAAAGCAGGCTTGCTGTGGAAGGCCCTTTACGACGCCGGGGTGTTCGTCAACACCGCGCTGCATCCAGCGGTTCCACCCGGCGGTGCGCTGCTGCGCACGAGCGTGATGGCAACGCACGACAAGGGCACCCTTGACCGCGCGCTCGCTGTTTTCGCCGACACCAAGCGATCCTTCGAGTCCGAGCACGGCCCCCTCTCCGCCGGCGCCTAGACGCCCGGTCGTGTGACGCGCCTTGTCCACTACCGCACAAGCCGTCGGCACAGAAAAAACACGCTAGGAGCACATGCGCTGAATTTGTGACCTTGCTGTGACCGAGCCACTCCCGTAGCTTCTCGCTTACCTCAATGGTGGTCGGTCGGGCCGGGCGAGGGTCATATCGGGGGTAGGTGTGACCGAGGCGCGGCGGGGCGGACACCAGCAGTCGGAGGGCCAAAAGAATCGGATCGCAGCACCCGTCGGACACGGCGCAGGATGTGCCGTGCCCGTCGGGAATCGTCAACGGCGTTCGCCTCGGCGAACAGGACGCAGGGAGAGAGATAGCTACATGACGGAGACCGCCACGATGACGCCGGAGCCGCAACGACTGCGCGCTCTGGAGCGGGCCAATGAGGTCAGGCTCGCGCGTGCGGAATTGAAGCGCCGGATCGCTGAAGGTGACGTGTCCGCAGGAGAAGTCATCCTCACTTCCCCTTGGGAAGCGAGCAGCTGGACGGTGGGAGACCTGCTGATGAGCCAGCGGCGCTGGGGCAGCACCCGGTGCCGCAAGTTCCTCTCGCGCAACCAGATCGGCGAGATGAAGCAGGTAGGAGCACTGACTGATCGGCAGCGTCGAGTGCTCGCCACCGCCCTCAAGAGCTGCGCTTCGATGCCGACCGTCTTCGCGCAGTCGGAAGCGAAGCCGGATCTGCATCTCGTCGGAGCCTGAGCACGTGCCCCGCGACGGTCCTGCGCCACCGGATGTTGGCGCAGGACCGTCCGCCGGGTGCACCGTCAGATCTGTATGCCGACCGGCACGGGACTGGTCCCGGCGAAGAAGAAGAACCACACGACGAACCCCGCGATCGTCAAGCCGGCACTGACCACGAGCACCCCTTCGAGCACGAAGTGACCGGGGTCGCCCATCCCTCGCGCTAGGCAGTTGGCCCGGTAGACGTTGCTGAGTTTGGCGAGGATCGAAGCCAGCAGCGCGATCGTCGCGATCACGCCAAAGAACATCGTTCCGAGCGCAGCCCCCAGCGACGACGTCGCGCCCTGGATCTGGGACCCCACCCAAAGCCACAGCAGGGGTGTCCCGATCCACAGGACCAGACTCCCGATGAACATGATCAGCACGACGAGAACGGCTCCCACGCCGGTCCTCAGCAGGTCTCGCATGGGCCTCGAGCAGGTAGGGCGTTGCCCGCTTCGATCAGGGCCGCGGCGCGCCGCAGCCCCTGGGTAACGGACAGCCGGAGGAGAGCTTGACCTGCCACCAGCCCATCAGCATGCCGATCAAACCCATGCGTGGTCGAACCTGCCAGGCACCGCAGCCCGGCTCTCCGAGATCCGCGCGGGACACCCGGACGAAGCGATACTTACCCGGCTCAAGCAGCATCCGCTCAAGGCAGAGCCGACTGGCGGCCTGCTCGTCGGCGCGCTCGGCGATGCTCACGCGTGCCGCCCGCAGCCGCTCGGCCAAATCATCCCGCACCAACTCAAGCTCGCCCAGGTCAAGCAGCCGCGGCTGCGCGCTGTAGTGGAGCGGGTGCTCTAGGCCACCCATCGAGTAAGCGGTGACGAACGCCTCGGCGAGCTGACGCTCGAGCCCAGCGATCTGCGCGCGCAGACTGCGACGCGCTGCGCGCTGCGCGTCCTCTGTGACGGTTGCCGGTGACGGCAGTTGGACCTGCGGAGCGCTGCTTTCCTGGTCGAGGAGCCTCATAGCTCTCTCCTTTCCGGTGAGCCAGGCGAGCTTAGCAAGAGTTTACCCTCCGGACGCCGGTTTCAGGCAGCACCGAGGGCTTCGATGCAGACCCACAGCGCCTCTTCGATGTGAATCGCCGGGACACCGTCGACGCCGATCGAGAACAGGACGATCCGCTCGGTCGACCCGCTCACGCCATGACCCGGCGCCACGTCGTCGAACAGCAGCCCGTGAACGGAGGTGGCGTCCGCCACGACCAGTCTGCCTGGGGCAAGGTCGTTGCCCAGTTCGGCGGTCCCGAGACGGTCGCCCTCGACCGAGGCACGGATCCCCAGCCCGCCCGCGTCCACCCGCGTGGCGTCAAGCGCCCACACGGGGACGCCGGTCTCGATCAAGCCGATCAGCAGCGCATCATCGATCACATTGCTCGATCGAAACCCGCCGTGGAGCAACCGGAGCACCGCGGCCTGCTCACTGGGAATCCGGGTGACGTCGGGATCGAGCCCGATCTGGCGAAAGAATGCCCGGTAGGCGCTGGGGATCGGTTGCGTACGCATCGCCACCACGCTGGCGCCGCGGTAGCGGCTGGCCAGATGCCCGAGGCGCTTCACCACCGCGCGGGGGCTGGCACGGCGCCGGGCCGGGACGCTGATCCACCCGAGCCGAAGTCCGGGGAACTCAGCTCTGACCTCGGGGGCGACGAACCCCGCGGCCGCCTCGAGATCCACGGACTCGCTCATGGTCGGCCGAACACAGCCCGAACCTGCCCCGCCAGGGCAGCGGTGGTGCTCCAGTGCTCACCGATCAGCCGCCTGGCCACGACGCCGCCCGCATCGGAGATCTCGGCAATCGGACAGATCTCGACGCCATAGGTCTGACCGACAGCGCCGTCACGGTCGTAGGCCACGGGGATCGTCCAGTGGTGTGAGCGGACCTCGGCCGCGGTGTCGGCCCTGTTCGCCCTGATCGCCACCGCGGCGAACTGGACCACGCGCGGCGGGTACTGACGCGAGAGTGATTGCATCGCGTCGACCTGCCGGGTGCAGGCGGAGGATCCGGTGACGAAGAATGCCAGTACCAGCGGAGTCCGGCCGCACACATTGAGCGCCTGAGGATTGGGGCGAGCGGGGTCGCAGCGGGGATTCATGTTCGCGTCGAGATTGAGGCTGCTCGTGGCCAGCGGCGCGACAAACCGGTGCAGACGCTTGCCAGGCGACACGCCCGGGCTGGCGGTACCGTTGCTCGCGAACTGGTAGATCGAGATCGCCACCACCAGGACGAGCCCGAAGATGCCGATCGCCCAGCGGTAGGGCCGGGTGTCGAACGCCGCCGGGATCTCGGGCGCCGGCGCCTCGCCCGCCCCGGCAACGGCCGCGGCCGCTTCCGGATCAAGCCGGTGGCGAGGGACCTGTGGATGCGCCTCAGCCGGCTCGGGTTGCTCATCCCCGGGCTCCGGGGAAGGAGATGCAGGCGGCGACTCGCTCACGCGACTCGCGCGCGCCGGCGCGAGCGGGGCAGCAGCGAGAGCGCGCGCCCGTAAGTTGTCCGCAGGCTGCGGGCGAGATCCTCGCGCTCGGACACGACCAGCACCGCCGGGAGCACCACCAGCACGCCCGCGAGCGACACCGTCAGGTCGATCAGGGTGACGAAGCCGAAGTCGCGGAGCATCGTGATGCCGGAGAAGACGAGCACGCCGAATCCGGCGATGGCGGTCACCCCGGAGGCGAGCACGGCCGCGCCGGTCGAGCGGTAGGTCTGCGCGAGCGCCTCGGTCAGCTCCCGCCCGGCGCCGCGCTCCTGTCGGAAGCGCTCGGAGAGAAGAACGCTGAACTCGGTCGAGATGGCGATCACCAGCGCTCCGAGCGTGGCCGACATGGGATTGAGCGGGATTCCGATGAGGAACAGGATCAGCGCCGACCACCCGGTCGCGAGCGCGATCGGGACCAGCGGGACAAGCGCCCGCTGGGGCCGGCGGAAGATGGCCAGCAGGACCAGGCCGACCGCGAGCAGCCCGGCCAGCAGCGTCAGCAGCCTCCGCGACGAGGACGACAGGGCGCTGTTGGCTTGGGCGGCCAGGACCGGCAACCCGGCGAGCCTCGCCCTGACCCCAGGCGGTGGATGCAACTGGGAGTTCATGTAGTCGATCACGCGCTGCTGCTTGGCCAACGGCATCAGCCGGATCCCGAACGCGAGCGTGGCGCTGCGGTGATCCGGCGTGATCACGGCCTGAGAGAAGTACGTGGGCACGGCCGCCAGGAGGCTGCGGATCGCGGGCTGGCTCGGCGCCGTGGGTGCGGGGCCGCTCTGGGTGCCGGCAGAGAACAGATCGGGCAGCGACAGGGCCGGGCAGAGGATCGAGTAGGCGCAGCCCTTGGTCTCCAGATAGCCGAAGTGCCGCTGGAGCGCGTTGTCGTACTTCAGCATCCAGCCGACCACCTGGGGCGTGGCGACATCGGCGGCATCGACCACCACGTCGATCTCGCCCGAGACGCCGGTGACGTGCTCGAGCGTGTGCAGGTTCTGCAGCGCGGGCATGTTCGCGGGAACGAGCTTGGTCACGTCGGACTGCACGGAGGTCTGGGTGTCGGCCACCCAGCCGAGGACGGCCAGGAGCGCGCCGAGGGCGAGGACCCGTCCTGGGCGGCGCACGATCGAGCCGAGCGCCCTCGCCAGCTTCGGGCGGGTGTGCCGCGCGGCGTCAATGGCGGTCGGAGGGCGCGCCGCAGCGGCGCGGACGCTCGCTGGCCGGCGTCGCGGAGGATTTCCCCCGCGCCGCGCACGGAGGCCGCGAAGTTACCGCCCTCCTGGTCGGCCAGCACCAGCGCCGCCGAGCCGGCGGCCAGCGCGCAGGCCAACGCGACGGCGATCCCCACCACCAGCAGCAACCCAAAGCCCCGGACCATCGGGACCGGCGAGAGCACGAGCACGAGAAAGCCGGTTGCCGTGGCCAGTGCGGCCACCGCGATCGTCGGCGCCCCGATGCGGGCTGCGCGCACCACCGCCGCCTTCGTCGGGACCGGCTGTCCGTCCGGGCCGCGCCGTGCCTCCTGCACGCGGGACTGGAATTGGATCGCGTAGTCGACGGCCAGCCCGATCAGGATCGGCAGCACGGCGATCGAGGCCATGGTCAGGGTCCCACCGACCAGTGACAGGGCGCCGAAGGTGATGCCGGCGGCCGCGAGCGCGACCGCCAGCGGAAGCAGCCGCAGCCGGCTGGTGCTCGCGGCCGGCCCAAGGGCGAAGCAAACGCAGCGCGCGGAAAACCAGCAGCAGGGTCGCGGCCATCACGAGCACGGCGGCGATCAGCAGGCCGGCGATCGAGTCGCTGATCTTGGTCGCGAGATCGTTGACCACGACCGGCTCGCCACTGACCGTGTACGTGCCTCCGTAGGCGCTGGCGAACATCGGCATCTGCACGGCCTGGCGGATCCAGGAGATCGCCTGTGCCTGCTGCTCGTCGCTGAGCGAAGCCTTGAGCCGAACCTGGATCAGCGCCGAGTTGGCCGTCGGGAACAGATAGGAGAAACGTGACTTGGGCTGGTTGACCCCCCGAGTCTGGTCGAACACGATCTGCGGGATGAACTGCGGATCGTCGATCTTGGGCGTGCCGCTGATCCCGGAGTTCAGGTACAGCCGCTCGAGCGCCTGAGTCTGCTGATTGGTGGCCAGTATCCGCGCGGACTTGGCGGCCTGGTCGGCCTGGGCGGCGCTCAGTCCCTGACCGAGAGCGACTTGCCGCGCCGCCTCGCCGGCGCTTTGAATCTGCTGCTGGGTCGAGCCCAGCAGCGCCCGCACCTGAAGGTTGACCGCGGCGACGGCCCGGTTGAGGAACGTGCCCGGCCCGTAGACGACCTGCACCGGCTTGGCCTTCATCAGCTTGCCGCACGGGCTGCCATAGCCGCCGTAGGGGGCGTGCGCACCGGGCGGGGCGGGCTGGAAGGAATACAGCTGTGCGCTGGGGACGACGTACTGGCCTGCCAGGCAGGCCTCGAGGAACGTGATCGTGGCCAGGTCCTTGGTCTCGACCAGGTCGGTCAGCGGCTCGCGGATCAGGATCACCACCGCGTCGCCGCCGAACTGCCGGTGGTCCTGATCGGTGGCCTGGAAGCTCGGCGTCGAGCGCGAGACGAACGTGTCGCTGCCCGCCGAGGGTCGAAGGCCCAGCGACAGCAGCGTCCCGGCCAGCGCCAGGGTCAGCACGATCGCCACCGTCAGGCCGGGACGGCGCGCAGCGACCCTTACCAACCCCTCGAGCCTCCGCTTCATGGAGATCAGGCTATCGGTGCCAGGCCCGCGTGGACGCCATCAGGCCCCAGGACGGATGACGTGCCTGATGGAGCGCTTGTGGCTAATCCATCGTCAGGGGGCCTTGCGACTCCCCGGCGAGGAACTGACGGATGAACGGGTTGTCGGAGTTGAGCATGTCCTCGGCGGGCCCGGCTTCGACGATGCGGCCCTTCCACAGGACGTTGATGTAGTCCGCCACCCGGCGCGCGCTCATGATGTCGTGGGTGACCACCGCGAAAGTCGGCAGGTGCGGCTTCTGCTTCTCCTTGGCCTCGTCCATCATGTCGCGGTGGATCTCGAGGATCAGCTCGCCCAGCAGCGCGGTGCGCACCGGGTCGAGACCCGAGTCGGGCTCGTCGAACATGACGATGTCCGGCTCGAGCACGAGCGCCCGGGCGAAGCCGGCGCGCTTGCGCATCCCGCCGGAGAGCTCGTTGGGCATCTTGTCCCGGGCGCTGCCGAGGCCGACCTCGTTGAGCCGGCGCATGATGATGTCGTCGATCTCGTCCTCGCCCTTCTCGGTGTGCTGGCGCAGCGGGAACGCGACGTTGTCGTAGAGGTTCATCGACCCGAACAGCGCGCCGTCCTGGAACAGCAGCCCGAACTTCTTGCGCATCTCAAACAGGTCGTCGTCGGCCATGTTCGGCACCGACTCTCCGTGCACCAGCACGTCGCCCTGATCGGGATAGAGCAGCCCGACGATGTGCTTGATGCACACCGACTTGCCGGTGCCGGACGGGCCGAGGACCATCGACACCATCCCCTCGGGTAGGCCCATGTTCAGCCCGCGCAGGATCCGTGCGCGCCCGAACGACTTGTAGGTGTCGATGAACTCGACGGCGTCCGGGCGGCCCGAGGGATAGACCCGGTAGGTGTGCCAGCGGTAGTCCTCCTCGGAGGCGCCGTCGGGCGGCGCCGGGCGCGGTGGCTGCTCGTCGACGACGGATACGCGCGAACCGGATTCCTGGGAACCTGACCCTCCCTCGGAGTCGCCATCGGAGTCGCCGTCGGAGACCCCGGCCGCGCCCCGCGTCTGCGTCTCGGCTGTGCCCTGGGCCTCCGCGGCGGCTGGCGCCGAGGATGCCTGCCCGCCGGCCACCGCAGCGGTGGGCTCGTGCGAGGTCCCGACGTCGCCCTCGCCCGCTGCCTGCGGTCCGTCGGGCGCGGAACCGGATCCGTCACCGATCGGCGCCGGCTCATCGCGTGAACTCTCCCAGCCTTCGCGACCGGGCGGGAGCCAGGAGTCACTCTTGGGCTCCTCCTGAGGGTGCTGGAGGCAGCGTCCGGGGCCGAGGGGGCGTCCGGGGCCGCTCCTCCGGAGGCCGGAGTGGCGGTCTCCCCCTCTGCGGGAGCGGAGGCCTCGGGGGGCTGCTCCCCCTCGTCATTGCTCTTGCCGCCGAAGTTGAACCGCCGCATTTTCAGCCTCCGATTGGTGCCCTCGGATTCGCGCCCCAGAAGAGCTGCGTACCGAGCATTCCGATGAGATGAACCGAGACTATGTTGACAACCATGGATTTCGCCGTTGCGGTACCGACGCCGACCGGGCCGCCGCTGGCGTTGTAGCCGTAGTAACAGCCGACGAGCACGATCACCGTCGCCATCACCATGGCTTTGATTAAGCTAAATAAGAGATCTGGTGGATTCTGGAATTGCCAGAAGATGAGGAAGAATCCGCCTGAGGTGACGTCTCCGATCTGCTGGACGACGACAAGGTAGCTGGCGAAGAAGCCGGCGCCGATCGAGCAGATGTAGACGAACGGCAGCACCAGCCAAGCGGCGAGCAGGCGCGTCGCGCACAGGAACGTCATCCCGCTGATCCCCATCACCTCGAGCGCGTCGATCTCGTCGGAGATCCGCATCGAGCCGAGCTCGGCGACGATTCCCGTCCCGACCTTGGCGGCCATCATGTACCCGAAGCCATAGGGCACGAGCTCCCGGAGATCGCACCAGGCCGAGAACACTCCGGCGTATGCGGGGACGCCGTTGGCGCGGTCGAAGTAGGCCCCTTCGACCCCGCATTCGAGGCCGATGATGAATACGAGTCCCCAGATCACCAGCGTCGAGGAGACGATCAGGATCCCCGACTGACGCAGGGCCTCGCCGAAGAACCTGAACACCCGAAGCCGCAGCACCTCGCCGACGATCTTCGAGGTGAACTTGATCATCTCGCCGAAGGACTCGATCCAGCCCTTCGGCGCCGCGAAAATTTCGCCCATCAGCCGATCACTTGGCGATCGTGGTGATCTCGGGGTGGGTGGCCAGCAGCGTCTGGGTGAACGCGTAGTTGAACGCGAACACGCCCAGGAAGGCGATCACCACGGCCTGGTTGACCGCGCGCCCCACGCCCTCGGCCCCTCCGGACGCAGTCATCCCTTTGTAACAGCAGACGATCGCGATGATCGCGCCGAAGATCGTCGTCTTGACCACCGAGCCCCACAGGTCGGTGGTGGACGCATTGTTGAAGAACGTCGCCCAGAACGGGCCCAGCGGCGCATTGTTGACCAGCGTGGCGACGATCCCGCCAAAGATGCCGAACAGCAGCGCGTAGATGTCGAACAGGCCGGTGACCAGCATCAGCGCCAGGAACCGGGGCACGACGAGGTTCTTGATCGGGTCGACGCCGAGGACCTGGAGCGCGTCGAGCTCCTCGCGGATCTTGCGCGCGCCCAGATCGGCGGTGATCGCGGTTCCGGCCACGCCGGCCAGCACGATCGCGTCGACGAACGGCGCGAACTCCCGGATCGAGGCGAGCACGAAGAACCCGCCGAGGCGATCCAGCGCTCCGAACAGCACGAGGAAGTTCGCGGCCTGCAGTCCCGGCGCGGCGTATCCGAAGGCGACCGTGGAGATCAGCAGCGGGAACCAGCACAGCCTCATCGCGAACAGGAACTGCCCGACGAATTCGCTCCCGTAGGGGTACGGCGGACGAACCGCGGAGGTGATCGTCTTCCCGGTCAGGATCATCATGTTCCCGACCTCTTCCAGCACGCTCTTGGTGGGCAAGAACGCTCGGTCAGCAGCTGCTCGGATCAAGGCTGGTCTTCTCTCCCGGGGGTTCGGGCGGCCGCCACTGCGGCTCGCCGCGGTAAGCCTACGCCAACGCGCGTGCTTAAACCAAGTCGGAACCGTCGATGTCCGGGATAGACGCGCGGCGGCAAGCGGCGTTCGCACCCTCGCGCGTGGTATGTTGCGCCCGCCGTGACTCGGTGGAGAGTGAGGAGCAGCTGGACGATCGCCGCTGCGGTGCTTGCGGGCGTGAGCGGCTGCGGTGGCGGGGCTCGCCAGGACGTCAACGAACCGACGGGCAAGTTCCCGGTCACCGTGACCACCGCGCGTTTCCCCGCCTCGCAGCGGTTGGCGCAGCACACCCACCTGGTGATCGCCGTCCGCAACGCGGGCAACAAGACGATCCCCGACGTCGCGGTGACCGTGTGCAACGTCAGCTGCAACGCGCCGGCCCAGCCCGGCTCGGGCACGGGAACCTCGGCGTTCTCGGAGAACGTCAAGCAGCCCGGCCTGGCCAATCCCTCTCGTCCGGTGTGGATCGTCGACCGGCCACCGGGCCCGTGCCAGTTCAGCTGCCATTCCGGCGGCCCGGGCGGCGCGGTGACGGCATACTCCAACACCTGGGCTCTCGGCCGGCTGGCCCCCGGTGAGACCGCCACCTTCGACTGGGGCGTGACGGCGATCAAGCCCGGCCGGCACGTGATCCAGTACTCGGTGGCGGCTGGGCTCAACGGCAAGGCGCGAGCCGTGCTGGCCGGCGGCGGCAGCCCGAGCGGCGTCTTCAGGGTCACCGTTCTCGACCAAGCCCCAGCAGTCCTACGTGGCCAACAACGGGCAGGTCGTCGGCACGCCCTGAACGGCACGTGCCGGCTGGCTAGGCCGAGCTCGACGACTCCCAGATGTTGATCGCGCCGTCCACCGCGTAGCGGTCGATCTCCGCGAGCTCGTCGGAGTCGAACTCGAGGCTGCTCGAGCGCGGCGACGTTCTGCTCGAGCTGCTTGACGCTGCTGGCGCCGAGCAGCGCCGAGGTGACGCGGGGGTCGCGCAGCGTCCAGGCGATGGCGAGCTGGGCCAGCGTCTGCCCTCGACGCTGGGCGATCTCGTTCAGCGCCCGCACCCGTTCGAGGTTCTCCTCGAGAGATCATGTCCGGCGAGAAGTGCAGACCGCGGCGAAGGCGGGAGTCGTCGGGAACGCCGCCCAGGTACTTGCTGGTCAGCAGGCCCTGGGCCAGCGGCGAGAACACGATCGCTCCGACCCCTTCGCGCTCGAGCACCGCCAGCAGCTCCTCCTCGATCCAGCGGTTGAGCATCGAATAGGAGGGCTGATGGATCAGCAGCGGCGTGCCGAGCTCGCGCAGGATCTGTATCGCCTCCTCGGTCCGCCGGGGGCCGTAGGAGGAGATGCCGACGTACCGGGCCTTGCCCTGGCGGACCGCCGTGTCCAGCGCGCCCATCGTCTCCTCCAGCGGCGTCTCGGGATCGAAGCGGTGCGAGTAGAAGATGTCGACGTAGTCCAGCCGCATCCGCCTGAGGCTCTGCTCGAGGCTGGCCAGCATGTACTTGCGCGAGCCCCACTCGCCGTAGGGGCCGGCCCACATGTCGTAGCCGGCCTTGGTGGAGATCACCAGCTCGTCCCGGTAGGGCCGGAAGTCCTCGTCGAAGATCCGGCCGAAGTTGATCTCGGCGCTCCCGTAGGGCGGCCCGTAGTTGTTGGCCAGATCGAAGTGGGTGATCCCCAGATCGAACGCGCGGCGGAGGATCGCGCGGCTGTTCCGAGCGGGAAGTCGTCGCCGAAGTTCTGCCACAGCCCCAGCGAGATGGCGGGCAGCTTCAGGCCGCTGCGACCGCAGCGGCGATACGGGATCTGGTCGTAGCGCGCCGGGTCGGGAACGTAGACGTCGAGGCCGAGCGTGGGGTCAAACGGCACGGTCCTGCGTATCTCACGAGCGAGTCCTCCGGCGCTGGGGATCCGATGGCGACCGTTTCCGCCGGGCCGCTTCGCCGAACGGCGAACCACCCCCGGTTCGGTTTGGCCATCGGGATAGTGACCCCCCGGGCCGATCGCCTACATTTCCCGCTCACGCCTCGGCGACCGGGGCCGTCTCTCGTACGCGTCGACGCCGCCGACGGCGCACAAAGGAAGGAATCAAAGGAACGCATGCCTCGCATCCGCCAGCAGAACGTCCTCGCGGCCCAGTGGGCCCCTAACGGAGGCGCGCTGGGCGCGCCGGATCTGACCGTCTCGGACAACCAGATCTTCGCCTCCAACGTCTTCAGCCCGGCGATCCAGCGCCAGCGGCTGCCGAAGGACGTCTTCCGCCGCCTGCAGGTGACGCTCGCGCGCGGAGAGGCCCTGGACACCTCGCTCGCGGACGCGGTCGCGCTGGCGATGAAGGAGTGGGCGCTGGAGAAGGGCGCTACCCACTACACGCACTGGTTCCAGCCGCTGACCGGCATCACGGCCGAGAAGCACGACAGCTTCTACAACCCCACCGGCGAGGGAACGGCGCTGGCCGAGTTCTCCGGCAAGGAGCTGATCCAGGGCGAGCCCGATGCGTCGAGCTTCCCCACCGGCGGCATCCGTGCGACGTTCGAGGCCCGCGGATACACCGCATGGGATCCGACCAGCCCCGCCTTCATCCTCGAGAACCCCAACGGCGCGCTGCTGTGCATCCCCACCGCGTTCGCGTCGTGGACGGGCGAGGCGCTCGACCACAAGATTCCGCTGCTGCGCTCGATGGACGCGCTGTCCAAGTCGGCGATCCGCGCCCTGAAGCTGTTCGGCAACAGCGCCGCGCAGCGCGTGTTCACCACCGTCGGGCCGGAGCAGGAGTACTTCCTGATCGACGAGCAGTACTACTTCGAGCGCCCGGACCTGATCACCACCGGCCGCACCCTGTTCGGCGCCAAGCCCCCCAAGGGCCACGAGCTCGACGATCACTACTTCGGCTCGATCCCCGAGCGGATCCTCGCCTACATGCTGGAGACCGAGCGGGAGCTGGCGAAGCTCGGCGTGCCGGTGAAGACGCGCCACAACGAGGTGGCGCCCAACCAGTACGAGCTCGCGCCGGTGTTCGAGAACTCCAACGTCGGCTCGGACCACCAGCAGCTGACGATGCAGATCATGCAGAACGTCGCGCGCCGCTACGGCCTCGTCTGCCTGCTGCACGAGAAGCCGTTCGCCGGCGTCAACGGGTCCGGCAAGCACAACAACTGGTCGATGGGCACCGACGGCGGCGAGAACCTGCTCGAGCCCGGTGACACCCCGCACGAGAACCTCCAGTTCCTGTTCTTCTGCGCAGCGGTGATCCAGGCCGTCAACCGGCATCAGGGGCTGCTGCGCGCTTCGATCGCCTCGCCCGGGACAGGATCACCGGCTGGGCGCCAACGAGGCACCGCCGGCGATCATCTCGATCTTCCTCGGCTCGCAGCTCGAGAACGTGTTCGGCGCGATCGAGCGAGGCGAGGCGGGCGAGTCGACGCCGGAGTCGTTCCTCGGCCTGGGCACGCCGGTGCTGCCGCCGCTGCCGATGCACGGCGGCGACCGCAACCGCACCAGCCCGTTCGCCTTCACCGGCAACAAGTTCGAGTTCCGGGCGCTCGGCTCGAGCATGTCGCTGTCGCTTCCCAACACGGTGCTGAACACGATCGTCGCGCAGGCGATCGATGATCTCGCCGAGGAGCTCGAGGATGCGCTCCAGGACGGCCAGGAGCTCGAAGCGGCGCTGCGGCCGATCCTGCAGCGCAGCTACGCGGCCAACAAGCGAATCGTCTTCGGCGGCGACAACTACTCCGAGGAGTGGCACGCCGAGGCCGAGCAGCGCGGGCTGCTCAACCTCCGCGCGACGCCGGACGCGCTGCCGTACCTCGTCGCCGACGAGACCGAGGCGATGTTCGACAACTACGGCGTGCTCTCGCAGCGCGAGCTCGAGTCGCGCTACGAGGTGTTCCTCGAGCAGTACGTGACGAAGATCAACATCGAGTCCGAGACCGCCGCGGCGATCGCCCGCACGATGCTGCTGCCCGCGGCCGCGCGGCACCTCGCGATGCTCCGCGGACGCGGAGCTGCCCGAGGTGCTCTCGGAGACCGAGGAGCTGGTGGGCGAAGTTCGTCGACGCGATCCGCGCGCTGGAGGCGGCCAACCTCGGCGAGAACCAGCCCCACGACGATGCTGCTCGCGCATGCCAAGTACATGCACGAGCAGGTGATCCCGGCGATGGACGGCCATGCGTGAGGCCGCGGACGAAGCTCGAGAAGGTCGTGGCCGACGACCTGTGGCCGCTGCCGAAGTACTCGGAGATCCTGTTCATCAAGTAGCCGGACGGGGTCGGCGACCGGGTAGATGAGGGCATGCGGCCGGAAAATGGGGCGGTAGGGTGCCGCATCGACCCAATGGGACTGCTCGGGCGCATAACGGTGTCTAGCTCTCAGTTCGCCAATGAGCGTGGCGTCTACGCCGGCCGGCGCTCGACCGGGATTCACGTCGCGCTGTACCGGCGATCACGCGGCCGGATCGGCGGCCACCTGCCGGGTCTCCCTTCCGCGCGCGTACTTCTGCTCGACCACACAGGGGCGAAGAGCGGGATCAAGCGAACCTCGCCGGTGATGTACCACCGCGATGGCGAGATGTTCGCAGTGGTGGCCTCGAAGGCAGGCCAGTCAACGAACCCGGCCTGGTACTACAACCTGGTCGCCAATCCGGATACGACGATCCAGGTCGGAAGCGACGTTCACCGCGTCCACGCCAGAGTCGCGAGCGAGGAGGAGCGCGACCGACTGTGGCCAGAGTTCGTGGCGTTCTTCCCGGGATATGAGTTCTACGCAGACCACGCGAAGAACCGCACGATCCCGATTGTGATCCTCGAGCCTCGGTAGGCGCGGCTCGCTCTCCGCCGACGCGAACGTCGAAGTGGTCGCCTGATGCTCGCTACGGGCGGTACCCGAGCATCCGTCCGAGCGGCGCAAGCAGCTTGGTGAACCCACGCTGCAGGGACTTCGGAACGGAGGCGAGGTAAAATCGCGTCGGGATAGCGGGCTTGGATCACGGCCATGCGCAGCGGGTTCAGCGGTAATCCGCGGGATGTCGTCGGCCCGCCGTGGTCGAACACGGCGTCGAGGAACTTACGGTATTCGCTTGCCGCATGACCCTCGACGGGATGACACTCGACATACATCTGGAGCTCATCGGAGCCGGTGTTGCGAAAGTTGTGCGGCACACCCGGAGGCAGGACCGCCTGCTCACCGGCCGCTGCGCGCCACCGACGGTCACCCAGCCGAAACGCGGCTGTTCCCGAAACGACGGTGCAATGTTCGGCAAAAAGCGGGTTGACGTGATCGGGCGCACCGGGCTTTCCCGGCGCGAGCCAGAAGTCGGCGCGTAGCACGCCATCATCTTGTTGAGGATCCTGCCAGGCATAGCGCATTCCAGTGCGGGTGTTGTCGGGCACAACACGAAGTATCCATCCGGACACATCGCGGATGGCTCTCGGCATCACTTGCGGCTAGCTCCGACCTTGGATGCGGGTGTCGACGACGCGATCGCAGCTGCAGCGCTTGCGCTGCTGATCGAGCGCGGATTCGCGCGAATGACGATCGAGGCTGTCGCCGAGGCCGCCGGTGTAGGCAAGCCGGCGATCTATCGCCGCTTCAGTGACAAGGCGGGCCTGGTCGCGCACGTAATCTCCCGCCGGCTGCCGGCGCTGGAGCCGCCTGATCTGGGCGACGCCCGTGCTGAGCTGTGGCGCGCGGTGCAGCAGGGGCTTCCCGCTGATGGGCCGTCGTATGTGGGGCTGATTGGCGGGTTGATCGCCGAGCAGGACCGTCACCCCGAGCTGATCGAGGCGTTTCGCGAGCGGATTCTGCTCCCTCGCCGCGCGATCGTGCGAGCGATCATCGAGCGCGGGCAGACCCGCGGCCAGGTCCGATCCGACCTCGATCCCGAGGCGGCGCTGGAGCTGATGGCCGGCCCGTTCCTCGCCCGCGTGTTCGCCGGGCTTGACACCGGCCCGCGATGGCGCGAGTCGGCGTTTGAGACCTGGTGGAGATCCTCCGAGAAAGGCAACCCGCATGATCGAGTTCACCGTCGAGACCGAGATCGCCCGTTCCCCGACCGAAGTGTTCGCGTACGCGACCGACCCGACGAAACTCGGGACCTGGCAGACGAACACGATCTCTGCAATCGCCGAGGACGACCAGCCGATCGCCCTGGGAACGCGGGTACGCGAGGTGCACCGCGCCCCTGGTGGCAAGCAACTCGCCTCGCTGGTGGAAGTCTCCGAATACGAGCCTGACCGCGTGTTCGCGCTGCGGATGCTCGAGGGAGCCCTACCAATCCACGCTCGGATCACGTTCGAACCCGACGAGCGGGGCACGCGAGTCCGGTTCGCGGCCCATGGACAGCCGAGCGGCGCGATGCGCCTCGCCCAACCCCTGCTGCGCCGCACCCTCAAGCGCCAATTCTCCGGCTACTGCGCCACCCTCAAACAGATCCTCGAGAACCCCTCGTACACGATATGACCAGCCGCCAACTCACGACGAGCACGCTCAGAACTTGGTCGCGGGAGACCTGCCGCGCGCCTGCGGCGAGCGGGCGTCCGATGCACCCTCACTACGCGGTGCAGACCGCATACGTCGTCCCTCCGTCGTTCAGGGTCCCGCCTCAGCGTCCGAACCAGGAGTTGATCCGCTCGGCCAGCTTCACCGGCTCCTGTGCCATGAAGGCATGACCGCAGCCATCAAGGAGCTCGCGCCGTGAGCGGGGGAGCGCGTTCGCGAGTAGATCGCTGTTGACCGCTGGAATCACCACATCCTCTGCGCCGGCGATGACCAGCGTGGGGGCAGTGATAGCGGCCAGACGTTCGCGCCGATGCGTTCAGGAATCCGTGCCGCGATCTCCTGGGCGACGAATCCGCCCATCGACCACCCATGACGTCGCAGCGTTCGATTCCGAGCTCGTCGATCAGTCCGATGACGTCGTTGGCCATGACCCCGACCGTCAGACAGTCGCGAACCGGCGGCGACCCTCCCATCCCCCGATTGTCTGGACAGACGACTCGCGAGCTGGTGGCCAATTCCGTGAGAAATACGGGGTCCCAGTCGTCACTGGTCGCGGCGTAGCCGTTGATCACGACGGCGGGGTCTCCTGCACCGAGCTGGCGGAACGCGAGTGCATCAGCTCGACGACCACCCATGGCGCGATTCTATGACTCGCGTTCGACGCGACTCCACGGTGAGCACCGAAACTTGCGAGCTGGCGGCGGGTTCTTCGCTACGGTGACTCACGGTATGACGGAGGCCCGCCAGCCGCGCGGTGTTGGGAGCATGGGGGTGCGTCGACGGCGTGGCTATTCGATCGCGGGGCTGGCCCTGACCCTCGCGATCATGACCGTGATCGCCTATGCCCCGCTCGCCGGCGCCGCGTCAGGCGGAGCGGGCGCAGGCCCTGGCCGGGCGAAAAAGCGTCACCACACCAGGCGTCACCAAACGGCCCATCGGGCACAGGTCAGCCCGTTCGCCGGCCGCGGCATGTGGATCTGGTACGTGTCGCAGTCCAACGGCGGCAGCGTCGCGTCGATCATCGCCAGCGCCAAGCGATACGGCATCGGCACGCTGCTGATCAAGAGCGGTGACGGCTCCGGAACCTGGTCGCAGTTCTCCCCGCAGCTGATCTCCACGCTCCACGCCAACGGCTTTCGCGTGTGCGGCTGGCAGTACGTCTACGGCAATAGCCCGGTGGCCGAGGCGCACGTCGGAGCGGCCGCCGCCGGCGCCGGTGCCGATTGCGTGGTCATCGACGCGGAGGGCGAGTACGAAGGCAAGTACGTGCAGGCGCAAACCTACATGAGCACGCTCCGGCAGCTCGTCGGCCCCAACTTCCCCGTTGCCCTGGCGGGCTTTCCCTACGTCGACTACCACCCGGGGTTCCCGTACTCGGTATTCCTCGGTCCGGGCGGAGCTCAGTACAACGCGCCCCAGATGTACTGGGCCGACATCGGCGTGAGCGTCGACAGCGTGTTCGCCCACACGTATACGTTCAACCGGATCTACCAGCGGACGATCGCCCCGCTCGGGCAGGTCTCAGGTTCCCCGCGCCTCGGTCAGATCCGACGCTTTCGCCAGCTCTCACGCGCCTACGGCGCCCCGGGCCTGAGCTGGTGGGACTGGCAGGAGACCTCCGCGGCGGAGTGGCAGGCACTCTCCCAGCCGGTGGGCACACTCCAGGGTTTCAGTCCCGCCGCATCGGTCGCCAGCCTCGGCAGGGGCGCGCAGGGAGACGTCGTCGTGTGGGCGCAGGAGCATCTGGTCAGCGCGGGCTACCCGGTGACGATCGACGGTACGTTCGGCCCCGGCACTCGGTCGGCAGTGATGCGCTTTCAGCGAGCCCACTCACTGCCCGCGATCGGGCTGATCGGGCCCGCCACGTGGCAGGCACTGCTGCGCTACGCCCCGGTCCAGGTGCACTGGACGAAGTCAGGTGCACACACCGCGGCGCTCGCGCGCGCGGGCGCAAACGCACCCGTTCCGAAGTCCGCTTCGCTGCCGGCACGCGGCAACGAGCTCAGCCGCTCACACGGCCGCGGTTGAACGCAGCGACGTCTGCCGGACGGGAGTTTCACGCCCCGTCGAGACCGCTGATTGCACCGCCGGCGCACGCTCCGGCCGAGCGGGCGCGACAGTCCCCACGAACTCGGTCAGCGCGGCGACCACGCGCCGATCGAACTGGTTTCCCGCGCAGCGCCGCAGTTCGGCCGTCGCGTCCTCGATGGGCATCGCGGCGCGGTAGGGTCGATCGGTCGTCATCGCGCTGAACGCGTCACACGCCGAGACGATGCGCGACTCGATCGGGATAGCATCGCCGACGAGACCGTCGGGATAGCCCCCGCCGTCGAAGCGCTCGTGCGAGGACCGGACGATCCGGCCGACCTCCGACAGGGCGCCACCAACCTGTCGGAGCATGAGCTCGCCGTCGATCGTGTGGCGCCGCATCAATTCCCATTCGGCCTCGTCGAGGGGACCGCGCTTGTTGATGATCTCCTTCGGCACGCGAATCTTGCCGACGTCGTGCAGAAGCGCCGCGAACTCGACGTTCCGCCGAGCCGCCGAGTCGAGCCCGATCGCCTCGGCCACGGCCACCGACAGGTCGACGACATCGCGGCTATGAGTGCCCGTGTAGTGATCATCGGCCTCGACGACGTCGCCGAGCAGCAGCGCGGTTCCCCGATAAGCCGTACTGAGGGCTTGGGTCTGCTCCAGCCGCTGCTGTCGCTCCCGCGCGAACAGCGTCAGCATCACGGTTGGCGACAATGCAATCAGCAACAGCCCGGGCCGCGCTGACGCAACCGCCGCGATCAGGAGCCCCAACGGTGCCAGCGCCGCGTCGACGACGTAGATCCAAGTCAGGAACGGGAGCTGCGCGGTTGGAGCGGTGCGCTCCCCGAGCCACGACCAGGTCAATGTCGAGACCAGATCGAAGACGATCTGGGCCAGCAGCGCGCAGAGGTAGACCGGCCAGTGGGACCATGAGAACAGCTGTGCGCCGCTCACGACGATCACCAGCGCCGGCCCAAGCGTGAACCAGCTGTCGGCCACCAACGTGGGCAGCATCCGCCACGAGATCCGCCCGCGCGCCAGCGCCGTGGCGCCGCGGAGCGTCACCGCCACCATCGCCACCAGCGGAACCAGCGGCGTCGGCAGGATGAACAGCGCCGGCACGAACGCGAGCATGGTCGGATATGTCCAGTAGCTCGCGACCGGGAACTTGACCCGCTCTACAGCGACCCACACGACGAGCACCAACAGCAGACTCGAAACCGATAGCGAACGCTGCCACGGCGCGAGCACGGCGAGCAGGAATGCGGCCACCAGGAACAGGACCGCCCCGACGCCGTTGGTCAGCAGCTCGCGGCGCTCGTGCAGCTGCCGCTGCACTCGCTCCTCACGCGCGCGAAGCAGCCGTTCGGCGTCGGGGGTGTCGTATGAATCTAGGTGGACCACGGCCTGCGATGTCTAGCGTCGCGCCTACGTCGCCGCGTCAGCAGCACCGTCCGGCGGGATCGACGTAGACATCGTCGATCTGGGCTGTGCCCCCGTGCGCAGCGAAGCGCAGCGACACGTTGGCCGTCCCGCCGCCCAGGGCTCCGGTCACGGCCGAGCCGGTCAGCATCGGCAGCGTCGGCGTCCAGTCGCTGGATGGCGTCAGCACTCCCACCGGGATCGTGGCGGTTCCGAGCAGCGTGTTGTAGACGACGGAAACGGTGACCGTGGTCCCCGGATTATCCGTGCGCGAGAAGAGGCGGAAGCTCGGGTACGCGGCGTTGACGCACGTCTGCGGGGAGACGGCGCTGGACCCGGCGGGGAGAGCCAGCGATGAGGAGCCTGCCGTTCCGGTGACGGCGAACGATTCGCTGCCACTGGCGGGAGCGGCTCCGCCCGTCAGCGACCAGCCGGCGACCGATCCTTCGAAGTCACCACCGGGGGCGAGCTTGTAGTACTCGTGGTCACCCCACTGGGTGAAGGGCTGGGACAGGGTTGCCGTTGTCGCATTTGCCGAGGCTGACCAGGTCGGCCTGGGCGGTGACGGGAACCGCGATCAGCGCCGTCGCGCTGGCGGCGCAGGCAACGCTGATCAAGCCGGTGAGGCGCTTGAAGGATCGGTGCACGGTGGGACTCCTTGTGGGTGAGTTGTCGACGGCGCTTCGGCCCCTTTCGCCCTCCTCATCCGCGAGGAGTTCACCGGAAGCAGCGTGTGCATCGGCACGTCCCTGACCGGACTTGAGCAAAATCTGTCCGAGTTATTGCGAAACATGAGCGCGGGGCGCTCAACTGGACAAATAGCCGATGCGAAGTCGCGCACGCTTGCATGCGCGCGCCCAACCGCTTGCGCTGAGTGAGCGCACCCGCATAAGCTAGCTGGGCGTCGCTACCGCTCTGGTGCGCGCTCCGGGCGTCACCGCTCTCGCCACCTTTCAAGCCCACAGGAGAACACGTATGCCTCCCGCCAAGAAGCCGGCAGCTCGCCGAACAACTCGTAGCGCCAACAGCAAGTCACCACTCGCCCCGATCAGCCGCCAAGAGGTCGAGGCCGCCACCGCGCGCTTTGAGAAAGCGCTCGAGGAGGCCACCGAAGCACTGCAGACAATGCGCGCCGAGTTCGGCAAGAACGCACGCGGCGCGTACAAAGATGTCGCCGACGCGCTGCGCACACTCCGCCGTGACGCAAGGTCAACCAACCGTTCGCTGATCAAGGACCTCGAGCAGTTGGCTCGATCGATGACCCCCGGTCTCAGTACAACGCGCAGCGCGTCACGCTCTGCCACAACCAAGACGGCGTCGCGGGCGAGCGGCGCGCGCGGCACCGCGAAGTCCGGAGCTCGCTCGCGCACCGCGCGTGCGAGCAGCGGCACCAAGGCCGCGTCGGCCGGCCGTACCACCGCTCGCAGCACGGCCAGGAGCACGGCCAAGAGCGCCGGCGCCAAGGCCGCGAGCGGGAGAGTCACCGCAGCCAAGACCGCGGGCGCGAAGGCAACCTCAGCTCGCGGGTCCGGCAAGACCGCGGCGGCAAAGACGAGCACCGGCGCGGCCAGGAAGACCACGCGTGCGAAGGGCACATCGTCCCGTAGTTCGGCCGCCAAGCCCGGCGGTACCCGCCGCAGCAGCTAGCTCCGCCAGGCGCGAATCACACGAACAACCGCGGATCCGCGGAGGCGACTCCGTGGACACCAAGCGCGCGCAATTGGTCAATCGTCCCGCGCTCGTTCACCGTCCACGCGTAGAGGCGTCGGTTGCGTGCGATTACGTCGCTCAGCAGCCGACCGTCGATCAGGCGATGCTGCGCCATCAGCGCATCCCAGCGCCCGGCCGCCAACCCGGTGAGCACCTGCGTGCGCCAGTCTCCCCAGCGGCGGCTGAGACGCGCGAGCCGACCGCCGACGGAGATCCCCGTCCGCGCGCGCGGTTGCAACGAGCGCACGCGGTCGAGCACGCTCGGAATTTGACTGCACAGCAGCGCGCGGTCCAGGAGCCCGGCGACGTCCAGCGCCTCGAGCGTCCCCTGCTCGCATCCGACATGCTTGAGATCCACATTCAGTCCGATGTCGGAGAACGTCCGCGAGGACAGGTGCGACAGAGCGTCGCGCAATCGCACGTTACCGCCGCGCCGCGCGTGCAGGACGGTATGGGCGAGGACCAGCTCGCGCCCGCACGCGCGTACGTCGAATTCGACCATGTCCACGCCGATCTGCACCGCGGCGTCGAACGAGTCCAGCGTGTTCGCCCGCGCCAGCGCGCTCGCGCCGCCATGCCCGATGCGGTGAAAGCCATCGTTGTCCATCGCGGCAAACGATGGCATGCGGACCGGCGACAATTCGCCGTGGGCGACTCTCAGCGCAAAGTGCGACAACCGCACGCGCGGCGAGGTCAGTCCAGGAGGGTCCCGGGGTCGATCTCCGTCGGCTCGTCGGCCTCGAGCTCGACCGCGCCCCGGACGATCACCCCCGCGCCGAACGTCACGTCGCCGTGCACAACGAGGCGCTCGGCCTCACGCAGTGACGGCGGACCCTCGGGGAACCGCGCCTCGAACTTGTCGAGCATCTTGTAAGAGCGCTTGTCGAGCTCGACATAGGGGAGGTCGTCGCTGCGTTCGGGCCACGGCTGCACGAGCATCTCGTCGGTCAGCGTGTAGACGTCCGAGCGAAGTACGAGCAGATCATCGGTCGTCTTCACGGGCACGAACCGAGTCCGGGGAACGCACAGCAGCTGCGCGCTCTCGAAGCTCCCGATCGCCGCGCCCATCGCGCTCTCCAGCTGCAGCACCTCCGGTGAGCCGGAGTCGCGCGGGTCGACGGTCTTGCGATTGACGATCAGCGGCAGCTCGATCACCCCGTCTCGCTGGTCGAGCAGTCCGGCAAGCGCGCGCAGATCCACCCACAAGTTGTTGGTGTTGTAGTAGCGCCAGCGGCGGAAGTCTCGGAAGGATTCCTCGTCCTCGGGGGGAGTCTGGGCGGTCTCCCTGAGCACCAGTTGTCCGTCGGAGCGCCGCCGGGCGATGTGGCCGCCCTTGCGGTCGGCCTCCGTTCCCTGCGACGACCTCCATCAGAAACGGGATCCGTTGCGAGGAGACGTGGTGGGCAATCCGCGGATCCAGGGTCGCGCCGAGGTTGTCGGCGTTGGAGATCATGGCGTAGTTGAAACCACGCTCCAGCAGCGCGTCCAGCATCCCCGAGCTCCGCAGCGAAACGTAGACGTCGCCGTGCCCGGGCGGGCACCACTCGAGCACGCGCGCGCGGGGCCAGCTGATCGGCGACAGCGTCTCGGCGTCGAGCTTGGGGATCATGCTCTGCCGGAAATCCGGGGCGATCCCCTCGACCGCCAGCTCCTCGTGTCCCTCCAGCGCCCGGAGCGTCTCGTCGCGGGTCGCCTCGCTGTCCATCAGCACCAGCGGCAGACCGACACCGTAGGCGCGGCGCAAGGCCAGGGTCTGACCGATGATGATCTCCAGAAACGAGTGACCGTCCTTGGCCTCGAGCAGGGACTTCGGCCGCTGTAAGCCCATCGAGGTCGCCAGCCCGCCATTGAGCTTGATCACCGCAAAGCCGCCGAGAGCGGTGTCATCCGCGTCAGCCTCCAGTTGGCCGAGCGTCGGCACATCACCCGCGGGCTCGAGGTCGGCAGTGCGAATCACCGCCGCCTCGCCTTCGGCCAGACGCTCGTAGGCGCTGCGGAAGCTCCGGATCGCGTCCTCGGGCTGGCCTGCGTCGCGCATCTTCTGCTCCGCAGCTTTGAGACCGTCACGGCTCATCAGCGCATTGTGCCGTGAGCGGCTGACGCAGGGGAACGGCGAGCCCGGGTTCAGGCTCCGGCGGTGGCCCGGCGGCGGACCAGCGAGTCAAGCGTGACCGCCGCGATCAGCACGATCGCGGTGGCGATGAACTGAACAGCGTCGCTGACACCCATGAGGCCGAGACCGTTGAAGACCGTGGCGATGATGATCCCCCCCAGCAGGGCGTGAAGCGGCTTCCCGCGGCCGCCGAACAGGCTGGCACCGCCGATCACGGCCGCCGCGACTGCGTAGAGGACGAGGTTTCCGCCCTGGACAGAGGTCGACATCGACCCCAAGCGTGACTCGTAGGCCAGCCCGGCGAGGCCGGCGGTCATGGCGCAGAGCGCGAAGCCCGCGGTGCGGATCCGCGCCACGTTGATGCCGGCACGGCGCGCGCCCTCCGGATTCGCGCCGATCGCGTATATGTACCGACCGAGGCGGGTCCGGGTGAGCAGCCAGGTCGCGCCGACGAGGATCAGGATCACGAAGGGCACGACCCAGGGAACGCCCCGCAACGGCGTGAGCGCGCCGCGGTTGAGGTTGCAGACGACGACGACTGCGATCCCGCCGACCGCGGTCACGGCGATGGTGAGCAGCGTGATGCCGACTGGCGGAGCGCTCAAGCCCTGCGACCGCCGACGGGCCGCACGGGACAGGGACACGGCGGCGAACACCGCCAAGCCGGCGATCAGCACGACCCAGCTCAGCGTCGGGCTCATGTTGCTGTTGACGAGCTTGGCCACCGGACTGCTCGGGTCGATGGGGATGACCCCGCCGACCGCAGACTTGTCGACGTTGGCGAGCTCGAGCATCACGCCGTTCATGAACAGCAGACCACCCAGGGTGACCACGAACGAGGGCAGCCCAAGCCTCGTGATCAGGGTTCCCTGCAGCGCGCCGAACGCTCCAGTGGCCAAGAGCCCGGCCAGGATCGCGATCCACCACGGCAGGTTGACAGGGGGGGCGATCAGCTCCGCGATGATGAAGGCGCCAACGGCTGCCGTATACCCGACCGAGAGATCGATCTCGGACAGCAGCAGCGCGTAGATCTCCGCCACTCCAAACAGGATGTACTCAGCCGCCTGCACCAGCAGATTGACGAGGTTCGTCGCGGTCAGGAACGTCGACTGCTCGATCCGGAAGAAGATCACCAGCGCCACGAGCCCGGCGATGATCGGCAGCGCGCCGCTCTCCCCGTTACGGATCCGTCGGACCCAGGCCTGCACGTACTCCTGCAGCGACCCCGCCAACAGCTCCGGGGCCACTGCGGTCACATCGATATCGTTCTCGTCGCCTGCGCCATCGGTGGCCGGGGCACTCCAAGCGCTCCACCGCCGGCTTCGGCTCGGACTTCCCTGTCTGCGGGCTCGGTCACCTCTCCTCCTCCTCCTCACCACGCTCGGACCACTAGCTCGCGCCCTGGCCGTTTCCGCCTGTGCCCGGCGGCGCCCGTGGTCATGTACTCGACCACGCTCTGGCGGTCGAACTCCGAGGCGGGACCGGAAACCACCATACGCCCGAGGTAAAGGACGGCGATCCGGTCGGCCACCTCGAACACATCAACGAGGTTGTGAGAGATAACGAGCACGGCGACGCCGCGGCCGGACAGCCGCTTGATCAAGTCCAGCACCATCGTCGTCTGAGCCACCCCGAGGGCCGCCGTGGGCTCGTCCATGATCACCAGCTGCGCCTGAGACATGACCGCCTTGGCGACCGCCACCGACTGGCGCTGGCCGCCGGACAGGGAGGCGACGGGCTGGCGAATCGACCGAACGGTCGTGACGTGGAGGTCGGCGAGCGTCTGACGAGCAGCAAGCTCCATCTTCGGCTCGTCGAGCATGCGATGACGGAGTGGCTCGTGGCCAAGGAACATGTTCTGGACGATGTCCAAATTGTCGGCCAGAGCGAGGTCCTGGTAGATCGTGGTGATGCCGAGGGCCTCTGCGTCCCGGGGGCCGTGAAGCTGCACCGGCTTGCCCTCCCAGATGATCTCCCCGCTGTCAGGCGCCCACAGGCCGGACACGGTCTTGATCAGCGACGATTTCCCGGCGCCGTTGTCGCCGACCAGAGCCGTCACCTTCCCTGCCGGCACGTCCAGATCGACCGAGGTCAGCGCCTTGACGGGACCGAAGGACTTGCTGAGTTTTCGCAGTTCCAGCAGCATTCCGGTGCCATCGGCACCGGTGGCCTGATGTGGTTCTGAAGTGGTGCTCATGCGTTGACGTCCTGTGTCGTCGTGCCCGCCCGCTGATGCGGACGGGCACGCTCGATCATTGGTTATCGCGGGTGGCGGCTCAGGCTATCCCAGCCTTCTTGCACGCCGCGGCGGACGCGCCGGCGCAGAGCTGCTTCGTGGGCACAAAGTTGTCCTTGACAACCGTGTCCTTCATGTTGCTGGTGGTGACCCACTGCGGCGCCAGCAGCGACGACGGCACCGATGTCTTGGTCTTCGTATCCATCGTGCTGCCGTTGGCCAGGGCGGGCGGCGGCGTCTTGCCAGCGCGCAGGTACAGCGCCAGCGCCACCGCGGCCTGTGCCTCCTTGTAGACGGCCTTATAGACCGTCCCGCACTGGTAGCCCGAGAGCACGTTCTGCAGGCCCGTCAACGTCGCGTCCTGCCCGGTGGTCGGGAAGGTCTGCGGCTTGATGCCCTTGGTCTTCAGGTAGGTGATGATCGGCGCCCCGTTCTCGTCGTTGGGGATCAGGGCGGCGTTGATGTTCGGATGGGCGGTGTATGCCTGCTGGAAACTGGTCAGCGCGGTCGGCGGATCCCAGGTTCCTGCGGGGTTGGCGACGTCCTTCCACTTACCGGAGGCGAACAGCGGCTTGAGGACGCCGCCGTAGTAGCCCTGGTAGAAGAGCGTCGCGTTGTTGTCGGTGGGATCACCGTGCATCACGACGACGTTGGGGTTGGCGACCTTCCAGGCCGCGGCACACGTGACCATGCCCTGACCCATCACCTTGCCGACCTGGACGTTGTTGAAGCTCACGTAGTACTTGCGGCTGCCGCCGAGGGTGAGCCGGTCGTAGTCGATCACGGCCACGCCGTGCGATGTGGCGTACTTCTCGATCGACGCCCCAACTCCAGAATCGATCGGATCCACCAGCAGCACGGTGGCGCCGTTGGTGATATCGCTCTGAGCGTCGGTCAGCATCGTCGAGTCGCTGCCCCCGGCGTTCTGGACGATGACGTCCGAGCTCGCCACGCCGGCCGCGGCGAGCGCCTTCTTGATGTCGGGCTGGTCGAACTCGACGTAACGTGTGGAGCTCGTCGTGTCCGGCAGGATCGCTGCGACCTTGCCCTTACCGCCCGCGGCCAGCGACTTCAGCGCCGCCATGGCTGAGAAATCGTTCGTGAACGACGACGCTGTGACGTTCGGTGTCCCACCTGAAGAGCTCGTGCTCGAACCACCGGAGGACGAACTCGTACTGGAGCTCGAGGATGAGCTGCCACAGCCCACGACTACCAGGGCAACCACGAGCATGGGCAAAAGAGCCCGTAACCAACGGACGACCATAAAACTCTCCTCTCCGTGAAGGCACACACTCGGCGCCCTCCAAGTTCTCTGCTAGCCCGCGCTCAGGATCGACCCGAGCACACGCCAACGCTTTCATACCAGGGCGGTTCTGTCCACTTGAATTAACCGAGTGCCAATTTGGGCGCGCGGGAATTCGACCGCACGGGCTCAGTCCTCCCAATCCAGCGAGCGCTGCACCGCCTGCTTCCAGCGGGCGTATTCGTCGTCGCGTGTCTCCTCGGGCATCTCCGGCTCCCAGCGCTTGTCCTCGCTCCAGCGCTCGCTCAGCTCGTCCTGATCGGACCAGAACCCGACCGCCAATCCGGCGGCGTAGGCCGCCCCCAGAGCTGTGGTCTCGCTCACCGCGGGCCGGATCACCGGAACTCCGAGCACGTCGGACTGGAATTGCATCAGCAGCTCGTTGGCCGTCATCCCACCGTCGACGCGCAGCTCGGTGAAGGCAACGTCGACGACCTCGTTGGCCGCATCGACCACCTCCCGGGTCTGCCACGCAGTGGCCTCCAGCGCGGCGCGCGCGATGTGCCCCTGGTTGGCGTAGGCGGTCAGCCCGACGATCACCCCGCGAGCATCGGGGCGCCAGCGCGGCGCGAACAGGCCGGAGAACGCGGGCACGAAATAGACGCCGCCGTTGTCCTCGACGGTGCGCGCCAGCGCCTCGACCGAGGGCGCGTCGGGGATGATCTTCAGGCGGTCGCGCAGCCACTGGATCAGTGCGCCGGTGACGGCGATCGACCCCTCGAGGACGTAGACCGCCGGCGCGTCACCGAGCTTGTAGCCGGGACTGGTCAGGAGCTTCTCGGTGTGAACGATCTCCTCGCCGGTGTTGACGAGCAGGAATGAGCCGGTGCCGTAGGTGTTCTTGGCGCTGCCGGGGTCAAAGCAGGTCTGCCCGACCAGCGCCGCCTGCTGGTCGCCGAGGATGCCCGAGACCGGGACGCCGCCGATGGCAGTGCCTCTGGCCTCGCCGTATGTCTCCGAGGACGAGCGGATCTCAGGGAGAATCGAACGGGGGATCCCCATCAGCTCAAGGCTCGGCTCGTGCCAGTCGAGCGTCTCCAGGTTCATCAGCATCGTCCGGCTGGCGTTGGTCACGTCGGTGGCATGGACGCCGCCGTTGGGACCGCCGGTGAGGTTCCAGAGCACCCAGGTGTCAATGGTGCCGAAGGCCAACTCGCCGTTGTCTGCGCGCGCTTGGGCGCCGTCCACGTTGTCCAGCAGCCACCGGATCTTGGGACCGGAGAAGTACGTCGACAGGGGCAGACCGACCGCGGCACGGAGGCGGTCCGGTCCCTCGTCGCCGGACAGCTCACGGACGAGCGGACCGGTGCGCGTGTCCTGCCACACGATCGCGTTGTAGATCGGCTCGCCGGTCGCACGGTCCCAGATCACCGTCGTCTCACGTTGGTTGGTGATCCCGACGGCCTCGAGGTCGCCGGCCTCGGCGGGCGAGGCGGCCAGCGCGCCCCCGATGACCTCCCGGGTCCGGGTCCAGATCTGTCTGGCGTCGTGCTCGACCCAACCGGCCTGGGGATTGATCTGCTCATGCTCGCGCTGATCGACGTGCACGATCTTGCCGTCGCGGTCGAAGAGGATGAACCGTGAGCTGGTCGTGCCCTGATCGATCGCTCCGATGTACTTGGCCATGTCAGCTCCTCGTTTGCGCTTCATCGAGTAACTCCTGATCCACAAACGCCATCCGGCCTTCGGCCACGGTCGCCGCCACCAGCGGCACCCCGGGCCGGTACACGAGGTGCGTATACGACGGCGCCCCCAGGACCACCGCATCCCCACGAGCGCCGATCCGCAGACAGCCCACGTCGTCGCGCCGCAGCGCCCGTGCCCCGCCGGCCGTCGCGGCCCACAGCGCCTCGTCGATGGTCAGGCGCATCTCACGCACGGCGAGGGCGATGCAGAACGACATCGAGGTGGTGTAGCTCGAGCCCGGGTTGCAGTTCGTGGCCAGCGCCACCGTCGCGCCGGCGTCGAGCAGCCGGCGACCGTCGGCGTAGGCCTCGCGCGTGGAGAAGTCGGTCGCCGGCAGCAGCGTCGCCACCGTGTCCGAGCTCGCCAGCGCATCGACATCGTCATCGGTCAGGTACGTGCAGTGGTCGGCCGAGGCCGCGCCGGCCGCGACCGCCAGCTGCACCCCCGGCTCCGGCCTCAAGCTGATTGGCGTGCACGCGCAGGCCGAGCCCGGCCCGACGCCCGGCCTCCAGCACGGCCCGCGACTGATCGGCGTCGAACGCCCCCCGCTCGCAGAACACGTCGATCCAGCGCGCGTGCGGGTGCGCAGGCGTCGAGCATCGGGCCGCACACCAGGGCGACGTAGTCGTCGGCTCGGCCGGCGTACTCCGCCGGCACGAGGTGCGCCCCGAGAAAGGTGACGTCGTCGGTCAGCTCGGCGGCGACCGAGCACAGCCGCGCCTCGCCGGCGACGTCCAGCGCGTAGCCGGACTTGATCTCCAGGTGGGTGATCCCGGCCCGCAACGCCTCGCGCCGGCGAGCCAGCTGCCAGCGCGCGCAGCGCGTGCGCCGAAGCGTCCCGGGTCGCCCGCACCGAGACCTGGATGCCGCCGGCGGCGTACCGCGCGCCGGCCATCCGGGCCACGAACTCCTCGGAGCGATCGCCGGCAAACACGAGGTGCGTGTGACTGTCGACAAAGCCCGGGATCACGCAGCGACCCCCCGCATCGAGACGCTCGTCGGCTGGGCCGGCGGACGAGCCCGCGCCGCTCGACCGCGGCCACGCGCCCGTCGACGAACACGAGCGCCGCGTCGCGCACCAGGCCCAGCGGCCCCGAACCCAGCCGCCGGATCGCAGGTGACCAGCAGCCCGATGTTGTCGATGGCCAGCGAGCTCACGGCAGCACTGCCGCCAGCGGCGTCCCCGAGCTCACGGGGAACGTCCAGCGACGACGTGCTGCCCCGTCGCGGACGACGAACCGCCCGCCCACGATCACGTCGCGCACGTCCGCCGCAGCCCCGGCGAACACGACCGCGTCGACCAGGTCGGCGTCAGCGCAGCCCGGCCAGCCGCACCCCGTCGCGCGCCACCACGACGAGGTCGGCCAGCGCGCCGGCGCGGATCATCCCGCCCTCCGGCCAGCCGAGGCTCGCGTAGCCCCCGGCCGTCGCCGCATACAGCAGCTCGTCGCCCCCGTGGCGCCCCCGCACGCCGGTGGCCAGCCGCTCGTCGAGCTCGACCGCCCGGGCCTCCTCGAACGGCTCGATCATCGCGTTCGAGTCGCTGCCGAGGGCCAGCAGCGCGCCCGCGTCGCGCAGTCGCCGAGCGGGGCCGATGCCGTCGGCGAGGTCGCGTTCGGTGGTCGGGCACAGACAGGCGAACCCGGCGGCGTCCCCGAGCAGCGCCACGTCCTCGTCGGACACATGCGTGGCATGCACCGCGGTGAAGCGCGGGGAGATCGCGCCCGCCTGGGCGAGCACGGCCATCGGCGTCAGCCCGTAGGCCTCCAGGCAGGCCTCGTTCTCCGCCGGCTGCTCGGACACATGGGCGTGCAGCGGCGATGACCGGTTAGCCGCCCACGATGGCGACCAGCGGCGGCCGACGTCGGGATCGACCGCTCGGACGCTGTGGATGGCCGCGCCCACGCGAGCATGGAGGCTCTCCGGGAGCGCCTCGACCCGCGCTGCCCATGCCTTCGCGTCGGCATCGCAGAACCGGCGCTGCACCGGGTCCGGCTCGATGCCGATGCCCCCGTGCAGATAGCAGGTGTCCAGCAGGGTGATCCGGACCCCCGCCTCTCGCGCCGCCTTCGATCACCGCCTCACCCAGCGCGTTGGGATCCTCGTAGCGCTGCCCGCCCGGACCGTGGTGCACATAGTGGAACTCCCCCACCACCGTCACGCCGGCCAGCGCCATCTCGGCGAAGGTGGCCCGCGCCAGCGCCGCATCGAGTCTGGATCGAGCGACCCCGGCGAGCGCGTACATCTGCTCGCGCCAGGTCCAGAACGATCCCCGGGCCGCGATGCGTGCGCCCGCGCAACGCGCGCTGGAACGCGTGCGAGTGGGCGTTGGCCAGGCCCGGGATCACCAGACCGCGCAGCCGCTCCGCTCCCGGCGGCGCTCGCGGCCACGCCGCGTCTGCACCGAGGAGATCGTCTCGCCCTCCACCTCGAGCACGACGCCGGGCTCGGGCCTCAGACCCCCGAGCCAGGCCAGCTCGCACCAGAAGCTGCTCACCGCGCCCGGTCCGCCGCCCAGGGGCCGATGCGCTCGAGGAACGCCTGCTTGTGGTGGCGCTCGAACTCCTCCCAGGTGCTGAAGCTGCGTGGATCGCTGACGCGGTCGAGGAACAGGACCCCGTCGAGGTGGTCGACCTCGTGCTGGAAGGTTCCCGCGGTCAGCCCCTCGGCTACGAGTTCCTGACGGGAGCGCCGGAGCGATCGAGAAACCGCGCCCGCACGGCCACGAACCGCTCGAGGTCCCCGCGCAGATCGGGCACCGACAGGCAGCCTTCGTTGATCAGCAGCGTCTCCTCGCTCAGCGGCTCGAGCACCGGGTTGACCATCACGGTCAGCGGAATCGGCGGCTTGTAGGGATAGCGCGGGTTGTGATCGACCTCGGCCACGGCGATCCGCTTCAGCGAGGAGACCTGGTTGGCGGCCAGCCCGGCGCCGCCGGCGGCGCGCATCGTCTCGATCATGTCGTCGATCAGCCGCTGGCGTCCGCTCGGAGCGCGAGCTCCTCCGGGCGAGACCTCGCCCGCCCGCGCGCGCAGCACCGGATCGCCCGACCCGTGGCCACCGGGAGAACGCTCACGAGCCCTCGCGCATCGGGATGCGCACGCCCCGCTGCTCGCGCCACCTCGATCGCCCGCGGGTAGCCGGCGTCGGCGTGGCGCATGACCCCGGTCCCGGGATCGGCGGTCAGCACCCGGTCGAGCTTCTCCGCCGCCAGCTCGGTGCCATCGGCCACGCAGACCATGCCGGCGTGGATCGAGCGTCCGATGCCGACGCCGCCGCCGTGGTGGATCGAGACCCAGCTCGCGCCCGAGGCCGTGTTGACCAGCGCGTTGAGCAGCGGCCAGTCGGCGATCGCGTCGGACTCGTCGATCATCGCCTCGGTCTCCCGGTAGGGCGAGGCCACCGAGCCGGAGTCGAGATGGTCGCGGCCGATCACGATCGGGGCGCTCAGCTCTCCGGAGCGCACCATCTCGTTGAAGCGCAGCCCGAGCCGCGCGGCGCTCGCCGTAGCCGAGCCAGCAGATCCGGGCCGGCAGCCCCTGGAAGGCGACCCGCTCGGAGGCGTGGGCGATCCAGCGCGCCAGCGCCTCGTCCTCGGGAAACTCCGCCAGCACCGCGCGATCGGTGGCGGCGATGTCCGCCGGATCGCCGGACAGCGCGACCCAGCGAAACGGCCCGCGGCCCTCGCAGAACAGCGGCCGCACGTAGGCGGGCACGAAGCCCGGGGTAGGCGAACGCGCGCTCGAAGCCGCCGAGCTGCGCCTCCGCGCGCAGGCTGTTGCCGTAGTCGAAGACCTCGCTGCCGGCGTCGAGAAAGCCCGACCATCGCGGCGCAGTGGGCGGCCATCGACGCCCGCGAGCGGCGCAGGTACTCCCCGGGATCGGCGGCGCGCAGCTCCTCGGCCTCGGCCAGCGACATGCGCCCGGGCACGTAGCCGTTCAGCGGATCGTGGGCGCTCGTCTGGTCGGTGACGATCTCGGCCTCGAGCCCCCGGGCCAGCAGCGTGGGCAGCACGTCGGAGGCGTTGCCCTCCAGGCCCACGCTCAGCGCGCGGCCCGCCGCCTTGGCGGCCTCGCAGCGCGCCACGGCGTCCTCGAGCGAGTCGGCGACCTCGTCCAGGTAGCGAGTCGCCAGCCGGCGCTCGATCCGCTCGCGGTCGACCTCCACGCACAGCGCCACGCCGCCGTTCATCGTCACCGCCAGCGGCTGGGCCCCGCCCATCCCGCCGAGCCCCGCGGTCAGGGTCAGGGTCCCGGCCAGCGAGCCGCCATGGCGCCGGCGGGCGATCTCGGCGAAGCACTCGTAGGTGCCCTGCAGGATCCCCTGGCTGCCGATGTAGATCCAGGATCCCGCGGTCATCTGCCCGTACATCGTCAACCCGAGCGCCTCCAGCCGCCGGAACTCGTCCCAGTTGGCCCAGTCGGGCACGAGGTTGGAGTTGGCGATCAGTACCCGCGGCGACCACTCGTGGGTTCTGAACACACCGACCGGCTTGCCCGACTGCACGAGCAGCGTCTCGTCGTCACGCCAGCGACTGCAGGGTCCGCACGATCGCGTGGTAGGCCTCCCAGGACCGGGCGGCGCGCCCCGTCCCGCCGTAGACGACGAGCTCGTCGGGGTTCTCGGCCACCTCCGGATCGAGGTTGTTCATCAGCATCCGCATCGCCGCCTCCTGGGGCCAGCCGCGGCAGGAGAGCTCGGACGCCCGCGCGGGGCGCGGACGCTCACCGCAGCGCCCCCGATCGCCGCCTGCACCGCGCTGAGCAGCGCCCCGGAGGCGACCAGCGCCTCGGCCGCCGCGAGGTCGGGCGAGACGTAGGCATCCGGTCCGGGCCCGGCGATCCGCTCCCGGACCGAGCGCAGCGCGGCCGCCGTTCCCGGACCCGGGCGCAGCGGCGCACGAAGGTCGAGCGCCCGGGCGGCACAGGTGAGCTCGACGGCGAGGATCCGGCCGAGGTTGCCGATCGCGGTCCGGAGTTTGCGGGCGGCGCCCCATCCCATCGAGACGTGATCCTCCTGCATCGCGCTGGTCGGCAGCGAGTCGACGCTGGCCGGCGTGGCCAGGCGGCGGTTCTCGGCCACCATCGCCGCCTGCGCGTAGTGGGCCAGCATCATCCCGGAGTTGACGCCCGCATCCTCGGCCAGGAACGGCGGCAGTCCGTGCGAGCGCGTCGGGTCGAGCAGCCGGTCGGTGCGTCGCTCGGCGATCGCTCCGACCTGCGCGGCGGCGATGGCCAGGAAGTCGCACACGAGCCCGACCGGCGCGCCGTGGAAATTTCCGCAGGACTCCACCCGTCCGTCGGGCAGCACCATCGGATTGTCGATCGCCGCGTGCAACTCGTCGGCCGCCACCCGCCGGGCATGCTCGAGCGTGTCCCGCGCCGCGCCGGCCACCTGCGGCGCGCAGCGCAGCGAGTAGGCATCCTGAACGCGCGGATCGCCGTGGCGGTGGCTGGCCACGATCTCCGAGTCGGCCAGCAGCGCGCGGAGGTTCTCCGCGCTCGCCGCCTGACCGGGCTGGGGGCGCAGCGCGACGAGCTCAGCCGCGAACGCGCGGTCGGTGCCGAGCAGCGCCTCCACCGACATCGCCGCGGTCACGTCGGCGACGCGCAGCAGCCGGGTCAGGTCCTCGCAGGCCAGCACGAGCATGCCGAGCATCCCGTCGGTGCCGTTGATCAGGGCCAGACCCTCCTTGGCGGTCAAGGTCAGCGGCGCGATCCCGGCGTCGCCGAGCGCGGCCGCGGCCGGACGCACAGCACCGGCACGATCGAGCACCTCGCCCTCCCCGATCAACGCGAGCGCGCAGTGGGCGAGCGGGGCCAGATCGCCGCTGGCGCCGAGCGAGCCGTACTCGGGGACGCGGGGCGTGATGCCGGCGTTGAGCAGCGCCAGCAGCGTCTCCGCCACCACGGGACGCGCCCCTGAGCAGCCCATCGCCAGCGTGCGGGCGCGCAGCAGCATCATCGCCCGCACCACCTCCGTCTCCACCGGATCGCCCATTCCGGCGGCGTGCGAGCGGATCAGCGCTCGCTGGAGCTCCTCGCGGCGATCGGCGGGAATCCGCACCGACGGCCAGGGAGCCAAACCCGGTCGAGACGCCATACACCGGCTCCTCGGAATCGACCAGCGCTGCGACCACTGCGGCCGAGCGCTCCATGACCTCACGCGCGCGCGAGCCCAGCTTAGCCGCGGCCCCTGAGCGGGCCACCGCCACGACCTGCTCGGCCTCGAGCCCGGAGGCGGACAGCTCGACGGTGTCGATCGGCGCGGAGGCGTCGTCGGCGAAATTCATGACCGCGCGTCACGATACGCGACCCCATGTCGCCTCCGCCAGTAGGAGTGACCTGGGCAACGGGTTCTCGCCGCTGACTAATCGAGCACGTGGGCGCCGGCGCCGGGCCGGACCTCCACCGCCTCCTCGGGCGCCACCGCCCCGGGCGCCATCAGCCCGAGCACGTTGCCGCCGAAGCCCCCGCCCATGATCCGGGCCCCGACCGCGCCCGCGTCGAGTAGCCGCTGGACCGTGGCGTCGACGGCGGGAGTCGAGATCTCGAACAGGTCCCGCAGCGACGCATGCGAGGCGTTGAGCAGCGCCCCCAGGGCGGGCATGTCCCGGTCCGCCAGAGCTCGCACCGACGCCTCCACGCGCTCGTTCTCGGTGATGACGTGGCTGGCGCGCTCGGCCAGGGGCGAGGGCAGCGTCCGGGCCATCTCCAGCGTGGCCTCGCGCAGGCTGTCGATCCCCAGGAGCTCGCACGCGCGCGCACACTCGGCCCGGCGCTCGTTGTAGCCCGAGGCGGCATTGGCATGCTTCTCGCCGGAGTCCAGCGTGACCAGCTTGAAGTCCCCGAGCTCCAGCGTCACCGGCGTCACCGACAGGGTCCGGAAGTCGATCTCCATCGCGTGGTCGGGCTGCCCGTACAACGACGCCAGCTGATCCAGCAGCCCGGTCTGCGCGCCGGCCCAGTCGTTCTCGACCCTCGAGCACAGGCGCGCCAGCGCCAGGCGGTCCGGTTGCCGCATTCCGGAGACGGCGACCAGCGCCAACGTGAGCGCGACCTCCAGCGCAGCCGAGGAGGACAGGCCGCCGCCCTGGGCAACGGTGCCGCTGATCTCGATCCGCACGCCGGGGAGCGTGACGCCGGCCCGCTGGAGCTCGGCAACCGCCCCGCGCACGAACGCCCGCCAGCCGGATCCCGGCGGCGGTGCGTCCAGCGAGAATTCGTCGCGCTCGCCGAGGTCGGAGGCCGTCGCCTCGACGCGGCCGGCCTCGATCACGTGCACCTGCACGGTCACGCCTTCACGAATCGCGAACGGCAGCGCGAGACCGTGGTTGTAGTCGGTGTGCTCTCCGATCAGATTGACGCGCCCGGGCGCGAACGCCGCTGCATGGGTGGGCAAGGTTCTCTAGTGTCCTTCCGTGATGTCGGTGAAGTGGGGAATCCTCTCGACCGCCAAGATCAACGGCGCGTTCCTGGCCGGCGCTGCGCAGCTCGCCCGAGGTCGATGTCCTGGCGGTGGCCAGCCGGAGATCGGGCGGCGGCAGAGCGTTACGCGAAGGAGCATGGGATCGAACGAGCGTACGGCGGTTACGAGGCGATGCTCGCCGATCCCGAAATCGAGGCGGTCTACATCTCGCTCCCGAACGCGCTTCACATCGAGTGGACGGTGCGCGCGCTGCAGGCGGGCAAGCACGTGCTGTGCGAAAAGCCGCTGAGCCGGCACGCGGCAAAGGTGGAGGACGCGTTCGAGGTCGCCGCGCGCGAGCGCCGGTGGCTGATGGAGGCGTTCATGTACCGCCACCATCCGCAGACCCGCCGCCTGCAGGAGCTGGTCGCGGGGGGTGCGATCGGCCGCCTGCGGATGATCGTGGCCACGTTCAGCTTCAACATCCTCGCTTCCGACAACGTACGGCTGGCGAAGGCACTTGACGGCGGCGCGCTGATGGACGTCGGCTGCTACTGCGTCAACGCCACCCGGATGCTGGCCGGAGAGCCGGAGACGGTGAGCGCCGAGCAGGTGCTGGGCGGCGATGGCGTCGACGTCGCGTTCGCGGGCACGATGCGCTTCCACCACGACGTGCTGGCGCACTTCGACGCCGGGATGGCGCTGGCGCCCCGTGATCAGCTTGAGGTGGTCGGCGAGGACGGCGTGCTGTTCCTCGATGATCCGTGGCACTGCCGTACGCCGCTGATCGAGCTGCGGAACGATCGCGGTGTTGAGCGGATCGAAATCGAGCCGGCGGACTCCTACCGGCTCGAGGCCGAGGACCTCTCCCGCGCCATCCGCGATGGCTCGCCGCCGCTGCTGGGAAGTAAGGACGCGGTCGCTCAGGCCGTGGCGATCGAGGCGCTGTACGGGGCCGCGGACGGCGGAGCGACAGTCACCCTGTGATTCATCTTCCGTGCGCTGTCTCGGGGCTCGGCAACGCGACCCAGAATGCCGTGATCAGGAAACCGACGTAGCAAGCCGCCCCGATGAGATGCGCCCAGTGCGCGTTGGCGACGTTGGTGAAGCCGAGGCCGGCGACGAACAGCGCACCGGCGACGCGCATCAACCGAACGCGGGAGCCGGTGGGTCGGGGCGGGCGATCCTCGGCCGGCGGGGCATCTGCAGGCGCCGCACTGTGGCCGAGCCTGCCGCCCAGCGCGAGCGAGAACAGCGTGCCCAGCGAAGGCAGTAGCAGGACCGCGCCGGCGACGATCGCCACCACCAGGGCCACCAACGTGTCGTGCGGCGCGGCGGCCTGCCTGACCGTCAATCCGGGCAGCAACCGAGGGTTCTGCGCGAGCGCCCACCCCGCGACGATCGCTGCGACGGCCACCGCGGCGGTGTACCGCGCCGGCTCGTAGCGACGCGCCCACACCAGTCCGAGGGTGCTCGCCCCCGCGAACACCGAGACGATCAACGCAGCCAGTCCGCCGCCGGTGACCAGGCCTCGGTACAGCGGATGGGCGTCCCCGTGGAGGATGGCGAAACCGCCGATCGCGACCGCGCCGGCAATCACGCCGGCGCCGAGGGCCCGCACCCGAAAGCGCTCGGCCAGATCTTCCTCTCCGTCCCGGGTCGCATCTCCGCTGAGGAACACCGCGGCCAGATAGACCCCGGTCACCACCGCGAGCGTTCCGATCAAAATCGCGGTTGGGTTGATCCAGCTGGAGATCGCCCCACCACGGGCGTTACCGACCGGAACGCGCCCCGATGCGATCCCGCCGACCGCTGCTCCCAAGGCGAACGGGGTGATCACCGAGGAAACACCGAACACCGTGTCGATCATGCGCTTGCGAGGCGACTCGTCGGCCGCGGCTCGCAGGGCATAGGCCGCGCCCCGCAGCAGGATCCCCACCGCCGCAATCAGCAGCGCCGCCGACAGCGTCGAGGCGATCGATCCGAAGGCCTGCGGATACGCGGTCCAGAACACGGTCAGCACGAAGATCAGCCAGACGTGATTGGCCTCCCATACCGGCCCCATCGAATCGTGTGCGCGCTCGCGCAGCCGGTCGGCGGCCTCGCCCCGGCCGGCCGTGAGCTGCCAGAACCCAGCTCCGAAATCGGCGCCTGCCAGTACCCCGTAGAGCGCCAGTCCGATCAGCACAAACACCAGCGGCAGCACATCCAGCACGGTCAGCCTCGGTGGGCGGTTGGAGGGGTCGCCGTGGCCGCGACGATCGGCGCCGCCGCCAGGCGCCGCAGGATCCACACCACACCCACCGCGACGCCCGCGTAGATCAGCGCCAGCGTGGCGTAGCCAATCGGGATACCGCCCGCACCGGTCACCGCCTGGTCGGTTCGCATCGTCCCGTAGACCACCCACGGCTGCCGCCCTACCTCGGTCGTCACCCAGCCGGCGATCAAGGCCACCAGCGACAACGGACCGGCCACCGCCAAACCCCTGTAGAACCAGGCCGACTCGGGCAGCCGGCGCCGGCGCCAGCGGACGTAGAGGCAGATCAACCCCAGCAGCGCCAGCAGGGTTCCGATCCCCACCATCGTCTGAAAGGCGACGCGGACCACGTTGACCGGCGGACGATCAGCAGCCGGGACCGCGTCGAGGCCCTGGACGCGCGCGTTCGGATCGTGGTAGGCCAGCAGCGACAGGAGCTTGGGGATCTCGATGCCGTACTTCACCCGGCCGTCGGAGTACCAGCCGCCCAGGTGCTCCGGCGCCCCGCGCGTGGTGTGGGCGAGCCCTTCGAGCGCGGCCAGCTTAGTGGGTTGATAGACCGCGACGTCACGGGCCACCCAGTCCCCGACGAGCACCTGCACGGGAGCGGCCAGGGCGGCGATGGTCAAGGGCACCGCCAGGGCGGTCCGCTCGTAACGACTCCAGCGCCCGCGCAGGCGACCGACGGCATACACGCCCGCCACCAGGAAGCCGGTGACCATGTAGCCGGCCAGGTACATGTGGACCAACTCGCTCCAGAGGTACGGATTGCCGAGCAACGCCGACACCGGGGCGACGTGAGTCACGTGGCCGGACACCACCGTGAAGCCGCCCGGATGGTTCATCCAGGCGTTGACGGAGATCACCATCAGCGATCCGGTCACGCCCGAGATCACGATCGGGATCCCCGAGAGCAGGTGCATCCGTGCGGAGAGCCGGTCCCAGCCATAGACGTAGATTCCGATGAAGATCGCCTCGGTGAAGAACGAGAAGCCCTCGACCGCGAAGCCCAGGCCGAAGACGCCGCCAAAGGTGGCCGTGAAGTTCGGCCACAGGAGGCCCATCTCGAACGACAACACGGTCCCGGTGATCACGCCGACCGCAAACAGCGCCGCCATCACTTTCGTCCACCGCCGCGCGATCGTCCCGTAGACCTCATCGCCGCTGCGCCGGTAGGTCCACTCCATGAACAGCACCATGGCCGGAAACGCGATGCCGAAGCAGACCAGCGGAATGTGGACGGCAAACGACAGCGCCTGCATCTGGCGCGCCTGCGCCAGATAGTGCTGGTGCACCGGTCCCAGCGCGCTCACCAGCGAGGTCACGGACGCAGAAGCTACTCCTCAGCGCCCGCGGGTTGAATGTTTGCGCTCACGCGCGGGCGAGCTCGGCCCAGACCCGATGTCCGTCACCGCGCTCCGAGCTCCAGTGGCGGGCGAGTTGTTCCACCACCCGCAGCCCCATCCCGCCAAAGGCGTCATCGCCCTCGCGTAGACGGGCGGCCTGGCCGGAGGAGCCCGGATCTCGCACCGAGATCAAGAGGTGATCGCGGTCGATCTGGATGCCTACCTCGAGCAGCTCGCTCGGGGTGCACCCGGAATGAATCACCGCATTGGTCACCAGCTCACTGGCCACGAGCATCGCGTCTCCGGCCAGCCAGCCGACGTCGAGGGCTCTGATCGCCTCGCGGACCGCAGCGGGAGCCTCGCTGTCGCAACGTAGCTTGAGCCGGAGCTCTGACAAAGATCCCGGCATACCCGGTGGTTACCCGGGCAGGCGTTCGCCAACCCTCAGGAGCGAGACTCCGGCGTCTGCGCCACCGCCGCCCGCGCCTCTGCCAGCTCGCGACGCGCGGTTTGATCGCTGACCAGACTGACGGGACTGATCAGGCGCTCTCTCCGGTTGCGCGCGAGGATCGTCCACAGCCACCGCGCTACCGCCTCATAGCGATTGCCCCAGCCGACCAGATATGCGAGGTGCACGACCCCCCAGATCAGGAAAGCCGGGAAGCCGCCCAGTCGGATCCGCCCAAAGATGTCGGCGACCGCGTGGGTCCTCCCGATCACCGCCATCATCCCCAGGTCGCGGTACTTGAAGGGCTTCAATGGCTTTTGGCCCGTCAACCGCGCGCGCACCACCTCAGCCGCGTACTTGCCCTCCTGGATCGCGGGCTGCGCGGTGCCGGGAACGTTCGGCAGAGCGATCATGTCGCCGACCGCGAACACGTCCGGGTGTCCCGGGAGCGTGAGATCCGGTTCCATGTGCAACCGCCCCGCCCGATCGGTCTCGGCACCGCTGCGCTTGGCCAGCATCGCACCCAGTTCGGAGGCCTTGACGCCCGCGGCCCAGATCACGGTGCGCGCATCAAGCCGTCGGGCCTGGGGGCCGTCGCCCAGCACGACCCCGCCGGCGTCGATCCCGGTCACCGGGGATTCCAGCTCCACGTCGACACCGAGCTTCTCCAGGTCCGTCTTCGCTCGCTCTCGGAGGCTGTCCGGGAACGGGCCGAGCACCGTCGGTACCGCGTCGAGCAGGACTACGCGCGCACTCGCACTGTCGATGTGCCGGTACTCACCGCGAAGAACGCGGGTTGCCAGCAGGGCGATCTGCCCCGCGAGCTCGACTCCGGTCGGACCCGCGCCGACGATGGCGAAGGTCAGCCACGCCTGGCGCTCGACCGGGTCAGACTCCTGTTCGGCCAGCTCGAACGCGCCGAGGATGCGGCTGCGCAAACGATTGGCGTCGTCGAGATTCTTCATCCCCGGCGCGATGTCCGCCCAGTCGTCATGGCCGAAATAGGAATGGGTGGCGCCGGCCGCGACGATCAGCGTGTCGTACGGCACTTCGATCGTGTCGATCGCCTCGGCCCGCACGACCCGGCGTTCGAGGTCGATGTCATTGACCTCGGCCAGCAGCACCCGCACATTGGGCTGTCCCCGGAACATGCTGCGCAGCGCCGGCGCGATCTGGCCTGGCGAGAGGACGCCGGTGGCGACCTGGTAGAGCAGCGGCTGGAACAGGTGATGGTTGGTCCGATCGATCAGCGTGATGTCGGCATCGGCGTGCTCGAGCGCCTTGGCCGCGCGCACTCCTCCGAAGCCGCCCCCCACGATCACTACCCGGTGGCGAGGCACAGTGTCGATCTCCCGGGGCATGAAGCGAAGACTACGGGGGCCGGTTCACCGATGGTTCGCCGGCGTGCCGGTAACCATGAACCTGGGCTGAACCGTCCGGCAATCCAGGAGCGATACTGCGGGCATGAGCTATGTGCCGCCAGCGCGTCACCTGTTACGAGCGCGGGACCTGGCTGACCTTCGCTACGCAGAAGCGCTGGGAGTGGACGACATGGCGCGGGCCGCCGGGCTCTCCCGGGCGCACTTCAGTCGTGAGTTCAGGCGCGCGTTCGGCGAGCCACCGCACTCCTACCTGCTCACCCGCCGGCTGGAGCGGGCGGCTGCGCTGCTGCGCAACACCGACCGCTCGGTAGCGGAGATCTGCTTCACCGTCGGGCTGCAGAGCGTCGGCTCGTTCACGACGAGCTTCACCCGGACCTATGGCGTCTCGCCGACCGCGTATCGCGCCCGCTATCCCCCGGCCGCCGCCCAGGCGATGCTTCCGGCGTGCGTGGTGCGCGCCTATGCCCGTCCGCAACGCCGCACGTTTCGAGAAGACAGGAACGGAACTCCGGATTAGTGTGACCGACGGAGTTCCGTCCGCTGACCGATGAATCGCGGACGCCGGACTGTCGTAAGTAGTGCCAACCCCGACTCAGGAGGAGTGCCGTGAGCACCCGTGTGACCAAGGTCGCCAACGTCATCGTCCCGGCCGCCGACCCGGACCGCATGCTCGAGTTCTACACCGAGGCTTTGGGCCTCGAGAAGCGCGTCGACGCGCCGTTCGGTGACGGCAACCGCTGGATCGAGGTCGCGCCGTCCGGCGCCGACACCTCGATCGCCATCGCCCCTCCCGGCCCGAACGGGACCGCGGGCGGCAAGGACACCGGCATCACCCTGCAGACCGGCGACGTCGACGCCTTCCACGCGCAGCTGAAGGACCGTGGTGTGGACGTGGACGCCGACATCAGCCGGTTCGGTGATGGTGTCCCGCCGATGTTCTGGTTCCGTGATCCCGAGGCCAACGTGCTGCTGGCCGTTGAGGGCTGACAACCCGCGAAGCTGCAACCAAGGAGACGAGCGAGATGATCAAAGTAGCCAGCACCCAGCTGTGGGTGCACAACCAGGACGAGGCCCTGGCCTTCTACACCCAGACCCTGGGGATGGAGGTCCGGCAGGACGTGACCATGCCGGAGATGGGGAACTTCCGCTGGCTGACGGTCGGCCCGGCGAACCAACCGGAGGTCGCGATCGTGCTGATGGAGATCCCGGGGCCGCCGGTGATGAGCGAGGAGACCGGCGAGCAGGTGCGGACACTGGTGGCCAAGGGCTTTGCCGGAACGGTGTTCCTGGTCACCGATGACGTCTACGCCTCCTACGAGGAGCTCAAGGCCCGGGGCGTCGAGTTCACGGAGACGCCCGAGGAACGGCCGTACGGCATCGACTCGGGGTTCCGCGATCCCTCCGGGAACAGCCTGCGGCTCACGCAGGTGCGCGAGCTCGCCTCAGCCTGAGCGATGAGTAACGTGCGTTCCGGCGGTCTAAGCCGTCGGAACGCATGACCCTGCCTGACACAGACCTACCGGCTCGGCGATCAGCCTCCGCGGCGTGGTCAAGCGCTTCGGCGCGATCACCGCCGTCGACGGCCTCGACCTGGAGGTGCCCTACGGCACCTGCGTCGGCCTGCTCGGCCCCAACGGCGCCGGCAAGTCCACCACGATGAAGGCGCTGACCGCGCAGGTCATCGCCGACGAGGGCGAGCTCGAGGTCCTCGGCTACCGGCTTCCCGGCGACTCCAAGCAGGCGCGGGCCGAGATGGGCGTGGTCCCGCAGCTGGACAACCTCGACGTGTCGCTGACGGTGGAGCAGAACCTGCTCGTGTTCTCGCACCTGTATCGCGTACCCGCGCGCGAGCGCAGGGCGGCGATCAAGCGGGCGCTGGACATCGCCAATCTCGGCGAACGCGCCGGGTCGAAGGTCGATCAGCTGAGCGGCGGGATGCGCCGGCGGCTGCTGATCGCCCGCGCGCTGCTGCACCAGCCGCGGCTGCTACTGCTCGACGAGCCCACGGTCGGACTCGATCCGCAGGTCCGCCAGGAGCTGTGGGCGCTGATCGATCTGCTGCGCTCGCAGGGCGTCTCGATCCTGATGAGCACGCACTACATCGAGGAGGCCGAGCGGCTGTGCGACACGGTCACGATCATGTCCCACGGCAAGGCGGTCGCGGTGGGCGCTCCGGCTGCGCTGATCCGCGAGCACGCCGGAGCGCACGCCACCGAGGTGTACGGGTCGCCGTCTCGGCTGGCCGAGGTCGAGGCCCACGCGCGCTCGCGCGGCTGGCCGACCCGGCGCACCGGGACGTCGGTGGCGCTGCTGCACAGCAACGGCTCGGACGGCTTCGAGGGCGAGCGCCGGAACACCAACCTGGAGGACGTGTTCGTGCTGCTGACCGGCGAGGAGATCGAATGAGCACGGTGAGCCGGCGACGGCTGGGACGGCTCGAGCGAGCCGCGCTGCAGGGCGTGATGGTGCGCGAGGTGGTCAACTTCTCCTCGTTCTGGCGCTCCTCAACCTTCTCCTCGACGGTGGATCCGACGATCTACCTGCTGGCCTTCGGGTTCGGGTTCGGCTCGCTGGTCAGCAAGGTGGCGGGCTACAACTACATCGACTTCGTCGGCACCGGAGTGGTGGCCACCACGGTCCTGTTCTCCGGCGCGTTCCCCGCGATGTACGGGACGTTCATCAAGTACTCGTTCCAGCACACCTACGACGCGATCCTGGCCGCGCCGGTCGACACCGAGGAGATCGTCACCGGTGAGGCGCTGTGGGTGGCGCTGCGGACCGGGGTCTACGGATGCGTCCCGATGCTGGTGGCGATGATCTTCGGCCTGCAGCCCAGTTGGGGGATGCTGCTCGTGCCGTTCATCGCCGGGCTCGCGGGCTTCGGGTGGGCCTGCTTCGGGATCTTCATCGCCGCCAGGTCATCCAAGATCGAGAGCTTCTCCTACTGGCAGAGCGGCCTGCTGACCCCGATGTTCCTCGTCGCGGGGACGTTCTTCCCGCTGACCTCGCTCCCGCAATGGGCCCAGGTGCTGGGCAACTTCAATCCGCTGTTTCACTGCGTGCAGCTGGTGCGCCATGTCGTGTTCGGGACCGAGAGCGTCGCCGACCTCGGGCACCTCGCGTTCCTGATCGGGTTCGCGCTCGTCTCGTGGCGGCTGGCGATCCGCTTCATGGAGCGCAAGCTGATCATCTAGTTGTTCGACTCTTGCCGCTCGAACGGGTCAGAGCGCGGCCGCGACGGCTGCGGCGAACCTGTCCACGTCCTCCTCGGTCGTGTCCCACGAGCACATCCAGCGGGCCTCGCCGCGGCGCTCATCCCAGACATAGAACGCGAACTGCTCTTGCAGCGTGGCGATCGCGTGCGCCGGCAACGTCGCGAACACCGCGTTGCTCTGAACTGGATGGGTGATCTCCAGTCCGGCGAGACCCTCGACCGCGCCGGCCAGCCGTGCGGCCATGGCGTTGGCCTGCTGGGCGCAGCGCAGCCACAGCTCGTCGGTCAGCAGGGCCTCGAACTGCGCGGCCAGGAACCGCATCTTTGAGGCCAGCTGCAGCGACTGCTTGCGCAGATACGGAATGCCGACGTCCAGCTTGGGATTGAGCACGACCACCGCCTCCCCGCCGAGCAGGCCGTTCTTGGTCCCGCCGAAGGAGACGATGTCGACGCCCGCGTCCGTCGTCAGCGCGCGCAACGGGAGACCGAGCGCGGCGGCGGCGTTGCTCAGTCGCGCCCCGTCGACGTGCAGCAGCAGCCCGTGCGCGTGGGCCAGGGCCGAGAGCGCGGCGATCTCCTCGAGCGAGTAGACGGTGCCGAGCTCGCTGCACTGCGAGATCGAGACCACCCGGGGCTGCACCGCATGCTCGTCGCCGATCCGCGCGATCCGGCGCGCGACCAGCTCCGGGGTGAGCTTTCCGTGCTCGGCCGCCACCGTCAGCAGCTTGACCCCGGCGATCGCCTCCGGGGCCCCACCCTCGTCGACATTGAGGTGCGCGGACTCCGCGCAGATCACTCCCTCCCAGGGACGGCACGCCGCGCGGAGCGAGAGCACGTTCGCGCCGCTGCCGTTGAACACCAGATACGCCCCGGCGTCGGCACCGAAGTGCTCAGCGAACAGCGCCTCGGCGCGCCGGGTGAACCCGTCGTGGCCGTACCCGGGCGCGTGCCCGACGTTGGCGCGGGCGATCGCCGCCAGCACCTCGGGATGGATCGTGGCCGCGTTGTCGGAGGCGAAGCCGCGCGCGTTCACGCGGCGAGCTTAGCCTTCAGCGCCGAGTAGAAGATCGACAGGGGAAACTCGTCCTCGAGCACCCGGTCGACGTACGGGCCGCGGATCCTCGACGTCGGCGAAGTCCCGCGCGCCGGCGGCCCAGCGCGAGCCGATGGCCGGCGCGACGTTGTCCGCCACGAGATCGTGCGCGGCCGCCCAGTGCGCGAGCTTGGAGCGATCGATTCCGCGGCGGTACAGCTCGTCGACCTCCGCGAACAGAGCGCTCACGCCCTCACCGATCCGCTCCCAGTCGATCGTCAGCTGATTGTCGGTCCAGTGCAGGAAGCCGTGACGATGCAGGTAGGCGAACAGCAGCTGGCCGCCGAGCCCGTCGTAGTTGCGCACCCGGGTCCCGGTGATGGGAAAGCGCAGCAGACGGTCCAGCAGGATCGCGTACTGGACATGCCGGGCGAAGGCAACGCCGTCGCGCTCGAGCTCCATCGCCTGGGTGAACGCGGTCAGATCACAGCGCAGCTCCTCCAGCGCGTACATCCAGTACGGCGCGCGCTGGCGGATCATGAACGGATCGAATGGGAGCTCGCCGTGGGAGTGCGCGCGGTCGTGGATCAGATCCCAGAGGATGTAGGCCTGCTCCGACAGCGCGCGGCTCTCCAGCAGCCGCGCCGCGTCAGGCGGGAGGTTGAGCGCCAGCAGATCGGCCGCGGCGCCGGCGACGCGGCGCAGGCGCCCGGCCTCCCGGTCGCAGAAGATGGCGCCGAAGTTGTTCACCGGGCGGCCGGCCACCGAGACGGTCTCCGGGAACAGCACCGCGCATTCGCTGTCGTAACCCCGGGTGCCGCTGAGCAGCTGCACCGGTACGAACTTCGGGTTGTCGTAGCGCGTGCGCTCGAGCGCCGCGATCCAGTCAGGCCACGGAACGCGGATCAGCAGCGCCTCAAAGCAGGTGTCGCGGGAGCCGTTCTGCTTGTACATGGGAAAGAAGACCAGATGCTCGAGCCCGTCGACGCGCTGCTGCTCCGGCCGGAACGCCTCCAGCGAGCGGGTGAAATCCGGCTTGCCAAAGCCCTGGTCCATCCAGGCTCGAAGGTCGGCCAGGACCCACGCCAGGTACTCCGACTGGTGCGGGAAGCGGGGCGCCAGCCGGCGGATCGCCTCGGAGATAGCGGCCACGTGCTCGCCCGCGGCCCGTGGGTCAGCGGACAGCGATCCGTCGGAGGCCTGCAGGAGCGCCAGCGCATCGGTCTCGGCGCGCAGCTCCAGCCACGCGGGGTCGGCCTGGTCGGCGGACGAATCGTCACCCTCGGCGGCCCGCACCGGCGCCGCCCAGTAGATCAGGTTCAGCCACAGCGAGCGGTGATCGAGCTGATCGATGCAGTCGTCCCCGAACAGGTCGGAGTCGGCCAGCAGCACCACCCGGCCGGCGCCGTGCTCGGCGATGGCGATCAGCGGAGCGCCGGGCGAGGAGGCGCTGGCGTGGGTGCGCGCCAGCACGCGCGCGCCGTTGCGAGCCGAGATCGTCGTCGCCCGGTACAGGCAGGCCTGCTCACCCGAGCCAGCACGTCGCCCCCGCGTCCGCGCGCGCCCTCGGTCAGTTCGGCCAGCACCCAGCTCGGGGCGCCGAGAGTGATGCTCGTAGTCCTGCACGGTGTCGTTCTCCAGGTGCAGCTCGAACCGCTCCAGCAGCTCGTTGAGGTTGCTCCCGTACTTCTCCTGCTCGGTCTCCCCGAGCACGACCAGGCCGCCGCCCTCGCGCACGAACGCCTCGATCGCGTCCAGCTCGTCGTCGCTCAGGCGCGGCGAGCCGATGCCCGTGGTGCGCTCCCACTCCGGCTCTGACGGGTGGGCGATGACCAGCACGTCGCAACCCGTCAGCGTCTTTTGCGTCAGGGGATCCCGGAGATTGACCTCGACCGTGAAGTCGCGCTCGGCCAGCGCCGCCGCGGCGCGCGCGTAGGACGCGTCGTCGGGATGCGCGGGCTGCATCGTGGCGGCCAGCTCGGGACGGATCGTCCACGCCTCGCTGTGGGCCTCGTCAAACATCACCCGGGCTAGTTTCACGTCGGACATTGGGCCAGCCTACTCGGGCGATCGGCGGCTGTCGATGCCGATTTCCGATGTAATATGCGCAGGAGATCACCGAATGGACGCCTCTGACCGCAAGATTCTTGCGCTTCTGGTCCAGGATGGCCGGCGCACCTACGACGACATCGCCCAGCACGTCGCTCTCTCCTCACCGGCGGTGAAACGGCGGGTCGACAGGCTCCGCGCGAGCGGAGCGCTGCGGGGCTTCACGGCCGTGATCGATCACGCCGCGCTCGGCGATCAGACCGAGGCGCTGATCGAGCTGTTCTTCGCTCCCGGGACACTGCTTGACACCGTCGCGCAGACGCTCCGTCAGCATCCCGAGGTGGTCGAAGCCTGGAGCGTCACCGGGGAGGCGGACGCGATCGCCCGCGTGCGCACCCAGGACAACGGCGACCTCGAGCGCCTGATCATGGAGCTGCAGCAGCTCGAGGACCCGCGCGCCGCCCAATCCGGCGACGCTGGAGGCCGAGCGGGCGGCAGGCGCGGGGGGCTCGTCCAGCGGACCCGCTCGCAGGTCGTCCTCTCCGCTCTGGTCAGCCACGCCGGGCGGCGGCGCCAGGACCTGAGCCGTCGCGCAACCTTGCCACAACCCTGTCAAGGTTCGCTAGAGTCCCTGGCCATGCGTGACCTTCTCGCTGCCCTCCGCGAACGCGTCGTCGTCTACGACGGCGGCATGGGCGCGACGCTCGAGCAGTTCGATCTGAGCCTCGAAAAGGACTACGGGCTTCCGGGCCGCTGCCACGAGGTGCTGGTGCTCAACCGCCCCGACGTGATCGAGGGCGTCCACACCTCGATGCTCGACGCGGGCGCCGAGGTGCTGGAGACCGACACCTTCCAGGCCTCGCGGCTGAAGCTCGCCGAGTGGGGACTCGATGAGCACACCGAGGAGATCAACGTCAAGGCAGCCCAGATCGCCCGCAAGGCGGCGGGCGAGAACCGCTTTGTCGCCGGCTCGATCGGCCCGACCGGCTATCTTCCCGCCAGCGACGACCCCACCCTCGGGCAGATCACCTTCAGGGAGCTGGTCACCGTCTTCACCGAGCAGGCCCAGGGCCTGCTCAAGGGCGGAGTTGACCTGATCATCATCGAGACCGCCCAGGACATCCTCGAGGTCAAGGCCGCGGTGTTCGGCGCGCGCGAGGCGTTCAAGCTCGAGGACCGCGAGCTCCCGATCCAGTGCAGCGTGTCGCTGCTGCCCAACGGCGGCAAGATGCTCCTGGGCACCGACATCAGCGCGGTGCTGACCACGCTCGAGGCGCTCGAGGTCGACATCATCGGACTCAACTGCTCCACGGGTCCCGAGGACATGCGGGACGCGATCCGCTTCCTCGGCGAGACCAGCCCGGTGCCGGTCCACTGCATCCCCAACGCGGGACTGCCCCTGCAGGGACCGAACGGCGAGACCATCTTCCCCGAGAAGCCCGAGCCGCTGGCCGCGGTGCTGGGCGAGTTCGTCGAGCGCTACGGCGTCGGCATCGTCGGCGGTTGCTGCGGCACCACGCCGGAGCACATCGCGGCGATCGCCGAGCGCGTGCGCGGCCGCACCCCCGGCGAGCGTCCGGAACGCCGGCCGCCGCATCTGAGCAGCATGATCGCGGCCACCCCGCTGGTCCAGGATCCGCGCCCCACGCTCGTCGGCGAGCGCGTCAACTCGCAGGGCTCGCGCAAGGCCAAGGAGATGCTCCTGGCCGACGACTACGACGGTCTGGTGACGGTGGCCGAGGATCAGGTGACCGGCGGCGCCCACGTGCTCGATCTGTGCGTGGCGCTGACCGAGCGCCAGGACGAGGACGAGCAGATGCGCCAGGTCGCCAAGCGAGTCTCGCTGACCCAGCCCTCGCCGATCCAGGTCGACTCGACCGAGCCCGAGGTGATCGACCTCGCGCTCCAGCAGATCCCCGGCCGCGCGATCGTCAACTCGATCAACCTCGAGGCCGGACGCGACAAGCTCGACCGCGTCGTTCCCGATCGCCAAGGCCCACGGCGCGGCGCTGATCGCGCTGACCATCGACGAGGTGGGGATGGCCAAGACGGCGGAGCGCAAGCTCGAGATCGCGCAGCGACTCAAGGAGCTGTGCTGCGACGAGCACGGGCTCGATCCGGAGCTGCTGATCTTCGACTGCCTGACCTTCACGCTGACCACCGGCGACGATGAGTGGAAGCCGTCCGCGGTGGCCACGATCGAGGGGATCCGGAAGATCAAGGCAGGAGATCCCGGGGGTCAAGACCTCGCTCGGCGTCTCCAATGTCTCCTTCGGCGTGGGCCTCCCGGCCCGCAGCGCGCTCAACAGCGTGTTCCTGCACCACTGCGTCCAGGCCGGGCTCGACCTGGCCATGGTCAACCCCAACCACATCACGCCCTACTCCGAGATCCCGACCGAGGAGCGCGAGCTCGCCGACGACCTGGTGTTCAACCGCCGCGAGGATGCGCTCGAGCGCTTCATCGCCCACTTCGAGGCCAAGGGCCCGGAGGAGGCGGCCGAGAAGGCTGACCCCACCGCCGGCATGGAGCCCGAGGAGGCGCTGCACTACCACATCCTGCGCCGCAAGAAGGAGGGCGTCGAGGACTGGATCGACCGCTGCAACGAGAAGATCGGCGCGGTCCCCACGCTCAACACCGTGCTGCTGCCGGCGATGAAGGAGGTCGGCGACAAGTTCGGCGCCGGCGAGCTGATCCTGCCCTTCGTCCTCCAGTCCGCCGAGGTGATGAAGCGCGCCGTCGCCCAGCTGGAGAAGTACCTGGACAAGATCGAGGGCTACACCAAGGGGACCGTGGTGATCGCCACCGTGTTCGGCGACGTCCACGACATCGGCAAGTCGCTGGTCAACACGATCCTCACCAACAACGGCTACACGGTGGTCGACCTCGGCAAGCAGGTCCCGATCTCCACCATCCTCGACGCCGCCGTCGAGCACAAGGCGACCGCGATCGGGCTGAGCGCGCTGCTCGTCTCAACCTCCAAGCAGATGCCGGCCTGCATCCAGGAGCTGCATCAGCGCGGCCTTGACTTCCCCGTCCTGATCGGCGGCGCCGCGATCAACCGGAACTTCGGCCTGCGGGTCCTCTACCCCGGCGGAACCGAATCCGACCAGGTCTACGAGCCGGGCGTCTTCTACTGCAAGGACGCCTTCGAGGGACTGGCCAAGATGGACCAGCTGATCGACGACGAGGCGCGCGAGGCGCTGGTCGCCAAGACCCGGGATGCGGCCCAGAAGCTGCGCGACGCCCCGGCCGCGCCGGTCGACGACGCGCCCGCGACCACCGACGCCTCGGTGCGCAGCCCGGCGGCCACCGACAACCCGGTCCCCGAGCCGCCGTTCTGGGGCGCGCGGGAGATCGAGGTGCCGCTGGACGAGGTCTACCACCACCTCGACACCCACGTGCTGTTCAAGCTCCACTGGGGTGGGCGCGGGGTCAAGGGCGAGGAGTGGGCGAAGCTGCTGCGCGAGGACTTCCAGCCCCGTCTGGAGCGGATGTGGCGCGAGCAGACCTACCTGCACCCGCGCGCCGTCCTCGGTTACTTCCCCTGCAACGCCGACGGCAACGAGCTGATCATCTGGGATCCCGAGGAATTCGACCCCGCCCACCCGCGTGAGCTCGAGCGGCTCGTCTTTCCCCGCCAGCCCCGTCATGACCGGATCTGCCTGGCCGACTTCTACCGGCCGCTCGGCTCCGGCGTCGACGTGGTGGCGCTGCAGGCGGTCACGGCCGGCGAGGAGGTCACCGAGCTGATGGCCAAGCTCGAGGCCGACGGCGAGTTCGCCGAGCAGCTGTTCACCCATGGCCTCGGTGTCCAGAGCGCGGAGGGCATGGCCGAGTGGCTGCACGCTCGCGTGCGCTCGGAGCTCGGCATCGAGCCCACCCAGGGCCGTCGCTATTCCTGGGGCTATCCCGCCTGCCCGGAGCAGTCCGAGCACGAGAAGATCTTCCGGCTGCTCGATGCCCCGTCGATCGGCCTGCGCCTCTCCGGCGGATTCGCCGTCGAACCCGAGCAGTCGACCCTGGCCATCATCGCCCACCACCCCCAGGCCGTGTACTTCGGGATGAAGTCCGGGACGCTGCCGAAGAGCAGCAAGCAGGCGGCCGACGAACTGATCGCGGGCACCGACAAGGATCCGGCCAAGCTCGGCCAGCTTCCCGACGAGGACCCGGCCGACGAGGTTCTGGCTGGCGAGGCGTCGGCCGAAGGCGCCGACGAGCCGGCCTTGGCCGAAGCCTGAGCCGACCGCCGGGCGATCAGCCTTCAGCTTTGACCGGGTCTCCGCCGCGGCGCGCCTGCGGCTTGCGGGCCGGGAGCTTCACCGGTGCCGCGTGCATGGCGCGCAGGCGGACCTCACGCCAGGACATGCCCTCCTTGAGCAGCGCCGGCACGCCCATGAGGATCGCCGTCGACACCTCGACGGCCTGGAGGATCACCCCGTAGGCGACCCCGGCGGGCACGCCGACGTGCCAGCCGGTGTGCAGGACGGCGACGCACGCCGCCTGGAAGACCCCGAGGTTGGCCGGCGTGGCCGGCAATACGGCGGTGATGTTGACGGCGAACAGAACCGCGGCTGCGGCGGCGATGCCGGCCTGGTGGCTGAGGCCGAGCGCCACGAGCAGGATGTAACAGGAGAGCCACTGCAGTGCCCAGGCTGAGAGCTGCGCCACGGTGGCGATGGCACCGAGCTGGGGGCGGCGGAACACGACCAGCCCCACGCGGACGCGCGTCAGCGCCCGGCGCAGCCGGGTCAGCGCGGCGTGCGCGCGGGAGGAGCGGGTGCCGCGGCTTCGGGCCGTGCTCGCGTGCAGGATCATCGGCGCGACGAGGACGATCACCAGCAGCGTCACCGGGGCGATCGCGGCGATCAGCAGAGCGTCCTGGTGGCCGTTGAAGAAGTCGACCGAGGAGAACATCACCGTGCCCAGCACGACGAGGGCGACGATGTTCAGCAAGGTCTGCGAGACAACCGTGCCGAGCACGATCGGCAGATGCTCACGCGGGCGCCCGGTGCGCCGCGCCACCACGAGCGCACGCGACGGCTCGCCGAGCCGGGCGGGCAGCGTCGAGGACATCAGCACGCCGATGAACGTTCCCTGCATGGCGTCGACGAACCGCACGCGCGCCCGGGGCAGCGCCGCGCGCAGGATCGCGTGCCAGGACACGGCGCGCAGGAACATCGAGCTGCACATCACGCCGAGACCGAGCAGCACCAGGGCCGGGCTCGAATTGATCAGCGCCGCGGCGATGTTGTCCAGGCCGATCTTCTGCAGCGCCAGCAGCGCCAGCACGATGCCGCCGATCGAGATCGCCGCCAGCGCGACCCGGCGGGCGAGGGCGAGCACCGGATTCCGCGTGGCCGTCAGCTTGGGCTCGAGGCTCTCCAGCCGGCGGGCGGGCGCGTGCGGCTTCAGGTCCGCCGCGCGGGCGCCGACCCGGACCGCCGCGCTGCGCACCGTGCCGGTAGGCGCGGGGGTGGCGATCGCGTCCTCGTAGGCGCTCATCACCTCGGCGGCGACGCGCGGCCACGCGAAGCGCTCCACATCGACCGCGGCGGCGCGCGCCATCTGCGTGCGGCGGGCCGGCTCGTCGTAGAGGTCACGCAGCGCCTCGGCGAGCGGCCTGCGCGTCGCCCACCGGGACCAGCACGCCGTCGACGCCGTCGCGCACGACGTCCCGGTAGCCGGCGATGTCGGAGGCAACCACCGGCGTGCCGGCGGCAAACGCCTCGGTCAGGACCATGCCGAAGCTCTCGCCGCCCAGCGACGGCGCGCAGAGAACGTCGGCCTCCTCCAGCACCCGCTGCTTCTCGGCTTCGTCGACCTTTCCGAGCACGGTGACCCCGCGCGGGTCGAGCATCATCGGCGCCAGCTCCTCCGGCGAGGGGCCGATGATCGTGAGCTCGGTCGGGATGTGCTCGCGCAGGGCCTCGAACGCCCTCAGCAGCAGCGGCAGTCCCTTGCGCTCGACCGCCTGGCCGACGAAGGCGATCCGCAGCGCGTCCCCGGCCGGCCGCGCAGCCGCCAGCGCCGCGCGCTCGGCGTCGACGTGCACGCCGTTGGGAATCACGCGGTAGTGGCCGCCGAACCAGCGCCGACCGGTCCAGGCCGCCGCTTCGGAGACGGCGATCCGCACGTGCAGGCGGTTCAGCACCCGCCGGGCGCCGAGCACGTTGGCGATGCCGTTGGGCAGGCGCTTGTTGGAGTAGGAGTGAAACGTGCCGACCGTCGGCAGGCGCGTCCGAGTCCGAGGCCACCCAACCGGTCAGCGGCGCCACCGGCTCGTGGATGTGCACGACGTCGTAGCCGCCGGTGCGCAGCTCGTGGTGCATCGTCGAGATGCCGTACGGCGTGATCGACAGGTTCGACACCGCGCCGTTGGCCTTGAAGCCGATCGTCCGCCCGAGCGAGACGAGATACTCGGGCGCCTGCACCGGCTGGGGGTGCGCGCCTCGATGCAGCACCGCGGAAAAGCGGTCGGGCGGATCGAAGGGCGCGAGCACCCGGACGTGATGTCCCTCCGCGAGGAAGCGCTCGGCCAGCGCTTCGATGTGCCTGGTGACGCCCCCCGGATAAGTCCACGAATACGGCGACACCAGGGCGATGCGCATTGCTCTCATGGTAGAGCCTAAACCAGCCCGGGGACAGAGTTTCGTTCGCCTATCATGGGACGCCATGCCCGCCCGGCATTTCGTCAAATACACCTTCTTGAAGGTCGACCCGGCGTGGCGCCGCCTCGAGGACGATCAGCGCGCGGACGCCAAGCGCGAATTCATCGCCGCCTGCGAGGATTTCGCCGACGGCCACCTGCTCCGGGCGTTCTCGCTGGTCGGCACCCGCGGCGACTGCGACCTGATGATCCTGACCCAGGCCGAGAACCTCGAGCGGATCCATGAGTTTCACGTGATCCTCTCCCAGAGCGGGCTGATGAAGTGGTGCACGATCCCCTACTCGTTCCTGGCCATGACCAAGCCCTCGGAGTATTCGGACGAGTCTCGCCTCGAGGTTCGCCCCGCCCACGCCAAGTACCTGTTCGTCTACCCGTTCGTCAAGACGCGCGCGCTGGTACGCGCTGCCGGCCGACGAGCGCTGGCGGATCATGCAGGAGCACATCCGCCTGGGCCGCGAGTACCCGACGGTGGACCTGAACACCAGCTACTCGTTCGGGCTCGACGATCAGGAGTTCGTCGTCGCCTTCGAGACCGACAACCCGGCCGACTTCCTGGATCTCGTGCAGCGGCTGCGGACCACGGAGTCGAGCTCCTACACCCTCCGTGACACGCCCACCTTCACCTGCATCTCGTCCTCGGTGGAGCGCGCGCTCGGCGCCCTCGACGGCGCGTCGCTGACCGTAACCTCGGAGCTATGACCACCGACTCAGCCAAGCTCGCCCTGGACTTCGACGAGGTCCGGGACGTCACCGTGATCGGCGCCGGCCCGGTCGGTCTCAGCACCGCCTTCTGGGCCGGGATGCGGGAGGCCGACGCCCGGATCATCGACTCGCTGCCCGAGCTGGGCGGCCAGCTGACCACGCTGTATCCGGAGAAGTGGATCTTCGACGTTCCCGGCCACCCGAAGGTCCTGGCCAAGGATCTGGTCGAGAGCCTCCGCGTGCAGTCGATCGAGCAGTTCGACGTGCCGGTCCATCTGAACACCACCGCCGAGTCGATCTCCTGGGAGGGAGAGGGCGAGGACCGAGTCGTGGTGCTGCACACCGATCGCGGCGAGCTGCGCTCGCGCACGGTGATCGTCGCCGGCGGCCACGGCGCCTTTGAGCCCAAGAAGCTTCCCGGCTACGACCTCACCCCGTGGGAGGGCCGCGGCGCCCACTACCTGGTGGGCGAGAAGTCGGTGTTCAAGGGCAAGCGCGTGATGATCGTCGGCGGCGGCGACTCGGCGGTCGACTGGGTGGTCAACCTGCTCGACACCGCCAGCGAGATCACCCTCGTCCACCGTCGCGAGGGCTTCCGCGCCCACGAGCTGACCGTCGGCCAGGTGATGGAGGCCGCCGACCGCGGCGACGTCGCCCTGCACGTGCCCGTTCCAGATCCGCGAGGTCTACGGCGACGGCGGCATCGAGCGGGTCCGGCTGTTCCACTCCGAGGACGAAGCGCACGAGATCGAGATCGAGGTCGACGCGATCCTGCTGCAGCTCGGGTTCAAGACCGCGCTCGGGCCGCTGAAGGAGTGGGGCTTCGAGGTCATCAAGGGCGCGATCGCCGTCGACCCGGTGATGCAGACCTCGCTGGAGCGCGTCTGGGCCTGCGGCGACATCACCACCTTCGACGGCAAGCTGAAGCTGATCGCCACCGGCTTTGCCGAGTCGGCGATCGCGGTCGCCCAGGCGGTGCACGAGATCCGGCCGGAGGTCAAGATCCAGCCGAAGTACTCGACCAACACCGGCGTTCCCGGAGCCGTTGCCGGCCAGCCCTGAGGCGGGGCCGGAGCGTCCGGGCTCCCCGAGCAGGCGGTCGCGCGTCGCGCACCTGCGCGCCGCGGACCCGGTGCTGCGGGCGGTGATCGATGCCGTCGGGGCCGACGGCCTCGGCGATCGCCGCGCGCGCACGGCCCGAGGACCACTACGGCGCGCTGGTCCGCTCGATCGTCGGCCAGCAGCTCTCGACCACGGCCGCCCGGGCGATCTTCGGCCGCCTGGTCGATCGCTTCGGCGGCCGCACGCCGACGCCGGCCGAGGTGCTGGCCGACGACCCCGAGGAGCTGCGGCGTGGCCGCCGGCCTCTCCCACGCCAAGGTCAGCGTTCCTGCGCTCGCTGGCCGAGCACGTGCTCGACGGCTCGCTTGACCTGGAGCGGCCTGGACGCGCTGCCCGACGACGAGGTGATCGCGGAGCTGGTCGCGGTCAAGGGCATCGGCCCGTGGAGCGCCCACATGTTCCTGATGTTCCACCTCGGGCGTCCGGACGTGCTCGCCGTCGGCGACCTCGGCATCCGCCGGGCGATGATGGTCCACTACGGCCTGCCCGCGCTGCCCGGCGCCCGCCGAGATGGAGCTGATCGCCGAGCCGTGGCGCCCGTACCGGACGCTGGCCTGCCTGTTTCTGTGGCGCTCGCTGGACGCGGTCCGACTAGCCGGCGCTCAGCCGGCCGTCGCCGGCCGCTTGAGCCGTCCGCCGCAGCCGCGGGCCGACAAGGCGACAAACCTGCGACGACCGCGGACGGTTGGGCGAAAAGTCGGCGCCAGCGCGACAAAGTCGACCGGCGAGCGCTCGCCTCGGCCGAATTCGCGCTTGTCACAGTTCGCAGCGCCCGGGATCGCAGCGCAACGCCCGCCGCGCCGAGACAGCCGCGCCCGCGGCGACCACGCCCTGCCCTCCGCCCGCTCTAGACCGCCGAGACCGCTTCCTCTTCCGCGACGCGGAAGGAGGAGCCGCAGCCACAGGCAGCAATCACGTTGGGGTTTTCAACCTTGAAGCCGGCGCCCTGAAGGCCGTCCACGAAGTCGATGACCGAGCCCTTCACGTACGGAAGACTCGGGTTGTCCACCAACAGGCGGATCCCCTTGTCCTCGAAGACCGTGTCTCCGTCCCGCATCTCGTCGAATGCGAGCGCGTACTGAAAGCCCGAGCAACCTCCGCCGCGAACTCCGACCCGCAATCCGGCGGTGTCAGCCACCGTCGCCTGCGAGGCCAAGAACTCACGAACCTTCTCGGCACCCTTGTCAGAAAGAGTGATCATGCTTCATTCAGTATAGCGATGGGCGGACGCTACGCTTAAGGGGTGACCGCTACCCCTGAAGAGCTCAAGGAACGGATCGAAGCCGGGATTCCCGGCGCCCAGGCCGAGGTTACCGGGGACGGCCATCACTTCAACGCCATCGTCTCGGCCCCGGCCTTCCAGGGCCTCAGCCGGATCGCCCAGCACCGGCTGGTCTATGACGTGTTCGGCTCCGAGGTCGGTGACCGGATCCATGCTCTCTCCATCCAGACGAAAGCTTCACAAACGGAGACCATCTCATGACCGAAGAGACCACCAACCCCATGCGGGACGCGATTCAGAGCGCGATCGCCGAGAACCCCGTGATCCTGTTCATGAAGGGCACGCCTGACGCGCCCGCGTGCGGCTTTTCCGCCCGCACGGTCGCGGTGCTCCAGTCCCTGAACACGCCCTTTGCGGCCGTCGACATCCTTCCCGACCCGCGCATCCGCCAAGAACTCTCGACCCTCTCGAACTGGCCGACGATTCCGCAGCTGTTCATCGAGGGCGAGCTGGTCGGCGGCTGCGACATCGTGATGGAGATGTACCAGTCCGGCGAGCTGCACAGGCGCTCGGCCTCGAGGCCGAGGAAGCGCCGGAGGAGCCGGACGCGAGGCGGCCGGCCTTCACCGGCCCCGCCGATCTCGATCGAGAACCGGCTCTAGATCCAGCAGAAGGTCAGCCAACTATAGTTCCTGGGGCGCCCTTCGGGCGCCCTGTCTTTAGCTACGGCTTGACCTGGAAGGTCAGCTTGGCCTGGCCGGTGATCAGCAGCGCAGGATCCCGGAACACGCGGATCGGGCTGCGGCGGCCGAACCTGACCACGAGCCCGTCGTAGGGCGCGATCGCCGCCACGCCCGCCGCAGCGCGGCGACCGAGCCCGGCGGCTGGGCCGGCCCGGAACCCGGAGCCACCGGCACCGCGCTCCGAGGGCTGCGGCCAGCGCAAGGGCCGCCCGGGCTCGTCCGCGCCGCTCCGGCACCCCCGGTGAGCTTGGCCGTGACCTGTCCATGCAGCCCGCGGCGGGACCCGGACGGTGAAGGAGACCTGGCGCAGCGCCCCCCGGAGCACCCGGACCAGCACGCGCACGCGGACGCTCTGGCCGGCCCGCACCCGCGCGGGGGCGTGCGCGGAGACGATCGATGCCTGGCGCAGCCCGCGCTCGGCATCGAGCGCCGCCGCGATGTGGGTCACGTGCAGCGTCGTGAACTGGACCGAATCGATCAGGCTCAAGGCCTGCGCGGCGTCGCCGGCCGCCGACAGGGCCAGGGCCGGCGGGACGGCCCCGGCGCCTCCGGGCGCTCCGGTCGAGACGTAGCGATTGCAGAAGCCCAGCGGAGCTCGGCTCTCCCGGATCGACACGCGTCAGGCACATGTGGCCGGATTCGTTGGCCGGGGCGCCGTCGAAGATCTGGGTCGGCCGCCTGGGCGATGGCCAGCGGACCCACCGTTTCGACCAGCGAGCTGCCGAGCGGGAACCCGATCGCTGACTCGTCGGCGACCTGCGGTGTGCTGGGTCAGCTGGGCGCCGGTGTCCCCGTCACGCGCCGCTGACGTCCAGCGGGATCAGCGGCGCAGCGGCGCCGACGGTGCCGATCACCGCGTTCGGCGTGTCGCTGGTCAGCGTGCCGAGCGAATGGCCGAAGGCCGCGAGCTTGTAGCTCGTGCTGACATCGACGCCCGGATTGCTGACCACGTAGTAGACGTAGGCGTCCTGCAGGATCAGCGAGCGGCGTCCGGCTCCGTCGAGCGGATGCCCGAACGCGTAGACGTGGTCGCCGTCCCGGTAGCTGACGGTGCCGATGGCGCCGACGGGGATCGCGCCGGTCGAGTAGGCCACCCCGACGAGGCGCCGGGCACCAGCGGCTGGACGGGAAACGATGTCGGAGCGCCGGCGCCGGCGGGGGCGGCGATCACGGTCCGCCCGGCTTGCGGGCGGCGTGCCTGAAACAGGCGCAGCAGCGCGGGGGACAGCCCGCCGACGGTCAGCGGCCCATGCAGCGGCGTGCTCGGCAGCCGCAGCCGTCGGCGCGGAGGACGGGGGAGCTGACCGGCTCGCCGAGCATCTGCTCGATCGGCGTGACGAGCGCGACCAGGTTGCCATACTCGCCGATCCCCGCCGAGATCGCCCCGATGTTGCGCAAACGTGCCCGTGCCGTCGTCGCACAGCACCGGCGAGCCCGAAAAGCCCTCCGCGACGCCGGTGGAGTCGACCGCCGGCCCGGACACGCTGACCAGGATCCGCGCGCCTTGCTGGGGATCCTGCACGACATCGATGACATGGACGTTGAAGCTGGAGATCGTGGTGCCCTGGACCACGGTCTGCCCCGTGCAATCCATGCCGCCGTGCACCTGCGACAGCGGCATGATCGGGCCGCCGGCGCCAGCGCCGAGCCGGCCGGCAGGGCCAGCGCGCCGAGCACGGACAGGATGAGAAGACGCAGGCGCATCTGTGATCTCCTCCGGTTGAAAGCCCGCCGGGTGGGACCATACCGCTCAGCGGGGACTCGGACTGGTCTTTATGGTCTGCGGCCGCTCGGGGTCAGGCGCCAGAGCGCCTCGCCGCTGCGGGTGTCGGCACCCGCCAGCTCGATCAGCCGGCGCTCCCGGGCCAACTCGATCAGCTCCGCGATTGCGGCGTCGGGCTGGTAGAGCTCCCAGGCGATCAGCCCGAGGGAGACCCCGCCGGGCTCGAGTCGCTCGAACTCGCGCAGCACCTCCAACACATCCTTCAGCGAAACCGTCGCCCCATTTGTCGCCCTCACGTGTCGCGATGCGTCCTCCGCTGTTTGCCCGGCGGTACTCCAGATGCTCGAGCGATCCGCCGGGAATCGCAGATCGCCTCGCCGTCGATGACCAGCAGCGGAACCCGTCGCTGCCCGGACAGCGCTTCGACCTCGGGCCGCCGCGAGCGTCGCTGCGGCACCACGACCGGCTCGTAGGGGATCTCGGCCGCGCGCAGCGCGCGGGCGACCTTGCCGCAGGGGCAGAGCCAGTCCGTCGGTGTGCTGCAGCGATAGAGCGTGGCCATGCGTCAGACGATAGGCGCCATCGGCGGTCGCGTCCGGGTCGTAACGCCGCAGCGGCGGAAGGCGGCGGGCCACCGCGCCGACGAGCCGGAGCGGCGCCGGCTGGAGCGAGCCGGCGGGCGCGAGGGTGCCCGGTCACGCTCACGGTAGAAGGCGATCGTCTCCTCCAGGCAGTCCTCGTGCGGCGAGGTGCTCCAGCCCAGCTCGCGTTTGGCCTTGCGGTTGGCAAACGCCCAATTCAGCGAGGAGGCGCGTACCTCAGCCGGCGTCGGCATGCCGAAGGCCCCCGGTCCGCTCGGCGGCGCGGGCCAGCGAGAGCGCGACCGCCAGCGGCAGCTTGACCGCCGGCGGGTCTACGCCGGACAGCCGTCCGAGATCGGCGAACAGCCGCTGCAGCGTGAAGTTCCGGTTTCCGAGGATGTAGCGCTCTCCCACCGCCCCGCGTTCGTCCGCCAGCAGGTGCCCGCGGGCCACGTCCTCGACGCCGACGATGTTGAGCGTCCCGTCGACATAGGCCGGGATCTGGCGCCGCATGAAACGGCGGACCAGAACGGTCGATGATCGGCCCGGATCGCCGGCCCCCAGGACGTGCGCGGGATTGACCATGACCAACGGCAGCCCGCGCGGCACGAGCCGGACGGCGGCCACCTCGGCGGCGTGCTTGGAGTCGACGTAGGCGATCCGGTAGCGCCCGGCCTCCCAGACGGTCTCCTCGTCAGCGACCTCGCCCGGGCGCGCGGGCCCGACCGCGGCGACCGACGATGTGTGCACGACGCGCTGCACCTGGGCCCGGAGCGCTTCCTCGAGCACGATCCGCGTGCCCTCCAGATTGACCGCGAACGCCTCCTCGCGTGGCAGCGACAGATCCGTGCTCCCGGCCGCGTGGAACACCCGCTCGACACCGCGCATCGCGCGGCGGATCGAGCGCGCGGTCGCGGATATCCGCGCGTACACGCTCAACGACAAGCCGGCCAGGGCATCCTCTCGGGAGCCGTCCCGCAGCGGTCACGCGCACCTCGTCCCCGCGTCGCCACCAGCAGCCGCAGGACGTGTGAGCCGATGAAGCCGGTGGCGCCGGTTACGAGGGTCTGAGCCATGGGCGCGAGCAACCGCAGCAGTCTATGGCGCGTTCGGTGCCACTGCTAGGGTGGCGCGGTCATGGGCGTCGCCATCGTCACCGACAGCTGTCACTACCTGACCCCGGAGCTGGTGGCGGCGAACAACATCCACCAGGTCAGCCTGTACGTCCACTGGCACGACGAGACCCAGCGGGAGAGCGAGATCGTCGATCTCGACGCCTACTACGAGCGCCTGCGGACCTCGCCGGACCTGCCTACCACCTCGCAGCCGTCGATCGGCGACTTCCTGGAGGTCTACGAGCCGATCCTCGCGGCCGGCGACGACATCGTCTCGATCCACCTGGCCGGCGGGATGTCGGGCACCGTCCGCTCGGCCGAGCAGGCGCGCGAGCGGCTCGGGTCGCGCGCCGAGCGAGTCCACGTGATCGACTCGGAGTCGGCGTGCGGCGGCCAAGGACTGGTCGTGCTCGCGGCTGCGGCCGCCGCGCGCGAGCGGGGCAGATGCCACAGCGGTGGCGGAGCGCACACATCGCGCTCGGGCTCAGCTGAAGCTGTGGTTCGCGATCGACACCCTCGAGTACCTGCGCCGCGGCGGACGGATCGCCGGCGCGCAGGCATGGCTCGGCTCGGCGCTGAAGATCAAGCCGATCCTGACGGTTGAGTCGGAGATCACTCCGGTCGAGCGGGTGCGAACCTCACGCCGCGCGTTCGAGCGGATGGTCGAGCTGCTGCGCACGGGCAAGGAGGCCGGTGCCGACGCATGGATGATCCAGCACATCCAGGCCCCGACGGAGGCGGCGAGACTGGTCGCCCGCGGCGTCGAAATCTTCGGCTGCGACCCGGTGATGGTGGCCGAGATCGGACCGGTGATCGGCACCCACGTCGGGCCGGGACTGCTCGGCGCCGGGGGGATTCCCAGCTCGTTTCTTTAGCCGGAGAAGCTGCGGGTGGCTCAGCGCCGTTTGCCGAGGCGCAGGCGCGCGGGCTCAGCCGCGCTTGCGGCGCCGGCGCCCGAACGTGAGCGCGCCGATCGCGGCGATCCCGCCGCCGAGCACGAACCCGGCCACGCCAGCGCCGATGGTCAGCTGCTGCTGGTCGCCCTCGCAGCTGGGCGCGCCAGTCGGTCAGGCGAACGACCTCGACGCGCAGCTTCTCCAGCGAGGTACCCAGCTCCTGCCGGTTCTGCTCGATCGAGGCCCGGATCTCCTCGGTCGTGCGGGTCGGCATCAGCCCAGCGCTCCGGGCTTGGCGCTGACGGTTTCCTGGATCTTCTTCGCCTCGTCGATCGCCAGCTTCGGCGTCGGCGCACCAACCTTGAGTTTGCGCCAGGCGAACAGGAAGGCCCCGACGGTGGCGGCGAGCAGAATCACGAAGGTGATGAGGAAGCCCAGCCATAGGCTTGACAGCAGCGAGTTGAGGCCCCACGCCAACGTGCCGAGGCCCATCACCACCGCGAAGATGCCGAACACCGCCCCGGCGGCCACTGCCGCTGCGCCGCGGGCGAGACTCGTGACCTTCTCGGTCATCTCCGCCTTGGCCAGCTCGATCTCCTCGCGGACGAGCAGGCTCATCCGCTCGGAGACCTCGGTCACCACGGTGGCCAGATTCTCGGGGGAGCCGTTAGCGGGCAAGGCGCTTGAGGATCAGGGCGAGGAGGAAGCCGCCGGCGAAGGCGGCGCCGATCTGGATCTCGGGGCGATCGGCGGCGTTCTCCGGACGATCTGAGTCGAAGGCGGAGGCCGCGCGGCCGCCGGCGCGGGCGGGCCGGTGGCGGGGGCGAGCGGCGGGGGACGACGGGACGGCCGCGGGCGGTTCGGCACGGCTCGGGGTCGGCTCGGCACGAGCGCGGCGAGCTCCGGGCTCCGCAGCCGTGGGCGTTTCCACGACCGTGGGCGGCCCTCGAGGTGGTGCTCGCCTTCGGGAGTTTCCGGCTGCTCGTTCACTCGGGCGGTTCTTCCCCAAAGACCCGCTTCCATATCAAGGTGGCGGCGCGGGTCGTGGCGACGCTTGAAAGCGCGCCCGCTCCGGCGAGCAGGCCTGACCACATCAGTCGCTTGACCAACGGGCTCTCCGTCATGGGTGGGGATTCAATCAGACTTGGCGGCCTGAGCCCCAGGCACCGACGCGAAGCATGAGCTAGTTCTCGACGCCGCTGCAGATCGTTTCGACGATCAGTGTCTTGGCCCGCTCGAGTTCGTCGTCGCTGACCCGCTCGCTGTCGAAGATCCAGCCGGTCAGAACCTGCTCGATCGAGCCGTAGAACGCCAGCGCGACGAACTCGGGAGTGATCTCGCTGCGGAACGTCCCCTCTTGCTGAGCCCGGGCGACGATCGCCGCGATCTGGGCGTACGCGTCACGGATCTTGGCCAGGTGGGTGCGCCCGAACGTGTTGGCGGCCCGGGTCACCTCGACGATGATCACCTTCATCAGCTCCGGGTCGTGGCGATAGGAGTCGATGATGAACGAGGCGATCGCGTAGAGCTTCTCGCGTCCCGACGCGGCGGAGGCGTCCGCATCGGCGATGGCCGCGATCATCACGTCCCATCGCTCCAGGAACAGCGTGTCGAGGATCTCGTCCTTGGAGGAGAAGTAGTGGTAGACGAGTCCATAGGCCACGCCGGCCTCGTCGGCGATGTCGGATACGCGGCAGGTGTGAAAGCCCTGCCGGGCGAACACCCGAACCGCCGCGTCGAGGATCACCCGCCGCTTGTCCACCGCCGCCGTGGCCATCACCGGCTCCCGACCACGATGTCCTCGGCGCGCCGTGCGAGCGAGGGCAGCTTGCGCCTGATCTCTCCAGCTGCTCGAAGTCCAGGTCGGCGACGATCACCGTCTCGGTGTCCGGCGCGCAGGCCAGGACGAGGCCCCAGGGATCGACGATCATCGAGCGCCCGCCCGCGCGATCGCCCGGCGGGTGGGCGCCGATCTGGTTGGGCGCGACGACGAAGCACTGGTTCTCGATCGCCCGGGCGCGCAGCAGGACCTCCCAGTGATCGCGCGTCGTGGCGAGCGTGAACGCGGCCGGAACGGTGATCACCTCGGCGCCGCGCACGGCCAGGCTTCCGTAGAGCTCCGGGAAGCGGACGTCGTAGCAGACGCTCATCCCGAGCCCGATCTCCCCGGCGAGCTCGGAGACCACGATCTCGTCGCCCGCCTGTTCGTGCTCTGACTCGGCGTACCTCACCCCGTCGACCTCGACGTCGAACATGTGGATCTTGCGGTAGACCGCGCGGATCTCGCCGTCGGGGCCGACGTGCACGCTCGTGTTGGCAAGCTTGCCGTCCTCCCTGCGCTCCGCGATCGAGCCCGCCACGAGATCGACCCGCAGCTCGCCGGCCAGTGCGCGCGCCCAGGTGATGCAGCGACCGTCGAGGGGCTCCGCGCCGCGGTCATCTGCTCGGGCGTGCCGAGCACGCTCCACTTCTCGGGCAGCACGATCAGCTCGGCCCCGAGCCGCGGCCTCGCGCACGAGCCGGTCGGCCACGGCGAGGTTGCGGTCTTTGTCCTCGGTCGAGTTGAGCTGAACTGCGCCGGCGCGCACTGAGCGTTGGCCCTCCGCTTGATTGACCAGTCAGTCAGATTCCCGGCGAATCAAGCATACAGGCGCCCCGGCGCATACGATCAACCCTCTGCGGATGACCGCGCGGGCCTCCAACGTACCTGATCGCCCCGCCGTGCTTCCCTACCGGGGCACGTTCGGTGCCGCGCGGCCGGCCGAGCTGGCCACGCTCGCGCTGCCGCCCGCGCCGATGCCCTCCCGCCAGGGGTTGCGTCCCCTGAAGAGCTGGCGGTACGTCGGGGTGTACGGACCGGAGCTGATGCTGTGCATCGGGGCGGTGAGAATCGGTCGGGCCCGGCAGTCGTTCTGGGCCGTATGGGACCGCGCTCAGGGACGGCTGCACGAGCGCACGCGACTCGGGCGCGGCGGCGTCGATCTGGGCTGGGGCCGGGCCCGTGTCAGTGACGGCCACGTCGAGGTCGACCTGAGACTGAGCGAGAGCGACGGCATCGAGACGGTGTGCGCGAGCGGCGACAGCTACGCGTGGACGCGCAAGCAGGGCGGTGTCGCGGCCACCGGCACGGTGGTGATCGACGGCCGGCGGCAGGTTGTCCACGCTTAGGCGGTGATCGACGACACGGCCGCGTACTACGAGCGCCACACGCGCTGGCACTGGTCGGCCGGGGTGGGCACCGCGGAGGACGGACGGCCGGTGGCGTGGAATCTGGTCGACGGGGTCAACGACCCGCCTCGGCACAGCGAGCGGACGGTGTGGATCGACGGTGAGCCATCGGAGGTGCCGCCGTGCCGGTTCGCCGCCGACCTGGGCAGCGTCGATCGGCTGCGCTTCAGCCCGAGGCCACGCGCGAGCGACAGGAGAACCTGCTGCTCGTCCGCAGCGCCTACCGCCAGCCGTTCGGGACGTTCTCCGGCGAGCTACCGGGGCCGGTGCCGCTGGCCGAGGGCTACGGCGTGATGGAGTTTCACGACGTGCGCTGGTGAGCGCGGCGCAGCGCCGCCAGCAGCAGCTTGGAGTGCATCGCCCCGATCAGATCGCGCAGCGGCTCCGTGCCGCTGGAGATGATCTGCACCGCCCGTTCGACCTCGACCTCGCCGGCCAGCCGCTCCAGCAGCACCCGGACCTCCTCTTCGACCAGCGGCTCGAGCGCCTCGCGGTAGCGCAGCGTGTCGTAGACGGTGAAGCCGATCGACTCCTCGTAGCCGCCGGCGCGAAAGCGGGAGATCGCCTCGATGATGGCGACGTCATCGGCGTCATATCCGCGTGGCTCGGGCGTGAGCACGCCGAGCTCCTCCAGCCGCAGGAGCACGTTCTGGGGCATGTCATAGGTCTCTCGCACCCGCGCCCGGGAGACCCGGCCGGTCTCGCCGGCCTCGATCGCCCGCTCGAGGATCCGGTCCTCGAGCTCGATCAGCCGCGCCGCACGGTCCGGGTCGTCGGCCATGACCTCGCGGATCACCCGCAGGGGCATGAAGCGCTCCTCCTGCAGGCGCTTGATCAGCTGGATCCGGCCGACGTAGTCGGGCGGGTAGTAGGCCATGTTCCGCGAGGTTCGGACCACCTGCTGCTCGGAGCCGAGCAGGCCCTCGCGCAGGTAGTGCTTGATCGTCCCCGCGCTGACCCCGGAGCGCTCGGCCAGCTCCGACATCTTGAGCATCCCGTCGGCGGCGGTGCTCATCCGGTCATGAAAGAGCCCTGCACCGCTTCGGCCGGGCCCGCGACCGCACCGGACTCATGCAGGGAGGCGATCTCCTCGGCTCCGTACCCGGCCGCGCGCAGCACCTGCTCGGTGTGCTCGCCGAGCGCCGGACCGCCTGCGCGCGCCGGATCGGCCGGCGTGCGGCTCAGCTTGACCGGAGCTCCGAGCAGCCTCACCGGCTGCTCGGCACCGGGCTGATCGACCTCCACCACCATCTCCCGGGCGGCCACCAGCTCAGAGTCCAGCACCTCGTCGAGCTCGAGCACCGGCTCGAGGCAGCAGTCATGCTCGGAGGCGAACTGGCGCCATTGCTCCCGGGTCCGGCTGGCGAAGATCTCGCTCACGGCCCGGTGCGCGTCGGATCCGGGGGGATCGAAGGCGTGGTCGAGCAGGTCCTCGCGTCCCACGCCCTCGCACCACGCGCGCCAGAACTTCGGCTCCAGCGCCCCGAGGCTCACGTGGCCGTCGGCGCACGCGTAGGGGCGATAGCACGTCAGCGAACCCGCCAACTGGAGCTGCCCGCGCCGGGGCGCTCGGCCTGAGGCGAAGGTCTCGGCCGCGACCATGGCCAGCCAGGACAGCGAGCCGTCGAACATCGAGCAGTCCACGAGCTGACCCTCGCCGGAGCGCTCGCGCTCGCGCAGCGCGACGAGGATCCCGATCGCGCCCATCAGCGCTCCGCCGCCGATGTCGGCGATCTGCCCGGCGGCCTGCATCGGCGGCCCGTCGGCCTCGCCGGTGAGCCCCAGCAGTCCGTTCAGACCCAGATAGTTCATGTCGTGACCGGAGCGATCACGATTGGGGCCGTCCTGTCCGTAGCCGGTGATCGCGCAGTAGATCAGCCGTGGATTGACCTCCCGCAGTCGCTCATAGCCGACGCCGAGGCGATCGAGCACCCCGGGCCGAAACGACTCGAGCAGCACGTCGGCGTCCTCGGCCAACCGCAGCAGCACCGCTTTGCCCTGCTCGGACTTCAGATCGATGCGGACCGAGCGCTTGCCGCGGTTCAGCGCCAGAAACAGCGCCCCACGCGCCGACTGGTCGGCGCCTTCGTAATACGGCGGGGCCCAGCGAACGTAGTCGCCCATGCCGGTGTCCTCGACCTTGATCACGTCGGCGCCGAAGTCGGCCAGCATCATCGAGCAGAACCCGCCCGGCAGCAGCCGGCTCAGATCCAGGACCGTCAGGCCCTCCAGCGGCAGGCTCATACCGCGGCGCCCTCACGCGGACGGATGCCGAGCATCCTGCGCGCCTGCTCCACCGTCGCCGGTCGGCGCCCGAGGTCCTCGGTCAGCTGGCGCGCCTTGGCGATCAGCTCACCGTTGGAGCGGGCCATCGCTCCGTCGGGGAGGTAGAAGTTGTCCTCGAGCCCGACGCGGATCGAGCCCCCGAGCGTGAGCGCCGCGGCGACCAGCATCCACTGGCCGCGGCCGATGCCGATCACGCCCCAGTGGTGATCGCCGGCCGGCATGTTGTCGGCCATCGCCGCCAGGTTGCGAGCCGTCGGCGGCACCCCGCCGACGACGCCCATGACGAAGTCAGCGTGCAGCGGGGCGTCGAGCAGGCCCATGTCGACCAGCGGCTCCAGCGAGCCGACGTGACCGAGGTCGAAGCACTCGTGCTCGGGCTTGATCTGCAGCCTGCGCATCGCCTCCAGCAGCTCGATGATCTCGTCGAACGGGTTGGCGAAGACGAACTTGAACACGAAGTCCTTGCGCTTGCGCGAGTACTTGGCGTAGTTCATCGAGCCCATGTTGAGCGCGGCCACCTCCGGCCGGCACGCCTCCAGATAGGCGATCCGCTTGGACACCGGAACCCCGACCGTGCCGGTGGAGAAGTTGATGATCGCGGCGTCGCCGATCTCGTCCACGATCGCGTCCCTGATGGCCTGGAAATCCTCGATCTCGTAGCTCGGGGAGCCGTCGGGCTTGCGAGCATGGATGTGGATGTGGACGCCGCCCTCGTCGACGATCCGCCGTGCCTCCGCGGCATATTCCTCGGGCGTATAGGGGATCGCCGGGCACTGCTCGCGGTTGGCGATCGAGCCCGAGATCGAGCAGGTGATGACGACCGGGTGGTCAAGACTCATTGGTGGCTCCTACTTGGCGGTACTCAGAGTGGCGAGCATCTCGTCGCAGGCGGCGGTCACGGAGGCCTGCGCGGCCCGCGTGTACTGGCAATTCAGCTCGTATTCGTCCTGGCCGAAGAACACCAGCGTCACGCGACTGGTGGCGGGGACCCCCAGACCAACGACCGGCACCGGCCGATAGGAGAGCGCGGGGAGACCCCCGGCTGAGGTCACCGTCGAACTCATCTGCCGCGAGAACGCCGAGCTGATCAGTGCGTCGAACGCTCCCCTGAGCCCCGCCAGGTTGCCTGCCGTGACCGGGATCTTCAGACGAAACCGCGTCATTACGAGCAGATCGTGGTTCCCGATGCCGACGGCTGCGTGCGACGAGTGCGCGGTGTTGCCCGCGAGCGACTTGCTGGGTGCTAGCGTGATGATCCGGAACTTCGCCGGGAAGGTGAAATGCAGCGCCATCCCCGCCACGCTGAAGCGCTCTGAGCCGGGTGCGCTGGTCGAAGCGGTGGCCGATGCGTTGCTGACCGTCTTGCTCTGGGAACTTCCGCAGGCGGCCGGGACAAGCCCAAGCGGAACGATGGCGAGGACCGCGGCCGGCCGGAGGTTCATACCGGGACCACGCCCGAACGTTTCCAGGGCCGCTCGACGCGTTTGCCCGCGGCCATCTCGAGCCCCCGGCAGATCGTCGCCCGGGTCTCGCGCGGGTCGATCACGTCGTCGATCATGGCGTTGCCGGCAGCGACGTAGACGTCGATGATCTTGCGGAAGTTGGCGATCAACTCCTGGCGTTTGGCCTCCGGGTCATCCGCCGCCTCGACCTGCTTTCGGAAGATGATCTCGACGGCGCCCTCGGCCCCCATCACGCTGATCTCGGCCGATGGCCAGGCCACGATCAGGTCGGGCTCATAGGCGCGGCCGTTCATCACGTAGTAGCCAGCGCCGTAGGCCTTGCGCAGGATCACCGTGATCTTCGGGACCGTCGCGTTGGCGGTCGCGTAGAGCATCTTCGCGCCGTGGCGGATGATCCCGGCCTGCTCGACCTTGCTCCCGACCATGAACCCGGGCACGTCCATCAGGTAGACGAGGGGGATCCCATAGGCGTTGCACAGGTTGATGAACCGCGCCGCCTTGTCGGCCGAGTCGTTGTCCAGGATCCCGCCCAGCTGCTTGGGCTGGTTGGCCACGATTCCGGCCGGGCGCCCGCCGAAGCGGGCCAGGCAGGTGATGATCGTCTTCGCGAACTGAGGCTTGAGGTCGAAATAGGAGCCGTCGTCGACGATCCGCGTGATCACCTCGTACATGTCGTAGGGCTTGCGGTTTGACTCCGGCAGGACGTCGAGCAGCTCCTCGTCGGCCCGGTCGATCGGGTCCTGGCTGGCGCGCACCGGCGGCGGCTCTTCGCAGTTCTGGGGAAAGTAGCTCAGGTATTCCTTGATCTTCTCGATGCATTCGGGGTCGTCGGCGACCTCCAGATCCCCGACGCCGGACTTGCGGCAGTGCACGCGGGAGCCTCCGAGCTCCTCCTGGGTCACGTCCTCCCCGACCGCGGCGCGGACCAGATGCGGCCCGGCCAGTGCCATCGAGCCACGGCCCTTGACCATCGGCACGAAGTCGGCGAGACCCGGGATGTAGGCGGTTCCGGCGGCGCAGGGCCCCATCAGGGCGGCGACCTGCGGGATCACCCCTGAGTTGATCACCTCCTCGCGGAACAGGTGTCCGCTGCCGGCGAACAGCGAGCCGACCGCCTCCTGGATCCGCGCGCCGGCGGAGTCGAGCAGCCACACCAGCGGGATCCGCTTGGTCAGCGCCAGCTCCCGCAGCCGCGTGACCTTGAGCTCGCCGGTCATTCCCATCGAGCCGGCCATCACGGTGAAGTCATAGGCGGCGACCGCGACCAGCCGCCCGTTGACCTTGCCGTAGCCGGTGACCACGCCGTCGGCCGGAGCCTCCTTGCCGTCCATCGCCCGCTGGGAGAAATGCGGGCGGCCGTGGATGCCGAGCTCGACGAAGGTCCCGGAATCGATCAGCAGGTCAAGGCGTTCCCGCGCGGTCAGCTTCTCCCGGGCGTGCTGGGCCTCGATCTTCTCCGCGCCGCCGCCCAGCTTGATCGCGGCCCGCCGAGCCTGCAGGTCTTCGGCCAGCGGGCGCAGCAGGCTGGAGGGTGGGGCGTCGGTGGTCATAGCTGGAAGTGAGACGTGCTACTTCCCACTTTGGCAGGTTCGCCGCGGCGCCGTCAAGCCAGAGCGGCTATGTCGACGCTGACGACACCACGGCGCTCCGGGCCGGCGCTTCGGCGCCCCGGCGTCCCCGCGACGCCCCCGACGCCCCGGGCGCCCCCGACGCCCCGGACGCCCCGGACGCCCCCGACGCCCCGACGCCCCCGACGCCCCCGACGCCCCCGACGCCCCCGACAAATGTGCCAAACACGGAAGCACGGAACGATCGGGGCATTTTTGTCGGCCTGAGGCCGACAAATCGACCAAGGTCCGGGCTGAGGGCAGCCGAGTGTTGCGTTTGTCGGCCGGATTTCGGGGAGAACTCGGCGACGGGATCTCGTGTGACGGGCCGCGGATCTCGGGGCGGCCAGATATCGGCGCAGGCGCGGATCTCGCGGCGGGCGCGGATCTCGGGGCAGGCGCGGATCTCGGGGCGAGCGGCCGGCCCTACCCCTCAGCGCCCCTTCCACTCCGGCGGGCGCTTCTCGAAGAACGCGCGCACGCCCTCCTGGATGTCCTCGGTGGCGAAGGCGATCGTCAGCTGCGAGCGCAGGAAGTCCAGCGCGTCGGCGAACGCCATGTCCTGCTGGCGGAACATCGCGTCCTTGCCGAGCTCTCATCATCACCGGCGACTTCCGCGCCAGCTTCTCGGCCCAGTCGCGCACGGCTGTCGTCGAACTCCGCCGGCGCCACGACGCGGTTGACGATCCCGATCCGCTCGGCCTCCTCGGCCGACATCTGCTCGCCCAGCAGCAGCATCTCGTTGACCTTCTTGCGCGGGACGTTGCGGTAGATCAGCGCCATGATCATGAACGGGAACAGGCCGACGTTGATCTCGGGCGTGCCGAACCGCGCCCCCTCCTTGGCGATCACCAGATCGCAGGCCAGGGCGACGCCCGAGGGCGCCGGCGAGCACGTGACCGTTGGCGGCGCAGATCGACGGCTTGCCGAGCTCGCCGAGCAGCGGAACAGGCGCGGGAAGCGCTCGGTGGCGAAGTGCTTGTGCACGAGCGGGACCTCGGCCGCGAACCCGCCCAGGTTGCCGCCGCTGGAAAACACCTTCTCGTGGGTCGAGGTGAGCACGACGCAGCGGACGTCGTCGTCGTCCCGCGCGGCCTCGAGCGCGGCGAGCAGCTCGCCGAGCAGCTCGTCCGACAGCGCGTTGCGGGTGTCGGGCTGGTCGAGCGCGATCGTGGCGACGCCGGCGGCGAGCGTCGTAGCGCAGAGTGGCGTAGGGCATGGCGGGGAAGCCCAGTGGCTGTCGCACGGCGTCCGGCATCCGGCGGCGCGACGTCATGCCGCCGCATCGCGCGCAAGTAAGAAGTAGGAAGTTCTACTGTTTACTTTTGCGGTGGCTTTCGCTAGCTTCGCCTTCGCCCGAACAGGAGAGATCAATCAGATGGCCACCGCCGACGTCCTCAAGCCTGACTTCGCCACCTCACGCAAGCACTTCATCTTCAACGAGGAGCACGAGCAGCTGCGCGATTCGATTCGCCGGTTCGTGATCAAGGAGCTCCAGCCCCACGCCGAGGAGTGGGAGGAGACGACACGTTCCCGGACTGGGTGTTCTCCCGGATGGGCGAGCTCGGATTCCTGGGCCTCGACAAGCCCGAGCAGTACGGCGGCCAGGGCGGCGACTACTACTCGAGCCTGGTGCTGGCCGAGGAGATCGTCCACGCCCACTGCGGCGGCCTGGCGATGGGCCTCGCGGTGCAGACCGACATGGCGATGCCCCCGATCCTCGCCTTCGGGACCGAGGAGCAGAAGCAGGAGTGGGCGGCGCCGGCGATCAAGGGCGAGAAGATCCTCTGCCTGGGCATCACCGAGCCCGACGCCGGCTCGGACGTGGCCGGGATCAAGACGCGCGCGGTGCGCGACGAGGACACCGGCGAGTACGTGATCAACGGCTCCAAGACCTACATCACCAACGGCCATCGCGCCCACGTGATCGTGCTGGTGACCAAGACCGACCCGGACGCCGGGCTACGACGGCTTCACGCTGTTCCTGGTCCCGATGGACGCGCCCGGGGTGATCCGCGAGAAGCGCCTGCAGAAGCTCGGAATGCACGCCTCCGACACCGCGCTGCTCGCCTTCCAGGACGTCCGCGTGCCCGAGTCAGCGGTGCTCGGCCAGGTCGGCAAGGGCTTCTACCACATCATGTGGGAGCTCCAGGGCGAGCGGCTGATCGGCGCCGCCGGTTGCGTCGCCGGAGCCCAGCACGTGTTCGATCGCACGCTCGAGTACGCCAAGGAGCGCACCGCGTTCGGCCGCTCGATCGGCCACTTCCAGGTCATCCGCCACAAGTTCGCCGAGATGGCGACGAAGATCGAGACCGCGCGCCAGCTCGTCTACACAACGGCGTGGCGCTTTCAGAACGGCGAGTATCCGGTGCGCGAGATCTCGATGGCCAAGCTCCACGCCGCCCGCATCGCGGTCGAGGTCGCCGACGAGTGCATCCAGATCCACGGCGGCGCCGGCTACATGAAGGAGTACGGGATCGAGCGCGTGTGGCGGGACATGCGGCTGAACCGGATCGGCGCCGGCACCGACGAGATCATGCTCGACGTGATCGGGCGCTCGTTCGGGCTGTAGCGTTCGGCTGAGCCCGAGCACTGAAGCGGAGGAGAGGCGATGGCCGAGGTCAGAATCACCCCGACCGAGAATGGCCCGTACAAGGTCGAGGGTCCGATCGAGCTGCTGGATCCGGAAGGCAACCCGATCGACACTGCCGGCAGGACGACGATCTTTCTCTGCCGCTGCGGCGGCTCGACCAATAAGCCGTTCTGTGACGGGACGCATTCCAGGATCGGATTCCAGGGCGCGATCGAGCGCCGTCACGGACTCGCAGGAGAGCTCCTGAGCGCCCTGTCCGAGAAGGCGGGCGTCGCCGCCAGCACGCGCGCGGCGCCCGATCCCGCCTTTCACCCCGGAGCACGAAGAGTTCCGCGCGGCGGTTCGGCGGTTCGTGCAGACCGAGCTGCGACCGCACGCCCAGGAGTGGGAGGACGCAAGGTGGTTCCCCAACGACGTGTTCACCCGGGTCGCAGAGCTCGGCTACATCGGACTCAAGTTCCCCAGGGAATACGGCGGCGATCGAGGACCCGGTGGCTGACGCCGTGTTCGTCGAGGAGCTGGCCTGGTGCGGGTCAGGTGGGCTCGCGGCCGGAATCGGCGCGCACGCCGGAATCGCGCTTCCGCCGGTGTGGAAATTCGGCAGCGAGGAGCAGAAGCAGCGCTATCTCGTGCCCGGGATCCGCGGCGAGAAGATCGGCGCGCTCGCCATCACCGAACCGGATGCCGGCTCCGACGTCGCGTCGATCCGCACGCTGGCGCGCAAGGTCGAGGGCGGCTGGGTGGTCAACGGCGCCAAGACGTTCATCACCGGCGGCGTTCGCGCCGACTTCCTCGTCACCGCGGTCAAGACCAAGCCCGAGGGCGGGCACCACGGTCTGTCGTTTCTGATCATCGACCGCGGCGGAGGGCGTGCGATCGACCGCGCTCGAGAAGCTGGGATGGCACGCCTCCGACACCGCCGAGATCAGCTTCGAGGATGTCTTCGTGCCCGAGGAGAACCTGCTCGGGCAGGAGGACGCCGGCTTCTACCTGATCATGGCCAACTTCCAGTGGGAGCGTCTGCTGATGGCGCTGGGGGCAGTCGGTGGGATGCAGGTGGCCTTCGAGAAGACGTTGCGGTTCGCGCTGAGCGACGTGCGTTCGGACGTCCGATCGGGAAACATCAGGCGATCCGGCACAAGCTGGCCGAGATTGCGCTCTCGATCGAAGCCGGCCGGGCCGTGACCTACGCCGCCCTGCGGCGCTACGTGGCGGGCGAGGACGCCGTCCGCGAGGTCACGATCGCCAAGCTGGCCACGCAGCGCACCGCCTTCGAGGTGATGGACCAGTGCCTGCAGATCCACGGAGGGGCGGGCTACATGGAGGAATACGAGATCGAGCGCTCCGCCCGCGATGCACGCCTCGGGCCGATCGGCGGGGGCACCGACGAGATCATGAAAGAGATTCTCGGCCGCTCGCTGGGGCTTTGACGCGAGGGCGCGGCGGCGATGAGCGAGTCCGCACGGGGACAGCTGCTGATCGCGGGCCCCACGCTGCTGGATCCGAACTTCTGGCGGACGGTGGTACTGGTGGTCGAGCACACGGCGGAGGGGGCGCTGGGCCTGGTCCTGAATCGGCCTTCGGAGACGGCGGCGGCGGAGGCGGTCCCCGAACTCGAGCACACCGTGGATCCCGATGAGCCGCTGCTGATCGGCGGTCCTGTGCAGCCGTCCTCGGTGATCGTGCTGGCCGAGTTCGAAGACGCATCGGACGCAGCCCTGCTCGCCTTCGACGAGATCGGCGTGCTGGGCACGGAGGCTGCGCTGGAGAACCTCGGAGCCGGGATCCGCCAGGGCCGCGCATTCGTCGGCCATTCCGGTTGGGGACCTGGCCAGCTTGACTCCGAACTGGATCGCGGCGACTGGATCCTCGAGCCGGCGCGGCGCGAGGACGCCTTCTCGGCGGCGCCCGCCGCGCTGTGGTCCGAGGTGCTGATGCGCAAGGGCGGTAGCTACGCGCTGATCGCGCGGATGCCGGCTGACCCTTCCGTGAACTGATCCCGTATCACCGGCGTTAGGCTGTGGCGATGAGGGTGGTCAAGCCCGGTCCCGATCGCGAGGTTCCCCGGGGTGTCGTCGGCGGCGCCGAGATCTCGCAGGCGACCGCCGGCGCCAGCGGTATCTACATGGGTGTCTTCCGTGTCCCCGCCGGCACCCGCTCCCGAGCGCACTACCACGAGCATTGTGAGAGCGCGGTGTACATGCTCTCCGGACGCCTGCGGGTGAGCTGGGGCGATCATCTCGAACATGACCTCATGCTCGAGGCCGGAGACCTCGTCTACGTCCCGCCGCGGGAAACCCACGTCCTGGAAAACGCCTCGGAGCGGGACCCGGCCGAATACGTGGTGGCGCGCAACTCCGCCCATGAGGACGCGGTGGTGGTCCCATGGGCCGAGGAAGCCCATCGCCCGAGCGAGGCCGGATGAGCGCTCACCGGGAAGGCCAAATTGCCGGGGTCGACGGACTGAGCATCTTCTGGCAGACGTGGCAGCCGCAATCACCTGCGCGGACGGTCGTGGTGATCGCCCATGGCGCGGGAGAGCACAGCGGCCGCTACGCCCATGTCGCCGCGCGGCTGGTGAGCGAGGGATATGCCGTCTATGCCCTGGACCACCAGGGCCACGGGCGCTCAGAAGGTAAGCGCGCGCTGCTGCGGAGCGTGCGCGCCGCGGTCGCTGACCTGGATTCGATGATTTCGCTCGCGGCGCAGTCGCACCCCGGAGCCGATCTCTTCCTCCTCGGTCACAGCATGGGCGGCACGATCGCCGTCGCCTACGCGATCGAACACCAGGATCGACTCCGGGGGTTGATCCTGTCCGGTCCGCTGGCCGCGCTGGAGGCCGCCCCGCTACCGCTGCGACTGCTCGTTCGCGCCCTGTCCGCGAGGGCGCCGGCGGTTCCGGTGCTCGCCGTGGACCCGACCCAGGTGAGCCGGGATCCCGCCGTCGTCAGCGCCTACGTCGCAGATCCATTGGTGCACCACGGAAAGCTTCCTGCTCGCACCATCGCCGAGATCGCGGCCGCAGTTGAATCCTTTCCCTCCGCGGTGGAGTCGATCACGATCCCGACGCTGATCGCGTACGGCACCGCAGATGGCCTCTGTCCCCCCGCCGGGAGCCTGATGCTCGACCGCCGCATCGGGGCGCAGGACAAAACGCTCAAGGCCTACGAAGGGCTCTACCACGAGATTCTCAACGAGCCCGAGCAGGACACCGTGCTCGACGACGTTTGCCGCTGGCTCGCCCCTCGCGTCGCCGTGACCGCGGGCTGAGCCGTCTCACGCGGCAGGGGCCGCGGGGTCCCGTCCGCCTCCACCAACTGCGCGCTTCCATCTTCGAGCACGAACATGCCGCCGTGGGGCAGCCAGCCCCGCGCGCCGGCGGGGCCGCTGAGCACGGCAGCCTTGCTGCGCGCCTCGGCCTCGGCTGCGCGCGGAGCGAGCGCGGTGGCCTGTACGACACCGGTGAACGCGGGGTGACCACTGAGCGGGTCGAGCAGGTGATGGGCAGGTGAGCCATCCGGCGCGAGCCAGCTGCGCCGACCGATGCCGCTGGTCGCCACGGCGCCGGCTCTCAGCGCGAAGGTATGGACGACCGAGTCATCCCACGGGCTTACCACCTCGATCGGCCGCAGCACGTTGCCACGTCCTCCGATGAGGATGTCGCCGGCGCAATCGACGGCGAATCGCTCCCGGCCGGACAGCAGCGCCCCGAGCTCGTCGGCGAACACGCCCTTGGCGATTCCCCCGTGGTCAAGGCGAAGCCCGGGTGGCCTGGTCACGAGGCCGCCCTCGCGCGATACGCGGATCTGACGCCATCGTCCGCTCTGCCGCGCGGTCGCCGGCGTTCTGATTGGGGCGCGCCGCAGCGCTTCCTCGAGGCTCACTCCCGGCTCAGACAGGTGCCCGGCGTAGCCGGCTCGCTCGAGCTCCGGCAGCAGGGTCGGATCAACCAAGCCCCCGGTGAGACGGGCGGCGTCCAGAGCCGCCTCGATTATGCGACGCATCAGCGGGCTCACCGGGACCGTCGGGCGCGGATCTGCATTCAGCCGACTGATCTCGCTGTGGGGCAGAAAGCGCGAGAAGCGCCGATGCCACGCGCGGAGTCTCGTCACGGCGGCAGCGAGCGCAGCCTGGGCATCGTCAGCCGGGCCGCCACCAACAATCACCGTGCACTCTGACCCAAAGCAGCTGAGTGTTTCCTGAAGCTCGACGTGGTGTCGCGGCCGACTGGGAGAGACGGCGCTCATGATTGGCGGGTGCTCACCGAGCCGACGCTCGCGCCCGCAGCTGGAGTACCGGTGCTCGGCGCCGGGGTCGCGCTCGCCGCCGTCGAGGTGGCGCTCGAGGAAATCGTCGAGGTGGCCGGCGTCGCGGTCGTACTGGCGCGGGCTGCGAGCGCCGGATCGTGGCCGGAGACAAGCACGATCGCGATCAGCAGCCATGCGGCCACGAACAGCGCCAAGGCGCCGCTGATGACGACGCGGCGGAGGCTGCGGGTGCGCCGGTCGCGCGCCTGGCGGACGGCCTGGCCACGCTGTGAGCGCGCCTGTCCATCGTGCGGGGCCCGGGGTGAGCGCGACAGGGGATGGTCGGGCGGTGTGGGTAGCTGAGTCATGACGATCAGCATGGACCGCGTCCGTATCAGCGGCGTGAGGAGCCGCTAAGAGCTGCGTAGGAGCTTCAGTGCGTACTGGTGGCCGGGACGACTAACCGCCGGCGATGCCAAGGGCGAGCCGGCACCCGCTGAAGTAATCGCCGGCGGGAGAAAGCAGGTACCCGACCACGGTAGCCGCGTGGGCCGCGCTGGCGCCCACCCCGGTGCTGACCGCGGTGACGGTCACGCCGTACCGGGCCCACTCGACCGACAGCGTCCGCACGAGGTTCTCGATCCCGGCGCCAAGCGCGCCCTCGTGCTCCCCGGCACCGCGCGTCGGGCCGAGCAGGACAATCTTTCCCCCGTCCGCCTGCGGAATCAGCGCCCCCGCGGTCACGGCACGGACCACCGTCCAAGTGCGATCGAGGGCCGACTCGAGGCGCCCACCAGCCGCGAGCTCGACCTCTCCGGTCGCGGCCACGAGGGCATGAACCGGCGCTACCGAGCGAACCCACTGCTGAGCCTGATCGTCGTCCAGCTCACCCGGCGGCAGTTCGCTCAGCGAAGCCCCGAGCGAAGTCAGCGCGGAGCGCATTTCGGCAGACACGTCTCCGGCCAGGGCGATGTTGCGCCCGCTCAGCAGGCCCGCTCGCAGCAGCGCCATCCGTTCAGCCGCTGCCGGCCGACTGGAACTGACTTCGTGCGCGTGACGGGACGCTCGCAGCGCCGCGGTGGCCGGCGCGCTCGAGTTCGCTGTGCAGCGTTCTGATCGCGGCGAAGATGCCATCGGCAGCCGCCTGCTGCTCCTCGCGCGTGGTCTCCAAGCGCTGGGGGAATCGGAACGGCTGACCAAACACGACGCTTACCCGGGGAAAACCAAGCCGCTTCCAGTTGCGCACCTGGTGCGAACCGAGGATCGCGACGGGCACCACCGGCGCCCCGGACTCAAGGGCCAGCCGGCCGATCCCCGGGCGGGCGGAGTCGGCGAGCTTACCCGTGCGCGAGCGGCCGCCCTCGCAGTACATCACCACCGCACCGTTTCGGCCCAGGATCTGGAACGCGCTGGCGAAGGCCTCCTCGTCGTTGTGTCCGCGCCGCACGGGGAACACACCGCCGTGGCTGAAGATCCATGCCCCCACGCCCTTGAACATCTGCGACTTGCCCATGAACTGCACTCGCCGGCGCAGAAACACTCCGGTGAAGAAGTGGTCCATGAACGAGGCGTGGTTGGGGGCAAGGATCACCGGGCCGTTGGGAACGTTCTCGGTCCCGTGAACGCGCGCGCGGTAGGAAATCAGGGCATGGAACATGGTGACCACCTTGACCACCTCATACACCGGTTCCGGCTCCCGTGAGCGGACGCGCTCATGGAAGCCGTCGAAGCTCTCCTTGGGCCGCGGGTCCTTGTAGACCTGGGGCTTGAGCTCAACGTCGGACTTGCCCACGAAATGCAGCCTATCCCTCCGCTCCGGCGCATGCGCACCGGGCGACCCACCCCCGCCTGACCCTCGACCGTGCCCCTCGCCGTCCTCGCCCTCGGCCTGGCCCGAACGAGGTGCTCAGATGCCGCCGCGGCCGGCCACGAACGCCGCCAGCCCGAGCCCGAGCACGAGCAGCACCGGCGGGACGTCGTAGCGCCATATGGCCCGGGCCGCGCGGCGCCGAGCGAGTTGACGTCGCGAGCACGAGCTTATGAAGACGCTCTTCTCGTCCACCGGTCTCTCCTCACCAGCGCCATGCAACCCGATTGGAGGACACGTAGTCAACCGAAGTCCCCGGACGTATCCCGGAAAGTGGTTGAAGTCGTGGCAAGATCCGGCGATGGAGTTCGAGGCGGTCGCCGCAGCCGTGGAGGGCATTCCGTTCATGTCCCCAGCGCTGGGCAGGCGCGTCTACGACCACGTTCGCGGCAGCCGTCCCGGGCAGGCGCTCGAACTGGGCACGGCGCACGGGGTATCGGCCGCCTACATCGCCGCCGCACTCGAAGCCAACCGCCACGGCCACCTGACCACGGTCGACCACGGCGGGGCAGCATACGACCCCACGCCCGAGACAGTGCTGGCCGGCGCCGGGCTGGCCCACCGGGTCACGATCATTCGAGAGCACAGCTCCTACAACTGGTTCCTCAAGCAGCAGATCGAGCAGGCCAGCGACGGCGACGGCAACTGCGAGCCCAGGTTTGACTTCTGCTACCTGGACGGCTCGAAGAACTGGAACGTCGACGGGCTGGCCGTGGTCCTGATCGAGAAGCTGCTCCGCCCTGAAGGCTGGCTGCTGATGGACGACCTCGAGTGGACCTACGAGCGCAACCCCTGGATCGCCCCGGCCGGCGATGGCCATCCCTTGGGTCCCCTCTCGGACAGCGAGCGAACCGAGCCGCACCTGCTCGCCGTATTCGAGCTGATCGTCAAGCAGCATCCCTCGTTCACGCGCTTCATCCGCGAGGACGCCTGGTACGGATGGGCGCAGAAGCGCCCGGACGCACCTCGCCAATACGAGATCGCCAGCACCAAGCCGCTCGGAGCGCTGGTCGCCAATGAGCTCCGCCGCCGCCGCTGGCGGGCCCAGCGGGGCTAGCCATGGGCGGTCCTCCCGGCGCCCGGCAACACCAAGGGGCTTCTGCGCAAGGTCGCCGTGGCGACGCCTGGTGAGGGCGCCTGGGTCGAGCTCTCGTCGTCAGCGAGGACTATGCTGGCGCCGGATTCGTCTAGCTCAGGAGGCCCAGTTGTCTGACGTCGAGGCCCACATCACGGGCACCGTCTGGAAGATCGAGGTCGAGGTCGGCGACACCGTCGAGGAGGGCGACACGGTGGTGATCCTCGAATCGATGAAGATGGAGATGCCGGTCGAAGCCGAGGATCCGGGCAAGGTGAAGGAGATCCGCTGCCAGGAGGGTCAGTCGGTATCAGAGGGCGACACGCTCGTTGTCCTCGAGTAATCCCGGCGAGACCGCCGGGCAGGAGGGCGGCCGTCTGCTGGTCGACGAGCCCTCGCCCGGCGTGGCTCGCCTGACCATCTCCAATCCCGGCAAGCGCGGGGCGCTGGACCACGCGATCCTGGACGCGGTTGCCGAGACGATGCCGCAGCTGGATGCGCGCTGCGTGATCGTCACCGGTGAGGGCAACATCTTCTCGGCCGGCTACGACATCGGCGACCTCCCGGACTCCGTGTTCGCCGACGAGGCCGAGAAGCTCGTCGCGCATCCGTTCGCGGCCGCGATCGATGCGATCGAGGCGTATCCGTTCCCGACGCTGGCCGCCCTCAATGGACACACCATCGGCGGGGGCCTGGAGCTGGCGCTGTCCTGCGATCTGCGCATCGCGGCGACGCCGATCCGGCTCGGGATGCCGCCGGCCAAGCTGGGGCTCGTCTACTCCCACACCGGCATCCGCAAGTTCATCGACACGATCGGCGCGGCGCGCACCCGTGAGCTGTTCCTGCTCGGACGGCAGATCGACGCCGACACGGCGCGCACGTGGGGGCTGGTCAACTCGGTCTGCGAACCGGATCAGCTCGCTGCCGAGGCGGTGCAGATGGCCGAGGAGCTGGCGGCAAACGCGCCGCTGGCGCAGCTGGGCAACAAGCGCGTGATCCAGGCGGTGCTCGACGGCCGGGCTACGCTGGATCCTCACGTCGAGGGCGAGCTGATCGCACTGCGACTGGAATGCTTCTCCTCCGAGGACTTCCGTGAGGGCGTTCGCGCGTTCGCCGAGAAGCGCCGACCGCAGTGGAAGGGCCGCTGAGCGCGCGCCCGCGCGCCGGACCGTCCGGCCGACCACTTAACTTGCGCGGCGATGGCGCCGCTGATCACCGCCGATGAGGCCCGTCGCCTGGGCGAGCTCGAGGACCACGCCGAGATCGAGGCGCTGGTGGAGCGCGCTTGGGCGGCTCGCGTGGAACGCTTCGGCGACGCGACCGATATGTGCTCGCTTGGTCAACGCCAAGTCGGGCGGCTGCGCGGAGGACTGCGGCTTCTGCGCGCAGTCGAAGTACGCGGAGGCCGACACGCCGATGCACGCGATGATGGAGCCCGAGCAGATCCTCGAGCACGCGCGGGCCGCCGAAGCCGCGGGCGCGCACCGGTTCTGCATGGTCACCCAGGGCCAGGGCCTGTCCAAGCGCGACTTCGAGAAGGTCGTCGCCGGCGCCCGGCTGGTCGCCGAGCACACGAACCTCAAGCGCTGCGCCTCGATCGGGCACATGTCGGTCGAACGCGCCAAGGCGCTCAAGGAGGCGGGCATCCAGCGTGTTCACCACAACGTGGAGACCGCCGAGTCCTACTACCCCGAGGTCTCGAGCACGGTCCGTTACGAGGGTCGGCTGCGCACCATCGATGCGGTGCGGGAGGCGGGCCTCGAGACCTGCGTCGGCGGGATCCTGAATCTCGGCGAGACCCGCGAGCAGCGAGTCGAGATGGCGTTTCAGCTGGCCAAGATCAATCCGACCAGCGTGCCGATCAACCTCCTGAACCCGCGGCCGGGGACCAAGTTCGGCGACCGTGAGCTGATGGACCCGTGGGAGGTGGTCAAATGGATCGCCATCTTCCGGCTGATCCTTCCCGAGGCGCTTTTCCGCCTCTGCGGCGGCCGGGTCGAGAATCTCGGCGAGCTCCAGAGCACCGCGATCAAGGCGGGTCTGAACGGCGTGATGATGGGCAACTTCCTCACCACGCTCGGCAACACGCCCGAGGAGGATCGCTCGATGTTCGAGGAACTCGGGCCTGAACGTCGCCCGTCAGCCTGACAACGGCGCCAACCCGCGGCCTGACAATCGCACCGGGTGGCTGGAGGGCGAGACTCCCGAGCAGACGCCCGACGTGATCGGCTCCGCCCTGGCCGATCCCTCGGCAGCGCTGCGGGAGCTGGATATCCGCCTCTGGGACCCGTCCTCGCAGCTGCGCTTCAAGGCCAAGCGGCAAGTTCCGCCCCGGCCAGACGGGGCACCGAACGCGGGCCGCGACATCGCCGCATGATCGAGATCGAGGCGCGGCTGCAGGAGCTTGAGGAGCTCGGCCTGCATCGCTGCACCCGCCTCATCAGCGGACCGCAGGGCCCGCGCGTGCTCGTCGACGGCAGTCCGGCGCTGCTGTTGTGCTCCAACAACTACCTGGGCCTGGCCGATCATCCGGCGGTGCGCGAGGCCGCAGCCGAGGCGGCGATGCGCTGGGGAGCCGGCGCGGGAGCGTCGCGGCTGGTATCCGGGACGATGACGCCTCATCACCGACTTGAGGAGCGCCTGGCCGCGTTCAAGGACCGAGAGGCCGCGGTGCTGTTCGGCTCGGGCTATCTCGCCAATCTCGGGGTGATCGCGGCGTTGGCCCGTCCCGGAGACGTGGTCTTCTCCGACGCCCTCAACCACGCCTCGATCATCGACGGCTGCCGGCTGTCCCGGGCCGAGGTCTTCGTCTACGACCACTGTGACACCGAGCATCTCGAATGGGGGCTCGAACGGGCGAAGGGCCGCGGCGCGCTGATCGTGACCGACGGTGTCTTCTCGATGGACGGCGACGTCGCTCCGCTCGCGGAGATCGTCGAGCTCGCGGGTCGGTACGGCGCTCGTGTCGCGGTTGACGAGGCGCATGGCACCGGCGCTCTCGGGCCCGGAGGGCGCGGCGCAGTCGCGGAGGCCGGAGTCGAGGATGAGGTGGACGTAATCGTCGGCACCCTCGGCAAGGCGCTCGGCTCCTATGGGGCGTTCGCCGCGTGCGACCGGGCGATGGCGCGCTACCTGGTCAACGCCGCCCGCACGTTCATCTTCTCCACCGCTCCCCCACCGCCGGCCGCCGCCGCCGCGCTGGCCGCGCTCGAACTGCTCGAGCAGCGTCCGCAGATGGTTCAGCGGCTCTCGGCCAACGCCGCGACGCTGCGCGCCGAGCTGATCGATCAGGGCTTTGACGTCGGGGACTCCCGCACGCAGATCATCCCGCTGGTCGTCGGCGAGGCCCCGCTGGCGGTGGAGATCTGCGAGCAGGCGCTGGCCAACGGCGTCTTCGCGCAGGCGATCAGACCCCCGACCGTCCCCGTCGACACCTCGCGGCTGCGGCTGGCCGTGATGGCGTCCCACCGGGAGGCCGAGCTGCGCAGCGCAGCGCGGGTGCTCGGTGAGGCAGCGCGCTCAGCCGGCCTGACGTCCGTCGGCAACTCGCCGGCGGCCGAGCGCATGGCCTCTGGCCGCGCCGTGCGCTCGACGGTGTGCAGCCGGCGCGGGCGGCTTGAGCGCGCGGGCCTGTGCGCGGGCTGTTCGTAACCGGCACCGACACCGGCGTCGGCAAGACGGTCCTGAGCCGGCGCGATCATCGCGGCGCTGGCCTCCCAAGGGAGGCCGGTCCGTGTGCTCAAGCCGGTGATCACCGGGCTGGATGACGCTCGTGACGAGGATTGGCCACCCGATCACGAGCTGCTCGCCCGGGCGGCCGGCTGTGCCCCGGAGCAGGTGGCGCTGTTCACCTACGGGCCGGCGGTGTCGCCGCATCTGGCCGCCGAGCTGGCCGGCAGGCCGATTGCGCCCGACGAGCTCCGGGCGCGGATCCTGGGCTCGGCCGCTGCCGAGGAGATCCTGATCGTCGAGGGCGTCGGCGGGCTACTGGTCCCGCTCAGCGACGGCTATGACGTCCGTCAGCTGGCCGTCGACCTGGCCTTACCGCTCGTGATCGCCGCACGCCCCGGCCTGGGGACGATCAACCACACGCTGATGACTCTGGCCTCCGCCCGGGCCGCCGGGCTGACGGTCGCCGGCGGTGGTCCTCACGCCGTGGCCTGAGATGCCGAGCGAGATCGAGCGCTCGAACCGGCAGACGATCGAGCGCTTGGGCGACGTGGAGGTTTCGACCCTCCCAGTTGTCGCTCGCGGCGAGCCGGAGCTGCTCAGTGCCGCGGGGCAGGAGCTCCCGCTGAGCGCCTGGCTCGAACTGAACGTCCGCTAATTTGACGCCATGCTCCGGCCGCGCATCGCGCTTCTCGTCCTGGCCCTCGTCGTGCTCACGCCGGTCACCGCGGCGCGGGCCAGCGACTACAGCCAGGTCCTCCGCATCTACCAGCAGCGCGGAACGATCCCGCCCTGCAAGTTCTCCACCTCGCAGCTCTCGAACGCGCTCAAGGGCGTCAACCTCTACGGCGCCCAGTACTTCGCCGACTTCACGGCGGCGATCCAGAACGCGCTCTCCGCCCGGGCCGGTGGGTCCTGCCTGACCAAGGCAGCCGCTGGTTCAGCCGGGAGCAGCGGGCCGCCGGCGGGCACGAACCTGCGGCTGCCGCCGGGCAACGTCACCGCCCCGACCCAGGCCGGCGTGCCGGCGCCGATCCTTCTGCTGGCCGGGCTTGGCGCCGCCATCGGCCTGATCGCCGCGCTCACGGCGGTGGCGCGGCTGCGGGGGTGGGAACCGGAGGTGCTGCCGTGGTGGCGCCATCTGTGGCAGGAAAGCGGCTACCGCGCGGGCGGAGTGTGGGCCGAGTTCGTCGACTGGCTGCGGTCGGCCTAGTGTTTCGATTCAGAAGTTCGTGAGCACCGAGAGGTGCCACTGGTGGATGCCGGTCGAGGACGCAGGATGCGACGTGCACCGGAGGTGCACGAGCGTTCGAGGACAAAGAACGGCGCCGCCAGGGGCGCCTCGAATGCACGCGAATTTCTGCATCGGGACACTAGCGGTCCGGCCGCCGCGCTTGCGCCTAACGACTGCGTACGCCGACCGCCCGGCTGTGAAAGACCTGGCCGCCGGGCGCCGTCCAGGCAATCCTCACCGCGCCGGAGCCGGGTAGCAAGACCTGCGCCGTGAGGAAACCGCTCGGGTCCGCTGTGGTCACGGCGGTCAGCGTTCGGTAGCGCCCGCGCACGGGCCGCCACTGGATCAGCGCGCGCTGGCGAGTGCCGTTGCGAGCCGGGCGGAGCATGCCCCAGACGAGCAGCGAGGACCCGGCGGCGACCGCCGGCTGGGGAACGAAGATCGGTAGGCGATAGGCGTTGAAGGCGGGCTTGTGAGCTCCGTTCTGGAACAGGAGGCCGGTTTGAAAGGTGTTCCAGTAGCCAGGGGTGCCGCGGTGCGAAGGCGGGGTTGGGGGCCGAGTCGTAGAGCAGGAACTGCGCCAGCGACCGGACCCTGGGGTCCTGCGCAGCCAGGTACTGAGCCTCGTTGAGGTAGAGCGACTGCCGCTTCGGCGCGACGCCGCGGAACGGATCCGGCGGGTTGGTCTCATACCCGTACTCGGTGAGGTACAGCGGCAGCTTCCGTGACACGCCGTAGGTCGTGAACGCCCGGTCAAGCACGGCCTCGAGCCGTGACAGGTCGGCCAGAGGAGCAAAGTTGGGGTCGCTCATCTTGACGTTCGGCGCCAGGAAGAACGAGTACGGGATGGTGGGCGAACCCCGTCGCCTCGAACAGCCCGGGATGGGCGCGCACGAAGGCGCCGGCGCTGCCGCCGACGGGGCAGTGCAGCAACGCCGCCGCTGAGCCGCGCAACGGTCGCAAACGAGCTGTCCACGCAGTACAGCGCGCGGATGAACGGGATCGGCGGGATCGCGATCGCCGTCCTGCGTCGCCTCGCTGCCCTCAGGCGCCAGCTCGCCGATCAGGATCGTGTCCGTCGCCGGCGGAATGGCCGGTGCGACGCAGCGCCGCGAAGGCGGCGTCGACGTAGAGGCGGTAGAGCCGCGGAGAGTTCATCACCCGCAGCCCCGCCACCGCGCGCCACTGCGGATACAGCCAGCCGGGCTGATTGGCCTCGTTCCAGATCGTCCAGTAGCTCACCCGCGGCAGCGCGGCCCGCGCCGGTCCCGCGCCGGGCGATGCCGGCACGACGTAGGCGCCGCTGTAGCGCTTGCCGACCGCAGCCACGAACGCTCCGAACTCCTTCGGCGCGGGCCGGTAGTGGTTGGCGGCCTTGAGGTTCGGCGCCGGGCCGGCCATCGCCCACAGCGGCCCAGGGGCGGTGACGTTGAACGCGACGCCGATCCCCCGCGCGCGGGCCAGCCTGACGATCCGGTCATACGGCGCCCATGCGGCGGCGGGATACGCCGCCGGGTTCGACGGCGTCGAAGTGCGCGCGGGCGGACCCGGGCGAGCGGGACGCGGCGCGATCGCCGCCCACAGCACCGTCAGGCGAAGACGGTCAACCCCGAGCCCCCGCAGCGTGTCCAGGGTGTGGTTGACCGTCGGCGTCGGGGCGTAGAGCAGGTGATCGTCGTCCTGGAAGATCGACTCGACCACTCCGCGCGGGGCTCGCGGCGAGGACGACGTGAGCACGAGCACCGCGATCATCGCCACCGCGATGAGAACGAGGAGCCAGCCGGCGAGCAGAGCGGGGCGCCGGGAGCGGGACGAGGCCGGGGGCGCCGGGAGCGGGAACGAGGCGGGGGCCGTCGGGGCACGCGCAGAGGCTGTCAGAGACGCCGCGCTGCGGTCACGGTTCCGACCGCGCGTCGGGATAGCTTGGCGCCCATGCGCACCACCGAGGAGCTCGCGGCGGCCGACCGCCGCCACCTGTGGCACCCGTTCACCCAGCAGCGCGGGTGGGCCGATGAGGACCCGCCGATCGTGATCGACCGCGCGCGAGGGCACGACCCTCTACGACACCGACGGCAACGCCTACATCGACGGTGTTTCCTCGCTGTGGTGCAACGTCCACGGCCACCGGCATCCGGCCATCGACGCGGCGGTCAAGGCCCAGCTTGACCGGGTGGCCCACTCGACGATGCTCGGCCTCTCGCACCAGCCCGGGATCGAGCTGGCGGAGCAGCTGCTGGCCATCGCGCCACCCGGGCTGACGCGCGTGTTCTATTCCGACAGCGGGTCGACCGCCGTCGAGATCGCGCTGAAGATGGCGTTCCAGTGGTGGGCCCAGCGCGGACAGCCGCAGCGAACCGGGTTCATCTGTCTGGAGAACGGCTATCACGGGGACACTCTGGGGGCGGTTTCGGTCGGCGGCATCGACCTGTTCCATTCGCTCTACCGGCCACTGCTGTTCGATGCCTGGCAGGCCCGGGCGGGCGACGGGGAGCACCTGCAGCAGCTGCTGAGCCGCCACGGAGAAAAGGTCGCCGCGGTGATCGTCGAGCCGCTCGTGCAGGGCGCGGCGGGGATGCTGATGCAGCCCGACGGGTACCTGCGCCGGGTGCGGGAGCTGTGCGACGCCCACGGCGTCCTGCTGATCTGCGACGAGGTGGCGACCGGGTTCGGGCGCACCGGCGCGATGTTCGCCTGCCAGCACGAGGATGTGGCGCCCGACCTGCTGTGCGTGGGCAAGGGGTTGACCGGTGGCTATCTGCCGCTGGCGGCCACGTTGGCCACCGAGCGCATCTACGACGGGTTCCTCGGTTCCTTCGAGGACTTCCGGACCTTCTTCCACGGGCACACCTACACCGGTAACCCGCTGGCCTGCGCCGCCGGGGTGGCAACCCTGCAGACATTCGTGCGGGAGCGGACGCTGGAGCAGCTGGCGCCGAAGATCGAACTACTGAGCGCGGCTGCTCGATCAGCAGGTCGCTCCCCTCGATGGCGTGGCCGAGGTTCGCCAGCGCGGGTTCATGGTGGGGATCGAGCTGAGGTCCTCCGGCCCCCAGGAGCGCCTGGGCCACCAGGTCAACGCTTGCGGCCAGACGGCGGGGCGCGATCATCCGCCCGCTGGGCGACGTTGTGGTGCTGATGCCGGCGCTGGCCATCTCCGAGTCGGAGCTGCGCCGGCTCGTGTCGATCGCCGCCGCAGCCATCACCGAGGTGACGGCCGGATCGCCCGCGGCAGCCGTCTATCAGCGGGTGTGACCTAGTCCTCGTAGGGCGTGAAGTCGCGCTTGCGGGCACCGCAGACGGGACAGAACCAGGTCTCCGGAATGTCCTCAAAGCGCGTGCCGGGAGGGATCCCGCCGTCGGGATCGCCATCGTCGGGGTCATAGATGAACCCGCAGGATTCGCACATCCACTTCACTCGGCGAAAGCCTAGCGACGTCACTCGCTGTAGGGTCGGCGCATGGACATCGACCGCCCCGCGCCCGGGGAGGAGCTCAATGCCGGCGAGGAGACGATTCCCCGCCTCGCCGCGACCGTAATCCTGCTCCGGGGGGGCGCTGATGCCTTGGAGCTGCTGCTCGTCCAGCGAAATCCTGAGGCCAGGTTCATGGGCGGAGCGTGGGTGTTCCCCGGCGGAGCCGTGGACCGTAACGAGGGCGAGGGACAGCTCGCGCTGCGCAGCGCCGCGGTCCGCGAGGTCCACGAAGAGGCGGGCATCCAGCTCCCCGCGCCCGAGGCACTGGTCCCGTTCTCACGCTGGATCACCCCGGCGGAGGTGAAGATCCGCTTCGACACCTGGTTCTACCTGGCCACGGTTCCCGCCGAGGCGACGCCCACGGTGGATGGGAGCGAGATCGTCGACGCCGCCTGGTATCAGCCCAGCCACGCTCTCGAGGCCCACCGCAGCGGCACCCTGTTCATGGTCTTTCCCACCATCAAGCACCTCGAGCAGCTCGCCGGATTCGCCTCCGCGGACGAGCTGCTCGCCCATGCGCGCGGCCGGGACGTGCGGCCGGTGCAGCCTCGCGTGGTCCTCTCGGGCGAGACCGCCCGGATCCTGCTTCCGGGCGAGCCCGGCTATGAACACGACCAGAAGACGGAGCACTAGTTGCTGCCCGAGTGTCAACCCATTTCCGAAACGGAGCACTAGATGCCAGCCGCGCGATCATCGGCCCGAGCCGGGAAACCGGGTGACGCGCCGGCCGCCAAGCGGCGCCGCCGCGCGCCCCGGAAGCTCACCGTCGCGGTTACCGGGCCGACCGGCGACATCGGCCGCTCGTTTCTGCGTGCCCTTGAGAGCAGCCGCGAGGTCGGGAAGGTCCTGGCCATGGCTCGTCGCCCGTTCGATCCCGCGGCTCAGGGGCTGCGCAAGACCGAGTACCGCCAGGGTGACGTGCTCGACCGGGAAGCGGTCGATCGCCTGGTGGCCGGAGCCGACGTCGTCGTCCATCTCGCCTTCCTGATCATGGGCAAGCTCGAAGAGACGCAGCGGGTCAACCTGCAGGGCTCCCGGAACGTGTTCGAGGCCGCGGTCGGCGCCAAGGCCAAGCGGCTCGTCTACGCGTCCTCGGTGGCGGCCTACGGATTTCACGCCGACAACCCGCCGGAGCTCACCGAGGACCTCGAGCCTCGCGGAACCGACCGCCACTACTACTCCGCCCAGAAGGCGGCGCTCGAAGGCGTGCTGCAGGAGATCTTGGGCTCGTCCAAGACCGATGCCTACGTGTTCCGCCCGTGCATCGTGGCCGGACCGGACGCGCTGCTACTGCTGCAGAACATTCCCTACATCCAGCTCTCGGAGAAGATGCCCAGCGCGGTGATGCGCGCGCTCGAGTTCATGCCGGTGCTGAAGCCGGTGCTTCCGGACCCCGGGATGCGCTTCCAGCTCGTGCACCACGATGACGTCGCCGCCGCCATGCGTGCCGCTGTGCTCGGCCGGGGCAGCGCCGGCGTCTACAACCTCGCCGGAGCCGGCTCGATCACGATGTCCGATGTGGCCGACGCACTCGGGTGGTACAGCGTGCCGCTGCCTGAGCTGGCGCTCGGCGCCACCGCGGAGGTCGTAGCGCGGTTGCCGTTTGTCCCCACCGAGGCGCAGTGGATCGAGAGCTTCCGGACCCCCGTGCTGATGGACACGAGCAAAGCTCGGCGAGAGCTGCGCTGGCGCCCGCAGCCACGATGCGCGCGAGACGCTGCAGGCGATGGTCGACGCGGCGCGGTCAGAGCGGCTGATTCGCTGAGTCGGCGATGGTCGCCGGCATCACGACGAGCCTTTGGCGATTCTGGATCGTTGTGCTCGGGGAGCTCAGCCGCCGCCGTAGGTGACGATCAGGTCGGTGATCACCCCGACGAGGAACCCGCCGGTGAGCATCAGCAGCCCGAGCTCACGATGTCCGTAGCGCCGCATGCCATTCCAGACCTCACCGATCACGTACAGGATCGCGCCGCCCGCGGCGGCGTAGAACGTCAGCTCGAGCGGGGTGCTGGTTACCGCGTAGCCGACCATCGATCCGAGGAACGTCGGTCCGCCGCCGATCAGTCCGGCGAGTCCGATCCAGCGCCAGGACGGCGTCACGTCGCCCAGCGGACCGATGATCCCGAACCCCTCGGTGGCGTTGTGCAGGGCAAAACCGATGATCAGGACGGTGGCCAGGCTGATCGCTCCGGCCCGCGCGGATACGCCGATGGCCAGGCCTTCGGCGAAGTTGTGCACGCCGATCGCTGCCGCGATCGTCAGCCCGGTCCGCAAAGCCCGCCGACGCGCCGCCTCAACCTCAGCCGCCGCTGCGTCCATGACATCGCCGGTCAGCGTTGCCGCGCTCGCTCCCCCGGCGATCGGTGGCTGGGTGCTAAGCGGCCGCATCCGGCGCTCCACCATTGCCAAGCCCGCACTTCCGGCCGCAAACCCGGCGGCCAGCAGCGTGACCAGCCAGACCAGATGCCAGACCGACGCATGGTGATGTTTGACCGCGTCCAGGACGTCACCGACGATCGTGTTGGCATGCGAGAGGACGTCGACGAAGATGAACGCCAGCACGCCGACCGAGAACATGGCCAGGGCCACCCGCGAGCGGCGCCCCATCAGCTGCAGACGGCCCACGGGTAGCCCGATGTAGATGGTGAACCCGGCGAGGGCTCCGAGGGCGACAGTCTGGGCGAAGGACACGGGAAACGGTTCTACTTACAAAGGATTAGGGCACCCTAAGGGGTCGAGCCGGATGAGCGTATCAGGGATCTCCGACCTGGCAACTAGGAGATGTGTGCTCCGGATTACCCCGCCGATGGGGATCACGAAACCCTCGGGACTCAGGTCGACGAGTTCAGCTCCGTCAGGTCGACGAGTTCAGATCCGGGAGGCCGAGCGTCTGCAGCCAGTTGTTGACCGTCACGTTGAGCTGCGTGAACTCACCCGTCCAGATCAGTACCCCCATCCCGATCAGCACCACTCCACCCGCGCCGATGACCAGCGGGTAATGGCGCTTGACGATCGCCAGAGCCGAGGTTGCGCTCCCGAAGGCCAGGCCGGTGATGATGAACGGGACGCCGAGCCCGGCGCAGTAGACAGCCAGCAGCAGCGCGCCGTGGACGGCCGAGTTGGAGGTCCCCGCGGCGGTCACGATCGCACCGAGCGTCGGGCCCGTGCACGGCGTCCAGGCCAACGCGAACGCGGCACCGGTGAGGATCGGGCCGCCCCGGCCGGCCCGCTGCATCAGCTTGTCCACATGCCACTCCCGCGCAGCCGAGGGACGAACGGTGAAAGCACGAACAGGACCCCCATGACCACGATCAGGCCACCGCTGACCTTCTGGGCCGTCGGGCCGGTCAGCGCCCCGTGCAAGGCCTGCTGTCCGAGCAGCCCGAGCGCGATGAAGATCACCGAGAAGCTCGCGACGAAGGCAAGACTGGGGCCGAGCACCCGCCGGGGGCGGATCTCCGACGGCGACACGCCGGCCACGGCCGAGATGTAGCCGGGTACGAGTGGGAGCACGCAGGGCGACAGGAAGGAGATCAGCCCGGCGCCGAACGCGACAGGAATTGCAATGCCAGAGGCAGGGTCCACCATTGCGCGCTTTCGAGCTTACCCTCGCCCGCGGGCGAGGCCCGTGCCGCATGACCCGATCGCGGTGCGAGTCGCGGAGGCGATGACGACGTCGTTCATGAAGCCCTTTCTGACTTACGAAGCGGACTCCAAAGCGTAGAAGCGATGGGCCCAGGATGCTCCCTGGCGGACTCGGCGCCGGTGGTACGTTGTGCAACACCTATGGCTGGCACCACCAGCAACCTGCAGAACTACATCGACGGCGCCTTCGTGGACTCCGCAGAGGCCGAGACCGAGCCGATCCTCAATCCCGCCACGGGCGAGGTCATCGCCCACGCCCAGCTGTCCGATGCCGCCGACGTCGACCGCGCCGTCGCAGCGGCGCACAACGCCTTCGAGGGGTGGTCGACCACCACCCCCGGAGAGCGCGCGCTGGCCATGCTGAAGCTGGCCGAAGCGATCGAGGAGCACGCCGACGAGATCGCGGAGCTCGAATCAGATAACGCCGGCAAGCCGATCCAGGCGTTCAAAGACGACGAGATCCCCTTCATGGTCGACAATCTGCGCTTCTTTGCCGGCGCCGCACGCTGTCTGCAGGGCCCGACGGCCGGAGAGTACATGGAGGGCTACACGTCGATGATCCGCCGCGAGGCGATTGGCGTGATCGGCCAGATCGCTCCCTGGAACTACCCGCTGATGATGGCGATCTGGAAGATCGGGCCCGCGCTGGCGGCGGGGAACACCGTGGTCCTCAAACCCTCCGAAACGACTCCGCTGACGGCGCTGAAGCTGGCCCAGCTGGCGGGCGAGATCTTCCCCAAGGGCGTTCTCAACGTGATTACCGGCCACGGGGATCCGGCCGGCCGGGCACTGGTCACTCACCCCGACGTGGACATGGTCTCGCTGACCGGTTCCGTCGACACGGGCAAGTGGATCGCCAAGCACGCAGCCGACACACTGAAGCGAGTCCACCTCGAGCTCGGCGGCAAGGCGCCGGTGGTGGTATTCGACGACGTCGACCTGTCGACGGCGCTGGAGACGATCGCCGGCACCGGCTACTACAACGCCGGCCAGGACTGCACCGCGGCGACACGGGTGCTAGCCGGGCCCAAGGTCCACGACGACGTCGTCAATGGACTGGCAGAGCAGGCCCAGGGCCTGGTCCTCGGCGACACGCGCTCGGGCGATACGACGCTGGGCCCACTCAACAGCGCCCGTCAGCGCGAGCGCGTGGAGGGCTTTCTGCAGCGACGCCCCGATCACGTGGAGATCGTTACCGGGGGCATCGAGCCCGATCGGCCCGGCTTCTTCCTGGAGCCTGCGGTAGTCGCCGGCCTCCAGCAGGACGACGAGATGATCCAGCGGGAGATCTTCGGCCCGGTCATCACGGTCCAGCAGTTCTCTGACGAGGCAGAGGCGATCCGGTGGGCCAACGGAACGCCCTACGGCCTGGCTGCATCGGTCTGGACTCGGGACGTCGGCCGCGCTCTGCGCGTTGCCAAGGCGCTTCGCTTCGGCGCGGTCTGGGTCAACGATCACATCCCTCTAGCCTCCGAGATGCCGCACGGCGGTTTCAAGCAATCCGGTTATGGCAAGGATCTCAGCCTGTACGCCCTCGAGGACTACACCGAGGTCAAGCACGTCATGGTGTCACTGGCATAGCCAGCTTTCTTGCCGAGAACCGCATTTTCTGCCTCGGAAGCCGCTACATTTCGACTGGGGATAAATGGAAGCTTCCGCTCTGCACGTACCGGTAGGCCTAGCGCGGGGCAGAACGGCTCTCGGGTCGTCCTTGCTTCGGCTTCGTTCTGACGAGCAACTCGTCGCGCAATTCCGTCAAGGGAACGATGAGGCGTTCGCCGTCATTCACGACCGCTATCGCCAGCGGCTGTTCGCCTATACGCGGCAGATGTTCCCGTGGTCCAGACAGGATGCCGAGGACGCCGTCCAGGATGTTTTTGTGCGGGCCTACTCCAGTCTGCGGTCCAACGATCGCGAACTCCTCGCACTCCGAGCCTGGCTCTACCGGGTGGCTCACAATCGTTGCATTGACCAGCTCCGGCGGCCGCCGATGCCCGTCCCCGAGCTCCTCGAGCGTGTTCGCCCCTCGGTCGATCCGATCGCCGAGGCGGAGCAGCGGGACTCGCTGCGCCTTCTGATCGCAGACGTTCGTCGTCTGCCCGAGCAGCAGCGATCGGCTCTGCTCATGCGCGAACTCGGTGGAATGAGCTATGAGGATCTCGCGGGCGCGCTGACGGTGACCGTGCCTGCCATCAAGTCGTTGCTGGTGCGGGCGCGGATCAACCTTGTGCTGTCTGCCCAGTCCCGTGACACACCCTGCTTCGAAATTCGGGAGGAGCTGGCCCTCGCGCACGACCAGGGCGCCCGAGCCAGCACCATTGCGCGGCGCCACCTCCGAGACTGCGGTTCCTGTGAGGACTTCTGTAAGGAGCTGCGCGGGACAAGCCGCCAGCTCGCTGCCCTGGTCCCGGCGGTCGGTCCGGCCGGCATCCTCGCCAACATCCTCGGCATCGGAGGCACCGGGAGCGGTGGCGCGGCGGCGACCGGTGCTTTCGGCGGCGGCATCGCTGCCACCGGCGGGGCGACCCTCATCAGCGCCGGGCACATCGCGGCGGTGCTAGCCGCCGCCTCGCTAACCACCGGCGGAGCGCTAGAGATTCAACATGCGATCTCAGCGCCGACTTCGGTCGTCAAGCAAGCGGCTCCCTGGATATCGCCGTCTTTCACCGGTGACCAACCCGGGAACATCTCGGAGGCACAAAAGGGCGCACCCGCCCCGGCGGTGGTCTCCTCCGCCTCCTCCGCGAGCCGGCCAATTGACCTCCGCTCAACGGTCGTCACGGTTTCACCGCCGCCGCCCACGGTTCGCCCTACACCGCCTTCTGCCACGCCGATCTCTCAGGCTACGCAGACCCTGGTCCCTCCACGCCCGAGCGATCCGGCTGGCAGCAGCCACACCGCTTTAGCAGTGGCACCGACGGGCGCCAGCACCAGACTTGTCGCTACGAACGGCACTGGCGCTGGCTCGACGGCACCGTCGACAAGTACAACGGCTACGGGCACTGACTCGGGCGTGGCCCCGCCGAGCGCCAGCACACGTGCTGGCTCATCAGCCCCCAGCCAATCCAGCACGCCCTCGGCCGTTGAGCCTGGTGCGTCCTCAATTCCACCCAACGCTGGTTCGAACGAAGTCCAAATCGCGCCGGTTTCGCCGTCGTCCGGAGCTCCGGTCGCGCCTCCAAATGGCACGACACCCTGATCGACGCCTGACCGGCGCCGGTCAGTGTGATGTGAGGAGCTGATCCGCGCGCAATAGGTGCGCTCTGTTCGAGGATCTCGTTTGCGGTGTTGGTCCAGGCAGACGGGCAGGAGGTCTCGTTTCACGGTCTTCACCGACGCGTTGATGTGAGCGTTGAGCCTGAACGGATGGGTCGGGAGCTTCGCCGCGCTCCGACGCTGCGGTTGCACGCCGAACGCATCTCCAACCTCGCAAAACCAGCGCCTCGACCTGACGATTGGGTGCGTCGCTGCCCAGCCGCGGCTCGTCGACCAGCCCCTCAACCGCTCCGCGAGGAACCTGCTCCGCCACTACGCGACCGTGTTGCGATGCCAGCGCACAAATTTGTGTATCACGACGCTAGGACGACCACATTGGAGACGCAGGCCAAGCCTCACGAGTCGCTTTCCTCCTGCGCGACCGTTAGAGTGAGGTCAGGAACACGGTGGAAGCCTCCGCTCTCCAAGCATCGTCGGGACTGGTCCGCAACCGGACTGTATTGCCAGGGCTGTCGTTGCTTCGGCTGCGCTCCGACGAGCAGCTCATAACGCTGTTCCGAGCCGGTCACGACGAGGCCTTCCGCGTAATTCACGACCGCTACCGTCAGCGGCTCTTCGCCTACACCCGGCAGATGCTGCGCGGGTCGCGCCAAGACGCTGAGGACGCTTTGCAGGACGTGTTCGTGCGAGCGTATGCCGGACTGCGCGCGAGCGACCGCAGTCTAGCTCTGCGTGCCTGGCTCTATCGGGTCGCGCACAACCGCTGCATCGACGAGCTCAGGCAATCGGCGCCCCCGCCGCCAGAGCTGTTCGACTTCGTCCGCGCGCCAATCCATGATCCGATCGCCAAGATCGAGCAGCGTGAGTCGCTGCGCCGGTTGGTCGAGGACATAGGCCGGCTGCCTGAGCAGCAACGCTCCGCGCTGCTGATGCGTGAGTTCAGCGGGATGCCGTACTCGGAGCTCGCCGACGCGCTCGATGTCTCCATACCGGCCGTCAAGTCCTTGCTCGTCCGCGCCAGGGTCGGCCTCGCGCAGTCGATGCAAGCTCGCGACACCGCCTGCACGGAGATCCGTGAGGAGCTCACGCTCGCCCATGACCGCGGGATGCGCCCCAACGGGATGGCTCGGCGGCACTTGCGCGACTGTACGTCATGCCGTCAGTTCCGCGGTGAGGTGCGGGGCGTGAGCCGACAGCTCGCCGCGCTGGCGCCTGCCTTCGGGCCGGCGGGACTGATCGCCAATCTGCTCGGCGCGGGCGGCGGGTCGGGTGGGGGCGCAGCCGCCGGCGGGGGAGCGGCAGCAACCGGAGCTCTCGGCGGAGGCAGCGTCGCGGCGGGCGGCCTGCTGAGTGGAGCCGGACACATCGCGACCTTGCTGGCAGCAGCCACGGTAGCCGCCGGTGGCGCCATCGAGTTCCAGCACACGCTCGTCACCTCGCTGACCAAACCTCACGCGCACCACGCGGCGGCCGCCATCATTCCCGCGCGAGCGACCGGTGCTGTGGTCGTGGCCGCTCATACCCAGTTGGCGTCGCCCCCAGCCGCTAGCACAGGTTCCGACCCCTCCCCCGGGGCCTCGCCCGGCGAAACCGGAACGCATGCCGCGGCTGTCGCTACCGCGCGCGGCGGCGCTCGGGTGCCGGCGGGCCCGTCCCCGGGAGGTGCCGGCGCGGCGACTACGAGCGCGAATCCCAACGGTATTTCCAGCTTCGACGCTGAGACCGGCGTCGGTCCGGCCGACACGGCCGGCTCCGCAGCCGCGTCCTCCGGGTCTGACTCAGCCGGGACGAGCGCCGGCGACTCCACATCGTCGAACGGCCCAAGCACGTCCGCCACCGGCGGCACTAGCTCCCCCACCGGGAGCCAGACGAGCACCGGCGCGGGCTCGGGTACGAGCACCGGGACATCGAGCACCTCGAGCGGGTCCGCGAGCGCCGGCACGACGGTGTCTGGTTCGGCCGCCACCGGCACGACCAGCCCATTTGCGCCCGGTCACCCAGCTACCGGCCTCGAGAAATCAACCACCACCTCGAGCAGCTAGACCACGAGGAGGTGCTGCTTCGTCGCGGCGCCCGCGCGGGGCTGTACAGCTGCGTGGCTGTGCACTCCACGGGTCGCGGTCCGTCACTTGGTGGGTGCCGGATGTGGGAGTACGAGGACGCGCGAGCAGGGCTGCGTGACGCGCTGCGCCTCTCCCGCGCGATGACCTACAAGGCCGCCGTGGCCGACTTGCCGCTGGGCGGCGGCAAGGGCGTGATCATGATTCCGCGGCGGAGCCGAATCTCGGCCGAGCGACGCCACGGCGCGCTCCGGGACTTCGCCGAGACCGTTCAGGCCCTCGGCGGGCGTTATATAACCGCGGAGGACGTCGGCACCTCGAGTCGCGATATGAGCGTGATCGCGGAGGGCACCACTCACGTGGCGGGACTCGCCCGTAGCCGCGGTGGCTCGGGAGACCCCAGTCCGTTCACTGCCCTGGGCGTCGAGGTGGCGATCCGTGCATGCTGCGAGCGGATCTTCGGCACCGAGTCTCTGCGCGGGCGGACCCTCTCGATACTCGGCCTCGGTCATGTCGGCTCACGCGTCGCGCGACGCTGCGCCCGCGCCGGAGCGAAGCTGATACTGGCCGATGTCGACAGCCGAAAGCGCCTGCTGGCCGAACAGCTGGGCGCGCGCTGGATGACACCCGGGCGTGCACTCGAGGCTGCGGTCGACGTGGTCGCCCCGTGCGCATTGGGAGGCGGGCTCAACGAGGAGTCCGTACCTCGTCTGCGCTGCCAGATCGTCGCCGGGGCCGCGAACAATCAGCTGGCTGACGATCGGGTCGCCGATCTACTAGCCGCGCACGGCATCCTGTGGGCGCCCGACTTCGTCGTCAACGCCGGCGGATTGATCAACATCGCCCAGGAGCTGGAAGGTTACGATGCGGCCAGCGCGCGCCGCCGCGTGCGCGGAATCGGCGACACCCTGCGGGAGATCTTCGACGAAGCGGACTCCGCCCTCGCGACCCCGCTGACCGCGGCGATCGAACTCGCGCGACGCCGCCTCACCACCAGGGCTTAGGCCGCTCGACGCCCCCGCGGCAGGCGCCCCTCATCGGCGAGCTTGTCCAGATGGGCGGCCAGCGTCACCGCCGCCGCCGGACGCAGAACGGCCGGTGCATCAGCCCACACGTCGTTCAGAAGGTCATCGACGGACCGCTTACCGGCCCGCAAAGCGCTCAGCAGGCGCTGCTCCCGGTCCAGGCGGTGGGCGATGTAATCGTCGAGTTTCTCCTGCACCCCGTGGATCAGCGGGCCATGCCCGGGCGCCAGCAGCTTGAGCTCGTGTCGGCGAAGTCGCTCGAGTCCCTGCAGATAGCCGGCCAGGGCACCAGGGTCAGGAAAGATGAACACACTCCCCTCACCGAGCACGGCGTCGCCGGTCAGCCCCACCTTGCCGCAGACGAAGGCGACATGATCCGGCGCGTGGCCGGGAGTCGGCAGTGCCGCAGCGGGCCAAACCGCGGTGTTCTCGAGCAGTGTCACATCGACTTCACCCCGAGCGCCGGCGAGCTTGGCCTGCGGAAAGTGCTGCCGGATCGCTGGCACGGCCTCGGAGTGATCTTGGTGATCATGGGTCAGCGCGATTCCGCCGAGGCCGCCGCGTCGCTCGATCTCCGCGACCAGCGCCTGTACGTGATCTTCGAGCGCCGGGCCCGGATCGACCAGCCAGGCCGGATCCCGATCCACGAGCCACGAGTTCGTGCCGGTGAGCGTGAACGGGCCGGGGTTCCCGGCTCGGATTCCCACGATGTCAGCATCCGGGCAGCTCCAACCGCGTCATCCGAAGAGGATGACAGTCGGAGCGGGATTTCTCGCGCCCCACGCGAGTGCCCGGCGGGGTTGCTAGCCTCCGCGATCGCTATGGCTGAGCTACCCCTCCCGGATGCCGTTATCCCCGGCCGCTTGGAGATCACCGCCAGCATCACCGACGAGGCCACCGTCCTCGTGCTGGCGGGGGAGCTTGACATAGCTTCAGCGCCGGCGCTCCATAGGACCCTCGAGGATCTCGGCCCTTCGCTCCCCGGGCGCCTGGTGATCGATCTGAGCGAAGTCTCGTTCATGGACAGCACAGGATCTGCGTGCGCTCCTGCTCGCTCACCAGCGCACCAGCGCTTCCGAGCCGGAGCTGGTGCTTCGCCCCGGGCCACGCCAGGTCCAGCGGATGTTTGAGCTGAGCGGCACGCTCGAGCGGTTCGTGTTCGAGGACCCGTCCGCGCGGGGTCCGGACGCCGTATAACGCGGCCGGTTTGCTGGCGGTCGACCCGGGCAAGTCTTTAATGCGTGGAGGAAACCGCGGCACCAACCGTCCAGTCTTGAACTGGACAGCCGGCCCGAAAGCGTCGCGATGGTGCGCGCGATGCTGGCCGGAGCCGCTGAGCTGCTCGAGTTCGGCCCGGAGCTTCTGGCCGACCTCAAAACGGCCGCTAGCGAGGCGTGCAATAACGTCATCATGCACGCCTACGGCGACGGCGTCGGGCCGCTGATCGTGGATTTCGTGGCCGACTCGGAGGCCGTCGAGGTGACGGTTCGTGACCGTGGCGGCGGAATCCGTGACACGACGCCTTCAGAAGCGAGCCAGATCGGCCTCGGCATCCCGGTCATCAACGCGTCTGGCGGCCCGAGCCGAGTTCCTCACCTCGCCGGCCAGGGCACCGAGGTCCGCATGCTGTTCGGGTATGGCCGCAACCAGATCCCACAGCTTGCGGGCGCGGTCAAGGCGCCTCCGACCCAGCCTCGGGCCTTCGTCAGCGGTCAGGTGGTCCTGAGCGTCACCCCCGTCCCACTGCTGTCCGGGATCCTCGGCCGGCTCGCCGGAGTCGTCGCCGCCCAGGCCTACCTGTCGGTAGACCGCTATTCGGATCTCTACCTGATCACCGATGGCATCGCTTCACACGCCGCCGAGTTCGCCAGCACCGACGCGATCAGCGTCGGCTTGTCGGCGGGCGCCCGGCGCATTGATCTGTACGTCGGCCCGTTCCCCCCTGGGACGGGCGCCCGCCTACAGGCCGTCGACTCGCCCGGACCTTCCTCACTGCACACCCTGCTCGTCGACAAGGTTTCGGTGGCGGCCACCGAAGATGCTGAAACCGTGCAGTTCACGGTGATCGATCCCTACGCCCCCTCGGCCGTCCCCGGTTGACGGCGGGGCCGGGCTCCGGTTAGTCTCGGCCGGAGTCGATGATCGCTGCCCAACCTCGAGGCCCGGTCCGGTTACGGGCGATGCTGGGCTATCTGCTGTTGTTCGCGCTGTTGACGGGTGCTCTGGCTGCGCGAGCGGATGCGAGTGCCCCCACGCTTCGGATCGCGGGCAACCATTTCGTCGGCAACGGCGGTCTCCCGTTGCGGCTGTTTGCCGTGCACGTTCCGGGCAGCGAGTACACCTGCGTGTCGCCGATCTACAGCGCCGACTACAGGAGCTACTTCGTCACCCCTGTCGGCGATGCGGCAATGGACGCTATGCGTGCCTGGCACGTAAACACGATCCGAATTCCGCTCAATGAGCAGTGCTGGCTCGGGGTCAACGCGGTCGCACAGAGCGGCGCACCCAACTATCACATCACTCCGCTAGCGGGCGCGTCTGCGAGGAGGGCCGGAGCGGTCTTGCGCGCCCACTACCGGGCCATTATTCGTTCCGTCGTCGCCCGCGCCCACCGCCACGGCCTGGCCGTGATCTTAGACCTCCACTGGACCGCTGCTGGACGGGCGATTGCGTGGGCGCAGTGGCCCCTGCCGGACCGCCAGTACTCGATCCCCTTCTGGCGATCGGTGGGCGAAACTTTCAAGCCCGACCACTCTGTCGCCTTCGAGATCTTCAATGAGCCGTTCCGGATGAACGACAAGCTGAGCTGGACATGCCTGCGCGACGGATGCCGCGTTCCCAATGGTTGCGGCGACTGCGGCGATGCTCAGGCAACCCCCGGTTGTGGCTCGTTGTGCCCGAACACGAACCATCCCCTCGGCATGTACGAGTCGGCAGGAACCCAGTCGCTCGTCGACGCGATTCGCGCCACCGGTGCCAGACAGCCGATCCTCGTACCTGGCCGGTACTACACGAATGACCTCACTCAGTGGTCGCGCTACGCGCCAAGGGATCCACTCCATCAGCTCGCCGCGACATTCCACGGCTATCAGGGTCTGCCCTGCGATACCACCTCCTGCTGGGACGCACAGGTCGCGCGGGTCGCTTCGCACGTACCGGTTGTGGCCACCGAGTTCGGCGGCGATGGCAGCAACGAGCAGAAACCGTGTCCGGGCACGAGCGCGTTTGACGAACAATTCATGTCTTGGGCCGACACTCGCGGGGTCAGTTACACCGGCTTCCAATGGGACGTGGACTTCTTCGACAGCCCCGAGCCGACCTGCTCCTACGACCTCCTCGCCGCCAACGACGGCACGCCGCGATACGGCCATGGTCAGACCATCCACGACCACTTCGTCGCCGTCGCCCCGGCTTCCTAGACCGGCACGCGCTCACCCGCCTCCACGGCCACGACCTCGAGGTACTCGGCCTGCGCCACCAGCGTCCCGTCGGTGGCGCGGTTGAAGCGCTCGAACGATGCGGTCAGGTCGGCCGCCAGCCGCTCGCCGGCTCCGCGTCGAGCGCCTCGCACGCCGACCTCACTGGGCCGAACCAGGTGCGGTTGAACTCGACGGCGGCCGCCGCCGACTCGGTGGCATGCGTCTCGGCCGCTCCGCGTGCTTGTTGCGCCGGGGTGACGCTAGACGAGCCCGTGCTCCATCGCGAACAGCGTGGCGACCGAGCGGTTAGAGGCACCGATCTTCGCGTAGATGTGCTCAATGTGGGTGCCCACAGTTTTCGTGTGGATCCCCAGCTCGTTGGCCGTCTGTGCAGAAGTTCGCCCGCGTGCGATCAGCCGCAGGACATCCAACTCGCGCGCGGTCAGCTCGGCGGGCGCGATGGCTCGGCCACGCTTCGCCCGATGGCCGCTGGCGGCCAGGACGGCCTCCGCCGCTTCGCCGTCGATGCGGCCTTGGCGGACTTCAGCGCGCAGCTGCTCGGCGGCGACTTCTGCCGACATGGCGGGACGATGTGGCCGCGCTTCACACAGCGCCTGGTAGACGTCGGCAGCGGCCAAAAGCCGTGCCGCCTGGGGAATCGCCGCGCCCGACACGCCTCGCGTGTATCCGCTGCCATCCAGGCGCTCCTGGCTGGCGGAGGCGACATCGGCAATTCCAGACAGACTGCCGCGCCGCAGGATTCGATCCGTCAGATACGGGTACAGCTGCATCCGCTCGCGCTCGGATACCCCCAGGCTGCCTTGCTTGTCCCAGATCGTATTCGGGATACCCGTGCGCCCCAGTGAGTGCACGAGTGCGGCGTGGCGTACGCGAGTCACCTCCGGCTCCTTCAGCCCGAGGCGCCAGCAGGCGGCTTCGGCAAGCTCGGCAACCGCTCGCGAGTGGCCGGTAAACCAGGGCGACTTGAGGTCGGCGAAGTCGCCCAGCGCCTCGAGGGCCGACTCAAGGGCCGCCCCCGTGAGCCGCGCCCGCCCGGGCTCCGCCTCCACCACCGCCACCCAGCACTCCTCCTCGAGCTCGTCCAAAATGCCGGGCAACGCCGGCGCGAGCGTCGAAACCAACTCTGGGTCGAGGGTCGCTCCGGCGTGACGTTTGATCAGCGCAAGCGCCGCGGCGACACCGCGCAGCCGATGCTCGGCCTCCAACCTCCAGGACAGGCCGAGCACGCGCGCCGCGAGCGCGATGTCCTCCCCGGCAAGCCCCTGCGGAATGCCCTTGCCGTCCCACCGCGCGAACTTCTGAAGCAGCGGGCCGCTCACCGCGCCGCCCAATCCCAACCGCTCCGCGAAACGGCCGGTGACTTGGCAATCCGAGACGAATCCCTCCATCACCGCTTTCATCCCGCTACGCATCAGTGCGGTGCCGACGTGGAGTCGCCGCAACGGCCCACCGTCCGAGCCGGCCCGCGCAAGGAGGTAGCGGGGCATCGCGAGCTGGGAGGGGCCGACATCGTAGACCCCTCGCCGGAGCTCGATGTCATCGCCGAAGATCTCCGACATCTCGTGTGAAGCGGCGGTGCAACCGACCATCGCCAAGAGCGTCACCCAGTAGATAGACGAACGCTCGTTTTCGTCGAGCTCGAGCCTCTCCGCGAGACGGGTCGCGATCAGACACGAGCGCAGGCCGTGCTCCATCGGCTGGCCCAGCCCAAGGTCGGTGGCGAGCGAGAAGGCCGCGACGATCTCGACCAGTCTCGGCGGCCGCTTATCCACGGGTGGTGAGTGCATTGCCCCCTCCACGGCTTCGACACTACTGCAGTCGATCGGCCGCTGTTTTGCCACCCGAAAACTGACCAGCCCGGCCGCGTAGGGAGTCCTCCCGATGCGGAGTCCTCCACGCCAATGCAGGCTTCACGACATCACACGTCGAGCCAAGTCAAGAGGATCAATGCCCAGGTACATCGTCGAACGCACCTTCCCCAACGGACTCGAGATCCCGATCGCCAACGGCGGCGCCGAGATCTGCGCGAATGTCGTGAAGCGAAACACCGAGCTGGGGGTCACGTGGTTCCACACCTACGTCAGCTACGACAAGAAAACGACCTTCTGCGTCTACGACGCGCGCACCCCCGACGCAATCCGAGCGACCGCGACGGCCAACGAACTGCCGGTCGACCGGATCACCGAGGTCAGCGTCCTCGTTCCCTACTTCTACTCGTAATCCAGCCGCCAAACCAACGGAGACCAACAGGTGTCACAGCAACCTGCCTCGCCTCCTATCGGTGTTGGCCGTCACCACCAGGGCGAGCCGAGCCGACCTATTGCTCCCATCCATATGCGTCGCCGGTCTCGAGCTTGCGCCAGAAGTTGGGCTGCGGCTCCGATGTCACTCCAGCCGCCTGCATCAGCGGGCCGATCGTCCCGCTGTTCTCGGCGAAGAACGACTGGAAGCTCTGTTCATCAGGCCACTCGTCGATGACCATGATCTGACCGTCGGACCCGTAGAAGCGGTGTGCGATCAGCCCGTGTCCTTTCGCTGACTCGACAATCGCCCGCATCGCCTCGGGATCGCTTGCCGCATGCTCCTCAAGCCCCTTCGGGTCGCCCTGCATCCAGAGAGTCACGATTACCGACATGCCGTCTCCTCGGTTGGATTTGCTCGCTCCCTATTCGAACAGACCGCCTGCGTCGGTGCAAGCTCGGTTCTCGATCGGAGTCACGCCCGCTGGGCGATCTGGATGAGGTTGCCGCAGGTGTCGTCCAAGACGGCCGTGGTCACCGGGCCCATCGCCGCCGGCTCCTGCGTAAACCTCACGCCAAGCGCCCGCAGCCGCTCGAACTCGGCGGTGATGTCCCCGACAGCGAAGGACGTGAACGGGATTCCGTCGCTGACGAGCGCTGCTTTGAACGGCTTGACCGCTGGATGGGAATCCGGCTCCAGCACAAGCTCGGTTCCCTCCGGCTCCTCGGGGGACACGACCGTCAGCCACCGATGCTCACCGAGCGGGATCTCGGTCTTCTTCTCGAAGCCCAGCACCTCGGTGTAGAAGCGCAGTGCTTTGTCCTGATCGTCGACGAGGATGCTGGTCAGGTGGATTCTCATCTGCCCTCCTTCGGGTTCGCTTGGAGCCATCGGTCGACGATTCGCTCCAGCGGGCTCGGGTTGAGTTGGTGGAACTTGTAGCGGCCTTCGCGCTTGACCTCGATCAGTCCGGCGGCTTCCAGCACCTCGAGGTGCTGCGAGATCGCCTGCCGAGAGGAGCTGAGCTGGTGCTTAGTCGCCAGCCGCGAGCAGATCTCAAACAGCGTCTGTCCGTTGCGCTCGGTCAATTCGTCAAGGATCCGCCTCCGCGTGGGATCGGCTAAGGCCTTAAAGACGTCGGCCACGCGTCAAACAATAGGCAAGTAAATACTTGCATGTCAAACCCTGTGCCCGTTGGCCCGCGAAGCCGGGGTCTCCCATTACCATGGGCGCGTGCAGACTGTGCCTGGTGGGGTGGTGCATGAGCTGCCCACGGATCTCCGTGAGGCGCTGATCGCCAACGCCACGGCACTCGACGCCTGGAAGGACATCACCCCCTTAGCCCGCAACGAGTTCATCTGCTGGGTCGAGGATGCCAAGCGAGAGATCACGCGTGAGCGCCGGATTCGGCGGACCCAGGAGGAGCTCGAGGAGGGCCAGCGCCGCCCCTGCTGCTGGCCGGGATGCAAGCACCGCGACCGCGCGAAGCGCTAGCGCGGTCCGCACCGCGGCGTGCGCGCTGCCCGCACGAAGGGAAGCCCGCACAGCGCGAGGCGCCGCTCAGCCGAGTTTTTGGGCGAGCCCGATGAGCAGTCCTTCGGGCCCCCGGATGTAGCAGAGCCGATACGCGTCTTCGTACTGGACCACTTCGCTGCTGACCAGCTCCGCGCCGTGCTCAAAAAGCCGGGCGAGCGTCTCGTCGATGTCGTCCACGGCGAACATCACGCGTAGGTAGCCGAACGCGTTCACGGGGGCATTCCGGTGATCGGCAACCGGAGAGGGCGTTAGAAATCGCGAGATCTCAAGCCGACCGTGGCCGTCCGGTGTGCGCATCATGGCGATCTCGGCGCGCATGTCACGCAGTCCAGTGACGCGTGCTGCCCAGTCTCCGTCGATCGTGGCTTCGCCTTCGAGCTCGAGGCCAAGCTCGCGAAAGAACGCGATCGTCGCCGGTAGGTCCTCGACGACGATCCCCACATTGTCCATCCGTTGAACCGCCATGGGCCCAATCTACCTGCCAGCCGTTGAACTACCTAAACGGTGATCGGGGGTCGGGGGCCCTTAGCTCTGTATCTGCGATCCATGACCCTAAGCGGCGGCCGCTCTGCTCCTTCAAAGTCCCTGCAAATCCGGACCAATAAATCGGGGCGCCCGGATTTGAACCGGGGACCTCACCGACCCGAATCACGCGCGCAACGGTGGTCGCTATGCACGAAAGTCCTGCAAATCCGGCGAAGTACGTCAGCGAGGGCACCTCGTCGGATATGCGGATTTTGCGGGCGATTTCGCCGCTCTCGGACGGCCACGGGCACTTCCGGTTCCACGGCGCGCCCGTCGCGCTTGAACAGCGCTTGCTGCTCGACGGCTACAAGGGTCACTGCAGCGTCAACGCCGCTTCGGCCCCCCGAACCGGTCGTCGATATCGGGACGAGCACCGCCTCCGGATCCACGCTCGGACCCCGCCGGGCCCCGGCTGAGCGCCAGCGCCCTCAATAGGCGGTGCCGAGGCGTTGGGCCGCGAGCCTCGCTGCCGACACACGAAAACGCTTTGCGTGCCGTCAAGTTGCGTCCGGCGATGCGGGGCTTGCTCATCCATCGAGCCTGCCCCCCAGCTCCGCGAACCGAGCAAGCATGGATTCACGATCGTCCGCCTCGTACAGGTCAACGATCACTTGCAGCCCGTCGCGTAGAACCAGGACCATCCCCATTTCGTTGCTGAATACGGCGCCCTTGTAGCCGACGCCGCTCCAGCTGACCACGGCCGCCATCCTCGTCTCGTCGCACGCCAGCACCTCATGGACGGTGAAACGCGGGTCGCGTACCCCATCCAGCGACGAGGTGACGGTGTCCCTCGCGGCCTGCAGGCCGCGCATCTGTCCGTATACCGCGACCGATCTCCGGTCAGTTAAGACCCAGTCGTCCGCTGTCAGCTTTACCAATCCTTCGACGTCGCGCGCAGCCCAGCGGCGGCTGTACTCGGCTTGCCACCGCTCAGGCGGACGATCGCCGAGCGCCACCGGACCCGCGCTGTTCAACTCGGCAAAGCAGCGGAGCATCGCCTCCCGATCCTCGGGCTCGAACTGCTCGACCCGGACGATCCGACCGTCGATGACCTGCGTGACCCGGCCCAACTGCACCGAGAACTCTCCACCGCCCATATCCGCTGCGCCGTGGCCCGTCCAGCGGACGAGCAGCGCCATCGCGCGATCCCCCACCGCGAGCACCTCGTCGACCTCGATGCGAACGTCTCCCGCCGCCCACGTCGTGAGCTGCAGCTCCCGGAACCCTTCGTGCCCGCGTGTGGGTGCCCAGCCGATCGGACGGTGGTCGACCAGGACGTACTGCTCGGATACGAGCTCGAGCAGCCCGACGATGTCCGTGCGGGCGAAGCAACGGCAGAACTCGGCCCACAGGTGCTCGAGCGGCGAGTCCCCGAGCGCGGACAGCCCGCCGCCGAGCTCGGTGTAGCGGGCGACAATCGCCTGGCGGTCAGCGGGCTCGAAGAAGTTCACGCCTGCCCAGAGACCATTGTCGAACTCGTACACGGCGCCCGCCTCGACCTCGAAGTCGCCGGCTTTTAATCCGCGGCCCCGCCAGGCCATACGAACGGCGAGCACTCGATCGTCAACCGCCAACACCTCGTCGAACTCCAGACGGACGTTGGGCGCGGCCTCGTACAGCGAGCGCATCACCGCGACGCATGCCTCGCGCCCGCGCGACTCCTCCCACCCGACTGCACGATGGTCGGTCCAATGCCAATCCTCGGCGACGAACGTGCTGAATCCCTCGTAGTCACGTTCGTACAGGCGCGCCAGGAACTTCGTCAGGAGCCGTTCGGGCGGCCGGTCGCCGAGAACCTGTCGGCGACCACCGAGCTCCGCGAACCGCGCGAGCATCCCCTCCCGGTCGTCGTAGTCGTACTGATCGAGCGAGACGCCAAGCCCGTTCTCGTACCGGCAGACCTGGCCGACCGGCAGCTCGGAGGGACCGGCGGACATGCCCGTTCCGACGAACCGTAACCGGACCGCGATCACGAAATCATCGACGGCCAGCACCTCGTCCACCTCGATCCGGATGTCCACGGCCTCTTGCCAGCCCGACAGCGTCACCGCCCTCATGCCGTCCCGGTCGAACGGCTCCCAGCTCAGCGCCCGATGGTCGATCCACGTGAAGTCCGGGGTGATCATCTCCATCATCTGCTCGAGGTCGCGGCGGGCGTAGCGGCGACAGAACTCGGCGAGGATCCGCTCCGGCTCCTTATCGCCTAGGACGGACAGCCCCCCTCCCAGCTCCACGTACCGGGCGATCATCGCCTGGCGGTCATCCGGCTCGTAGATGTCGCTCATGCAGCCGAGACCGTCCTCGGTGGCCACGACCCACCCGAACTCGACTTCGAACTCGCCGCCGCCATCGGCCGCATGGCCACGGTAAGCGATCCGCGCTGCGATCACGCGGTCGTCGCACGCCAGCACCTCCTCGATCTCGAACCGGATGTCCGGAGAGATCGACAGCGTCGACTCCAGGTCCGCACGCGTTCCAGCGCCTTGGCGCGCGTCGCTGGACACCGTCGGTCGGTGGTCGTGCATCCGGTAGCCGGCGTCGAACAGCTCCACGATCGCCTCCACATCGCGCAAAGCCAGCCGCCGGCCATACTCCGCCAGCAGCCGCTCGGGCTCCCGCGGGTGCGCAGCGGCGGCGGTCCCGCCGTTCAGCTCGGCAAACCGCGCGAGCATCGATTCGCGATCACCAGGGTCGTACTGGTCGACGGATGCGAGGCGACCCTGCTCGGTCAACACGACCTGGCCGACCGGAATCTCGAACGCACCCGCGCGCGAGCCATGGCCGACCCACCTGATGCGCATCGCCAGCACGCGCTCAGAGGCGGCGAGCACCTCGTCCACCTCGACGTGCACGTCGCGGTTGCCTTTCCACAGGGAAGCATGCAGCGCCGCGTGACCCTCGAGACCCCGAGCCTCGTCCCACCCCAGGACGCGGTGGTCAACGTGCACGTATCGCTCATCGATCAGCTCCTGCACCGGCTCCAGTTCGCCCCTCGCCTGACGCGTGTAGAACTCCGCGGCAAATCGCTCCACCGGGCTCTCGCCGAGCGCGGAAAGCCCTCCGCCGAGCTCGACGTAGCGGGCGACCATCCTCTGCCGGTCGTCGCGCTCGAAAAGCTCGCTGCGCGCCCACACGCCGTCCTCAAGGATCGAGACGGAGCCTGCCTCGAGCCGCCATGGCCCTGCCGTCCGTCCCTCGCCGTGGTACGCGATCCGTGCGGCGATCACATGCTCGTCGCACGCGAGCACCTCCTCCACTTCCTTTCGAATATCCGGCGCGGAACGGAACGCCGCCTCGGTGCCCTCGCACAGCCCGTCGCGGGATAGCTCCCCCCACCCGATGGACCGGTGGTCTACGAGCGCGTAGTGCGGTGCGAACAGCTCCAGGAAGCCGTCGAGATCGTGAGCGTTGTAGCGGCGCTCCTCCTCGGCCGCTAGGAGCTCAGGCTGCCGCCGTCCACGCTCGGCGCGCTCGCCAGCCAGCTCGGCGAATCGCGCCAGCATCGCCTCCCGGTCGGCGTAGTCGTACTGGTCGATCGACAAATACCTCTCCCCATCGGTGACGATCACGTCCCCGGCCGGGAGTTCAAACGCACCTCCGCGGGCGTTGTGGCCGATCCACCTGAAGAGCATCGCCAGCCGAAGTCCGTCGCACGCCAGTACCTCGTCGACCTCGATCCGGATGTCGAGCGTTCCCTCCCAGCTCGACTGCATCAGCTTCGAAATCCCGTCCCGGCCGAGTATCGGCTCCCAGTTCAGGCTGCGGTGGTCGATCCATCGGAAGTCATCGGCCGTGAGATCGAGCATCGGCCCGAGCTCGTGCGCAGCGTAGTGCCGGAGAAAGCGTCGGGCGACGCGTTCAGCCGGCGAATCCCTGAGCGCCGACAGGCCGCCACCGAGCTCCGCGTACCGCGCCACGATTGCCTGCCGGTCTGCCGGCTCGTAGAAGTCTGTGCTCGCCCACATCCCATCTCGGAGAACGTGGACAGCTCCGGCCTCCACTCGCCACGCTCCTGCCTTGTTGCCTGGGCCATGCCACGAAACACGCGCCGCGATGACGTGCTCATCCGATGCGAGGATCTCCTCGAGGTCGGCACGAACCTCGGGTGCGGCGTCGAACACCGAGCGCATGACGTCCATCACCTGCTCGCGCCCGCGCGCGGGCTCCCACGCAATCGCGCGATGGTCGAACCACGTGCAGTCGGGCGCGAGCATGCGCTCGATCGCCTCGTAGTTGCGCTCCCGCGTCAAGCGCATGTAGTCGGCCCAGAAACGTTCGGTGGCGGTGACCGCCGGATGGTCGTCGTGCTGACGACTCAGCTCCGCGAACCGCGCCAGCATTGCGTCGAGATCCTCCGGCTCGTAGGACTCGACGCCGAGCAATCGGCCATTTTCCGTCAACGTGACCGCGCCGATGCGGAGTTCTAGCTGCCCAGCTTTGACGCCGCGCCCGCCCCACGAGGAACGGCTGACCAGCACGCGGTCGTCAGCCGCAATGACCTCGTCGATCTGGTAGCGCAGGTTGGGCGATGGGAGCGCCGAGCGGACGAACGCCATGTACTGCTCGCGGCCGCGGACCTCCTCCCACCCCATCCGCCGATGGTCGATCCAGTAGCAATCGTCCGCCAGGACACGTGCCATCGCGTCGAAGTCACGCTCGTTGTAGCAGCGGGTGAACTCGGCGACGACTCGCTCCGATTGCCGCTCGCCGAGCACGTCGACTCCGGTGCTGGTGGCGGACGGCACCGCCACCACCGGCTCGGATGCCCCGCCCGCCAGTCGGGCCGCCAGCCCGAGCCCGACCGTGTGTCCCTTCGCCTCGTAGGACGCCGAGGCGGCCTGAGCTGCCGCGAGTGCCTCGTCGCGACGACCCGCCGCGAGCAGCACGCGGGCGAGCGTCATCGACGCGTCGGCCTTGTCTGAGAGCGCATCCGTCGGCTCGGCCAACTCGACGGCCTGCCGCGCACTCGCGATCGCCTCCTCGATGTGGCCGGTCTGCGCAAGCGCCTCGCCTTGCGCGCTCATCGCGATGATCGCCGTTCGCAGATCCTCACCACCGTGCTGCTCGGCGAATGCGACCTCGACAAGCGCCGCCTCGGCGTCGCCCGGCTCGCCGCGAACGACCAGCGCCCGCGCGAGTAGGGCTGCCGCATGGGCGGCGGCGGCGTCGGCGCCCAGCGACGCAAATCCCGCCAGCGCTCCGCGAAGCTGCTCGACTGCCTGTCCCGGTTGACCGTCGAGCAGCTCCACCATCGCCGCGTGCGTCCGGGTCTCGTTGAGCTCGAGTGAGAGCCCGAGCTCCTCGAGCGTCGTTCGTGCACCCGCCAGGATGTCCCGCGCTGCATCGGGCCGCCCCCGCATCGCCTCGAGTACCGCCTGGCAGCGCAGCGCGACAGCTTCGACGTGCCGGTTACCCGGCGTCATGCGCAGGATCCGCACGACGTCCAGGCATCGCCCGCTTGCCCGCACTACCGTCGACGGTCCCCACAGCGCGGCCCGAGGAGCCGCGGCCAGCACAGCTGTCGTCCGCCGGCGATCCTCGACGCTCCGCGCCGCAGTCAGCGCGTGGTCAAGCGCAGTCTCGACGACCGCGACGCGCCCAAGACGCGCATTCGTCTGCGCGACGACTGCCCACGCCTTCGCCTCGCCCTGGCCGTCCCCGAACGCGCGGAGCTGAGTTGCCGCGCGCGCAGCCGCGTCGGCCGTCGCGATCGCATCTCCGCCGCCTGTCAGGTTGGCAAGCTGACCAGCGATCACCGCCGCCCGCGCCCGCCCGCGCTCGTCCTCTCCGACTGCTGTCGCGTAGCGCTCGACGACGTCGGTGGCCTGGGCGGCGTCTCCGGCGCTGAGCAGCGCCTCCGCGAGGTCCCAGAGAATGTCCTCATCGGCACCGCCCTCGCACGCGAGCGCGCGCATGAGCAGGTTCTCCGCCGCCGCCAGGTCCTCGCGCGCGAGCGCCCGGCGCCCCGCGGACAGCAGGTGCGCGGCGGCGCGGGCACCCAGTGCGCGGCCCGCATCGTCCAACGGCCCGAGCTCGCGCCGGTAGGCGTGGGCCTGCTCGAGGTGGAAGGCGACCATCTCCTCGTACTCGCCCACGAGCTCGCCCGCCTTCGCCGCGAGCCAATCCGCGAACCGCTCGTGCAGCACGGCACGGGCCTCTTTGAGCAGCAGCCGGTAGGCCGCGTCGCGGATGAGCACGTGGTGGAAGCGGTAGACGGGCTCGTCGATCCAGTAGACGCCCTCCGGCTCGACGAGCTCCTTGCGACGCAGCGCCGCCAGATGGCCATCGATCCCTGCCCGCACCGGCGGCGCTACGAGCTCTGCGACGGCACCGCGGTAGAACTGCTGGCCGATCACCGCGGCACGCTCCACCACCGCACGCTCGTCATCCCGAAGGCGTTCGATCCGTGCCGACAGCAGCGCCTGGATCGTCGGCGGGACGTCGAACGCTTCCGCCTGCTCGCGCACGGCCCAGCCGTCGCCGCTGCGGACAAGCGCGCGCTCGTCGACAAGCATGCGCACGAGCTCGCCCAGGAACAGCGGATTGCCTTCGGTTGTCTCCAGCATCCGCTTCAGGAGGCCGCCGGGAAGCTCGGCGACGCCGAGCAGACCGTCAACTAGGGCGCGGCTCTCACCAGCGTCGAGCGGTTCGAGCTCGATCACGTCGCTTGCACGACGGCCGACCGCCGTCAGGACCTCACGCGCCTCGCGTAGCTCCGGCCGCGCCAGCACGACGATCAGCGCAGGCGCGTCCCTGATCCACTCGATCAGGTGCTCGAGTAGGTCCAGCAGCATCGGCTGAGCCCAATGCAGATCGTCGAGCACAAGCACCAGCGGACGCCGCCGAGCGAGATCCTCCAGCCCACGGCGCAGTGCCCAGAACGTCTCCTGCGCCGACGCCGGCTCACCGATGCCGAGCACGCCGGCGACCCGCTCGACGAGCCGCTCACGGTCAGGATCCTCGGCGGGCGCGAGCGTGCGCAGCTTCTCACGGGCGATGTCGAACGAGTCCGCCTCCGCGATCCCGGCGACCTCCCGGATCACCTCGGCCACCGGCAGGAACGCATTCCCCTCACCGCTTGGCTCACAGTGTCCCCGCAAGACTTGCGCTCGTTCACTCACCTCCCGCGCGAACTCCTCTGCGAGGCGGCTCTTGCCGAGCCCCGGCGAGCCGACGACGCTCACCAGCCGGCAAGTCCGCTCGGCCACCGCCGCGTCGAGAACCGCATGAAGCCGGCGAAGCTCGGCTGCCCGCCCCACGAGTGGGGCGTCCTGCGCGCCCGTCGGCGAGCCGTCGGCCGCCATGAGGCGCCAGGCCCGGACAGGCGCCGCCTTGCCCTTCAGCGCAAGTGGCTCGAGCTCCTCGAGGCTCACCTGGTTTCTCACCAGCCGCCACGTCGCTTCGCCGATCAGGACCTCGCCCGCCGGAGCCGACTGTTCGAGTCGCGCCGCCGTGTTCATCGTGTCCCCCACGAGGATTCCCTCGCCGCTGATCACCAGCTCGCCCGTGTTGACACCCGTGCGCAACGCCAGCCGCACGCCCCAGTGACGCTCGAGCTCATCGTTCAGCCGCTCGAGCGCCGCCACCATTGCCGCCGCGCACCGCACCGCGCGCACCGCGTCGTCCTCGCGCACCGTCGGCGTGCCGAACACCGCGACCACTGCATCGCCGATGAACTTCTCGATCCGCCCCTCGTGCCGCGCGACGGCCGCCCGCATCACCTCGTAGTACCGCGCCATGACGCGGCGCACCGACTCCGGGTCAAGCGCCTCCTGCATCGCCGTCGACCCCGCCAGATCACTGAGGATGACCGTCACCGTCCGACGGCTCGCCTCGATCGCCGTGACCGACTCCGAAACGGACGCACCACACGCGTCGCAGAACTGCGCTGCCGGCGCTAGCTCGCTCCCACACGACTCGCAGACGAGCGCAAGCGCCGCGCCGCAACCGGCACAGAAACGCGCTCCGGCCCGGTTCACCCGCCCACAAATCGCGCAATCACCCTGGACCGCCATCGACAGCCACACATCCTACGACGCGCCCCCTGACCATCCAATCCGGATCATCCCTCAAGACGGCCGCGTCCGGAGCGTCCCGTGAGACATCGTGCCCTGGTCGATCCAGACAGCTGACGGGACCAGCTTCTGGCTATCGCACGAGCAGTTCGCGAAGCAGGGCGCGGACGCGATGAGCAGCGCAGCGAGGTTCTGCACCGCTCGATCAAGCAACCCTTCCGGATGGCGCACGCCAACCTCCCCTGTCCGGTTACGACCCGTCCCGGCACGCCATCGGTCGGATCCGGGAACTCATGGGACCAGCGTGAAGGCCTCCACATGCCGCGGCCTGACGACGCGGAAGTGGCGCTGGTCGAGAGTCGCAATCACCTCGAGCTCACGCCGCTCGGCCAGCGCGATCAGCGAGGCGTCCACCATGCCCAACGGCAGGTCGAGGTACTCCTCCATCAGTTCAGCGATCCGCGCCCAGTCGGAATCCAGCACGGGCTCGACCACGAGCTCGCCGTCGGCGAGCGACCGTGCCAGCGCCAGCTCGGCCTCAGCACCGATCCGATCATTGAGCAGAAAGCTGACCTCGGTTAGGACGAGCGCTGGAACCAGAAGCGGCCGCTCGGCCCGTGAGAGCAGCTCCACCGATCTCTCGTGATGCTTGTCACGCCTGGCAGCCGCCGCATAAAGCGGCCCGGCGTCGACGATCAACACACTCAGCGCCGGGCGCCGCGGCGTCGCCGGATGCCGTCAGCGACGAGTTCGTCGACTCGCTCCGAGGCGTCCAGCGGGGAGCCGTCTCCGACCGCGAAGAAGCCAAGGCGACCGTCCGCCGGTCTGGGCAGCTCTTTTTCGATCGCCTCGCGAGCGACCTGCGCGATCGACTGTCCGCGACGGCGCGCTTCGAGCCGCAAACGCGCGTCGACGTCATCTGGAAGCATGATCGTCGTCCGCGAGGGGGTGTTTGTGCCCAACCCGCGCCCGACATACAGTCTCCTCGCCCCACCAGCCGAACAAAAAACCCCCGCGTTGCGGGGGTTTTTTGAGTCGGGGCGCCCGGATTTGAACCGGGGACCTCACCGACCCGAACGGTGCGCGCTACCAGGCTGCGCCACGCCCCGATGAAGCCAGTATCCCACAGGGGACTCCTGCGGCAGCGGCTGGCCTTCAGCCTCAGTGCCGGCCGAGCGGCGGGATGAGCCCGCTTGGATCCGGCAAGGAAGCCGACGGAGGCTGAACTTTGGGAACCGACGGAGGCTGAACCTTGGGCACCGACGGAAGCTGAACCTTCGGAGCCGATGGGAGCGGAACCTTGGGCACTGACGGGGCGGCCGCGGTCGGCAACTGCGCCGCGGTGTTCTTCACCGCGTCCGTGACCGTCTGGACGGTCGGCAGTGCGACCTTGGGCGGTCTCGGAGGAGCCGGCAGGCCAGAAGTGGACCCGCCCAGCAACCCGGTGGCCGACGAGGGACCTCCAGTCAGCTTGCCCGCCGCGTTCGGCACGACGGCTGCCACTCCGGTGAGCGCCGAAAGCCGCGACGCGGAGCCGCTCGGGGTCCGCCCCGTCGACGTGCCTGACCCCGTCGAGCCTGGGCCCGCCGAGGTGGTTGCTGTCGCGGTCGTCGTGGCAGCAGACCCTGCTCCGGGGACCGCGGCCGCCCCTGGCAAGGACTGGCCCTGGCCCTGACGGAGGCCACTCGCGACGCTGTGTCGCACTCCGGCCGAGGCGCCTGGCGCCGGCAAGGCCTGGGGGACAGCCAACGGGCGGGCATGATGGGCGTCGAGACCCGCCACGATTCCTCCGCCCGCGCCCGCCACCACGAGCGCCGCCACCGCTGCCGTGGCGGCGCGCCCGAAACCGGTCAGTGGGCCGGCCGGGTCAGCAAGCTGTGCGACCGCCTGCAGGGGACGCAGAACCGAAATCGAACGCGAACCACGGGCGGCGGTCGTCTCCTCGCCGCGCGCACCTCGTCGCAGCCGCAGCCGCAGCCATGGGAACGGAAGCAGGGCCGCGATCTTCCCGATCAGACCGGGGGCGCGGAAGAAGGACTCGTCGAGGCCCGCCATCCGGGCTGTGCGCCGGCAGGGCTGGCAGTGCGCCAGATGGCGCGCGAGCTGGCCCCGCTGGCGGATGCCCAGAGAGCGCATCGGTCGCTCGTCGCGCGCCGCGATCATCGACTGAACCTGCTGGCACCGCCGGCCGCTGGCGAGCTCGTCGTATTCCGTATGCAGGCGGCGCCGGGCCCGGAACAGTGTGCTCTCCACCACCGGGGTGCTCATCCCCATGCGCTCGCCGATCTGGCCGTAGCTGAGGCCCTCGAGTTCGCGCATGACCATGATCCGGTGATGGGTCTCCGAGAGCACGTGGAACGCGCCGCGCAGATCGTCCAGCTTCTGCTTGTTTTCGATTGCGGCCGCCGGATCAGAAGCGCTGCGCGGCCAGCGCGTGCTCGTTTCCTCAGCGCCGCCTGAGCTCTCGAGCGAGATTTCCCCGGCCCGGCGACGGCGCCGGAACTCGTCGATGCACGCATTGCGGGCGATCTCGTAGATCCATGGCTTGAAGTCGATCGGCCGGTCGGTGTCCCGGAGCCGGCGCAGCGCCGAGACGAATACGTCCTGGGTGATCTCCTCAGCGCGCCCGTGATCGGAGAGCATCCCCAGGGTGTACGACCGGATCCGGGCTCGGTAGCGAGAGTAGAGCTCCTCGAAGGCCCAGTCGCTGCCGCTGCGGACACCGGCAATCAGCTCGTGGTCTGAGCACGAGGGCGCGAGTTGGGTCACGTTCTGCGCGAATGACACCAGCTGATCCCCTCCGGATTTACCCCTGGCGAAGGGGTTGCGAACTGTACCGCTTATCTGACCGGTGTCCAGTTGCCCACATGCGGGTGATTCGTTGCGCAATGCGCAAGAACTGGTCAATGATGTTGAGCCCGTCCGCACAAAGGAGCATACTTGCGTCCATGTAGACCACGGCAAAGGAGGACATGCACCGATGGCCAATCACCTGACGCCTACCGAACTTGCACGAGAGGCCGGCCTTGAGCGCCGAGACGTGATCGTCAAGTGTGTCGAGTTGGGTGTCCCGATCTTCAACGGTCGCATTGACAAGACTCTTTTCCTCTCCAGCCTCAAAGCGATGACCGGCCAGCAGCCACAGGCGCAGGCCGCCAGCGCATAGATCTTTTATAGGGCCCGGCTCCGCCGGGCTCGGTTTGGGTTAGTCCTGGGCCGACTGGCGCAGCAGCGTCGAGGTGGTCTGCTCGAGAATCTTTCGCCATGCGCGAGTTGTCTCGCGCTCGGCCTCGAAGTGCTTGACCACCTTGCGCACCCTGGTCGCGGAGATCTCGATCCCGTGCCGCGCGCAGACCCGCTTGACGCGCGAGTAGTCGTGCGCCAGCTTCACCGTCACCGACTGGAACCCATGCCGCGCGATGTCGACGCGTGAGGTGTAGTTCATGATGCTGGTCTGGAACATCAGCTCGTCGTTGGGCTCGGGTTCGATCAGGATGATGTCGACCCCGGGATAGCGCTCCTCCCAGCGCCGCGCCAACTCGTGCAACCGCTGGTAGGCCAGCAGCTTGAACGACTGGTAGCCGATCTGGGGGAACCCCATATCGGACACCCGCCGCGGCCGCGAGCCCGTCACGGTCGGGATCGTCCGCTCGAAGTCGTTGACGTAGGGCACCAGCGGATTGACGACGATTATGAACTTGGCCCCCGCCTCAACCGCGATGTCGAGGTTGGTGGTCGAGAGGATGCCCCCGTCGATCAACTCGCGGTCCTTGACCTTGACCGGCTTGTAGAGCATCGGTAGCGCTCCGGAAGCGCTCACCGCGGTCGAGATTGGGACATCGTCCCAGCCCTCGGCGCCGAGGACGATCCGCTCGCAGGTGTCAAGGTCGGTGGCGGCAAGGTAGAGCTCGTTGGCCAGCAACCGGAAGTCGTCGGTGCGGTCCGGATCGGACAGGATCGTCCGCACGTAGCGCTCGATCCCTTGACCGGAGTAGAGGCCGGAGGGAAGCGCCTCGGCCAGGCCGACTGCGAGGTCGACGGCGGAGATTTGCCCGAGGTCCCGGACCAGGTTGCGGATCACCCGGGCCAGCCGCAGCGGCAGCATCACGCCCTTGGTCAGAAACTCCCCGTAGTTGGGCTTGAGCAGCGCGCTGATCCGCGCGTCAGGGAACGGGGTCGGCACCTGCTGCACGATCACGCGCATCATCTCCTCGGGCGTCACCCCGTTGGCCACCGCCGCGGCCACGAAGGCGCCCGCGCTGGTGCCCACGTAGACATCGAACTGGTTGACGGTCCGGTTGACCGACAGCAGATCGAGCGCTCGCAGGGCCCCGATTTCGTAGACGCCGCCGGTGAAGCCACCGCCGCCGAGGACGAGCGCAGATCGCGACCGCCGCTGGCGTCGCCGCTTGCTGGTGTCCCGCGTACCGCTCGCCGCCCGGTCACCGCCGACCGTGTCGAGCTTGACTACCTTGCCCATGCTCACCGCGATTCTACGGTGAGCGCCGTGGTGGTACCGCGCTTTTCGGCGGTGTGAGCGGTTAGATACTCCGAATGCGTCGGGCCTTCGCCTTACTGATCGCCGCCTGCGCCCTGTCGCTGGCTGCCGCAAGCGCCGCCGCGGCCAGCACCGCCTCCGCGCAACGAACGCTGAGAAACGTCCTGTCTCGCTCTCTGAGCGCGGCGCATGGTGCCAGTGGCGCCTATGTCGTCGACCTCACGACCGGCCAGGCGCTGTTCTCCGCCGCCGCCGGTCAGCCGCGGATCCCCGCCTCGGTGGAGAAGCTCTACACGACCTCCACCGCACTGCTGCGCTTCGGTCCGGACACGACCCTGCTCACGCGGATTTTCGGCGCGGGCACGACTGACCCCACTGGCGGCTGGCACGGCTCGCTGTATCTCAAGGGCGGTGGCGATCCCACGTTCGGCTCCTCCTCCTACGACAACTTCGCCTACGGGACGGGAGCGACGATGCAGCGCCTGGTCGCCAACCTGGTCCGGCAGGCCGGCATCAGCTCGGTCCACGGCTCGATCGTCGGCGACGAGTCCTATTTCGATTCGCTGCGTGGCACGCCGCCGACCGGCTTTCAGGCTTCCTCCGACCTCGAGGGGTTGCTCAGCTCACTCGCCTACGACCGCGGCCTGGCCGATGAGCAGGGCACCTCGTTTCAGACCCATCCTGCGCAGTTCGCCGCTCAGCGACTGGCGGGAGCCCTGCGGGGTGCCCACGTGTCCGTCCCGCGTAGCACCCGCATCGTAAGCGGCGTGACCCCGATTGGCGCACGCCTGCTAGCGACGGTCAACTCCCCGCGAGTATCGACCCTGATTCGTCTCACGAACACCCCCTCGGACAACTTCCTCGCCGAAATGCTCCTCAAGAACATCGGGGCCCGATTCGGCGGCCGTGGTTCGACCGCCGCCGGCGCTGCGGTGGTGCGCAGTCAGATGGCCCAGAGCTTTGGCATCCATCCGCGCCTCGAGGACGGATCCGGGCTCTCCCGCAACGACCTCACCAGCCCACGTGATGTGGTCACGCTGCTGAGATCACTGGCCTCCAACGCGGCCTTTGTCAGGTCTTTGTCCGTCGCCGGCGTGTCGGGCACGCTACAGGCCGGCCTGCAGGGCACCTACGCCCAGGGACGCTGCCGCGGCAAGACCGGAACCCTGCACGACGTGGCCAACTTGGCCGGCCTGTGCACATCCGAGGACGGACACCAACTGGCCTTCGCCTTCCTGATGAATTCTGTTGATCCGGTCAACGGCCATGCGCTGGAGGACAACATGGCCGTCGCGGTGGCCAAGTACGCCGGCTGAGCCGACCGCACGCCCCGGCCGACCCGCGCCCCGGCGACCGCGCGCCCTAAGCCGACCGCACGCCCCCGGCCGACCGCACGCCCCCCCGAGCCGACAAACGTCACAAACGATGCCGACGTCCCCGAGCGTGGTCGAAAAGTCGGCCTCGGCCCGACTTTTCCGCCCCGATCGCCTCGGTCAACACGGTCTGTGCCCTTTGTCGGGCAAATCGTGATCGGCCCATGGCCGCACGGACGCCGGCGCGACCGTCTCCGCCCTCGTTCAGTCCAGGAGCGCGCGCAACCCGTCCTCGTCCAGCACCGGCACCCCGAGCCGCTCCGCCTGGGCCAGCTTGGTGCCTGGGCTGGCGCCGGCGACAACGTACGCCGTCTTCTTCGACACCGAGCCCGTGACCTTCCCGCCGGCGGCGATGATCATCTCGGTCGCCTGCTCCCGGGTTAGGTCAGGCAGCGTCCCGGTGAGCACGAGCGTCCGACCGGCCAGCGGTCCCTCCCCGGGCGGCGGCCCCTCCTCCTCCACCCGCAGGTCTTCCGAGCGCAGATCGTCGATCAGCGCTCGCATCTGCGGGTCACTCAGCTGCTCGTGGATCTTCTGCGCCATCTTCGGGCCCACCCCCGGTGTCTGCTCGATGTCCTCCGGCGTGGCGCCCAGCAGCGCGTCGACGTTGCGAAACTGCTGGGCCAGGTTGCGCCCGGTTACGTAGCCGACCTCCTCGATCCCCACGGCGTACAGCACCCGGCCGAACGGCTGCTGCTTCGAGGCCTCGATCGCCGCCACCAGCTTCTCGGCCGAGACGTGCCCAAACCCCGGCTGCTCGGCGATCTGCTCCGCGCTCAGGCGGTAGAAGTCGGCGGCCGTTCGGACCCAGCCCAACTCCATGAACAGACTGACCTGCTTCTCACCCAGGCCATCGATGTCCATCGCTCCGACATAGTGCTTGAGCAGCTGCCACCGGCGCCCGGGGCAGTCGCGGTTGGGGCAGCGGGTGAACACCGAGTCCTCGGGTTTGATCGTCGGCGTATTGCAGACCGGGCAGTTCGCAGGTGGCCGGGCGGATGGGGGGCGGTCGGTGCGCTCGGCGACGTGTGGCGCCGGCGAGAGGACCTGTGGGATCACGTCGCCGGCCCGGAGCACGATCACCTCCTCGCCTTCCCGGATGTCCTTGCGCGCCAGGTCCTCCTCGTTGTGCAGGGTGGCCAGCTTGATCGTCACCCCGCCGACCTGGACCGGCTCGAGCATCGCGTAGGGATGCAGGTCGCCGAACTTCCCGGGATTCCAGCCGATCTGCTTGAGCGTGGTCACCGCGGTCGTCGGCGGGAATTTCCACGCGATCGCCCACCGCGGCTCACGCCCCACCACCCCCAGACGGCGCTGGAGCTCGACCTCGTTGACCTTCACCACGACGCCGTCGATCTCGAAATCGAGCGAGCCCCGCCGCTCCTCCCATGACCGGCACTGGGCCACCACCTCGTCCTCAACGCTCAGCTTCTTCACGTCGGGGTGGACGGGGAAGCGGTGCTCACGCAGCCACTGCAGCGCGTCCCAATGAGCGTCGAAGGTGATGCCCTCCGTGGCGCCGACCGCGTAGGCCCAGAACGACAGCGGTCGGTCGGCGGCCAGCTCGGGATCCAGCTGGCGGATCGTCCCGGCGGCTGAGTTGCGGGGATTCATGAACGTGGAACGCCCGGCCTCCGCCCGGCGCTCGTTGAGGGCCGCGAAGTCCGGCAGCGACATGTAGACCTCCCCCCGGACTTCGACCATCGCCGGCGGGTCATCCATGCCGAGCCGGAGCGGGATCCCCGCGATCGTGCGCAGGTTGTGCGTCACGTCCTCACCGATCTCCCCATTGCCCCGGGTTGCGCCGCGCTCGAACACGCCATCGCGATAGATCAATGAGATCGCGAGCCCGTCGATCTTCGGCTCGGCCACGTACTCGAACTCCGGATCCTCGATCCCCTCGCGCGCGAGGTGGTTGCGCATCCGCTGGATCCACGCCCGCAGTTCCTCCGCGGAACGGGCGTTGGCCAGGGACAGCATCGGCAGCGGGTGGCTGACCTTCACCAGGTTGCTCACCGGCTCCCCGCCGACGCGCTGGGTGGGCGAATCGGGCGTCACCAGCTCCGGATGCTCGGCCTCGATCTTCCGCAGCTCGTCGAGCAGCGCGTCGTACGCGTCGTCGCCGATCTCCGGATCGTCGAGCACGTAGTAACGGTGACTGTGGAAGTCGAGCTGGCTCCGCAGCTTCGCCGCTCGTTCCTGCGGCGCCGTGCCCGCGCTCACGCCTGCACCTCCCCGGCGTCGACCTCCTCGGCGGCGGGCGTGATCAGCCGGGCCAGGTCATACCGCACGAGTGCGTCCAGCCCTTCACGGTCGGTGAGGTCGAAGTGGATCGGCGTCACTGCGATCTTGCCGGCCGCAACTGCCGCCAGGTCGGTGCCGGTCTCGTCCCGCTCATAGCTCGCGTCGCCGTAGATTCGATACAAGCGCCGCTTGCCCGCGCCCTCATCGACCAGCGCCAACTCATCGCGGTAGATCCGCTTGCCCAATTTCGCGACCTCCACCCCGTCTGGCTCGGTGCCCGGCACGTTGATGTTCAGCAGCGTGCCCGAGGGCAGCGGTACGCTCTCGAGCTCGGCCACCAGCCGGGCCGTGAACGCTGCCGCGGTGGCGAACTCAAATCCGGTGGCCGAGGTGAAGTCGAGCTCGCGGGCCCTCGATTGCTGAGACACCGCCAGGCCCGGAAGCCCGAGCACGATCGCCTCCAGCGCTGCCGCGACCGTGCCCGAATAGGTGATGTCGTCGCCCAGGTTCGATCCGTGGTTGATGCCGGACACCACGAGCTCGGCCTCGAATCCCTCGATCAGGCCCAGCCGCGCCAGCCGCACGCAATCGACCGGCGTGCCGTCGGTGGCGTAGCCAACCGTCCCGTCCTTGAAATCGACCTCCTGCACCCACAACGGCCGGCGAGTCGTGATCGACCGCGCCATCGCGGACCGATTGCCGTCCGGCGCCACAACCGCCAGCTTGATTCCCGGGAGCTCAAGTAGCGCCCGGCGCAGCGCCTGCAGACCAGCCGCCTCGATCCCGTCATCGTTGGTCAGCAACACATGCATTCGCTCATTGATGCTAGTGGTGCGCGCGGCCGCCGAAGAGTGCGGCGAGGTCGCTGCCCCCTCGGTCAGTTGGTTAGCCTCTCTCCCGTGAAACGCGCCATCGCCGGCTGCTGCGCGAGCATCGGGATCCTGGGCGCCGCGCTGGCGGCGCCGGTACAGGCGTCGTATCCCGGCCGAAACGGGCGGATCGTCTTCCAGCCTTCAATGCCGGCGTGGGCGAGGGCAATCCTGACCGCGGCATCTTCACCGTGCGCCCAGACGGCGGCGCGGAGGGCAAGCTCACCGGCCTGCCGCGTGACGCCGATCACCCCGTGTACGCGTTGGACGGGCGACATCTGGCCTAAGACCTCGGTCCGGACCGGCTGTTCCTGGCGTCCGCCAGCGGGACCCATATCCGCTTGCTGACGCGCATCCGCCGGCGCATCGACTCGGAGAAGGTCGCGTGGTCCCGAACGGGCGGCGGATGGCGATCGGATTCTCCTCACCAACGGCCAGCCTGGCCAACGCCATCGGCGTGATCAACGCCGACGGCACCGGCCTGCGCATCATCGTGCCCGACGGGTTCTCTCCCAGCTGGTCGACCAAGAATCGCATCGCCTTCGTCGCCGCCGGAGCGATCTGGAGCGTCGATCCGAGCGGTCGACATCGCCACCGGGACCCGCCCGGGCGGGGGTAATGCCGACGAGAACCCGAGCTGGTCGCCCGACGGAAGGCGTCTGCTCTTCGATCGTGACAACACTGCCGACCCGAACCATCCGGTCGGCAATGTCTACGCGATCGACGCCAGCGGCGCTCACCTGACGCGGCTGACCACTTCCGGCGGGCCGTGGGAAGCCCCCACGCGGTCACCTGACGGCCGCCAGATCGTGGTCGCAGACAACGGGCCACGGGCCAGCTCTGGGTGATGAGCACCAACGGGTCCGGCGCCCACCAGATCACGCATCACCCCCACGCGGTCCGCTTCCCGGACTGGCAGCCGCTGCACTGATCAGCCATCGCTGGCCAGAGAGGCGAACCCAGCCGTACCGAGATTCCATTCTCTACCCCGCCAGCGCCTGCGCGATCGACGCGATGACGGCCAGCGGCTCCTCATCGAGCTGACGCCAGGTGACTCGCATCACGATGTAGCCGGCCGCGGCCAAGACCGTCTGCTTTCTGCGGTCGCGCTCGAACGCGGCTCGGTGGCCGTGGAACTGGTAGCCGTCGACCTCGACGATCAGATTGTGCGCCGGCCAGTAGAAATCCACCTCGTACCCGCCAACCTGCGCGTTGACCAGCGGCGGCGGTAGCCGCCCCTGACGTACGAGCAGCTTCATCCGGCGCTCCCCCTCCATGCGCGTCCACGCTGGACCGCCTTCCCGGTCCAGTTCCGCTTTGAGAGCAGCGACGCCGTGGCGGTGTTGATTACGCGTGATCGCGCGCAGCAGCTCTCGCTCTGTGGTCAGCCCGAGCGCATAAGCCTCCGCGATCGCCCGTTCGAGTTCGTCGCCGGCCGCTTGCGAGGCGAAGTCGATCACCGTCCGGGCGGGCGAGGTGACCGGGATGCCGCTGTTCAGCCGTCGCTCGGCGGTGTTCAGGCTGCGAACGCGGTGGACCCTGAGGCCTTCGCGGCTCCGACGGCTTTGTCCAGTGACAGTGATTTCCGTGACGTCACGGGCCGGCGAGGCCAACCCCCACAACGAAGCGGCGGAGCGGTGACTCACGACGGCGTCCTCTCCGCAGGCCAGGACGGCGGCCAGTTCCCGAGCACCGGGGAGCAGAATCGCCGTCCCGAACAGGTACACGCCGTGATGAATCCGGTGGAGCGTCCCGCGCTGGTGCCGCGTACAGATGGCATCTCTGCTGATGCCGGCGGTGATGAGCTGCCGAGTGGTCACGAGGTTCAGCTGCTGCTGAGCCACCCAGGCCGTCGCTCGGTCACCCCCCGAATTCGCCCGACAAAAGCGACAAACCGCCTCGACCGAGACGATTGAGGCGAGATAATCGGGCTGAGGCTGACGGTTCGACCCCGATCCGGATCGTCGGGCTGGTTTGTGACGTTTGTCGGGCTCGGGACGCGCCATCGGAGGGCAAGAGCCGACACGGCAGTCGAACCCTCCCCTCAGCGCCGAAGTTGGCACGCACCCGCGACAGAGTCGTGACCCTCGGCCACGAAGTTACGAGCCGCCGGCCAGGATCCGCCGCCCCTCGTACCCCACCCCGGCCAGGTACAGCCCGTGCGCCGGCGCGGTCGGCCCGGCTGCGGACCGCGGCGCCCCATTCAGCAGCGCCGCGAACGACGACAGGGGCCGCCCCCCGCTCGCGACCTGGAGCATCGTCCCCACCAGCACCCGGTTCATCCGGCGCATGAACGCATCGGCCTCGATCCAGAACTCGAGCACAGACCCAGACCCCGACCCCGGCGCCGGCCGCCAAAACGCAGCGAACACCTCCCGGGTGAAGCGGACGTGGTAGGTCTCGGTCGGGGTGAAGGCCGTGAAGTCATGCGTGCCCACCAGCAGCGACGCACACTCGGAAAGCAGCGACAGGTCCAGGTCGTAGGACCAGTGCATCGCCCGGCGAGGGTCGAGCGCGCTCCGGGCCCGCCGGACCAGCACTCGGTAGCAGTACGCCCTCGAGGTGGCGTCGACACGAGCATCGAATCCGGGGCTAGCCGACGAGCACGACAAAACCGCCACGTCGTCCGGCAGCAGCGCATTCAGGCCCGCGACGCGGGCGACCGGCCCGGGGTAGCTCGCGACCTGACCCCAGGCGTGCACGCCGGCGTCGGTGCGTCCGGCCACCGTCAGCGGCACCGAGTCTCGACGCAGCACCACCCCCAGCGCGCGCTCGAGCGAGGCCTGCACCGTGCGGGCCTCCCCTTGGGCGGCCCAGCCGGCAAACCCGGTTCCGTCGTACTCGATCAGCAGCCGGCAAACGGATCCCGGCTCTGAAATTCCAGGTCCCGGCGGTGAAACTCCCGTGCCCGGCTCTGAAACAACCGGGCCCGGCTCTGGAATTCCCGGGCCCGGCATCGCCGGACCTACACCAGCTCGAGCAGCACCATCTCGGTCGAGTCCGACGAGCGCGGCCCGAGCTTCAGGATCCGTGTGTAGCCGCCGGGGCGCTCGGTGTAGCGCGGGGCGATCTCCTCGAACAGCTTGTAGACCGCGAACTTGTCCTGCCCGAGCGCCGACAGCGCCTGCCGGCGCGCGTGCAGATCGCCGCGCTTGGCGAGCGTGATCAGCTTCTCGACCTCGGGCTTGACCGCCTTGGCCTTGGCCTCGGTGGTCTTGATCCGCTCGTGGTCGATGACCTCCTTCGAGAGGTTCATCAGGAGCGCCTTGCGGTGCGAGGCACTGCGAGAAAGCTGGTATCGCTGACGCTGATGGCGCATGATCGAACCGGGACCTTACTCGCCACGCAGCCCAAGGCCACGCGCGTGCAACGTCTCGATCACTTCGTCGATCGACTTCTTGCCGAAGTTCGGGATCGCGTTGAGCTCGGACTCGGTCTTGGAGACGAGGTCGCCGACCGTCTGGATACCGGCCCGCTTGAGGCAGTTGTAGGAACGGACGCCCAGCTCGAGCTCCTCGATCAGGATCTCGTCCATGGCGTTCGGCTGCCGGGATCCCGCGCCGCCGCCGGCGTTGTTGCCCCCGACGAGGCCGGGCTCGAGCGCGCCCGAGGAGCCGGTGTCCCGCAGCTCGACCACCCGGTCGGCGTCGGTGAAGATCGCCAGCTGGGAGATCAGGATTTCGGCGGCCTCGCGGAGCGCCGCGTGCGGGTCGATCGAGCCATCGGTCTCGATGTCGAGCGTGAGCTTGTCGAAGTCGGTCCGCTGCCCGACACGAGCCTGCTCGACGTTGTAGGCCACACGGCGCACCGGCGAGAAGATCGAGTCGATCGGGATCACGCCGATCGGCTGATCCGCCGACTTGTTCTCCTCGGCCGGGCGATAACCACGCCCACGACCGATGGTCAGGTAGATTTCGAGCTTGGTTTTGTTCTCCAGCGTGGCGATGTGGGCGTCGGGATTGAGGATCTCCACACCGGAGGGGAGGTCGATGTCCTTCGCGGTGATCTCGCCCGGTCCGCTGACCACCAGCGGCGCTTCGATCTCCGTCGCGTCGCTGTGCATCCGGCAGACGATGCCCTTGAGGTTCAGGACGATGTCGGTCACGTCCTCCTTGACACCCCTGATCGTCGAGAACTCGTGGGCTACGCCCTCGATCCGCACGCTCGTGACCGCGGCGCCGGCGAGGGAGGACAGCAGCACGCGCCTCAGGGAGTTGCCAAAGGTGTAGCCGAAGCCCCGATCGAGCGGCTCGATCGTGAAGGAGCCGCGGGTGTCATCAACAGACTCGCTGGAGATTCGGGGGACTTGGAAGTCGAGCATCAGGGTCCTAACGTCGTGGGGTTACTGCCGCCGCCTAGACGGCTGTCAGAGCCGCGCCCGCCGACTGGCCGCGCGGCTGAAAGCTTGCTTCTACTTCGAGTACAGCTCGACGATGAGCTGCTCCTGCACCGGCGCGGCGATCTCCCGCCGTTCCGGCTTACGCAGCACCTTCGCCGTGAGCGAATCGTGGTCCGCCTGCAGCCACGCCGGCACCTGGCCGGTGAGCTCGGTGGCATCACGGATCACCTGTCCCGCGGTGGAGCGGGTGTGAATGGCGATCACGTCGTTGTCGCGCATCTGGTAGCTGGGGATGTTTACCCGGCGCCCGTTCACGGTCCAATGACCGTGCAAGATCAGCTGGCGCGCCTGGCGCCGAGATGCGGCAAAGCCAAGGCGTACAAGCACATTGTCGAAGCGGCACTCGAGCATCCGCAGAAGGTTCTCGCCGGTGATTCCGGTCTGCCGAGACGCCTTGTCGTAGTAGATGCGGAACTGCTTCTCGAGCACTCCGTAGTAGCGCTTGGCCTTCTGCTTCTCACGCAGCTGGACGCGGTACTCGCTCTGCTTCTGGCGCCCGCGGCCATGATCGCCGGGCGGATAGGAGCGTCGTTCGACGCCGCACTTGTCGGTCAGGCAGCGTTCGCCCTTGAGGAACAGCTTCTGGCCCTCACGGCGGCACTGCTTGCACTGGGGTCCGGTATCACGAGCCATTAGACGCGCCTCCGCTTGCGGGGGCGGCAACCGTTATGGGCCTGGGGGGTGACGTCCTTGACTCCGGTGACCTCCAGTCCGGCGGCCTGCAGTGATCGGATCGCCGTCTCGCGACCCGAGCCGGGGCCCTTGACGAACACCTCGACCTTCTGCAGGCCGTGCTCGATGCCCTTGCGGGCGGCCGCATCGGCGGTCACCTGCGCGGCGAACGGAGTTGACTTTCGGGAGCCCTTGAAGCCGGCACCGCCAGCCGACTCCCAAGCGATCACGTTGCCTTCGCGGTCGGTCAACGACACGATCGTGTTGTTGAACGAAGTCTTGATATGGGCCTGCCCAACCGGGATGTTCTTGCGGGCGCGGCGGCGACCGCGCTGAGGCCTTCTCGGAGCGGGGCTCATTTCTTAGTCGCCTTCTTCTTGCCGGCCACCTGCATGCGCTTGGGCCCCTTGCGGGTGCGTGCATTGGTCTTCGTGTTCTGACCGTGGACCGGCAGACCGCGCCGGTGGCGCAGGCCGCGGTAGCAGCCGATCTCCTGCAGGCGCTTGATGTTCTGCGAGCGCTCGCGGCGGAGGTCTCCCTCCACGGTCAGCCCGCTGTCGATCACCTCGCGCAGCCGGACGACCTCTTCTTCGGTCAAGTCACGAACCTTGCGGTCGGGCTCCACGCCGACCTCGGCGAGCAGCTTGTTGGAGGTCGAACGGCCGATCCCGTAGATGTACGTGAGGCCAATCTCGACGCGCTTGTTGAGGGGGATGTTGACCCCTGAAATTCTTGCCATGTCTCGCCCTCTCGCCCGCTAACCCTGCCGCTGCTTGTGACGAGGATTCGAGCAGATCACAAGGACCCGCCCGTCGCGGCGGATGATCTTGCACTTCTCGCACATCGGCTTGACCGAGGGTCGTACTTTCACGTCGTTCGCTCCGTAGCTATTTGAAGTATCCCTCCAGCGTGGCTCTGGCGACCGGTACGGTCGCCGCTACCCCGCTGAGGCGCGGCACGCAGCGTCAAACGCGGACGCTACGAGCGCAACGCGTGATCTTAGCAGGGGCGAAACCCTCGGTGCTGGTCCCGCTCAGGCGGCAGCGCGCCCGTTCCCCGCCTCGTGCCATGGGGTCAACACGCGCGGGCCCGCCGCCGTGATGGCGATGGTGAACTCAAAGTGCGCGGCCAATGATCCATCCTGGGAAAAGATCGACCAATGGTCCTCGCCGACCCGGACCGCGTGGCGGCCCGCGGTCACCATCGGCTCCACGGCCAGGACCATCCCCTCCTCCAGCGGCACGCCGGTCCCCGGGGCGCCGTAGTTGGGGATCTGCGGATCCTCGTGCATGCTGCGGCCGATGCCGTGACCGACGAGGCTGCGCACGATCGAGAACCCCTGGGCCTCAACGTGTTCCTGGATCGCGTGCGAGACATCGCCCAGTCGATTGCCGAGCCGACACTGCGGAACGGCCACCTGAAGGGCTTCCTCGGTGACGCCCAGGAGCTTGTGGGCAACCGGGGAGATCGGGCCGACGGGGAAGGTGCGGGCGGCGTCCGCGACCCAGCCGTCCAGGATGACCCCGATGTCCACGGAAATGATGTCGCCGCGCTCGAGCTGGTACGGGCCCGGGATGCCGTGAACGATCATCGAGTTCGGCGAGGCGCAGATCGAACCGGGGAATCCGCGATAGCCCTTGAACGCCGGCTCCGCCCCCTGCGAGCGGATGAACTTCTCGGCTGCCTCGTCAAGCTCACGAGTGGTGACCCCGGGACGGATCTTGCCGGCCAGCAGATTCATCGTCTTGACGAGAATCGCCCCCGCGGCCGCCATCTTGTCGATCTCCTCTGGGCTCTTCTTGATGATCATCCTGCGGTCCTACACGTTCTCCTCGAGGCGCAGCGTCGCGATCACGGCCCGGATGTGGTCATGCACGTCGGTCGGATCGCGCGTGCCGTCGATGCGCCGCATCAGACCCTGCTCGTCGTAATAGTCGACCAGCGGCTCGGTCTGGTCGTGGTAGACCTTGAGCCGGTTCTTGACCACCTCGGGCTTGTCGTCGTCGCGCTGGATCAGCCGGGAACCGTCCTGATCGCAAACGCCCTCGTGCTTGGGCGGGTCGAATTCGACGTGGTAGTTGTGGCCCCCCTTTACGCATACCCGCCGGCCCGACAGGCGCCGAATCACTTCCTCGTCGGGAACGTCGACCAGCAGCGCCGCGGTCACTCTTCGAGCCAACTCCGACAGCTGCTTGTCCAGCGCTTTGGCCTGCTCGATGGTGCGGGGGAAGCCGTCGAGGATGAAACCGTCCTGGGCATCGGGCTCCTGCAGACGCTCCGCCGCCATCTTCACGATCACGTCATCAGGTACGAGCTCGCCCGCATCCATGTAACGCTTGGCCTCCTGCCCGAGCTCCGTGCCCTCCTTGACGTTCTCGCGCAGCATTTCGCCGGTGGAGATGAACGGGAGCTGGAAATCTCGACGCAGACGGTCTGCCTGCGTTCCCTTGCCCGCCCCGGGCGGTCCGAACAGGATCAGGTTCAGTTGCGACACGACCGCCACTGTACCGCGAGCCCACGGCCCTAGGACGAATGGTGGGGCGGGGTGGCGTCCGTGCCGATCCCGTCCCACATCCGTTTCACTCCCCCCTAATGCGCCCCCGCCCCCGGAGCCCCCATGACTCCCCCAGCCTTCTCTTTCTGCAGCCCCCAAACGACACCAAGCACGTTAGCTGCGCCCGTTGCCGCTCGCCCCAGGCACCAACCCCAGACTTTCGCGGCCCGCACCCCCTGACCGACGAAGCCGGGCGTCCTCGATCACGCCTGCCAATTCGACCCAGCCGCTGAAGCTGCGGGGCTCCTGGTCAGCCTCGGCCATCACGGAGCCGCTGATCGGGTCTGATCCGAGATCGATCGAGACCGACCTCTCCCGTGCTCACCACGATGCCGACGTGACCGATCTGCACGACGGGCTTCAAACCGGATATGTGACCACCGCGTCGCTGTCAAGCCGAATTGCGAGCGAACGCCCAGCGGCGCTCGGCGGACTGCTGGCCCGAGCCGAGCACGGCCCGCGTTCCCAAGGACAGCGAATGCTGCTCGCCCAGGCAGCGCTGCAATCAGGGTTCGCGGGTGAGCCCGCCGCGCGCACGGCGAGCCTTGCGGAGCGGGCTTGGGACGGTTGTGCGCTGCTCGCCCATGAGAGCGCGGGCAGCATGACGTGGCGGCTGAGGGCCTGCGGCCTGTGCCGCGGAGGCGCGGCCGTCGAGCTCGCGTCGTGACAACCAACGAGCCGCGAGCCGCGAGCCGCTCCAACGCGCGGTGGACCTGGCGCGGACGGGAGGCGTCACCGGCCTGCTCGAGCGAGCACTTACCGAACTCGCCGCGGGGGGCGCACGCACCGGCGCGACCGGCTGTTGAGCGGTCTGGGTTCGCTGACCCCGAGCGAGCGACGGATCGCCGAGCTCGCCGCCTCCGGCCACAGCAACCGGGAGATCGCCCAGACTCCGTTCGTGACTCCGAAGACAGTCGAGTACCACCTGCGCAACGTGTACCGGAAGCTCGACGTGACCGGTCGCCGCGACCTGGGGCCGCTGCTCCAGTCCGGGTCTGCCGACGCCTAGGTTCCGGAGCCTCGCCGGTGCGGGGCGCAGACCGCGCCCCGCTACTTTAAGAAGCCGCCGTAATTGCGCATCATCAGCTGGGCCTCGAGCTGCTTCATGGTGTCCAGCGCGACTCCGATCACGATCAGGATCGAGGTCCCTCCGAAGAAGAAATTGGCATTGGTCGAACTGATGAGGATCGTCGGTAGCGCAGCGATCGCGGCCAGGAACAACGCCCCCGGGAAGGTCAGGCGAGCCAGAATGCGGTCGAGGAACTCGGCCGTGGGCCTCCCGGGCCGGACCCCGGGGATGAACCCGCCGTACTTCCTCAGGTTCTCAGCCTGATCGACGGGGTTGAACGTGACCGCCGTGTAGAAGTACGTGAACAGGATGATGAACACGCTCTCGCCGACGATGTAATGCCACCCCTGCGGGTTGAAGAAGGTCTGGATCTTGTAGGCGATGCTGTGGGTGTGGTTCTGTCCGATCAGCTGACCGAGGGTGGGCGGGATCGCCATCACGCTGGCCGCGAAGATCACCGGGATCACGCCGGCCATGTTGACCCGCAGCGGCAGATAGGTCTGCCCGCCCTGAGTCATGCGCCGGCCGATCACGCGCTTGGCGTATTGGATCGGGATCCGGCGTTGCCCTTCTTGGACGAACACCACGGCGGCGACGACGCCGATGGCGATGAACGGCATAACGACCCTGAACACCTGATCCGGGCTCGTCCACCACGAATGCACGCCGTTGGGGATCCGGGCGACGATGCTGGCGAAGATCATCAGCGAGATGCCGTTACCGATGCCCCGTTGGGTGATCAGCTCGCCCATCCACATGAGCAGGACCGTGCCGGCGGTCAGCGACATGACGATCAGGAAGACCTTGGCCAGCGTGAAGTTGGAGATCAGCGGAGTACCGGCCTGCTTCTCGAAGCTGCGGAACAGGAACACGTAACCGATCGACTGGGCGAAGGCGAGGCCGACCGTCAGGTAGCGCGTGTACTGAGTGATCCGCGCCTGGCCGACCTCGCCTTCCTTCTGCAGCTTCTCAAGCGAGGGCACCACGACGGTCAGCAGCTGCAGGATGATCGAGGCGGTGATGTAGGGCATGATGCCCAGCGCGAAGATCGCGATCCGGCCGAGGCCGCCGCCCGAGAACAAGTTCAGCAGCCCGAGGATGCTGTTGCCGCCGAAGTTCTTCTGGATCTGATTGACGGCTGCGGAGTTGATGCCCGGCGCCGGAAGGTGGGTTCCGAGGCGGTACAGCCCCAGGACCAGCGCCGTGAACAGGACCTTGTTCCGGATCTCGCCGACCCTGAACGCCCCGAGGATCGTGGAGATCATCGACCGCTCTCTAGCTCTCGGCGCTCGCGGGAGCCGTGGTGCTCTGGGCGCCGGGGGCTGCGCTGACTACCTGACAGGTGCCGCCGGCGGCCTCGATCTGCTCACGGGCGGCCTTGCTGAAACCGTGGGCGTGAACGGTGAGCGCCTTGGTCAGCTCGCCCTTGGCCAGCACCTTGACGGGAATGTCCTTGCGCGTCCCGAGGCCCTTGGCCTTCATCGCTTCCAGCGTCACCGAGTCGCTGGCCTCAAAGCGCGCCTCGAGATCGGCCAGGTTGACGGCCTGGGTGTGGGTGCGGAAGGGCTCGAACGGCATCGACTTCTTCATGTGCGGGCCGCGCAGCTTGCGCATCCGCATGTGGATCGGGTTCTGGCCGCCCTCAAAGCGCGCACGGCGCTTGGAGCCCGAGCGCGAGCCAGCGCCCTTCTGACCCCGTCCGGATGTCTTACCGGTGCCCGAGCCCTCGCCACGGCCGATGCGCTTGCGCGCCTTGCGTGAGCCGGGGGCGGGCTGGAGGTTGTGCAGTCCGATCGTCTCGGTCTCGGTCTCAGGCATCCGAGTCCTCGGCGACCTCGACGAGATGGCGCACCTTGTAGATCATGCCGCGCAGCTGGGGCGTATCCGAGTGCTCAACCGCCTGCCCGATCCGGCGCAGGCCCAGCGAGCGCAGCGTGTCCAGCTGACGCTTGTCGGCCCCATTGCGCGACTTGCGCTGGGTGATCACGACGTTGCTCATCAGGAAACCTCGGTGGCTTCAGCCGATTCGGCGGGTTCAGCCGGTTCCTCGGCGGGCTCGGCGGCAGAGGCGGCGGCATCCGAGGCAACGGCGGCGGTCCGGCTGGCGTCGGTTTCCACCCTCGGCGCGGCTGCATCATCGCCGTTGCTGTTCAGGGTGGCGGTGGCCTCTGGCGAGGCCTCGGACGTGAGCCCCAGGACCTGGTTGATGCTCAGACCGCGCAGCTTGGCGACCTCGTCCGGCGTGCGCAGCGACTCCAGCCCCGCCATCGTGGCCTTGACCAGATTGATCGGGTTCTGAGAACCGAGGCTCTTGGAGAGGATGTCGTGGATCCCGGCCAGCTCCAGCACCGCGCGCACCCCACCGCCGGCGATGACACCGGTACCGGGCGAGGCGGGCTTCAGCATCACGCGGCCGGCTCCGAAGATGCCCAGCGTCTGGTGCGTGATCGTGGACCCGTGCTTGGGCACGCGGTAGAGGTTCTTCTTGGCGCGCTCGACACCCTTCTGGATGGCCACCGGAACCTCGTTGGCCTTGCCGTAACCGATGCCCACGACCTCGCGCTCGTCGCCGACCACGACCAGAGCCGTAAACGAGAAACGCCGGCCGCCCTTGACCACCTTGGCCACGCGGTTGATCTCCACGACCCGCTCCTGCAGGTCGAGTCCGGAAGCTGAAACTGTGCGTTCGCGAGTAGCCATGAAGTAGTCGTCCAGGGTAGCGGTCTAGAACTGGAGGCCGCCCTCGCGGGCGCCTTCGGCCAGGGCCTTGACGCGCCCGTGGTACTGGAAGCCGCCGCGGTCGAACACGGCTGACGTGATTCCCGCCGCCTTCGCCCGCTCGGCCAGCAGCGCGCCGGCCCGGTTGGCCTGCTCGGTCGGTTTGAGATCCCGCAAGCCGGGTTCGGTCCAGTTGACGGCGGCGAGTGTGCGACCGGAGTCGTCGTCGATGAGTTGCGCGAAGATGCCGCGGTTGGAGCGAAACACGGAGATACGCGGGCGCTCGGCGCTGCCGCGCACCTTGGCGCGGACGCGCCGGCGACGCTTGAGCCGCCGCTGGGGCGCAGTGATGACCGTCATGCCCGCTTACCGACCTTCCGGGCGACGTACTCGCCCTCGTAGCGGATCCCCTTGCCCTTGTAGGGCTCGGGCTTGCGCTGCTTGCGGATGATCGCCGCGATCTCGCCGACCTGCTGCTTAGAGGCGCCCTTGACGACGATCCGCGTCGGCTGCGGAACCTCGAACTCGATTCCCTCCGGCGCCTTGACCGACACGGGATGGGAATAGCCCAGGGCCAGCTCCAGGTCACGGCCGCGCAGCGCTGCCCGGTAGCCGACACCCTGGATCTCCAGTCGCTTCTCGAAGCCGTCGGTGACTCCCTGCACCATGTTCGCCACCAGTGTCCGCGTCAGCCCATGCAGGGCACGGTGCTCGCCGCGGTTGGTCGGCCGCGTGACCAGCACGAGGTCGCCCTCGTGCACGACGTCGATGTCACGGCTGACGCGTTCGGAGAGCTCGCCCTTGGGGCCGTTGACGATCACGCGCTCGGGCTCGATCGCGATGGTGACCCCAGCGGGGACGGGAATTGGTTGCTTTCCGATACGGGACATTGCTCTGACGAGTGTCTACCAGACCCTCGCCACGACCTCGCCGCCGACGCCCTGCTGGCGCGCCTCGTGGCCGGTCATGACGCCTCTGGAGGTGGAAATGATTGCCGTCCCCATGCCGCCCTGGATCCGGGGGATCGCGGCGTGATCGACGTAGGTGCGCTGACCGGGGCGGGAGACACGCTGGATGCCGCTGATCACAGGCTTGCGATCCTCGGTGTACTTGAGCGTCACCGAGATCTGCTCGCCGGGATGATCCGGCGTGGGCGGACGAACCTCGTAGCCCTCGATATACCCCTGCTCCTTGAGGATCCGGGCCAGCTCCCGCTTGAGCTTCGAAGACGGGGCGATGAAATCCTGATGCTGCGCGCGGGCCGCGTTGCGCAGACGGGTGAGGAAGTCGGCTACGGGGTCGGTCATCGACATACGATCACCAGCTCGACTTCGTCATCCCGGGGATGTAGCCGTTGTGCGCGAGCTCGCGCAGGCAGATTCGGCAGACGCCGAACTTGCGATAGACCGAGCGCGCACGCCCGCACCTGCGGCAGCGCGTGTATCCCCGCGTCTTGTACTTGGGCGTCCGCTGCTGGCGGACGCGTTGTGAGGTCTTGGCCATGTGCTCCTCTAACTCTGCGTGGCGGCCGCCGGCGAGCGGCCGTCCTTCGAAAATGGCATACCGAACGCCTCGAGGAGGGCGAATGCCTCCTCGTCGCTCGCCGCTGACGTGGTGATGGTGATGTCGAGGCCGCGGACCTGATCGACCTCGTCGTAGTCGACCTCGGGGAAGATGATCTGCTCGCGCACGCCCAGCGAATAGTTGCCGCGCCCATCGAATGCTCTTGGATTGAGACCCCGGAAGTCCCGGATCCGCGGAATCGCGATCGACATCAGCCGGTCCAGGAACTCGTACTGGCGCTCGCCGCGCAGCGTCACAGCCACGCCCACCGGCATACCCTCGCGCACCTTGAACTGGGCGATCGACTTACGCGCCCTGACGCACGTTGGGCTTCTGTCCGGTGATCGTGGCCAATTGCTCGGATGCGGCGTCCAGCATTTTCGAGTCCTGCTTGGCCTCGCCCACCCCCATGTTCACGGTGACCTTCTGGACGCGCGGTGCCTGCATCGGAGTGCTGTAGCTGAAGCGCTCGACCAGGGCCGGACGAATCTCTTCGACGTATCGGGTTTTCAGTCTCGCTGTAGCCATCGTCTAATCCAGTCTGTTGCCGCTGCGCCGGGCGACACGGAAGCGCTTCCCGTCCTGTACCTCGACGCCGACTCGGGTCGGCTTGCCGTCTTTGGGATCCAACAGCATCACGTTGGAGATGTGAATCGGGCCTTCCTTCTCAATCACGCCGCCGACCTGCTCGGGGCGCTGGGCACCGGCCACCTGCTGGGGGCGCTGATGGCGCTTGACGATGTTAAGACCCTCCACGAACACCTTGTCCTTCTTGGGATCGACGCGGAGGACCTTGCCCTTCTTGCCCCGGTCCTTGCCGCTGATCACCAGCACCTCGTCGTCGGTCTTGATCCGCAGGGCCATGGTTACAGCACCTCCGGTGCGAGCGAGACGATCTTCATGAAATTGCGCTCACGCAACTCGCGGGCGACCGGACCGAAGATACGGGTTCCGCGCGGGTTGTTCTGGGCGTCGATCAGCACCGCCGCGTTCTCATCGAACCCGATGTAGGTCCCGTCGTCGCGTCCATAGGACTTCTTGGTGCGCACGACCACCGCGGTCACAACCTCACCCTTCTTGACCGAGCCCTGCGGCGTGGCCTGCTTGACGGTGGCGACGATGACATCGCCGACACTCGCGTAGCGACGACGAGAGCCGCCGCGGACACGGATCACCAGGATCTCGCGGGCGCCCGTGTTGTCGGCTACCCGTAGACGAGTTTCGTTCTGGATCACTTCGCACGCTCCACCACTTCAACCAGCCGCCACCGCTTGAGGCGCGACAACGGGCGAGACTCGCGGACGACGACGGTGTCCCCGATGTTGGCGTCGTTGCTCTCGTCGTGAGCGTGCAGCGTGCTGGAGGTGCGCACGATCTTCGAGTAGCGCCGGTGGCGCCGCGCGACGTCGATGCGAACGGTGATCGTCTTATCGGCCCGGTCGGAGACGACGATTCCCTGGCGCGTCTTCGGCGCGCCGGCCGGATGCTCGCGCGCGGGAATCTCCGCCGTGCTCGCGCCGGCGGCACGCGTCTTGGCGCGCGCTCGCTGACGCTGAATCGTCCGCGAAGCAGCCTTCTGCTTGCGCTCGGCCACGCGCTCAGCGTGCCGTTCCTCCGGCGTCCGCGCCGGCCGAACCCCGACCTTCGCAGCCTTCGCCGCCCGCCCCCGGGCCCGCCGCTCCTTCGGAGCCACGACCTCTCGAGGCTCACCCTTGGGAGCCGGAGGCGCGGTAGCGGTCTCCGCCGCCTCCACAACCTCAGGGGGCGCCTCGGCCTCCTCCGCAGCCGGCTCGGCGGCTTCCTCAACGGAAGCGGCCGGCGCGTCAGCGTCCGCGGCGGGTGCCTCCGACGAGGAGGCCGCTCGCGTAGCGGTTTCGTCCTGTGCTCCGGTCCCAGCCTCGGGGCGCGCGGCCTCATCGGCGGGGGTGGCCGCCTCGGAGACTTCTTCAGTTGGGTCGTTCCGCTCTTTTTCTTCCATCATCAGCTCCGAATCTCAATTCCACGCTCGCGCGCCACCGTCAGCGCCCGCGCCACTTCACGCTTGGCCCGCGCCATCCCGGCCGTGTTGTCCAGCTCGCCGGTGGCGTGCTGAAAGCGCAGTCCGAACAGCTCACGGCGCGCGGTGTGAACGTGCTCGAGCAGGTCGGTTTCACCCATGTCGCGGATCTCGGACGCCTTCATCTCAGCCGTCCTCACGCAAGACGAACTTGGTCTTCACCGGCAGCTTGTGACCAGCCAGGCGCAGCGCCTCACGAGCCAGCGGCTCCGGGACACCGGCGAGCTCGAACATCACCCGTCCGGGCTTGACCACGGCCACCCAACCCTCAGGCGAGCCCTTTCCGGAACCCATCCGGGTCTCGGCCGGCTTCTTCGTGAACGGCTTGTCCGGATACACGTTGATCCAGACCTTGCCGCCGCGCTTGATCTTGCGGGTCATCGCGATACGAGCGGCCTCGATCTGACGGTTGGTCAGCCAGCCGGCGTCCATGGACTTGAGCCCGTACTCGCCGAACTGGACCTTGACCTGACCGCGTGAGAGGCCGGCTCGGCGTCCGCGGTGCTGCTTGCGGTGCTTGACGCGCTTGGGGGAGAGCATCAGCGACTCCCTCCTGCGCCACCGCCGCCACCGGGACGACCGCCGCCACCGGGACGACCACCGCCGCCACCGGGACGACCACCGCCGCCACCGGGACGAACCGCCACCGACGACGCCACCGCCACCGGGACGACCACCGCCGCCGCCAGGACGACCACCGCCAGCGGGACGACCACCGCCGCCACCGAGACCGCCGCCACGGCCACCAGGACCGCCGCCACGACCACCGGGACCGCCGCCACGACCACCGGGACCGCCGCCACGACCGCCGCCTGCGCCACCCGGACCGCCGCCGCGACTACGACCGTCACGCCCACCGGCGCGTCCGTCGCGACCGCCGCGCTCGGGAGCCTGCGGAGCCGGCTCATCCATGATCGTCAGATCGGCGCCGGTGTAGCCCTCGGGCATGATCTCGCCTTTGTTGATCCAGCACTTGACGCCGATACGCCCGAAGGTGGTCCGCGCCTCGTGGAAGCCGTAGTCGATGTCGGCGCGCAGCGTATGCAGAGGCACGCGCCCGTCGGAGTAACCCTCGGTCCGCGCCATCTCAGCCCCGCCGAGACGGCCGGAGACCTGAACCTTCACGCCCTTGGCACCGGAACGCATTGCGCTGGTCAGCGCGCGCTTCATCGCCCGGCGAAAGGCAACCCGGTTCTGCAGCTGCTCGGCAATCGACTGCGCGACCAGCCGAGCATCGAGCTCCGGGCGCTTGATCTCCAGGATGTTGACCTTGACCTGCTTGTTGGTGATGCGGTGCAGGTCACGGCGCAGCTGGTCGACCTCGGAACCGGACTTGCCGATCACGATGCCCGGGCGAGCGGTGTGAATATTGACCTCGACCTCGGTGGCGTTCTTGCGGATCGTGATGTCCGAGAGCCCGGCGTGCGCGAGGCGCCCGAGGATGTGGGCGCGGATCTGGGTGTCCTCGTGCAGGTAGTCCGAGAAGTTCTTCTCGTTGAACCAGTTCGACTTCCAATCGTGGATGTAGCCCACGCGGATCGATTCGGGGTGAACTTTCTGGCCCATGGTTTTCGTCAGTCCTTCGGCGTAAGCAAGATCGTGAGATGAGTGGTGCGCTTGCGAATCTTCGTCGCGCGGCCCATCGCGCGCGGCTGGAACCGCTTGATCGTCGGACCCTCGTCAGCCTTCACAGCCTTGACATACAGGTCCTCGCCAACGAGCTCGTGGTTGTGCTCGGCGTTCGCAACCGCTGACTCGAGCAGCTTGCTCCAATCCTTCGCGACCGCACGCGGCGTGTGAGCCAGGATAGCTCGCGCCTCCTCAACTGTCTTTCCGCGGATGTGGTCGCACACCAACCGCGCCTTGCGGGCCGACGAACGCACATACTTCGCATGCGCACGGACCACCGGCGGGGGCAGATTGGGATCACGCGCGGGACGGCGGCGACGAGCCGGAGCAGCGGCAGGAGCGGACGGAGCGGCTTCTTCAGCCGCAGCCCCACGACGACGACGACGCCGGGAGGGTGCCGGGGCCTTCTCAGATTCGGCGGGCGGCTCGGCGTCCGCATCGGAGGCCTCGCCCTCAGCTTCGGCGTCCGCTTCGAGCATGACGTCGGCAGCAGCCTCCTCGGCCTCCACATCGGCAGGGGTCGGATCGACCTCGGAGGTGTCTTCAGACTCCGAGGCACTCGAGGTGGCCTCGGAGGCTGAACTGACCTCCGGGGCGTCGGCGGGCTTGGCCTTGCGCCGGCGTCGTTTCGGCTGTTCTGTCTCGTCGGGACTCATCGCCGCTTACCTGTGCCCGCGTGGCCCCGGTAAAGCCGGGTCGGCGCGAACTCGCCCAGTTTGTGGCCAACCATCGACTCCGAGATGAACACCGGAACGTGCTTGCGGCCGTCGTGGACGGCGATCGTGTGGCCGACCATCTCGGGGAAGATCGTCGATGTCCGGGACCAGGTCCTGAGCATCCGCTTCTCGCCCGAGGCGTTCATCGCCTCGATCCGCGCCATCAGGCGCTCCTGTACGAACGGGCCCTTCTTGCTTGATCGACTCAACGCTTCTTCCCTCTCCTGCGGCCGCGGGTGATGTAGCGGTCAGATGCCTTGCCCTTCTTGCGGGTGCGGTACCCGAGCGTCGGCACGCCCCAGGGCGTGACCGGGTGACGCCCGGGCGTGGTCGAGCCCTCACCGCCACCGTGGGGGTGGTCGACAGGGTTCATCGCGGTTCCGCGAGTCTGGGGGCGGACGCCCATGTGGCGCTTGCGTCCGGCCTTTCCGATCTTGACGTTCTGATGGTCTGAGTTGCCGATCGTGCCGACGGTGGCGCGGCACTCGGCCCGCACCATGCGCATCTCGCCCGAGGGCAGGCGCAGGGTCACGTACTCGCCCTCCTTGGCCAGGAGCTGGATCCCGACACCGGCTGAGCGGCCCATCTGCCCGCCCCGACCGGGCGTCAACTCGACGTTGTGCACGACCGTGCCCGGAGGCATGTTGGCCAAGGGCAGGCTGTTGCCGACGCGGATGTCCGCACCCGGACCGGACTCGACGGTCGCGCCCACCCGCAGCCGCTGCGGCGCGAGGATGTAGCGCTTCTCACCGTCGGCGTAGTGCAGCAGCGCGATGTAGGCGGAGCGGTTGGGGTCGTACTCGATGTGCGCGACCTTGGCGGGAACGCCGTCCTTCAGGCGTTTGAAGTCGATCTTGCGGTACAGGCGCTTGGCGCCGCCGCCGCGATGGCGGGATGTCTTGCGTCCGTTGGAGTTGCGCCCGCCGGACTTCTTGAGGCCCTCGGTGAGCGACTTCTCCGGCTCGTCGCGCGTGATCTCGGCGAAGTCCGGATAGGTGACGAAGCGACGTCCGGGTGAAGTTGGCTTGGGATTGCGGATCGGCATTACTCAGCTCCCTCCAACCCACGGAAGATCGGGATCGTGTCGCCCTCGCGCACCTGGACGATGGCCTTCTTCCATTGACGCGTGCGCCCGGAGGTCTGTCCGCGGCGCTTGGGCTTGCTCTTGACCGAAGACGTTCTCACGGCCAGCACCTTGACGTCGAACAGCTGCTCGATGGCCTGGCGGATCTGGGTCTTGTGGGCCTTGTCGTGGACCCGGAAGGTGTACTTGCCCGCCTCGGCGAGCACGAATGTCTTCTCGGAAACGACGGGGCGGATGATGACCTGGCTGGCGTCCATCAGCCATTCCCCTTGGCGCGAGCGACGAGTTCGTCAAGTGCGGCCTCGGAAACGAGCAGCGACGCTGCCCCGATGATGTCGGCTACCCCGGCGCTGCTCGCCGTCAGCACGGCGACCCGCTTGAGGTTGCGAAACGACATGCCCGCGTCGAACTCCGACTCGGTGAGCAGGATCAGTGTCGGGCCGGAGGCGCCCCAGTCGGACAGCAGCTGCGCGGCCTGCTTGGTCGCGGGCTTGTCGAAGGTGCCGGGATCGAAGACGGCCAGCGAGTCGCGCTCGGCATGTACCGACAGGGCGCTGGCAAACGCGGCCCGGCGGGCCTTGCGGTTGACCTTGAAGGTGTAATGGCGGGGCTGCGGGCCGAACACGACGCCACCGCCGGTCCAGACCGGGGAGCGCGTGGAGCCGGCGCGAGCGCGCCCGGTCCCCTTCTGGCGCCACGGCTTGGCGCCGCCGCCGCGCACCTGGCCGCGCGTCTTGGTCGAAGCCGTTCCCTGCCGGCGCGCGTTCAGCTCCGCACGCACCGTCTCGTGCACGAGCGGCATGTTGAACCGCGCCTCGAACGCCGTGGCATCCAGTTTGGCGGTCCCGCCTCCGAGCTTCGGTGCCGTCTTAGGCATCGGTGCGCACCTCCACCGTGGTACCGCGGGGGCCGGGAACGGCGCCGCGCACCAGCAGCAGGTTCTGCTCAGGGATCACGTCGACCACGGTCAGACCGCGCTGGGTGATGCGTCCGCCGCCCATGCGGCCGGGCCCGCGGATGCCCTTCATCACGCGCGAGGGCGTGGCGGAGGCGCCGATCGAACCCGGCGCGCGCACATTGTGCGAGCCGTGGGACTTGGGTCCGCTGGCGAAGTTGTGGCGCTTGATCGTGCCCTGAAAGCCCTTGCCCTTGCTCTTGCCGGAGACCTTGACCTTGTCCCCGGGCGCGAACGCGTCGGCCTTGACCGTCTCGCCGACGAGCAGCTCGCCGGCCTCGTCGCGAAACTCCACCACGTGGCGGTGCGCGGAGGCGTCGGCCTTTTTCAGGTGACCGAGCTCGGCCCGGGTCAATGACCTTCTCCTTGCAGACGCCGAAGGCGAGCTGGACGGCCTCGTAGCCGTCGCGCTCGACGGTGCGGATCGCGGTCACGGGGCACGGGCCGGCCTCGAGCACGGTCACGCGCTCGACGCGACCGTCGTCGAGGAATCGTTGGGTCATTCCGAGCTTCTTGGCGAGGATCGCGGCCATCGTCGTACCTAGGAGGCGAGTCGGATCTCGATATCCACCCCGGCCGGCAGGTGGTCGAGTCGCTGGAGCGAGTCGACCGTCTTCGGCGTCGGCTGGTGGATGTCGATCAGGCGTTTGTGGGTGCGGATCTCGAAGTGCTCGCGTGAGTCCTTGTCCTTGAACGGCGACCGGATCACGACGTACACGTTCTTCTCCGTCGGCAGCGGCACGGGACCAGAGACGCTCGCGCCGGTGCGCGTCGCAGTCTCGACGATCTCCTTTGCCGCCGTCTCGATCGCCGTGTGGTCGTAGGACTTCAGGCGAATGCGGATCTTGTTTTGGGCGATAGTGGCCACGGAATTCTCTGGGCTTCTCTCTGCGTCTCTTCAATGTTGAGGGCGAACCCCGGGCTTCGGGGCCCGCCCTGAAGGTCGTATCTAGAAAAAAAGGCGGCGGGCCCGAAGGGCCACGCCGCCCAATAACTCCTACTGAATGATGTCGGTGACGACCCCGGAGCCGACCGTGCGGCCGCCCTCCCGAATCGCGAACCGCAGACCCGCGTCCATGGCGATCGGCTGGATCAGCTCGATCTCCATCTGGACGTTGTCACCCGGCATCACCATCTCCGTGCCCTCGGGCAGGTTGGCAACGCCCGTCACGTCGGTCGTGCGGAAGTAGAACTGCGGCCGGTAACCGGTGAAGAACGGCGTGTGACGGCCACCCTCCTCCTTCTTCAGGACGTAGACCTCGGCCTTGAACTTGGTGTGCGGAGTGATCGAGCCCGGCTTGCACAGCACCTGACCGCGCTCGATGTCCTCGCGCTTGGTGCCGCGCAGCAGGCAGCCGGCGTTGTCGCCTGCCTGACCCTGATCGAGGTTCTTCTTGAACATCTCGACCCCGGTCACGACGGTCGTGGTCGTCGGCTTGATGCCCACGATCTCCACCGTCTCGCCGGTCTTGATGATGCCCTGCTCGATCCGTCCGGTGGCCACCGTCCCGCGGCCGGTGATCGAGAAGACGTCCTCGACCGGCATCAGGAAGGGCTTGTCCAGATCACGCGTGGGCTCGGGGATGTAGGTGTCCAGGGCCTCGGCGAGCTCAAGGATCTTCGCCTCGTACTCCTTGTCGCCCTCGAGCGCCTTCAGCGCCGAACCGGTCACGAACGGGATGTCGTCGCCGGGGAACTCGTACTCGGACAGCAGGTCGCGGATCTCGACCTCGACGAGCTCGAGGAGCTCGGGGTCGTCGACCATGTCGGCCTTGTTGAGGAAGACGACGATGTAGGGGACGCCGACCTGACGGGCGAGCAGGATGTGCTCACGGGTCTGCGGCATCGCGCCGTCGGCGGCCGAGACGACCAGGATCGCGCCGTCCATCTGCGCGGCGCCGGTGATCATGTTCTTGACGTAGTCGGCGTGCCCGGGGCAGTCGACGTGGGCGTAGTGCCGGTTGGCGGTCTCGTACTCGACGTGTGAGGTCGCGATCGTTATCCCGCGCGCCTTCTCCTCCGGCGCGTTGTCGATCGACTCAAACGAGCGGACCGCCGTGCCGTCACCAAAGTTGTCATGGAGCACCTTGGTGATGGCCGCGGTCAGCGTCGTCTTGCCATGGTCGATGTGACCGATGGTGCCGACGTTGAGATGGGGCTTGTCGCGCTCGAACTTGGCCTTCGCCACTTTGGTGTGCTCCTTCTGGTTTCGGTGTTCTGTTCGTCCTCAGGACGAACTTGAAAAATATAGTTGACTTCCGTCCGCAACGAGTGCTAGGCCGGCTGCAGCTCCCCGACGACCTTCTCGGCGATGTTCGCGGGCACTTCCTCGTAGCGCTCGAACTGCATCGTGTAGGTCGCGCGGCCCTGGGTGTTGGAGCGCACGTCGGTCGCGTAGCCGAACATCTCGGCCAGCGGCACGTAGGCGTTCACCACCTGCGCGTTTCCGCGCTGCTCCATCCCCTGGACCTGCCCGCGGCGGCGGTTCAGATCGCCGATCACGTCGCCCATGAACTCCTCCGGGGTCACGACCTCGACGGCGAAGATCGGCTCCAGCAGGACCGGCTTGGCCCGCTGCACGGCAGCTTTCAGCGCCAGCGAACCGGCGACCTTGAAGGCGATCTCCGAGGAGTCCGTGTCGTGGTACTTGCCGTCGGTCAGCGTCACCCGGACGTCGACCATCGGGTAGCCGGCCCGGGGGCCGTTCTCGAGTGCCTCCTCGACGCCCTTCTCGACCGCCGGGATGAACTCGGTCGGAATCGATCCGCCCTTGATCTTGTTGATGAAGTCAAAGCCCTCGCCGGGAGCGGGCTCGATATCGATGTAGACGATCCCGTACTGGCCCGAGCCACCGGTCTGGCGCACGAAGCGGCCCTCGACCTTCTGGGCGGTGCCGCGGATCGTCTCCCGGTAGGAGACCTGGGGCCGTCCGACGTTGGCGTCGACCTTGTACTCGCGCAGCATCCGGTCGACCAGCACCTCGAGGTGCAGTTCGCCCATGCCCGAGATCTCAGTCTGGCCGGTCTCCTCGTTGGTCCTGACCTGGAATGTCGGATCCTCCTCGGCGAGGCGGCCCAGCGCGGTGCCCATCTTCTCCTGGTCGGCCTTGGTCTTGGGCTCGATCGCCACCTTGATCACCGGCTCAGGGAAGGTGATCAACTCGAGCAGGATCGGCTTGTCGGGCGCGGCCAGCGTGTGGCCGGTGGCGACCTGCTTGATCCCGACGCCGGCGGCGATGTCACCGGCCCAGACCTCCTTGAGCTCCTCACGGTCGTTGGCGTGCATCATCAGGATGCGGCCAATCCGCTCGGTGCGCCCGGTGTTCACGTTGAGCACGCGTGAGCCCGCCTCCAGATGCCCGGAGTAGACGCGGAAGTAGGTGAGCTTGCCGACGTAGGGGTCGGCCATGATCTTGTGCACGAGGGCGGCGAACGGCTCGTCGTCGGTCGGCGTGGCGGACGGCCGGCTGACCGTCACCGTTGTCCGAGGACTTGGTCGGCTCGATGCCCTGTACCGGCGGCACGTCGAGCGGGCTCGGTAGGTAGTCGATGACCGCGTCGAGCAGCGGCTGGACGCCCTTGTTCTTGAAGCTGGAACCGCATAGCACCGGGGTCAGCGCGATCTGGAGCGTGGCCTTGCGGATCGCCGCCTTGAGCTTGTCGGCCGGGATCTCCTGCTCCTCGAGGATCATCTCGAGCAGCTCGTCGTCGTACTGGGAGACCTCCTCGAGCAGATGCTCGCGGGCGGCCGCGGCCGCCTCGGCGTACTCGGCCGGGATCTCGATGACGTCCTTCTCCTTGCCGAGATCGTCCTTGTAGATCACCGCGTGGTTCTCGACCAGGTCGATGATGCCCAGGAAGTCGGCCTCGGCGCCGATCGGCAGCTGGATCGGAACGGGGTGCGCGCCCAGGCGGTCGATCATCGTCTGCACGCCGCGCTCGAAGTCGGCGCCGATGCGGTCCATCTTGTTGATGTAGGCGATCCGCGGGACGTGGTACTTGTCGGCCTGGCGCCAGACGGTCTCGGACTGTGGCTCGACGCCGGCGACGGAGTCGAACAGCGCGATCGCGCCGTCGAGAACGCGCAGCGAACGCTCGACCTCGACGGTGAAGTCGACGTGGCCGGGCGTGTCGATGATGTTGATCCGGTGTCCGTCCCACTCGCAGGTCGTGGCCGCGGAGGTGATCGTGATCCCTCGCTCCTGCTCCTGCTCCATCCAGTCCATCACGGCCGCGCCCTCGTGAACCTCCCCCATCTTGTAGGTCCGGCCTGTGTAATAGAGGATGCGCTCGGTCGTCGTCGTCTTACCGGCGTCGATGTGGGCCATGATCCCGATGTTGCGAGTGTTGTGAAGTGAGAACTTGCGAGGCATACGAGTGAATTCTTTGACTGAAGCTCCGGTCGCCGGTTCCGGACATGAAAAAGGGCCCAGTGGGCCCGATCACGTCGCGGCTGTCGGCGTGGGGCAGGTTTCTAAAGAGTCGGCGTCTCCATGGCGTGGATATTCCTCGCCTGGGAGCGAGCACAGATGAACGCGACGCCGCCCGAGGCGAACTCCGAATATAGCAGAGGACCAGAGCCGTTCGAAGGGGATTTCTCCCCTCAGGTCTCGGCCCCCGGCCGACGCGGAGCCGCCTCTTCTCAGGGTAGCGGCGTTGGCGCCGGACGTGGTGCCGGGGTGGCCATTCTGGCCGGCGGCCTGCTCGGCGCGCTGCTGCTGCTGGTGGCCGAGTTCACCACCCTGTTCGAGGTCAGCAGCGGGCGCGGGCGCCGCCGGTGCAAGTCGGTCGGTACCGGCTCGCACCACGCCTACGCGCTGGTCCCGATCGCGCTGCTGGCCGCCGCCCTGGCCTACGGCGTGTGGCGCGTGGGCAGCCGCCCGGCGCTGCTGTCGATCGGCGTTTCTGGCCGTGATCGCGTTACTCATCGGCCTGCTCGGCGACCTGCCCGACGCTCACGCCAGCGGGCTGATCACGAGCGCCGGCGGGCGCTACGTGAGTGCGAGCTCGAGCCCGAGCGCCGGGCTGTACATGGAGACGCTCGGCGCCGTGGTCCTGCTGATCACCTGCGTGTGCGGATTCCTCCTCATCGGTCCGCCGCCCCGCCCGGCGCGACGCGTCGCGAATGTCCGCATCCTGACAGTCGGGGTCGTCCGACTGCGCCGATCATCGCCCGGGGTCGATACATTCAAAGGCGCGAGGGTTGTTCCATCGCAGCCCCCGGTCCCGTGTGGTGGGCGGCCCTCGCATTTTTCTCCCGGAGCTGCTGCTGGGCGACCAGCCGTGAGAAGGCCCGTACGGATCCGCCGTGCCAGCGCGGTGGACACGCCGGGCCCGAGGCGGGCGACGACCGCGTGGGCGACAGCGCGGTGACGGCGTGGACTACCAGCGGTAGTGGGCGAAGGCCTTGTTGGCCTGCGCCATGCGGTAAACGTCGTCCTTGCGCTTGAACGCGTTGCCCTGCTGCTGCGCGGCGTCCATCAGCTCGTTGGCCAGCCGCTGGGCCATCGTCTTCTCGCGGCGCTGGCGGGCGTAGCCGACCAGCCAGCGAACGGCCAGCGTGCGGGCGCGACGGGCGGGAACCTCGACCGGGACCTGGTAGGTGGCGCCGCCGACCCGGCGGGACTTGACCTCCAGGACCGGGGTCAGCGCCTTGATCCCGGCCTCGAGCTGCTCGACCGGGTTCTTGCCCGAGCGCTCGCCGAGGATGGCGAGCGCGTCGTAGACGATCTTCTCCGCCACCGGCTTCTTGCCGTCCAGCATCACCTTGTTGATGACCTGCTGAACCAGGCGGTTGCGATGAACGGGGTCCGGCTCGATCGGCCGGATCTGGGCTGCTGCGCGGCGGGGCATGCGGTTCGCTACTTGGCCTTCACGCCGTACTGCGAGCGAGCCTTCTTGCGGTCGCCGACGCCGGCGGCGTCGAGCGTGCCGCGGATCACCTTGTAGCGGAAGCCGGGAAGGTCCTTGACGCGACCGCCGCGAACGAGCACGACCGAGTGCTCCTGCAGGTTGTGACCCTCGCCGGGAATGTAGGCGCCGACCTCCATGCCGTTGGTCAGCCGCACACGGGCAACCTTGCGCAGGGCCGAGTTGGGCTTCTTCGGCGTCGTCGTATAGACGCGCGTGCAGACCCCGCGACGCTGCGGCGCGGCCACCTTCTTCTTGCGGCCCTTGCCGGACTTCAGGCCCGGCGTGGCAAGCTTTTTCTTCGGTGCGGTGCGACCCTTGCGGATCAATTGGCTGGTAGTCGGCATGCGGATTGGCAGAGTAGCAGTTGCGCCGTCAGCCGCCCGGGGACGCTCGGGACCGGCCGCCCGAGACGACCGGCGCGAAGCCGGATCGAAAACGACGCGGCGGCCGAGTTTGGCCTCAGCGCCGCCAAAACGACCATTGCGTGACCAACCTACGGCTCGTCAGAAACGATCGGAGCCTAAGAGTCGAAGGACACCAAAAGGCTCCACGCACGCCAGCCCAGGGGCGCCGATGTCACGCTTTGGTTGTAGAGGGGCCCGCCCCGAGTCCCGCCAGCGCCTCGTCCACCTCGACCACCGGCTCGCCGACCGCCGAGGCCACCGGCGCGTAGGTCACCTGGCCGCCGACGACGTTGACCCCCAGCCGCAGGCCGGGGTTGGTGCGCGATCGCGCCGACCACGCCGCTCTGAGGCCAGCTCCAGCACGTAGGGCATCGTCGCGTTGGTCAGCGCGTAGGTCGAGGTGATCGGGACCGCGCCAGGCATGTTGGTCACGCAGTAGTGGGTGATCCCGTCGACCTCGTAGGTGGGATCGGAGTGAGTGGTCGGACGCGAGGTCTCAAAGCACCCGCCCTGATCGATCGAGACGTCGACGAGCACCGCCTGGCGCTTCATCAACCCGAGCTGCGCGCGGGTGATCACGTGCGGCGCGCGGGCTCCGTGCACCAGCACGGCACCGATCACCAGGTCCATGAACGGCAGTCGCTGCTCGATCTCCAGGGTCGAGGCGAAGCATGTGTCGGCTCGGCCGCCGAAGGCGATGTCCAGCTCACGCAGACGGTCGATGTTGCGGTCATAGACGTAGACCGTCGCCTCCATCCCCAGCGCGATGAAGGCCGCGTTCATCCCCACCACGCCGCCGCCGATGACCATCACGTTGGCCGCGGCCACGCCGGGCACGCCGCCAAGGAGGATCCCGCGCCCGCCCAGCGGCTTCTCCAGCATGAAGGCGCCGGCCTGGGTGGCGATCTTCCCCGCCACCTCGGACATCGGTGCCAGCAGGGGCAGGCGACCGCGGGCGTCCTCGACCGTCTCGTAGGCGATGCAGGTCGCGCCGGACTCCATCAGCCCACGGGTCAACGCCGGGTCGGCGGCCAGATGCAGGTAGGTGAACAGCGTGTGCCTGCGCTCAAGCATCCTCACCTCGCTGGGCTGTGGCTCCTTGACCTTGACGATCAGCTCAGCCTCGCCGAACAGGGCCGCGGCGTCGGGAAGGATCGATGCCCCCTGCGCGGCGTAGTCAGCATCGGAGATCGCCGATCCCAGCCCGGCCCCGCTCTGGACGAACACGTCGTGACCGGCGTCCGCCAGCTCGCGCACGCCGGAGGGCGTGAGCGCTACGCGGTACTCGTCCGGCTTGACCTCGGTTGGAACCCCGACCTTCACCCTCGTGCCTCCTGTTCGCTTCGTCGGCAGCACCGCTCACGTCACCAGCTCCCGGCCCCGCAGCGCCAGCCAGAACTCGATCCGGTCGCGCGCGCTGCCGAGGTTGCGGCCCGTCAGCTCCTCGACCCTACGGATTCGGTAGCGAAGTGTGTGACGGTGGCAGTAGAGGCGCCGCGCGGCGCGCTCCCACTGCCCGTTCTCCTCGATGAACGCCTCCAGCGAGCGCATCAGCTCGCCGCCGTAGTGGCCCTCGCTGGCCTCGATCGGCCCGAGGATCGAGTCGCAGAACAGCCGCAGCGCCTCGTCATCTTGAAGGGAGAGCAGCAGCTGGAAGGATCCAAGGTCCTTGTAGGTGCCCACGAGCCCCGAGCCGGCCCCGTTCCGCGCCGGCGGACCCGTGCCGGCCTGCCCCCACGGCCCCCGTTGGTGCTGGCTCCGTTGGTGCTCACGCCGAGGTTCAGCGCGTCAAGCGCGCACCGGGCCTCGTGAAAGCTGCGGCGGGCGTCGCCGAGAGCCGACGGCACGGCCAACCCCGGCCTGGACCGGCGCTCGAGCTCGGCGCTGAGGCGCGCCGTCGCGCGGTGCGCCAGCGAGAACAGATCCTCTTCATCCATGCCGGCGACGAGCGCGCAGGTCAGCGATCCGCTGGTGGCCACCAGCGCGGGCGCGGCGTCATCGCGCAGCGCGGCCGACAGCGCCAGCTCGGCCGCGGCCGGCGAGCCGCGGCCGTTGTCCGGGGCGGGTGACGACGATCGCCGCCACGCGGTCGGTCAGCCCGAACGGCTGCAGGCGCCGCAGGAGGTCTCCGCCCTCGAGCTCGCCCCGGACCACTGGCCGCCAGCACGTCTCCGGCCAGCCGGCGTTCGGTATCCCCGGCGACCCGCCCGCGCAGCAGCTCGAGCGCGACGATCGTCACCGCCTGGTTGAGGGTCAGCCGGTCGAAGTCCGACAGCGGCCCGGAGTCCTTGATCGCCACCAGCCAGGCCTCGGGCACGCTTGCGCCGGCCGAACCGCCGCTGACGGCGATCGCCGTCGGCGGCCACCGGGAGCGCCAGCGCCCGCCCGCCCTCCTCGCCGCCGGGCATGAACGCGACGCGCATCGTCGGCGGCGCCCGCGCTCCCGCAGCTCGGCTTTCAGCAGAGCGAGCGATCGGGTTCACCGGTCGCCGAAACGCGTGCTGGGCCAGCAGCTCACCGCGCGGATCGAACACGGCCACGGCGGCGCCGATCAGCGCGGCCAGCGCACCGGCCAGCGCGTCAAGCCCGCGCTCGGAGAGGACGATCCGCTCGAGTCGCTCCTGGGCGGCCAGAGCGCGGCGCAGGACCGCGTACTGCTCGTTGACCAGCTGCGAGAAGGCCGCCTCGGTGATGGCGATGAACGGCACCTCGTAGGGCACCTCGAAGACGGGGAAGTCCCGCTCGGCCGCCACCTCGAGGATCGGCTCCGGTACCTGATCGTGAGCCGAACCCGGACCCGAAGCCGAGCCCCGCCAGCTGATGGTCGGCCAGCCGCGTGACGAACTCGCGCTGGCGGGCCGGCGTGTCCAGCTGCATGCCGGTGGTCAGCAGGACCTCGCCGCCGGACAGCCAGGGCGTCGGGTCTCGCAGCTCGGAGATGTGCACCCAGCGGACGGGAAGCTCGAGTCCGGCCTCTCCGGTCAGAAGCCGGACGTCCAGCTCGCCGAGCAGGTCACCGACGGTCAGCAATGGCCCTCATCATGAGGCGGCCGGGTCGCCGTCTTGGGCCTCCCCGCGGGACACCGCGGCATGCACCTGCATCCGCTCGCCCGCCTCGGTCAGCACCGGGCGCAGGATCGACTCGATCTCCCGGAACTGCTCGGGCCCGGCGATCAGCGGCGGCGAGAGCTGAATCACCGGGTCGCCGCGGTCGTCGGCCCGGCAGATCAGCCCGCGCCGGTAGAGCTCGCCGGACAGGTAGCCGCGCAGCAGCGTCTCGGCCTCCTCATCGGAGAACGACTCCTTGGTCTCCTTGTCACGGACCAGCTCGATGGCGTGGAAGTAGCCGGCGCCGCGAACGTCGCCGACGATCGGCAGATCCCGCAGCGAGTCGAGCATCGCCCGGAACTCGGCCTCGTTGGCGCGGACGTTGTCGATCACGCCCTCCTCCTCGAAGGCGTCGAGGTTGGCCATGCGCGATCGCCGCGCTGACCGGGTGCCCGCCGAAGGTGATGCCGTGGGTGAAGCTGTGGCTGCCCTCCATGAACGGCTCGGCGATGCGGTCGGAGACGATCACCGCCCCCATCGCGCGCATAGGCGCTGGTCAGGCCCTTGGCCGTGGTGATGATGTCGGGCAGGTAGTCGTAGCGCTGAGCGCCGAACCACTCGCCCAGCCGGCCCCAGGCACAGATGACCTCGTCGGAGATCAGCAGCACGTCGTACTCGTCGCAGATCTCCCGCACGCGCTGGAAGTAACCCGTCAGGCGGGGTGAAGCAGCCGCCGGCGTTCTGGACCGGCTCGAGGATCACCGCCGCGACGGTGTCCGGGCCCTCGAACTCGATCCGCTCGGCGATCGTGTCGGCGAGCAGGTCTTCGCGCATCCCGGGTCGCAGCCGGTAGGTGTTGGTGTTGGGCACGTGGCAGCCGCCGGGAGCCAGCGGCTCGAACGGCTCGCGCAGTGCGGTGATGCCGGTGGCCGAGAGCGCACCGAGGGTGGTGCCGTGGTAGGCGATCTCCCGCGCGATGACCTTGTGCTTGTTGCCCTTGCCGCGCAGCTTGTAGTACTGGCGAGCCAGCTTCAGCGCCGATTCGACGGCCTCACTGCCGCCGCTGGTGAAGAACACGCGATTGAGATCGCCCGGCGCCAGCGAGGCGATCCGGGTCGCCAGCTCGATCGCCGGAGGATGGGCGTAGGACCAGTTGGTGAAGAAGCCGAGGTCCTTGGCCTGGTCGGCGCCGGCCTGGACGATGTCCGCCCGGCCGTGGCCGATGTTCACGCAGAACAGCGCGGAGAGCCCATCGAGGTAGCGGTTGCCGTGCTCGTCGTAGACGTAGCAGCCGTCGCCGCGCACGATGATCGGGATCTCCTGCTCGGCGTAGGCCGACATGCGCGTGAAGTGCATCCACAGATGCCGGCGGGCCTGCTCCTGCAGCGTTCCCGTCCCGGGTTCAACTGCCTGCTCGATGCTCACGTATGCGTCTCCTCCGACCGGTTTGCCGTTTTGTACAACGGTACTGCCGCCGCTTCGGTGCCTCCATTATCCGTTCTGGCGCTGTCGCCGCGCAACGGTTGTCCGGTTAGGGTTGAGCGAATGCGCTTGAGCCATCATCGCGTCGGGTCCGGCGAGCCACTGGTGCTGATCCACGGCATCGGCCACCGCTGGCAGGCCTGGCTCCCGGTCATCGATCACCTCAAGACCCAGCGCGAGCTGATCGCCCTCGACCTGCCGGGCTTCGGCAGCTCACCCATGCCCCCGCCGGAAACGCCCCCCGGGCCGCAATCGCTCACCTCGCTGGTGGCCGACTTCCTCGCCGAGCTTGGGCTCGACCGGCCGCACGTCGCCGGCAACTCGCTGGGCGGCTGGATTGCCTTCGAGCTGGCCAAGCGCGACCAGGTGCGAAGCGCCATCGGGCTCTCCCCCGCCGGGTTCCACAACCGTGCGGAGGGGGTCTTTCAGCACGCCTCGCTCACTCTCACCAACCGCATCAGCCGCCTGATCGCACCGCGCGCCGAACGGGTCCTGGCCCGCCCGGGGGTGCGCCGGCTCGCGTTCATGCAGATGGCCGCCCACCCGGAAAGGATTCCGTTCTCTGAACTGGTCCCGGCAACCCGAGACCTCGCCGCCGCGCCGTGGTTCGACGCGACGGCGACCGCGATCACCGAGGAGCGCTTCAGCGACGGCGAGCAGATCAGCGTGCCCACCACCATCGCCTGGGGCGAGCGAGATCGCCTGCTGCTCCCCCACCAGGCCCAGCGAGCGGCGCGGGCGATTCCCTCGGCGCGCAGCGTCAGCCTCCGCGGCTGCGGCCACCTGCCCTTCCACGACGATCCCCAGCAGGTTGCGCGGGTTTTGCTAGAGGCCAGCGGCGCGTAGCCGGGTCGCGAGGGCCCGCGAGAATCCGCGAGGCCGGGCCGGCGAGAATCCGCGAGCGCCTGCGAGAATCCACCCATGGCTGTTCCCGCCGGGAGGGACGTGCTGTTGCGACGGATTCGGCTGCGCTTCGGCTACGCAGTGGCGGGCGCGAATGCGGCCGGCGGCCTGATCGTGTTCCTGTTTCTCGTCTTTGTGCTCCCGAGCGCGCCCGGCGTCCGCCATCCCAATCAACTGCTGCTGCTGAACACGGTCGTGTTCCTGGTGTTCGCCGTGCTCGCGCTGCCGCTCGGCTGGAGTCTCTCCGCGCGCCGGTTCAAGGACGCGATGGGCTGGGTCGCCGTCAGGATGGAGCCGACGGAGGACGAGCGCGCGCTGGCGCTTCGCTTCCCGCTCCGTCAACAACAGGTGATCGCTGCGCTGTGGTTGACCGCGGCCGTGACCTTCACCGCGTTGAACGCCCCCTTCTCACCTGAAGCAGCCACCAACATTGCCGTGACCACCGTGCTCGGAGGACTGGTCACCGGCGCGTTGACCTATCTGGTCGGCGAGCGCCTGCTCCGTCCCCTCACCGCATGGGCGCTCGCCGGGGCGGTGCCGGCGCGTCCGCAACTGCCCGGAGTGGCGGCGCGCGCGCTCCTGGCCTGGGCGCTCGGTGCGGGGGTCGCCTTGCTCGGGCTGGCGCTGGTCGGCCTGGGCGGGCTCTATGAGCCACGGTTCACGGCGCAGCGACTGTCGATCGTGATCCTCGTCCTGAGCGTCTGTGGGCTGTTGATCGGCCTCACGATGATGATCTTCCTGGCGCGCTCGCTGGCTGACCCGATCGAATCGCTGCGACGCGGAGTCGGGCGGGTCGAGCGCGGTGACCTGGAAGAGCCGGTGCCGGTGGATGACGGCAGCGAGATCGGCTTGCTGCAGGCCGGCTTCAACCAGATGCTCGCGGGACTGCGCGAGCGCGAGAAGCTCCGGGACCTGTTCGGACGCCAGGTCGGCGAGGACGTCATGCGGGACGCACTGGAGCGCGGGGTCGAACTCGGGGGTGAGGCCCGCGACGCCGCGATCCTGTTCGTCGACATTCAGGGTTCGACGACCCTCGCCGAGGCGAGAGACCCCGCCGAGGTGGTGGCGCTGCTGAACCGCTTCTTCGCCATCGCGGTCGAGGTTGTCGACGCCGAGCGCGGGTGGGTCAACAAGTTCGAGGGCGATGCGGCGCTGTGCGTTTTCGGCGCCCCCCTTCCGGCCCCCAATGCGCCGGCGCACGCCTTGGCGGCCGCGCGCCGCTTACAGGTTCGCCTGCGGTCCGAGCTGCCCGAGATCAGGGCGGGGATCGGCGTCTCGGCCGGACGCGTGGTGGCCGGCAACGTCGGGGCGCTGCAGCGGTATGAGTACACGGTGATCGGCGATCCGGTCAACGAGGCTGCCCGGCTCACCGAACTGGCCAAGACGCGGCCAGGCGCCCTCGTGGCCTCGGGAACCGCCGTCGCGGCCGCCGGCGAGCTGGAGGCCGGCCACTGGCAGGCCGCCGGCACCGTCCAGCTGCGGGGACGTGTGGCTGCGACGCAGATCGCACTTCCAGTCCGGGATGCAGAGTCCGCCGCCGGGCGCGCGCTCGCGGCCGGCGAGATTGCGCCTGGCTAGATCGCGGCTGCGGCGCGCACGGGCGCGGGCATCAGCCACGCCGCGCCGAGTACCAGCAGGAAGGCCAAGACCTGCACGATCAGCGACAACGGGTTGCCGGCCATCGGGTCGCCGAAGACGATGATGCCGCCGACGATGCCGGCGACGTTCGCTGCTGTTCCGGTGATCGCGATGACCGGGATCGGATCGCCGTCCTGAAGCGCCTTGGCCGATGCGTAGAAGGCTGCGACCGAGGCCGCCACCGTAAGGAGCAGCCAGGGCGTCAGTAGCCCCGCGGCACCGGAGGTGCCAATCAGACCTGAGATGGCCTTGATGGCGACGTCGGAGACGCCGAAGAGAATGCCGGCGGCGGCCCCGAGCATGTAGCCGTGATGCTCACGGGGAGCGCCGATGCGGGGTCCCATGATCAGCAGCATCCCGGCCGCGACCAGGACACCCTCGAAGCCGATCATCCCGGGAACCGAGAAGCGCGAGTGCACACCGTGCTCGACCGGAAGCGTCACACCCAGCAGCATCAGGCCGAGAGGCGGTAAGCCCCAGACCGATCCACTGCCGCGACCGATCTTCAGCCCGAACAGCTTTTCCGCCATCACCGCCAGCAGCACCACGCCGCCGGCCAGCACGGCCTGCACGAGCGAGAGCGGCGCCACCGCCATCGCGGCGACGTGGAAGATCCAGGCCACGGCGGCGACCAGCATCCCGATGAGCGAACAGGCGCGAGCGGAACAGCCCGGCCCCGGTGCGCAGCGGATGGCGCATGTCGACGGCGGGAGCTGCGCAGGCGCCACGGTGCTTGTACAGAAAGCCAACATTGGTGGCCAGGGCGCAGGCGAGCGCGAGCAGGATGCCGAGGATGGGAGTCATAGGCTTGCTCAGCGGAAGCCGGAGGTGGGGGGAACTGCCTTACGCCTGAACTCGGCAGCGCGCTCACCGGGCTTGAGTCCGCGGCGCCTTAGTACACCAGATCTACTAGTCCGTGACAGTCTGGGCGGCGATGTCATCGCTGACAGGGTGGCGAAGCCAGATAAGAGCCTCATATGTGTGAGCCCGTGCTGATGGTCGATGTGGATGGGGTGATCTCGCTGTTTGGCTTCGCCCCGACCGAGCGCCCGGCCGGGCAGTTTGTGCTCGTGGACGGAATTGCCCACTTTCTTTCGGCCGCGGCCGGTGAACACCTGCGAACGCTTTCCCGGGCCTTCGAGCTGGTCTGGTGCACGGGATGGGAGGAAAAAGCCAACGAATACCTCCCGTGGGCGCTGGGCCTACCCGCTGAGCTGCCCTTTCTCACCTTCGAGCGTGAAGTCACGCCCTCCCGGGCGCACTGGAAGCTGGCCGCGATCGATGCCTACGCCGGGCCGGACCGCCCGCTGGCCTGGATCGACGACGCGCTCGGGCAGCACTGCTACGACTGGGCAGCCGGGCGGCCGGGACCGACGCGGTTGGTGCCCAGCCTCCCGGAGATCGGCATCACCGCGGCACACGTATCCGAATTAGTCGACTGGGCGCGCTGGCCATCCTGACGCGCGGCCGGGATCAATATCCGCGTTGCTCGGCCGGGCTAGTGACTTATGACATAGGTTCGGGGCCGCGCGCCGCCCTACGAGCGCGCGGCCTGCGAACCCCTCGTTTGGTCACGCGATCTCCCGGGCGCCCCCTGGAGCCACGAAGAGATCACCGCGGGTAGCTGCCCCGGCTGCCTAAGCGACACAGCGCGCGACCTCGGAGTTGGTGAAGTGAGTAGTTCCATCCGTCACGCTGCTCAGGACGCCCACCGCCGACGTGCGTCCCGGGGAACGAGAACGGTCACGTCGGCCATGTCTTCCGTCACGCTGGAGCTTTGCCGGCCCTCGACGACGTCGAAATTGCGTTCGTGCCCGTCCACGGGTGTTAGCACCAGCAGTGCGCCCGCTGGCGGACCGCAGCGGACTCCAGCTGCGGGTCGGCTTTGCATTGCCGTCACCCTCGCTCACCGCCGGTCGGCCGCCGCGAGCGCGCACTTGCTCCGACTTCGCTGCCTGATCGCTCCGCCCGCAGCCGTCGCGCTCAGACCTCGACAATGTCGAGGCTACTCCCTTACCCGGCGAATTCAAGGCCCCTAGGTATCGAACGAGCCGTGTCGCCCCGCCCCGGCGCGGAACCGCTCCAGCCCGGCCTGAACCTCTGCCAGCGAGCGGACTCCGTGCTCAAGCTCGCCCGCCAGCGCGGCGCTCTCGGCCAGGCCTTCCTGCTCGAGCAGGGACAACCGATCCTCGCGCAGGCAGGTCTGGGGAAAGCGGGCCAGCTCAAGCGCGAGCGCTTCGGCGCCTGCGCGCGCGCCACCCGGCGGAACGACCCGATTGACCAGCCCCATCTCCAGGGCCTCCGGCGCACTCACGGCTCGGCCGGTCAGGATCATGTCCATCGCCCGGCTGGCCCCGATCAGCCGCGGCAGCCTGACCGTGCCGCCGTCGATCAGCGGCACCCCCCAGCGGCGGCAGAAGACGCCGAACACCGCATCCTCCTCGGCGACGCGGAGATCGCACCACAGCGCCAGCTCAAGTCCGCCGGCGACAGCGTGACCGGCCACAGCGGCGATGACCGGCTTGCTCAGCCGCATTCGCGTCGGCCCCATCGGCCCGTCGCCGTCGGCGGTGACCACGTTCCCCTCCGGCGTTCCGGCGGCCTTCAGATCGGCGCCGGCGCAGAAGGTCCCGCCCTCACCGTGCAGCACCGCAACCGCGGCATCCGGATCGGCGTCAAAGGCGCGAAACGCGTCGGCGAGAGCAGCGGCTGTCGCGCCGTCGACGGCGTTACGCCGCTCCGGCCGATGCAGCAGCACCGTGCTCACGGGGCCGTTGCGCTCAACCCGCACGCGCCTCCATCAGTCCGCCCCCACGGCTCGGCGGACGAACGTCCGCAACGCACCGATCACCTCGGCGCTCGAGGGACGCGTCCCGGCCAGTGGCGATAGCGGCCCGACCAGCGCCTCACCGCAGCCGCCGACCAGCGCCGCCGCAATCAGCTCGGCGTTCTGCTCGGGAAGCTGGCCGGCGGCCATGCCGGCACGCACCCCTTCGGCGATCAGCGCCGGCATAGCGCTCGCGGTAGGCGAGCCGCTCGGCGTCGACGCGGGGATCGACCGGCTCAGCGATCAGCGCCCAGGCCAGGCGCGGTCGGCGCATCGCCCGCTCGGCGAACGTCGCCAGCACGGTCTCAAGCCGGTCCGCGTAGGGGGCATCCGGAGCCATCTTCTCGGCCGCGGCCTGCATCGCGCGGACCTCGCGGTCGCAGACCGTGCGGAACAGCTCCACGAACAGCTCCTCCTTGGAACTGAAGTGGCGGTACAGGGTCCCCGCCGCGACCCCCGCGCGCTCGGCGATGGCGATCACGGACGCCGCCCCGTAGCCGCCCTCCTCGATCAGCTCCTGGGCGGCTTGCAGCAGTCGGGCGCGCGTGGGCGCGAGGAGCTCCTCGGTCATCCCTTGTACGTCGACGGGCCGAAGTCACCGAACGGCTCATCGCGCTCGCGGACGGCCTGGCTGAAAGCCGGCCTCCGCCGCTCGCTGCTGGAACGCGTAGCCCTCGCTGGTATGGCGCGTCAGCCCGTCGAACACGGTGCCCAGCAGCTGGGTCGAGTGCAGGCCCTGCGAGTACAGGGACTGGTTGACCAGCAGCTTCATCATCTGGAGCTGGTTGAGCGGCAGCTGGGCGATCCGCTGGGCCAGTGCCTCGGCCCGCTCATCGAGCTGCTCCGGCTGCGGGCGCCTCGATTGCCAGGCCCCAGTCGAGCGCCTCCGTCCCGGACAGCGAGTCGCCGGTGAACAGCAGGCGCTTGGCGCGCTGGGGGCCGAGGCGGTAGGCCCACAGCGAAGTCGTCGGCGACCCCCAGACACGGGCGGGCGGGTAGCCGATCTTGGCGTCGGCGGCGATCAGCAGCAGATCCGAGCACAGCGCCATGTCGGTCCCGCCGGCCACGCAGAAGCCATGGACCTTGCAGATCACCGGCTTCGAGCAGTGAAACAGCGACATGAACGCCCGCACGTTCCGGCTCATCATCGCGTAATCGACCATCGGATCCCAGGTCCCGGACGGGATCATGGTTGGCCATCATCACCGCGGGATCGATCGGGCGAGCCCGGGGGTGGCGCCGGGGTGTTCCCGACGTCGGCGTCGGGACCGAGCCCGCCCTGGCCCTCGGCGCTCTGGACCAGGTCATAGCCCCCGCAGAACCCCTTGCCGTTTCCCGCCAGCAGCAGCACGTGCACGGCGGGATCGAGATCGGCGCGCTCCACGCAGCGCTCGAGCTCGCTCGCCAGCTCGCGCGTGATCCCGTTGCCGCGGTGCGGGCCGGTTCAGCGTCAGGCGGGCGAGCCGGCCCGTGACCTCGTATTCGACGACGCTCACGCCGGAAGCGCGCGCTCGATGATCGCGCCCGCGTCGACGCTGCCCGGGAGCGTCCCGTAGACCCGGCCGCCGTGGCCGTCCAGGCGAGCGGCGCAGAACGCGTCCGCCACCGCCGGAGGCGAGTGGCGCACCAGCAACGAGCCCTGGAGCGCCACCGCCAACTCCTCGACCAGCCGGCGGGCGCCGAACTGCGGATCGCCCTCCTCGGTGAACATCGCCCGGGTCCGCTCGCGCAGGTGCGCCAGGTGGGCGTCCAGCCGCGGGTCGGCACCGGCGGCGAGCTCACATTCGGCCATGAACGCCGGCAGTCCTTCGGGTTCTTTGACCAGCGCGCGGAGCACGTCCAGCGCCGCCACGTTGCCGGATCCCTCCCAAATCGAGTTCAGGGGGGAATCGCGGTAGAGCAATGGCAGACCGGATTCCTCGACGAAGCCGTTCCCACCGAGGCACTCGAGCGCCTCCGCGGCATGAGGCGCCGCGCGCTTGCATACCCAGTACTTCATCACCGCCGTGCCGAAGCGCCGAAACGCCGCCTGCTCGGGCTCGTCGTAGCTGCGCGCCAGCCGCATTGCGCTGAGGGTGGCCGCCTCGGATTCGATGGCCAGGTCGGCCAGGACGTTCTGCATCGCCGGTTGCTCGGCCAGCAGCCGTCCGAAGGCCAGGCGGTGACGCGCGTGGTGAATCGCCTCCAGCATGCCCCGGCGCATCCCCGTGGACGAGCCGAGCAGACAGTCCAGCCGGGTGTGGTTGACCATCCGGATGATGGCGGGGACGCCGCGGCCCTCCTCGCCGATGAGGCGCCCGTGGATGCCGTTGAACTCGACCTCTGAGGAGGGCAGTGAGCGGGTCCCGAGCTTGTCCTTGAGCCGCTGGAACTCCATCCCCGGGCCGCGCTCGACGAGAAAGCAGCTCAGCCCGGCGGGCGCCTGGGCCAGGACGAGAAAAACGTCGCAGGGCGGATAGGAGCAGAACCATTTGTGCCCGTGGAGCTCGTACAGCCCGTCGCCGAGCGGCTCCGCGCGGGTGATGTTGGCGCGTACGTCCGAGCCGCCCTGACGCTCGGTCATCGCCATCCCCGATAGCGCGCCCGTCTCGTAGTCGGGACGGGTCAGCCTCGGTTCCCACTCGGCCGCCAGCTCCGGGGCGCCGTCGCGCAGCGCCGGGACGGCAGCGTAGGTCATCGAGACCGGACACATCACACCCGCGTTGGCGTTGCTCCAGAGCGAGAACAGGACGGCGCGCACCACGTGGGCGCCCGGGCGTGGCTCGCGCCACGGCAGCCCGTGGATTCCGCGTTCGACCGCCCCGCGCAGCAGCCAGTGCCAGGACGGGTCAAGCTCGACCTCATCGACCCGGTTGCCGTAGCGGTCGTGGGTGCGGAGAACCGGAACGTTGCGCTCGGCCCGGAGGCCATGCTCGTGCGCCTCCAGACCGCCGGCCACGGTCCCGGCCTCGTGGGCACGGTCGACTCCCCACCCCCCGCCCTCGCGCTCCAGCGCCTCCCGCAGCGCCAGGTCAACCTCGAACAGATCGACCGGCTGCAGCGCCGGCGGCTGGTTGCGGACCTCGCGGGCGGGATTGGTGACGTCGATCGTGGCCATCGGGGCTCCTGTTCGCTTGCCGCTCGCACTCCAGGGCGGGGTGCGTGAATCCAGATTCACAAGGGTAATGAATCAGGATTCACAGTGCAAGCGGGGCAGGCGGGTCGTGACCAGCGCTGACGAACGCCTCAAGCAGCTGCACGGTGAGCTCGGGTCGCTCCCACATTGGTGAGTGCCCGCAGCGCTCCACCCGCTCCACGGTGACGTGTGCCAATTCATCGAACGGAGCCAGCGCCGCCCCATCGACACGCTGATCCTCGACCCCGAAGATCACCAGGGCAGGAATCCCGAGGGCGGCGACGCGGTCGGCCAAAGGCCGTTGCGTGAGGTATGCGTCAAGGGCCGCCGTGGCCCCCGAGAATGCCGGATGGGAGGTGCGTGCCAGATCGTCGAGGAACACCTGCGGGACTTCGAAGCCGGGCGCGAATGCTGAGCGCAACCCCGCTCGGCGCTCACGGTCGCCGATCAGCTTCCACGCCAGCTCGCCGACGAGTGGACGGCGCAGGGCCCGCTCGGCCGCGGACGGCTGCCTGCTCTGGAGCGTCGGAGGTGAGTTGATGAGGACGAGCGACTCCACGCACGCGGACTGGCGCTCGGCGAGGGCGACGGCCACCGACCCCCCGAGCGAGTGACCGACCACCGTCGCCTTCGCCGCCCCGGCCGCACTCAACGCCCTCGCCACCCCCTGGGCCTGGTCCTCGATCCCGTAACCGTCGGGCGGCTGTGGCGGCGGTGAATCACCGAAACCGAACAGATCGACGCGAACGATCCGAAAGTCATCGACCAACAGCGGCACCAGCCTGTCCCAGGCGCGCAGCGACTCACACAGGCCGTGGACGAGGACGAGCGTGGGAGCCTCGTCGGGCCCCTCGAAGCGTACGTTCAGTTCGTTTCTCAGGCCGCCTTCAGGGTCTGCTCGGCCACGCGGTCGGTGGCGTCCTTGGTGCCCCCGAGCAGCCGCCGTGAAAGCTGAGCGCGGCGAAAGAACAGCGGTGCGTCGTGCTCCCACGTCGCACCGATTCCACCGTGCACGTTGATCATCGAGCGGGCGGCGAAATCCAGGGCGTGTCCGGCCTCCGAGCGGGCTGCGCTGGCGGCCAGCGGAAACTCCTCGGGCTTTGACCTGCGTGCCCAGCCGGCGTAGTACTCGAGCCCGCGGGAGTTCTCCTGCAGGCGCAGCACCTCGGTGAGCTCGTGCTTGAGCGCCTGGTAGGAGCCGATCGCCCGGCCGAACGTGAACCGTTCCTTGGCGTAGACGACGCTCACCTCAAGGCAGGTCTGGACCGCACCCAGCGACTCGGCGGCAATCAGGGCCTGGGCCAGGTACCACGCGTCGGCGAGTACGTCGGGACTGGCGGCAAGCCGGCGTCCCTGGGCCTGGGAAAAAGTGACGTGCGCAAGCGAGCGAGTGGCGTCATAACGGGTCACCACTTCGACGCTGACTCCCTGCGCACCGGGCTCGATCGCCACCGCGACGGGCGAGCCGTCCTCGGTCTCGGCGATGGCCACCAGCAGGTCGGCTCCGGGCGCGTCGGGAACGAACGCGACCGTTCCCTCGAGCACGACCTCCTCCCCATTCACCGTCGCCGCGGGTGCGCCGGCACGGCGGGCCCCCGTGGGTGGATCGACCGTCCATCCTGGCTCGAACTCGCTCGGAGGCCGCGCCGGCACGTAGGCGGGTCGGAGCTCGCCGGCGGCAATCGCGACCAGAGAGTCATCGCCGGCGGCGTTGAGGATCGACGTTGCCGGCAGCAGGCCCAGCAGCGGGACCCCGGCCAGGACCCGTCCGCACTCTTCGGCGACCAGCAGCCCCTCGAAGGCGTCGAGTCCCGCGCCCCCGTGTTCCTCGTCGATCAGCAGTCCCGGCCATCCGGCCTCGACCGCCGTCGGCCAGAGGTCCGGAAGCGCGGCCGGGTCCTCGAGCGCGTTCCGCGCCGCCTCGATCGTCTTGTGGCGCCCGAGCGCGCCCCGGGCTGACTCGCGCAACAGCACCTGCTCGTCGGTGAGGGCGAAGTTCATCGGGCCACAGCCTCCTTCTCCTTGGCGCGTAGCTCGCTGAACGGCACGCCTTTGTCGAGGCGGGGCTCGGGCGGTAGGCCCAGTACGCGCTCGCCGATGGTGTTGCGCAGGATCTGCTCGGTGCCGCCGGCGGACTTCAGCCCGGGGAGGAACGAGATCAGGTAGCTCCAGTCGCTCGCTGGGTTCCAGGGCGTCGGGTCCGACTACGTCGGCGCCGAGCTCCGTGGCGGCGATCGCCGCGTTGACCAACGTGACCTTGGCCAGCCCCGCCTCCGGGCCGGGGATCTGACCGCGGGCGAGCGCGGTCAGCGCCCGGTAGCCGTTGAAGCGCACGGCCAGCAGCTCGGTGATGATGTTCCCCAGCCGGTGACGGACATCGGCGTCCTCCCGGGCGGACGGGTCGGCGGCGACCGTGGCGGCCAGCTGCGCCGAGGAACCGAATGACTCCGATCCGAAGCCGATGGTGAGCCGTTCGAACATGAGGACGGTCAGGGCCGTGCCCCAGCCGTTGCCGACGCCGCCGACCACCGCGTCCTCGTCAAGTACGACGTCATCGAAGAACACCTCGTTGAACTCAGCCTCGCCGGAGATCTGGCGTAGCCCGCGGACCGTGACGCCGCTCGCGTCCATGGGAACGATGAACATGGTCAGGCCCTTGTGCTTGGGAACGTCGGCATCGGTCCGGGCCAGCAGCAGGCCGTAGGAGGCGAACTGAGCGTTCGTCGTCCACACCTTCTGGCCGTTCAGGGTCCACGTGCCGTCGTCGTTCTGCCGCGCGCGGGTCTGCACCGCAGCGAGATCTGATCCGGCGGCCGGCTCGGAGAACATTTGGCACCAAACTTCGTCGCCATGGAGCATCGGGCCCAGGTAGCGGCTCTTCTGAGCGTCACTGCCGTGGGCGATGAGGCACGGCCCGAGCATGCCGATGCCGATCACGTCGAGGATTCCGGGCGCCGCGGCCGCCCCGATCTCCTGGTTGACCGTGACCTGCTCGATCGGACCGAGGCCGCGACCCCCGAACTCCCGAGGCCAGGTAACTCCGGCAAGGCCCGCCTCAGCAAGCTTTCGCTGCCAGACACGGCGCGCGTTGATGTACTCGGTGTCCTCATACGAGCCCGAGCGCGGCGGCGCCTGCGCCTTGTTCTCCTTGAGCCAAGCCCGGACTTCCTCGCGGTAGGCCGCCTGCTCGGGCGTGTCGTTCAGGTCCACGTCGTCTCTCCTCGGTCACCTCCAGGCCCGAGTGCCGGGCTGGGTGAATCCGGATTCACGCAGAGTCTATCGGGTCGTCCGGGTGCCTCTGCATGGCAGTGTCCTCGTTCGTGGCGGGTCTGTTGCAGGCTATCGGCAGCGACAGCTAGCATGCCCTCAGACGTGACCGAGTACCGGGCCCGGCAGGGTCCACGTTCGGGACATGCGCCGTTGAAGGGGCGGCGCCCTGTCACGCCAACACGAGGAGCAGGGCTTGAAATACCTAATAACTGGTGGGGCTGGGTTCATCGGATCGCATTTGGCCGAGGAGCTCTGGCCGGGGCATGGGGTGCACGTCCTGGACGACCTCTCGACGGGCTCGATGGAGCAACATCCGCCACCTGCGCGGCGACCCGCGCTTCGATTACACGATCGACAGCTTGCGCACGACAGCCGGCCTGGTGGCCGAGCTGGTGGACGAGTGCGATTTCGTCTTTCACCTGGCCGCCGCGGTCGGGGTCCAGCTGATCGTCGAGAGCCCGGTGCGGACGATCGAGACCAACGTCCACGGCACCGAGGTGGTCCTCGCCCAGGCCAGCAAGAAGCGACGCCCGGTGTTCATCGCCTCGACCAGCGAGGTCTACGGCTAAGTCGACTCACTTCCCCTTCCGTGAGGACGGCGACCTCGTGATGGGCGCGACGACCAACGGGCGGTGGTCGCTACGCGTGCTCAAAGGCGATGGACGAGTTTCTGGCCGTGGCCTACTACCGTGAGCGCGAAGCTTCCGACGGTCGTGGCGCGGCTGTTCAACACCGTCGGCCCGCGGCAGACCGGGCGTTACGGGATGGTCATCCCGACGTTCGTGCGGCAGGCGCTGGCGAGCCAGCCGATCACCGGTGTTCGGCGACGGCACGCAGCAGCGCTGCTTCTGCCACGTCAGCGACGTCGTCGCAGCGCTGCCGAGCTGATGGACGCACGCGATGGCGGTCCGGCCAGGTGTTCAACATCGGCTCGACGGAAGAGGTCACGATCTCTCGAACTGGCCGAGCGGGTCAGGGCGCTGACTCGTCGCACTCGGAGATCGTCCGGATCCCCTACGAGGAGGCCTACGAGGAGGGTTCGAGGACATGGCTCGGCGGATTCCCGATACGGGCAAGATCGAGCGCGCGATCGGGCTGGGAGCAACGGCACAATCTTGACGAGATTCTGGGCGATGTGATCGCGCACCAGCAAGGTCAAACCATCGCCACCCAGGTCGTTGGATGAAGGCCCCGGTAAACAGGCTATCAAGCTGAACTGTCAGCACTCATCGGGTTCGCGGCCGGGGCGTTCGGGGTGCTCGTCACGACGCCGTTGGCGATTGTCGCCGCCCGGCGAATGCAGCTTTACGACCACCCTCGAGATTACCGCGCTCAGCGCTCCAACGCCGTTTCTGGTGGTGCGGCGGTGCTCGGCGGTTTCCTCGTCGGCGCGCTCGCAGTCGGAGAGCCGACGATTCCTGGCGATGTTTGGTTGCACGGCCGGCCTTTGGCTGCTCGGCACGTTCGACGATCGGTGGGCGGTGGTCTCCAAGTGGCGCGACTGCTGGGCGAGCTCGGGCTGCGGCGGCGCTGTTTGCCTCCGGATTCGGGTGGCGCATCCGGGGCGACCTGGTCGACCTCCTGCTCACGGCGATTTGGGTCACCGGATTGGTGGAGTCGCTGAACCTGATGGACAACCTGGATGGGGCCTGCTGCACCGTCGGCGGCGTGTCCGCCGCCGGGATCGGGCTCGCTAGCTGCGCTCATGGCCAGCCGACGCTGGCAGGCTTGGCGTTCGCCCTCGCCGGGGCGTGTGTCGGCGTTTCTGCGCTGGAACCTGGCCGGGGCCGGCCCAGGTTGCCTGGGGGATGGCGGAGTATGCCGATCGGGTTCCGTCGCGGCGCTGGGCATGGCCGCGGCCCGGCACCTGAATGTTGGCGACTGGACGGCCTGGCGGTGGCTCTCCGCCGGCCTGCCGATTCTCGACACGGCGCTGGTCTCAATTTCCCGGATCCGGCGAGGCGTGACACTGCTCACCGGCGGGCCGATCACCTCACCCATCGCCCTACTCCCGCTCCACCGACCGCGGATGGTAGCGGTAGCACTGGCGCTGGGGCAGGCGGGGCTGTGCACTCTCGCACTCTTCGGCGACCGTCTCGGCGCGACGGACCTCGGCGAACTCGCCGGGGGAGCGGTTTTGCTGGGGCTGCTGGCGATCGCCGTGCTTGACTCCGACCGCTGGCGACGCCAGGATCAGGTTCGGACCGCAGCCTCGCGCCGCGAGAGAACGGACGTCGAACACCCGGCGCTGGTCCGCGTACCCGCACGTGGCGCCGACCGCGGGTGAGTTCAGGCGACGGTGTTCACCCAGTCCACCAGCCATCGGGCTCGGCCGCTCTCACAGCGCGGCGATCTGGGTAACGTACTTCTCGACCGCGCCGTTCGGGCGAAACCGAGTCCGGCTCCGACTCGATCGAGGCCAGCGCTGAGCTCATGCGACGTCCGCAGCTGAGCCATGAACCGAGCCAGACGTCGGTCGATGACCAGCTCGCCGGCTGTGCAGCCCAGCCTGCGAGCGCTTCGTCGGATAGGCTGCGGGCGGCCGCGCTCCTGAAGCTTCCCCTTGCTGTCGCATCTCGTAGAGTTCGAGCTGATTCCGGCCCACGTGTAGTGAGCGAAATGGAAGCGACTCGTAGCCGACACCGGTGGCCATCACCTTGCGCTCGAACTGAGAGAAGGTCCGCATCGGGAAGTGAAGTACCTCCAGCATCTCGGTTTCGGGCATGGGCGCGAGCTCGGCGCCACTGACAGCGTGATTGCCCGGAGCCACGATCACTCCCGGATGGGCTCGGTGAGCGACCTTGGGCTCGAGTGGTTCTGAACGAGGGTTGAGCGACTCTCGTTCCCGAAACACGAGACGTTGGTGGAACGGCTGCTCGTCCTCGCCCCGCTGGGGCAGGAAGTTGTTGCGGCGGGCCTCGACCTGCCCATACTCCGGGGGGATGGCTGAGAACGCGTCAACAAGGTTGCCGGTACTCGGCCACCAGAATTCGTCGGCATCGTTGTTGATCACCCAGTCTGCACCGTGCTCAATCGCTGCGAGCCGAGCCATCCTCGTCACCCGGCGACTCTGGTGATGCTGATGGCCCTCGGCGCGGATCACCGCTAGCCACGCCAGTCAGCTTCGTAGCCTTCCAGGATCTCGGGCGTGGCATCGGTCGAGCCGTGGTCGGTGACGATCACGAAGCTGACCCCCTGGGCCAGGTGGTAGTCGAGATTGGCTTCCAGAATCTCCTCCTCGTTACGAACGAGGAGGGTCATGACCAGCTTCATGCGGGAGGCGAGGCGGGGACGATAGTCGGAAAGCGTGCGTGGATCAGAGACCATGCCGTCGTGGCATCGGTTGCGGTCCAGCTCAGGAGTGAGTGATCGGTGCGGTTGTATCGCGCGAGGATCTCGGGCACCAGGCGGCCGCGTCGGCCGCTGTCGGCACACGCAGCACCAAAGGTAGAAGTCCTCCCAGCTAGTGATGCGGATGTCTTCGTTGTAGCCCCCGAGGGCCATGAAATCGTCGACTCGGATCATTACCATGGTGTCGAGATAGTTGCCAGTCCGGAACTGCTCCGGGTCCCACGCGTACTGACTGAGCAACCCGATTGACGTCCCGCCCCGGACCACCTCGATCAGCGGATAGGCGAACGTCGCCCCGGATCGCTGTCGAGCGCCTCAACCAGGCGCCCGAGCGCGCTCGGATAGATCTCGTTGTCGGCGTCGAGCATAAACATGAGCTCACCGCGGCCCGCCTCGCCAGCGCGTTGCGTGCGGCCGAGGATCGCGATTTACCCGATGACGCAGGAGCGCTGCCGGCATCCACGGCCGATCGTGGAGAAAGCCCAAGACCGCGTCCAGTGAGCCGTCGCTCGAAGCGTCGTCCAGGATCAGCACCTCGTGTTCGTCGAACTGCGAGTTATCGACGCTGGCCAGGGCGTGCACGACCTCGCGCTCGTAGTTGTGCACCGCCACGATCACGGACACCGTTGGCCTGGCCTCCCTAAAGCTCGGCGTGCAGGCCACGAACTCGGGCTCGCCGGCGGGCTCGCGGCCAGCGTCACGCTCGGTGAGCTGATCGACCGCGCGCCGCAGAGCGAGCACATCGGTGGACAGGTTGCGAACTGCGTTTCTGATCACGGCGACGTCGCTCGGCGGCGCAGGTCGGTAATCCACTGGTGCAGGTTCGAGCACGGCGGAGGCGCTTCCAACAGCGCCTGCGGCGCCCCCGGCAGCGAGGCCCTCAGCAGCCATGGCGAGCCGTTCGGCTGCCGACCGCATGCTGAGTTCGCTCCGCACCATCTCGTAGGCCGCGGCCCGGATCGCGCCGAGGCGCTCGGGATCCTCCAATAGGCCCTCGATCACGTGCGGAATACTCTCCGGCGCCGCAACCACGAAGTGCTCCCCGGGAACCAGCGGGGCGTGGTCACGTGATGGCTCTGAGACGACCACGCAGCCGTTGACAATTGCCTGCAACACGCGCACCCACTCGAACGACCGCGACGTCTCCCGATGGAGGTTGATGAGCAGCTTCGTCTGACGAAGGTGGCTGTATTTGGTGGCGTCCACGAGATAGTCGTCTCGCGCCGCCGGTTTGGCGGCGAGCCGCAGCACGAGGATCGCGGCTCGTCGGCCCCACAGCCAACGTCCATAGCCGGCGATGAGTGCGTCACAGCAAGGAGTCGGCGGCGCCGAGATATGTGACATCGATCGGCCGGGTTCATCCGGTCCTGCCAGCTGTCCCAGTGCGGTGTATAGCCCAACTGGAGATGCTCGACTGCGACTCCGCGCCGCCGCAGCTCCGCCACGCTGGCCTGGTTGATGGCAACATACCGGGAAACTGCGGAGCGAGCGCGTGGACCTTCTCGAACCACTGCGTGAATGGGTTCTCGACACACAGCGCGATCGTCCGCGCCCGCTGCTCGCGGGACGGCCAGTTCATCGGCTCACACTCGTAGTACTGGTGTGGAATCACGACGTATGTGGTTTCCCGGCGCCAGCGGGGGAACTCAGGGCCGACCAGTTCGGCGTCGTGTCCCAACTCACGGGCGGCAGCACAGAGAGCCGCCAGCAGCTCGGTCATGTGATAGTTGCCCCGGGGGCTCGTGACGAAGCGGATCTGCAACCTCACGGATGGCCCCTCAACGGCTGAATCGCCGCCGCACACGCCCCATGTTCGCGCGCAGCGGCGCCGTGAGCTGCCAGCTGCAGGGTGGCCTTGATCTCCGCCAGCCTGTCCCTCACCGCGTTCAGTTCGGCCCGGAGGGCGAGCTGCTCGGCGGCCCGGTTCTCGGCACTCTCGAGGCAGCGCAGGACCTCGGCCAGGCGCGTGTCCAGTTCGGCAACGCGCGCGCGCAGCTGCGCCTGGGTCCGGCTTGCCGGAGGAGAACCACGCCGCCGCGTGGGGCGAGGCTGCGCGATCAGGAGCCAGTGTAGGACCGTCAGGCTCCGCAATCAGGCGTTCGTTCTCGGATTCACTCGGCATCTGTGTGCGGATGGTGGGATCCGCTACCCCCTGCGGCACGCACTCTAGCGCGGGCATCAGCGGCGGGGTTGCTACGGCTTGCGTGGCTCAGCCGCGGGCGAAGGCATAATACCCGGGCTTGGGAACGCCCTGAGCATCCAGCAGACCACTGCTGCTACCGCCTGGGGGATCGTCGTAGAGGTGAACCCAGCCCAGCGCGTAGATGAAACTCGGACTGCGCACAATCCGCCAGGCGTCCTTGATCCACTGAGCCTGGACATCCGGGGTGACGTGGAAGTTGAGCTCACTGTCTGGTGCCGTGGGGATCATCCACTCCGAGAGGAACAGCCTGATCCGCTGGCGAGGCCGCGCCAGCTGCTGGTTTACCAGCTTCGATAACCGTCCCAGGTGTCGGAGAAGTCGAACTCGCCGTCCCGGCGAGGGAGGGTGCGAAGATTGGGTGCGGAACGAGAAGGGATTGTACCATAAAGGTCCATCCGGGGCGGGCTCCCGTTCGGAAGGCGGAGGTTCTCGATCCACAGACTCGTGGGTCTGTCGCCGGTCGTGTAGGTGTTGCCCCCGATGATCAGGTTCTGTCGATTGACAGCCTTCAGTGCGCCATAGCTGGCGTCGATCATCTGCGCGTACAAGGAGTCCGCGGCGCGGCTGCTGCGCTAGTCAACCGGCGGGCCGTGGGAGGAGCCGGTACCACCGTGGAGAAGTTCGGCTTGCGGTCTGGCTCGCCCCAGATCATCCATAGGTGGATCGAGGGATACCGCCGAGCCGCGGCCGTCAGGAAAGCCGCCAAGTCCCTGGGATCCCGCGGGGGATACCGTATGCCGTGGGAGCGGTTGGCCCAGAGGGCGTCTGGCTGACCTCCAGCAAAACCTGCATGTGGTAGCGCGCCGCCTGCTTGACGGCGTAGTCGAGCTGAGGGTCCCAGTGGTAGGCGGCGTCACGCGGACTGTCCGGCTTGCGCGGGCGGGTACGCGCGGTCGAAGCCCAAAGCAGGTCCATCTCATAGATGCCAACGCCGAGCTTCTGATAGGTCGGGAACTCAGAGGCGCCGTTCACCAGCAGTGGCCCCCACATCGCTTTCCTCGCCGCGCGGTCGGCCTGTGCTGTGGGGGTCAGCCCGCCCAGGGCACTTACCGCGACGAGAAGCGCCAGCAGCCTCCGTGAGAGCGTCGCGCTCACCTGCGGCGCCTCAGCGCGATCATCCCGGCCCCTAGCACGATGCCCGCAAACGGTACCCCAAGCCCGATCAGCGCAATCTCCGGACCGGCAGCCGGCAGCTGTTCGAGGCTCGCTAGCTCTTGCCTGCTCAGCCCGCGCGCGTAGTGTTTGGCGGAGACTGACCCATTGGCCGCCGCCTGCGCGGGGTTCGCGGCGGTTCTGCCGGGGACGAGGCGGGGCTTCGTCGTGCCACGTGTCGAAGCGCCGGCGCGGATAGCGCGGGCAGGTGTCGCGGCGCCAGCAGCTTTGGAAGCTCCGGAGGACGCGCGTGGCGGCACGATGCCGACGCCGAACCGTGGCTGGGCCACTCCCTGGGGCGCGTCATGACCCACCGCTGCTGCACGCAGAGCGTCGAGCGGGAACGCGTACTCCTTCCCGGAAGGGCTTCCCGGATCCACGTAGACCCCGGGCGGGAGCGCGAATGCGGGGGTCGCCGAGGTCAGGATCAGCAGTAGCGCCAGAATGATCGAACGGGCGTGCATCGAGCGGCACATTGTAACGAGCCGGCCGGCTAGCGGGACCGGGACGCGTTGGTCCCGAGCGCCGCCCTGAGGCCCGGCTCGAGCGGGTTGAGGCGCAACGCGTGCGCATAGGCCGCGCGCGCCGCCCCGGGCTCACCGCGCCGGGTGAGCAGGTCGCCCAAGAGCGCCCACGTGACCCAATTGTCTGGCTCGGTGGCCATCGCTTGCCGAAGGTCGGCGAGCGTGGGGGCGAAGGCATGCAGGCGGGCGAGGCCGGCGGCGCGCAGGATCAGCGCCTGCACGGAGCGGGGCTCATAACTCAGCGCTCGGGTCGCTTCGGCGACCGCGATTCGTGGCCGTCCCTGGGCCAGGGCGTTCTGAGCGAGAGTGCGTGAGTGCAGCGCCAGCACGCGCGGGACGATGGCCAGCGCACCAGCGATCGTCACGGCCGCCACGACGGCGATCGCGATGAGGTGCGAACGACTGACCAGCAGCACGGGCCGGAGGCTGGGTCGGCCCCGAAGCGCGAGCGCAGCTCCCAGGGCAACCGCGGTCAGACCCGGAAAAAGATGTAGCCAATCAACGCTCGTCTGGGTCAGCCAGCCGACGAAGCCACCCCCGGCGGCCACCGCGATCGTGCGCGCGAGCGGGTCACCCCGCGCGGCGCGAGCGGTTCGGAACAGGCCGGTGCCGACGGCAACCAGAAAGGCGGTGAGCAGCATGACGCCAACCAGTCCCAGCTCGGCCAACGTCTGCAACTCGAGCGAGTGTGGCTGGGTGATCGACTCGGTCGTATGACGGTGCAGGTAGTAGCCAGGGGGATAGTTGCCGGCCCCAACTCCCGTTGATGGGGGCCGAACGAAACTCGATCAAAGCGACGCGCCAGTAGTCGTAGCGGTTCCCGGCGCCGGAGAACAGCCGCGTACCCCCCTGCGCCGGGGTCAGGTGCACGAATGCCTGGTACTGAGTGTGCACGCGGTGGGCGATCGTTCCCGCGTTGACGGCGATCGCCACAACGAAGGCAAGGACGAGGGCTACGAACCCAATTCCGGCAAAGCGTGAAGCACGGTGCCGCCGCGGCGACCCGGGCCGCGCTACCGCGTCCAGCGTTTTCACAATGGCAGCCCACCCACCCCGCTCACTACCCCGGCCAGGAGGACCGCCAACGCGGCGTGACGTGTGGAGGCCACGGTCGGCGCCTGGCTCAGGGGGCTGGGACTACGCCAGACGCTGGACAGCGATGAGGAGATCGCCGCGGTAGCTAAACCGCCCACCAGGAGCGCGGCGGCGCGCCGGCTACGGCCCGGGACCAAGACCAAAAGCAACAGCGCCGAGCCAACGAGTGCAATTCCCCAGCTCCGGGATCGGGTCAGCAGCCCGAGGGCAATGAGTACGACCACGCCCGCCATCCCGGCTCCCGCCAGCGGCGCAGCGCCCCGCGAGCCGCGGCGCTCGGCCAGGGCCAGGCACGGCCACAGACCGACAAGCAGGTATCCAGCCTGGCCGTTGACGTAGCCCAGCGGATCGTTCAGCCGCGTGCCGATGAACAACGCGGGTCCGTGGCCGGCCAGCATTCTCGCCAGCATCCAGGCGCCGATCCCTAGCACCCCGGCGGAGACGCCGCCCAACAGGACGACCGGAAGCCTGCGGTCCCCGCCAACCAACCACCCGAGCAGTACTAGCGCAGCTGCGTACAGCAGCCAGCGGTCGGCAGCAAGGACAGCGCCGTCGCTGGAGTCACTCCAGCCCGAAGAAAGCAGGGACCAGAGCCAAAGCCCGACCAGCGGCAGCAGTAACAGCAGCGGCGGCCGACGCGGGAGACCGATGGTGATAGCCAGCATCACGGCCAGGGCGCCCCGGCGATGGGGCGGCCGGCAGCTCATGGTAAGCGCTCCGTGGACGAGCTGGCTGACTCCGAGCACTGCGCCGAGCAGCCCTACCCCAACGACGCACCTAACCGAAGGGCGGAGGTGGGCCTGCAAGGAGTCGACACCCTCGGTCACCCGCGCCGACCGGAGGTAGAGGCACTGGCTAGACGCCGCCCGGGCGATTGGGAGCCACAGTCCTGCATACGGCGAGTCTAATCGCGGCGCAGAGACCAGCGGGCCCGCACGCGGCGCCTGCTCCCCACCAGGGGCTTCCTGCGGTCATCCGGTTTCGCCGGTAGGCATGCGTCAGGTCGGGGGTGTCCATCCAGACAGGGTCTACATCTAGGGCGCAGCGTGCGCCGCTGAACGGACGGTGGCGTGCTCGCAAACTAAGGAGTAGGGCTTTTGAAATTCCTGATCACGGGTGGGGCGGGGTTCATCGGCTCGCATCTGGCCGACGAGCTGCTGAGCCGGGGGCACGGGTGCACGCGCTCGACGACCTCTCCACGGGGTCGATCGGGAACATTCGCCACCTCCGTGAGGATCCGCGCTTCGAGTACACGATCGACAGCTGCGACAACAGTCGCGTCGTCGCCGAGCTGGTCGACGAGGCCGATGCGGTCTTTCACCTCGCCGCCGCGGTCGGCGTGCAGCTGATCGTCGAGAGTCCGGTGCGCACGATCGAGACCAACGTGCACTGCACCGAGGTCGTGCTCGCGCAGGCGAGCAAGAAGCGCCGACCGGTGTTCATCGCCTCGACCAGCGAGGTCTACGGCAAGTCGACCGACGCTGCCGTTCCGCGAGGACGGCGATCTTGTCATGGGCTCCACCGACAAGGGCCGCTGGTCGTACGCCTGCTCCAAGGCGATCGACGAGTTCCTCGCCCTCGCCCACTACCGCGAGCGCAAGCTGCCGACGGTCGTCGGCGCGCCTGTTCAACACCGTCGGCCCGCGCCAGACCGGGCAGTACGGCATGGTGGTCCCGACCTTCGTCCGCCAGGCGCTGGCCGGACAAGCCGATCACCGTGTTCGGCGACGGCACGCCAGCAGCGCTGCTTCTGCCATGTCCGCGACGTGGTCCGGGCGCTGGCCGACCTGATGGGGCAGCGAGCGAGCACTACGGCCAGGTGTTCAACATCGGCTCGACCGAGGAGGTCACGATCGACGAGCTGGCCGAGCGCGTGCGCGCGGCCTGCGATTCGGACTCGGAGATCGTCCGGATCCCCTACGAAGAGGCCTACGAGGGCGGGTTCGAGGACATGGCCCGGCGGATTCCCGACACCGGCAAGATCGAGCGGGCGATCGGCTGGGAGCAGCGCGCACGACCTGGACGAGATCCTCGAGCGACGTGATCGCGCACCAGCAGGGTCGAACGGTTGCCACCGAGATCGTCGGATGAGGGCGCTCGTCACCGGCGGCGGGGGCTTCATCGGCTCCCACCTCGCCGCGCAGCTGCTCGAGGAGGGCCATGACGTCCGCGTGCTTGACAACTTCGCCACAGGACGGCGCTCGAACGTCGTCGAGCGCTCGGCGGCGAGGTGGAGCTGATCGAGGGCGACATCCAGAGCTACGAGCGCGCCAACAAGGCGGTGGCCGGCTGCGAGGTCGTCTTCCACCAGGCCGCGCTGCCGTCGGTTCCGCGCTCGGTGCAGGATCCGCTGACCAGCAACGCCACCAACGTGATCGGCACGCTCAACGTGCTGCTTGCCGCGCGCGACCACGGCGTGCGGCGGGTCGTGCTGCGCCTCCTCGTCCTCGGTCTACGGCTCGAGCGCCGGAGCCGCCCCAAGCGCGAGGATCAGCCCACGGTGCCGATCTCCCCGTACGCGACCGCCAAGCTCGCCGGCGAGGGGTACGCGCCGCAGCTTCCACGGCGTCTACGGGCTCGAGACGGTCGCCTGCGCTACTTCAACGTGTTCGGCCCGCGGCAGGACCCGACCTCCCAGTACGCCGCGGTGATCCCCAACTTCATCACCGCGCTGCTCGCCGGCGAGCCGCCGGTGATCTTCGGCGACGGCGAGCAGTCGCGCGACTTCACCTACGTCGCCAACGTGGTCGCAGGCGAACCTGCTGGCGATGGACGCGCCGGACGCCGCCGGGCAAGGCGTTCAACATCGCCTGCGGCGAGCGGGTCACGCTCAACCAGCTGGTCGGCGAGCTGCGAGACCTGCTCGGCGCCGACATCGAGCCGGCATACGAGCGCACCGCGGCCGGGCGACATCAAGCACTCGCTGGCCGACCTCGACCGCGCGCGGAGAAGCCTCGGTTACGAGCCGGCGGTCCAGCTGCGCGAAGGTCTTGAGCGGACGATCGAGCACTTCCGTGACGGAAGAGCGGCGGAGCGAGTCGGCGCGGCTGGTCTCATGACGCACTGGAGCGTCAGCGGTCGTGGGTTTCGCCGTCGCCGGAGCGCGCTCTTCGCGCTGACGCCGGTGGCGATGCGCGGTGGCGCAGCGCGACCGGGTTCCTCGATCGACCCCGTCAGTACCGTAAGCACACGCCGCTGCTACGCCGTTCCTGGGTGGCGCAGCGGTGCTGCTCGGCTTCGTGCTCGCAGCGACAGCGATCGGTGCGTTCAGTGGCAAGCTGCTTGTCTCCTCGCGGCGGCGCGGGTGATGTGGGTGTGGGCACGCTTGACGACCGCTTCGCCGTCGCCGCCGAAGTGGCGGCGTGCTGGCCACGGCTGTCGTGCGCGGTGTGCTCGTATCGCGGCCGGCCTCGGGTGGGAGCACGGCGGGCGGAGCCGCGGTCGATCTCGGTGCTTACCGTCTTCTGGATCGTCGGGCTCGTCAACGCGTTCAACCTGATGGACAACCTCGACGGTGCTTGCGGCACCGTCGCCGCGGTGGCGGCGGCCGGCGTCGGCGTGCTCGCCGTGATCAAGGGTGACGCGGCCGTGGCTGGCCTGGCGTTCGCACTGTCCGGAGCCTGCACCGGCTTCCTGCCGCTGGAATCTGGCCGGTCCGGCCAAGATCTTCCTCGGCGACGGTGGCAGCATGCCGATCGGATTTCTCGTCGCTGCGCTGGCGATGGCG
>CAWHEM010000007.1:0-710287 GCA_963828535.1 uncultured Solirubrobacterales bacterium
CAGCTTCTTCGGGGTTTGCCGCTGTCGAGCCACCAGTGCTCACCCTCACTATGCCCTCGTCTGACAAGTTGACACTGACAAACCTAGTCTCGATGACGTCACCCCGGCCCTCGCTACCAAGGCTCGCAGCCCAGGCGCGAGCTACCGCGACGGCGATCTTGAGGGATGGCTACCAGCCCGAGCCGCTGCGATCATGGCTTCGCGAGTGGCGCCTGGTAGTGGAGGAGCAACATGCCAGCGCGGTTACCGGGCCCGGGTTGGATGCTTTGTCGTTAGCTGGAGCGATCACGACCCCCAGCGGCGAGGTAGCGCTGACGGCACTGTCCCCACTGAAGGCGGAGTGGCTCGCACAGCGCACTGAGGCCTGGTGGGAGCTCATCGATCTCGCGGTCGCCGCGACGACCGGGGAGCCCGGGCGCTCCCCGGGAGACACGCTCCCTCCTCCGTTGCTACCGACAGCAAGGGCGCTCGGCGCAACCACTGCCTCGCGCTACCCAGGCTACGTCGCGTTGACAGGCAATGAATATCCTTTGCTCCCAGCATCAGACGCATCGATATTCGCAGTCTTCGGGGCAGGAACGCTTGGCTCAGCAGTTGCCACGCTACCGCTCGAGCCGGTACGAGCCACGATCCGCAAACTCGTCGACTTGCATCCCGAGGCGGCTGACAATCTGAGGTGCGTAGCGTGGGGGGATTCAGCGTGCGATCTTCTCGTCCGCGCACTCTTGTTGAGGACCCCGCTCCAAGTCGGTTCGTTCTGCAGAGCTCTACTGTGTTGAGGGGCGCCCGACTGCTGCCACGCTCGCCGAGCTCGATGACAGCGCCAACCCCGAAGCAGGTCGCCGAGTGCGCGTGCGCTTCTGGTCAAACCCTCGCCGAATGGGATGTCAGTAAAACGGGACCGCTCGTTCATCTGGCGCTCCTCGAGGGGGTGACGACTCCGGCCGCCGCCGTCGGCGCAAATATGGAGGAGATTGAGGCGCCAGACGAGGAAGAGGATGTTCTATTTTCCCCACGCAGTTGGGTGCGGCCTCAGCGATCGCGAGTCTTGCTAGCGCCACCGAGAATGTCGTCAGCTGGTCGAGCGTGGCATGCTCTCGCAACTGCCATCAGCGAAGGGGAATGGCCATCGCAAGAGAGACCTAGATTCCGGGTGCCTGAGCTGCGGGCCGACGCAACCGGCGCCCGCGAGGCCATTGCGAAGCTTCACGACTCGGCGCTTTGGGTGGCGACCATCGACCGCTATGCCACCCGTGACACCATCCGCCAGGCCGCGGGCGAAGACGTCGCGATCCTTCACCAGGAGCGCAGAGCAGCGGGGGACGCTGTCTTCGGTCTAGTCATTAGCCAACGCTCCGGCGGGACGGCCGATCGCGCCATCGCACGAAGTCTGCGCGCCAGCAACCTCTTGGAGGAAACCGCTGCCGAAGGCGTCGCGATGGGTCTACGCAAAGCAGCTTCCCGTGGATATGGGATTCTCGCGCTGCGCGCAGCTACTACGGGGTCAGGAATCAACGAGCTGATCGGCCACGTAGCGGCCTTCCACCGGCTCACCTCAGACGCTACGCCGTGGCCGTTGCCACCCGGGTGCAGAGTGATCCTGATTAGCCTCGATGAGTATGCATCTTGGTTTGGGACCGGTAAGCGAGCGGACATGCTGGCACTGGCGCTTTCGCCAGAAGAAGCCGGAGTCCATGCTGCGAACATCGAGGTAAAAGCGGTTAAGGACCCGGAGACGGGGGCCCGCTCGGCTCTCGTCGAAGCGAAGGAGCAGCTCCGCAAGACGCTGATCGACTCCCGATTCGCAGCGTATCCAAACGGTTCTCTGTTCTCGAGGCTCTGGCTCAACCGGATCGCAGAGGCCGCCGTCGGGATCTGTCGGGAAAACAACCTTCGGCTCGAGGCTGATGAACTCAGAGCGTTCGAGACAGCTTCCGCGTTGGCACCGGCGTGCTGGAGTGGGCAGGTGTTGCCATGGTGTTCACGCCGGGCGCGATTGAACCTCCGCAGCACTCGCATATCCCTCTGATGCAGGACCGAGTGCCGATAGTACAGGCGATGGTGCCGCTAAATCAAGAGCTCCTTGCCGCTGCCGCTTCGAGTGACGGCACGCATTTGCGCACGGTTTCGACCGGACGCGCAGTGCTTGCCTCCTCGACAAAGCGGCGCGCATTTGACCGTGCAATTCAAGCGCCGAAGACAACAGACGGCTCTATCGACCAGGCGTCCACCGACGGGATCGACGCTGTCCAATCCGAGCATGCTGCTGAAAAGCACGCCGAGGGCAGTCGCGTACCAACTACCGGGGGCGACCCCAACCGGTCCCAGGGCGTCGGCCCGGTCCCTGACTCTGCGCCTGGCCCGGAACATCGAGGTGTTGCCCATGCTGTCCCAATCCTCGGATGGGATGTCGCAAGCGGAGAACCGGTGAGCTGGCGAGTGACAGGCCCCGGAGCCCTCTCCAACGGTCACGTTGAGATCTATGGCACATCAGGAGCCGGTAAGACACAATTCGTCATGAGCCTTCTGGCGCAGCTGAAAGACATGGGCTCACACTTTGGAGTCTGTGATTTCAAGAACGACTACGCAGCGGATTTTCCCGACCGTGCTCATGCGCGATTCTTCGACCTGTGGAGCGAGAGTCTTCCTTTCAATCCGCTCGCGATCGACGACCCGACTCGACGGAACCTTCAGGCGCTGACGATCGAGCTTCGGGATGCTGCCGACATCGCGGCTCGTTCATATGCCCGGCTCGGCCATCGACAGCTCACCAAGCTCCAACAGGCCTTCGAAGAAGCGTACGAAAGCGCTCGCACGGCAGGCAGACCCGCACCAACGCTGCTAGACGTTCACGAGCTGTAGACGACGACCTACGCGGCGTCATCGGAGACTTGACATCGACCAGCCTCTTCGGGGAGGTCCTCCACTGGGCAGTGTCATCCACCACGATGTCGTTTTTGGGTTGAACCGCATTCCGGGTACGGGAATGACAACGACCCTTGCAGCCGGCTTCATATTGGCTTCCATCTATTTGAAGCTGCTGGAAATGCCGCAGGTTGCAAACACCGTTAGCTACACCATGGTCATCGACGAGGCACATCGCGTCGCGCACTTCCATAGCGTCGGCAGCATGGTGCGCGAGCTACGCTCAAAGGGCCTTGCCGTAGTTCTTGCACTCAAAGCCGGCGACCTCCCCGGGGAAGCAAGCACGAACGCGCAGACGAAGATCTATCTCCGCCTGCCGGATGCGAACTCGGCGAGGGACGCCCCGAAGGCGCTCGATCCGGCGGACCGCGGCCTTCCGGAACTGATCCGAAAGCTGCCGGATGCCGAGGCATTTGTAAGCTTCGCCGGAGGGGCTCCCCGGCTAGTACGCCTCAAGCAGTTCTGGCGGGACGATTCGCCGTAGAGAGCAACGCTGCTTCTACAATGGCGACCGCACCGGCGAGTTCAACGTGCTCCCAGATGCGCACGACTGTCCAGCCAGCCCGAAATAACGCCCGTGTATCACGATGTCGCGCTGCGCGTTCCTAGCCAACTTTCGCGACCAATAGTCGGTGTGGCTTTTCGGTGGCTTTCCGTGGGTTGGGCACCCATGCCAAAAGCAACCGTCGATAAGCACCGCGACCCGCCGGCGGGTGAAGACAAGATCAGGGCGAGCTCGACACTCTTCGAGCGCGAGAGGGAGGTCGACTCGAAACCGCCAGCCTCGCCGATGTAGTTCGCGCCTTAAGGCGAGCTCCGGTTTGGTGTCCCGCCGGCGTTGCTCCGCATGCTCTGAGACACGCCTGGGCTCGTGGAGGAGGGCGCTGGCGGAACAGCTATGGGTTCGCTAGCGAAGGTGGGGATAGACATCAAGCAGCAGCTGAATCAGGGCCTTCGCCGACTCGGAGTCAAGCTGGATGGTCTGGCTGGTCTTACCAGGAATCTGGCGGTCAGCTGAGCCATAGGTATCGAACTGGACATAGGTGCGACCGTCCGAACTAAAGACGCCGTAGTCGTAATCCACCGGGCCGTGGACTCGCTGCCGGTTCTTTACAAGCGGGGTGAGGTCGCGAAGAAGGGCCATGCTCAGAAACGGAGCATAGAGGCGAACGAGCTCAACTGGCAAAACTACGCCGCCGAGGCTCGGTGCTCGACATGATCGACCGCGGCCAGCCGCGCGGAGCCCGCGTGCGCAGCGACCGGTGCGAGCACGGTCAGCGCCCGCTCGAAAACTCTTGCGCACAGGCGGTTGGTTTCATCTTCCGAGGAGCCGGCGGTCGAGAACCTGGATCGCCGGCTTAGCGCTCGCCCACGTTGGTGCCCGGCCGAGCTTGAGCGCCGGAAGCGCTTGAACTCTTCGCGCTCAACTTCCGGAACCTGTTCAACGATCAGGGCCAGCCACCGGAAACTCGGGACCACCGCATCGCTCGACAACCAGAACTCGCCGAGCTCGGACCGGTGGTGCAGGTAATACGGCGGACCGGTCGACTCCGAGCTCGAACGGCTGCCACCCGGCAACGGCTTGCTCCACAGCAGTTGGTGATACCTCCGGAGCGTCGGACTGAACGTGTCCGGGTCTTTTCCGGGCGGCGTGTCGGATCTGAAGTCGAAGGTGATTTCGATGGCCTCGCCAGAACCCATCTCTCGAAGGTACAGCGCGAGCGCGACACCGCGGGTGTCGCGTGGGCACATCAAGTCGCGCCCGATCGACTCACCACGCCAACGCGCCGCGTAGCGCTGTGCATCGCCGAAGTTCATGGTGGCGGGCATCCGCGCGGCCGACCCGTTCCGTTACGGCCGTTTCTCGTGTGCTTCCTAGACGCGGACGACGCTCAGGCGGACTGTCCGAAACGACGCACGTTGCGCTCCACCCACGCGGGCCTTACCCTGCGGGCGGAGCGATGGACCCCGCCGAATACCGTGCCAAGCGCGAATGGCTGCGCTCCTATCCGTATGGACCCCCAGGCCCGGATGATCAGCCGCGAGCTGCGCCTGGGGAGCGACTTGGAGGCTCAGGGCACTCAAATTGAGGCGTGGCTGGAGTCACATCAGGCAAAGCTGGGCCTGAGTCCCTGGTACGTGTGCCTTCTTCCACGACCGACCCGGACAGCCGCTGGCCAGCAAAGTCCGTCATAGGGACCGCGCGTGCCAGCACCTCGGCCAGGTCGGGAACGAGGACGTGCGTCAAGGCAGCGGAGGAGATGAAGCGATTGGGGCCATGCGGCACCTGCGGCTGAGCAAAAGCCAGCTCCGACCTGCTCCCTGTTGCCATCCCGCAAACGATCGCATCCGTCCACCGCACGGCCGTCGGGGAGCGAGTGCTCCGGCGACCTCTGGATCGCCTCGGTCGGCCCCCTGATCGTCGCACCGGACGATCGGATTCGCCCGCTTCGCGCCAACGTTGTTCACGACGCACCGATTTTCTTATTCCGGCAGGATGCCGAGGCGTGACGCGCCGAATCCTGCAACTGGATGGAGCGAAACTGAGTGTGTCGACCGAGAGTCGCTTCGCTAGCGAACGGGACCTCACGATGCTGTCGCGGCGCATCCGGAGGTGTTGCCGTCAGAAGACATAGGCCTGGGCCCGCTCGTAGCCCTTGGCACGGAACTGGGCTTCGGCGCTGGGCCGCTCGACCTGCTCGCTGCGGATCCGCGGCCGGACTGGTCATCGTCGAATTCAAGCGCGGGACTGAGAACCCGGACGTCCCGCAAGGTCGTGGCCCAGGTCCTGGACTACGGTGCAAGCCTCTGGCGCACCAGCTACGACGAGGTGGGCAGGCGCTGCGCCGGCCCGGACGGACCCGCGGTCTCCTGACCTCGCAGCCATTGCGGCGGCTGGCTGCGCGCGGCTCGACGTGCCCTTCGATCCGGACGCATTCCGAGCCGGTGTCGAGGCGGTGCTTGACAGCGGGGAGTTCGTGTTCCTCTACGTCGGCCGCGATCTCGACGAGCGGACTCGGCGGATCATGACCTACTTGGCTGAGGGTCCACGGATGAAGTTCTTCGCCGTGGAGGTCGACTATTTTCGCGCCGGTGACGGCCCGTCGGCGGTGCTCGTTCCCCGTACTGCGTTCGTGCCGTCATGGGTCGCGGAACCCAGCCCCCTCGGCGGGATCGTCGACGCTGCCCTTGCGTCCGCGCCACCCGGAGTTCCAGCGGTCTTGTCTCGCCCATGGACGCGTTTGCCGCTGAGCGCGGACTCATAGCGACGACCAGCAAACCGGGCCGAAACTATCAGCCCCCGCGGGCACCGAAGGCGCCGAAAACCCATCCGGGATCGGGATCTATCCGCCGGCAAAGCTGAGTTCAACCTGCGTCATCTTCCAAGAGCTCGGGCGCGACGATCTCGCTAACGACATGCTTCAGCGGATCGCCGGACTTACCGGCGTGACACCGACAGCGACCCAATGGCCGGGCCTCCCGTGGGAACTGCTTGCGCGCGATGGGACGGTCGCGCGCGACGCTATCGACCCATACTTCGACGCGCGCGGCGCAACTCCATCCGGCCGAATGACAGATGGACGCTCGCTAACCTTCGATCGCTGAGAAAGGTGCGAGGAAAAGCCGTCGCGCGCGTCGTCGCCCCGCGAAGGGCTCGGCGCGATGGGTCACAATGCGCTGATCCGCCAATGCGCCTAGATGACCTCATCAAAGCTGACGCGTATCTGGTTGGCACTCAGCTGAACTACCGCGCTGAGCGGACCCGAAGCACGCGCCCGACTCTGCACCGAATCGTGCAGCAACGCCGACGACTTCGGACAAGAGCCTGACCTCATCATGAAATGGGCCGACGACCTCATCAAGGCGGCGTTCACGCGAGGCGCCGTACCCGCTATCCCGGATCCTTTCGACCGGCAAATACGTCGCACCCCCGCCGATGCGTTTCTGGTCGTCGCGCAATTGCTTCACCGCGCCGACCCGACCGTTGGCCAGCCGGACCTGCGCTACCTCAGCGGCCAACACGGACCGTTCGGTGGTCGAGGCGCTAGCTTTATCATCGACTGGACAGACCAGCGGATCCGCGCGGCTGGCGAGAACTTCGCGGCCGGCCGTTGGGAGTAGCTGAATCGCGACCGCGGCGGACCAGCCATCGCTCAGCCGCCGAAGCAGTAGCGTGGGAGTTGGACAGGACCCCGCCAAAGCAATCGCGTGGAAGTACGCATGAGCAGCAGCTGCCCGGGACCTAACGACGACAACCCGGATCATGCTGGTCTGGTTCCCGACAAGATCCATGACCTGGTCCGACGGGCGCATTGGCAGTCGGCGAAGTCAGTCGAGGACGTCGCGACCTCACCAGTACGTGGTGATCGGCTGGAACAAGGACGACCTGACGGACGATGAGTTCTGGTTCTTCGTCCGGACGATCAAGGAGCTTGGTCGGCTGAGGAGTGGACGCCGCCCGAAGGCTTCTATGACTCAGGGAACAGGCGGCCCATGCGGAACCGCTACCTCTACGTCAGGGAGTACGCCTACTGGTTCACGCGCCCGCGCGTGGCGATGTTGAACCGCGAGCATGTGTCAGTGCAGCAAGCGACTCAGACAAGGCGGGTGGTGAAGCGATAAGCCGCGGCGAAGATACCCAGCCAAAGCCCGAGGCTCCCAGGTTCAGAGTGTGCGCCTGGACGGCTGAGTTTCGCCGCATGGACGTCTTCCTGCCGTTGGGCAGCAGGCGCCCGGGCGTTGGGGTGCGCGATCCGCGCAACGCGCGGAGATGTCAGTAGTAGCGCCTGCCCGTGAGTACGACTGAGCCTCGTCGGCGCCCGTGACTAGTCTCGGCCTTGTCAACGCGGGGGCTACGTGGCGAGGTGACTGCGGCTTCGGCGCAGCATTTCGCGTCTAATTACGATGCCAAGCGTGCAGCGGAGCATGTCAAGGACCACGCCGCGACGGCCGACTCGTCGAAGAGTGAAACTGGCGGCGCTGGGGTCGCTCAGTGTCCACTCGCACGTCGGTCATACACCGCTCAGGCGACGAAGGAAGCCGGACCGGAGCAGCATCTCGGCGATCTCGACTCGACGGTTCGGCGTCAAGGCAGCGACGCAGGAGATCATCAAGCCTCCAAGCCCTGCGGGGATCTGGCCTCAAGGATGGCTGGGTTCCCGTCGATGGGTGACGCAGATGAGCGGGATCACCGGAACGAAGACGATCGCTGCGTCGCCTACCGGCCTGGCGCTCGGCTACGCTTTGTCCGAGCAGCCAAAGAGATGACGAAGATGACGCAAGCCGAGTACCAGGGAAGAATCGACTGGCTGCGCTCGCACCCGCACGGCATGGTGGCTCAGGCGGTTCGGCGCGAGCTTCGCGCATTCGAAGGCCGAGCTGAAAAGCCAGGGCAAGACGGTTGGGGAGTGGCTGCCCAGCTCGACGATCCTGAGTCCGTGGTACGTCAGCTTCCACCACGACCGACCCAAGCAGCCGCTGATCAGCAAGTGTCGTCACAGGGACCGTGACTGCCAGCACATCCGGGATATCGGGGACGAGTGGGTGCGCGAGGCGACCGAAGCCGAACTTGAGCGGTTGGACCCATGCCAAACCTGCGGATGAGCACGCGGAGAACGTAACGCTTCGCCGCACTGTAGCAAACGCCAATCGCCGCCATCCAATAGCAGACAAAGCCGGAGCGCGAACACGCTCACAAGCGACGAAGCTCCGCAACGCACTTGAGAGCCAGATGGGGGCGACCACGTCAATGTACTCAGGGCTGGCAAGCTGGAGGCGGCCGATGGGCTATTTGGCTTGGAAGAGAGTCTCGGCATCCACCGGTCGCGACAATCTCAGTCCACGCCGCCGCCCGCCGCAGTGTCGACGCTTCGGGCTAGGAAATGCGCCACGCCGGAATCGCAACCTAGCCTCGTGTCCGGTGCCGTCACGGCCGCCGCGATCGCCTTGATCTCGACAGGGGCGCACGGCGCGCCATCGCAATGGCGACCCACCACAGCCCGTTGACGGCAGCAACGGACGACCGATCGCTGCGGATGCTCGCGAGCGATGGTGAGGGCGTCGTCGCTGCTGTCAGGGACTGACGCGCCCGACCCGCTCGGCGTCTCGCGGTCCCCGACCAGACGCGCCAGGATCAGTCATCAGTCCGAACATGGCGGGCGATGCGTCGATTGCGGGATTCGATGAATTGCATCGCACATCGGCGGTATGTGCGGTAGGCATCGACGGTCGCCGGCAGCGGCGATGTGTCGAAACCCTCAAACGGGAGCGACTTGACGCTGAGCGTGTCCTCGTCGACTGCGTCCTGAAGGTGGAAGAAGTCAACGTAGCCGGCGAAGTCGCCGAACAGCCCGAAGAAGTCCGCGTACCGAGCGAGTGTGTCATCAAGCGGGCTTTGCTCGTCGAGGTAGTGCCGGCGGATGCACTCGAGGGTCAGATCGAACCGGTCTTTGATTTTGGGGTGCGTTCCGCGACGCTGGTTGATCGTCATCTTGCCGTCGACGCGCGTGGCCGGGAAGACCATCATCCCGCCGATCGTGTATCCGGCACGCATGAACGCCGCGTGATCGGTCTCGGGGATCTGCTCGATGATCGGCGTCAGCCATCGGAAGCTTGCTACAACCGCGTCGCTCGAGAGCCAGAACTCGCCGAGCTCGGATTGGTGGTGCAGGTAAAAGGGCGGCCAGTGCGTGGGCTCGAGGTCGAACGGCACGCCTCCCGGCACCGGCTTGCTCCACAGGAGCTGGTTGTAGGTCCGCAGCGTCGGACTGAACGTGTCCGGGTCTCTGCCGGACGGCGTGTCGGTCCGGAAGTCGAAGGGGCGTCTGCGATCGACACAGCCGCGCTCACGCGCTCGAGGCTACAGCTGTACCGCGGGACCGTGCTGAGGACCCGGCACTACGTTTCCGAACCCGAACTGCAGGCGCCCCCCGCGCACACCGGCACGGCGGCGCCCGCCGTCATCCGGTCTCGATCGCATTCGTCGTCCCGACCTGGCGTTGACGGACGGGCGCTCCGGCGACACAGCGCTCGTCCTCTGCCCCTCGTCGGGCGCCGACAGTAGGAGGCCTACTTTCGCCGACGCCTAATGGACCGCCAAAGGTTTCGGGCCCGTACCTAGAGGGCGCAGCACACGACAGGCCGAATACAACAGTTTGGTACCAACAGGTCCGGGACTGAGAGCTGATCTCGCCTGATCACACAGACCGAAAGAGCCCCCATATCAGCCATGTCGGGCCTGCGGAACCCGCTGCAGGCCTCTCATAACCCGAAGGTCGCGGGTTCAAATCCCGCCCCCCGCTACTCACGAAAGCCGCTGAATTCGAGGCCGCCGAGAGACCGGGGGTTTCGTCGCTTAAAGCGCGACAAGGTTTGACATCGTTTGACCGGCTTCGTTTCGTTCCGCTGGGCGCTGTGCCGTGATGCGCGCGTCCCGATCGAGCTTCCCTTCCTCGGCGCTGACCTCGGCGAGGCCCCGAGGTGTGAGCTGGATGATGTTCACCAGCTGCTCGACGTCCTGGTGGCGGCTGGCCTGCCGCGGCAGGTTGAGGATCTGGCCCGTGCCGGGGCATAGCACCGCGGCCAGCAATATCGGGGCCCGACATGAGCGCGTCGGGTGAGCCGGCTGAATCTCAGGCGCGGCATCGGCCGATCCTGACAAGGCGACCCTGAAGACATTCTGAAGCTCGCCCGGGCCCCACTGGTGTCAGGTACTGAATCGCCGCATCGGCCGCCGTGTCTTCGTCCCGGCGGCCGAACCTCCCGGCTCAACTATGCGGTGAGGGCCGCAGCGCCGGGTAGAGCTCCCGAAAGCGCTCACGCTGCTCGCGGTAGAGGGGCACCCACTCGTCCACTGGGTCGATCGTCCCCCGGAACCTGACGGTCGCCGCGGTTGCGGACGGCACGTCGTCCCACAGCCCGGTGGCGACGCCGGCCAGAATCGCGGCGCCGAAGGCTGCCCCCTCGTCAACCGCGACCCGCTCGAGCGGCAGCTCCAGCACCGAGGCGACGATCTGGAGCCAGAGGTCGCTGCGCGCGCCGCCGCCGGAGACCCGGCCCGCCGTCACCCCGGCACCGAGCTCGTTGACCAGATCGAGCGAATCGCGCAGGCCGAAGGCCACTCCTTCGAGGACCGCCCGAGCGAGCGCGCCGGTGTCGTGCCGCAGTTCCAGCCCGACGAACGCCGCGCGGGCGTCGGGGTCGGCGTGCGGGGTCCGCTCGCCCGACAGGTAGGGCAGGAACGTCAACCCCTCGGCTCCGGGCGGCCACTCTGCCGCGGCCGCCAGCAGCTCCTGGTAATCGGCGCCTCCGCCTGCCACCTCCCGGAACCAGCTCAGCGATGCTGCGGCTGAGAGCATCACTCCCATGGCGTGCCAGCCGCCCGGGACGGCATGGCAGAACGCATGGACGCGCCCTTGCGCGTCTGCGGTGAACTCCTCGAGGGCGGCGAACACGACGCCCGAGCTGCCCAGCACCACCGAGGCTGGCCCCGGCCGGTCGACCCCAACCCCGATCGCGCCCGCGGCCTGGTCGCCCGCGCCGGCCGCGACCGGGACGCCGTCGCCGGTGACTCCGGAGACCTCCGTACTCTCGCGCGCGCGCGGCAGCCAGTCGGGATCCAGCTCGAGCGCCGAGACCACCTCCTCGCTCCACCTTCGTCGGCGGACATCGAACAGCAGCGTCCCGCTGGCATCGGAGACATCGCTCGAGAGCTCACCGCACAGTCGCAGGCGCAGGTAGTCCTTCGGCAGCGCCACGTGGGCGATGCGCCCGAAGGACTCCGGCTCGTGACGGCGCAGCCACAACAGCTTGGGGGCGGTGAAACCGGCCAGCGCCCGGTTGCCGGTGAGCTCGATCAAGCGCTCGAAGCCGAGGCTCTGCTCGATCTCGTCGCATTCCCGTGCCGAGCGCTGATCGTTCCAGAGGATCGCCGGGCGGATCACCTGCCGGTGATCGTCGAGGGCCACCAGTCCGTGCATCTGGCCGCTCAGGCCGATGCCGATTGGCTTACCGACCTCTTCGCGCAAGCGGGCGATCACGGCGTCGCTGGCCTGCCACCAATCCTCGGGATCCTGCTCGGCCCAGCCGGCCTGCGGGGTGGCCAGGGGATAGCTCTCCTCGGCCATCGCCAGCACCTCGCCGTCCTCGTCGATCGCCACGCCCTTGACGCCTGAGGTGCCGAGGTCGATCCCGACGCACGCGCTGGTCACGAGTTGGGCAGCACCTGGACCTTCAGGCCCTCGCCCGCGCGCATCGCCGCCAGCGCGTCCTCGAAGCCGTCGAGGGGAAAGGTATGGGTGAGCAACGGCTCGGTCTCGACGCTGCCGCTGCGCACCAGCTCGATCGCCTGCACGAACGTGTAGAGCACGGCCATCGAGCCGATCAGGGTGACCTCGTCGTTGTAGATCCGAAACGGCGAGACCTCGACCCGCGCCTCCTCCGGCGCGACGCCGAAGACCATCAGCTTGCCTCCGCGCCGGACCGCGTCGAGGCCGAGTTGAATCACCGCGGGTACGCCGGTGGCGTCAACGACGCAGTCGAAGCCATCCGGATGGTCGTTCGCGAGACCCCTAAGGTCGGTCTCCACCTCGGTCGCGCCGAGCGAGCGCGCGAGCTCAAGTCTCCGCTCGTTGCGATCGACGACGGTGACCCCCGCGGCGCCGCCCTGCTTGAGCAGCTGGAGCAGCAACAGGCCCATCGTGCCGGCCCCCGTGACCAGCACCGAGTCGCCAGGCTGCGGATCGAGACGGCGCACGCCGTGGACCGCGCAGGCCAGGGGCTCGACCAAGGCGCCCGTCCGCGCCGACGTGCCCTCGGGAAGCTCGTAGGCATTGCGGGCCGGCGCCTTGACCAGCTCGGCGAAGGCCCCGTCGACAGTGTCGCCGATCGCGTTCCAATTCCGGCAGAGGTTGCCGCGTTGCACCCGGCAGAAGTCACAGCGCCCGCAGAACAGCGAAGGGTCGACCGCAACCTGCGCGCCGACGTGAAGATCCTCCACCTCGCCGCCCACCGCGACGACCTCGCCGGCGAACTCGTGCCCAGGAATGATCGGATAGGAGGTGGGTGGGAACTCACCCTCGGCGATATGCACGTCCGTGCCACACATCCCGCACGCACCGACACGGACAACGATCTCGTCGGCAGCCGGTTCGGGATCGGGCCGTTCCTCGACGCGCAACTCCCTGGGACGCTGCCAGACCGCGGCTCGCATGCCTACTGGTCCCTTGACCTCAGCGGGTGAACGGTTCGCCGATACACGGACGCCAATCGTGTACCCGAGGATGGGTGGCGTGAATCGAGAGCCGACACGAGGCGGATGGTGCGCGAGGGGAGTTTTGCCGCGCTGGAGATGGGTAGCCGCTGTCTGGGAAGGAGCGGAACCGTGCCGCCTTCAACGCCGACCAACGTCATCCCCGCCCCCGGGCGCATCTCTCGGCGGGAGCTGCTGCGTTCAGGAGCCGTGGGGGCGGCGGCGCTGGCAGCGCCGGGCGCCCTGGCCGCATGCGGGGGAACGAACCGGCGCATCCCCAAGACGGGCGGCGATCCCTGGAAGCAGTTCTCCGGAATGACGCTGAACTTCATCTCGGAGAACACGCCGCCGACGTCGGCGATCGCCGCGAACACCAAACCGTTCCAGACGCTCACCGGCATCAAGGTCAACATCATCCAGCTGGAACTCGACGCCATGGTGCAGAAGGTGGCGCTCGACTTCGCGGCCGGCGAAGGGGCCTACCAGGTGGTCTACGCCGACCCCTATCAGGTCCTCGCGCCCTACTACCGGGCGCTTGGTGGATCTGAACGAGTTCAACACCGATCCGCGGCTCCCCCACATCAAGGACACCGGTGACTTCATCCCCGTTCAGCTCGAGGCAGCCGGGAAGTTCCAGGATCCCCACAAGCTCTACGCGCTGCCCTATGACGCGCCGACGATGATCTGGATGTATCGCCAGGACCTGTTTGCCAAGTACCGCAGCCAGATGCGCCGGGACCTCGGCTTCAACCCGTTCCCCACCCCTGAGACACCTGGCAGCAGTATCTGAGCATCGCCAAGTGGTTCAACCAACACGCGCGCTCCGACGTGGCCTACGGCACCGGGCACATGGCCAAGGAGCACGACTCCTTGATGAACGACTTCTCCAACGTCCTGTGGGCGTGGGGCGGCGACTACTTCAGCCGCGGGAAGGCCGTGGGCGGGCTCGGCCTGGTGGATCCGGGACCGCTCGCGCTGAACTCCGCGCGGGCGCTGCAGGCGACGTCGTTCTACCGGGACCTGCTCAAGATCGCGCACCCCGGCAGCACCGGGTGGGATTGGACTGCTCTATCGGAGGCTTTCGGCGCCGGCCAGGTGGCGATGGCGCCGCTATGGCATGAGTTCACCGGCGACCTGGAGAAGGGGCCGCTGAAGGGGAAGGTCGGCTTTTCGACCCTTCCTCGGGGCCCGGCCCGCAGCGCGAACATGTACGGCGGCACGGGACTGGCGATCAATGCGCGGCGCCAGCAAGGACCTGCAGCGGGCGGCGTGGCTGTTCATCGTCTGGGCCACCAGCCGGGAGACCCAGCTGTCGAACCTGAAGAGCACGCGCCGGCGGAGGCACACCGACGCGACGCTCGGTCTACCAGATCCCCGAGGTCGTGAAGGCCCGCCACCCGCCGTCGTCGATGCCGAACATCCTCACCTACGACGCGGTGATGCGTGCGTGGCAGCCGGAGAACATCGGGTTGCGACCGAAGACGCCCTCCTGGAATCAATCCGACAGCGTCATCTTCAGCGAGCTCTCCAGCATGCTGGCCGGCAACGAGGAGCCGCCACCTGCCTGAAGAACATCAAGGCGGGAATGAAGCAGGCGATCTCGACCGCGAAATCCCTGGAGAGCGCATGAGCACCAGCGCAACGGCCGAGCGCAAGCGCTACGCCGCTGCGCGCGTCCGGGCGCGAACGCGTCGCTCCCGGCGGCCCTCGTTCGAGCTGCGCATGATGGCGCCGGCCCTCATCGTCCTCGCGCTGCTGTCGCTGTTCCCGTTCTTCTACATCATCGCGATGAGCCTCTCCCGTGTCCATCTGATCGGCGGGATCCATCTGGGCTGGCTGGGGCTCGGCAACTGGACGCGGCTGTTCTCGGATCCGATCGTTGGAGCCAGCTGGCTCCGGGCGATCGAGTACTTCGTGTCTCACCGTCGGCTTGGAGATGGTCCTCGGCGTGGCCATCGCGCTGATGCTGTGGGAGATCGTGCGAGGCCGCAATGTCGCCGCTGTCGCTGATCCTCATGCCGATGTTCATGGCTCCGGTGATCGTCGGACTGCTGGGGAGATTCCTCACCGACAGCACCTACGGCCTCTACGCCTGGGTGCTCAAGCAGACGGGAATCTTCAGCGGCGACATCGTCGGTTCGGCTCATCCGGCGTTCATCGCCGTCGTGCTGATGGACGTCTGGGAGTGGACGCCGCTGATCGCCCTGATCGTGCTGGCCGGGCTGACCTCGGTGCCGGCCCCGATCATCGAGGCGGCCAAGGTCGACGGGGCCAACTACTGGCAGCGCTTCCGCCACATCGTCCTCCCCTCGATCAGCGGGATCGTGGTGATCGCGCTGCTGATCCGCTCGATGGACGCGATCCGCTACTACGACATCATCACCAACACCACCGCCGGAGGACCGGCGGACGCCACCAAAACGATTCCGCTGCGCCTCTACGAGGAAGCGTTCCGCTTCTTCGACCTCGGCTATGCGGCGGCGATCGGCCTGACGATGCTGGCCTTCTCGATCGTGGTGGCCAACCTGTTCGTGCGCACGCTGCGCAGACGCGGGGTGGCCACGTGAGCGTCCGGCGGCGCGCGCCGATGCGGATGACCCTGGTGTGGACGGGAGTCGGCCTGGTCCTCCTGTGGACGCTTGTCCCGATCGTGTGGATGGTGCTGTCGTCGTTCAAGCCGGCGGGTGATCTGGTGGCCAATCCTCCGAAGCTCACCTTCACGCCGACGCTCGATCACTACAAGACGCTGTTCTCCTCGAGCGGGGGCAACATCGGCTCCTACGCTCTGCACTCCATCTACGCCTCGGGAGTCTCGACCCTGATTGCGGTGGGGCTCGGGTGCATCGCCGGATACGGCCTCGCCCGAAGCACGTTCCGTGGCAAGGATCACGTTTCGTTCTGGATCATCTCCACCCGGATGGCCCCGATCGCCGCAGCGATCCTGCCCCTGTTCATCCTGTTCCGCACCTTCAGCCTGATCGGCTCCACCTGGGCGCTGATCATCGCCTACCTCACCTTCAACCTGCCCATTCGCGATCTGGATCATGAGCGCGTTCTTCTCCCAATTGCCGCCCGTGCTCGAGGAGGCAGCGTTGGTCGATGGGGCCACGCGCTGGCAGGCCTTCCGCAGGATCGCTCTCCCGCTGGTCGGCCCAGGCCTGGCCACCGCCGCGATTCTCTGTCTCGTCTTCTCCTGGAACGACTATGCGTTCGCGTCGACGTTCGCCGGGCCGTCGAGCCAGACCCTCCCCATCGCCGCGTCGCAGCTGGTGACCCAGACCAGTGTCGACTGGGGCCAACTGACGGCAATCGGCACGCTTGTCGTAGCGCCGATGGTGGTCGTCGGGCTGATCGTCCGGCGGTGGCTTGTCACCGGGCTTACCCTCGGCGCGGTGAGCGCGGAATGAGCCCTGCCACCAGGGGTGAGCGCGGGAATCGGGCGGCGGTCCTGCACGAGGCGGGGGATCTGCGCATCGAGGACGTCCCCGTTCCGGTGCCGGGGCCCCGCGAGGTGCTGGTCGAGGTCCGGTCGGTCGGTGTTTGTGGATCGGACGTTCATTACTACGAGCACGGCCGGATCGGCTCGTTCGTGGTCCGGTCGCCGCTCATCCTCGGGCACGAGTCAATGGGCGTGGTCCTCGAGCTTGGCGGCGAGGCCCGGCGCCACCGGGTCGGGGACCGGGTGGCAATCGAGCCCGGAGTGCCCTGTGGCCGCTGCCACGAGTGTCGCCACGGCCGCTACAACCTGTGCCCCGACGTCCAGTTCTTCGCCACGCCGCCGGTTGACGGGGCGTTTGCCCGCTACGTCGCCATTCACGAGGACTTTGCCTACGCGCTGCCCGACGTGCTCAGCGACGATCAGGGTGCCCTGATGGAGCCGCTCTCCGTCGGGCTGTGGGCGTGCTGGAAGGGCCGCGTCGGAGCGGGCAAGTCGGTCCTGGTCACCGGGGCGGGGCCGATCGGCCAGCTCGCCATGCAGGTCGCGCGCGCACTGGGGGCCGCGGAGGTGGTGGTGACCGACATCAACGAGCACCGCCTCGAAGTGGCGGCGCGCAGCGGCGCGACGCGGACGGTGAACGTGACGCACGAGCCACTCGGCGAGACCGGCGATCCGGGCCGACGTCCTGCTCGAATGCTCCGGGCATCCCGACTCGCTGAGCGACGGCATCAGGTCCCTGGCGCCTAGCGGGATCGCCGTGGCGGTGGGTATGGGGCCCGAGGAGGACGCGACGGTGCCGATGGCGGCGATCCAGAGCCGGGAGATCACTGTCACGGGAACGTTCCGTTATGCGAACACCTATCCCGCGGCGATCGCCCTGGCCGCCGAAGGTCGCGTTGACCTCGACGCGATCGTCACCGGTCACTTCCCGCTCGAGCAGACCGAGGTGGCGCTGCGGGCTCCGCGTGAGGACCCGCAGGCGATCAAACCGATGGTCGTTCCGACGCCGGCCTGAGACCGCGGCCCATGGTCGAGTCGGTCGATGGCCCACCTCGCGCGGCCGACTCGGGTCAGGTCGTGGTCGTCGGTTCGATCAACGTCGATCTCGTGGTGCGCGTCGATCGCCTGCCTGGGGCGGGTGAGACCGTGTTGGGGGGGACGCTCGAGCGGCACGGCGGCGGCAAGGGCGCCAACCAGGCGGTGGCCGCCGCACGCGCCGGCGCCGAGGTGCGCTTCATCGGGGCCGTGGGCGAGGACGACTTCGCCGAGCAGGCGCTCGAGGAGCTCCGCCGCGAGAAAATCGACGTCTCGGCGGTGGTCCGCACCCCGGGGACGAGCACGGGCGTGGCGTGCATCGTCGTCGACGCAGAGGGCGAGAATCAGATCGCGGTGGCCTCGGGCGCCAACGCCGAGCTCGAGCCCTCGACGGTCGAGCGGTGGCTGGGCGAGCTGGATCTGTCAGAAGCCACCGTATTTCTTCTGAACTTCGAGATCTCGGACCCGCCGCTGGTGGCGGCGGCTCGGCGCGCGGCGGAGGCCGGCGTCAAACGGATCCTGGTCAACCCGGCTCCGGCGCGGGCGCTGCCGCAGGCTCTGCTGGAGCTGGGGCCCATCCTGACACCCAATGCCGGTGAGCTCGAAGCCATCAGCGGCGCTGATCACTCCCGCGAGGCTTCGGCGCGAAGGTTGAGCAAACGATCTGGCGCTGCGGTCGTGGTCACGCTGGGTGCGCAGGGCGCGCTCTTGGTCAGCGGTGAAGAAAGCTGCGAGGTGACGGCGCCGCCCACCGAAGCCGTCGACACGACGGGCGCCGGCGACGCATTCAACGGAGCGTTCGCCGCCGCCCTGGCGCAGGGGCATGGGCTCTCCGCGGCGGTACATCGGGCAGTCCTCGCGGGGTCGCGCTCGGTTGCCGCCCGCGGAGCCCGCACCGCGATGCCGAGCCGAGCAGAGATTGATCGCCGGTCCCGCGCTGGGCACTAGTCCAGCCCGCGGCCGTCCGCGCTAGCCGTTGGGGTGGCCCAGCTTCTTCTCGGCCTCCTTCAGGTAAGCCTTGGCGTTCTGTTGGGTGACCAGCGGGTCGCCGGTGTTGACGTTCTTGGGGACGGAGCGGCCCTTGATCTTGGCCACGGCTTCCTCGACTGCGATCCGGGCCATCCCGTATGGATCCTGGGCGACGGTGGCGAACATCTTCCCGGCGATGATCTGCTGGGTGGCCTCGATCGCGCCGTCAAAGCCGACAAGCTTGACGCGCCCGGTGGCGTTGTTGGCGCTCAGGCTCTGCAACGCGCCGAGGGCCATCTGGTCGTTCGCGCAGAACACTGCACTCACGTGGGGGTTGGTCTGGAGGATGTCCTCCATGGCGCCGACGGCCTGCTCGCGGTCGAAGTTGGCCGCGACTTGCTTCACGACCTTGATGCCCGAGCCCTTGATGCCGGACAGGACGCCGTTGACGCGGTCGATGTCGACCTGGGAACCCGGGATGCCGCGAATGATGGCCAGAGTTCCATGCGGGATCACCTTGGCCAGGTAGCGACCCATCCGCCGGCCGCCGTCCAGGTTCGGAGTTCCCACGAACCCTGTCTGCGGCCGCCAGCCCGGCATCGGCGAGTCGAACAGGATCACCGGGATCTTCTTCGCCACGCGCTCGAGCACAGGCTGCAGGAGCGCGGAGTCGGTGGGGGCGATGACGAGCGCGCTGACCTTCTCGGCCAGCAGGTTCTGGACGATGTTGATCTGCTGGTCGACCTGGGTGTCGGCCTCCCCGGCCTGGGTGAGGACGGTCGCGTGGGCCGCCGCGCCCCCGGCGGCCGCGCCGTGGGCGGTGTTGACCCAGTACTCCTGGTTTAGCGCCTTGGGGACGAAGCCGATGCGAATGCCCTTGTCCGGGGTGACCGAAAGCTGTCCGCCGCATCCGGCGAGCAAGGTGAACCCGGTGATGGCGAGCAGAGCAAAGGGGCGTCGCACGGCTCAGGCCTCAGCGCGCGTTCGCGCGCGATCTGCGGACGCGCCGTCCCCGTCGCTGTCCTCCCGATACGCGCCGTCTTCGCCCGGTCCGTTGCGCCCGCCGTCCTCACCGGTTTCGCCCGAGCCGACGATCATCGACACGAGTTCCTCCTGATGTTCGGCATCGGGCTCGGCTTCGCCGACGTACTTTCCCTGTCGCAGGACGATGGCACGGTCGGCGACGCGCGTGACATGCTCGAGGTTGTGCGAGATCAAGATCACTGAGACTCCATGCTCGGGAGCCTCCTTGATCAGCCTCAAGACGTTGCCTGACTCGCGCGCGCCGAGCGCCGAGGTGGGCTCATCGAGGATCACGATGCGCTTGCCGAAGGCAATCGCTCGCGCACACGCGACGGCCTGGCGCTGACCGCCGGACATGATCCCGATCTCGTCGCTGCGGGAGATGTTGACCTGCAGACGCTCGAGGAGCTCGTCGGTTTCCTTCTTCATCAACCGGTCGGAAACCCAGCCGAGCGAGCCCAGCCAATGCGGGCGAACCGGCTCGCGGCCGGCGTAGAAGTTGCCGGTCGCGTTGAAGTTGTCGAACAGCGCGAGGTCCTGGTACACGGTCTCGATGCCGAGTTCGCGTGCTCGACGCGGTGAGGTGATATCGACGCGCTCACCGTCGATGCGAATCTCGCCGGCATCGGGACGTATCACTCCGGAGAGGATCTTGATCAGCGTCGATTTGCCGGCGCCGTTGTCGCCGAGCAGGGCGAGAATCTCCCGCTCGCGGAGCATCAGCGAGACGCTGTCGAGTGCGAGTGTCGCCCCAAAGCGCTTCTCGACGTCGCAGACCTCAAGCACGTGGTCGGCCATCTCGTCACCTCCCTGCCTGCATGGTGCGGAACCGTTCCTCAAGCCTGCGCCGAACCACGTCGAGCTCGACGGCGACAACCAAGATCACCCCGATCGCGATCAACTGCCAGTAGATCGAGACGTTGAGGAGGTTCAGCCCGTTGTTGATAAGGCCAAAGATGAAGGCGCCGCATACCGCTCCCAGAACGGTTCCGCGACCCCCCCAGAACGAGGCGCCGCCGATGATCACGGCCGAGATCGACGCGAGCTCCTGGAGCTGGCCGGCGGTCGGATATCCGGCGTCGACTCGTCCCGCCGTGATGATGCCGGCTACCGCGGCGCAAAATCCGGAGATGAGGAAGACCGACATCACAACTCTGTCGACGGGGATACCGAGCCGGCGTGCCGCCTCGCGGTCCCCGCCAACCTCATAGATCCATCGTCCCCAGCGCAGCTTGCGCGCGAGCAACCAGGCCGCCCCCGCGAGCCCGGCCACGACGATGATCGCCACCGGGATCCCCGCGACGTCGGACCCGCCGATGGTGGTGACGACGCCCGGCATCCCGGGGGTGGGTTGGCCGTCGGCGAGCAGGAGCGCGAGGCCGCTCGCGGCGTTGAGCATCGCCAGCGTTGGGATGAACGAATGCGGCATCCGTCCCTTGACGTAGATCACCGCATTGATGAGGCCGGCGAGAAGGCCGGTGAGCAGCATGGCCACGAGCGTGACAAACCCGCCGCCGAGGTGGTGGAAGGCGAGTGAGCCGGTCACGGTGGTCAGGGCGATCAGCGAGCCGACCGACAGGTCGATGCCGCCGACGAGAATCACAAACAGCTGGCCAATCGACAGCGCGGCAAGCGGAGCCACCTGCACGAGCAGATTCTTCAGGTTGTCCCCGGTGAGAAAGAACGGGGTCAACAGCGTCAAGACCAGGCCCAGTAAGACAAGAATCAGCGGCGGTCCGGCCTGAATCGCTCGCAGAACGATCCGCAACCCACCGTCCGAGACGTTCGGCGACGCTCCGCGGCGCTCAGCAACCGTGGCCATTTGTCCTCCTCGCGCTGGTGCTTCTTGTGACTAGAGTGTCGTGTACCCCGGCCGCGCGATGGACAATCGCGTCGACGTCTGCCCGAGCCGCTGGGCGCCGGATCCAGCGCCGCTTGTCGCAGGTTCACCCGCGTGGTCGCGTTAGCACGACCCTGGTGGTCCGGAGAGACTGAGCTCATAACCCGAAGGTCGCGGGTAGGTTGCGATCACACCGGGCGCTGACGGGCCGACATCTCATCTGTGGCATAGCGATCGCGCAACTGTCGGTCGTCTCTGCATCGCTTTCATGCCACTGGGCGACGGAGCAGCGTTCAATTGTGGTCGGCGAGCTCCCCACAGGAGCGAGTGGACGGGCAGCTCAGGTGGGCAATGGACGGGGGAGTTCGCTCCCAGGCGTCGAACCGGTCGAGATGCCCGATCACGACCCGTCGGACGCGGATCGCGCCGCGCGCCCTCGCGGGCTGCGCGGGAGGCTGGTCTGCGGTCTCGGCCAGTCGCTGAGCGGAAACGCGACCGCGTTCGGGTACTCGGTGACGATAACGGCCAGCTTCGGCGCCGTTGAGCTCGCTCGCGGTGCCCCGCGCTTCGGTGATCTCCTCGTGTTCGGGCTAGGCGCCGTCGTAGCGTTTGGTGGCGTGGAAGGCGTGGCCAGCCGCGGGTTTCGGTCTCCCCTCGAGAAGGGCTCAGATGACGTGATCCTGCTCGGGACCGCGCTGGCGTTCGTCTCGATCGTGCTCGCGATCGCAGCCGCCCGCGGGGTCGCTGCGGTGCTCACTGGCGCCTGGGCCTGGTTTGGCGCCGCGTTCGGTGCGTCGTTGGTGTTTGCGCTGGTCGAGAGCGTGGAGTTCATGCTCGCCGAGTGGCTGCAGGAACGCCGCGGCGAACCAGTTGAGCCCGACCAGTAGTCCCGGCTCATCCGCAGCTGCGGATGAGCCGCGACCAGTCCTGGCATGCCAGGTGGGACCCGCAACTTAGCGCTGGTTCGACACGCCGGCACCGCAAGGCGCCGCCCGGTACATCGGCGGCCCACACCCGGCCGCGGTGCCGCCCATCGCCAGACGAACTCCGAAGCGGAACTCGCCGGTTCACGGCCCGAGCTGCCGGGGCTCACGCGAACACCTTGTACGGCACGGACTAGCAGGCCGCGACACGTGTCAAGACCCGCTCTATAACCCGCGAAGGTCGCGGGTTCGAATCCCTCCGCTAAGAAAGGCCCTAAGCGGACTTTTCTTCGTATCAGCTTTGGTTGAACAAGCAAAGGATCTAACAATCGTTTGAGCACCTCGCTCTACGCGGCCGGCACGCCGCTGCTCAAGCGCGCAGGAGGCCGGCGCGGTGCGGGCGGACGTCGAGTTCCCAGAGGTGATGCAGATGGTCATGGGGATCGCCAAGATCCCGACGAGTGACCCCAGCCAGATCGAGCGCATCCTTCGCATCGCCCTTGACGGCCTTCGCTACCGCCCGCAGGCTTAGGCGACGGCCTACCGACCTGTTGACAGTAGGCCCGGCTTCACCTCATCGCTCAGGCCGCAACCAGCGCATCCGAGCGAGAACCAGATCACCGCCCACCGGGGAGGACCATCTCCGGGTTGCCGATCGCAGGGTCGGCTCGGCGGTCTCCAACGGCGACTAGTCGCCGTCATGACCAGCCCCGCGCCGTGGAGCCCGCGGGCGCCGCGCCTGCGCGCGGAGCCCGCGGGGCCTGCCGTCGGGGGCGCCGGGCGTTCGGATCGAGGTTCAAAGGACCCGGTAGGTCACCTTGCCGGCGTGGCGCTTGCCCCTGATGCCGTCCATGCCTTGCTTGGCCTTCGCGCCGTGTTTGGAATGCATCCCGCTCGCAATCGCGCGCTTGGTCAGTCCGATGAGCGTCGACGGGGCGTACGGTGGCTCACCGGCCAGCGGCCCCGGGAGGTCGGTGCTCGCCACACCCGCGCAGTAGCCGGTGCCGGCAGCGGAGGCGTTGCTCCACAGCGACTGAACGGCGAACTTCTTGCCGGCGTTGCCGGTGATGTTGCCCATCGCACCCGGAACCGGGAGGAGATTTGGCTCAACCGGGAGGTTCGGCACGCCGAAGACGGCGTTGAGCGGGGTGCCGACGTAGGCGCACTTGTCGCCGTTCTCGCTCGTCTCCAGGGCGTCGTACCAGGCGCCGTAGTACGTCTGCGTGCCGGTCGTGATGTTGCCGACGATCGCGCCGGCACCCGGATCGGTCGCGGTCTCCTGGATCTCGTGCCCGAGCGCGATCGAGAAGGCATCGAGCCGGCCGTGCGTACCGCTGTTGACGCCATTCTCACCACAGCCGCTGCCGCCGCCGATGGCCAGCGCGTACGGCATGTTGGTGTACGCGATGCCGAACCCGACGCGCGGATCCTTGTAGTAGAAGTTGCCCGGCGAGTCACTGACGGTGTAGTCGTGGAATGCGCAATAGCCGGAGCTCACGGCGTTCGGATCGCTCAGCCCGGCCGGCTGGGCGATAATGATGTTGGCGTTCTTCAGTGCCGCGCCGCGGAGCCCGAAATGGGCCGCCGCGCGGGTGGCCTCGGCGGCGAGGTCGGAGTAAGTGTTCGTCGGCCCTGCCGGGTTGGTGGCCGTCGTGTTGCCGTAGTTCGTCGGGTTCTTGGCATTCGCCGGGTCGACCGGCACCGAGTCGTCGGCCCACATTCCGGCGAGCATGTGCTTCGAGTGCTCGTCGATATAGGTTTGCCGGCCGGCGGCGTCGGTCATGAAGTACTGGTCCTGGACGTTGGCCCACTGCGTGCCGCCCATCTGCTGGACGAAGTCGGCCATGTACTTGCCCGCGCCGTCCGGATCGCAGCCGATCGTGGTCGACCGGGCACCCTCGTTGATCGTCTCTGCCGTGCACCTATGCTTCGGGAAGGCGCCGGACTGACCCCAGCCCCAATAGACGATGTACTGCTTCGGATGGACCTGGACGTGCCCGCCCCAGTAGACCATCGGGCTGAGCAGCGGAAGTGTCGCGGCCGGCGGCTGACCGAGCCCGCAGTTGCCGAGGCTGACGAGGCCGCCCGGAATCTGCGGTAGCAGGCCGTTCTCGGGGCACGGCGGCGCGTGGAGGGAGACGCCGCCGCCAGTTGCGCGGATCGCCGCCTTCTCCCTGGCGATTACCTTCTGGACCGTCGGCAGCTTGATCATCGTCGCCGAGGCCGTCCCGCCCGCTGCCCCCGCCATCGCCCCGACGGAGACCGCGGCCAGAGCAGCCGTGCGAACGCGACCCTGTCTCATCGATTTCTCCCTTGCCGTCGCAGCCCGCCTAGCGGGCCACATGGGCGTTTGCGTGTGCCGAACGTCGGCGCCTGGATTGCGCCCCGCCAGCTTTCTGACGCGACATCCTACCGACGTATTCCTCAATGAACATCCTCATGAAGGGTGTGTTCAGACGGAGAGCGCGGCCGTTAGGCGCTGAGGGCCGGCGAATTGGCGGCTCGGATTGTCCGCTGGCGTTCCGGGCGGCGCCTCTCGGGCAGCGGCACCTGGTGCCGTCGACGAGCGCCTCCGGGTAGGCGACGTTGTCGCGCTCCTCGGACACTTCGCTGTGCACGCGCTTGGCCTCGTTGGGGAATTCTCTGAGAAGAGGACCGGATGAACAACGTGCTCAGTAACTACACCTAGGCGTCGCTTTACAGGATGCGCTACGTGGGCGCCGGCGCCGGTGGCGGTTTGGAGGTCACTGGCGACTGCTTGCGTCAGATGAGAGCGCCTGGTGCTGGCTATCGCAATGGCCGCGACGAGGCGATCGCTCGGGCCGCGCTTGTCGCGACGCTCCGAGCTGAGAATGCGACGTGAACGAAGCGGGTGTCTTGGCCCCGAGCGTGCCGCGACCTCCTTGTCGCCAACTCGGGTCTCGTGAGCACCGAGATCCGGATGAATCCAGCGCCGAGCCGCTGAGCCCGCCTGGCCGAGCCAGGATGCGCGAATGGCCTCCAGGGCATTCGTGCGCGTGGGGCCATTGCTGCGACCGAAGCGAGCGTGTGTGGCGCGGCAAGCTTGGGCCGTCGTGGCCTTCGGCAGCTCGTGCCTCGACTACCTACTTGGCGCGCTGGCGCTTCTCGCGCTTGCCGACGAGTCGCCAGGGCCCGGGCAGGTAATCAAGCAATAGATTCACAATCCAGACGATCAGCGTCGCTTTGACCAGCGTCCAGAAGCCGTCGATGCGGAAGCCGCTGACGAGGGTCTTGGTGAGCACCAGCATCAGCAGCGAGACGAAAAACCGGGCGATGCCCAGCGTCAGGATCGCCAGCGGGAACGTGATGAAGCGCAGGAACGGCTTCAGGACAGTGTTCAGCACTCCGAAGACCGCCGCGGCTTCAAGCAGCGCACCAGCGTTCTTGTTGTGCACGCCGGAGAGCACCAGCGCTACGACGCCGAGCACGATCGCGTTCGTCAGCCAGTGGATCGCAAGACGCACCGGCAACGGCGCCAAGCGCCCTCGGTCTGTGTGCTTGCCCTTCACGCGGTGCGGCATCGAGACGTCCAGCCTATTTCAAACTGACGACGCCGGCTGGATGCCGGCGAGCGGGTTGTCGCCGAAGCGAACATAGGTAAGACGGCGACTCCGCGACGGAAGCAATCGTGCTCGAACTGCTCACTTAGCTCATCATGGTCCGATGATCGCGTTCGTCCTCCGGCTGCGTTGCGCGCACCAGTGCCTTGGCGACGCTTCGATCTTCGCCGATGGTGTCCGGCGATCGGCGGGTCGCCTGGCTCGCCGAAGGCGGCTGGAGGACGAGGTATGGCCCGTGAGTGGCGGGGATCATGGGAGCTGGCCGCTCGTGGACTGCGTGACGGTCTCGGTGTTGTCGATGCCGCGTAGCATGCCGTGCCTGCCGTTACGAGCGACCGCGAGGTCGCTGGCTTCGCCGAGGGCGCTCGATGGCTCGAAGAGGAACTCCTCGCCGCGGTCGACGATGTTCGTTCGAGATGCGGCGTGGATTTGCGACGAGCCAAAAAAGCTGCGGGGCGTCCTGGGGGCGACGAGAGGTAGGCGGCTTGCGAGTACCGGGCGTCCGCACAGGCGAGCTCGGGTACACTCGGCGCGAGCGGGGTTGGGATCGCACGGCGGTCGGGATAGGACCCTCGTGGCGAAAGACGGGCTTGCAGGTCGCACGCCCGCAGAAGCCTCGGCTTGGGAGTGAACCCCCAGGATGGGCCGTATACCTCACGAAACCTTTTGCGCGCGCCACTGCACGAAGCGGTGCGCTGGCTGTGGGCGGTCGCGCTGGTGAGCAATCCCCTGACAACGCGGCGTCCGATGACCGCGACGATGGTCACTGGCATCCTCATCCTGATCGCTGCGGCGGTCGTGGTCGGGATCGGGGTCCACCACGAGGTCCTCACCGGCGCCTGCTCGAGCGCTGACCACAACCCATTCGGACACACGGCGACGTGCCAATCCGGATCCGGTGGCTGGACCGGATTCCTGATCGTGGGGATCATCGGGTCGTTCGTTGGCGCACGCGTCGCCGGCGGTCCCGGGGCGCTAACGTCGCAGTACGGCGTCTCGACCAAGAATTGGTGGGTTATCGCTCCGCTTTTCGCAGGCATCGGGATAGGGTCGGTCACGGTCCCGCTTGCGTCGAGCGCCGGCTCGTCGGGCAGCTCGTTCGCGCTGCTCTTCGGCGGCGCGTTCATGCTCGCAGCCCCGGTGGTGCTTTACCTCGGGCTGCGTTCGTCACGCCGGGGCGGGCTGGAACCTCCATGGTCCAGGGCACCAGCGTTTCCAGCCGCCGGGGCGGATGAGCAACCGCACATCGGCGGCAAGGTCATCGAGCCGGGGGAGGGCGGGTTCGTCGTCCAGCCCGGCGGTGGGGGAGAGGTCGGCGACCTCGAGAAGCTCTCCAAGCTCCACCGAGCGGGCGAGCTGAGCGACTCGGAGTTCGCCGCAGCGAAGGGCCGCCTGCTCGAGCATCCTTAGCTTCCGTGCGCGGGAGGCATCGACGGGATGCTCGACGGCCAAAGACGGATCCGCGACGAACTCGAGGAGGTGCGGAAGGACCTCGAGGCGACGCAGGCGTAGAACGAAGCGAGCCGGCTACCGCCCGGCGGCCGCAAGCCGGCATCTCGGCGCGCTGCGCCCTGCTTGCCGAGCAGAATCACTCCGGAAGGTCCTCGAAGTCGCCGACGTTGAGCGTCCAGAGCGCCGCCTCGCGGACCACAGCGCGGGCTGGGATGGCGACGTCCAACTCCCGTCCGCTCGCCCCTGCTATCAAGCCATATCTGGAAATTGAGATCGTCGAGCGATCGGAGGCGGAGGAAGCCCGCCGCGGCTGCGAATTTGACCGATCAATCCTGCGTGATTTGCCTCCTGAGGGCCAGCGCCTTTTGCTCGGGGTCGGCCAGCGACAGATTGCGGGCCGTCACGAGCACTTGGTCCAGCAGGGTCAGCGCTCGTGCGTGGTCATCACCGTTCGCGCGTGCCCGCAGCAGCTCCGCGTACTCCAGCCGCGTTCGGGTAAGCCAAAGCTCGACTTCGAGCGACCGGTTGTGCTCGATCGCCTGCTCAAAGTGCTCCGCGGATTCTGCGAACCGCCCGAGAACGCGTGCCAGCGAGCCCAGCGTCCGCGATGTAGATCCCCAGGAGGCGGCGATCGGGCCGCACATGACGCAGCGCCGGCGGTACGGGATGAGCTGTTCATACAACGCAGCTGCGCGCTGGTGATCTCCTAGGAGGACCGCTGCATCCGCGGCCAAGGTCATGTCCGGCAGCCAGAAATGATCCTTGTGGAACGAGGCGAAATTGCCCTCCGCCAAGACGTCGAGCTCTCGGCGGGCCTCCGCGTGGCGACCTGACTCGGCATACAGGAAGGTGAGTGCGCATCGCCAGGTGGGGATGGCCGAGTACTGCTCGACGAACACTTTCAGCGGCTCTTCCAGCTCGTGGTAGCGGCCCTGCTCGCGACGGATCCCGGCCAGCTGCACGCCGAACAGCTGCACGGCGTTCTGGTTGCGGTCACGCTGACCGATCTCGAGCGCGTCGGTGGCCAGCCGCTCGGCCTCATCGATAGCTCCTCGCGCCAGCGCGCGCATCGCTCCGAGCACTGACACCGTCCACAGGTAATAGCGCTGCCGGAGCTCGCCGGCCAGCGCTCCCAGGGCCTCGAACTCTTTCTCGGCGGCCGGCATCGCGCTCGCCTCCATGAGATCGGTTCCGAGCCAGAGCCGCCCCTCCGCTTCCAGCATGCGGTCCTGGGCGCGGTGCGCCAAGCTCACGATCTCCCTCGACATGTCCAGCCGCCGGGCGAGATTGTCGGGACTCCACAGCGCCCAATGCGCATGGGCCAAGACCGAGGCAAGCGTGCGTGGATCCCCGAGTCCGCGGGCGCCGCTGAGCGCGTCCGCGCACAGCGCGCTCCGACGCTCCCGAGGCTCGGAGAACGTGATTGCCTCAGCCAGGCGCGCGGTCAGCTCCGCTCGCAGGGCGACACGGTCGTCCGGCAAAGCTCCCAGCGCCGCCTCGAGCAGCGCGATCAGTGCCTCGTCGCGGAAACCGGCTCCGAACGCAGTCCGGCCGCCGTAGCCGAGTGCCGCCTGAGCGAATTGCCCTGGGAGGCCAGCTTGGCGGGCCACGCCGGCCGCCTCGCGGAAGGCCTCCTGTGCGGACTCAAACTCACCCGCGTTCCAGAGCGCATCACCGAGTGATATCAACACGCCACACCGCCGTTCGAGCTCGTGCAGCTCTCGGGCCCCCGGCTGCTCGGCGAGCAGTTCGACGGCCCGCTTCAGGTGCCCAGCGGCCTCCTGATAGCCGCCTCGGCGGGCCGACTGATCAGCTGCCTCGCGGTAGCAGGCGATCGCCTGCGGCGCGCACGCACCGCTCTCGTAGTGCTGGGCGATAACGCCCTGACTGAGCTCGAGCTCACCGCGTTTGACCGCGCGATCCAGCGCCTGCGCGGCCCGAGCATGGAGGTCCCGGCGGGTGCGCTTGAGCAGCGTCCGGTACGCCGTCTCCTGGATCAGTGCGTGCCTGAACGCGTAGGTCGGCTTGGCTCCCTCGCCGTGCTGAACGAGAAGTTGATCGGCCACCAGGTGGGCCAAACCCGCCCGGACGACCTCACTGTCGAGACCCCCTACCTCTTCGATCAGACGGTGATCGAATCCTGGGCCGATAACCGCCGCCATTTGCGCCACCCGCTTCGCGGCGCTGACCCGGTCAAGACGAGCCATCAACGAATCGTGAAGAGTCACCGGGACGTCCAGCCGTTCGAGTGGTACCACCAGCTCGAGCTTGCCGTCGCGCCTCACCAGCGAGTTCGACTCGAGGAGCATCCTGGTGATCTCCTCGGCGAACAGCGGAATGCCGGCGGCGTCGGCCACTACCCGTTCGACAACCGCCTGGGGGAGTTCGTGATCGCCGCCGATGCGAGCCACCAGCGCTCTGATCTGGTCATCGACCATCGGCTCGAGGTCGATGCAGAAAAGCTGCGCGGTGCCTGCCCACGCCGGGCGGGATCCGGGCCGAACCGTGCCGATCACCATGAGGCTGCCGGAGGGCGCCGACTCGACCAGCTGTCTGAACATCTCGAGTGTGGACGGGTCTGCCCATTGGAGATCCTCGACCAGCAGGATCAGTGGCTGCAGGCTGGCCAGGGCCCGCGCCCAGCGAATGATCACCGCGTGCGTACGATGCCGCCGGAACTCCGGCTCAAGTGGTGTCGCGCAAGGTGCCGGCAGCGAGAACAGGGGTGCAAGTACAGTTACCGCGTCCTCGTCGTCGATTCCCGTCCGGTCGAGCGCTCGTTCCAGCTTTGCCAGCTTCTCCGCAGCCGTGTCCTGCTTCTGGAATCCCAGCCCGCGCTCGAGCAGCTCGATCACCGGTCGGAAAGCGTCGTGTTCGGTGTACGAGGAGCACCGCGCCTCGAGCCAGCTGTGGGGCTCGTCCTTGACCCGTTGACGCAACTCGTGCACGAGGCGGGACTTGCCGACCCCGGGCTCACCAGAGATCAGTACTGCCCGCCCGGCATCATTTTTCGTGGCTCGCCAGATATCCACGAGCTCGTCGAGGTCCCGCTCTCGGCCGACATAGGGCGACAACATTGCGCCGGCATCATCGAAACGGCTCGGCACGCCCGATGGCTGGATCACCCGATGCACACGCATGGGATCCAGCAGACCCTTGAAGGTCTGAGGCTCCAGCTCTTCGGTAACGAAGATCCCGCGGACCAGCCGGCGCGTGGTCTCGCTGATCACCGCGGTACCCGGAGCGGCCGCCTCCTGGATCCGCGCCGCGATGTTCATCGTCTCCCCGAGCGCCATGCGCTGGCGATACGAACCCCCTCCCATCTCGCCGACGAGGACTTGCCCGGTATGGACGCCGATCCGCGCTGCGAGCGTCACCTCGGGCGGGAGCTCGCCGTTCAGAGCCTGGATCGCCGCGGCGACTTCGATCGCCGTGCGGACCGCTCGTTCGCAGTCGTCGTCGTGTGCCACCGGCCATCCGAACTCGATGAGGACGCCATCGCCGAGGTAGCGCACGACTTCGCCTCCGTAGCGCTCAACCACCTTGACGACCTCTTCGTGGTAGCGGGCGGTGATCTCGCCAAACTCCTCCGGATCCAGGCGCGTCGAGAGATCCGTTGAACCGACCACGTCGCAGAACACGGCTGTCAGGTGGCGAAGCTCTCCCTGCACGCCACGGTCGTCCGGGGCGGCGACCGGTGCAGGCCTCAAATCAGCTTCCGATATCGCCGGCTCGGCCAGCGCCAACTCGCTCTGTCTCATGTTCGTGAACCCCCGCGTGGCTAGCCCCCGTTAACCTGGACCTTCTGCGACCCTCAATCTACGGAGTTCTAGAGCGGCTGTAGTGCGACAAATGTCACACCTCCTGAACTCGCTCCGAGTTCGCCGGCAGCACGTCGGCTTCCGGCTTGGCCGCGCGACAACGGATGGTGCCGCGAGGACCCGCGGAGTTCAATGAAGCTAGCACACCTGCATAGCTAGACTAGGCAGAACCGTGTAGTTCAGCTATGCAAGATGCTAATCTTCTCTCATGTCAGGCCGCCGGGACCTAAACCCGTTCCGCTTCTCCGGGCCCCTGTCTCCGGAGGAGATGATCGATCGAGACGCAGAGGCCGACGACCTGCTCGCGCTCGCTGAGGGCGGGCACTCATTTCGTTTGGTCGGCCCGCGCCGCTACGGGAAGACCACGCTGCTGCGGAGGGTCCTCGAGAGCGCGGACCGGGAGGGGATGGCCACCGTCCTCGTGGACCTTCAAGACGTGCTCTCGATCGCCGAGATCGTGGTTCGGATCGAGCGTGGGTATCAACGACTCAAGGGGCCGATCCGGCGGCATGTGGAGAGTGTCTTCCGAAGCTGGAACATCGGCCTGTCTCTCGGGGGCGGCGGCTTCACCGCGACCCTTCAGCGAAACCCGAGCGTGGACGCTGAGTCGGTGCTGTTGCGTCTGCTCGAACTGCCGGCTTCGCTGTTCGAGCGCAACGGGACCACCAGCTTCGTGGTGTTCGACGAGATCCAAGATGTACTGGCGGTCGGCGGTGCCGACGGAAAGATCCGAAGCGTGATCCAGCACCAGGCGGACGCTGCGACCTATGCGTTCGCGGGCTCCGCTCCCGGAGTCATGCAGCAGCTGTTCGCGGATCCAAAGCGGCCCCTGCTCGATCAGGCGGTGCCGAGAAGCCTCGCCCCGCTTCCTCTCGACGACGTCGGCGACTATGTCTCACACCGCTTCCAGGCCACGGGCCGGGATGCTGGACGAGCTCTGGCGCCGCTGCTCGAGTTCACCCGCGGCCATCCGCAGCGCAGCATGATGCTGGCCCACTACCTGTGGGAGCGCACGCCGCGGAATGCACAAGCCGATGAGGAGACGTGGGTATCGGCGCTCGATCAGGCCATGGCCGATACCACCCCGCTGATGCGGGCTATCTGGCGCGCCCTGACCACCAATGAACGGCGGGTCGCTCGAGCGCTGGCCGTTGCCCCAGGTCCACTCCACAGCGAGGAGACGGCCGCGGCCGTCGGCATCAAACGCTCGAGCATCGGAGCTGCGCTTGAGAGCCTGGCCGCAAATGCCGACGTCATCCACGGCTCGCACAAGCAGCGCCTGACCGACCCGATGTTCGAGCTATGGCTGCAGAACCGAGGTCTGACGCCTGTGGGGGGCGACGATGACGACGTGGCCGAGGCTCCGGCCTGAGCGCCGGTAGCTCCTTGAGCGTGTGCTGGAGGCGGAGCTCCCGAGTTTCGCTGAGGCGCCCGGTGCTTGGGCGAGTGTTTCACCTCAATTGTCGCCTCCTAGGCATGAACGGCTCACGCTCACCAACAGCGACGGCGTCGATCCCTCGACGGGGGGATGAAGCGGGAGACGGCGAAAATGCCCGCCGGCGCGGGCTGAAGCCGAGGTCGTAGCTCGTGCGCCGGTAGGCTGACGGGATGGAGGTCGGTGACGGCGCTCGCCCGGCGGTTCTCTCATCTGACGCTGAGCGCGAGCGCGTTGCGCTGGTGCTCCGGGATGCCGCGGGGGAGGGCCGGCTGACGCTCGAAGAGCTGTCTGAGCGACTGGGATGGGTCTACGAGTCCCGGACCTCAACGGAGCTCGAGGCGGTGACGCGAGACCTTCCCGCGCGCCGGAGCGGTTCGGCAACAACCGAGCGCAAGCGGCGCCGGTGGGTGATCGCGGTGATGTCTGGCGCCAGGCGCCGGGGACACTGGCGGCCTGAGGAGCGGTGCGTCGCGCTTGCGGTGATGGGCGGCTGCAAGCTGGACCTGCGGGACGCCGAGATCCAAGGGGCACGCCTGGACATCACCGCGGTATCGATCATGGGCGGCGTCAAGATCGTTGTTCCGGAGGGGGTCGAGGTGGACCTCAGCGGGATCGCGATCATGGGGGGCAAGCGGGCAAGGATCCGTGACCTCCCGCCCCGCCCCGGGACCCCGGTGATTCACGTGCGTGCGCTCAGCCTGATGGGTGGCGTCGAGGTCTCGAGTCGCCCGTCCCGCGCCGAGAAGGCTTCACGGCGACGTGCGCCTGAGATCATCCCGGCCGGAGTGACGTCGGTCGACGAGCTGGCATCGGTCGTCTCGGCCGAGCGTCCGAGTCTGGGGTCTGCGGCTGCGCCTGATGGCACGGTGACGATCCTGTTCTCTGACATCGAGGGCTCGACCGTCGTTAACGAGCGGCTTGGGGACCTGCGCTGGCTCGAGCTGCTGCGCGTGCACCACGCGGTCGTCCGCGAGCAGATCCAGGCGCACGGCGGGTTCGAGGTGAAGACCCATGGCGATGGCTTCATGGTGGCGTTCTCAAGCGCGCGTCGGGCAGTTGAGTGTGCGTGCGCGATCCAGCACGCGATCGACCGCGAGTTCGGCGGGCATCCCGAGGCTCCGGTCCGTGTGCGGATCGGGCTGCACACGGGAGAGGCAATAAAGCAGGGCTCGGACTTCTACGGCAAGAACATCGTGGTGGCGGCGCGCATCGCCGACAGCGCCCGCGGTGGCGAGATCCTCACCTCAGCGGTCGTCAAGCAACTGACCGAGAGCGCCGGCGATCTCGAGTTCGTGCAGGAGCGAGATCTCGAGCTCGTAGGGCTCGTCGGCACTCACCGCGTGTACAGAGTGGTCTCCTCCTAGCTGCGTGGCGCCCGGGTGACGACGCTGCGGCAATGCGAGCCTGCCCGTTCTCCCACAAATCTGTGCGACGTGGAAGAATGACCGCGTGAACGGCAGGGGGCAGCAATGAGACGGATCGTCAGGACGCTCGCGGTGGCCTTTTGCATTGCCGCTGTGATCACCGGCGCCGCTGTCGCGGCCACGCCGCCACCCCTGCGGATCGCGGGCAACCACCTGGTCGACGCGCGCGGAAATCCGACGCGGATCTTCGCCGTCCATGTCGGCACTTCCGAGTACGACTGCGTCGAGCCGCTATACACGCCGTCGCGGCGCCAAGTCTTCTCGATCCCCACCGGCGACGCCGCGCTTCAGGCGATCACGACCTGGCATGTCAACACGATCCGCGTGCCGCTGAACGAGCAGTGCTGGCTCGGCGTGAACCCCGTCGCCCAGTACGCGGGGCCTCACTACCGGATCAAGCCGCTGAGCGGCCGCGCCGCGCGGGTCGCGGGCCAGCGGCTCAGACTCCGCTACCAGGCCGCGATCGTCGCGCTCGTGCGCCGGGCCCACGCCCACGGGCTTGCGGTCATCCTCGACCTGCATTGGTCGGCCGCGGGGCGCGCAGTCGCGTGGAACCAGTGGCCGCTGCCGGACCGCCAGTACTCGCTCCCGTTCTGGCGCTCGGTCGCGCAGCACTTCAAGCGTGACCACTCGGTCGCGTTCGAAATCTTCAACGAGCCGTTCCGACAGGATCTCCGCTCCGGACGGCTGACCCTCAGCTGGCACTGTCTGAGGGACGGCTGCCGGGTGCCCAACGCGTGCGCAGACTGCGGCGGGCGAGCCGATAACCGCGGCAACCTGAGCCTCGTCGGCTGCGGCGCACTCTGCCCGACCGAGGATCACCCCCTGGGCAGCTACGCCTCCGCCGGCACGCAGTCACTCGTCAACGTGATCCGCGCGACCGGCGCCCGCCAACCCATCCTGGCGCCAGGCCGGGACTACACCAATGATCTTTCGGCCTGGCTTCGTTACGAGCCGCGGGACAGGATCAGGCCGGCACAGCTGGCCGCCAGCTTCCACTCCTACCAGGGCCTCACCTGCGACACCGTCAGCTGCTGGCAGTCGACGGTCGCGCCGGTCGCCGCACGGGTGCCGGTCGTCGCGACGGAGTTCGGCGGCGACCTATCGGGACAACGTGAGCCTTGCCCGGGCACCGTCGCCTACGACCAGACGTTCATGAACTGGGCCGACAGCGCGGGCGTCAGCCTTGACGGCTTCAGCTGGGAGGCCGATTACTCGGACTATCCGGCGGGGACGTGCACGTATTCGATGCTGGCCAATTGGAGCGGCGCCCCGCGGGCCGGCCAAGGGCGGGCGGTGCACGACCACTTCGTCTCAGAGCCGTAGCTCGGTTCGTAGCCCAAGCGGAATTGTGCCGCCCTGGACCGTGGCCAGGCCGCGGCCGTCCGGTCGCTGTCTGATCGTCGACGACTCGGGACTCGCGGGCATCCCGGCACTCCTGCTTCAAGCATGTGGTCTCATCCGGGGCGAAGCTTGAGCATCGCTGGCAGGGGTAGCTAGGCCATGTCAGCTTGGCGTTGGGAGAGGAGAGGGTGATGGCTGAGATCGGCGGGTCCAGTGCGGAGTCGGCGGCTCCTGGGAATGTGACGCCGGCTCGTCGCGAGCCGGAGCGCCTGGCGCGTGGAGTGCTGTCGAACTTCGACATCGCGGCCTCGACGATGGCGAACATCGCGCCGGCGATGAGCTTCTTCTTCGGCTTTGCGCTAATTGCCGGGACCGCCGGTGTGGCCTCGCCGCTGACGATCATCGTCGCGGCGGTTGCGATTGCGCTGCTCGGCAATACGCTCACCCAGTTCTCCCGCTCGCGGCCGTCCACTGGCTCGTTCGTGACCTTCATCGGCCGTGCATTCGGTCCGTATGCGGCGGTGGTGACGGCGATCGTCCTGTGCTCGGGGTACATCATCGCGGTCGCCTCCGTGGTGACGATCTCCGGCGGCTGGTCGGAGACGATCATCAAGCATTACCTGCACGTGACGATTCCGTGGCAGATCCTCACCGTCGTGTTGACCGCAGCGGCTCTGTGGATCATCGTCGGGGGCGCTGCGCCGTCCACGAAGGTGGCGGCGATCTTCTTCGCCTTCGAGCTCGCCTTGCTCGTGGTAGTGGCGATCGTGCTACTGATCAACAACTCGAGCCACATCAACCTGCATCCGTTCGACCCCGGCCGTCTAAGTGGCGGTTTCACCGGCTTGTCGCTCGGTTTTCCGCTCGCGGTGTATCTCTTCATCGGCTGGGAGAACTCGGCGGCGCTCGCGGAGGAGAGCCGCGACCCTCGCGCAGGGGTAGGACGGGCGGTGTTCATCAGCGTCTCGATGATGGCGGCGACCTACGTGTTTCTCTCCTACGCGACCGTCGTCGCATTCAAGGAGAACGTTCACGCGCTGACGAACTCGGCCGTGCCGTTCGTCGATGCCGCCACCGGAGTGCTCGGCTTCGCGGCCTTTCTGGCCTACATCGCTGGGTTCACCTCGATTTTCGGGACCCTGATCGCGGCGACCAATTCGCAGGCGCGGATCATCTTCAGTTCGGGCCGTGAGGGTCTGCTGCCCTCATGGGTGGCCCAGGTCACGAAACGTCAGCGGACCCCGTGGGCGGCGTTCGTCGTCTTCCTCGGCGTCGCGCTGGGGCTCAGCTTCATCTTTGGCTGGAACACCGACCCAGTCGTGTTCTTCGGTGAGATCGCCACGCTCGGCACGATCCTAATCGCGCTCACCTACCTGGTGGCCAACCTGGCGCTACCGCTGTATTACCGGCGCTACCACCGTGAACAGTTCTCGCCGATCTTCCACCTGCTGCTGCCGCTGGCCGGTGTGGCGGCGATCGGCTACCCCCTGTACGAGCTGATCAAGCCAGGCCAGCCAGCGCCGTTCAACCACTACCCGCTGGTCGCGCTCGGCGTGGTCGTGGTTGCGCTGATCTATGGCGGGGTGGTCTTCTCCCGCGACCGGACGCTCGGCGAGCGCGTGGGCTCGATCGTCGCGGACACCGAGTAGTCAGACGATTTCACCCGACATAGTTCGACGGGTCGACAAGATGCTTGACCGGCCCGCCTTGTAAATGCCGGGCGGCATTCACCGCCGCTTCGTGTGCGGCATGTTCAACGACCCGGGGACGACTCCGAGTTGTGCCGCGACCCGAGAAAGTCCGGGAGCTCCAGGAACGGGTGCCGGGTCTCGAAGAGTTCCTCCCACGCGGTTCCTGCCACCACACGTCGATCGCGGCCGAGGATGACGGATGGGTGCTGAGGTGCTCGTACAGCTTGTCCTCGTCGACAATCGAGCCACGAGTGATGTTGACGAGGGTCGCATCGGGCCCATCAGCGAGAACTCCCGCCCCGAGATCAGACCCCGTGTGCCACGGGAGGGAATCGAGATGACGAAGATGTCCGCGGCCGCGAGCACGGAGTCAAGCTCCTCCAGCGACGCGACTCGATCCACGGGTTCGTGCGTCTCGCCGGATCGGTTGACGGCATGGATTCGCGCGCCGAGCATCTGAACACGCTGGCGCTGGCATGGCCGATGCCACCGAACCCGAGCACGCCGACCACGGCCCTGCCGATTCTTTGGGTTGGCGTCTCCTGGTCAAACTCGCCGGGCTTCAGCGCGCCTGGTTCTGCGGCAGCCGTTGGCCAAGCCAGGGCCCTCAAGTGCTCCGCCATCTGATTGGCGTCACGCGCCGGCGGTGGAGCTCACTGCACATCGTCCGGGAACCAGGAGAACGGCACCCGGTCAACCCCAGCCGAGAGCAGCTGAACCAGGCCGGCCGAACCGAGGTGGGCAAACTCCTCGCGCCCACGAAGCTCGCTATCGATCCCCCAAGCCAGAACCGCGTCTGCGCTGCCCAGGAATCGAGCCCGGTCGTCGGCGGAGCATCGGGAAGGTAGGCGATCTCCACACCAGCCAGCGGTTCGCGCAGCGCCTCACGCATCCCGGGCGCAGGCGAGAACGTGACGACGACACGCTGGCTCATAGAGCTCCGCTGTAGTGATGAGGAAGCGGAGAGCGGCCAGGCCGCCGGCACTGGAATTCGGCCCATTGGCGTGGCGCCTGCGGTACAGATCAAGGAAATCGTCATGGGGAGTTGCCAAATGGACCGGGACCAGCCAAGCGACCACAGGCGTGAAGCCATCCCCGCCGGGAACACCTCGCCGCCGGCGATTGCCAGGACGGCACGGCGCGGGTTCGCGTGTGCGGTGACGAGGCCCCGGGATGTGGAGTGTGCGCGGCAACTGCTTGTCCCACCAGTGGCAGCACTCCCCAAGCACGGCGAGCTGAGCATCGCCGGCGCACACAGGGCCACTTACACCCTGGCCAAATCCGACGAGCAGCCCCACACCGACGTCATCGCCAGCGCGGGTTGTGATTCCCGGTGCCGTGGTCAGCGCCGTGCCGCAGTCGTTCCTGGCCCTCTCGATGGAGACCAACGAACTCGGTCAGTGCGTTCAAAACGTCCCTTCGTTCCCGGCCCTGCTCGTGCAGCTTCGGGTTCCCGGGGATCCCGGTCCGCTCTCGCTGCGGATTGACGGCGACTCCGCCGACGGCACCTACGCCGACGCCGACCGGTCCTCCAGGCGGGAGCGGCCACCTCCGCGCAGGTGCAGGCGCTCCAGGGCTCGTAGATGGCGCCCGGCGCCACGGTCACCTTCGGCGGCCAGCAGCTGTCGAACGCCGGCACCGGGCAGGGCGCCCCCGGCGACCGGGACACTGTGTCCTAGGACAGGCGCCTACCAGGTGAGCGTGCCGCCCCTGAGCGCCTCGCTGCCCAGGTACACGCCGGGAAATAGCTGCGCTCACCCCGGCTCGGCTCGCCAGACCAGGAGCAAGCGGTGCGTTATCGCTGGCGATCCTGGGTAGTGGTCCCGGCCAGAATGATCCATTCAGTCATGCGCTGCACGCATCGCGGCCGGCCCTCGCGCGGGGCGGGCTGACCGACATGCCCGATCGAACCCCTGAGGAGATCTGGACTGAGAGCCTGGACGAAGGCGAGCGGCGGCTCGGACGCCGCTGGTCGGCCCTCATGGCGACAGGCTTCGCCGGAGGCGCCGACGTCATGCTCGGCATAGTCGCTGTGAGCGTCGCGAGCGCGGGGTTGTCAGAGACGCTCCCGGAGCCAACCGCGCACGTGCTCGCCTCGCTCTTGTTCGGGCTGGCGTTCGTCTTCATCACGCTGGGACGAGCCGAGCTGTTCACCGAGAACTTCCTCATTCCCGTCGGTGCCGTGTTTTCCGGGCGTTCGTCCGCTCTGACGCTGTTGAGGATGTGGGGCGTAACGCTCGTCCTGAACCTTGCTGGCCTCGCTCTGCTGGCCGCGCTGGTCTCCGTGAAGGGGGTGCTGCCTCCCGGCTCCCTGCATGCCGTCGGTGTTATCACCAACACGCTCAGCGACCGATCATTCATTGCCGCCCTGTTCAGTGCGATTCTCGCCGGCGTCGTCATGACTGTCTTCACCTGGGTCACCAGTGCGGCGGAAGCCGCCTCAGCTCGGATCCTCGTCGCGCTCCTGGTCGGCTTTCTTCTGCTGGCGCCGAGCCTCAACCATGCAGTCGTCGGCTTCGGGGAGATGTTCCTGGGGCTGCTCGCCGGTACTTCGCACGCAGACTGGCTCGATCTGCTTCGAAACATCGCCATCGCCATCCTCGGCAACCTGATCGGGGGGGTGGGGCTCGTATTCACCACCCGGCTCGCCCAGGTCAGCGGCGATCCGTCCTCGGGCTCCGGGGGCCAGCGGGATCGGTAGCTGACGGGGGCGGTCCCATTTGTTGTCATCTTCGGCCTCATAAATCTGTGAACGTTGCGCAGCGGCGCGGGGACGATCGGCTCGCAGCGGGCTACCGGGACCATCAAGCCACATGTGACCGATCGCCACGCCGCTATGTCGCCCCAGGCAGTCGTGACCCCCGCCGCGTCGGTCGGAGGCGAATGCGATCGCGGGAGTCGCTTACCGCGCAATCGTCCGTTTTCAGCGGCCGATTCATCGCGGCGGGGTGAATGGAGGTTTCGACGAGCGCGGCCGGAGCTGGTTGCCACCCCGGCTCTGCGGAGCGCCGACCGTCCCGCCGCCTCTCGTTGGCGGGGTGTCTACGTCACCGGCCGCAGCTCGGCTACATCGTGCTGGCGTCGATCACGAACCGGTAGCGCACGTCGCTGGCCACGACGCGGTCATACGCCTCGTCGATCTGATCGGCGGAGATCACCTCGATCTCGGGCGGCGTGCCGTGCTCGGCGCAGAAGTCGAGCATCTCCTGGGTCTCACGCAGCCCGCCCACCAGCGAGCCCGCCACGGCGCGGCGATTGGGAATCAGGCTGAATGCCGACATCTGGAGCGGGTGCTCAGGTGCGCCGAGCTCAACGAAGGTGCCGTCGACAGCGAGCAGCGCCAGGTATCGGTCGAGGTCGAGATTGACCGAGACGGTGTTGAGGATCAAGTCGAAGCTATTCTCGAGCTTCTCGAACGTCTCCGGGTCTGAGGTCGCGTAGTAGTGGTCGGCCCCGAACTGCAGGCCATCCTCCTGCTTGCTAAGCGTCCGGCTGAGCACGGTGACCTCGGCGCCCATCGCATGCGCGAGCTTCACGCCGATGTGCCCGAGCCCGCCCATCCCGACAATCGCCACGCGCGAACCCTTGCCGACGTTCCAATGCCGAAGCGGCGAGTACAGGGTGATGCCGCAGCACAGCAGCGGCGCGGCTTGATCGAGGCTCAGCCCCTCGGGGATCGAGACGACGAAATGCTCGGTCACGACGATCTGGGTCGAGTAGCCGCCCTTGGTGTACCGATCGCCGACCGGATAGTTGTAGGTCTGCACCACGCCTTTGGCGCAGTACTGCTCCTCGCCCTTCCGGCACGGCTCGCACGTGCCGCACGAGTCCACGAAGCAGCCGACCCCGACTCGGTCTCCAACCTCGTGGCGGGTGACCTCGTTACCGACGGCAGTGACGACGCCGGCGATCTCGTGTCCGGGTACGACCGGGTAGGCGGTATTGCCCCACTCGTTGCGGGCGGTGTGGATGTCGGAGTGGCAGATCCCCGCGTATTTGATCTCGATCTGGACATCGAGCGCGCCGAGGTCCCGGCGCTCGATCGTGGTCTTCTCAAACGCGCCGTCCGCGGACGGCACCTGGTATCCGGTGGCTGTAGTCATTGCGTCTACTGTAGAAAACTCCGGTCCCCTGCCTCAACACCGGGCTGTCGCTTGACCCTGAGCAGCGCGGGACCAATGCGCGCAGGCCGAGCCCTACCTGCCGCACGAGCTGGGACTCGGACCCAAAAGCCTGGTCTCTGAGCCTCGCCCGCGACGGGATCATGGGACTGGAGCTTGGGCACATCACAGCCCGCGGGGCCGAGACGTGTAACAAACCGCGTAACGAACTAGGCAAATCTAACCTCAGGCAATGTGATGCAAGATCATGAAAGGCCTGTAAATATGCACCTAGCGAAGACCAGCGAATGCACTCATAACCCGAAGGTCGCGGGTTCGAATCCCGCCGGCGACCGAAGCCCGCGGCGAAAAGCTAGTGAGCAGGGAGGTCTCCGGTGTCTCGGATCTCTGTGTCTGCGAGGCGGTCGGGAGCGCCGTCTGTCTCAGCGGTCATGACCGCTGCCGCGGCGCGATCTCAGACCTACCTGCGCCACGCATCGGTGGTGCGTCAGCTGCCGCAAGGCCCGCAAGGTTGTCCTAAACGACCCTGGTCGCTAAGCGGGTCGACGCGTACGCCCCAGTCGAATCCCGCCCCTCGTCGAGGGGCCGACGGTGCAATAGCGGGTCTATCCGATGAATGGAGCCATTCCAGAATCGGTGTAGAGTGAGCGCGGATGCTGAGTCTTGCCGACATGACCGTCCGGCTGCGCGAGCAGGGCGTGCAGGTGACGGCCCAGCGGCTCGCGGTGATGCGTGCGGTCGGCGATCAGCCGCACAGCACGGCGGCCGAGATCACCTCTGAGGTAAGGGGGAAGATAGGCGCGGTCTCCCTGCAGGCGGTCTACGACGCTTTGGCGATGCTGACGGGGAAAGGGATCATTCGGCGGATCGAACCGGCCGGGTCGACGGCTCGGTATGAGGCCCGGGTCGGGGACAATCACCATCATCTCGTCTGCCGCGAGTGCAACCGGATGGTCGACGTCGATTGCGCTGTCGGCCACACGCCCTGCGTTGAGCCCGCTGACCCCGCGGGTTACGCAGTCGATGAGGCGGAGATCATTTACTGGGGGCTTTGCCCCGAGTGTCAGACTGCCAACCAGTAGGAGAAACCACGTGAGCGACACCGTTAGCGAGAGCGAGAACCCTGCGATCCCGGCCCCGACCGCCGAGACCAGCCGTCCGAGGACGAACCAGGACTGGTGGCCAAATCAGCCTAATCTCCAGGTGCTCCACTACCACTCGCCTCTGGCGACGCCGCTGGGTCAAGATTTCGACTACCGTCGGGAGTTCGAGAAGCTCGACGTTGAGGCGTTGAAGCGGGACGTCTTCGAAGTGATGACGACGTCGCAGGACTGGTGGCCGGCGGACTATGGGCACTATGGCCCTCTGTTCATCCGCATGTCCTGGCATTCCGCCGGCACGTACCGCATCTCCGACGGCCGGGGCGGCGGCGGTCAGGGGGCTCAGCGTTTCGCACCGCTCAACAGCTGGCCTGACAACGCCAGCCTGGACAAGGCGCGCCGGCTGCTCTGGCCGATCAAGCAGAAGTACGGCCAAAGAGTCTCGTGGGCTGACCTCCTCGTCTTCGCCGGCAACTGTGCAATGGAGTCCATGGGATTCGAGACGTTCGGCTTCGGGTTTGGACGCGAGGACATCTTCGAGCCTGAGGAGATCTTCTGGGGACCCGAGGACGCGTGGCTCGGTGATGAGCGCTACGGCGGTGACCGCGAACTGGCCAAGCCGCTCGGCGCCGTGCAGATGGGCTTGATCTATGTCAACCCTGAAGGTCCGAATGGCGATCCAGACCCGCTGGCCGCGGCGAAGGACATCCGAGACACCTTCGGCCAGATGGCGATGAACGACGAGGAGACACTGGCGCTGATTGTTGGCGGCCACACTTTCGGCAAGACCCACGGTGCCGTCGACCCCGAGAGCATTGGGCCGGAACCGGAGGCGGCGCCGATTGAGCAGCAGGGGCTCGGGTGGAGGAACAGCGTCGGCAGCGGCAACGGCGCTCAGGCGCTGACCAGCGGACTCGAGGGGGCCTGGACCCAGGAGCCGACGAAATGGGACAACGCGTTCCTGAAGAATCTGTTCGAGTACGAGTGGGAGCTGACCACCAGCCCGGCCGGCGCCAAGCAGTGGACTCCGAAGAATCCCGAGGCTCAGGAATCCGTCCCCGACGCGCACGATCCTTCCAAGCGACATGCGCCGATGATGCTGACGACGGATCTGGCGCTGCGGATCGATCCGATTTACGAGCCGATCGCCAGGCGCTTCTACGAGAACCCCGACCAGCTTGCAGATGCGTTCGCCAGGGCCTGGTACAAGCTCCTGCACCGGGACATGGGCCCGATCTCGCGCTACTTGGGCCCGTGGGTCGCGGAGCCACAGTTGTGGCAGGACCCCGTACCTGCCGTCGATCATGAGCTGATCGGCGACGAGGACATCGCCGCGCTGAAGGCAACGGTCCTCGACTCAGGTCTGTCGGCATCCGAGCTCGTATTCACCGCTTGGGCGGGGGCGGCCAGCTTCCGCGGAACCGACAAGCGCGGCGGAGCGAACGGGGCGCGTCTCCGCTTGGCCCCGCAGAAAGACTGGGAGGTCAACGATCCGGCAGTCACGGGCAAGGTCGTGCAGAGGCTCCAACGGATCCAGCTGGACTGGGAGGCCTCGCAGCCCGGTGACAAGCGCGTCTCGCTGGCGGACCTGATCGTCCTCGGCGGCTGCGCCGGCGTCGAGCAGGCGGCGAGGGCCGCGGGGCATGAGGTGACGGTTCCGTTCGCGCCCGGTCGCGCGGACGCCTCGCAGGAGCAAACCGACATCGAGTCGTTCGCCGTGCTCGAGCCGACCTTCGACGCGTTTCGCAACTACCTCGGCGGCAACGAAGCGCTTTCTCCGGAGACGCTTCTGGTGGAGCGTGCCTACCTGCTGATGCTGACCGCGCCTGAGATGACCGTGCTGCTGGGCGGCATGCGGGCGTTGAACGCCAACACCGGCCAGTCCGCCCACGGCGTGTTCACCGATCAACCCGGGACGCTCACCAACGATTTCTTCGTGAACCTGCTTGACATGAACACGGAGTGGTCGGCATCCGGGGACGGCGTCTACGAGGGTCGCGACCGCGCTACGGGCGAGCTGAAGTGGACCGGGACCGCTGTCGACCTCATATTCGGCGCGAACTCGCAACTGCGCGCAATCGCCGAGGTCTACGGCGCGTCCGACTCGGAGGAGAGGTTCGTGCGCGACTTCGTCGCCGCTTGGACCAAGGTCATGAACCTCGACCGGTTTGACCTGACCTGATTATCGCGTGCAAAAGTAGATGGCCCGACTCGCGGATCAGCCTCTTATGCGGCTGGCTGTGCCGGTCCCGCTCAAGTTCGGCCTCGGACGGGGGCAGGTGATCTCTGGTTGGGATTCAGGGCGTCCTCGGGATGAAGGTCGGCGGCCGCCGGCGAATCACGATTCCGCCGATGCTCGCCTACGGCAAGCGCGGCGCCGGCGGGGTGCTCGGCCCGACGACACGCTGGTCTTCGTCCTCGATCTGATCGCGGTCAGGTAGCGGCCCGGCGCCGGACAGGCGGTCGCCCCCTGAACGGGGGCGGAAGGCAATCGAATTGCCAGGAGATGGAGTCGCGCCGAGTGGTGCTCGTGCTGCCGCGCTCCCCTCGCGCCATGAGGGGACGCCCTGGCCTCTTGAATCCAGTCCCTAACGGAGCCTACGGCAGCAGCACCGTTGCGCAAGCTCGCCAGACCCCCGATGCGCTGCCCGGCCTCACCCAACCAGGTCCGCCAGGTGCGGCTCAGCTCGCGGTCAGGGTCCCGAACACGGTGCAGAGCCGCTGTTGGTTGAGCGTGGTGCTGTTGTCCATCGCGATGTTCACGCTCACTACCTGGCCCCGGGAGGTCTCGAAGATCGCCTGACCGCTCGCGTCGAAGTCGCCGCTGGAGGGGGAGAGCTGGACGCCCTTCGAGGTCTTTGTGAACGCCGTGTTCTTGATCAGGTGCAACCGTCCCAGGCCATCGAACACCCGCGCGAAGAGATCGGCCGCGGGAGCCGAGGTGAACGCGAAGACCACCGGTGAGCCGGCGGTGTTGCAACGGGCGTTGAGAAGCAGCGAATCGATGTTCAGCAGCGTTGAGGTCTTCGAGCCGGGTCTCCCGATGAAGGAGAAGGTTTTCGTTACCGCCCCGGAACCGCCGGCCGCAACCGCCTCCGGAGCTGCCGATCCAGCTCCGAGACAGGCCATCGCCGCAAGTCCGGCGACTGCTCGCCGCCCGCTTCTGTTGCTCCTCATCCTGGTCCTCTTTTCCGTGGGATGTCCACGCTCATTGCCAACTGGCCCGTGTGGCGGACCTTACTGCACTTCCCGAACGATCTCGACCGAGCGCGGTGGGTGTCAGGTCCGCCTGGTCGACAACGGGCCGCGGATTGCGCACATCGAGGGTCACATCGCTTTCGCCAGGCTTGGCTGACCGGACCGCACCGTGCGGCGCGGCTGCACCAACCGGCGCTAAGCAGCGTCTTGCGCGCCGGTCACGACGCTGCTGCGGTCGCCGAACAGCAGCAGCTGCGGGACCTGTGAGAACTGCCAGGTTCCGCCACGGCGCCGCACGAACACCCACACCAGGTCGAAGCGATCCTCCGGCCACTGGCTCGGGACAGCTGGGCTGACCTGACCCAGCCGTTGGGCGATGGCCGGGATGAGCTTGTGCTGGAAGGCGCCGAGAACAGGCCCAGGCTGGGCGAGCAGGGCATCGGCGATCGGCTGGGTCCCGCTCTTCTTGGCCGGCACCGGGACGAGTCCGATCTTCAGGCCGAGCCGCTCACTCAACGGCCCCACGGTCTGCATCGGGCGCTTACTGCCGGCTCCGCCGGGGTCGGAGGCGACCAGCCCGGCGGGGCGCGCGAGTCCTCGGTGCTGCGGGTGCCCGGAGTCGAACAGCTCCACGAGCGCTCCGGCGCGCGTCCACCCACGGACGGTCAGCGACTCAGTGTCGTGTTCCCCCGCCGGCGTGATCCCGTACGGCGCGCCGGAGCCGTCGGGTTTCTCGGCGTGGCGGACGAGCATGATCGTTCGCGCGTTGGCGGTCGCGGCCAGGGCCCCGCCCGGAGCCAGGACTCCGGAAAGGGTTGAGGGCACGACGGTGGCGCCCGCTCCGGCGAAGAGGGCCCGGCGCAACGCCACCCTGCGGGTGAGCGGGGACCCAGGCCCGGTCGGCGCGTCGGGTGGCGAGCCGCTCACTTGCACTTCCCCGGCACGCTGAACCGTCCGGCCTTGATCGCGATGCCGTTGAGCATCACGGATACACCAGGATCGATATCCGCCGAGCCAGTGATCTCGGCCGCGCACGGCGTGAGCAGGACCTGCCCAATGGTGCTGCACCGGAGGATCGACGCGCCGGTCCCGCACTCGAACTCGACCGGCCCGGAGGTCGCGCTGAACGGCCCGAAAGCCTGTTGCGAGGTCGTCTGGGCGGTGGCGGTGCTGATGACAGTCCGGCTCAAGAGATAAAGGAGCCCGGAGTCGAAGGTCAACGTAGCGGTGCACAGATCGGTGGGGCAGGTGGTGTTCTGCGGCACAGTCATCGTGACCTTGACGAACTGCGTAATCGGGGCCACCGATCCGGAATCGATGAACAGCGTGGCCCGGCTGAAGCGCGCGGGGATGTCCCGGTGCGCGTTGTTCAGCACGCCGGCCAGCGCCGTGGAGGTACGGTCGCCGAGATCCTGGGCGCGGAAGCTGAGCTTCCCCGTCCGCGCGTTGAAGTGGGGCGAGCGCAATTCGAACACCTTGACGTCATGCGAGTGGCTTCCGTGAGAGAGCTCCAGTGCAGCGTTCGGCGGCGACTTGGCGAAACCGAGCGCCTTCCAGTTAGCGACGAGACTGGCCATGCTCTCCACTCCGGCGCGGCGGGTGGGGCGGTCGGTGAACACGGCGACCGATCCACGCACCGACAAGGTGAGCGCAAATGTGTGCGCAGCGCCGCGGACCTTCCGCAGCGTGCCGGTGTCCGCGGTGAGCACGAACAGCTCGTTTAGCTGCTGCGAAGCGGCGGCCCGCTGCGAACTCGGTCCCACAGAGGCTGAGGCGCCTCCGCCGGCATTGGCCAGCCACAGGCCGGTGGCACAGGCCAATCCGGCTCCGACCCCGACGCACGTCCTCCGAACCCCAACCCAGCGAAGCACTTCGGATCCCTCCCCCTGCAGCGCTGTTGTCGGAGCGATTGACCCGTCCCGACGGTCAAAGTCCACAACCGCGATGGCTGCGTAGTTCAGTTAGCGGCGCTAAGCATACAGTTCGATGAACCGCCCAAGGATCGAATTGACCTGCGCCGGAACCTGCAGGGGACTGAAGTGCCCAGACCCGATGGTGCGCCCGATGCGCATGCCCGGGTTCAGATGGACGGCTCGGCCCAGATCACAGTTCGGGGTGCCGGCGTCCAGGTAGAGGAGCGGGGTGCGGCAGGCGGCGAGGACGCCCGCGTCGTCCCAGGAGGTGAGCGATTGCTCCCACACCGAGCTGGTGACGTAGGGAGGCGTCTTGATCACCTGCGCCAGGATCCAGTCGGAGATCCGCGGATCATCCTCATCGGTGAAGAACTGCCTGAAGTAGTCCGACAGCGCCCGGTCGGGCGTCCCCCCGCGCAGGCCCGCAACGAGCGCGCGGACGATTTCCGGCCGTCGCTGGTCGGCAAGCAGCACCGAGTCGATCAGCGCCGCCGCGGCCACGCGCTCGGGATGGGCCGCAGCGAAGTCGAGCGCAACCAGCCCACCGAGGCTGTGCCCGATCACCACCGGTCGCTCGAGGCCGAGCGCTTCGCAGGTCAGTTCGAGGTCCTCGGAGAGGGCGCGAACGGTATAGGTCTGGCGCGGCGCCTCGGTGCGCCCGTGGCCGCGGAGGTCCACGGCGACGACGCGATGTCGGGCCTTGAAGTGCTCCAGCTGCTGCGACCAAAAGCCGGCGTGGCAGGCGAGGCCGTGCACGAACAGGAGCGGCGGATCCCCCTCTCCTGCGTCATCGAAGGCCAGGCTGACTGCATCGTGCCCGAGTGCGCGCATCACGACGACCCCCGCCTCAGCAACTCACCGCGACGTCGAACTCGGCCAGGGCCATCCCCCAGCGCACTGCCTACGGTTTCCCGTTCACCGTGCAGTAGTCCCCGAACAGCGCCGTCCCATCATCGATGTCGTTGGCGATCTTGCTCGGCGGTCCGTTATTGGTCAGAGTCGGGGGAATCTGTGTCGGGCTATACGTGTCGATCCCGTAGCGCAGCAGACCGAGCGGTGCGGTCGGATCGATCGGGGCGTTGCCAAACATCGCGTTGGTCAGACTGCTCGGGGGCGTGCCCGTCGTGTCCTGCGCGTTTCGGCCGTTGAGGAAGTAATGGCTGAGGGTGCCGAGGGCCCAGAGTTGGCGGCCCGGCCCCGCGCCGGTGATGACACTGAGCTGTCCATTGGCCGGCTCCCCGCGGAACGGAGCGAAGACGTTGTAGGACAACGAATGGAACGGGGGAACGTAGTCCTTGGCACATTTGAATGCGCTGGCCGTGCTCGGGACGGACGAGCCCGTGGAGCCCGACCCAACCGCCGCGTTCGGCTCGGGGTGGGTGTTGTCGACGACGTTGTAGAAGGTGAACGCGAGCGGGAACAGGGACTTGTAGGCCGCCTGGGTGGTAGCGGCGGTGATCGCGTTGATGGCGAGCTGGTTCATGGCTGGCGTCCAGTTCCAGGGACCGCTCGGACCGGCATTGCTGGCCGCGGCCTTCAGCTTGCCCCAGTCGCTGACCAGGATCTCGCCGATGTGCGTCATCCTCGTGTTGTCGTTGAGGTAGGTGGTCTCCAGTTGGGCACCAAGGTCGGCCGCCTTGGCCGGGATCGGAGAGGTGGTCACCTCGCTGCCGTTGGCGTGGTCGACCGTGTCGGAGGCCAGCAAGGTGAGCGTGCCGTAAAATCCGAGTACGGTCCCGATCGGCTCGCCTGCCACCTCGGAGCCGAGGTCGAGAAGCCCAGCGATGATGCTGTAGGGGTCAAACGAGAAGCTGGCGGGGGGCGGCTTGACGCTGGCGGCGATCGTGGACGCGATCTGCTCCAGGTTCGCGTAGGTCGTGCCCTGCGTCTGGGTGAGCGGCTTCTGCAGGTTGCTGATCAGGTTCTGCGATCCGGTGAGTACCCGGTCCACGTCGCGAAACTCGGCTTCGAGCTGAGACTGGACATCGCCGAAGTCCTGAGCGGTGAACCGTTTCTCGTCGCAGCCCGCGTCATGGGCGAGCCCCGAGTAGCGCATGGTCTCGAGCTGACTCAGCTCATCGCTCCAGGTGACGTTGCCCGCCGCCCAGTAGTTGCGCTCGATCGGTTCGGGAAGCCCGAGGACCGCTGCCACGCAGGTGATCGCCGCCCGCCGGGCCGCAGTATCCCGGCATGGCCACACCGCCGCGACGCCGAAGGCGCCAGTCGCCGGCGCCGCCGAGCCTAGATCGGGACAGCTGAACGGGCCGGCGGAGGGGGGCTCATAGGCCACCGAGGGCAGACTGTTAGCGATTCCGGGGTGCGAGCCGGAAAGCGCGGGGTAGTACTGGGCGAGCCCATTGCGGGCCAAGACCCCGGTCACCCGCCCCGCGCCGCGGGTTGCGGCGTAGCTCTCGATGTCGGCCCAGGGGGAGATGCAGCAGCCTGGGCTGCCGTTCCCGGTGGGGGCAACCAAGGCGTAGTCGCCGTGCCCGCCTGCTGGCAGGGCGTCGAACAGGAATCGATGCCCGCCGATCTGCTGCTCGTCGGAAGCGACGAGGTTCCATGCCGCTGGCGAGGCGTCGGCGCGGGTCACCGAACCGATGCTCTGGGTGAAAATCAGCGCGTGGGTATTGAGCACGTGTTGGCTGAGAAGCGAATGCATCGCGGCGAGCCCCGATGGCACGGGGAACGTGCCATCGGCAAGCTTGGCCAGCGTCCCGCTATCGAGGATGAGGACGTAGAACCCGCCCGCGGGAGATGTGACCGGCGACGAGGTGTAGCTCTGGCCACCCACCGAGATGGCCGCCTGCGTCGGCGAGGTACCGGGCGCCACGGTGTCGAAGGGGACGTAATCAGAGCTGACGAAGGTGAAGTTCTGCGCGGAGTCGACCTGGAGGTATCCCCTGAGCGCACCCGGATCGGACGTGGCCGTCGAGGGCGAAGCCAGGTTCAGGCCCGGGTTCTCGACTCCAGGTCCGCCTCCCGGGACCCCGATTGCCGACATCGCTCGGAGCCAGGTTCCGACGGCCGGCACATCGATGTGCGCGAGCGCCCGATTGAGGCTGTTGGCTGCAGTCTGGTCGGGAAGGACCACGGCCGAGAGCTGCGGCGTGTCGATGACGACCAGCGTGTTGTTGCCCTGGGCATCGACCTCGGTCGCAAGTGCGGCCATGCCGGCGTCGGTGGCCGGATATGACGTGTGAGAAAGCACCGCGAGGGTGGCCCGGTCGAGAACCAGCACTTGGGCCACATCGCCTGCGTTGACGGTGGTGAAGCTCTGGTTGACCGGCGCGCCGAGCGCAATGCCGGCCGGACCGGCGACGCTGGAGTTCATGGTATTGATGGCAACCCCGACGGGGGGAACATCCGGGGCGGTGCTGACCAAGACCGAGTCGGTGGTGAGTTGGTGCGCAGGCCCCGAAGCGCGAAGAGTCAGTCGATAACGTCCTGGGCGGTCAGTGACGAGCCTCGGTGTCGCCGTGCCCTGCCCGTGAAGCATCGGATGAGCACCTCGCGGGCCGCCGCGGACCACCCACCGGAACCGCAGCCGGCCTCCATCTGAGTGGGTACGACGCGCATCGATCCGTACGGCTCGGCCGACCACGCCGCGACGGTTCGGACCTGCGGCCGGTATCACCTCGCGAGCGCGAATGGTGAACCCTCGGCGGACGGTGCTGAACCGCCCCGACGTCGTATAGGCCGTCGCCACGAGCGCATTCTTGCCGTGGCGCACACCGGCATCCCCGTCAATGATGCCGGACCACGAGCGTCGCGTTCGTTTGGGAAGCGCGACGGCGTGCCCATTCAGGCGTAAGCGCAGGAAGGCGCCGCGACGTGTGGTTTGCACCAGTACCCAAATCCGTCCCGAAGCCAGGCGCGGCCGGCGGACCGACACCGAAACCAAGCCCTTTGACGCCCGGCCGACGAGGAAACGGACGGAGTCGAAGTCCTCCGTGGGCCCGCGGCCTGTCGTATCAACATGCAAGTAGTGGATGCCCCTGCCCAGCCGAAGGTCGGCAATGCGCGTACCTGCGGGCCCGCCCCGGAAGAAGGGCGTGATGTCCACTGTGGCATCGATCCGCGCCCGGAACGAAGTAACCGCTGGCTTGACCCGAATGACGACACGCACCGTCGTATGACCGACGATCGATCCGCTTCGAGGCGTGACGATCTGGGTCAGCGTCGGATCGACGGTCCGCAGAGCAGCGAACCGCGGGGGCGCGGCGCCACTCGCGGGTCCCAGCACCAAAAGCGGGAACGCGATCGCCGCCCCGGTCAACCTGGCGCCACGCACAACAGTCTTCCGAGGCACCATCCTCCTCCCTCAAGCTAGTCGCCCGCCAGCCACCAGGAGTATACGGGCGTGCCGCGTTCCCGCGGAGAGGCGCGCGCCACAACGGCTATCTTTGGCCGGCGCGGCAGCCTGGCTCGCCGCGGCTGACGATCATGTCGCGCCCGGGTCAGCGGGCCACGGCGCTTCTCGGTGTGGCTTGCCCGGAGGAGAGCCACGCGCGCCTTACGTTGTTCCTGACGGCTACCACTACCGAGAGGCTGTCACCTGCTGGAAGGAGACCTTCAGAGACTGACTGGCGATGCATTCTCTCAGCGCACACGCTCCGAGTTGCATCTGGATGAGGTGGCAGTGCGGCTAGCGTGGTCGGCACAGCACGCTGTTGAAGATGCGCTTCGCCGTTTGAGTCGCGTGGCAAGAGAGATAACTGGCTTAAGTAACTTGTGCCTCGGAGGCGGCGTCGCGCTGAATTGCAAAGCAAACGGCCTCGTCGAGCCCCGGTCTACGCGCCCCCGATCCCAGACGACGCGGGAGTCGCCATGGGGGGCCGCCTGGCATGTCTCCCCGCCGATCGGTGACGGGACCGACCTTGGGATGCTCTCACCGTTTCTGGGTCCGGAACCAGGCCGGGTGAATGCTGATGAGGCGGCTGACCTACAGTTCCATCCGCTGGATCTCGAGGCAGTGTGTGCCGCTCGGAGAACGGGTGCGTCGGGGGCATCGTCGACCACCGCGGAGAGGTGGGTCCGCGAGCATTGGGCCACCGCTCGATCATCGCCTCCCCGCACCGGGTTGAAATGAAGGACCAATAGTTTCCTCAGCTACAGACGCGTTGCGCGCGTTCGGCACGATGGAGCTGGATTTTTTGATTCTTGGCGACGAACTCGTCAGCGAGCGCTCGCGGTGGTGGCTAAAGGAGACGACGACCACGGCGTCGTGAATGCGCCGCAACCGACCTCCGCAAAGCGGGTGGGCGTAGGCTGTGGTGATGGCACTCGTCGGGCCGCCGCCGCTCTCGTTCAACCCCGTGAGCCGGCTCGTCGGTGATCTACGCGCCGAGCGGCTCAACCGAATTCCATTCCCGCCTGGCGACACGCGGTTCAGCGTGACGCGGACGCGCGCGTTCGCGGAGAGTCCGCTCGAGGTGCTGCTGGACGCATACGAGAGGTTCGGTCCCGTCTTCACGTTGCGGATCTTCCATGGCGCCGTCGTGTTCATGATCGGACCGGAGGCGAACCGCTACATCACCGTTTCCCACGCCAACAACTTCACTTGGCGCGACGGGCACATGGGCGATCTGGCGCTGTTGCTCGGCGACGGTCTGTTGACGATCGATGGCGACTTTCACCGGCGCTCGCGGCGGATCATGCTCCCCGCCTTCCATCACGAGGCCATCGCTGCCGCGCTCACGACCATGAACGGGGAGATCGATCGGGCGCTCGAGGGCTGGCGCAGCGGCGCCGTCGTCGATATCTACCACTGGACGCGCCGGCTGGCGCTGCCGATCGCGATGCGGGCGCTGGTCGGGTTCGCCCCCGACGGCTCGGGGGCGCAGATCGATGCCACCGCTCAGTTTGAGCGAGCCCTGGGCTTCTGGTCTCGCGACTACTTCCTCCAGGTGCTGCGCGGACCGGGATCGCCGTTCGACCAGATGCGCAAGGCTCGGGAAGCGCTCGACGGCGTGATCTTTGCCGAGCTGCGGCGGCGCCGGCGGACCGGTTCGCGCGGTGCCGACGTCCTCAGCCTGCTGCTCGACGCGAGCGATGAGGACGGCAACCAGCTCACCGATCAGCAGGTCCGCGACGAGGTGATGACGCTGCTATTCGCAGGTCACGACACGACCACCTCGACGATCGGGTTCATGTTCTACGAGCTCGCGCGCCAGCCGGAGATCGCGGATGCGCTGCGCGACGAGCAGGATCGGGTGTGCCCCGGCGCGCGGCCGGACGCAGCGCTGCTGATGAGCGGGCAGCTCGAGCAGCTCGAGATGGTGTTCGACGAGACGCTGCGCAAGTACCCGCCGGCTTGGATCGGGGCGCGGAAGTCGATTGAGCCGTTCGAGTTCGCCGGCCACACGGTGCCCGGCAACGCCTACGTCAACTACAGCTCCTGGGTATCGCACCACCTCCCGCACGTGTTCCCCGAGCCGAGCCAGTTCCGGCCCGAGCGCTTCCGCAAGGACGCGAAGGCGACCCTCCCGAAGGGGGCGTACGTCCCGTTCGGTGCCGGCTCGCGGATATGCATCGGCATGCGCTTCGGCGAGCTGGAGGTGAAGGCGATCGCCAGCGAGCTGCTGCGACGTTTCGAGTTCGAGCTCGCTCCCGGCTATCGGCTGCGGACTCGTCAGATGCCGACGATTGGCCCGCGCGACGGCGTGCCGCTGACGGTCCGCCGCCGAGACGCGGCGCGCTCGCGGACCGCTCCCGTCGCCGCCTAGCGAACGTGGTCTGGACCCCGAGTAAATCGGATCGATGCGGGTAGTTCCCGCGTGATGATGAGCGCTCATGCTGTCGACGTACGGCGCCAGGCCGGCTGGCTGCCGGAGCAGGACGATCTGGAGGCGTGGCTCGAGGGACACCGCGAGCGCATCAACAAAAAGGGTGAGCAGATGGAGCTCCACCCCGTCATAGCGGAGTTCCAGGAGCTGATCGAGACCGATCCGATCGTCCGCTTGTACGCGCACCAAATGATCGAACAGGTGCCGAGCGGCAAGCCGTACAAGAAGCGGCACCTCGAGAGCGTCGATGAGATGCTGCGCCTGATCAATGAACTGATGACGATGGCCCCGGAGTTCGGCGAGAACATGGTGGCCACCCCGCTCACCGCGATCCTCGACTGGACGATGGGCACACCCGCTGGATTCGCGGCGTATCGCGACCGCCGGATCAACGCGATGCTGAAGAAGATCCTGAACGCCTGGTGTGAGTTTCTCAGCAGCAGCGATTCGCTCTACGTGCTGAACGATTCGCCCACCGGCTGGAAGTCGGCAGCGGCGCAGCGCGTGGTCGGCATGGAGCAGTACGAGCACGACCCCGATGACGAGCACTGGGGATTCGCGTCCTGGAACGACTTCTTCACGAGACGCTTCAGAGCAGGCGAGCGACCGGTGGCCTCGCCCGAGGACGACACAGTGATCGTCAGCGCCTGCGAGTCGACCCCCTACGGCATCAGCACCGAGGTCAGGCGGGAGGATCGGTTCTGGATCAAGAGCCAGCCGTATTCACTGCGGGACATGCTCGCCAACGACGAGGCGGTCGACCAGTTCGTCGGCGGGACCGTCTACCAGGCATTTCTCAGTGCTACCAACTACCACCGCTGGCACAGCCCGGTCGCCGGCACAATTGTCCGCGCGTTCGTCCAAGACGGCACCTACTACTCGGAGGCCGACGCGGAGGGCAAGGACGCCGTCGAGCCGATGAACTCGCAATCCTACCTCGCCCACGTTGCCGCGCGAGCGATCATCCTGATCGAGTCCGACGACCCGGTCCTCGGTCTGATGGCCTTCGTGGCGGTCGGCATGCTGGAGGTCTCCTCGTGCATGATCAAGGCGACGGTCGCCCCCGGCTACCACGTCAGCAAGGGGGAGGAACTCGGCCACTTCCAGTACGGCGGCTCGACGCACTGCCTCGTCTTTCGGCCAGGGATAATCAGCGACTTCGCGCTCACGGCGATCCCCCAGCCGCATGACCCGAACCCTCCGCTGGTGAAGGTGGGCTCCCGGCTGGCCACCGTCAAGTCACAAGCCCGAGCGTAAGTAGCTGACTGCTGTGGCGCAATTGGAACGCCTCCGGCTCACGGCGGAGCAGAATTGACAGCAGGATCGAGTCGCTCCGTTGCCAGAGGCACGCCGGCTAAGCGAGCGAGTGACGCCTGCGCATCGTCCAGTGTCACCAGGGTTCGTCCGGTAGCTGGTGCCGTGGCGATTATCAGTAGGTCGTCGCTTTGCTGCGCGACGCTCTGAACGGGCAACCGCGAGGAGGTCTCCGTAGCGAGTGGCGACGTCCTCGTCGACCGGGAGGGACTCGAGGGTCTCACGCACAGCCGCAAAGCGAGCCTGGCGGAGCGCACGCACCGTGGCCTCGTTCGCGAGTTGCACAGCGGCACGTAGTTCGCGCAGCGTGATCACCGAAATGGCCGCGCTGTCCCCTGACGGTTTACGATCGTGATAGGACGGTAGGGTGCAGAAAGAGAATCCAGTTTCTGGAGGAGGCACAGAGCACCCCCACTCAGAACTGTTGCGTGAGGCCTTGCTGGCTCGGGCCGATGCTGAGGCGGCCGAAGTAAGGGCCGATGCCGCGCGGGAAGAGGCTGAGCACGCGCGGGAAGAGGCGGAACTTGGCAGGTCTCGTCTGGCGGTGCTGAGCGAGGCCGGCCGTCAGATGGCGCAGTCGATCGACTGGGAGAGCACGGTGGAGGCGGTAGTGCGCAGCGCCGTGCCTGCTGTTGCCGACTGGACGTCGCTGACGATCCTGGAACCGACGGGAGAGCTCCGGATCGTCGCCGTGTCTCATCGCGACGCTGAGCGCGAGCGACTTGCGTGGCAGCTGATCACCCGCCATCCGCCCGACCCTCACGCCGAGTCGGGCGCCGCAGCCGTGATACGGACGGGGGACGTTGAGGTCGTCGAGGACCTCTCGCCAGAGGTCATCAGAGCGGCAGCCAAGGATCACGAGCACCTCAGGTTGCTGGAGAGCCTGAACGTCCGCCACTTCGTCATCGCGCCCCTGAAGACCCCCGACGGGGTGATCGGAGCGCTGACATTCGTCCTAGGAGACTCCGGGCGCCGGTTCGAGCCGAGTGACATGCAGCTCATCACCAGCTTGGCGGCGCGTGCCGCGCTGCACATCCAGAACTCGAGGCTGTACACGGAGCGCCTGAGGATCGTCGAGGTGCTACAGGCGGGACTGCGTCCGCGAGCTCTTCCCACCGACCTTGGCGTCGAGCTCGCGGCAAGCTTTCTGCCCGCAGGAGATGAGCTTCAAGTCGGGGGCGACTTCTACGACGTATTCCCAGCTGATGATGGATCGTGGACGCTGATCATCGGCGACGTCTCGGGGAAGGGGGCAGACGCTGCCGCAACCACCGCGCTGGCGCGGCATACGCTGCGGACGGCTTCGATGCTGGTCTCCGATCCCGCCGCCGACCTAGCGCTTTTGAATCGCGTCTTGGCCGCGGATGCCACACAGAACTTCTGCACGGTCTTCTGTGTCCGCATGCGCCACCAGAGAGACGGGCTCGATTGCCGATTTGCCAACGGGGGCCATCTCGCACCCCTGCTGCTGCGACGCGACGGAACCCTGGAGGAGCTCGAAGGCGGGCGCGGTCCCCTGGTCGGTTCGTTTCCCGATGCGCAATTTCAGGCGGCAACGCTCAGGCTGCAGCCGGGGGACCTGCTGCTCATGTACACGGACGGAGTCACCGAAGTGCGTCGGCATGACATCGAGCGGGGGGAGCGGGAGCTGCGCACCACGCTTGCGGCGCTCGTCGGTCGGCCGGCCCGGGAAGTGGTCGATGCCGTCCAACGCAGGGCCGTTGAACTTCTGGGGGGTAGGCCGCGAGACGACATGGCGCTGCTCGCCGTCCGAGCCACTAAGCGCCTCGTAGGGGACAATTGACTCGTGGACGACCAGCGGAAAGAACGCATCGCCGAGAACGAGGCGAGTTTCCGCGCGATCAATGAGCGGCTGAGTGAGGGGCTACGGCAGTTGCCCGACAACCCCGAGCTGCTCGAGTTCATCTGCGAGTGCGGAATTCAGACGTGCGATCGGCACGTCCGGCTCACCCGGGCCGAGTATGAGCGGGTGAGGCGTGACTCGCGGCGGTTCGTCGTCTTACCCGGCCACATCATTCCTGACGCGGAGCGTGTCGTTGCGAGCGGCGATCGGTACGAGGTAGTCGAGAAGCTGGGCGAGGCCATTGACCTGGCGGATGCGGCGGATCCGCGGACGCGCGGAACGACAGGCCAGCGCGAGAACCCTTTCTAACGTTTGCGGTGGGCGGCGTAGTCGGTGGGGGCCAGGGGCCGGTCGGGGCCTGTAATGATCGGCTGGTGAGCGCGGACTTTCCACGCATCGGTGCCGGCGCGAGTGTTTCCGTGGAATCGGCAGACGACGCGAGGGCGGCTGCACTGATCAAGTTTCTCCGCGTGGAGGGAGCTGAGCAGACTCCCCATGGCGCCGGACGCACGCTGCTCGACCACCTGACCGAGACGTACAACGTGGTTCGCCGATGGGGACAACCCCTGTGGCTTCAGCACGCTGCGCTCATCCACAGCGTGTACGGCACCGATGTGTACCACCGGCAACTGTTGCCCGTATCGCGCCGAGATGAGCTCGCGAGCATGGCCGGTTTGGAGGCCGAACGGGTGGCTTACCTCTTTTCGCTGACGCCGCGCGAGCCGCTACTCGCCGGCACCTACACCTGGATGCGCTCGCTGCCGCGGAACCGGGCCGGCGCGCAGACCGACAGCGTCGAGGAGGTTTCGGCCAGTCGTGCTGAGCTCGATGCCGTGGTGCTGCTGCACCTGGCCAACCTGGCCGAGCAGGCGTGGGGACGCGACGGGTCTCCCGTGCTCTGGCTGGCCAGGCTGCGCGACATAGCTGAATCGTTGATCGACAGCGAGACGATCGCGCTGCCGACGTTCTTCGCTCAGTTATCGTCGCTCACCGGTGGGGACGAGGCGCTGGCGCGCCGCTCGTACCTCGCGGGTCTACGCGAGGACGTGGATCCAGAGACCCGCATGAGCAAACTAGGACTGGCGGCGGCCCTATGTCCGGTGCTTCCGGAGCCGTGCGTTTGGATGTCGTATTTCGCGCGGCGAAGGAACGACCTCTTCGGCTCACGGGCGTGGGCGAGCGCTGCGCTGAACCGGCTGGCTGAGTTCGGGACCGTTTGGGACAAGCGGCTGAGCTTCGATGAATGGCGCTTGCTCGCCGTGGGCCTGGAGGAGGACGGCCACGCTCTCCGGTCCTCGCCTGACTTGATCATCGATCCTCGGCGGCTGCATGAGGAGTCGGTGGGCGCAGTCTCTAAGCGTGCGGCTCGCGCTTCCGCACCGGTGCACGACGCGGTTGCGGGAGCCGCGCGCTTCCAGCGGTACGTCGCGTCCTTGAGCGATGGTGATGGTGCCGTCCTCGGGAAGGTCTACCCGGAGCTTACGAGCCTTCCTTGGTACGACCCACACCAATTTCCGCTGGCCGTGCATCTGGAGTCGAATTTCCCGGCTATCCGGGAGGAGATCCTGGGGCTTGATCCATCGGGCTTTCACCGCGAAAGTGAGCCGATCCGGCGCTCCGGGGATTGGGATGTGGCGTTCTTCTACGAGCGGGGTCGCCGGCGCGATGAGCTGTGCGCGGCCTGCCCGGTGACCACCGAAGCGATCGAGGCATATCCGGCGATGCGCACCATCGCCGGCTTGACGTACCTATCGCGGATGCGCGGCGGCACGCACATAGCCGCTCACCGAGGTCCGACCAACCTGCGGTTGCGTTGTCATCTCGGCATCGACGTTCCGCGCGGAGACTGCGCCATCCGCGTCGGCGATGAAACTCGGCGCTGGGAGGAAGGGCGCTGCCTGGTGTTCGATGACTTCTGCGAGCACGAGGCTTGGAACTACACCGATCAGCATCGAATTGTCCTGATCGTCGATCTCTGGCACCCCGGCCTGTCGGCGGCGGAGGTGCAACTGCTCGAGGGGCTGCATGGATATACCTACGCGCACGCGCGCAGGCTGGGTGGCTACTGGGCGGCCAACGCGGCCGCGGCCCGCGCGTCAGCCGAGGACTGATCCGTGATTCGCGCCGAAGCCCTACCAGTCCCCGCCGCCGCCAAAGTCCCCACCGTCGCCGCCGAAGTCCCCACCGTCGCCGCCGAAGTCGCCGCCGTCGCCATCGCCTCCGTCCCCCCAACCTCCACCGTCACCGTCACCGTCCCCATCCCCAAACATGCCGCCGATCGCCTCGGCCCCGAATCCGAGCCCTGCTCCTAGGGCGGAGCCCATCAGCAGACTCGAGACGAGCCCGCCCCCGAAACCGTTGAAGTAGCCGCCCGCCCACGGGCCGTAGTGGCGCGGCGCATTCCAGTAGTCGGTCTGGCGCCCGCCGACCGTCACTTGTCGGCCGTGTGGCTGGAAGCCGTCCTTGATCCGAATTGCGTCGGCTGCACAGGCTGGGACTTCTCTCGGGGTGCCGCCGGGCGGGGCCCACTCGATCTGCTCCGTCGAGGGGCCGTGGCGCGGATCGAAGAAGCACGGCGGTGTCCGCTCCGGTGGCGGCTTGCCATCGAGAACGGCCTTCGAACACGCCATCGCGTAGCGGCCTTCTTCGAGGGTCTCACTCACCGGCGCGAGGTCCTCAGGGCGTTTTGCTCGATCGAAGATCTCGCTCGCGCGCTGATATGCCTGCAGCGCCTGGTCATAGCGCTGCTTCGCGTCCTCGGAGACGTTCGGCATCTGGATGTCGACATCGAGGGAGCGGATGTCATCTCCGAGCGACACCAGATCATCCTGGGCGGAGTTCCTAACCTCCTCAAACTCGCGCTCCCGGCGCGACTTGTGACCAAAGAACGGCACCGCCCTACGCTACCCCCTTCGAGTCCCCGCGACGCGGTTGATATCGGCGCCGCCGGCGATCGCCTGCGTCGGTCAGTAGCTGAAGCCGCCGTAACGCCGACGCCGACGACGGCCGAAAAGGTGAGCCACGAGCGCGATCAGGACGATCCAGAGCAGGATGCTCGCCGCACCGCTGCTGAAGAATAGGTGCAGGACGTAGGCCCAAAACAGTGTCCGGGCGACATGGTGCAGGAACGGGTGGCGGTACCTGAAGCTGGGGTAGCCGCCGTAGTAGCTGCGGCGTCTGCTGAAGAGCCCTCCGCCGCCGAAGCTGTGGCCTCCGAAGGCGAGCAGCAGTGGCTTCGGCGGGGGTGAGGTCGTGGCTGCGGCTGGCGCGAGCGCTGACGTGGCGCCGACGGCGCCGAGGACTACGAGCGCGAGTAGGATCGCGAACAGGCGCACGGGGGCGTCGTCTCCGGCGCGAGCGCGCGGTGGCTTGGACGTGAGGACATAGGGGCGATGCCGGTCGGGGTACCGACCAGAGGGCTGAATATTCCCCTGTTCGGTGAGGGTCAAACATGAGCCGGTACGGTCGGCGCTGGTCGCTAGAGGGCACAGCCGACGCACGTGATGCTTCTCACCGCTGATCATTCCGGGTCAGGCTGGGCAATCTGCGATGCCCGGAATATGACGGTGATGGCCGGAGGCGGGTGCGCTACTCTGCAAGGGTCAGATAGCGATGGCAACCAGAGGGCGAGACCTTCTTCTGAACGTCCCCTTCCCGCGAGAGCAGCCTGATCTTCTGATGGCCGAGAGTCCACCCACGGGTGGGCTTTCCGCGCTTAATCGGCGCGGGCAGTCGGCGTCGTGTTAGGCGGCGCCTGGAGGCGGCTGGTCAAGGGAGGATGTCGTTCAGCGTCGCCGTGAACCGCTCGCCCGACTCCGCGAGTTCGCCCTCGATGTGCAGGCGCGCCGGGCCGGTCTCGGTCCAAAGATCAAGGAAGTAGGCCCAGCCCGGCAGGTCCGGATCATCGGACTTGGTGATCACCTCGACCCCGTAGATCTCGCGCGGTGGGAGCACCAGCGCCTCGGGGCAATCCTCCTCGACGCGGCGGCGCAGATCCTCGACCCGGAGCCGATCGCCAGACAGGTCGCGGAGTTCGTCGTACTCGCCATCCACGACGAGCCCGACAACATCCTCCAATGCCCGGACCATCGGCTCGGGCATCAGCTCGAGCGGTTCGACGCTCTCTCCCCGTCCCGCCAACTCGTACCCCGGGGTCAGCTCGAGCCGGCTGTAGAAATAGTCTTCGCACGCCGCACGCGCTTGACGGCTGATGCCTTTGGGCAACCCGGCGGCGCCGAGCGCAAACGCCGCCGCAGCGATCGCTTCCTCAAGCGTTCCGTGCCGGCGCGTCAGCTGCGCGGTAACCGCGCGACCGTGCTCCGTATCGCGCGCCATCGAAGAGCCGTCTAACAGAATCGAGGGGGCGTCGTGGCGGCTGTAGCCCGTGCAGGCCCGCACCGCAGAATGAAGCACGATGAGGTGGTCGCCCATTACGCCCCCCTAAGCGATCGATCGACGGACGTCATCCCGATCGGCCAGCTCGCCCAACGCGTCGTCGTAGCGCTGCCACGACCGAGCATTCTACGAACAAACACAGGATTCTGGCCGACGCAATGGGACCACGCGGGCCTGAGGATGCTGGCGCTCCGAGATGTCATGGATGTAGCTGGCAACGACCCCATCCGAGACCAGCTGGACGCTCGGTCGCCGCCGGACGCTCCTGAGATCTCGTCGCGGGAAACGGGGGCCGACCAGACGAGTATGTGAACGTGGACGGTCGATATTGCTCATGCGGCTTCCCTCTGAAGTTCGAAGTTGGTCTGAGCGGTCATGACCGGACTTTCGGCCAGCTCCAGCTCGGGCGCGGCGGCGCCGGGCCTCAGCAGGACGAAGGCCAGGAGGCAGCCCTGCGGTGATCGCTCCAGCCCCGACGAGGAACCCGAGCTGGTAGCCGCTGATCAGCGAGCTGGTCAGACCATGATGGGCGGTCAGGAGTCCCTTGGTGTGGTCGGCGGCGACGGTGCTGAGGACGGCGAGCCCGAGCGCGCCGCTGATCTGCTGTGAGACGTTGGTGATCCCGGAACCAAGGCCCGCATCGGCGGCGGGAACATCCTCCATCGCGATCGTCAGCAGGGGCATGAAGGCGTTGCCGATGCCGAAACCGATGGCGAAGCAGGCGAAGAAGATCGTCGGGAAGAACGCGGTGTGCGGCCCGACGGTGCTGAACAGGATCAGGCCGACGACGGCGCTGGCCATGCCGACGATGAGCACGGGGAGCGATCCGAAGCGTGCCACCAACCGCGCGGTGACACCGCGCGAGAGTACGGCGACGGTCAGGGTCCAGGGCAGGAAGGCGGCCCCTGTCTGTACGGCGCTGTAGTGACGGACGTGCTCGAGGTACAGCGTGCCGAGGAAGAAGGTCGAGTACATCCCCGTGACGAGGAAGCCTCTGACCAGGCTGGCGCTGACCAACCCACGCAGCTGCAGGATGCGCAGCGGCATGATCGGGTTCTCGATCCGCGCCTCGAGGGTCAGGAACGCTCCCAGCAGCACCGCGGCGAGCCCGCCGATTCCGAGCACCTGAGAGGAGAGCCAGCCGTGGTTGGTCGCCTGGATGATCGCGTAGATGGCGCTCATGAGCGAGGTGGTGATGAGCACCGAGCCGAGCCAGTCCACTCCGTGCCTGAGGCCGAGTCCACCATCGGCGCGAATGAGCGCCCGGGCGAGGACGAAGGTGGCCACGCCGATGGGCAGGTTCACGAAAAAGACCCAGTGCCAGCTCAGCGCTTCGGTGAGCAGACCGCCGGCCAGGAGCCCGAGTGAGCCCCCGGCCACCGACACGAAGACGTAGGCGCTCATCGCGCGCGCCCGCTCACTGGCCTGGGGGAACTCGGTGACGATGATGGCCAGGATCACCGAGGCCTGCGCGGCGGCTCCGACGCCCTGGAGAAACCGTGCGGCGATCAGTGTCTCCTGGCTGGGCGCGATGCCGCACAGGAGCGACGCGACGGTGAAGGTGATCAGGCCACCGAGGAAGACGCGCTTGCGGCCGGCGAGGTCGCCGAGCCGCCCGGCGAGCAGCAGCAGGCTTCCGAACGTGACCAGGAATGCGTTGACGACCCAGGTGAGGTTGGCCTGACTGAAGTGGAGGTCGTGCTGAATCGAGGGCAGGGCGACGTTCACGATCGTCACGTCGAGCACGATCATCAGCTGGGCCAGGCAGACGACGAAGAGGGTGGACCAGCGGCGACGATCGGATGAGAGGGCGGGAAAGGAGACGAGATTCATAAAGGTCCCAACTTGTGAAGGACTGGTTTCTGAGCTAAACTGGAGGCCGCCTCCGAAATATCTGGAGGAACCCTCCGGAAATATACGGAGGCATCCTCCGGTTGTCAAGCGAAATTATGAGCGCAACTGAAGCCACCACCGAAACACTGCTGGCGCGCCCCCAGCGAGCCGACGCGCGGCGCAACTACGAGAAGGTGCTCGCGGCTGCGCGCGAGGCGTTTGCCGAGGGCGGCGAATCGACCGCGCTGGAAGAGATCGCGCGCCGGGCAGGAGTCGGGATCGGCACGCTCTACCGCCACTTCCCCAACCGACAGGCGCTGCTCGAGGCCCTTTACGTGAACGAAGTCGAGGAGGTGTGTCGCTCGGCGGAGCGACTCGACGGGGGTGACGCGTGGGAGGCGCTCAACACCTGGTTCGAGCGGCTGATCGGCTACCTCGCCACCAAGCGAGCACTCGCGCACGAGCTGCTCAATTACATGGAGCTCGACGCCCCGCTCTTCCAGACCTGCCGCACCTCGCTCTACGCGGCCGGCACGCCGCTGCTCAAGCGCGCGCAGGAGGCCGGCGCGGTGCGGGCGGACGTCGAGTTCCCAGAGGTGATGCAGATGGTCATGGGGATCGCCAAGATCCCGACGAGTGACCCCAGCCAGATCGAGCGCATCCTTCGCATCGCCCTCGACGGCCTTCGCTACCGCCCGCAGGCTTAGCTGATCTGCCTACGGACTTCGCGCTTACAGCGCGTCAAACGCTTCGATGCGTCGACGTGCTCCAGCGCGTCGCAGGATGGCGTCGCCGAGTCCGCGTAGACTCCCGCACGACAGGGCAATCCAGCCGATCCTCGGCGAGAAGTGCCACGGTGTTCGCGATATCGATCAAGGACACGCCGGAACGGATCGGAAACGACGCGGCGGCCGAGTTTGGGCCTCAGCGCCGCCAAAACGACCATTTCGTGACCAACCTACGGCTCGTCAGAAACGATCGGAGCCTAAGTGTCGCAGGACGACCAAAACGCTCCACGCAGCCAGCCCAGGGCGCCGTTGTCACGCTCTGGTTGTAGAGGGGCTCGCTGGCCCACGAGCGGTTCCCGACCGTCCGCGACCGTCCACTAGCATCGTCCCGTGAGGTCGAGCGGAAGCTTCTTCAGCTCGCTCGCGGGGAGCAGCTCGGTGGACCCGAGAGCGATTTCGTGATCGTCGAGTGGGCTGACTCGGGGGAGTCTGGGTACGAATGGATCGCGCCGCTGCACGTTCATCACGCCGACGGCGAGGCGTGGCACGTGCTCGAAGGAACGCTCCGGTTCCGGATCGGCGACGAGATCCGCGAGGTCGGACCCCATGGTGCGGTCCTGGCGCCGAAGGGCACTCCGCACGCGTATGGCAATGCGAGGCATGGCCAGTCCGCCCGCTACCTGCTGGTGGTGACGCCGAACCTTCGGGCTCTCGTGCAGGCGCTCCACGAGCCGGGAGCCGGCGACTACAGAGAGATTTTCCGCGCCCACGATTCCGAGCTCCTCAACTGAGCGAGCAACCTAGTTCACGGGCCGGTGATGGTGCGCCGGGTGGCTCGGCAGCATCGGCGCCAGCAGCCCCGCGACCTCGCTGTCGTCGGTAGCAGCACGCTGGTCAGCCGCGTCGGGCGAATCGCCTCGTCCGCGCTCAAAGATAGGTAACCGCGGCTGCCCAACATGGGGAGTACTCCCGATGCGCGCGGTGTCGGGCGCTCCTAGGTTGATGGCCACATTGAAGGCCAACGATCAGGAGGAGCTACATGCCTGGACACACCATGTCAACGAAACGGAGGCCAACCATGCGTCGTATTGCCATCCTTGCCGCGCTGTTCGCGCTGGTCGCGAGCGCCATCGCGGCGGTCGGCGCCACCGCATCGACTAACCGTGCGCCCGCGGGCACCTCGAGTGCCCAGTCGGTCACAGCTGACGTAGTCACCGCGCGGCTCGCCACGGCCAAGTACGCCACGAGCCTGAGCCGCGCCAAGGCGGACGGCTACGGAATTCTCACGAAGATGATCCCGACGATGGGCTATCACTTCATCAACCCGAAGGTGAAGAGCTTTGACCTTCGCCACCCGCCGATTCTCGTATACGAGCATCATGGCAGCAGCTGGCAACTCGGTGCACTCGAGTGGGTGTTCACCTCGATGCCGGCCACGCCGCCCCTGCCGGGAGCGAAGTACGGCGCGTTCGGGGCCGCCTGTCATTACTTGGACGGCACGGTCGTCTTTGCGGATGCGCAGTCGAAGTGTGCAGCGAAGGCCACGAGCGGCGCCAAGTTCAACTTCTGGCACCCGCGACTGATCACGCTGCACATGTGGATCTGGTACCCGAACCCGGCCGGGCTGTACTCGGGCATCAATCCGATGGTGTCGCCGTTCAACGGCGGCTGAACGAACCCCACGGCTCGGCGGAGGGATCGCGTTAGCGGTCCCTCCCATCCGTGGGAGCTTGCGCGGAAGATGCCCTGGTTCGGGTGAGCGCCGGCCATGGGGAGCTTGTGAAGGGGGGCGTCGTCGTGGGGAGCGAGATTAGACTTGGGGTCGTTGACATCCGACGCTGACATCCGCTTCCCGGGCGAGTCAAGTGAGTACCGCCGTGCGCGCAACGAGCTGCTCGAGGTCGAGATCGAGGCCCGGCGGGCGATCGAGCGTGCAGCCGCGCAGCGCCGCGCGCTGCCGCCGGGCGGCGAGGTCCCCGAGGACTACCGCTTCGAGGAGGCTCTTGAGGGGGAGCCTGAGATTAGATTCTCGGAGCTCTTCGCGCCGGGCAAGGACACGCTGGTCATCTACAGCTTCATGTTTCCCCGCTCGTCGGGCGATACGAGGCCTGGTCCGGCTGACGGCGAGACGGCGAAGCTGCCGCTTGCCGAGACGCCGTGCGCGTCGTGTACCTCGATCCTCGATTCGCTCGACGGCGCCGCTCCCCACCTGGCTCGGCGCCTCAACCTTGCGGTGGTCGCGAAGTCAGATCCGGAGCGAGTCCGCACGTTTGCGCACGAACGCGGCTGGAGACATCTGCGGCTGCTGTCCTCACGGAACAACAGCTACAGCCGTGACTACCGCGCCGAGACACCCGAGGGTGGGCAGCTTCCGATCCTGAACGTATTCGTGCGCGACGGGGACCGGTTCCGCCACTCATGGGCCACGGAGCTCATGTTCGCGCCGCGCGACGAGGGTGAGGAGCCTCGTCACGTCGACTCCATCTGGCCGATCTGGAGCGTGCTCGACATGACGCCAGAAGGCCGGGGAACCGGTTCAGACTTTCCCGCTCTGAACTACGAGTAGGCCCGCGGCGAGTGAGGCCCGGACGCCCGAAAATGGTCGCCGGTGGACGCGCCGGGGGGTTAGGCTCCCATCCGTGACCACGGCATTCGTCACCGGCGGCTCGGGCTTTATCGGAGGCAGGCTGATCGAGCGCCTGGTCGCCGACGGCCACAAGGTGCGGGCCCTCGCGCGGTCTGAGCGGGCCGCCGAGCGGATCCGCGCCCGCGGTGGCGAGGCAGTCAGCGGCGACCTCGCAGAGGCCGGGTCGATGCGGGCCGGCGCAACGGACTGCGAGTGGGCCTTTCACGCCGCCGCGATGCTCGGCGACTGGGGCCGGCGCGAAGACTTCGAGCGCGGCAACGTCGATGGCACGCGCAACGTTCTCACCGCGTGCCGGGAGGCTGGAGTGCGACGCTTCGTTCACGTCGGCACCGAGGCCGCGCTCATCGCCGGCGAGCCCCTGGTCGATGTCGACGAGACGGCGCCGCTGCGGCCTGACTCATCGGCGCTCTACAGCTCGACCAAGGCGATGGCTGAGCGGCTGGTGTGCGAGGCCAACGGCGAGGGCTTCGAGACGGTCGTCATCCGCCCTCGGTTCGTCTGGGGGAGGGGTGACACGACGCTGCTGCCGGAGATGGTCGAGATGGTCCGCGCGGGGCGGTTCGCCTGGATCGGCGGCGGGACGCACCGCACGTCTATCACCCATGTCGACAATACGGTGGAGGGCTTGGTGCTTGGAGCGGAACGAGGTCGCGCGGGGAACGTGTACTTCGTGACCGATGGCCAGCCGGTGGTATTCCGCGAGTTCGTCTCGGAGCTACTCCGCACGCAGGGCGTCGAGCCACCCTCGCGCTCGATTCCGGCCTGGGTGGCGGGGACGCTGGCGGTCGGCGGCGAAACCGTCTGGAGCACATTGCGACTCCGCGGTCATCCGCCGCTCACGCGCTTCGCCTACTGGGTCTCCTCGCAGGAGTGCACGATCCGGATCGACAAGGCGCGAGATGAGCTTGGCTACCAGCCGGTGATGGGCCTTGCCGAGGGACTTGCCGAACTGCGCGCCGGCAGCTCCGCGTAACGCCACCACCGAGATGGCCAGAATGAGTATCGCGGCTTCTGACGGGGCGGGGCCGCTACTCGAGCGCGACGGCATCCTGGCATCACTCGATCGATTGCTGGCGGGCGTGCGCTCGAGCTCGGAGGGACGGCTGGTGCTCGTCGGGGGCGAGGCGGGGGTTGGTAAGACGGCGCTCCTGCGCAGGTTCTGCGAAACGCAGGGAAAGCCGGTGCGAATCCTCTGGGGCGGGTGTGAGCCCTTGCGAACAGCCCGCCCGCTGGGACCATTTCTCGACGTCGCCGAGGCGATCGGAGGTGAGATCGACGAACTGGTGGCCGGGGCGGCGCGGCCTCATGAGGTGGCGGCGGCGCTGCTGCGGGAACTGAAAGTCGGAGCGCTGACGGTGCTGGTAATCGAGGACGTCCATTGGGCGGACGAGGCCACGCTGGATGTGCTCGTCCTCCTCGCGGCCCGGATCAGTTCGGCTCCCGCGCTCGCGCTGGCCAGCTATCGGCGTGACGAGCTCGACCGTGCCCAGCAACTTCGGCTGATCCTGGGTGAGCTGGCCCGGAGGTCCGGACGGCTCACGGTTGAACCGCTCTCCAGGGCGGGGGTTGCGGAGCTGGCGGATCGGCACGGGCTCGATGGGCAAGAGCTTTACCGCCGCACGGGGGGGAATCCGTTCTTCATCACCGAGGTGCTGGCAGCGGAAGGTCAGCACATCCCCGAGACGGTGCGCGATGCGGTCCTCGCTCGGACAGCACGTCTGTCCGATCTGGCGCGAAGACTGCTTGAGGCTGTGGCTGTGGTCCCCGGGCACGTCGATCTCTGGCTCCTGGAGCCTATGGCCGCCAAGCTCATCGACAACCTCGAGGAATGTGTGGCCTCGGGGGTCTTGACCCAGGGCGACACAAGTGTCGCGTTTCGTCACGAGTTGGCGCGCCTCGCCATCGAAGAGGCGACTCCGCGGGATCGATCGTTGGCGCTTCATCGAGCTGCGCAAGCGGCACTCGAGGCGCGAGGAGGCGTCGATCCGGACTGTGCGCGTCTGGCCCATCACGCCGAGGCTGCCGGCGACCGCGATGGGTTGCTCCGCTGGGCACCGGCAGCGGCGGAGCGAGCCGCTCGCACGGGTTCGCATCGTGAGGCCGCCGCTCAGTACGGGAGGGCGCTTGAGCACGCCGACGGACTCCCACTCGAGCGGCGCGCAGAATTGCTCCGGGGTCGAGTTGAGGAGTGCTGGATGACCGATCAGTTCGACGCGGCAATTGAGGCCCAGGTGCAAGAGCTCGAATGCCAACGTCGGCTCGGTGACCGGCTCGGTGAGGGCGACGCGTTGCGGACGCTCTCGAGGCTGATGTTCTTCGTTGGCCGGGTGGGCGAGGGCGAGGCGCTCGCGCTCGAGGCGGTTGAGTTGTTGGAGCGGCTGCCTGCTGCGCACGAGCTGGCGATGGCCTACGCCAACGTTTCGCAACGGCGCATGGTGGTGGAGGATCTTGCCGGCGCGCTCGAGTGGGGAACGCGTGCGCTCGAACTCGCTCGCGCTGCTGACGACACCGAGGCCATCGTGTACGCATTGACCAATATCGGCGCGGCGGAGTATCAAGCGGGCGCGAAACAGGGGCCTACGAAGCTGGCGGAGGCCCTGGCGCTCGCTCAGAAGAATGGTCTTGAGGATTACGCCGGCCGGGCTTTCGCAAGTCTCGTCCGTTGCGCATCAGGGCAACGGGAGTTCGAGCTTGCCGACGCCTATCTGGCGCCCGGTCTAAAGTACTGCCGCGAGCGGGGGCTTGACACCTGGCGGCTGTACCTCCTCACCTGTCGAGCCCAACTTGAACTCGACCGCGGTCACTGGGAAGAAGCGGCCAACTCGGTGGAAGCGGTCCTGCGCGATCGACGTAGCGCCCCGTTTCCCCGGGGCTTGGCATTGACCACCCTTGGAGTTCTCAGAGCGCGCCGAGGCGACCCCCAGCAGTTAGCGCCGCTCGCCGAAGAGCAGGCCCTGGCGCAGGCGCCCGGAGAGCTGATGCGGATCGGGCCGAACGCGGCGGCAAGAGCCGAAGCGGCGTGGCTCGCGGGCGATGATCGGGCCGTTGAAGGGGAGACCGACGCGGCGCTCGCTCTCGCGCTGGAGCGGCAATCGCGGTGGATGGTCGGTGAGCTGGCGTGCTGGCGCTGGCGTGCCGGCGTGCGCGAGCAGCTGCCGCCCGAATCCGCTGCCGCCCCCTACGCAGAGACGATCGCGGGCGAGTGGCGCCGGGCGGCGGAAAAGTGGCGGTCGCTCGGCTGCCGCTACGAGTCGGCCATGGCGTTGGCGGACGGCGACGAGGACGCGCTGCGCCAGGCCTATGCCGAGCTGCAAGCGCTCGGCGCCAGTCCGGCAGCCGCGATCGTCGCTCGCCGGCTACGCGAGCGGGGCGTGCGTGGAGTTGCGCGCGGGCCGCGCGCGCGGACGCAAGAGAATCCAGCCGGCCTCACCCCACGTGAGCTTGAGGTGCTGGCCCTGGTGGCGGATGGGTTACGCAACGCGCAGATCGCTGCTCGACTGATCGTGTCTGAGAAGACAGTCGATCATCACGTCTCCGCGATCCTACGCAAGCTCGACGTTCGGACGCGCGGGGAGGCGGGCGCGGAGGCCATACGGCGCGGGCTGACCGACCAAGCTCAACCTAGGTAGCGCCGTTGACAAAGATGGGGAGTCCTCCCGATGACCGCCGTGCGGGGACCTCGTAGGTTTGGCCGGACAAGAGGTCAACCGACAAGGAGGACTAAATGCCTCGATACATGGTGCAGCGGACCTTTCCCGATGGGTTGGAGATCCCGGTCGCAAACGGCGGCGCGGAGATCTGCAACGCAGTGGTGGAGCGGAACGCCGAGGAGGGCGTGACCTGGGTGCATTCGTACGTGAGCGCAGATAAGGGCACCACGTTCTGCATCTACGACGCGCCGACTCCGGAGGCAATCCGCAAGACCGCCGCTCGCAACGACCTTCCAGTCGATCAGATCACCGAGGTCCGGGTGCTCGATCCGTACTTCTACGCGTAATGCCGGCAAGACGATCACGGGGAGAAATCATGTACACGCTGATCAGCACATTCTGACCCCCCTGGCGAGCTGAGGGCGGCAGATCGACAAATCGGCGGCCGAGATTCGATGAAAGTCTCGGCCGCCGTGTCTGCGACCTACTGACCGGCTGGCTCCTGGCCTCCGGGCGCCAGCCAGCTCGCAATGACAACGCTTTCCCGCCGGCCGTGCTCGGCTCCCGCAGGGCAGGTGCTAAACGCCTGCCAGGGCGCGCACCAGGTGGCCGGCGGGGCGCATCTCATTGATGCGAGCCACGGTCTCGCCGGCGTACAACGGACCGGCGTCGAGCAGCGAGCTGGGGTCGCCGATCGTGGCTGCGGCCGGCCCGAGCAGCGGCATCCCCGGACGTTGGGCTCTGCTGGCTCGCTGGGTGAGAGCAAGCGGCATGCGCGATAGCACCGGTGCGCTCGCGCGGTGCAGAGCACGCACCCAAGCGGGTCCGCGATCATAATCTCGCAGCCAGCGCTCGGTGGCGGCGTTGCGCACGACGCGGTGGGGCGCCGGCCAGCCCGCGCCGAACAGTTCGGTGAGCACGGTCTCGTGCGCGGCGAGGAGCCGGAGTTTGTACTCGGGGTGGGCATCGCTCTCATCGGAGAGCAAAAACCGTGTCCCCACGACGACGGCCTCAGCACCGGCGGCCAGCGCCGTCTCGACGTCATCACGCTCGGCGATGCCTCCTGCCAGCCAGACCGGGAAGCCCGGCGCGAACGCAGCGCGCGTCCGCTCGAGCAGTTCAAGCGCAGGGGTGCTCCCACGCACGTGGCCGCCCGCCTCGACGCCCTGGACGATGACACCGTCCGCCCCGCCAGCGGCCGCCGCCTTCGCCTCCGCCACCGATCCGCACTGATGCACCCAGATGCCGCTCGTCACGCGCCGGGGTGCACCCCAGAAGGTCACCACCGCGTCGGCCTCGCGCGCGAGCTCCCAATGACCGCGCCGCGCGAACGGGAGCAGCAGGTTTACCGCCAGTGGACGCGTCGTGCGCTCTCGGTGGGCCGCCAACTCTGCGCGCGCCATCGGCGGTGGCATGATCCCGAGCTGGCCGATCCCGCCCGCCTCGGCGATCGCCACGGTCAGCTTGGCTCGCGACAGGCCGCCGCCAAGCCCGGCGCCGACGATCGGATGCTCAACACCCAAGCGCTCGAGCAGGCTCACCGCACGAGGTTACCCGGACGAGGCGCGCTATGGGACTCGGCCTGGGCGCCGGCGCAGCCTCGCGCCGCGGGTCAGTGGCAGGACGCCGCGGGGTCAGCTGCAGGACGCCGCGGGGACGGTGCTCGCCAGCAGCGGCTGGGCGCCGAGTTTCAAAAAGCCCGCGTCCGAGGGTGCCAGTTTCGCTGCGTCGGCGACGAACTGCTGCATCGCCGCGATTCGCTGGCTCGCGGTGCTGCAGCCGAGCTGCGCGTAGGTCAGGTCGCCGATCAGCGTCTGCGCGGCTGCGTTTGAGAAATCGCCGTTGCGTTGCTGACCGAGCACGATCGTCGCCAGCTCGGAGAACGTGATCGATTGATACTGGTTGGCCAACACGGACGTTGGCAGCGAGGTGCCGAGGGCCGACGAGCTCACCCTTCCGGAGACCGAGCCCAGCTGCTTCAGCAACAGCTTGCGGGCGGACTTCCGGCTGGAGGCAAGGCCGCCGCTGACCATTTCGTCGAGCAGCTGACCGGAGAACACGCTCGCGGGGAGCCTCGCCACGGTCTTCCTGACCTGGGCAGCGCTGAGCGTGAAGCCGAGATGGTCGGCCCGAAGCAGCTGGGCCAGCGCACGGCCGTAGAACTGCTGTGCCGCGACATCAATCACCCAGGCTCCGAGGTTGACCTTGCCGTAGGCCGCCTGGAAGAACGCGCCGGTGACGGACTTGGCCTGCACTGCGCCGGCAAACCGATTGGCACCGGCGACCACGTACCCGGCGACAGTTGCGGTTACGTTCGTCACGGTGCCGAATTTGATCAGGGCGGCCCTCAGCGTGGCGCATTTGGTCGCGCTCAGACCCCGAGGACAAGAGCCACTCGCGTAGCTCGCGAGCGGTGGCAGAACCGGAGCTACCGTCGGTGATTGGAATGAGGGGTCTGGAGGATCGTGTTTGAGCTCCAAGGTATGGACTACCTGGTGGATCAGGGACTCGCAGGCGTCCAGGGTTTCCGGCGAGATCTCGATCTCTGCCGCGATGCGGCAGACCGCCGCGGTTATGAACACCTGCCCCTTCAGGTCTTCGGTTGCCTCGTCTTTCGCAAGCTGTTGCTGGCTGAAGAAGTGGAGCCCTTCACAGTCTTCCTCCGCGGCGCGGGCGGCGGGCCCACTATCGGCCGCCGGTCCCGGGCAGAACACCTTCGGCGGGCCAAGTCCGCCAGTTGACGGCGGAGTGGTACTGCAGCAGCCGTCCCCCGGGAAATGAGCGACGAACGTGCCGCTGTAGGGGAATTGCTGGCCAGAGGATTGATCCGACGTGTAAATCCCGCTGAACTTCGTCTGGCTGCTGTCCAGGATCACGTCGATGTCGCCACCGCTGTTGGCCGCTGGGTTGGAGTAGCGCCCGACGAGATGCCCCGCTGTGACTATGCAGGCGGTCATGGTGCCCACGTCGCCGCTGCCGCCGGTGTCGGTGTAGTCGCCGTGGTAGTAGGTGGTCGGTGCGCCGCAGGGGTGACCGCCCATCGCTTGCAGTGCCGTCGCCCCGGCGGTCGCGCCGATCACACTGAACTTCACCGTACCGGTCACGCCGCCACCGAGGTCCGTCGTCCATTGCCCGGCGAACGGGTTCACGACGTTGTCCGCACGGGCTGACCCGGCAGCGAACATCGCCACGAAGACCGCTACCAGCACCAGCACCACTCGCCGAATTTTCATCATGTCCCCTCTTCGACCCCGGTTCCGGCGGTCCTCCCGACTGCTGCGACCGATGTTCCCATTGCCTGGGTATTGAGTCAACCCGCGGTTGGTGTCGCGGCATGCGGGCAACGTTCCGGCGCTACGGAGAGTGGTACGCGGTCGCGGAGATCCAGGCTCAGCCGCGCGGCGGGCCATCCGGGGTTGACGCCTCAGCGGAGCTCGATTGAGCGCGGACGGCCAGCCGAGGTCCACCTGAGAACATCGCCGCGGAACGTTAGAGCGAAAATCCGGGCACGGCCATGGACGATCGACCGTGTGCCGCGATCGTCGTGGACCATGAGCGTCTGCGTCTTCGAAGTAGCGGTGAGCCAGGCGACAAAGCCCTTGGCGCTGACGGCGTAGTCCTCCAGCGAGCTCGGCGCGCAACATGGTCTGGACCCGGCGACGTCCTCGCCCAATGTCTGAACCCCGCGGCGGGCGTCGAAGACGATCAGCGTCACGATGTCCCCGGATGTCGACGGCGAGATGACGAGACTGTCATCGCTGAGCGCCAGGTAGTGCCCGGCGCCGATGACGCGGGAGACGAAGTCTGCCCCCGAGGAACCGTCGTAGGCGAGCACGAGATGGGGACGCCCACTGGGCAGTTCGCAGGCCTCGATCCGCATCGTCCGATCGGCCGCCGAGATGCGCCAGGCGAGGACGCGTCGCGTGCGGAGGACCAGGCTGCTCCGGCGCGGTTGACGACAGCGAGCGGCGGTTACGGCCGCTGGCACCCGACCGGCCGCCGACGCGGAAGGCTCGCGGCCGCGCACATCGCGCACATCGCGCGCCACCGCGCCATGAGCGATGAGAACGGTCATCATCAGGGCGATAGCCACCCCGTCGGCGCCTCGTGAGCGAGCTCCCCAGCGTCCGAGCCGTGAGTACGCGGCTCCGATCCGGGCTTTGAAGATGGCGAGAAGTCGATCCATCGTGTTCAGGACTGCCTCAGGTTAGGCGCCGAGACTCGACGAACCGCCGCAGAGCTCTTTGCCGCCGCTCGGCACCGGTGTGCCGTGGGCGAACAGCAGCACATCGAGGTCCTCATCGAGCGACGGCACCAGGCCCTCGACGATGTCTGCCTTGATCGCCTCAGGATCATCGCCGATGTACTGATCCGGCGGATGCCCGAGCCCTAAGTAGTTCAGCAGGCCGTCGCCGAAGGCGAGCACGCCCGGTCCGAGGTCGATCTTCAGCACCGCGTCGTCGGGGCAGATGCGACCGAAGGGCAGCACCTGCACGCCGGGCAGAAGGACGTCCCCAGCGTCGTAGCCGACGACGTCAACGTCGGTGCCCTCGAACTCGTGCAGGCCAGAGCGATGAACAAGGATCGGGACGCCGAAGTCTGCAGCGCTACGGGTGTGATGACGGCAGGTGAGCACGACGCGCTCGATCCGAGGCCCCAGGGAGCTCACCTCATCGCCCTCGGGCAGGAGCGGGTCGAGCGCGGTCCCGCTGCCCGTGAGCATGTACGAGCTGACGTCGGCGCCGATGTTCGGATGGCGGGCCTGCCAGTAGCGGCTGGCGCCGGTGAGCGGATGGAAGTTCAGGTCGGTGATGGTGAAGGGATAGATGGCCAGCGAGGACACCGGTGCGCCGAGGCCGATCGCGTCGACGACCGCGCGGGTCGCGTAGTCGGTGCCGTAGGTGCCGGTTCGTGAGACGAGCCAGCCGTTGTGCTTGGGAGCGATGCTCACGAACGCGGTGCGGATGTCCGTGGTGACCTGCGCCGCGCCATTGGCCACGCCGTCGTGCAGCGCCTGGCGGACCGCAGCGTCGAGCTTCGCATTCGTGCTCGGGTGCAGGCCCGGTCCGACCCCGATCGTGGCCAGCTGCCCCAGCAACGGCCGGTCCCGCGCGGACGGCGGGAAGCGCCGCAGCTGATCGCCCAGGGCGTCGAAGAAGGCGAGCGGGTTTTCCCCCGCCTGTGTGCCCGGGACCGTGAACTGCTTCGAGGTTCTGACCGCGTGCCGAGGTCGCGCGGGCAGATAACGAGTTCCCCAGCGATCAAGGGGCGTCAACGAGTACTGGTTCTGTATCCGCACGACGTTGACCGTGTCGGCGGCGTCACGGATGTAGGTCCGCCCGATGATCCACACGCGCGGGTAGGGAGACCGAAGCACCTTGACGCCGTGGGGCAGTCGCCCGTGCCAGCCCGGGGCGACGACGGCGTAGTCGCCGGGCGGATGACCCACCGAGCCGATTGACGCGAAGTTCTCGGTGTACGGATCCAGCAGCTCCATCACCGTGAAGCGCCCGCGCACCACTGGCATGTGGATGACGATCGGCTCACGCCTGAGGTCGAGCCACGCCATCGAATAGAGGGTGTCGTGGTTGGGCGCGACCACCGTCCTGTCCGCCGGGGAGGCGAGGCGGCGGATGTGGCTGAACTGGTTGACCGGGCCGCCGCCGGCACCGTTGGGCACGTTCGTACTCGTGGCGGTTTTGAACACGCGGTCGGTGTCGAGCAGCGGATATCCGTAGATGTAAGCCTGTGTGGCCAGCGTGAGGGCGCGCTGGTACTCGGCCGTCGGGGAGGGCGCGCTGGCACTCGGCGCCGCCGCGGCATCCGCCCGGGCCAGCGCCCCCACGTGCCAAACCACCGCGATGACCAGCGTCAGCCCCAGCAGCCGGCGTGACCGCGCGAGCGGTCACGCGCTGTCCTCCGAATATCCGATCGGCCGCAGCACTCCGAGCCAGACCGTCTCCAGCGTGGCCAGCGCGACCTGCGGATCCCCGTAGGGCTCGCGCCCGAACTCCTGCAGCAGATAGGTCTCGTTCATCAGGTTCAGCGCGCGGGCCAGGGCGCGTGAGTCCGGGACCGCCTCGAGCTGACCCTCCGCGACGACGTGGTCGATCCCGCCGGCGGTGATCTCGATCAGCGCCTCCAGCGTCGCGCGGTAGGCATGCTCGATCCGCTCGTCGCTGGCTGCCGCCTCGGTGACGGCACGGACGCAGCGGTCCGTGGCGGACGAAGAAGTCGACCACCGCAGCCAGCCCCTGCTGGGCCGCGGCCGGATAGCCGGCGCCGGCGCTCGCGACCCAGCGCTCGGCCACGGCATGGAGGTCGCTGCGCGACTTCGGCTGAGCAGCCGCAGCACAAGGTCGGTGACGTCGTCGAAGTGGCGGTAGAAGGCGGTGCGGGTGAGGCCGGTCTCCGCCATGACGACCTCGACCGATAGCTCTCGGTACGGCCGCTCGCGCAGAAACCGGTTGGCCACCTCGAGGATCTCACGGCGCGTGCTCTCGCGTTGCTCGCGCTGGCGCGTTCGCTGGGCGGAGGCGCTCACGCGCGCACATCGTAGCTCAGTGACGGCATGTTTGACAGCGCGTCACAGAGCGGTTACGGTCGACGTCGTGGGGTCAGGCATCAGGTCACGAGCGCCGCTCGCCGTAGTCGCAGCGTCGCGGCCTGCGCGGCGCTGCGGCCCTGCGGCACCGGCCGCCGCCGCACCGCAGGCGACGCCAGCCCCGACGCGCGCGCTGACGATCTCTCCCGCTTCCTGGCACCCCGGACGCCTCGCCGAGCACACAGATCAGCATCCTCGGTGTCGCCGCCGACGGGCATCAAGGCGGTGACGGTGACCGGCTGCGTAGAGCGGTCCGCCACGCCGGCGCCTGCGCGCCGTACAGCGCGCACCGCGGCGCGAGCTTCGTCCTGCGCAAGCCGCTGACCGAGGGCGAGCGCGTCACCGTGCGACGCGCGCATCACCGGCTTTGCGCCCAGGACGCTTCACCTTCACCGTCGCCCACCTGGACACGATCCCCCCGGTGATCAAGCTGCCCGGCCCAGCAGCCGGACAAGCTCGATCATTTCGTCTCCCGGCCTGACCTGCTTGCCACCGCAGATCACGGTCCTCAAGCAGGGCGGGACGACAAGCGGCGACATCTTCCTCACCCCGCTGCCGTCTCCGATCGTCCATCCCGAGAGCAACAACGCGATCTCCATCAACCCGGTCGGCCCGGGCGGGCCGATGATCCTCGACAGCCGCGGCAGGCTGGTGTGGTTTGCACCAGCTGCCCCGACCCCGTTGGTGGCGACAAACTTCCGTCCGCAGCGTTTCGGCCGGCCACGAGGTGCTGACCTGGTGGCAGGGACCGGTCACGCTTTTCCGCCTTCGGCACCGGGGAGGGCGTGATCGCCGACCCGGCCTACCGGACGCTCAGAACGGTGAGCGCCGGCAACGGCTACACCACCGACCTGCACGAGTTCGTCGCTCACGCCATGCTGGCGACGCGCTCCTGACGAGCTACTCGCCCGTGCTGATCCACCTCGCCGGCAGCCGCCCGGGACCCTCTCGAGGCTGCTCGACTCGATGGTCCAGGAGGTCGACGTCCGCACCGGCCTGGTGGTCTGGGAGTGGCACTCGTTCGGCCACATCCCGCTGGCGGACTCCTACGCCACCGCCGGCCAACAGCGCCGACTACGACGCGTACCACCTCAATTCGATCCAGCTGCTGCCGGGCAACCGCGTCCTCGATCTCGGCCCGGGACACCTCGGCTGTGTATCTGATCGATCGAACCACCGGCCGGATCCTGTGGACCCTGGGCGGCAAGGCGAGCAGCTTCCGCCTGCGTCCCGGCGCCCGGTTCTACTTCCAGCACGACGCGCAGATGATCGCAGCCGAACGAGGTCAGCCTGTTCGACGACGAGGCCGGCCCGCCGTTCGAGGCGCCGGCCTCGCGCGCGCTGGTCCTCAAGCTCGACCTGGGGCACCGCACGAGCAGCGGTGAAGAGCAGCCACCGGCGGCCGGGCAACAACACCCTCGCGCAGAGCGAGGGCAGCGCGCAGCGGCTGCCCGGTGGCAACGTGTTCGTCGGGCTTCGGCTCGACGCCGTTCTTCTCCGAGTTCTCGGCCACGCGGCAAGCTCGTGTTCGACGCCCGGCTGCCCACCGACGACGGCAGCTACCGGGTGTTCCGCTATCCCTGGACGCGCTACGCCGACGACGCGCCCAGACGTCGTCGTGCGGCGCACCTCGCCGACCCGGGTCTCGGTCTACGTCGAGCTGGAACGGCGCCACGCACCGTCGCGCGCTGGCAGGTCCTCGCGGGGTCCGAGCACGACGAAGCTGGGCCCGGTGGCGCATCGTCGCCGCACCGCAGGCTTCGAGACCCGGATCGATCTCAACAGCGCAGCCAACACCTTCGCTGTCCGAGCGCTCAGCGCAGCGGCCGTGTCCTCGCAACCTCAAAGCGCGGTCACGGCCTCATGAACTTCCACGCGCGCGCGTCACTGGTGCTGGGCCGTCACGGTCGGACTGGAGCTTGACCGTCGCCGGCGGCGGCGCCAGGCGAAGGCCGGCCGCCGGGATCCACAAGATCAAGCACGTCGTGATCATCATGCAGGAGAACCGCTCGTTCGACAGCTACTTCGGAACGTACCCGGGCGCGGACGGGATCCAGATGCGCCACGGCGTGCCCACGGTATGCGTGCCTGACCCGCTGCGGCACCGCTGCGTGCGCCCGTATCCACGATCCGCGCGACATCAACTACGGCGGTCCGCACGAACAGGCCGCCTACAACACCGACTACAACAACGGGCGCATGGACGGGTTCGTCGCGCGCGCGTCAGTCCTGCAAGAACATCCTCGATCCGATCGACTGCGTCGCCAACTCTCAGCGTCGACATGATGGGCTATCACGACCAGCGCGAGATCCCCAACTACTGGAGCTATGCCGAGGAACTTCGTGCTCCAGGACCACATGTTCGAGCCCAACGCGTCATGGAGCCTGCCGGCGCACCTGTTCCTCGTCTCCGAGTGGTCGGCGCGGTGCATGAAGGTCGGCGATCCGTTCAGCTGCACGTCCAACATCGAGATTCCCGCCTTGCCCGACGGACATCGGGCCGGCGCCGCACACCGCGCCGAACTACGCCGTGGACCGACCTGACCTACCTGCTCCACCGCCGCCGGGTGAGCTGGGGCTACTACCTCAAGAAGGGACCGCGAGCCCGACTGCGAGACCGGCGAGATGTTCTGCCAGCTCCGTCGACCAGGATCGCCCGCACGCCGGGCATCTGGAATCCGCTCCCCGGCTTCACCACCGTGCAGCAGAACCATCAGGTCGGCAATGTGCGCGACACCAGCGCCTTCCTCAGCGCGGCCCGGAGCGGGCCACCTGCCGGCGGTCTCCTGGGTGATCCCCAGCGGGGCGGTGAGCGAGCACCCGACCTCCTCGATCCGCTCCGGCCAGGCCTACGTGACGAACCTGGTCAACACGATCAGCCACGGGCCCGATTGGAAGAGCACGGCGATCTTCCTCACCTGGGACGACTGGGGCGGCTTCTACGACCACGTCCGGCCGCCGGTCATCGACCTCAACGGATACGGCTTCCGCGTCCCCGGCCTGGTGATCAGCCCCTATGCCCGGAAGCGGCTTCATCGATCACCAGCAGCTGAGCTTCGATGCGTTCGCCAAGTTCATCGAGGATGACTTCCTCGGCGGCCAGCGGCTCAATCCGAAGACCGACGGTCGCCCTGACCCGCGCCCGACGGTGCGCGAGAACGCGCCCGGCCTCGGGAACCTGGCCCGCGACTTCAACTTCCGCCAGATCGCCGCGGCCGCCCCTGATCCTGCCGACGCGTCCGCAGAGGAAGACGATGAGCGATCGAACCCAACGCCAGAGCGCAGTTCGAGCGCCTGGCCGCCATCTGAGGATCAGGAGCCGTGGTCGGACAACGGCGAGTGGGATCTCGTGCTGGCGGTGGAGTATCCCGCGCAGCGCGTTCATCGCGATGACCACCGACCCGGAATACCTGGCCATCCACGGGCATCGCGAGGCGGCCGGGCGGACTCGCGGCTGATACGCCTGCGACGACGTCGGTCGCGGTCTGACATGGCCCGTGCGGCGGCGCCCGGCTGACGCAGCGGGTACAGGCCTGGCGGAGCGACCGGTGGGCTGATCGATCACGATGGCCAGGGGATCTTCATCAGGGAACAGGCCGGCAGCGGGCAGCGGCGGTGCTGCTGCTGCACGGCTACCCATCGAGCTCGTACGACTGGCGCTACCTGTTCGCGGGCTTGCCCGACCAGCGACTCACGAGCTTCGACTTCCTCGGCTTCGGCCTCTCGGACAAGCCGAAGCGGCACGTGCTACTCGCTGCTCGCCCAGGCTGACCTGGCCGAAGCAGATCGCCGCCCGCCACGGCGATCAGCCGATCGTGCTCGTGGCCCACGACATGGGTACCTCGGTGGCCACCGAGCTCCTGGCGCGCGACCTGGAAGGGCGGCTTGCCGTTCAAGCTCGCCGGCGTGCTCCTGTTCAACGGGAGCATGGTGATCGAGCAGGCCAGCCTGACGATCTCGCAGAAGCTGCTGCGCAGCCGCCTCGGCCCGCTGGTCGCGCGGCTGAGCAACGAGCGGACCTTCCGGGCCCAGTTCGCGCGGATCTTCTCCGGCCGGGCATCCCCTGAGCGCGCGAGGAGGCGGCCGACCAATGGGCGCTGCTCGCCTACCACGACGGGCACCGAATCCTCGACCGCCTGACCTACTACCTGCATGAGCGCGTGAGGTACGCCGCAGCGCTGGCACGGGGCGCTGCGAGACTGGCCCGGCCGGCTCGAGCTGGCCTGGGCCGGCCAGGATCCGGTCTGCACGGAGGCGGTGCTCCAGGCCGTGCTGGAACTGAGGCCAGCCGCGCCGCTCACCCGCCTGTCGGAGCTCGGCCACTATCCGCAACTCGAGGATCCGGCGGCGGTCGCGGACGTCGTCAAGCGCTTCGTCTCCTCCGCCGGCTAGCGCCACGCACCGGAATGTGGAATGATGGCTTCCATGGGACGGGAGCTGCGGTGGACGGGAGCGGTACGGGGCTGCGTGCCCGCGGCCGTGGTGCTGGTGCTGCTCGCCCTGCCGGGCGCGGCGGCGGCGGCGCTCAGTTGCACCAGCAACGCCACGACGCCGCAGGCGATGTCCATCAACGTTGGCGGGTCTCCCGATCCTGGCTACTACGTCGCCCCGACTGGACACCCGCGCGGGCTCGTGATCTTCTCCCACGGCCACACCGCGTCGCCGATCCAGTGGTTTGGGCAGATGGCCCGGGTTGCGCAGCGCGACGGCGTCATCGGCGTGGCCATGTACTACCCGGGCGAGCAGATTCTCGGCCCGAACGGCGACACGACATACGGCTGGCGGGTCCGCGAGGGGGCCCAGGCGGGGATCGCCGCCGCGCAGGCCTTCCTTCAGGCGTGTCCGTCGCTGCGTAGCAAGACGATCGTGGACTACGGCGTCAGCATGGGCGGCAACACGTCCGGGCTGATGGCTGCCGCCGGCGCCCGACGACCCGGTGGACGGCGACTGTTCGACTACTGGTTTGACATCGAGGGCGTCACCAACGTGATTGAGACGTACCTTGAGGCGACGCTCGTCGCCCAGGCAGGGAACGCGACCGGGGTCCAGGCGAAGGCGGAGATCGAGCAGGAGACCGGCGGCACGTTCGTCCAGCAGCCCGCGGCCTATGAGGCGCTCACCGTCGTCACCCACGCCAGCCAGATCGCCGCGGCCGCCATCAAGGGTGTGGTGGTGGTGCACGGCCTTGCCGACGGCACCGTTCCCTACGACCAGAGCCCCGAGATGGTCACTGCGCTGACACTCGCCGGCGTGCCGACGGACTTCTACTCAGTCGCGACCAAGACGCCGGGAACCGAATCGGGCTCGACGCTCGACGGCCTGCTCCCGATTGCGCACGACTCGCCGTTCGCCGGCCACGGCGGTGAGGGCAGCTCCACCCAACTCGTGATCCAGACCGGCCTTCGCGCGCTCGACGCGCTCCTGGATCGCGGGATCGCGCCCACCGGCCACCGGAACTTCGTGGTTGACGGCACGCTTGGGCAGACGATCCCGAGTCCCGGATAATCACCGAGCTGGGGCACCCCCGGCCGAGGGGGGATAGATTACGCGCGATGCGGGCCGCGGTCCTCTGTGTCGTGCTCAGCAGCCTGGCCCCAGCCGCCTGCGGATCGGATCATTCATCGCACAGCGGTGGCGGTGGCGGTGGCGGTGGCTCGGCCTCGGTCGCTCAGTCCGGCTCCGGGGGGGCGCCGCGGGCGCTCCCGCCGGACGTCGTCGCCTACATCGAGATCGCCCGCGCCTCAGGAGCGCTGCGTGGGAGTGCGGCCGCCGCCGCGCTCGGCCACGCGACACACTTGAGCAACGCCGCGGCGCTCGCCTCCTTCGTGCCGCGTGTCGCGGGGCTTCGCCCCACCGACGTCAACCTCGCCGCCTTGCGGGACACGATGCGCTCAGCACTGGGCGCCGCACTCGCGGCGGGAAGGGGCCGCGCCGCCCAGCAGGCTGCGGCTGGGGCGGCGGTCAGGGCGACCGATGCGGTGAACCGGGCGCTGCGGCGCTATGCGGCAAAGCATCCGCAACTGGCCAGCCTGATCCCGGATTAGGGCTGACGGGGCAGAGTCAACCGGGCGGGACTCAGGGCGCCGGCGTGATCGAATAGGTGAAGCTGTAGTTGCCGGAGTCGGCGGTCGACGTGTGGGTGCCGATCGCCGCCGACGCCGACGGGAACTGATCGAGGATCTCACCTGGCACCTCGTTGTCGGCCGCTACCTCACCGGGATTCGCCGGGCACGGCTGAACCTTCGGGAGGTCACATTCGCGCCCGTGGATGAATAGCCGCACGCCCTTTCCTGCGGGCACGTAGAAGTCAATTGTCTTGTTGACCGACAGCGTCGTGCCGTCGAGCAGGAACCCCAGGCCGGGCGCCCAGTCGTTGACGACGCCCCAGTTGCCGTTGAGGTCGGTGTAGAGGTTCCATTCAGCCCCCGGATCGTCGGTGTTGGCAGACAAGTCGCTTGGGGGATCCATCGAATGCACGACGGTGATGCTGGTGAAATGGGCCTGCAGATGGGTCGGCGGGGTGGGGTCGACGCTCCACCCCACGAAGAAGGACTTGCCAAACACCTGTCGCGTCCCGTTGACACCGAAATTCTTGAACGGGACCGTGACCTGGACGCCCGTCGGCTGGGTCTGTACGAGCGGCGCCGGCGAGTTCGTTCCGACCCCTTGGTCGACGACCCGGTATACGAGTTTCGCGTTCGGAGCCGGCTTGGGGGGCGCCGGGACAAAGAACGTGTAATTGCGATCGTTGACCTGCTGATATCGCTGAGCGGGATCCTGGACGCAGGCGGTGTAGTCGACCCCGTAGGTGTCCGGACTCGGTGCGGGGTGGGCGAGCGCGCACTGAGCCTCGGCGTGGGCAATCGTTCCGTCGGTCGAGATGTAGACGTCGGTCTCCGTCTGAGTCGAGCTCGACACTGAGGGGTTGGCGCGCTGGACGACCAGCGCCCGCATCGGATGAAACTCGGTGCGTTCACCGGGGCAGCTGGTCTGCGCGCATTGAGCCTGGCCCTGACCGGGAAGGAAGAGGTCTGGGTTGGTGACGCCGGGGCTCGGCCCCCAATGGCCGCAGTCCCAGATCCAGGAGCCCCACGTGCTGACCGAGTCACCCTCCGTCGGCCACACGTAGCGCGGAACGCTCCCGGTCTCCCACTCGAGGTGCAGCCGTCCGTAGTCCTCGGCCGTCGTGTCGCCGGTGAAGTTGGCAGTGGAGAGCAGGTAGTTGTAAGCCGTGTCCACCGTGAGGTTGGAGTTGAGGTCGTAGAAGTCGTGGCCCTGGGGCAGATCACCACCGGCCGTGTGAGTGTGCGTCGCGATTCCGTGGGCAAATCGGACGGACGGGTCCTTGTAGACATAGACCCACTCCGGCGAGGTGAACGACAGCAGACCGGTCACGTTGCGCTGGCAGCCGTCGGCCAACGGCTGGGTCTGCGAGTTGGGCTGCGGAGGGTTGGCCGCGAAAGCGGACCCCGTCAGAAGTCCGCCGAACGCGATGACCGCGCCCACGGCCAAGAGCTTCGCCAGCCATCTCGACCGTGCTGATGAACCGTGAGTCGCCATCTACACCTCCCGCCGCGGGTCCCAGCCCGCACTGGGACGACGAGCCGCGCGGGCGAGCTTAACGCATCTGCACGGGCTGGGGGAGAGGAAACTTTGCTCACCGGTTCGTTCGCGCGCTACGTTTGTCTGAAGCCGGTCCAGCCGCAGAGCAGAGGAGGAGAGCCTCATGGAGACGATGAGCCCGCTTGACGCGTCGTTCCTTCACATCGAGGATGCGGTGACGCATATGCACATCGGCTCGGTGGGGCTGTTCGAGGGACCGGCCCCGGGTTCCGACGAGGTCAAGCGGGCGGTGGCGGCGAGCCTCCCGCTGGTTCCGCGCTACCGCCAGAAGGTGCGTTTCGTACCCCTGGCGCTGGGCCGCCCGACGTGGGTCGATGATCCGCATTTCAGCCTCGACTACCACGTGCGGCGCACCGCGCTGCCGGCTCCCGGTGGAGTCCAGGAGCTGCGCAACCTCGTCGGCCGCGTGATGTCGCAGCAGCTTGATCGCAACAAGCCGCTGTGGGAGCTGTGGGTGGCCGAAGGGCTTGAGGACGGCGGCTGGGCGCTGATCTCGAAGACCCACCATTGCATGGTCGACGGCGTTTCGGCCACCGACTTGCTGAGCGTGATCCTGGATGACGAACGCGACCCCGCACCACCCGATCCAGACCACTGGGAGCCATCGCCCGAGCCGAGCGCCACCAGCCTGATGACGCACTCACTGGCGCTCCGGGCGGCGAGCCCCTACGAGGCCGCGCGCACGGTGCTGGCGGCCGTGCGAGGGCCGCGGAAGGTGGCGGTGCAGGCGGCTGGGGCGGCGCGCGGCCTGGTCAATATGCGCAACCTGCTGACCCCCAACCCGAGCTCGCTGAACGGGCCGATCGGGCCGCACCGGACGTGGGATTGGGCGCGCGCCCGCCTGGCCGACGTCAAGGAGATCCGGGGCCGCCACGGCGGCACCGTCAACGACGTCGTCCTGGCGGCGATCACCAACGGTTTCCGGGAGCTGCTGCTGAGCCGCGGCGAGGACGTCGAGGGCCGGGTGATCCGGACGATGGTCCCGGTGTCGGTGCGGGCCGAAAGCGAGCGGGGTACGTACAACAACAAGGTGTCGGCGATGTTCGCGGAGCTGCCGGTGGCGCTCGCGGACCCGGGCGAGCGTCTCGGCGCGATTCATGAGCAGATGCAGGACCTCAAGAGCTCAGGTCAGGCGGTGGCGGCGGAACGGCTCACCGCACTGGGCGGCTTTGCCCCCGGGGTGCTACTGGCGCTGGGCGGCCGGGTGGCCACGCGGCTGCCCCAGAACAGTGTCAACACGGTGACCACCAACGTCCCCGGCCCGCAGCACCCGCTGTACCTCGCCGGTCGCCGGATGCTCGAGGCGTTCCCGTTCGTGCCCCTCGGCGGGCAGGTTCGGATCGGCGTGGCCATCTTCTCCTACGACGGCGGGATCAACTTCGGCGTCACCGGAGACCTTGACTCCGCGGCGGACATCGGGATCCTCTGCGCCGGCATCGAAGACGGCATGTCGCAGCTGCTGGGCAAACCGGCACGGGTGAACCAGACGCCCCAGGTGCGCGAACGCGCGGAGGCGGCGCAGGAGCGCACGGAGGCCGCGCAGGACGGCGCGAAGGCGCCGCGTTAGCACCGCATTGCTTCACGTTCACCGCGCCGAACGCGCCGACGCTCTGGCCGGAGCGCTCGCCGCCACCTTGAAACTCCCGCTCGCGGACCCCTTCGCCGCAGAGGTGGTCGCGGTCCCGACGCGCGGGATGGAGCGCTGGCTCACCCAGCGCATGTCCACCCATCTGGGTACGAGCGAAGGCCGCCACGACGGGGTCTGCGCCAACATCGAGTTCCCGTTTCCGGGCCGCCTCATCGGCAGAGTCCTGGCCACCGCCTCGGGGGTGGATCCGGATGACGACCCATGGGCTCCAGAGCGGCTGGTCTGGCCGCTGCTGCAGACGGTTGACGACTCACTGAGCGAGCCGTGGCTGGCCGAGCTCGCCGGCCACCTGGGCGGTCCCGATCCGGGTGCCGAGATCCCCGAGCAGACTCGCCGCTTCGCCACCGTGCGCCACGTCGCCGACCTCTATGGCCACTACGCGGTGCGCCGGCCGCGGATGGTCCAGGCATGGGCCGTGGGCGAGGACACCGGCGCGAGCTGGCAGGCCGAGCTCTGGCGCCGGCTGCGCCAGCACGTCGGCACCCCGAGCCCCGCCGAGCGCCTGGACCGCGCGAGCGCCCGGCTGATCGACGAGCCGGGTCTCGTCGAGCTCCCCGACCGGATCGCATTGTTCGGCTTGACCCGCCTCCCGGCCAGCTACATGCAGGTCCTGACCGCACTGGCACGGGCTCGCGACGTGCACCTGTTCGTTCTGCATCCCTCGCCGGCACTGTGGCAGCAGGTCGCCGAGCGGGCCCGGCAGGCACCGCCGATCAAGCGTCGCCGTGATGACGACACGGCGTCGACAGCGACCAACCGACTGCTCGGCTCGTGGGGTAAGGACTCGCGTGAGCTCCAGCTCGTGCTGGGCTCAGGCGACGAGTACCAGGATCACCATCATCCGATTGACGCTCCGGCGGCGACGCTGCTGCAGCGCCTTCAGGCCGACATCCGGGGCGACCAGGCCCCACCCGGGCCACCGCTCCCGGACCAACCCGATCTGCGTCCGGCACTGGACCCGGCGGACGACAGCGTGCAGGTTCACGCCTGCCACGGCCGCGCGCGTCAGGTCGAGGTGATTCGTGACGCGATCCTGCACATGCTGGAGCGGGACCCGACGCTCGAGCCGCGCGACGTGATCGTCATGTGCCCGGACATCGAGACCGTGGCCCCCCTGATTCAGGCTGCCTTCGGCGCTGGCCGGATCGACACTGACGAGGAGCCGTCGGGCGATCAGCACAAGCGCCTGCCGGATCTCAGGGTCCGCCTCGCCGACCGCAGCCTGCGCCAGACCAATCCCGTTCTCGGCGTTGTCTCACTCCTGCTGGACTTGGCCGACGAGCGGATCACGGCGTCGCAACTGCTCGATCTGGCCGATCGCGAGCCGGTGCGACGGCGCTTTCGCTTTGACGACGATGACGTGGCCCGGATGCAGGAGTGGGTGGTCGCCAGCGGGATCCGCTGGGGGCTCGACGAGGAACATCGAGCGCCATTCAGACTCGATGTCGTGGCCGCCAACACATGGCGTGCCGGGCTCGACCGGATCCTGCTGGGCGTGGCCATGACCGAGGAGGATCGCCGGATGGTCGGCGCGGTCCTGCCGCTCGACGATGTCGAGAGCGGGGCGATCGATCTGGCGGGGAGGCTGGCGGAATTCGTCGATCGCGTGCATCACGTGGTCGGTCTGCTGACCGCGCCTCAGACGGTCGCGGAATGGGCGGCCGTGATCGGCACCGCGGCCGACGCGCTGACCGCCACCCGGGAGCGAGATTCGTGGCAGCGCGCCGAGCTCCAGCGCGTCCTCGACGACATTGCAATGAGCGCGCCGGAGACGGAGACGCCGCTCACGCTGGAACTCGCCGATATCAGGGCGCTACTGGCCGATCGGCTGCGTGGGCGCCCCACCCGAGCGAACTTCCGCACCGGACATCTGACCGTGTGCACGCTCGTGCCGATGCGCTCGGTTCCGCACCGGGTGGTGTGCGTCCTCGGGCTCGACGACGGCGAATTTCCGCGCCGGGCCCCACGCGACGGCGACGACCTGCTACTGGAGGATCCGCACGTCGGCGACCGCGATCCGCGCGCCGAAGACCGACAGCTGCTGCTCGACGCGGTGCTGGCGGCGACCGAGCGCCTGATCATCACCTACACCGGCAACGATGAGCGCACCAACCTCACCCGCCCGCCGGCGATTCCCGTGGCCGAGCTCCTGGACGTCGTCGAGCGCACCGTGCGCGGCGAAACCACCTCCCCGCGTGAGCAGGTTCAGATCCGCCATCCGCTGCAGCCGTTCGATCCGCGCAACTTCATCAGTGGCGCGCTGACGCCCGACCAGCCGTGGAGCTTTGATCAGGTTGCCCTCGGCGGGGCTCAGGCGCTCACGGGTCCCCGTCAGAGCCGGCCGCCGTTTCTGACCACGCCGCTGCCGCCGGTCTCGGCCGGCGTGATCGAGCTGGACAGCCTGGCGCGTTTCGTCGAGCACCCGGTCCGCGCGTTCCTGCGCCAGCGGCTGGGGATCAGCGTCCGGGAGTCGCTCGACGAGGTGCAGGATGCGCTGCCGGTCGAGCTCGACGGTCTCCAGGCCTGGGGCGTCGGGCAGCGTTTGCTGGAGGGGCTGCTCGCCGGGGCCGAGCTCGCTGCCTGCGTCCGCGCCGAGCTGGCCCGCGGCTCGCTGCCGCCGGGGAAGCTCGCGGATCCGATCATCGCCCGGGTGGGCCCGATCGTGACGCAGATCGCCGCCGAGGCGCAGCAGCACGGGAGCGGCCCCTCGGTCTCGCTTGACGTCAACCTCCGCCTGCCCGACGGCAGGGTTCTGGCTGGCACGGTTCCGGGCGTGTACGGAGAAACGATCCGGCGCGCCTCGTATTCGAAGGTCAGGCCCAAGGACCGGATCGCGGCCTGGGTCAGGCTGCTGGCGCTGAGCGCGACCCGGCCGGAACGCAGCTTTGAGTCGGCGGTGATCGGACGCGCTCGCGCGGAGGCCTACCGGGCCACAGCGGTCACTGTGGCGCACATCCCGCCTCTGCATGCGGCCCCGGCGGAGCGTGGAGCGCTGGCGCTGCACCACCTCGGCGCCCTGATCGAGCTCTACGACCGCGGCATGCGCGAGGTACTGCCGATCGCCTGCCAGTCCTCGGCCGCCTACGCGCACGCCGCCAGCGACGGGAGCGACGCGGAAGCGGCGGCGACCAAGGCGTGGGAGAGCGAGTTTCGCTTCGATAAGGAGGATCGTGAGCCTGAGCACGTGTTGGTCTACGGCAGACCGGTCGCCTTCGCCCAGCTGATCGCGCCACCGCGTGCCGACGAGCAGGGAGACGGCTGGACGGACGAGCGCAGCCGTTTCGGTCGCTACGCGCGGCGGCTGTGGGATGAACTGCTGGCCCGGGAGGGGCTGCACGACCGATGACGGCCACGCGCCCGAGCACGACACCGCAGGAGTTTGATCTGCGCGGGCCGTTGCCCTCCGGGGTGACCGTGCTCGAGGCCAGCGCCGGCACGGGGAAGACCTACACGATCGCCGCCCTCACCGCGCGCTACGTGGCCGAGGGGATGCCGCTCGAACGGATCCTGCTGATCACGTTCACACGGATGGCCACGGGCGAGCTGCGGGACCGTGTGCGCGAGCGGCTGGTCGACACCGAGGAGCGTCTGACGCGGATCCTGGGCGGAGCCCACGACCCCGGTGCCGATGAGATCGTCGCGCTGCTGGCTACCGGAACGCAACCGGAGATCGAGCAACGGCGTGATCGCCTCCTGCGCGCCATCGCCAACTTCGACGCGGCCACCATCGCCACCACCCACGGCTTCTGTCAGGAAGTGCTCGCCGAGCTCGGGACGATCGGCGATCTGGAGCCGGAGACGGAATTTGTCGAAGACGTCTCGCACCTGGTCGAGGAGGTGCTCGACGACCTCTACGTCCGGCGCTTCCAGAAGCACGGCGGTGCGCCGTTTCACCGTGCCGAGGCGCTGAAGATCGCTCGCGCGGCGGTTGAGAACCCCGGGGACGAGCTGGAACCGAAGGACGCGCCCCCGGATTCGGTGGCCGCGATGCGCTGCCGGCTGGCCGTCGCGGTGCGAGAGGAGCTAGAGCGACGCAAGCGGCAGATGGCGATCATGACCTACGACGATCTGCTCACCCGCCTCAACGACACGCTCAAAGGGCCGAGCGGCCCCGCCGCGGCGGAGCGGCTGCGCGGGCGCTACCACGTCGTCCTGGTCGACGAGTTCCAGGACACCGACCCCATCCAGTGGCAGATCCTCCACCGCGCGTTCGTCTGCGCAGGGGTGACGCTGGTCCTGATCGCCGATCCCAAGCAGGCGATCTACGCGTTCCGCGGTGCCGACGTCTACGCCTATCTCCTGGCCGCGGCCACTGCCGGCACGCGTGCGACGCTGCGTCTGAACCGTCGCAGCGACCAGCCGTTGCTGGATGCCTACGACGCGCTGTTCGACAACGCCCGCCTCGGGCACCCCGAGATCGTCTACCGCCAGGTCACGGCCACGCCCGCCCATCAGGCGGCGCGCCTGATCGGGGTTCCGGACGGCTCCCCGCTACGAGTGCGGGTCGTGCATCGCGACGAGCCGACGATCGAGCGGACCCGCACCGGACTCCCGCAGTCGGGTTCAGCGCGCGAGCACGTGGCCAAGGACCTTGCGGCCGAGGTGGTCCGGCTGCTCTCCTGCGCGGCGCAGATCGAGCACCGCGACTCGGGTGGAGCGTTGACCCGCTGCGAGCCGCTGTGCGCCGGCGACATCGCGGTGCTCGTCCGCACGCACGTTCACGCCGATTTGATTCGCGCGGCCCTGGAGGCGGTTCGTGTGCCGGCGGTCATCAACGGAGCCGGCAGCGTGTTCGCCACCCTGTCCGCCCGCGCCTGGCTGCGCCTGCTCGAGGCGATCGACCGCCCGGCCAGCCCGGCTCGCGCCCGCTCGGCGGCGCTGACCCCGTTTATCGGCTGGAGTGCGGACGCTGTCGCCACCGCCGACGAGGATGCCTGGGAGGAGGTGCATCGTCGCCTGCACCGCTGGAACCGGGTTCTGCGGGAAAGCGGCGTGGCCGAACTGACCGAAACGATCATGCTCAGCGAGGACCTGCCGGCGCGCGTGCTGGCGGTGCTCGAAGGCGAGCGTCAGCTGACCGATCTGCGCCACCTCGCACAACTGCTGCACCGCGCCGCGGCGGCGGAGCGACTGGGGCCGACGGCGCTGCGGGGCTGGCTGGCTCAGCAGATCGCGGCGACCGAAGAAGAGGGTGAGGAGGAACGTACACGCAGGCTCGAGTCCGATGCGCAGGCGGTCCAGATCCTGACCATCCACCGCAGCAAGGGGCTTGAGTTCCCGATCGTCCTCTGCCCGTTCCCGTGGGCGCCCGGTTGGATCCCGTCCGAAAGCGAGCCGGTCTTCTTCCACGATCCCGCCCTCGGCGACAAGCGGACGATCGACGTCGGGCTCGAGGGTCCCGGTTTCGACGCTCACAGCCGCCAGCATCACATCGAAGAGCGCGGCGAGGACCTGCGCCTGCTCTACGTTGCGCTCACCCGGGCCAAGCATCAGGCGGTGATCTGGTGGGCCAGCGCGTGGGACAGCCAGCACTCACCCCTGGGCCGGCTGCTGTTCGCCAAGGACGAGAAGGGCAACGTCGCCCCCGACGGTGGAAAGTCGATTCCGGTCGACGAAGCTGTGTGCCAGCGTCTGGAGGCGCTGAGCGCCGAGGCCCCCGGGTGCGTCAGCGTCAGTCGCTCCAGACTCGGCCTGTTGAGCGCATGGAGCCCGTCGCTCGCCGCCCCCACCAACCTGCTGGCGGCGCGCTTTGACCGTCGGCTCGACCTGCGCTGGCGGCGCACCTCCTACAGCGACATCACGGCAGCGGCCCACGAGGAGATCGTGAGCAGTGAGCCCGAGGAGTCGATCCTCATCGATGAGCCCGAGGCGCCGACACCCGTCCTCGAACCTTCGCTGCAGTCCTCGCCGACCGGCCTGCACGCGCCCTCGCGCCTGGCTGGCGCCCCGGTGGGATTGCAGTTCGGGACCTTCGCCCACCGTGTGCTCGAGGCGACCGATTTCGCGGCCGAGGACCTCGATGGCGCCCTCGCCGAGCAGATCACGCTCGCGCAGAAGTGGCGCCGGCTTGAACTGGGGGACGAGGGCGAGCTGATCGCCGGGCTGGCGGCCGTGATCCGGACGCCGCTGGGCGAGAGCGTGGCTGCGAACCTGCGTCTGTGTGACGTGGCCCGCTCCGAGCGACTGGATGAGCTGAGCTTCGAGCTCCCGCTCGTGGGCGGCGACGATCCGGCCGGCCGGCTGACCCTGTCCGCGATTGCCGCCGTCCTGCGCCAACACCTCCCGGAGAGCGATCCACTGGCCGGGTACGCGGACCGGCTCGAGGACCCGGCGCTGCGCTCGAGCCTGCGTGGCTTTCTCACCGGCAGCATCGACGTGGTCATTCGCCTGGCTGGGCCACGGTTCGCGATCGCCGACTACAAGACCAACTGGCTCGGTCCGATCGGCGAAGAGCTCCTGCTTGGCCACTACCAGCCCGCCGTCCTGGCGGCGGAGATGAGCCGGGCGCACTACAGCCTGCAGGCGCTGCTCTACACGGTCGCGCTGCACCGCTATCTGCGCTGGCGGGTGACGGACTACGCGCCTGATCGTCACCTGGCCGGCGTTCTGTACCTGTTCGTGCGCGGGATGGTCGGTCCCGACACTCCGGTTCTCGACGGGTCGCCCTGCGGCGTGTTCTCCTGGCGGCCGCCCGGTGCGCTGGTCAGCGCGCTCAGCGATGTGCTCGATCAAGGTCAGACGGGGTGAACGCGACTGCTGTCAACACCGACCCGTTCGATGTGCGGGTCGCGGCACGGGCACCCGGGCTCCTGCGTGAGTTCAACGCCGCGCGGGTGCTCTCGGCGGCCGACGTGCACGTGGCCCAGCGGCTGGCGGAGGCCGGAGGTGAGGGCGCCGAGTCGGTGATGCTCGCGGCCGCGTTGGCGGTGCGCGGGCCGCGCCTCGGCCACGTGTTCGTGGACCTGGCCAAGATTGCCGACACGGCCAGCGTCGAGTCCGACGAGCCCGTCGATCTCTCGGCGCTGCCGTGGCCGGAACCAGGGGCGTGGCTGGCCGCGCTCGAGCGGAGCGAACTGATCGCGACGGGGGAGGACGCCGGCGAAGTCGAGCGGCCGCTGCGGCTCCTCGGCACCCGGCTGTATCTCGATCGTTACTGGCGTGAGGAGCGGCACGTGGCCTTCGACCTCCAGGCGCTAAGCGCGGACGCTCCCGATGGCATCGATCTTCACCTGTTGCGCGCGGGGCTGCAGCGCCTGTTCCCCGGCGACTCGGATCTGCTCCAGCGCGCCGCCGCGGCGTCGTCGGTGCTGCGGCGGCTGGCCGTGGTGGGTGGCGGCCCGGGCACGGGCAAAACGACCACGGTGGCGCGGATCGTGGCGCTCCAGGCCGAGCAGGCCGCGGCGGCCGGGTTGCGGGCGCCCCTGATCGCCCTGGCGGCGCCCACCGGCAAGGCATCGGTGCGCCTGCAGGAGGCGGTCCACGACGAGGCCCCTGGCCTGGACACCACCGCCGAGGTCAGGGAGCTACTGCTGAGCCTGCGGGCGTCCACGCTTCACCGGCTACTGGGGTGGCGCCCCGGCAGCCACAGCCGGTTCCGACACGACCGCGAGAACCGGCTGCCCCACGATCTGGTCGTGGTCGACGAAACCTCGATGATCTCGCTCTCACAGATGGCGCGGCTGCTGGAGGCGGTGCGTCCGGACGCCCGCCTGGTCCTCGTCGGCGATCCGGGTCAGCTGACCTCGATCGAGGCCGGTGTCGTCCTCGGCGACATCGTCGGGCCCGCCGCCACCGGACTGCGAATGGGCATTTCCGCGCGCGCTGCCCTCTCTGAGGCGCTCGGCGAGGAGCTCCCCGGGCCCGGCGTTGGGCCCGGGCCTGCACCGGCCCCCGCGGCGCCCCCCGCGCCGTCCCCCGCGGCCGGAGCCGTCGGCGCCGTCGGCGACGGGATCGTTGTGCTCGACCGCGTGTATCGCTACGGCGCGGCCATCGCGCAGCTGGCTGATGCGGTGCGAAGCGGCGACGCCGACCGCGCCCTCGCCGTGCTGAGCGGCGAGCAGGCCGAGGTCGAATGGCTGCAGGTCGATCTCGAATCCGGTGACGGTGAGGCGGCCCTTGGGCCCGTGCGCCGGCACACGATTGCCACCGGCCGCGCGGTGATCGAGGCGGCGCGGGCCGGAGCGGCGACGGATGCCCTGCGCGCGCTGGCCGAGTTCAGACTGCTGTGCGCGCACCGCCGCGGACCGTTTGGCGTGAGCACCTGGGGCTCACGCCAGCAGGCGTGGCTGAGCGAGGCGGTCGAGGATCTCGACCTGGAGCAGCGCGACTACGTCGGCCGCCCGCTGCTGGTGACCGAGAACGACTACGAGCTCGGGCTCTACAACGGCGACACCGGCGTGATCGTGCAGAGCGACCCCGACCACGCGCTGGCGATGTTCGAGCGCGGCGAGCGTCTGCTCAGCTTCAGTCCGTTGCGCCTCGGCGCCGTCGAGACCGTCTACGCGATGACGATCCATAAGAGCCAGGGCTCGCAGTACGCCACCGCGGCCGTGCTGCTGCCACCGGCCGACTCGCCGATCCTCACCCGGGAACTGCTCTACACCGCGGTCACCCGTGCGCGTCAGTGTCTGATTCTGGTGGGCACCGAGGAGACGGTGAGGGCGGCAGTGGCGCGGCCGGTCACGCGCGCGTCTGGGTTACGCGAGCGACTGTGGGGTTGAGCGGTGAGCGGCCGTGGGGGTTGAGTGCCGCCCCGCGTAGCGGCCGCCGCACTCGGGCTCACACGCCGGCGGCCCGGAGGTCCGAGCGCAGGCCGGTTGCGCTGCGTAGCGCGGCCGCCGTCGCGACCGCCGTGTAGCTGACACGCCCGCCGCGGACTCCATAGACGTAGCGCGCGCCCCCGCCGAGGCGACGCCCGACCCACACGCCGGGAATCAATCGATGGGCCCGGCCGGCCAAGCGACGGCTGAAGGCGCCGGCGCCGATACCCCCGGCGCCGTCCCCGGAGGCGGTGCTCGCGATCATCGCGACCCGGCCGCGAGCATCGAAAACGGACCGCAACTGCGCACTGGTCGCGTGCGAACCGACGCAATATCGATACGAGCGACCCGACCGCGACAGCGGTTGTCCCGCGCGGTAGAGCGCGGTCTGGGTGCTATCGCCGAGGCGGAGTGCTTGCCCGAGACCGTGGCTGGTGAACTGCTCGTGCGCCGCCCGGCAGCTCAGGGGCGGAACTCCGTCGGCGCGCTCCCACATCTGGAGGTAGGCCTCCGCGCCCTGGAACATGTCGTCCATGAGCGGCCGTCCGCCGACGAGTTGGAGGTCGTTGAGCCAGTCGGCGTACATGCCGTAGTTGGCAAGGCCGTCCGTGTTCAGGTCGAACGTCCGCTGACCCCATTGCTCGCGCGTGAACGTGACGCTTCCGTCATAGGACTTGAACGGGTAGGTGATCTTCGGCACCGCCGGTCCGGGTTGGCCGCCGAGGCCGTTCTCATCCGATCCCCAGCCGAAGCCGAAGTGGTATCGCGGATCCCGCACCGCCTTGTCGGCTTTCCAACTGGCCGCAAACGCTGCCGCCGGCTCGACGGGCGGATTGACGATGCCTCCAGTGCTGTAGATCCGTTGGAACAGCTGTGGCGATGAACAGCAATGGGCCGAGACGACGCCCGAGTAGTGATTGGCCGCGGCGATCGCGATCGCGGCCGAGGCCGTCTTGCTGTCCATGTGGTCGGTCTGGATCACGAAATGCTCGGCGATCATCTGCTTGATCACGTGGGCGCCCAGGTCGGTCAGTCCATGCGTGTTGCACTGCGGTCCCGTCGCGTACACCGGTAGGGGGTTTCCGTGCAGAAGCGAGGACAGTGGACCGTTGAGGAGTTGCGCGAGCGGACCGCCGGGGGGAACGGTGAACTGCTCGGCGTCCTGCATCTGAGCCGGGCACGGCTGCAGCGTCCAGAAGCTGCCCGTCTCGTCCCGGTTGCCGAGGTTGACGATCGCGCCGGTGCTGCCGGCGATCATCTTCGTACCGCCGAAGGCGTTGTCGAACTCGTGCACCGGGAAGAAGGTGCGGACACCGAGGGAATGGACCTCCTTGAGCCCCGCATCGATCTGGGCGTCGTTGCATTGCGGGACGTCGCTGACCTCCCCGCAGCCGAAGATCCGGGAGACCTCGATGCCCTCGATCACCGCCAGCTTGCCCTGGTTGATCACCTGCCGAGCCTGAAACGGGTCCGTGACCACCCTGAACCAACCCAGCCCCGGACCGCCGGACTGCGCGTCGATGTAGTCCTGGAGCGCGTAGAGGTCGCGGCTCTGAATCCGCACCGCGGCCATGTCGTTGCAGGGGTTGTGCTTGGTGCTCATCAGCGAACAGAGCGCCTCGTTGTCGACCAGCTGGGTCACCATCACCCGCAGACCCGCCTTCCAGGCCCGCTCGATCCCGGTGTAGTAGTCCCCCTCCTCGGCCAGCGCGGTGGGGCTCGGCCAGCCATGGAAGGTCGGCCACCCGTGGAAGTCGCTCGGGCGCGAGAGGCCACCGAAATCGAGGAACGATCTGGAAGGCACCGTTGACTCCCTGCTCGTAGGGCGCGCAACTGGCAGGCAGCGCGTCGGCCACACCAAACGGGCTCCACGGCCGCCCGCAATGCCAGTCGCCACCCAGGAACTCGAACGCCGTCACGTGCGCATGCCCCTCAACCGTGCCCAGGACGGCGGCCTCCGGACTGGGGCCGCTGGGTGAGAAGCCGGTCGCATTGACACCGGCCTCCGGATAGCTCGCGCAGCCGCTCGTCGCGCCGAACGCGACCGGGAGCCGCGTCCCGGTCGCCAGGTTGGTGATCGAGAATCCCTGACCCGGACTGCTGTCCACCCTCCACTCCGTCGCCCCGCTCGGCGCGCTCTGGCTGCGGAGGGCACCCGCCCCTGAGGCGGCGAGATAGTTTCCGCGGGGCCCGTAGAGCAGGTAGATGCCGAGCGCGGCCGCCTGCAGACGAAACGGCCCATCCGCTGAGGCGAGCGGATTGCCGTCGGTCGCAGAGCGGAGCGCGTAGCACCCGTTGGCCAACGAGTAGCGCGTCAGCGGCTGCGCGTCGGTCGCCGGCCGCCGGGCGGCGGCGCTCGCGGCTGAGCCCAGCGCACCGATCGCCATCGTCAACACCGCGATGACTAAGCCCAAATGCTGCGATGCCCCAGCGGAGCGTGAACAGCGACCCCAACCCATCCTTCATCTCCCTGATCTCCGCGCGGAAACTGCGTCAGACGTTACGCCAAGTTCCAGGCGTTTGCGCCACCGTTGCCGGCCCCGGCACTCCTCGCCGGCACGCGGGCCTCAGGATTCGGCAAGGGCGAGTCCCGCCAGCCGCTCGATACCTGCACGGGAGCTGGCCACGGCAAGGAACCGCTTGGCGTGACAGAAGAGCGCATCCTTGACACCGGTGGCCGTGACGAGGTCGGCGCCTTCCAGCCCGCCCCATGCCGCCGGCAGATAGCGCCGGTTCTCGAACGAGCCCAGTTCACGCGGCACCGACTCGAGGCCGAAGCCCTGGCGCTTGGGGTAGATCACGAACAGGGCGTCAGGCGCCTCGGGCACCAAAACCTGCTTCCACGGCGCGTTGACCGGTAGCTCGATGACGCGTGGGTCTGGCGCCGCGGCGATGGCCTCACGCACGATGCGTTGCGAGCGGCGGCTGGAGGCTGCCGAGGCGATCTCGCGCGAGAGAATCCCCCGGGCGAGCTCGACGGCCGAGTCGAAGCGATCACGTTCCTGTTCGGGGGTGAGGGTTTCATCCCAGCGCGCATTGAATCCGCCGATGATCGCGTTGACGCTCAGCGGGTGCACGCCATCGATCAGTGACTGCGTCGTCTGCTGGCCGGTGTCGTTGGCGTCGACGGCCTGAACGAGGGTCCGGTCGACGGCGTCGGCAACGTCCTCGTCACCGTCGCAGACCCGCGCACCGAACGCACGCCATACGAGACCGAAGGCGGCGTAACGCACGCCGTTGTCCCGCGCGCTGTCGAACTCTCGCTGATGATGGTCGAAGTCCCCTGTGGTCGCGTCTTCGCGAAACCCGACATCGATGCGCAGATCGGCCTCGGCGAGTGCCGCGGCGTCACGCGTGCGCACGATCTCCACGGGTTCTCCGAGCAGACCGAGCGCCGCGATCGCGAACACCTCGTCCGCGTGAAACGAGCCGCTGTGGGTTGCGATCAGCACCGCAGGAACTGTAGACACCGGCCCGCGGCGCGATTCCCGGGGGGGCCCGGAAGATGGTCACTGCCGGCCGGGCTCGAGCAGCGGCCGATCGACGAGCTCGAGAGCGGGGCGCCCCTGGAACAGCGGCAGCACGTCGGAGCGATCATGAAGTCTGTCGCGTTCAGCTCCGCTCTGCTGAGCTGACCGAGCCGGGATCGGTCGCGCCGGAGCTGATCAGCGAGGCGCTCGCGCTGATCTACGCCGGCTTGGTGAAGCGGGCGGCCGACGAGCCGCGGTAGCGCGGCGTGGCGTGGCCTACGAGGTGAGCCGGGCGAGCGACCGCCGCTGCGCTCGGGAGAGCTTGCTGACGATCAGGTCGTAGGAGTCTTCGACCATGTCGCGGATCATCTGCTCAGTCAGCGAGCCATCGATGATCACTGTGTTCCAGTGCCGTTTGTTCAGGTGGTAGCCGGGAATCACCGCCGCATGCGCTTTGCGCAGCTGCTCGGCGAGCGCAGGCTCGCATTTGAGACTGACCCTGAGCGGTGCCTCGGTCAGGCGCGAGAGTGCGAAGATCCTGCCCGCCACCTTGAACACCGAGGTCTCAGGCCCGAACGGGAACGTCTCCTCGCTGCCGAGAAACGAGAGACAGTGATCGCGAAGCACCGCGGCGGTCATGGGGTGGATTGTCCCGCTTGCGCCGAGCCGGCCGATGGCGCAACATGGCCCGATGCGCCGCGTTTCACGAACTATCTGCGCCGGCACGGTCCTGGCTGCTCTGGGTGGCGGAACAGTGGCCTCCGCCTCCGGGCGCCCGGACTCCGGTGTCCGTGGCCTCATCCTCTACGGCCCGACGTGCCCCGTGCAGCGCGTGGGCCAGAGCTGTGAGCGCCCCTACCAGGCGACGATCGCCGTCCGGCGCGAGCCGTCGAACGCGCTCGTCACCCGCACGCGCTCCGGAGCTGACGGACGCTTCTCGGTGCGTCTGCGTTCCGGGCGCTATCGGCTCGTGCCCACCAACGGCGTTCCGTTCCCGACGGCGTCCTCGCAGACGATCACCGTTCAGGCACACCAGTTCGTCCGGGTGACGATCAGATTCGACAGCGGGATTAGGTAGGCCGGTGGCCCGGGACTACCCGCCGGTCTGCCGCCGCCGCTCGGCGCCGGTGACGACCAGCCTTTCGGACCCCTGGCTGTACTGAGACCACGACCCCGGGTAGAGCCTCCCAATCCCGAGGCCCGCATGCTCGATCGTCAGGAGGTTGTGGCATGCGGTGACCCCGGAGCCGCAGTACGACACGACGTCGGCATCCTCGGTGACGCCGACCTCGATGAACCGCCGCCGCAGTTCGTCGATCGGCAACAGACGCCCCCGCGCATCGAGGTTCTCGCGGGAGGGCACGTTGTAGGCCCCGGGAATGTGGCCGGCCTGGGGGTCGACCGGCTCATGTTCGCCTCGGTAGCGCTCGCGGTTTCGCGCATCGATCACCACGTTGCCGGCGTCCAGTGCGTCTTCAACCCCGGCCAGCCGCTCGGCCGGCCACGGCGTCGGCGTGAAGATGGTGCGCGGGCGGGAGACCGCGCCCTGCTCCAGCGGGCCGTTGTAGGCCTGGATCCCGCCGTCGAGCAGCGCGGCATCGCGTCCGATGGCGCGGAGCATCCAGACCAGGCGAGCCGCTGTGACCCCGCCCTCGTCGTCATAGGCAACGACCACGTCATCGTCGGCGATACCCAGCTCAGACATCCCCGCGGCAAACGTGACCGGGTCGGGGAGGGGGTGACGGCCGGCCTGTGCACTGGCGCGGCCGGAGAGCCAGCGCTCGAGGTCGACGAACACCGCTCCGGGCAGATGCCCCCGCTCGTATGCCGCAGCACCGGACCGGCCGTCGAGGTACCAGCGCACATCGGCGAGCACGATCTCGGAGCGTCGCTGCTGGACGAAGGCGGGGTCGACTACGGGGCGCATCGAGCTCACGGCATCTTGTCAGCGCACAGCCACGCCCGGTCAGGGCAGGAGCTGGGTCGCCGCTTGAACCACGTCCCCCTCAAGCATCTCGGCTCCGAGCCGGGTGGCCAGACCGGTCGATGCCCCGGCGCCGCCGAGAACGACTCGGACTCGCTTGGACAGTGACCGGATCTCCGCGGCGATCGCCTCGAAGCGCTGCGCCTCGACCGACGCCAGGGTCACGACCGCGGGCACCTGATCGAGCGTTGAGGCGATCTCCACGATCGGCGTCTCGGCCCCCAGATAGGCGATCCGCCAGCCGCGCTCGCGCAGAGCGAGGCCGAAGCAGAGCAGCCCGAGTTCGTGACGCTCGCCCGGGGGGCAGGCCAGCACGGCGAGGGGGCCCAGCCCGGCACCCCAGCCCCGGGCCAGTCCGCGCAGGCGTCCGCCGAGGACATTGCTGGCGAAATGTTCCTGGGCGACGCTCACCTCGGATGCCGCCCACCGCTCGCCGAGCTGATGCAGGAAGGGGAGGATCACCTCCGTCAGAGCCAACTCGAGCCGGACGGAGGAGAACAGGTGGTCCAGCGTGGCCTGGGCGTTCGGCTCGTCGAGAGCATCGAAGCTGTGCTCCAGGGCCATGCCGATATCCGCCACGCTGAGGCGGACTCCCTGCTGGCTGTCGGAGTCATCGACGAGCTTGGCCAGGCGGGCGGCTTCTGAAGCTGAGAGCCCGTCGGCGATGTGGCGCTGCATGACGCGGATGCGTCGCTCGTCCGCCTGCGAATAGAGACGAAGACCGCCGGCCGTGCGCTCGGGCGTGACCACCGTGTAACGGGTCTCCCATGCACGCAGAACCTCTGGGCTCTCGCCCACGCGCCTGCTCAGCTCGCCGATTCGAAGTCGTCCACTTCTGGCCATCCGGTGGAAGCCTACCCGATCTGAACAATAGCTAGACAGTAACTATACAAATACTGTACGATGCACTAGATGAGACCTGCCTCGATCAGCGCGGCCGACGACCACCAGCTTGTCCGTGAGGTGGCCCGCGGCAACGTTCACGCCTTTGAGGAGCTCTACGCTCGCCACCGCGCGCAGGCCTTGGGCCTGGCTCTGTACGTGACCAAACAGGCCACGGTCGCCGAGGAGGTGACCCAGGACGCGTTCCTCGGCCTGTGGCGCGCGGCGGCGAGTTTCGATCCGCAGCGTGCCGCCGTCCGGACCTGGCTGCTTTCGATGGTGCGCCACCGCGCCATCGACGCACTGCGCAAACACGCCAAGCAACTGCGGGACGTCGAGTTCGATGACTCGATCGCCGAGCGGCTGCAGGGCCCGGATCGGCCCGACGAGCGGCTCGCCGAGCAGGAGCACGTGCGCTACACCCGGGATCTTCTGCGCGTCCTCCCGGCTAAGCAGCGTCAGGTGATCGAGCTGAGCTTCTTCAAGGATCTCTCACAAACCGAGATCGCGGCAAAGATTGGAGTGCCGGTGGGGACGGTGAAAGGACGGCAACGGCTCGCGCTCGAGAAGCTGCACGAGCGCCTAGGCGGCGCCCGCCAGCCGGTAATGGCCCACTGAGCCTCGGCACCGTCGTGCCCCCCGCGCTTTTCATCCTCATCCCCAGCGACTTGCCGCTGCGCACTCCCGCACGATGCGGTTAAGCCGGAACAGGGTGAGGTCGCCGAGCGGCGTGGTGAGCGAGCCGATCCGGTTGGTCACGAACCCGACCGACAGGCCGAGCGTCGGATCGGCCCAGCCACCGGAGCCGCCGTAGCCGTAGTGACCGAAGGCCTGGGGCGCAGCCCGCCCGGCCCCGAAGGCCTGGTGGTAACCGAGGCGCCAGCGCATGCGCAAGCCGAGCACAGCGTCGGAGGATCGCAGCTGCACCCGGCCGAGCGCCCGCGTCGTGGCCGGCGAGAGCAGCGTGAGCGCGCCGTCGCTGCCGCCGTTGGCCAGCGCTCCGTAGAGACGGGCCAGCCCGTCGGCGCTGAAGGTGCCGTTGACGGCTGGCATCTCCGTCGTCCAGATGGGCGGCTCGTCGCCCTCGAACAGGCGATGAAACCCTGACACGTGGAGCGCCTCGTAGGGGGGCCGCCCGGAGCCGAGGCGGGTCCGCACCGGGGCGAGGATCTGGGCCACCGAACCGAGCTGGCGCAGGGCCGAGCCGACGGGCGCGGCCACCCGGCCGCGGATATCGGCCGGGGCGCCGATGTGAAGGCCGTCGGTCCCCAGCGGCTCCGCCAGCTCGGACTGGACGAGTTCGCCGAGACCCCTACCGGTCACGCGTCGCAGGAGCCCGGCCACCAGCCAGCCGTAGGTGATGGCGTGGTAGGCCGAGCGCTCTGTCGGCGCACGCACCGTGCGGGCAGCCAACCGCTCCTCCATCAACACGTGATCGAGAAGATCCTCGGCCTGGTCGGCCACGGCCTGCACGCTGTGCAGGCCCGCGCGATGGGTCAGCAGTTCGCGGACAGTGACTCTGTCCTTGCCGCCCGCTGCGAACTCCGGCCAGTGCGCAGCCACCCGGTCGTCGTAGCCGAGCTCGCCTCGATCGACCAGTCGGTGCACTACCGCGGAGGCAGCGCCCTTGGTGGTGGAAAAGCTGATCGCCAGCGTGTCCGGCGTCCATGGGCGGGTTCGGTCGCGGTCAGCCGTACCCGTGCACAGGTTCACGACCGTCTGTCCGCGAACGCGCGCGACGAGCGCGCCACCTCCAGAGCCGCGCCCGACCAGGCGCGAGAACGCGGTGGCCACGGGAAGGAAAGGTTCCGTGACGTGGTTGGTGGGGAAGGCCTCGGTCGCGAGCACCACCGAGGAAGCCTACGCGTCCCTCCGGCCCCGAGCGGCCACCAGTGACCGAGCACAGAGCGGCACGCCGAACACTCTTGACAACAAAACCTTTGGCATCTAACATTTAGACGTCAAATGAATCAGACAGCGACCGAGACCAACACCGCCGCCGCGAAAACCTCCGGCATCGAGTCTGCCGTGCTCCGGGTCGCGATCGTGGTCATTCTCGGAGCGATCATGTCGGTGCTTGATACGACGATCGTCAACGTCGCGCTGCACGATCTCTCGGGCGACCTGCATGCCTCCCTGGGTCAGATCCAGTGGGTCATCACCGGCTATCTCCTCTCGCTCGCCGCCGTCATCCCGGTCACCGGCTGGGCCGTGCGGCGCTACAGCGCCCGGCGTCTGTATCTGATCGCGCTGGTCATCTTCACCGCCGGATCGGCGCTATGTGCGCTCGCCACCAACAGCGGTGAGCTGATCGCCTTCCGGGTCATCCAGGGCGTCGGCGGCGGCATGCTCACGCCGATCGGCCAGATGATCCTGGTCAAGGCCGCCGGTCCGCGCAACCTCGCCAAAGTGATGAGCCTGGTGGGGATTCCGATTGTGCTGGCTCCGGTGTTTGGGCCGACGCTTGGAGGCCTCCTGCTGCAGACCGCCGGCTGGCAGTGGATCTTCATCATCAACGTGCCGGTCGGCGCGCTCACGCTGTTCATGGCCTTGCGTCTGCTGCCGCACGACGAGGCGGGCACCGAAACGGCCGGGAAGCTCGATGTGATCGGGCTCGTGCTCGCGGCGGCCGGTGTCGTCGGGATCACCTACGGCTTGTCCGAGAGCGAGGCGGCGGGCAGCCTTAGCGCTTCCTCGGTGTTGATCCCCGCGCTCGCGGGCGTCGCCCTGTTGACGCTGTTCATAATCCGCTCCCGGCGCATCGAGCGTCCGCTGCTGGACCTCAGCCTGTTCGCCAACCCAGCCTTCCGGGCCGCCACGCTCGTGACCTTCTGCCTCGGCGCGGCTCTGTTCGGGGCGATGATCCTGCTGCCGCTGTACTTCCAGACCGTCCGCGGGATGAACGCAATTCAAACCGGCCTGCTGCTGATCCCGCAGGGGATCGGCGGTGGCCTGGGGATGTTCCTCTCCGGGCGGCTGACCGAGCGACTCGGCGGCGGGCGGACCTCGCTCCTCGGTGGGTTGATCCTCACGGTGGCCACGGTTCCGTTCTTGCTCATCACCGCGACCACGCCATTCACCGTGATCGGTGGCGCGATGATCCTTCGCGGCATCGGCGTGGGGCTGGCGATCATGCCGGCCATGACCGCCGCCTTCTCGGTGCTCTCCAGGGAGCAGGTCAACGATGCCAGCCCGCAGCTCACGGTCCTGCAGCGGGTGGGCGGCTCGCTCGGCACCGCGATCATCGCCGTCGTCCTCCAAGGGCACATCCAGCACGGCGAGCACACCGCGGCCGGACTGGCCTCCGGGTTCGCCAGCACGTACTGGTGGGTGGTGGGCGTGACCCTGGTGGCGTTGCTGCCGACCGTGCTGCTGGCCCGCATCGAGCGCCGGGCCCGCGCCAGGGGGGACTGCGAGCCGGCCACCGGCAACGTCCTTCCCGACGACGCACCACTGCTCGAGGCGGCATGACTCGCGGGGCGGCCTCGAGCCCGCGGTTTCCGGCCCCGGGGGCGAGCAGGATCGAGGAGCTGCGCATGGCCGTTGGTCACATGCTCGGGGCCGAGCGGCGGCTGCGCAGCCGTGATCACCAGCGCAGCGGTGAGCTCACCCATGCCCAGATCCGCGCCCTCGCCGCCCTGGGTCGGGAGCACAAGATGACCGCCGGACAATTGGCCAAGAGCGCCGACCTCAACCCCGCCAGCGTCACCGCGATGCTGGATCAGCTCGAGGACGCCGAGATCGTCCATCGCGAACGCAGCATCGAGGACCGGCGCGTGTGCAACGTGTCACTGACTCCGGAAGGCTGGAAGGTGCTCGGGGGAAAGCTCGCCGAGTGGCAGGCGATCTGGGAGGAGCGGATGGTCGGTATCTCCGATGAGGAACTGGACAGCGCCGTCCGCGTCTTCGAGCGGATCACCGCCATCTTCGACTCGGTGGCGGCGCGTCCGGGCGAGCAGGCCCCGCCCGCTCGCTCCAGCCAACCGTCCGCCTAGCGATTGCCATCCGCGAGGCCGTCTCGGTGGTCTGAGCTACGACACTTCCCACATTCGGCCACGAGAGCCCCGCTTTCTTGTATCGTGCTCGGCCCGGCACGGCTAGGCGTGCCCGTCCATTGGGGTTACAACTCGTATCAAGGGGTGTTTTTTATGGTGCAGCGCAAGCTGCTTGCCGGTGTCACCGCTCTCGGGCTCGTCGGCGGTGGTAGTGCCGTCGCGATGGCAGCGGCGAGCGCGCCCAAGCACACGACGATCAACGCGGTGACGTCGATTGCGGTGAAGATCAACCGCTACGTCCAAAACCAGACGCGTTGGCAGAACGACGTCTACCAGGTCAAATCGGGGGGGACGATCACGGTCGTCAACCTGTCCGCGTCTGACGGCCCCCACACGTTCAGCGTGGTCAAGAAGACCGATCTGCCGAAGACCGCCAAGCAGATCAACAACTGCAGGATCTGCAACACGATCGCTCAGGAGCATGGGGCCAATCCCCAGTCGCAGGCGCCGCCGAAATTCTTTTTCGTCGAAAACGGAAAGGGCACGAACACGGCTCCGAACGTGGACCAGCCCGGTGACTCGGCCTTCATCGCGCCGACGCAGAAGGCCAAGGTGACGTTGAAGGTCACGGCGAAGCCGGGAACGACGCTGTACTTCATCTGCGCCGTCCATCCGTGGATGCAGGCGAAGCTGCTGGTCCAGAAGTAAGCGGGGCCGGCTTTGGTTCGAGTACTGAAGAGGGCCCTGGCATGCGCCGGGGCCCTCGTGCTCTTTTCGGCGCCGGGCGCGCAGGCACAGGTCCGCGATTATTGGGTCGCTGCCGTCCCAACCTGGTGGAACATCGTTCCCAACGGTCACGACGCCATCACCGGGATGGTGATCCCCCCGGGCGAGTCGATCATCCACACCGTCGTCTACGAACGCTTCACCGCGGGCTGGCGCCATCGCCTTGCCAACGCGCCGCTCGGCTCCGCCGATGGGCTCGATATCCCGGGGCCACTGCTCAAGGCGCGCGTTGGCGACCGGCTGCGGGTCCACTTCAAGAACATGGACACGCTCCACAACGCCCCTCATTCGATGCACTTCCACGGCGTCAGCTACAGCCCGAGCTCTGATGGCGCCTACGTGCCCGGCTTCTCCGGCGGCGACGCGAAGGTGATGCCAGGACACACGTGGACATATCGCCTGATCGCCGGGCCTGACTCGGCAGGCGTGTGGCCCTACCACGATCACTCCCCTTCGATGGACGACTCGATCGCGGGGGGGATGTTCGGGATGCTCTCGATTCTCGGGCCCCACGATCGCGCCCCCGATCGCGAATTCGAGGTCGTGTTCTCACAATTCAGGAATTTCATGGCCATCAATGGACGGGCGTTCATCGGAAACACGCCGATCTTCCGTGCCAAGGTGGGCCAGCTGGTGCAGTGGGATGTGATGGGGATGGGTTCGGACTTCCACACCTTTCACGTTCACGGACACCGCTGGAGAGGTCCCGGTGGCGTGCCGACCGACACCAAGGGCGTCGGACCGGCCGAGAGCTTCCGCATCCGCTGGCGTGAAGACGCCTCCGGCACGTGGCTCTATCACTGTCACGTCGAGGCCCACATGATGGCTGGGATGATCGGGCTGTATCGGGTCACTCGGCGGTGAGGCGCGGGCTCTCCCTCCGGCCGTTCGGGGCTCTGGCTCTAGCACTGGTGTTGGCGATGGGTGCGGCGCCGGCTAATGCCGGATCGGCCACCGAGTCGGTCAACATCGAGTTTCAGTCGTTCGCTCCCACGCAGCTCGATGCACTGCCCGGGGACACGGTGCAGTGGTCGAACACGAGCGTCCGCACGCATACCGTGACCGCTGACGACCTCTCGTTCGACTCAGGGGACATACGCGGCGGAGGCGGCAGCTTCGCCCATCGGTTCGATGCTCCTGGCGTCTACGCGTACTACTGCAGCATCCATCGCGGTATGTACGGCGAGATCGATGTCCGGCGGGTCACCCTTGATCCGCCGGCGGCGGGACCAGTCCCCAAGGGGGAGGCCGTGACCTTCACCGGGCGCACCGCCGACGGCTCCGCGGTGGTCAGTGTCCAGCAGGCGGTGGCGGGTGGCTATCGCACGGTGGCTTCGGTGACGCCAGCGTCCGACGGGCACTGGAGCGCGACGGTGTCCGCAACCTCCACGGAAGACTTCCGCGCCCGCAGTGGCGATGACGTAAGTGGGACGCGCAGGCTGTTGGTGGTGGACCGCCGTGCGCTGGTGCGAGCCACGCGCCAGGGAATTGCGGTGACGATCACGCCTCCGGAGCCTGGCGCCACCGCTGTGCTCGAGCTCTATCTGCGTGAGCGCTTCGGCTGGTGGCCGGTCCAGCGCGCGCGGCTTGACTACCTCTCACGTGCCGCCTTCCGAGTCCGCGGTCCGGCGCGGGCGAGGGTGGTGGTCGTTGACCGTGATGGTTGGACGCTGCTGTTCGCCAGCCGCGCGCTGCAGTTGTCGCGCCCGCGCTGAGTCCGCCCCGCTCGACATTCGCGCCGCCCGGGTGTGACCATTTCGTTTCCTATGGCCCCCTTTGCCGAAGACCGGGCAGGCTCTCAGCGGCCTGAGCACGCCCGCGATGAGGCGCTGCTGGCCGAGGTGCTCCACGAGGTCATCAGGGCCAGTGACGGCGATGCGGCAGTGCAGTTGCTCGACGATGCCGTGGAGCTGAGCCGTTCGGCGCGAGGGGGAGATCAAGCGGCCGGGGACCGGCTGGCCGAGCTCGTGGGCGGCCTGGACCTGGAGCGAACCGAGGTGCTGGTCCGTTCGCTGACGCGGTGGTTTCAGCTCGTCAACCTGGCCGAGGACAACGAACGGGTGCGGCGGATCCGGCGCCGTGACGTCCGGGAGGCCCCGGCGCCTCGGCGAGGGTCCGTACGTCAGGTGATCGCGGAGCTTGCCTCGCGTGGAACATCGGCCGCCGAGGTGGGCGGCCTGCTGCGCGGAGCGGAGCTAAGGCTGGTCATGACCGCCCACCCAACGGAGTCGCGCCGGCGCACGACGATCAACAAGCTCGCCCGCGTGTTCGGCGTGCTCCGTGAGCTGGACGAGGTCTCGGACGCCGACCCCGCGCGTGCGCGACGAAGGCTACTGGCCACGGTGCAGGAGCTGTGGGGCTCAGACGAGCTCCGCGCCACGTCACTGACGGTGCTGGACGAGGTCCGGGGAGGCCTGATCCACTTCGTCTCGACCCTGGCCGAGGCCGTCCCGCAGATTTACCGGGACCTGGAGGAGGCACTGGCCGAGTCCTATCCGGAGGCCAAGATCGACGTCCCGGGGCTGCTCACCTTCGGCTCGTGGATCGGCGGTGACCGGGACGGGAATCCCTACGTGACGCCGCAGATGACCGAGCAGGCACTCGAGCTGATGCGCGAGCAGTGCCTGCGCCTGCTTGAGGCTCGTGCGGGCCTGCTCGCCGGTCGGCTCTCGATCTCCGAGCGGGTCAGCGGTCCGGCGCCAAAGCTCAGCACGATTCTCACCAGCGGCGCCGAACTGTTTCCGGACTGGGCCGCTCAGCTGGCCGAGATCAACCCCGAGGAGCCCTACCGCCGCGCTTTGACCTTCATCCGGGAGCGCATCCGGGCGACGCGGCGGGGCGATGCCGGGGCCTACGGCGATCCGGCCGAGCTCTTGGCCGACCTCCGTCTGGTTGAGCAGTCACTGCGTGATGGGGCGGGCGGGTTCACCGCGGCGGGGGACCTCCACGACGTGATTCGCCAGGTAGAGGTGTTCGGGTTTCATTTCGCGCGGCTGGACATTCGTGAGCATGCCAAGGTCCACCGCCGTTCGCTGGGCGAGATCTACGCCACGCTCGGGATCTGCGATGACTATGACGGCCTGACGGATGACGAGCGGATCTCGCTGCTGTGCCAGGGCATCGCCGATCGCCGTCCGTTGGTGCCGGCCGACATCGCGGGCTTCTCGGATGGCACGCGAGAGACCATCGAGACCTTCCGCGCACTTCGCCGGGCTCTGTCCGGCCCGCACCGGGGGGCGGTCCAGTCCTACGTCGTCTCAGGGACGGAGGGACCCGCCGATCTGCTCGAGGTGCTGCTGCTGATGAAAGAGGCGAGTCTCGCGGGCGCCGGAGGCGAGCGAACATGGCTGCGGGTGGTCCCTCTGTTCGAAGCCGGCGCGACGCTCACCGCGGCTCCGGAAACCATGGACCGGCTGCTGCGCGAACCGGTCTACCGAGAGGCGCTGCTGGCGGTCGGTGACGAGCAGGAGGTGATGATCGGCTACTCCGACTCGAACAAGGACGTGGGCTACGTCGCCTCCGGGTGGGCCGCCTACCGAGCCCAGACCCAGCTGGCCGAGGTGATCGCGGGTCATGGAGCCCGCTGGACGTTCTTCCACGGCCGCGGCGGCGCAATCGGTCGCGGTGGCGGACCCACCAATGACGCGATCCTTGCGCTCCCCCCGGGAACCGTGGACGGGCGGCTGAAGATGACCGAGCAGGGCGAGGTGCTGACGGCGAAGTTCTCACTGCCGGAGATCGCCCACCGGGAGCTGGAGCTGGCCACGAGTGCGGCGCTGGCCGCCAGTGTGCCGCTGCCCCCCGGTGCCTTCGAGCGTTTCGACGGAGACCGAGGCGCCTCCAGGGATTCCGAGGGCTCCGACGGCTCCGCCGGGGAGCGCGACGAGTTGTACGAGCAGGTCGTCCAGGAGATGGCCGACCGCTCGGCCGGGGTGTACCGGACGGTCGTCCACGACGACCCGGAGTTCCCGCGGTTCTTCGCCGCGGTGACTCCGCTGGAGGAGATCTCTCGCCTGCGCCTGGGCTCACGGCCCGCCAAGCGCAGCGGGGCGGGCGGGATCGACGACCTGCGGGCGATCCCGTGGGTGTTCTCCTGGACGCAGTCGCGCATCGTGCTGCCCGCGTGGCTGGGGCTGGGGACCGCGCTGGCGGATGCGCGCGAGCGCCACGGACTCGAGGTGCTGCGTGCGATGACCGCGCAGTGGCCGTTCTTCGCCACCCTGCTGGCCAACGCCGAGATGGCGATGGCCAAGGCCGATCTGCCGATCGCCCGGCGCTACGTCGAGCTGTGGGAGGATGAGACCGAGGCGCGCGAGCGGATCTGGAACGAGCTCGCCACCGAGTTCGAGTTGGCGCAGACCGAACTGCTGCGGGTCCGCGGCAACCAGCGACTGCTCGATGGGGAGCCGGTGCTCCAGGCCTCGATCGACCGGCGCAATCCGTTTGTCGATCCGTTGTCGTTCATTCAGGTCGAGCTGCTGTCGCGGTTGCGGCGGGGGGACGACGACAACCAGGATGAACTGGGTCGCGTCAGCCTGCTGACGATCAACGGCATCGCCAGCGGGCTACGCAACACCGGGTGATTCGCTACAGCCCCGCGGCCTCCGCCAGCAGCTCCACCTGCGCCGGGTCGGACGAGGCGCGGAAGCAGATGACCGTCGGCGCCCGGCCTGCTCGGATCTCATGCGGGTAGCCTGAGCGGCGGTGGGTTCGCTAACCGATCTGATCAGCATCGTCGACGCCGACCCGGAGCTCGCTGACCTCCTCGACGCGGGCGAGCGTGAGCGGGCTCGCCGTCAGGCTCTGACTCGGGAGCGGCGCCTGTCGCCCGGGGCGTGGGACGCGGCCAACGCGGCCGAGCCCGACAAGCACCACCGCGGGTTCATGATCATCGATGGGTTGCTGGCCCGCGAGGTAGACGTGCTGGGACGAAACTGCGTCGAGTTGCTGGGTCCGGGCGATGTGCTGCGTCCCTGGCGCTGGGACGCGGAGGGCTCGCACGTGCAGGCCGAGGTTGGGTGGGTGGTGCTTGAGCCAACCCGGCTGGCCGTCCTTGACCACAGTCTGGTGGTGCGAATGAACCCGTGGCCGGAGCTGGGAGTCGAACTCTTCGCCCGGGGTACGCGCAGAGCGCATGCGCTGGCGGTTACGCTCGCCATCGCGCATCACCAGCGCGTCGATGACCGCCTGCTGCTGACGCTCTGGCACCTGGCCGAGCGTTGGGGCCGCGTGCGCTCGGACGGCATCGCGCTGCCGCTGCCGCTGTCCCATCAGCGGCTGGCCGACCTGATCGGCGCGCATCGTCCATCGGTGACCACCGCGATTGGCGACCTGTCGCGTTCCGGTGCGCTCAGCCGCAGCGATGACGGGATCTGGGTGCTTCACGGGCCGCCCCCGACCGAGCTGCGCCACCATCGCCTGGTGGCGGCTATGACCTGAGCCACGGCCGGCCCACGCCCTGGTGGACCGGCCGTGACGCCAGGTTGATCCGGGTCAACGGACCAATCCGCGCCCCCCTCCCCGATGGCTGAACAGGACCAGCACAGCCAGGATTGCGAGCAGGAACAAGAGCGGATGGACGACCACGCCGCCGGCGACGGCAATGATCAACAGGATGAGTGCAAGTGCGAGAAGCATCTCCACCTCCGTTTGGTTTTGTCCATATATCCCCGGGCGGGATGAAACGAGACACGGGGCGGTCACCGCGCCGACGTCAGCGCGCGGACATCGGCGACGCACGGATGGACCGGGGTTCGCGCGGGCGGATCTGAACGCACGCTAGTTTTCTGGGCTTTACGGGTAGCGACAACCCCGTCGCGCTGATCAAATGCAGGAGGAGAGAGATGAGTCGAGTCGGCGGCCCCACGTTGTCGGCCAGGGGTCACCTGGCATCGTTTGTCATCGTCGGAGCGCTTGTGCTGGCTGGTTCGGCGCCCGCGCTCGCTGCGCCGCCGGCCCCCTGGGGACATCCGTGCACGCCGCAGAACGGCGTCCTATTCTGTCCGACGGCGACGCTGGCCCAGCGGGTTCCGAGCTTCGATGCCGTGCCGCTCGATGTCGATGTGACCCTTCCGGCGACGGGAAACGGTCCCTTCCCGACCATCGTCATGCTCCACGGCTGGGGCGGCGACAAGACGTCCTTTGAGTCGAACACCGCGGCCGGCGACGGCAACGAGACCTATGACTACAACAACATCTACTACGCCCAGCACGGCTATGCGGTGGTCAACTACAGCGCGCGTGGCTGGGGCAACTCGTGCGGGTCGCCGAGCTCCCGGACTCCGGACTGCGCCAAGGGATGGGTCCATCTCGCCGATCAGCGCTACGAGGCCCGGGACACGCAGGTGCTGCTAGGGCAGCTGGTCGATCAGCACATCTCCGACCCCGGCGGCCTCGGTGCTACCGGGATCTCCTACGGCGGCGGACAGAGCATCGAGCTCGCGTACCTGAAGAACCGGATCCGGTTGCCGGACGGCAGTTTCGCCCCGTGGACCAGCCCGAGCGGCAAGAAGCTCTCGATCCGCGCGGCCTATCCCCGCTGGCCGTGGTCTGACCTCGTCGACGCCCTGCTTCCCAACGGCCGCTTCCTGGACACTCAGGTGGCGCCGCCCACGCAGAGTCGCAACCCGATCGGCGTCGAGATCCAGAGCTACGTCAGCGGGCTCTATGCGAGCGGCCAGGCGAGCGGATACATCGCACCGCCCGGCGCCGACCCGCAGGCCGACATCTCAAGCTGGTTCGGCGTGATCAACGCCGGGGAGCCCTACGGCGCGGACGCCCAGGCCATCGCCGATCAGATCTACACCTACCACCAGGGATACGGCCTGCCGGGGACTCCGGCACCGCTACTCAGCCAGAGTGGCTGGACCGACGATCTGTTCCCGCCGGAGCAGTCACTGCGGATCTACAACGCGGTCCGGGCGGCAGGCGGATACATCGCGCTGCAGTTCGGAGATCTCGGGCACAGCCGCGGTTCGAACAAGGTCAACACCGACCAGGCATTCAACGACCAGGGAGCCGCGTTCTTCGGCGCGAAGCTACGCGGCAGCGGGACCGCGCCGCCCTCCGGCAGCGTGACCGCCTATACCCAGACCTGCCCGGCCAGCACCCCGGGCGGCGGTCCGTTCACCGCCGCAAGCTGGAGCGCGCTCCATCCGGGGATGCAGACCTTCGGTTCGGCCGCGGCGCAGACCGTCGATTCAGCCGGCGGCAATCCCACGGTCGCCGCGGCCTTCGACCCGATCGGCGGGACCAGCGATGCCTGCAAGACGGTGACCGCCGAGACCGACCCGGGGACGGCTGTGTACACGATGCCCAGCCCGGGCTTCACGCTCATGGGTCTGCCGACGATCACCGCCACCGTCAGCACGCTCGGGCCGTTCGGCGAGCTCGCCGCGCGTCTCTGGGACGTCCTCCCCGACGGGACGCAGCGGCTGATCAGCCGGGGCGTCTATCGACTCCTCGACAACCAGAACGGCCAGGTGACCTTCCAGCTGCACGGGAACGGCTACCAGTTCGCGGCCGGTGACACGGTCAAACTGGAGCTGCTGGGCCGCGACGCGCCGTACTACCGGGCCAGCAACGGCACGTTCACCGTCCAGATCTCGAACCTCACAGTGACGCTGCCGACGACGTAGTCGTCATCCGCCACCGGCCGCTCCTCACAGCTGACAGGCCGGGCACCAGTAGGTCGTCCTGCCTCCGATCGTCGCTCGCTCCAGGGTGTGTCCATCCCGCGGACACACCCCCTCGCGCCCGCGCGCCTGGACGAACCGTCCCGTATGCGCTCCGCCCAGCCGGATCGCCGATCGCACGGCGGAGCGCAACTCCCGTCTGAGACGGTCGAGGTCATCGTCGCTCAGGGTTGAGACGAGCCGGCCGGGAGCGATCCGTGCCTGCCACAGCGCCTGGTCGGCGAGCAGGTTGCCGACTCCGGATATCGCGTGCTGGTTGAGCAGGCGGGCCTTGACCGGCGTGCGGCCGCGGCCGATCAGGCGGCGAAACTCGCTGCGGCTGACGTCCGCCGCGTCCGGTCCGACGTGGCTGAAGTCCGGGTTGAGGAGCGCGCGGCCGAGTCGGCGCTTGTCGCGTAGAACGAAACGGCCCCCGTCCTCGAAATCGACGGTGAAGCGATCCCATCGAGAGGTGGTATCCGGGTCAAGCACGATCCGTCCCGCCATCCCGAGGTGCAGCCCGAGCGCGGGGCCGTCGTCGGTCTCCAGCCACAGGAACTTCCCGCGACGGTGCGTGCTCGCCAGTTCGTGGCCGATCAGCGCGTCGGCGATCTCGCCGGCGGCATGTGGCCGGCACACGTAGCTGTCGCGGTCATCGACGCTGACGATCCGCCGACCGAGCACGCCTTCGAGTGTCTGACGGGCGCGTTCGGCCTCAGGTAGTTCGGGCATCGTTCCAGCCTAGTGGTGGTCGGCCGGTAGCTTGCCGTTGGTGATCCGTGATGCAGATTGATCGCACCCAGCCCGCATCCGCGTTGACCGGTGCTGCCCGTTTGGTCCGGGAGCCGTTGGTCAGCCGCGTGGACCCACTCGCCGCCGCCCGGTGGCTGCGGGGTGAGCCGCGCGCGGTCGCGCTCAGCGGCGCCTGGGCGGGAGGCGGGACGCTGCTGAGCTCGCACCCGGCGGCGATTGCCGACCGTGACGAGGACCCGTTTGCACTGCTGGGCTCGACTGGCTCGTTCGTGGTCGAGAACGCCGATGTCCCCAGCGACACGCCCATTGTTGGCGGTGGCTGGTTCGGCTGGCTTGGCTTCGAGCTGGCGAGGACGGTGGAGCGGGTTCCGCCGCCCCCGCCGCGTCCGCAGCCGCTGCCTGCTTTCGATCTCGCCTACCACGACCATGTGGTCCGCCGAGACGCGGCCGGGCAGTGGTGGTTCGAGGCCTTGTGGACAGCGGCCCGGGGCGCAGTGCTGCAGGAGCGACTCGAGACCTGGCGCGAGCGGCTGCAGCTCCCGGCGCCGGAACCCCGGGCGGTCACCGCCGGCCCGCTGCGAGTCACCGCGCCGGGGGCCGACGGTCATGCGGCCGCGGTCACGGAAGCGATCCAGAGGATCGTCAACGGTGAGGTGTTCCAGGCCAACATCTGTCTGCGCCTCGAGGGTCCGATCGACGGCGATCTGCTCGATCTGTGGGTGCGAGCGGCAACGGAGCTGGAGCCGTCATACGCCGCCTACGTATCCGGTGATGGGCACGCGGTGGCGAGCCTGTCGCCGGAGTTGTTCCTGCGCCGCCGCGGGCGGGCGGTCGAGACCCGGCCGATCAAGGGCACTGCCCCGCGTGAGCGCCCTCCCGAGGACTTGGCCCACAGCGTCAAGGACCGAGCCGAGAACGTGATGATTGTCGACCTGATGCGCAACGATCTAGGCCGGGTGTGCGAGTACGGATCGGTCCGCGTGTCCGGGCTGTGTGAGGTTGAACCGGCGGCGGGTGTCTGGCATCTCGTGTCGACGGTCCGCGGGACGCTCCGTGCCGACGCGGACGACGGCGCGTTGCTGCGAGCCACCTTCCCGCCAGGCTCGGTCACTGGCGCGCCGAAGGTGCAGGTACTGCGCGTGATCCACCAGCTCGAAGCCACTGCCCGCGAGGTCTACTGCGGCGCGATCGGCCTGTGCTCCCCGCTCGCCGGACTCGAGCTGAACGTGGCGATTCGGACGTTCGAGCACCTCGGGGCTCGAGTGTGGCTGGGTGTCGGTGGGGGGGTGGTGTCCGACTCCTCGCCGGAGGGAGAGGTGCGGGAGGCTCTGGCCAAGGCAATGGGGGTCGCCGTCGCGGCGGGGGTGGACGTGCCCGCGGGAACCGCCGGGTCCGCGCGCGAACGGTCAGCGGCCGCGGGAAGAATCGTCGTCTCCGATCGGCCGGATCCAGCGCGTGGCGTGTTCGAGACGATCCTCGTCCGCGGAGGACGCCCGGTCGATCTCGCGGCACACCTGTCGCGGCTGCGAGCCAGCGCCGAGGTACTGGCGATCCCGGTGCCGGACTGGCTCGAGGCGACGATCATCAACGCCGCGCGAGAGCTGAGAACCGGGGGGGTGCGAGCGGAGGTCGACGCGGCCGATGCCCGGGTGTCGACTCGGCCGATGCCGGCGGCGGGGACGACGGAGCTGGCCCCGGTCGTCCTCCCCGGGGGTCTCGGCGCCCACAAATGGGCCGACCGGGGACTGATCGACGCCCTGTCAGGCGAGGGGTCGGCGCCCCTGTTCTGCGACCTTGACGGTCAGGTGCTGGAGGCTGGGTATGCGGCCGTCATGATCGTCGAGGGCGAGACGCTCGTGGCCCCGCCGCTCGATGGACGGATACTGCCGTCGGTCTCGCGCGAGCGGCTCCTGATCGCGGCCGAAGCGTGCTCACTGAAAGTGACCCTCGCCTCGTTCACGCTGGAACGGATGCGTGGCGCCGACGCGATCCTGTTGACATCGAGCCTGCGCGGACCGCATCCGGGCGAGCTGCCGGGCAGGCGGGCGACGAAGCTCGCTCTGGAACTGTCGGCTCGGTGCGGCGCGATAGGTTGCCCTGAGATCGGCCAGCGGCTGGGCGTCGTCCGAGGTCATTCGCTCACTCCTCCGCTCCGCCCGGATCCTTGAGCCGGGCTTGCTCGTCGCGCTCGGCCCACTCGAGCAGAGGCTCGAGCGAGAACACGTTCTCGTCGATACCCGCGTGCAGGTCACCCAGCCGTGCGAACCGCTCCGGCACGGTGGCGATGGTCAGCTCGCTGGCCACCACGTCGTCGATCTCATCCCAACGGATCGGCGTGGACACGGTGCCTTCCTTCACGCCGCGGACCGAGTAGGCGCTGGCGATCGTGTGGTCGCGCGCGTTCTGGTTGTAGTCCACGAACGCCTTGTCCGGCGGTCGGTCCTTGCGCCACCAGGTCGTGGTGGCGTCGGCGGGCGCGCGTCGCTCCACCTCCCGTGCGAATGCGAGGGCGGCACGGCGCACGTCCGTGAAGCCCCAGCGCGGCTCGATTCGCACGTAGATGTGGATGCCGGAGCCGCCTGAGGTCTTCGGCCAACCGACCGCGCCGAGCTCGTCGAGTACCTCGTGGGCGACGTGGGCCACCCGTCGCACGCGGTCAAAGCCACAATCCGGCATCGGGTCGATGTCGATCCGCCACTCGTCCGGATGCTCGACGTCGGCGCGGCGCGAGTTCCAGGGGTGGAACTCCACCGTCGACATCTGCACGGCCCATATCACGCTGGCCAGCTCGGTCACGCACAGCTCGTCGGCGTGACGTCCGTAACGAGGGAAGTCGACGCGCACCGTCTCGACCCAGGGGGGAGCGCCCGAGGGAATGCGCTTCTGGTGGACCTTCTTGTCATCGACGCCCTTCGGGAAAGCGGTGCAGCATGCAGGGCCGCTCGTAGAGCGCGCGCACGATCCCCTCGCCGACGCTGATGTAGTAGTTGACGAGGTCGAGCTTGGTCTCACCCCGAGCGGAGAAATAGACCCGGTCGGGGTTGGAGATCCGGATCGTCCGGTCGCCTATCGTGAGCTCAACGGGTTCCATCCAGGTCATCGTTTCACGCCGGCCCTGGGATTCCTCTGGTTTTGCTGCAAGCGCATCGGGAAGCTCAAGTCTGTACCGACAAAGATTGGAGTACGGAATGAAAACGCGCAAGCTTGGTTCCCTGGAGGTCTCGGCGCTCGGGCTCGGGTGCATGGGCATGTCGGCCTTCTACGGCTCGAGCGACGAGGCGGAGTCGATCGCCACGATCCAGCGCGCGCTCGAGCTGGGGATCAACTTCCTGGACACCGCGCAGCTGTACGGGCCGCTGACCAATGAGGAGCTGGTCGGCCGCGCGATCAAGGGCCGCCGCGACGAGTACGTGATCGCGACCAAATTCGCCCGGCGGACCGACAACGGCCACGCCGGGCGACCTGTCGACGCTCGGCCCGCTCGACGGCTCGGCCGACCACGTCCGCAGCTCGATCGACGGATCGCTGCAGCGTCTCGGCACCGACTACGTCGACCTCTACTACCAGCATCGGGTCGACCCGAAGGTGGAGATCGAGGAGACCGTGGGGGCGATGGCGGAGCTCGTCGAGCAGGGCAAGATCCGCCACATCGGGCTGAGCGAGGCGGCGCCCGAGACGATTCGCCGCGCCCACGCTGTCCACCCGATCACCGCGGTGCAGACCGAATACTCGATGTGGACGCGTGATCCCGAGGAGGGGGTCCTGCCGACCTGCCGCGAGCTCGGGATCGGGTTCGTGGCCTACTCGCCCCTCGGGCCGCGGCTTCCTGTCGGGCCGGTTCAAGAGCCCCGAGGATCTGGACGCGGACGACTTTCGCCGTCACGGCCCCCGCTTCACCGGCGAGAATCTGGACGCGAACCTGAAGCTGGTGGCCAAGGTCGAGGAGATCGCCAGGGAGAAGGGCATCACGCCGGCCCAGCTCGCGCTGGCCTGGGTCCTGGCCCAGGGGGAGGACATCGTGCCGATTCCGGGGACGAAGCGGCGCAAGTACCTGGAGGAGAACGCGGCCGCGGTCGACGTCGAGCTCTCACCCGAGGACCTGCAGCGGATCGAGGCCGAGCTTCCCGAGGTCTCCGGGGAGCGGTACGACGAGGCCGGGATGGCGTCGGTCAACCTGTAGGCCGGCGGACGCGTTGTCGGACGGGGCGGCCGGACCGTTGGCGCTGCGGCCCGACAAACGCAGCATTCGGCCTGCCGTCACAGCAGTTTGATCGATTTGTCGGCCTCAGGCCGACAAAAGCGCCTCGATCCGTTGGTCGGTGGAATTTTCTACGTTTGTCGGGGCCGGGCCCGGGGGGGCCGGCGAGCGGACTTGGTACGATGGACGTCGAACAAGCGAGATCTCACGCCGGGCTCGCCCCAGACGTTCTTCCAAGAACCAGAAATGCTCGACTCGACCGCCATCCCGCCCGCCGCCGCGCCCCGGATCCAGCTCGCCCGTTCCCACGCGTTCTGGTTTCTTGAGCGCCACCCTGGCGCTGCTGCTGTTCGCCTCGAGCGCGCCGTCGCCGCTGTACATCGTCTATCAGCAGCGATGGGGCTTCTCCGAGATCACGCTGACCAGCGTCTTCGCCATCTACGCGCTGGCCCTGCTGCTGGCGCTGCTGATGGCCGGCGGCGGTCTCCGACCACGCTGGGCGGCGCCCGACGCTGCTGTTCGCGCTGGTCCTCGAGATCGCCGGGATGCTGTTGTTCGCCGAAGCGCGGAGCGTCGTCTGGCTGTTCGTGGCCCGGGCGACCCAGGGTGTGGCCACCGGCATCGCCATGGGTTCGATCAGCGCAGCGCTGCTTGACCTGCAGCCTGAGCGAGTCCGCGTCTCGGCGCTCTGCTCGGTGCGGCGGCGCCGATGGCCGGCCTCTCCCTGGGCGCGCTGGGCAGCGGTCTGCTCGTGCAGTTCGGACCCGACCCGATGCGCCTGATCTTCTGGCTGCTGCTGGGCGGTTTTGTCGTGGCCACGGTGATCGCGGCGACCATTCCCGAGCCCGTACCCGTGCGCAGCCGGCGCTTGGCGAGCGCTCGCTGCGGCCGAGCCTGGCCGTGCCCGGATCGCTGCGGGTGGCCTTCATCGCCACGATTCCGTGCCTGACCGCGACCTGGGCCCTCGGCGGCCTGATCCTGTCGCTGGGCCCGTCGCTGACGGCGAGCGTCTTCGGGCCAGACAAGTCACGTGACCGGGGGCCTGCCGATCTTCATCATGGCCGGGATCAGCTCGGCCGCTTCGGTGCAGCTCCGGGAGGTCCATGCCCGCACGGCCGCGCGCGGCGGGCTCACGGCGCTGATCCTCGGCGTCGCGCTCACGCTGCTCGCCCTCGACGTGCACTCGCTGGTGCTGTTCCTGAGCGGTGCCGCGGTCGCCGGGCTCGGGTTCGGCCCGGCCTTCGCCGGCGCGTTCCGCGCGCTGTCCAACCGCGCACCCGCCGACCAGCGCGCCGGGCTGGTGTCGTCGATCTTCGCCGTCTCCTACCTCGCCTTCAGCCTCCCGGCCGTGGCCGCGGGGGCGGCGGCGACCAGCCTCGGTCTGCGGGAAACCGCCTACGTCTATGGTGCCGCGCTGATCGTCCTGGCCGCTATTGCGCTGGCGCTCTCGCGTCAGCTCGAGGATCCGCATAGCGTCCGCGCGGTCACCGCTCCGGCGGCCTGAGCACCTCCGGCACCGCATGGCCCCTCAGGCAGGGCGTGGCCCTCACGCAGGGCGTGGCCCCTCAGGCACACCCTCAATCGAGATCAGCTCGCCGCCTTCGTGATCGATCTGCAGCGTCGTGTGCTCGAGTCCGAAGCGATCGTGCAGCATCGCCTCCAGGCACCGGCGCGCGGCGTGGCAGTTGGCGCTCTCCGACACCAGCACGTGGGCGGAGAGCGCGGGGAATCCCGACGTGACCTCCCACACGTGAAGGTCGTGAACCTCGACGACGCCGGGCTCGGCGGCCATCGCCTGGCCGACCTCCTCCGGCTGCAGTCCCTTCGGGGCGGCCTCGAGAAACACCCGGCCGGAATCACGAAGCAGTCCGTAGGCGGCTCTCAGCATGATCGCGGCGATCACCAGCGACGCGATGCCGTCCGCGCGCCGAAAGCCGGTGACGAGGATCACGGCGCCGGCGAGCGCTGTGGCGATGAACGCGAACAGGTCGGTGAGCAGGTGCTGGAAGGCCCCCTCCACGTTCATGCTCTGGCGGTTGGCCTTCGACAGCGTCCAGGTGGCGGCGAGGTTCACCGCGATCCCCGCCAATGCGACCACCAGCACGGTGGTGCCGGCGACGCCGGGAGGAGAGACGAGACGGCGGATTCCCTCGTAGATGATGAGCAGCGCGAGCACGAGCAGAGTCGCGCCGTTGAACTGCGCGGACAGGATCTCGCTGCGCTTGAACCCGTAGGTCATGGCGCCGGCGGCCGGGCGGCGGGCCAGCCGCACCGCGACCAGTGACAGACCGAGCGCAGCGGCGTCGGTCAGCATGTGGGCGGCGTCCGAGAGCAGGGCCAGCGAGGACGCGAGGATCCCCGCGATCACCTCGACGCACATGAAGCCGAGGATCAGTCCGAGCGCGACCGCCAGCTTGCCGGTGTCGGCGTCGGCGGCAACGCCGTGGATATGTCCCGCTGGCCCGTGTACGGCATCGCCCTGACCGTGCTGGTGCCGCTGCGAGCGCGCGTGTACATGTGCCACGTGGCTCATGCTAACGAGCGCGCTCGTGGCCGATCAGCACTCTGGCGATCGCAACTTCCGGCGCGCCTGAGAGTGTTGCAACGAGCAGTACAAATTCTGGAAAGGGGATCCATTTGTCTCGACTACGTACTGTCATCGCGCTCGCGGTGATCATCTGCCTCGCCGCTACGGGCGTCGCGCTCGCAGCGTTCTCGAAGGTGACCGGCGGCACCACCCAGGTCACCGCGTCGGCGGCGGCGGCGATGGTGCTCAGCGATAACCACATCACGGTGACGCCACTCGCGCCCGCCACCCAATCGGGGGCGACGTTCACGTTCCCGATCGCCGGGGGACGCCTCGATCCGGCGACGCTGCACGGTGTGATCCGCCACAAGGGTGGACTGTCGCTGTCCAACGGCACCCGCACGGTGAAGCTGCGTGAGCCGACGATCGTCTCGACCAAGAGCGGCGCTTGGCTGTACGCAATCGTGCGTGGCCCGGCCCACCACGTCTGCGCGAGGATTCGTCCGCATCACCCCCGCGTGAGATGCCTCACCGTGATCCGCTCGCACAGCGAGCGCATCGCCCACATCATCAACGCGACCGTCACCGGTGGCTCGGCCACCGCGACCCTGACGCTGACCACCGCGTCGGCGCATCTGATCGACGCTCTGGCGGGCAAGCATGTCGCCAGCGCCGGTGACGTGCTGGGCACCGGCACGATCGCCCCGACGCTCGAAATAGCACGCCACCGCTGTAACCTGGAACCCCGGCGGTCGCATCGGCCGCCGGGGTCTCGGTCCGTTACCGCGGGCCGGAGCGGGTCAGTGGATGTGCAGGTTGATGCCCAGCAGTAGCAGCGGCCAGAGCACGACGGCCAACACCGCCGAGACGATCGGCTTCAAGGTGCTGGCGTGAGTGAAGTAGTGATGCGAGGACGCGAGGATCACGCCGACGATCAGGTAGATGACGCTTCCGATCCCGGATCTCATGCTTGCTCCTTGCGTCGATGCTGATCCCGTGTGGCCGCTGCGGGGAGAATACGCGGGGGCGACAAAAGCGCGCAACAACCGAATTGCCAACCTCTCTGGGGCTGCGAGCTGGCTCGTCGCCGATCCGGTGCCATCGACAGGCTGACCCGGTGCGAGCGCGAGGCGTTGGCGCTGATGGCCGACCGCGTGCTCGCCGTCCTCACCTACCTGCGCGCGGAGGGTTGAGCAGCGCTCACAGCCGCTGGTAGCGAGCCTCGAACAGGGAGAACGCGGCGAAGAGCAGCAACCCCAGGGCGACGAAGCCCAGCAGCCAAGTGCCGAACGGCAGTTTCTGAACCGCACCCAGCGCGCCGTCGACGCCGAGGCGTCTGGGCGAGTTGAAATCCGTCGCTGTCCGGACCAGGAAATAGCCCACCAGGACGAACACGAGGGCTCGGGCCGTGAGGCCGGCACGGCCGAGTATCAGAAACAGCCGCCACGGTCGCTCGGTCATTTCCCCCACCTTGTTCTCCTCCGCGAAGTCGCCCCGCAGCGCGCTGTAGATCTGGTAGGCGCTGATCGCGATCATGACCACACCCGCCGATCCCCACGAGCCACCTTCCGCCCGGCCATCCCGAGCACGCCCGCCGCCGCGCGTCGCTGCGCTTGCGGCTTGGCTGCCGGAACTCCCGATCAGCACGCGGACGGCCAGGCCGAAGAAGGCGAGGTACGCGACTCCACCGGCGAGATTGGCGACGCGATCCTTGACCGTCCGAGAGCTCCGGCCCTCGAACCCGTTGCCGATATATGCCAGAGCCAGCTTCCACAGCGCGTAGGCGAGCAGGCCGACCGCGATCGCCACCAGTACCGCGCGGCCCAGCGGTGCGCGGGTCACCAGCGTGAGCGCGCCCTGCTGATTTGGGGTCGCGCTCGGTTGGTGGCCGTCAACAGCGAGGCGGATCGCGATCGCCGCGATCAGTGCGTAGGTGAGTCCTCGGGCCAGAAAACCCGTGCGCACGAGCCATCCGACCGGTCCGGCAGCCGGGCTGCCGGTGGCTCCAGTCGCACGGCCGGGAGACTGGGCCGCGACACTCATTCCGTCTCGATCTCGGCGAGCTCGCGCTTGAGGACCTTGCCGGTGGGGTTGCGCGGGAGCTCGTCGAGGAACACGACCTCACGCGGGACCTTGTAGCGGGCGAGGTTGCTCTTGACGTGCTCCTTGAGCTCGGACTCGCTGGCCTGCTTGCCCTGCGTCAGCACCACGAAGGCTCGCAGCCGCTGGCCGAACTTGTCATCGGTCACGCCGATGGCGGCGGCTTCGGCGACCGCGTCGTGACGGGTGAGCAGAGTCCTCCACCTCCTTGGGGAACACGTTCTCGCCGCCGGAGACGATCATCTCGTCGTCGCGGCCCTCGACGAACAGCCGTCCGGCCTCATCGAAGCGGCCGACGTCCCCGGTGGACATCATGCCGTCGACCCGGTCCTTGTCGCCACCGCCGGTGTAGCCAGCGAACAGCATCGCGTTGCCGACGAAGATCCGTCCTGTCTCGCCCTGCTGGCACCGGGCTGCCGTCCTCGTCGAGCAGACGGACGATCGATCCGCGGGCGGGCTTGCCGGCCGTGCCGGGCGCCGCGCGCATGTCCTGCGGGGTGGCCAGCGTCGCCGAGGACACCTCGGTCGAGCCGTAGAGGTTGTAGAGGTTCTCGCCGAACTCGTCCATCCAGCGCGTGGCCAGGTCTCCGGGCAGCGCCGACCCGCTCGCGCACACCGCGCGCAGGGAACTGGTGTCATAGCGCTGCCGCGTCTCTCGCGGCAGCTCGAGGATCCGCTGGAGCATCACCGGTACCGACCACCAGCACCTCGCAGCGGTGCTCCTCGATGTCCCGCAGGCACTGCTCGGGATCGAACCGGCGGCGCAGCACGAAGGTCGAGCCGAGCGCCATCCCGAGCGCGAAGTTCGAGAACCCCCAGGCGTGAAACAGGGGTGCGGCGATCCGCACCCGTTGGCCTTCGTGCAGCGGGATCCGCTCGAGCAGCGCCGCCGCCGGATCGAGCGTCAGCGGGCATGTCGCCGCGCTGCGCGCCCTTGGGCAGGCCGGTCGTGCCCGAGGTGAGGATCGTGACCCCGCCGACCCTGCCCGGGTGGCGAGCAGACCCGGACGGATCCCCGTCGCGGACGACGTCGCCGATCGGCGCGGCCGTCCGGATCCTCGCCCTCGCGCCAGGCCACGAACCGCTTGCGACGCCGGCCGGCGTCGTGGACCAGCTCCTCGAACTCCTCGTCGTAGACCAGCGCCGCGACCTCCTCACGCTTGCAGACCTCGGTGATCTGCGGCGCGGCGAACGAGGTGTTGAGCAGCAGCACGTCGGCGCCGAGCTTGCCGGCGGCGAAGATCCCGTCGAGGAAACCGCGGTGATCGCGGCACAGCAGCCCGATCCGGTCGCCCTCGCAGACGCCATCGGCGGCCAGCTCGTTGGCGAGCGCGTTGCTGCGCGCGTCGACCTCGGCGTAGGTGAGCGAGCCGAGCTCGTCGATCACCATCGGCCGGTCGGGATGCCGGATCGCCCCGACGATCACGCCGGTCGCCGTCGAGCCCCGCCAGCGCGCGCCCGCCAGCGGCGATCCGGGCGAGCTTGTCCGGGCGCATCGGGGCGACCAGGCCCGCCTGGGCGAGGATGCGCACGTTCTCGGTCTCGTGCCACGAGGCGGCTGAGCGGATTCGGCCCGTCCGGGCGCGGAGGCCTCCGTCGCCTTCCAGCTCCCGCTTGGCCTCCGTCCAGCGAGCGGCGCACGCTGCCGGCGACCATCCGGAAGGAGAGCAGCTCGGCGATCGAGCCGAGCACCACCCCGGGCGCGTTGTAGGACAGGCGGAGCGTCACCCTGCGTGCGGCCGCCGCCGGCCGCGCGCAGCCGGATCCGGCCCCGCTGCTCGATCCCGGTCACGCTGGTCCAGGCCAGATCGCGCTGCTCGTCGTACTCGACCACCTCGATCAACCCGCCCACCTCGGCCGAGCCCACGCGCAAGCGCATGCGGTAGCGCGGCGCCGGCGCCGGGCTCGCGCTCGGGATCCTCGGGCTCGAGATCGGTGACCCAGCTGAACACGCGCGTGAAGTTGGCTGGATCGGCGAGCAGCTCCCAGACCTCCTCGCGGATCGGCGGCGATGAGCCGACTGGCCTGCGTCCTCATCCGATCACCGGGAGCCGGCGCTCCTGGCCGAGTGCGGTGAGCACGTCCTGCATGCTCGCCAGCAGCTCCTGGTTGATCTCCTCGACGTCGGGATCCTCGCCGAACCGCTCCTGGAGATCGATCGGCGGCATCACCTGGATGGTGATCTTGGCCGGCAGCGGCAGGTGCCCGATGACGCCCGGCATCAACCCGAACGGGAGCCCGAACATGATCGGAACCGTCTTCAGGCGAAGCATCCGATCGACCCGCATCAACCGCGCCAGCCGTTCGCCGCGGGTCAGGAACAGGGCTGTCTCCTGACTGCCGATCGAGACCACCGGCTGGATCGGGACGCCCGAGGCGCAGCGCGAGGCGGATGAAGCCGGTGCGCCCGCCGAAATTGACCTGGTCGGACTCCCAGCTCGGGCGGAACACCTCGTAGTCGCCGCCGGGGTAGACCAGCACGGCAGCGCCGGAGCGCAGCGCCAGCTCGGCGTTTTTCGGGTCAGCGGCAACGGTTCCGTAACGGCGGACCATCCAGCCCAGCGGCGAGGTCACCACCCCGTTGTGGGCCAGCTGGTAGAAGCGGCGCTCAACGCCGAAGTAGGTGCTGAAGGCCAGGACGAAGACGAACAGGTCGGGGGCGACCATCCCGCCGGAGTGATTGCCGACCAGCAGCACCGGGCCCTCCCGCTGGATGTGGTGCAGCCCGCGCACGTCAGCGCGGAAATAGAGGCTGGCCAGCGCCCACAGCCCGGGCAGCGTCTCGCGAATGTAGTCGGTGTCGCGCTCGTCGAGATCGGCGGCGGGGACGAGGTTCGCCAGCCGCCGCGTGACCGCGCCGACCGCCCCGGAGAGCAGGCCGCCAGCTCGAGATACTCTTCCCTTACGGTCGGCCACCGAGCAAGCCTACCCCGTGTGCGCTTGCTCACTCAGGCGCCGGTGCAGCGCGGACCTCTGCCACACTGAGTTCGCGAGGGGCCGCTGCGATGACGACACAACTCCCGACCACCCTCCAGCAGCTCGCGGATCGTTACGACCCTCAGGTCTTCGAGCTCGGGCGGCCTTCGGCGCGGCTGCGGTTGAGCGGTGCGGGACCCGAGGATGCCGACGTGGTGCTGGACGGCCACGCCGCGAGGCTGGTCCCGGCGGACAGCTCGCGGCGAGCCGATGCGGTGCTGATCGCGGACGCGCGCACCTGGAAGGACATCGTCGAGGATCTGCGGGGCGGGATGGACGCCTATCGGGCCGGACGCCTCCAGGTTCGCCGCGATCTGCATCTCGGCGTCGGCTTCCTGGCTGCCACCGCGGCCGGTGGTGACGGCGGCCTGCGCTTTCGCCGGGTGCAGACCGCGGCTGGCCCGCTGTCGGTGACCGAGGCGGGCGCCGGCGAGCCGGTGCTGCTGCTGCACGGTCTGGGCGCGACCAAGGTTTCATTTCTGCCGACGGTCGTGGCTCTGGCCGGCGATTTCCGGCCCATCGCCGTCGACCTGCCCGGGTTCGGGGATTCGGTCAAGCCCATCGCAGCGGCGTATGACCCCGCCTTCTTCGCCCGGTCGATCGTCGCGCTGCTCGACTCGCTCGGGCTTGAGCGCGCTCACGTGGTCGGCAACAGCATGGGCGGCCGGGTGGCGCATCGAAGTCGGTCTCAGCGCGCCTGACCGGGTCGACCGTCTCGGCCTGCTGGCTCCCTCGCTGGCCTGGTTGCGCGATCGTCCCTGGGCGCCGCTCCTGCGCCTGGTGGCGCCGAAGCTGGGTCTGATCCAGCCCGCTCCCCGGGCGGTCGTCGAAGCGATCGTACGCCGCGTGGTCCCGGGCTCGGCCAACGAGTGGACCGCGGCCGGAATCGACGAGTTCCTGCGCTCCTACCTGACCCCGCGGGGCCGCGCAGCCTTCTATGCCGCGGCCCGGAACATCTATCTGGAGGAGCCGCACGGTCCCGATGGCTTCTGGACCCGCCTTCCCTCGCTCGCGCGGCCAAGTCTGTTCATCTGGGGCCGGCGGGATCCCCTCGTACCGCTCGGCTTCTCCGAGCATGTTCGCCGAACGCTGCCGGAGTCCGAGCACCTCGTGTTGAACTGCGGACACGTTCCGCAGTTGGAGCAGCCCAAGCAGACCCACGCCGCGCTGTTGCGGTTCCTGAGCCGCGAGGCCGGGAGCGCGCGGAGGCCGGCCGAGGGCGCGCAGCGACGGGGCGCGAGCGCGCGCCGCTCGGCGATCGGCGACTAGCGAACCGGTCCGCCGAGCAGGCGGCGGGAAGTCCGCATCCCGAGCTCAGTCCTCACGCGGCGGCGGTTGGAAGACGATTCGCTTGAGCTCGCTGAGCGCGTTGCCGCCCAGTCGCAAGGCGGTCTGAAATCCCTCCTGGCCCAGTTCCCCGGCGTCAAGCGCGCGTCGGAGCTCGTCCACCGCGGGACGCTCGTCGTCGGTCACCTGGTCACGCGGAGCCTCAAGCAGGATCAAGTGGCGCGGGCGGCGCAGCGGGTGGGCCATGCGCACGTAGCGCTCGCGCTGGGCGGCATCGAAGCCGGCCACGGGGATCACCACGGTGCTGCCGGCCTGCAGGCGCTTGAGCACGGTGGCCTCGAGCAGTTCCTCGGCCCGGGTACCGACCTCCTCGTCGGGGACCCGGCCGGCGAGCATCGCCTCGATCTTGGCCGCCGAGAGGACCGCGCCGCGCTCTTCGATCACGCGCTCCAGGAACACGTCGGGCTTCGACGCCGCCGCGCCGACGACGACCAACAGGCTCCCCGGGGAGTAGCGCAGGCGGTGCGACGGACGCAGCACACGTGAGCGCACCGACACGTCCGCGGGCCGAGGCGGAGCCCCGTCTCGGCGCGGACGCTCCGAGGACCAGCCGGTCCGCTCGTCGGAGCCGATCTTGACGCTGCGGGGTCCAGTGGCCTCGGACATACCTTCCACTATGCCGCAGTGCGGCCCCGAGTGGCGCCGCCATGGGCGCTGAGGGGCCGGTTGGCCGCGTCCAGGACCCGGCGACGAGGAGGGCAGCCGGAGCGTCAAGCCATGAGCGGTCCTGAGGGACCGTCGATTGACGGCCCCTCAGCCCGCTAGTACCGCGGCCGCTGAAGCGGCAATTCCGGGCCCCGGGACGGCGAGCCCCGCGGGGGGGATCGACATTCGCCGAGCGCGTGCAGCAGCTCGGCTTCACTGGACCAGACCACGGCCGGGGTGCGCTTCCTTCGGGACGGAAAAACCAACCACCGGCGGCGCGCTGACCTGCTCTGAAAGTGCGCCGCGGCGGTCGGCTGGTTGATCGGCATCGAACCTGCTCCTCTTGTGCTCGGCGGGGGCCGCGGGCAGGGACCAGCGACCCGGTTTCTGACCGGTTTTGACAGTGGGTATGACGGTTACTCAGCGGACGTCGGCGGGCAATACACACCGGCGTCGACGGTGAACCGGATGTGACACATATGTGTGTCAGAACCGGCTGGTAACGCTGGCGGGTGTGGCTTGGTTAGATCTTGGTCATGGTGGCATCACCTCGGGAAGTCTCAGAGAGCAAAAAAAAGGGCGACCCAGCTGGGTCGCCCTCGCGAAGATCGGTATGCGCACAGCGATTAGTGCACGTACCTCCCAGCGAGGGCAATGGGGTTGGTGGCCAGCGACGCCGTGACGCAGGGGCTGATGCGCATGCTGCGCGCAGCGGCAGTCGTTGCCACGTCGGCGGAAAGGTTGATGTGGGTGAGGAAGGTCATAGCGGTATCCTTACTGTCGCGCAGAGTAACTCACCCGTCGGCGAAATGCAAGGGTAAATGCACAGGGCTGGGCAGATATCCGGCGTGACGCCGAGGGGGCACCCTGACCGCGGCTACCCGGACAGCTAACCTCGCTGGGATGAGACGGTTTCGCGCACTCATGTCCGGATTGCCCTGGCCGATGCGCAGCGTGATCGCCGGCGCCGCCGGCACGGCGTCTCTGACGGTGGCCTACGGCCTGGAACGACGCATCCGGCCGGAACATCGCGGGCCGCTTGACTACGACGACAGCCTGGTGCCGGGCGAGATCGTGGCCACCGTTCTGCACCTCCCCTCGGTCGCCCGCCGGGAGGAACGCAACCTCGGCCTGGGCCTGCGCTGGAGCTACGGCTCGGCGTTCGGTCTGTGGCACGGCCTGCTGCGCCGGCGTCTTCCGGAGCCCAACGCCACCGCGGTGTTCGCGGGCACGCTGATCACGGCGACGCTAACCCTGTTCCCGCTACTGGGCCACACCCCGCCTCCCTGGCGCTGGCCGCGGGGTTACCTGCTGACGAGCTTGGGCACGCACGCGATCTACGCAACCGTGGTGGGTACGGTTGATACCCAGCTGCGCGGCAGCAGCTGAGCTCACCCTCGTGGCCCTCTTCAGAGACTCTCACCAAACCGTCCTACCGTCTGCTCCCAGATGAGCCCACCGAAGCATCTCTGGTCAGGCGACTGGCAGCGGGAGTCCGAGGCCGCGGCCCGCGAGCGCGCCGAGCGCGCCCGGCACCAGCCTCCGGTGAGCGCTGTCCCGGAGGAGCCTGAGGTCGCTCGGGTTGCCGCCGCCCCGAGGCGCCCGCGGTCCGAGCCGACACATCCCGCCGGGCCACGCCGCCCGCGAGCGCGTCAACGGGACGACCGTAGCCGTGCGGCGCTGGCCTATATCCGGGCTCACCTCACGCTCGATCGCGCTCAGGCGCGCCTGGTGGCCATCGTGGCGGTGGTGGCGTTGCTGATCGTCGGCGGCGCCTACGGTCTAAACGCCCTCGTGAGCCAGGGCAGCTCCACCAAGCCCAGCACCTCGAATGCCAACGCCTGGCTGGGTCTGCAGATGCAGAGTCTGGCCAACGGCACCGTCGTGATCTCTTCGGTGGTGCCCGGAAGCCCGGCGGCGTCAGCCGGGCTGAAACCCGGCGATGTAGTCACGGAAATCGACAGCCGCCCGGTGGTGTCGCCGATTGACGTGACCGAGGCGGTGGCCGCGCTGCAGGCCGGCGACCGGATCCAGCTTCGACTGGTCCGTGGAGCCTCCACCTACACCGTTCGGGTGAAACTGACCGCACGGCCCGCACAGTCCCCATGAGCTTTGCCGCACCGCTGGTTCTCCTGGCGCTGCTGGCCATCCCGCTGGTGCTCCGCTGGTACGTCGGCCAACAGCGTCGGCGGGCACGGGCCGCGACGGCGTTCGTCAGCGAGCCGCTGATCGCCATCGGTGGCGCCGAGCTCGCCAGGCTGGCGGCGCCACGCGCCGATGCTCGCGTTCACCGTCGCGCTGGCCGCGCTGATCGTGGCGGCTGCGCGACCACAACGGAGCGTCGCGGTCCCGCTCACCGACGGCGCGGTGATGCTCGTCGACGACGTCAGCAGCTCGATGGCCTCAGTGGACGTGGCGCCATCCCGGCTGGGCGCGGCCGAGCGCGCAGCCTCGCAATTCCTGGCCAGCGTTCCGGGGACGATCCGGGTGGGAGTGATCGAGTTCAACCAGAAGCCGGTCCTGCTCCAGTCGCCGACCACCGACCATGCCTCGGCCCGCTCGGCGCTGGGACAACTCCACGCCAGCGGACACACCGCGATCGGCGATGCCGTCAACCGGGCCGTGGGCGTGCTGATGAGCCTGCGCACGGCCACGGGCAAGCGCCCGCCGGGGGCGATCGTGCTGCTCTCGGACGGTACGTCGACCACCGGAGCCGATCCGCTTGGGCGCCGCGCGCCAGGCCGCATCTGCGCACATCCCGATCTATACCGTCGCCCTTGGCACCCAGCACGGCACGATCACCAACTGGCGCGGCAAGAAAAAGGTCACGGTGCCGGTGCCGCTCAATCCGACTGAGCTCCAGCAGATCGCTCGCCTGTCCGGAGGACGCGAGTTCACCGCCGCGAACGCTGGGGGCCTGAAGACCGTCTACGCCCATCTGGCCGCCCAGCTGGGGCACAAACACGTCAACCGCGAGGTCAGCGCGAGCTTCGCCGGCGGAGGCCTGGTCCTCCTGCTGCTGGGCAGCGCGCTGTCATTGGCCTGGTTCGGCCGGCTCGTCTAGAGCTCACGACGATCAAGGAGAACGAAGTGAACGATCCCGAAGCAATCAACGACCTCCGAGACCAGGCGAGAGCCGCGCTCCAGGAGGCCCTGTACGAGCTCAAGCGCGTGATCGTGGGTCAGGATGCGATGCTGGAGCGGCTGCTGGTCAGTCTGCTGGCCGGCGGCCACGTGCTGCTGGAGGGAGTACCCGGTCTGGCCAAGACCCTGACGGTCAAGACGCTGGCGTCTGTCCTTGGCGGCTCCTACAACCGCATCCAGTTCACCCCTGATCTGGTGCCTGCGGACCTCGTCGGCACCCGCGTGTACCGCCCGGACACGGGCGGGTTCGACACCGAGCTCGGCCCTGTGTTCACCAACTTCCTGCTCGCCGACGAGATCAACCGGGCCCCGGCGAAGGTCCAGTCGGCGCTGCTCGAGGTGATGCAGGAGCAGCAGGTGACGATCGGCGGCACGACCTATCCCGTGCCGCTGCCGTTCATCGTGATGGCGACCCAGAACCCGATCGAGTCCGAGGGAACCTATCCGCTGCCGGAGGCTCAGGTCGACCGGTTCCTGATGAAGATCCTCGTCGACTACCCGAGCGTCGGGGAGGAGGCCTCGGTCGTCGGCCGCAGCCTCGCCGCGCCGGTCGAGGTGCGCGAGTGTCTGCAGCTCGTCGACCTGCGCCGTCATGCGGCGGCGGCGCAGACGGTGCTCGTCGACCGCGAGGCGATCGGATATGCGGTGGCCCTGGCCGACGCGACGCGGCACCCGGAGACGATCGGCCTCGGTCAGCTCAAGGGAATGATCGAGTTCGGAGCCAGCCCCCGCGGGCCCGATCGGCCTCGTCCAGGCGGCCCGCGTGCTGGCGCTGCTGCGCGGCCGCGGGCACGTCGTGGGGCAGGACCTGCACGATCTGGCGGCTGATGTGCTCCGTCACCGGATCGTGCTCTCCTACGACGCGCTCAGCGAGGGCGTGACGGCAGATTCACTGCTCGAGCAGGTGCTGGCCGCCGTTCCTGAACCCGGGAGCGCGCAGCTCATGCGTGAAAGCCCGCGGGTCATCAGGGCCGGAGGTGGGATGCCGGCGTGAGCACCACGCTGCTGGCACCACCGGCGGCTCGGCAGGGCCCGGGGCCGCTTCCGCAGGCGCTGATCGACGCGCTCGAGGTTGGCGTCAACCGGCTCGTCGCGCGCACACTGCCCGGAGACCGGCGGGCCGCGGGCATCGGGCTCGGGATGGAACTGGCCCAGCTGCGCCCGTACGAGATCGGCGACGACGTGCGTTACATCGACCCGGCGGCCACGGCCCGCAGCGGCGGCCAGCCACACGTGCGCCTGCACGTGCCCGAACGCGCGCTGACCACCTGGATCGTCCTCGACGTCTCGCCGTCGATGGCCTTCGGGACCGCTCAGCGCCTCAAGGCCGATGTCGCCGAAGGGGTCGCGCTGGTATTCGGTCGCGTGGGGGTGCGCCGAGCGGGGAGTGTGGGACTGGTGGTGTTCGGAGCCGGTGATCCGCACGTGCTGCCGCCGCGCGGCTCGCGCCCGGGCCTCGTCGCCGTGCGGCGAGCGCTGGAGCGAGGGGTGGCCCCTGACGGCGAGCACGATCCCGAAGGCCTGGCCGGCGCGCTGGCGAGGGTGGGGCGCCTGGCGCGGCAGCCGGGGCTGGTGGTCGCGATCTCCGATTTCCGTGAGCACCGCGGGTGGGAACGGCCGCTCGGCTCGCTGCGGGTCCGGCACTCGGTGCTCGCGGTGGAGGTGCTCGACCCCCGCGAGGGCGAATTGCCTTCGGTTGGACACCTGGCCCTGGTGGATCCGGAGACGGGGGCCCGGATCGAGGTCGACACCTCCCGGCGGCGCGTGCGGGAGCGCTTCGCGGAACTGGAGCGCGAGCGCCGCGACGGGATTGCCGCCGAGCTGCGTCGGTTGCGGGTCGACCACGTCACGCTGTCCACCGCCGAGGATTGGCTGAAGGCCCTCGGGGGTCACCTGCGATGAGCTTCGCCTCGCCGCTGTGGTTCGCCGGTCTGGCGCTGATCCCGATCGGGCTCGCGCTGCTGCTGCTCAGTCGCCGGCGCCGGCAGCGTTACGCGGTCCGGTTTCCGGCAGTTTCGACGCTGGCCCGGGTGGCCTCCGTCGCCCCGTCCTGGCGCCGGCGCATCCCGGTCGGGCTGTTGCTGCTGGCCGTGGCGATGCTGGTGATGGCGCTCGCACGTCCGCATGTGGGTTACCGCGTCGCCGTCGCGCAGGCCTCGACGATGCTGGTCACCGATCACTCGGGGTCTATGGCCTCCGCCGACGTCCAGCCGAGTCGGCTGGCCGCGGCGGTCGACGCCGCCAACACGTTCATCGACCAGCTGCCCTCGGCGGTGCGCGTGGGCGTGGTTGCGTTCTCGAGCACCGCCGACGCGGTACAGCCGCCGGTGACCAACCACGCGGCGGCGCGGGCGATCATCGACACCCAGACGGCCGGTGGCGCGACCGCCACCGGGGACGCGCTGGCGCTGGCACTGCAGCTTCTTCACGCCGGCAACCGCAATCATCCGCCGGCGGCGATCGTCCTACTCTCCGACGGCTCCGCCAACGCCGGCATCGAGGTCGGCGCGGTCGCTCGCCAGGCCGGACAGGCCAAGATCCCGATCTACACCGTGGCCCTCGGCACGCCCGGGGGGACGCTGAGCAACCCCGACCCACTCGGGCCGCCGCTGTCGGTTCCGCCTGATCCGCAGCTCATGCAGGCGATCGCTCACATCTCCGGTGGACGCGCGTTCAATGCCCAGAGCGCCAGTCAGCTCAGCTCGATCTACCGCCGTCTGGGCAGCCAGCTCGGCAGCATCAACCGCACGCGCGAGGTCACCTGGATCTTCGCCGCGGCCGGACTCGTCCTGCTGCTGGGGGCCGCCGCGGGGTCGGCGCGGTGGGCGGGGCGGCTGCCCTAGGTTTCTTGTCGCTAGGACCGCCTTCGGGGACGCGAGTCCTCAGTCCGGACTAGCAGCTAGCCGCCGCCTCCGTGGAGGACTGCGCGCCCGCATCCGGCCGGGCCCAGCCTGAGCTGGCGGGCCGACGGCGGATCGGCGTAGAGCAGCTCAGGAAGGCTGACCGAACGCAGGTGGCGCTGGGCGAGCACCGGCAGCAGCGTGGTCAGAGCACGGATCGTCTGGCCGCGATTCTCGTGCATGAGGATGATCGACCCCGGGTGCAGACCGGCCTCGACGTTACGGATGATCCCGGCGTAGTTGGCCCCGAGCGAGTCGGCGGAGTCCACGTTCCAGAGGATCTCGAGCAGCCCCAGCCGCTGCGCGACGGCATCGATGCGAGCGTCGCGACCGCCGTACGGAGGGCGAAACAGGTCGACCCGCCCGCCGCCGGCAGCGGCGATCCGCTGGGCGGTGCGCGTGATCTCCGATTCGACGGCGGCCGGCGGGGAGCGCGGTCAGCAGCGGATGCGTGTAGGTGTGATCGCCGATCGCGCCGAGCGGCACCTCGCGGCGCAGGTAGGTGGGAAAGAAGTCGATGCTCCGGCCGACGGCGAAGAACGTTGCGCGCTCGTGCGCGGCGCGGAGCTTCTTGAGCGCGTAGTGGGTGTAGGGCCCCGGCCCATCGTCAAAGGTGAAGGCGACGGCGTTCCCGTTCGGGCCGGCGCAGTAGACCGGGAGCCCGAGGCGGGCCAGGCGCTTGATCGTCGCGTTCTCGGCGGCCTGGCGGGCGCCGATGCGCACCGAACCGGAGGTGGCGCCTGCGTCCGCTCCCGTGCGAGCGGCTCCGCTGCCACTCCCGGGAGCTGCGGCGGCATGAGCTCCCGGGCGGCGCACCGAGTCACCGCTCGACTCGATCAGGATCACCACGGCCGCGATGACCAACACGGCGAAAGCGCTCACCGCCGTGAGCCGTCGGCGTCGGGTCCGGGCGCGGCTGGCCGCGCGCCGGGCGGCGAGGTGATCGGACGGTCCTGGCACCGCCGTCGAGGGTAGGTGCTCCGAGGAGGATTTGCGTGATTCTCACGGCGCAGGAATGCGTGGAGGCGAGGACCAGGGGTGGATCGACTGAGGCCGCTGTCTTGCCTCGAGGCATTTGCGGGTAGAAACCCCCTATGCCCGGATACGACGACGAGGACGACTGGGTCGGCACGCCCCCGGAGGGCCGCTACTCCCGCGACCGCGCCAAGCCTGAGCATTGGCGGCGGGCCTGGCCCCTGGCCGGCGCCGGCATGGCGATCCTGCTGGTGATCGTGCTGATCGTCCTGCTCACGCGCTGACGCGTCTGCGTCGGCGAACCGAATCCTGGCTCGATTAAGACCTGTTTGGGAAGCGTCGGCGGCGCTGGCGGGCTTGACCTCGGCCGCCTAGCCTCAAACCGGTGAGTCGCCGGACGAAGCTCGTTTTGCTCGCGGCGGCCTCGCTGTGCCTGATCCTGGTTCCGGTCACGCTGGCGGATTTTGACGGTTCCCCCGCGCCCACGGGTCGCTCGCGGGGGCATGCCCGCATTGGCACCGGCCGGCCCCGCGGGATGGCAACGAGCCTCCGGCGCCGGCGTCCCGCTGTCGAGCCGTCGCCCGACGGGGCTGCGACCGTGACCGTCGGCGGGGATCTGCATCCGATCGCGCTTCGTACCTCGGGCTCTCGATCGAGTACTGGGGCCTGCCCCTGTTCGAGCGCCACCCCCGGGCCTTCGAGCGCGTGCTGTCGCTCCTGCGGGTGGGCCGGGCACCGCTGATCCTGCGGGTCGGCGGCGACTCGGCCGATCGCTCGTTCTGGGATCCCGGGTCCGCGGCGGCTGCCGCTATGGGCGTTTCGCCTGATGCCGCGCTGGCTGCGCCTGACCCGTGCGCTGATCCAGCACTCGCCGGCCCGGCTGATCCTCGACCTCAATCTCGTCACCTCCTCGCCGCTGCGCGCGGCGGCATGGGCCCGCGCAGCGGAGGCAAAGCTGCCGCGCGGCAGCATCCTCGGGTTCGAGATCGGGAATGAGCCCGACATTTACGATCGTCCGTACTGGCTGGCCACGATCGCCCACGTCGGTCAGAGCCGTCGGTGCTGCCGGCCGCGATCTCTCCGCAGAGCTATCTGCGTGCATTCAGGACCTACGCGCATGCGCTGAATCGGTTCGCGCCCGGCGTGCCGCTGCTGGGGCCGGCGGTCGCCAACCCGAGCCGCTCGATCAGCTGGATCACTCAGCTCGTCGACTCACGCCCGGCCGCTGCTGGGAACGGTCACCGCGCACCGCTATCCGTACTCCGCCTGCCTGGGGCCCCGCTCCGCCGCCTCGCCGACGATCGCGCGGCTGCTGAGCGAGCACGCCACTGCGGGCAACGCGCAGCAGGTCAGAGCAGCCGCCGCCGCCGCCCATCGAGCCGGACTTCCGTTTCGGATGACCGAGCTGAACTCGGTGACCTGTGGGGGGCGCGAGGGGGTCAGCGACACGTTCGCGGCGGCCCTGTGGGCGCCGGACGCACTGTTCGAGCTGCTTCGCAACGGCGTCGACGGGGTCAACGTCCACGTGCGCGCGGATACGGTCAACGCGGCGATGGTGCCGGCTGCGAACGGGATCCGCGCTCGGCCGCTGCTCTACGGGCTGATTCTGTTCGCCCGGGCGCTCGGTACCGATCCGCAGCTCGCCGCGCTCCGGCTGCAGCAGGCCGCCGGGCCTGCACCTGAAGGCCTGGGCGGTACGGGCGAGCGGCAGCCTGCATGTCCTGCTGATCAACAAGGGCGCCCGGGCGGCGAGCGTCCTGGTGCGTGTCCCGGGCACTGCGGCGGCCAGCGTGCAGCGGCTGACGGCGCCCTCGCCGTCGGCCAAGACGGGCGAGACCCTGAACGGCCAGACCCTGACCAGCGCGGGGACGTGGCGGGGCCGCGCCACGCACGAGCTGCTCGCGCCCGGGCCGGGCGGCTACGCGGTCCGGATGCCGGCCGCGAGCGCAGCGCTGCTGTTCGTGGTAGCCTGCGCCGCAGCGCGCGGCGGCGCGCAGCGTGGCCTCAAAGTCGGTCCGCGCGATCGGCCCGATGCACGGGGAGCGTCGCCCCGGCCTGCTCGTAGCGTCTGATTCCGGCCCGCACGGCCTCCGCGTCGCCAACGGCGGTGAGGGCGTTCAGGAAGTCGTCACCGATCGCAGCGCGCATGCGTTCGAAATCGCCGTGCGGCCGCGTCGAAGGCGGCGATGTGCCCGCCAAAGCCCGAGCGCTCGAGCATGGCCCGGTAGAACGGAAGCCCGAAGTACGGCAGCAGGTCGGTTCGCATGGTGTCGTAGGCGGCTTCCGGGTCGTCGGTGAGCGCGCCCGGGAACGGCGGCGACGATCGAGAACCCGTCCAGGGTCTTGCCGGCGCGGTCGCGGCCGGTGCGCGACCTCGGGCACCACGACATCCCGGATGTAGTTGGGGTTGCACAGCCACAGGATCACGCCGTCGGCGATCTCGCCCGCGAGGCGCAGCATCGCCGGCGACAGCGCGGCCATGAAGATCGGCAGCTCGGGGCGCGGATCAAGTCCGCCGAGATGGAAGCTGGTCCGCCACTTCTCACCCCCGGGCGGGTCCTCGCCACGCAGGATCGCCCGCACGATCTCGCACGTACTCGCGCATCTCGCGCGGCCGGATGGTCGATGGTCTGCCCGTGCCAGCCTTCGACGACCGGGCGATGGGAGACACCCAGCCCGAGCGTGAGCCGGCCGCCGGAGAGCTCATCGATCGTGGCTGCGGTCTGGGCCATGGTCGCCGGCGTGCGGGTGTAGATCGGGACGACGCCCGTGCCCACCCGGATCCGCTCGGTCGCGAGCGCGTAGGCGGTTACCACGGTCAGCGACTCCCGGCCGGCGATGTGGGTGACGAACGCCGACTCATAGCCGAGCGACTCCGCCAGCTTGACCCGCTCGAGCGCCGTCTCGATCGAGCGCCCGGTGGAGATGAAGCAGCCGAGGTCCCCATCAGGCCTCCGGGACCAGCACTGGAGGCACGCCCCGGATCCGGCGTCGGCACCAGCGCGTCGGCGTCGATCTCGGCCACCGCCCGGCAGCCCGCCAGGCCCATCGTCAGGTCGAAGTCGGCGGCGAGATTCTGAATCACCTCACGCACGCCGGCACGGCCGGCCAGGGCGAGGCCGTACACGTAGGGCCGGCCGATCAGCACGGCGCTGGCTCCGAGCGCCAGGGCCTTGAAGATGTCGGCGCCGCCCCGGATCCCCGAGTCCATCAGCACCGGGATGCGGCCAGCGACCGCGCTGGATCACCGCGGGCAGCGCCTCGAGCGTGGCGATCGAGCCGTCGACCTGGCGGCCGCCGTGGTTGGAGACGACGATCCCGTCCATGCCCGCGTCGATCGCCCGGGTTGCGTCGTCGGGATGGAGGATGCCCTTGAGCAGGATCGGGAGGCTGGTGCGCTCGCGCAGGAACCCGAGCTGCTCCCAGGTCAGCGTGGGCCGGGAATAGATCTCGGTGAAGCGCTGGACCGCGGCGCGTCCGATGCCCGAGCGCAGGGTCTGGCACGAAGCCACCCGGGTAGGCACGGGTGAGCGCGATCAGGGTGGCCAGCGCGGCCAGGCTTGGCTTCGGCTGCTGCTCGGGCGGCGGCGTCGGGCCCGGCTCTGAGAGCAGACGGGTGAACACCGGGTCGCTCGTGTACTGGGCGATGCCCTTGCCGCGCAGAAACGGCAGGTAGGCCAGCTCCAGGTCCCGGGTGCGCCAGCCCAGCATCGTCGTGTCCAGCGTGACCACGATCGCCTCGCTGCCGCATCGCTGCGCCCGGCCGACGAGGCTCTCGACCAGCTCATCGGACTTGCTCCAGTAGAGCTGAGACCAGCGCGGGGTGTCTCCCAGCTCGCGCGCCACCTGCTCCATCGGCCGCGAGGCCTGGTTGGAGAGGATCATCGGCGTCCCGGTGTCCCGGGCCGCGCGGGCGACCGCGAGGTCGGCCTCGCGGTGGGCGAGCTCCAGCACGCCGATCGGGGCGAGCAGGAACGGGTTGGGAAAGCGGCGGCCGAACAGCTCCACCGAGGTGTCCCGCTCCCCGACGTCGCGCAGCATCCGCGGAACGATCCGCCAGCTTGTCGAACGCGGTCCGGTTGGCGGCGACGGTGTGCTCATGGCCGGCTCCCGCGGCGACATAGGCGAACGCCTTGGGGCGCATCCGGCGCTCGGCCGCGGCCTCGAGCCGGACGCGCGTCGATCGGCACCCGCGGGCGACGACCGCTGACGCCCTCGAGGTAGATCTGCGTCTGGCGCAGGAGCCCGTTCATCGCACGGATCACAGCACACCTGCGCGTCGGGTGTGCTGTCGCCTCGGCGACGCGGGTCGGCGTAGGCTTCCTGCTGACCGCGAGGAGAAGGAGACTTCCGATGAGCACCTATTCACCGACGGCGCTGCAGGGCTTGATGATGCGGACCCCGCTGCTCGTGCGCGGAATCGCCGAGCGCGCGGAGCAGGTGTTCGGCGAGCGGGAGATCGTCAGCGTGACCACCGGCGGGATCGAGCGCTCGACCTATGCCGAGGTGGTCGGCCGCGCCCGCCGCCTGGCCTCGGCGCTGACCGAGCTCGGGATTCGCCCGGGCGACCGCGTCGGGACCTTTGGCTGGAACTCCGTGCGCCACCTGGAGCTGTACCTCGCGGTGCCGTCGATGGGTGCCGTGCTGCACACGCTGAACATCCGGCTGTTCGACGACGATCTGCACTACATCGCCGGCCACGCCGAGGACCGCGTGATCTTCCTCGACGCTTCGCTGGCCGAGCGGATGCCCCACTTCGACGGCGTCGAGCACGAGATCCTGATGCCCGATGCCGACGCGACACGGGAGGGCGCGATCGACTACGAGGAGTTCCTCGCCTCCGGGGATCCGGGGTTCACGTTTCCCGAGCTCGACGAGAACTCGGCGGCGGCGATGTGTTACACGAGCGGGACGACCGGCCGACCCAAGGGCGTCGTCTATTCGCACCGCTCGACCGTCCTGCACTCGCTGTTCACCAACCAGGCCGACGGACCGGGTCTGCGCGAGCGGGACACCGTGCTGCCGATCGTGCCGATGTTCCACGCCAACGCGTGGGGGCTGCCGTACGCGGCGGCGATGGCGGGCGCGAAGCTGGTGCTGCCGGGACCGAAGATGGATCCGGCCGACCTGGCCGGGCTGATCACCCAGGAGCGGGTGACGTTCGCTGCCGCCGTCCCGACGATCTGGCAGGGCATCGCGCAGCTGGACCCGAAGCCCGATCTCTCCTCGGTGGAGCGGCTGATCGGCGGCGGCTCGGCGGTGCCCGAGGGCCTGATCCGCCTCTACGACGAGCGCTTCGGCGTGCCGATCATCCAGGCCTGGGGGATGACCGAGACCAGCCCGATGGCCTCGGTCAGCCGCGTCCCCGCCGAGGGTGTGGCCGACGGGGACGAGGCCTACGCGGTGCGGGCGATGCAGGGCCGGGTGGTTCCGTTCGTCGAGCAGCGCGTCGACGAGGAGGCGGGGGGCGAGCTCCAGGTCCGCGGGCCCGACGATCGCCAGCGCCTACTACAACGACGAGACCGGAGCGGACAAGTTCACCGACGACGGCTGGCTGCGCACCGGCGACGTGGCGGAGATCAAGCACGGGTGCGATACATCAAGCTCGTCGACCGCACCAAGGACCTGGTCAAATCCGGCGGTGAGTGGATCAGCTCGGTCGAGCTCGAGAACGTGATCATGGCCCACCCCGAAGTGGTCGAGGCCGCGGTCGTGGCGGTCCCGCACGAGCGGTGGGGAGAGCGCCCCTGCGCCTGCGTGGTCCGCCGTGAGGGCAGCTCGCTCGACGACGACGGGCTCCGCACCTTCCTCGGCGACAAGGTGGCCAAGTGGTGGCTGCCCGATCGCGTCGAGTTCATCGCCGAGGTGCCGAAGACCTCAGTGGGTAAGTTCGACAAGAAGGTGCTGCGGGCCCAGATCGCCGAGGACGCGCTGGAGCGAGGGTGACGCGAGGCCCCTCCGCACTCGGGCCTCATTCGTCGTCGCGTCGCAGCAGCAGCACGAGCGCCGCCGCGGCTAGCGCGGCGACCACGCCGGCGAAGATCAAGCCCGCCGTTCGGAGGCTGGCCGAGTCCGCGAGCACGCCCACCCCGATCACCGGCACGGAGATGGCCACGTAGGCCACGACGAAGAAGCTCGAGGCGACCTCGGCGCGCTGGCCAGGCGGTGCGCCGCCGTTGAGCCCGGCCAGAGCGGCCCGGAAGCTCAGGCCCTGGCCGAACCCCGCGGCCACCCCGCCGACCACCAGCAGCGCCAACGAGGAGACGGCCAGCCCCAGCGCGAGCAGGCCCATCCCGGCGATCAGCATGGCGCAGCCGAGAGGCAGCGCAACGCGCTCCGGGACTCGCTGCAAGGCCAGCTGGCCAGCGGCCGAGGCCAGAAACACGGCGAACACGACGAGCCCCACCACTGCCCGGCTCGTTACCCCGAGCTGCTGGCTCAGGAAGGCCGGCGAGACCGCGGTGAACAGCCCGAGCACGGCAAAACCGGCGAACCCGGCCAGCGAGGCTCGGATGAACGCTGCCCGCAGCTGTGGCGGCACGGTGAGCGTCTGAGCGCGGAACCGGGGCCGCTTGCTCGGGGAGGTCGGTTCAGGCATCAGCCAGACGCCGATCGCCGCCGGCAGCAGCAGGGCCAGGTGCACCCAGAAGCTCAGCTGCAGCGGCGATCCGAACCACTGCGAGAGCAGCCCGCCAACAGCGGCCCCAGCCCGAGACCGGTCATGTTGGCCAGCGTCCCACCAGCGTCGCCCGCCCGCGCCCGCCCGCGGGCGCGAGATCGAGCAGCGTCGCGGTCGCCGTGCCGGTGAAGATCCCGGCCGAGAGGCCTGACAGCGCCCGCCCGAGCAGCAGCGCGCCCAGGCTGTCGGCGAGCAGGAAGGTGACCCCGCTGAGGGCCGACAGCACGAGGCCGCCCAGCAGCACGCGGCGGCGGCCGATCTCGTCCGAAAGGGGCCGAACAGCAGCAGCGCCGCGATCACGCCGGCCGCGTAGGTGGCGAAGATGATCGTGACCGTGAGCTCGGAGAAGCCGAACTTCGCGCGGTACAGGCCGTACAGCGGCGTCGGCAGCGTGGTGCCGAGCATCGTCACGGCAAACGCGTAGGCGGTGAGGGCAAACGCGGCCCGCCGCCCGAGCCGTCCGCGCTGGGCTGTGGTGTGGTCCGGGCCTGTCATACGATGTGCAGTATGGAGCGACGCATCGTCTACGTATCAAGACTGACGCGTTTGCCTCTGCTGAGTTCTGACGGCGCGGACGTCGGGCACGTGGTCGACGTGGTGATCGGCCTCGGCGGGCGTCCACCCCGCGTCAACGGGCTCGTCGTCGCCGTGCAGCGGCGGCGGGTGTTCATCGGCATGGGCCGCGTGGCCGACATCGAAAACGACGGCGTCCGGCTGCGACGCGCATCGGTGAATCTGCGCCAGTTCGAGCTGCGGCCGGGCGAGCGCCTGCTGGCCGGCGAGCTGATCGGGCGCGAGGTGCGAGGCCAGAAGGTGGTCGACATCGGCATCACGCCCGCGCCGGAGCCATTCGCCTGGGAGGTGGCCACCGTGGCCCTGGGGCACCGCCGGGTGCCCGGCCGCCGCCGCCCGCCGCAGGTCATCGACTGGAGCGAGGCCGGCGAGCTGTTCGCCGACGAGCGCCCGGTGGACCGGCAGGCCGCGACCCTGGGCGGACTGCATCCGGCGGAGATGGCGGCCGCGATCCGCCGCCTGCCGCTCAGCCGGCGGCGTGTGCTGGCCGGCGCGCTCGAGGACGAGCGCCTGGCCGACCTGCTCGAGGAGCTCTCCGAGGACGAGCAGGTCCGGATCGTGGAGGGGCTTGACCCCGAGCCGCCTCGCCCGGGTGCTCGACGAGATGGAGGCCGACGACGCGGCCGACCTGCTGGGCGAGTTCTCGGCCAGCCGAGCGGGCCGAGCTGCTGGGCGCGATGGATCCCGAGGAGGCCGAGCCGGTCCGCCGGCTGCTCACCTACGAGCCGGACACGGCCGGCGGACTGATGACGCCGGAGCCGGTGATCCTCGCCCCGCAGGCCACGGTGGCCGAGGCGCTGGCCCGCGTGCGCGACCCGGACCTGCCGGTGCCGCTGGCGGCGCAGGTGTTCGTCGCGCAGGCGCCACTCGAGACGCCGACCGGGCGCTACCAGGGGATGGTGGGGATCCAGCGCCTGCTCCGCGAGTCACCGAGCAAGCCGCTCGCCCGGTGCCTGGACGAGGAGGCGGAGCCGGTGCCCGCGAATCTCAGCGACCGGGAGGTGGCCGGCCGGCTGGCCGCCTACGACGTGGTGGCGCTGGCGGTCACCGACGACGTCGGGCGGCTGATCGGCGCGGTGACGATCGACGACGTGCTGGACAGGGTTCTGCCCGGTGACTGGCGGGTTACCCTGGCGGGGAACTGATGGCGCGACGCGACGATCTGGAAACCCCCCGCGGGACCCCCGGCGGACCGGTCTACGATCCCGATTCGTTCGGCCGCTTCGCCGAGAAGCTGGCCCGGTACCTCGGTACCGGCCGCTACCTCGCGTTCCAGACGATCCTCGTGGTCATCTGGATCATCCTCAACGGTATCGGGATCATCAACGCACTGGGATCCGTATCCGTTCATCCTGCTCAACCTCGCGTTCTCCACCCAGGCCGCGTACGCCGCTCCGCTGATCCTGCTGGCGCAGAACCGGCAGACCGACCGCGACCGGGCCGAGACCGAGCGTGACCGCGAGGTGGCGGCTCGCTCGGTGGCGGACACGGACTACCTGGCCCGCGAGATCGCCGCGATCCGGATCGCGCTCGAGCACAAGGCCGACCGCGAAGATCTGGTCGAGCCGATCGAGCGGCTCACGCAGGCGCTCGAGTCGGCGCGCGACAGGAGACGCAGGCCCACGAGCACGAGCACGACAGGCGCTAGGCGCGGGGCGGCAGCGTCCCCGGGCACGGCGGGCGTGGGCGCCGTCTCAGGTCGTGAACACGATCTTGCCGGCGATGTCGCCGGCCAGCATCGCCTCGAAGCCGGCTCGCGCCTGAGCCAGCGGCATCGTGCCGTCGATGCTCGGGCGGACGTCCTTCTCGACGCAGAAACGCGCCAGGCGCTCGAGCTCGTTGCGGGTACCCATCGTCGAGCCGACCACCGAGAGCTGCAGGAAGAACACGCGCGTGAGCTCGGCCGGAGGCGCATCGCCGCTGGTGGCGCCGCAGACCACGATCGTGCCGCCCGGCTTCAGCGATTTGACCGAATGCGACCACGTTGCTGCGCCCACCGTCTCCATGACCACGTCGACGCGCTCGGGCAGGCGCTCGCCGGACTCGAAGGCCTCGTCGGCCCCGAGCTCGAGCGCCTGGGCGCGCTTCTGCTCCGAGCGCGAGGTGACCCAGACGCGGGCTCCGGCGGCGCTGGCCGAGCACGGTCAGCGCGGTGGCCACCCCACCGGTCGCGCCCTGGACGAGGACGGTCATCCCGGGCACGACCCGGCGCGCGCGTGAACAGCATCCGGTAGGCGGTCAGCCATGCCGTCGGCAGACACGCCGCCTCCTCGAAGCTCAGCTCCGGCGGCTTGGGCAGGACGTTGCGCCGCGGCACCGCCACCCGCTGCGCCAGCGCGCCCTGGTGCTGCTCGGAGAGGAGCGAGCGCTTGGGGTCGAAGGTCTCGTCGCCGCGCCAGTCGTCGCTGCTGATGACGGCGTGCACGAGGACCTCGTTGCCGTCCTCGTCGAGGCCGGCGGCGTCGCAGCCCAGGATCATCGGCAGCTGCTCGCGACGCAGCCCGACGCCGCGCAGCGACCACAGGTCATGGTGATTGAGCGAGGCCGCCTTGACGTCGACGGTCACCCAACCCGTGGCGGGACCTCGGGATCAGGGTCGCTCGCCGACCTCGCAGTCCGCGCAGCGGATCCTCGGGATCGAAGTCCGTGGCAAAGACCGCGAGCACGCTTCACATCATGCCCGAGCGGCGAGTGCGCTGCTGCGAAGCGGGGCCAGCGCGGACTCGATGCGGACGAGCTCGTCGAGCATCGCCGTTGCCGACTGCTCCATGACCTCGTTGGGCTCGAGCACCCCGTCCTCGTTGATGAACTGGGAGAAGAACGGGAAGGTTGACCGCCTCGCTGACCGGGACGCAGCTTCAGCACCGAGACGACCGGCTTGAGCTGCTGCAGGGCGCGGGTGCCGGCAGCGACGCCGCCATAGGAGACGAAGCCGATCGGCTTGTCGGTCCACTCCCAGTGCAGGTAGTCGATCGCGTTCTTTAGTGCCGCCGGGTAGCCGTGGTTGTACTCCGGGGTGATGAACACGAAGGCATCGGCCGCATCCACCTGCTCGCTCCAGGCGCGTGTGTGCGGTGGGTGTACTGGCGCAGGCGAGGATGGTTGGGCTCGTCGAGCAGCGGCAGGTTGAGCTCGGCCAGATCGACGACTTCGATCTCGAACTCGCCGTGCCCGCGCGGCGTGCTCGATGAACCATTCGGCGACCGAGATGCCCGCGCGTCCGGGGCGGGTACTTCCAATCACGATCATCAGCTTGGGCATGGACTGCTCCGGGTGTTGAGAGGAAGATAAGCTTGAGCAATCAAGCATACCCCGCGCGATGTGGGCGCAAACGCGCCCGCGCAGGCGAACCCAAGGATGGCATTCACATGACCGCGGATGTGACCTTCTACTTCGATCTGGGATCGCCGTACGCATACCTGGCAGCCGAACGACTGCCGGGCCTGATCCCCGGACGGGTGCACTGGCAGCCGGTGCTGCTGGGGGGACTGTTCAAGTTGACCGGGCGCAGCTCCTGGGCGCTTGGCGACTGCCGCCGCCGGCAGGTGGGAATGGCGGAGATCGAACGACGAGCTCGTGACTATGGGATCCCGGCGATGCGCTGGCCCGATCCGTGGCCGAGTGACTACCTGTTTGCGATGCGAGCCGCGACCTACGCGTTCAGCGCCGGTCGGGGGCGGGAGTTCACCCGGCTCGCCTTCCAAGCCTCCTTCCGAGACGGTCGTGACCTCAGCGTCAGCGCCCACGTCCTGCGGGCGTGCGACCAGGCCGGACTCGCGCCTGCCGCGGTCCAGCGCGCGACCGAGGACCCTCACCTCAAGCGCGCGCTACGCGAGGCCACGAGCGCCGCCCACGAGCGCGGTGTGTTCGGCGTCCCTACGGTGGCCGTGGACGGTGAGCTGTTCTGGGGCGATGACCGCCTCGAAGACGCCGCCGCCCGCCTGCGCGGGCTCACCCGCTCGCGCTCAGCTCCTCCAGCGTCGGCAGATCGCTCCCGCTCTAACGGGTGATCGCCACGCGGAGAAGGTGAGCGCGGGAGGCTGCGGTCCCTATTCGCTTGGTTCGTACTTGAACGAGATTCCGAGCCGGACCCGGTAGTTGAGAACCGATCCGTCCTGGATGGTGAGGTCCTGGCGCACGACCTCAGCCACGCGCAGCTCCCGGACGCTCTTGGCGGCCGTCTCGACGGCCACGCGGGCGGCCGCCTCCCAAGACTCACTGCTTACCCCGACTACCTCGGTGACGCGATAGACGCTGTCTGCCATGCGGTCCTCCGATCAGAGACATTGACGCTGCCTTGCAACTCTTTCACGTCTCCGCCACTCATGGTGGAATCGCGTTTTCTCCTCGGCTAGGGTGCCCCCGTGCCCGCCCGCGTTTTCATCACCGGCGCCTCCGGCTTCATCGGACGTGCGCTGGGTGATCGCTACCGGGCGGACGGTCACGAAGTGACGGGTTGTGACCTGGTGGCGGATGCCGAGCGCGGGATCGTCGCCGGCGACGTCGCGCTTCCAGGACCGTGGCAGGAGCACATGGTCGGCTGCGAGCTGGTGATCCACACGGCGGCCAGCGTGTCGCTGAAGATGGAGGACGCGGAGCAGACCTGGCGCTCGAACGTCCTCGGGACCGCGAACGCGCTGGACGGGGCGGAACGCGCCGGAGCGTCCCGGTTCGTGCACTTCTCCTCGGTGACCGTGTTCGGGCTCAAGTTTCCCGATGGGGTGGACGAGCGTTATCCGGTGCGCAGTACCTACATCCCATATCCCGACAGTAAGATCGCCTCCGAGCAGGTCGTGCTGCAGGCGCACGTCGAGGGCCGGGTGCCGTGCACGATCGTGCGCCCGGGGGACGTCTACGGCCCACGCTCGCGGGCCTGGGCGATCATCCCGGCTGAGCTGATCAAGGCGCGCCGGTTCACGCTGCCCGGGGGCGGACGTGGAATCCACTCACCCGTTTACATCGACAACCTCGTCGACGGGGTGGTGCTGGCCGCCGCGTCGCCCGACGCGGTTGGGGAGATCTTCACCCTGTCGGACGGGATCGGCGTCCCCTACCGCGAGTTCTTCGCGCCCTACGCGGAGGCGGTCGGGCGGCGGTTGATCACGCTCCCGACGCCGATCGCGCTCGCTAGCGCGGCCTTGATCCAGCGGATCGCGCGGCTGACGCCCGGCGAGAACGAGATCAATCCTGGCTCGGCGCGATACCTGCTGCGGCGCGGTACGTATTCGAACGCCAAGGCACGGCGGGTGCTCGGTTGGGAACCCAAGGTGGGAATCAGCGACGGGTTGGCGAGGACGATCGCATGGCTGCGTGAGGAGGGTTACGCGGCGCCGGATTAGGGGGCCGTTTGGGGATTCCTGGGTCGATGCGGCCTGACCGGGCTAACGCGCGGGCACCGCCACTCGCTGGGCCGCCAGCCGGGCCAGCGTCGCGCGGTGCGGATGCACGCCGCCCAGCAGCGCGTAGTCCAGCTGGGCGCGCTTGTAGAGCCAGTGAACGTCGGCCTCCCACGTGAACCCGATCCCGCCGTGAGCCTGGATCGCACTGGCCGTGACCTCGCGCCCCGCCTCTGCGGCCGCGGCGGCGGCGAGCGCAGCCGCCTCCGGGAAGCGCTCCGGATCGGCATCTGCGGCCCAGGCCGCAAAATACGTCGCCGACCGGGCGCTCTCGGTGTGCAACAGCATCTGCGCGCACCGATGCGAGACGGCCTGGAAGGAGCCGACGGGCACCCCGAACTGCTTGCGGTCCTTGACGTATTCGAGCGTCATCTCCAGCCCGCGCTGGCAGATGCCGAGCATCTCGGCGGCCAGGACGGTGCGGATGCGGTCGGCCGCAGCGGCGCCAAGGGCCTCACCGGCGCCGGCGGGGACAACGGTCGCGTAACGGCGAGTCGAGTCGATCGAGGCAAACGGTTCCGTATCGGGCTTCTCCAGCAGCTCTGCGTCTGCGCCGTCGAGCAGCACCACCACATCGGCGCCGGCGGCATCCGCGGCCAGCTCGTGGGTGCCGAAGCCGGCGCTGAGATCCCCGGAGACGAGCCCGGGAAGAAGCCGGCCACGCGGCGCGTCGTCCACGCTCGCCTGCAGCGCGGCGGCGACCGCAGCCACCGAGACGAACGGGGTTGCCGCGCAGGCATACCCGAGCTCCTCGGCCAGCACCGACAGCTCGATCATGCCCAGGCCCTGTCCGCCGTGTTCATCCGCCACGGCGATGCCTGGCCACCCGAGCTCGATCAGCTCACGCCACAGAGCCGCGTCGTACTCGCCGGATTCGGCGGCGGCGCGCACCTTCGGCCACGGCGAGCGGCTGGCCAGCAGCTCGTGCGCGACGCGCTTGATCTCCTTCTGGTCCTCTGTCAGGTCGAAGTCCACGATTGCCTCCTCAGCGCGACTTTGGGAGTCCGAGCACGCGCTCGGAAACGATGTTCTTGAGCACTTCGGTGGTCCCGCCCTCGATCGAGTTGCCGCGTGCGCGCAGCAGCTCGTAGGACCAGGGGCTACCGGACCGCAGGCCCTCGGGGCCGAGCAGATCGGCCGCGAACTGTGTCAGCTGCTGGTTGGTCTCCGACCACATCCACTTGGTCAGCGACCCCTCGGGGCCGGGCTGGCCGTACTTCTCGATCGCGGTCAGACCGCGGTAGGCGGTGAGACGCAGGACCTCGGCCTTCATGTGCAGCTCGCCCAGCTTGTCGGCGACCACGGGATCGTCGAGCAGCCCGCGCTCGCTTGCCGCCGCGAAGACCTGATCGAGCAGCTGGCGCAGGCGCACCTGGAGGAAGAAGCCCAGCCCAGCGCGTTCGTTCATCAGCGTCGTCAGCGCCACCTTCCAGCCGTTACCCTCGCCGCCGAGCACATTGGCGTCAGGGATCCGCGCCTCCTCGATGAACAGCTCGTTGAACTCCGGTTCGCCGGTGATCTGGCGTAGCGGTCGGACCTGGACCTCGTCCTGCTCCATGTCCATCAGGAAATAGGTGAGGCCCTTGTGCTTGGCCGCGTCCTGGTCGGTGCGGGCCACCAGCATGCACCACTTCGAATACTGGGCGCCACTGGTCCAGACCTTCTGCCCGGTGACGATCCACTCGTCGCCGCGTCTGACCGCACGCGTCTTCAGGGCCGCGAGATCCGAGCCCGCGTCGGGTTCGGAGAAGCCCTGGCACCAGATCTCGTCGCCGGTGACGATCGGCGCCAGGTAGCGCTCCTTTTGCTCCTGTGTTCCCCAGGTCATGATCGTCGGGCCGGCCAGCAGCAGCCCGAGCACGTTGGCGGGCAGCGGTGCTCCTGAGCGTCCGAGCTCCTCGAAGAAGATCGCCGACTCGGTCAGGGTGGCCCCGCGGCCGCCGTATTCACGCGGCCAGTGGACGGCGGCCCATCCTCCCCCGGCGAGGCGTCGCTGGAAGTCCCGGCGCCAGGTGTATTGCTCGTCCTCCCCCTCGGGGGCCTCGCCGGCGAAGTTGTCGGCGAACCAGCGCTCGCAGCTCGTCGCGGAACGCGAGCTCGGTGTCGTTGAAGGTCAGGTCCACTGCTCCTCCTTTCCGGCCAGCCGCACGGCGCAACTGACCAGCACGTCTTCGAGATCGATCGTCGGCCTTCCGGCTCGGACCCGCGCACAGGCGAGCTCGTGCACGCCGGATGCCAATACGTACAGCGCCTCGTCGGGCGGCACGGGCGCGCCTGAGCGGGCAAAGCTCTTCCCGTAGCGGCGGGCAAAACGCCACATCCCGGCGTCCCGCTCAGCCCCCACCGCGGGCCACTCGAGCAGGTACACCCGGGCGAACAAGGGCTCCTCGTCCAGCGTCCGCAGGTAGGTCCGGATGCCCAGTCGTAGCTCCTCGCGCCAATCCGCGGCCTCGCGGGTGGCCGTGGCCACCCGCTCTTCGAGGACCTCGGTGCCGGCGAGGTATGCCGCCACCAGGCAGGCCTCCTTGGATTCAAACAGCTCGTAGAACGTCCCCCGGGAGACGCGAGCGAGCTTCACCGCGTCGGCCACCGTCGCCGCTTCATAGCCCTTCTCGGCCACGGTGGTGACCATCGCCTCGAGCAGCTTGGCCCGCTGGGGCCGAGCATTGAGGAGGGGCTCGACGTCGGGGTGACTGGCCACGAGGGACGGCACATGCCGAACAGTACCTGATGGGTACGGGTTCGGTACCCAAAGGGTTCCGGAGTCGTTGGCGCGGGGCGGCTGGTCGGCCCTGACACACCGCTCGGCCTGACCGTGCCCGGCGCTGTCTACAGTTGGTACATCGCTTCCGACGCCGCCCCACCAGTCGATGCCGAGCTGGCGCTCCGCCGGGCCAGGCGGCCGCTGGTACTGGGGATGGGGGGCGGGGGCGACGTGGTCGGCGCTCTGGCCACCGCCGAGCACGCTCGGCTATACGACGCAGCGGAGCCGGTGCTCGGCGGGATCACCTGGGAGCGGCGGGCGATCGACCCCGTGGCCGGGCCGCGGCGCGTGAGCGAGATCGCCGGTGCGCGCGAGCTCGCTCCCGGGGTCCTGCTGGCCGGGCCCGAGACTCGGGTGGCCGACCGCGAGGTGTACTTCGCCGAGTCCCGGATGGCCGAGTTCCTGGGCGAGGAAACGGTGCTGGTCGATGTCCATGACGGCCCGGCCGCGATCGCCCGCGGGCTGGCCGGCGCCGCCCAGCAGCTCGGGTGCGACCTGCTGGTGTTCATCGACGTCGGCGGGGACGTGCTCGCGCACGGCGACGAGGCCGGTTTGCGCAGCCCGCTCTGCGATGCGCTGATGCTGGCCGCCGCCGCGCGTCTGCGGGACGCGGGACACGAGGTGCTGCTCGGGGTGTTCGGAATCGGCTGCGACGCCGAGCTGACGCCGGCCGAGGTGCTGGCGCGAGTCGCGGTGGTGGCGGGAGCCGGCGGCCTGTGCGGGGCGCGAGGGTTGACCGGGCCGGTCGCCGACCGGCTCGAGGCGGCGGTGGGACTGGTGCCGACCGAGGCCAGCGCACAGGCGGTGCGCGCGTTCCGCGGGGTTTCAGGACCGGTCCCGATCCGCAGCGGCAAGGCGACCGTGGAGCTCAACCCGCTCGCCGCGATGACGCTGTACCTGGATGTCGGAGCGACGATCGCGGCGACCGGGCGGCTGGCGCAGGCGGTCTCCTCGGCCACCACCCTCGAGCAGGCAAACGACGCGCTGAACCGCCTCGGGGTCCGGACCGAGCTCGATCTCGAGTCGGGTGCCGCGCGCCTCGGCTAACGGCCGGACGCGAGCACGGCCTGCGCGCCGTTGTATCCCGGGATCCCGCTGACGCCGCCGCCGCGCCGCGCGCCGGCTCCGCACAGCCACACGTTGGCGTGGTCGGTCTCGACTCCCCAGCGGCCGACCTGCTCACCATTCTCCGCGTACGGCCAGGCCAGGTCGCGGTGGAAGATGTGACCGCCGGGCAGGCCGAGTTGTGACTCAAGCTCGACGGGGGTCAGGGCCTCCAGACACGGCGTGCCGTCCGTCGCCACCCACAGGCAGTCCTCGATCGGTTCCTCCAGCACCGAATTGACCGACCGCAGGGTGGCTTGGACCGCCGCCGACTTGGCCCCGGCGGGGTCAGCAGCGAATAGCCGTGCGGGCATGTGCAGCCCGAACAGGGTCAGCGAGTGAGCTCCTGCAGCGTGCAGCTCGGACCCGAGGATGCTGGGATCACTCAGCGTATGGCAGTAGAGCTCGCACGGAGGCAGGCTGGGGATGACTCCGGATGTGGCCTCGGTATAGGCGATCTGCAATTGCTCATAGCCCTCGTTGACATGGAACGTCCCGGCCCACGCAAGTTCGGGCGCCACCCGTGCGTCCCGCAGGCGCGGGAGCCGTCGCAGCAGCATGTTGAGTTTCAGCTGACAGCCCTCCGGAGGCGGCCGCTCCGCGGGCTCGTCGAGCAGCCGGGCGAGCACCCCCGGCGCCAGCGCCGCGAGCACGTGACGAGCCGCGAAGCGCCGGCCATCCACGCAGCACAGCTCCGCCACGGAACCGTCGGTGGCGACGGAGCTGACCTTGGCCTTGGTGCGGATCTCGGCACCGGCCGCCCGCGCGCAGGCGACGAGCTCCTCGGTCAGCCGACCCATGCCGCCGACGGGCACCTCCCAGCGGCCCGTCCCGTTTCCGATCACGTGGTAGAGAAAGCAGCGGTTCTGGCGCAGCGCCGGGTCGTCGGCCGCCGCGAAGGTCCCGATCAGCGCGTCGGTGAGGGCGACCCCGCGGCTCACGTCGCAGCTGAAAGTTCGCTCCAGGAGTGCCGAGATCGGTCGCTCGAACACCGCGTCCCAGAGCGAATCATCGTCGATCAGTCGACGGGCGGCGTCGCGGCTGAGCAGCGGTTGGGTGAGCGTTCCGAACAGCCGCTGCGCAAGTCGCTCCAGCCGGGAGTGGAAGCGTGACCACTCGCTCGGATCCGCATGCGCGTCGTCGGCGCCGACAAGCAGGCCGCCGTCGCCCACCGGGGTGTAGGACGAGACCTGACGCCGGCGGAGCTCCACGCTCAGGCCCAATTCACGCACCAGGGCGGCCGGAAACAGGCTCACCAGGTAGGCGTAGCGGGAGAGCCGCGCATCGACGCCCGGGAACGGGCGGTCGGACACCGCGGCACCGCCGAGGCGATGGGAGCATTCGAGCACCAGTACCGAGCGGCCGGCGCGGGCCAGCAGAGCCGCCGCGACCAGCCCATTGTGCCCACCGCCGACGACGACAGCGTCATAGCGGCGGGAGCTCACCTCACGGCCTACCTGGATGCCTCGACCGAGTCGCCGCTCCCCGCAGCGACAGCCAACCGGCTATCCGAACCCCTCCAGCGGGTGCTCGATGGCTGCCTGGGCGGCCGCGATCCTGGCGATCGGCACGCGGAACGGCGAGCAGGAGACGTAGTCGAGCCCGGCGGCGTGGAAGAAGTCGATGGACTCGGGGTCGCCGCCGTGCTCACCGCAGATCCCGAGCTTGAGGCCGGGGACCGATTCGCGGCCGACCCAGGCCGCGAGCCGCACCAGCCAGCCAACGCCCGGACGGTCGATCGTCTCGAACGGACTGCGGTCGATGATCTTCTTCTTCAGGTAGGTGGGGACGAACTTCGACTCCACGTCGTCGCGGGAGAACCCGAGCGCGGTCTGGGTCAGATCGTTGGTGCCGAAGGAGAAGAAGTCGGCGAACTTGGCGATCCGATCGGCGACGAAGCACGCGCGGGGGAGCTCGATCATCGTTCCCACGGTGTAGTCCTCGCCTACGCGAAGGCCTTCCTGGTCGCCGACGCCGGTGACCAGTTCGCGCATCAGCTCGAGCTCGTGCTCGTAGTCGACCAGAGGAATCATGATCTCCAGGTGCGGAGGCTCGGAAGCCGCCTTCACCGCGCGGAAGATCGCGTGGACCTGCATCTCGTAGATCTCCGGATAGAGGATTCCCAGCCGGCAACCGCGGGTCCCGAGCATCGGGTTCTCCTCGGAGATCTCCTCGACACGGGCCTGCAGGCGTTCGAGACCGGCCAGATCCTCGGATTCCTCCATTCGGGCGTGCTCGACCTGAGCGGCCAGGTCGGGAAGGTTGGGGAGGAACTCGTGCAGCGGCGGGTCGAGAAGCCGGATCGTCACCGGCAGCCCGGCCATGGCCTCGAACAGGCCCTCGAAGTCGTCCTGCTGCAGCGGCAGCAGTTCCGACAGCGCCTTGCGCCGGTCCTCGGTCGTGTCGGCCATGATCATCGTCCGCATCTTCGGCTGACGATCCTCGGCCATGAACATGTGCTCGGTCCGGCACAGCCCGATGCCCGCGGCGCCGAGCTCACGCGCGCGGCGCGCGTCCTCGGGGGTGTCGGCGTTGGCCCGGACGCCGAGCCGCCGGGCGTCATCGGCCCAGCCCAGGACCGTCTCGAAGTTGTCGTCGACCCGCGCCTGTACGAGCGGCACGTCCTCGGTGGTGACGCAGCCGACGGTGCCGTCGATGGCGATCCGGTCACCTTCGTGCAGCTCGGTGCCGTCGACGCTGACCGTCTTGGCGGTGAGGTCGATGACCAGCGCGTCGACACCGACCACTGCCGGGCGGCCCATGCCCCGGGCGACCAGGGCGGCGTGCGAGGCCTTGCCACCCTCGGAGGTGAGAATGCCCTTGGCGGCGTGAAAGCCGGCTACGTCGCCGGCGTCGGTGAACGGACGCACGAGGATCACCTCACGTCCCTCCTGGGCCGCGGCCACCGCATCGGGCGCGGTAAACACGATCTCGCCCTTGGCGGCGCCGGGAGAGGCGTTGACACCGGTGGCGAGGATCTCGAACTTCGCCTCAGGATCGAAGGTGGGGTGCAGCAGGGCGTCGAGCGAGCTGGGGTCGATCGTCAGCAGCGCCTCCTCGCGGGTCAGCAGCTCCTCGCCGACGGCATCCACGGCAAAGCGGACCGCGGCTTGTGCGGGCCGCTTGGCGCTCCGCGTCTGGAGCATGAACAGCTGCCCCTCCTCAACTGTGAATTCGGTGTCCTGCATGTCCTTGTAGTGCTCCTCCAGCGTGCGCAGGATCTTCATCAGCTCGGCGTGGACCTCGGGCAGCCATTCCTTGACCTCGTCGATGTCGCGCGGTGTGCGGACGCCGGACACGACGTCCTCGCCCTGGGCGTTGGGCAGGAAGTCCCCGCTCGGCTGCGGCGCACCCGTCACCTCGTCGCGCGAAAAGGCGACACCAGAGCCGGACGTGTCGCCCTTGTTCCCGAACACCATCTGCTGCACGTTGACCGCGGTGCCCCACTCATCCGGGATCCGATTCAGCCGCCGGTACTCGATCGCCCGCTCCCCCACCCAGGAGTCGAATACGGCCCGGATGGCGAGCCGGAGCTGGTCCTGGGGGTCTTGGGGGAAGTCCTCGTCGGTGTGCTCGCCGTAGACCCGCTTGAAGGTCTCGGTCAGCTCTTTGAGCGCGTCGACGTCGAGTTCGGTGTCCTCACTCACGCCTCGAGCGTCCTTCGCCGCCTGGATCGCGTTCTCAAATTCTTCCCCCGGGATGCCGCGGGAGACGTTCCCGAACATCTGCACGAACCGACGGTAGGAGTCCCAGGCGAAACGCTCGTTGTCGGTGGCCCGTGCCAGTCCGAGAACCGATTCGTCGTTGAGGCCGAGGTTGAGGACGGTGTCCAGCATGCCGGGCATCGATTCACGGGCGCCCGAGCGCACCGACACGAGCAGCGGATCCTGGTCATCACCTAGCGTCTTGCCGCTGTGTTCCTCCAGGCGCGACAGCGCGTCGGCGACCTGGTCGGCCATGCCCTCGGGCTCCTGCCGATCCGCGCGCATGTATTCGACACAGGCCTCGGTGGTGATGGTGAATCCCGCCGGAACGCGCTCTGCGCCCAACACGCGAGTCATCTCCGCGACGTTCGCCCCTTTGCCCCCCAGCAGGTCTCGCATCTCCCTGGAGCCGTCGGCGAAATCGTAAACCCAGCGTGGCATCAGATTCGCGAACCCGTGGCGGTCACTGACAGTCGATGCTACCCGGCCGGAGCGTTTCCGATTACTGTGGGGGGGAGAGAAGCTGAACATGGGACCACAGGAGCCACCCCCAGCCGTGCCGCCGTCAAGCGAACTGCAGACGTCCGGAGCGGTGCGTGAGTCAGCCGGCGACTCGGCGCAATCAGCCACGGGGCCTGCGGAGACTGCCGCGGCGGCCAGCGGGGACACTCGCGGCAACATGCTTCCGCGCCGCGGACGACGGCGCTTCGGCATCGAGCGGATCCTGGTCCGCATGATCGCCACCTTCGGGATCGTCGGTATCGGTGTCGCGCTGGGCGCCATCCTCGCCGCGAGCAAGGTGCAGGGCTGGATCATCGGACTGGCGGTGGCCGTGGTCAGCGTGATCCTGGCCGGACTGCTCTGGTCCTCGCGACAGCTCTAGCCTCGGCGGGGCGTGTGAAAGAGCTTCAAGGAACTGCATCCACGCGCGTCAGCGAGTCGGTGGCCAAGTGTCTGACCCTGCTGAGCGCCGTCGAGGGCTACCCGTCCTGGTACCCGGAGGTGGTGCGCCGAGTGGAAGTCACCGAGCGGCGCCGCGATGGCAGCGCCGCCAAGGCACAGACGACTCTGCATGTTTCCCAGGGCCCGTTCAATCGTGATATCGATCTGCTCCTCTCGGTAGAGGCCGATCCCGAGGGCATCGTCCGGCTCACGCGGATCCCACACCACGCTCGGGACCAGGAGGTGTTCTCGGTCACCTGGCGCGTCGCCGAGGCTGAAACCGGAACGAGCATCGATCTTCAGCTCGCCGCGAGTCTCTCGGTTCCGCGCTTCGTGCCGCTCGGCGACGTCGGCAACGGAGTCGCGCGCGGCTTTGTCGACGCGGCGGCACGAGCCCTGGACGGCCCGCCGACGGCGTCCTAGTGCCCCAGGGTGCTGGTCCGGGAGCTCACCAGCGGCAGCACACCGACCTCCAGATCGAGGAGAAAGCGTTTTCGCTCCAGCCCGCCGCCGAAACCGGTGAGCGTGCCGTCAGCGCCGATCACCCGGTGGCAGGGCACGATCACGGCGAGCGGATTGCGGCCGTTGGCCAGGCCGACCGCGCGCGCCGCCGAGGGGTGACCGATCTTGTGGGCCAGCGCGCCGTAGCTGGTGGTGGTTCCGTACGGGATCTGCCGCAGCGCCTCCCAGACCATGAGCTCGAACGGTCCGCCGGAGAGACGCAGGTCAAGCTCGAACGAGTGACGCCGGCAGTCGAAGTACTGCTGCAGCTGTCCCCGGGCCTCCGGGAACGCGTCGTCCTCGCGCTGCCAATCCGGGGCGATCGCATGGGGTCTCGGGCCGTCCTGCATGAACAGGCCTCGCAGCGACTCACCATCTCCGGTCAGCAGCAGAGATCCAATCGGGGAATCAATCGTCGTGTAGATCATGGACGTATAACGCCGACGAGTGGGCGCGTGTGAGACAGCCGGCGCCGGCGACCGACCATACCCCGAGCTTCGGATCTCAGCGCGTGGCGGCTGCGAACCGCGGTGCCTGCAGGTCCATCGCCTCAGCCAGCAACTCGTAGGAGCGCCGGCGCGCGCCATGGTCATGGGTGATGGTGACGACGATCACCTCGTCGGCGACGTATTCGCGGGCCAGCTCCTCGATGCCGGCGCGGACGGTCGCCGGCGACCCGATTATCCCGCGGCGCCCCGCGAGGCCACCATCCAGCGGTTTGCCCTCCCTACGCAGGAACTCGGCGGCCTTCTCCGGGGTCGGCACGGCAATCAGCTGCCCGCGCCGCAGCAGCGTCATCGCCATCCGGCTGCTGGTGGCGAGGTGCTGGGCCTCCTCATCGGTGTCGGCACACAGCACCCAGGCGGCGACGGCGGTTCGCTGGGCGCTCAGCCGCAGGGAGGGGACGAAGCGGCTGCGGTAGCTGGCCACGATGTCCGCGCCGCTGGGATTGATGAAGTCAGCGAAGGCGTAGGGAAGCCCGAGCTGCGCCGCCCAGATTGCGCTCTGGGGGGAGGAACCGAGCAGCCACCCCTCTGGCACCTCCGGACGTCCGGGCAGCGAAGCGGCCAGGCGCTGGAAGGGGTGGTCGTCCGGGAGGCTGTCATCCAGATAGGCCAACAGCTCGACGAGGTGATCCAAAAAGTCATCGGGGGAGGCCTGCCGGCGGTCACGCTGCAGTGCGAAGGTGGTCAGGGGGTCCGTCCCGGCCGCCCGGCCAATGCCGAGATCGACCCGGCTCGGGTACAGGCCGGCGAGCAGGGAGAAGGTCTCCGCGACCTTCAGCGGACTGTAATGCGGCAGCATCACGCCACCGCTACCGACGCGGATGTGCCGGGTTGCGGCGGCGATCGGGCCGATCAACGCCTCCGGGCTGGGGCCGGCCAGCATCGGGCCGCCGTGATGCTCGGCGACCCAATAGCGGTGATAGCCCAGCTCGTCGGTCAGCCGCGCGAGATTCAGGGTGTTGGCGAGTGCCTCCGCGCCCGATGACCCTTCGGCGATTGGCGACTGATCAAGCACGGAAAGCAGCATGTCGTCCATGGTAGAAGGCACCCATCGCCCGCTCAGGCCGGGCGGGCGGGTACGTTGCCCGTATGGCAGTCGGCACCTCGCTCCGCGACGTCCTCGCCACGCGTTACGTGATCGCCCTGCGCGAGGGCGGTTCGCTGCCCGGCCTGGTGGAGGCCGACGACGACGGTCTGTACGTGGTGAAGTTCCGCGGGGCGGGTCAGGGCCCGCGGGCGCTGGTGGCCGAGGTGATCGCGGGCGAGCTGGCACGGGACCTCGGTCTGCTGGTTCCGGAGCTGGTGCGGATCGAGCTTGACCCGGCGCTCGGCGCCGCCGAACCCGATCCGGAGATCCAGGACCTGCTGGAGGCCAGCGCCGGCGGCAACCTCGGTGTCGACTTCCTCCCCGGTGCGCTGCCGTTCACGCCCGGGGGGTCGTTCGAGCCGGGTGCTGAGCTGGCGGCTGACATCGTCTGGCTGGACGCGCTGGTCACCAACGTGGATCGCACGCCGCGCAACCCGAACCTGCTGCTCTGGCACGGTCGCCTGTGGCTGATCGATCACGGGGCGGCGCTCTACCTCCAGCACGGGGGTTTGGTGCCAGCTGATCACGCGGAGCGGCCATTCCCGCTCATCTCCGATCACGTCCTGCTGCGCAACGCCGGGTCGATCATCGACGCCCACCGGCGGCTCTCAGCGCGGCTGGACGGGGACGTACTCAACCGGATCGTCGCGCTGGTGCCCCCGGAGTGGTTCGTCGGCGACGGGCCGGAGACCTATTCCGACTATCTGACCCGCCGCGTCCGCAGCGGGGTGTTTGCCGAGGAGGCTGAACGTGCCCGACGCGGCGCGTAAACCCTTCGCCTACGCGATCCTGCGGGTGGTGCCGCGGGTGGAGCGCGGCGAGCGCCTCAATGCGGGTGTCGTCCTCTACTGCCGCCAGCGGAACTTTCTCGGTGTCCGCATCGGGCTCGACGAGGCAAGGCTCGCCGCGATCGCCCCCGAGGCCGACGCCGCGGAGCTTCGCGGCCATCTGGAGACGCTGGCCAGGGTGGCCGCCGGGGAACCGGGGGCGGGTCCGATCGCGGCACTTCCCGCTTCGGAACGCTTCGGCTGGCTGGTGGCTCCTTCGAGCACGATGATCCAGCCCTCCGAGGTGCACACCGGGCTGTGCCACGACCCGGCCGACACGCTTGGGGCCCTGTTCTCCGACCTCGTGCAGTGACTAATCGGGGATTTCGTTTTGGGCCGGGGGGTATGCCCCGACCAGGGTGCGCATCTCCAGCCAACCTCGGCGGCGCGGACGAGCACTCCGCGGCTCGACAGCGGGTGCTACTGGTCTCCGCTAGCTTCCCGGACAGGCGGCGGGCGGCCAGCGTTGGCGCGGGCTGGAACTGATCAGGCGGCTGTCTGCGCGCTTCGATCTGCACCTGCTGATCGGCTCGGAGACGGTCGGGCACGACCTCGGCCGTGTTGGCGCCCTGCGCCGGTACTGCGATGACATAGAGATCCTGGCCGCCGCACCGCGCCGTCACGTGCACGACGCGCTCGAGCCGCAGGAGCCCGCCGAGGTGGCCCGGCACCACTCCGAGCGTGCTACCGGGCTCGTCGGTGAGATCCTGGCCTCGCAGGCGGTAGACCTCATCCATGTGGATGGCTTCTATCTGATGCAGCACATCCCGGACTGGGTTGACGTACCGGTCCTGCTTATGGAGCCGAACGTGGCCTACGACCTCGAGCGCCGGCAAGTGTCGAGGTTCGGCGATCCGCTCCGCGAGCTGCGAGCGATCCGGGCGTGCGCGCTGACGCGTGAAACTGAGCTCGAGACCGGTCACGAACCCGGTGCCCTACATCGACGCCGCCGATGTGGTCGTGTGCCCGTCCCGGGTCCCCGGTGTCGCCACCGCCAGCGTGAGCGAGGCACTGCGGCGGGGCAAGGCGACCGTGTCGACTTCGCTCGCGGCCCAAGGACTGGGTGGTGCCGCCCGCTCCGGGCTGGCCATCGCCGACGACGAAAAGACCTTCGCCGCCACCGTGAGCTCGTTGCTGGCCGATCCCCGGCGGCGGGCTCAGTCCGAGCGCGCGGCACGCGATGCGGCGATCGTGCTCCCGCTGGGATGACGCGGCACGGGCGCTGACCGCGATCTACGAGGATCTGCTCAGCGGCACGGCGTCGATTGACCGCAGCGCGTCAGACCAGGTGGGGGACGGGGCCGGCGCTAGCGCCTGAGCGGCCGGGCCCTGCGGGCGCCGGGGGTCGCCGTTCCTCAAGCCCGAGCACCAGCAGCGCGATGTCGTCCCGCGGGTCCTCGCCGCCGGTGGCGGACTGCTCGAGGAAGGCGGCTAGGCCGTCGGCGGCCATTCCGTGACCGAGAGCCACCAGCTCCAGCAGCGCGGGACTAGAGAGGATCTGCGCAGGTGCGCGAGCATCTGTGAGCCCGTCGGTGTAGAGGACGATCGTGTCCTCGGCGCCCAGGACACATCGGACCGGGGTGTACTCGACGGCTTCGATCACTCCTATCAGCGGGCCACCGACCTCGACGTGCTCGACGGACCCGTTCCGACGCAGCAGCACTGGCGGTGGATGCCCGCCCGCGGCCACCTCGAGGTGCAGCATCCCGTCGCGAAATTGCGCGACGGCGAAAACGGCGGTGAGGAACCGCTGCGAGGTCTCCTCCCCCGCACGCAGAACGGCAGCATTGAGCGCCGAGAGGACCTGAGCCGGGAGCCGGTCGCTGAGCGCCCGGATCGTGTACCGGGCCAGCGCCGTGAGGGCCGCCGCCTCGGGCCCCTTGCCGCACACGTCACCGATCACGATTCCCCAGCGATCATCGCCGATCGGGAAGGCGTCGTAGAAGTCTCCGCCCACCTCCTGGTCTGCCGCCGCGGGTCGGTAGAGCCCCGCCAGCTCAACGCCCGGGATCACGGGCAGCGCCTGGGGGAGCAGGCTCGCCTGCAGCGTCCTCGCGATGTGCCGCGTGCCCTCGAACAACCGAGCGTTGTCAATGGCCATGGCAGCGCGCCGGGCCAGCTCCTCGGCCAGCACCAGGTCGTCCTGGTTATACGACGGAGCGCCCTCCATTCGCAAGAGCGACAGCGTTCCCAGAGGCCGCCGCCGAGCGATCAGCGGGACCACAATCGCGGAGTGGTAGCGCAGCCGTCGCATCAGCTCGAAGTGCTCGCTTCCCTCGGCGATATCCCGCAGGAACGTCGGGCTCATCGCCGGCAACAGCACGGGCTGCGCTGAGCGCAACACCGAAGCCACCGGATGAGATCCGTCGAGCGCCAGCGGATGGGCCTCACGCATGCGCTCGATTTCCCGCGCGTACGCGGGATCGGGAGCAGCGGCCACAGCGGTGTGGACCGAACCGTCGTCATCGAGCAGGTCCACGACCGTCAGCTGCGCCAGCTCGGGCACGGTGAGATCCGCCAGCGTCCGCAGCGTCTCGTTGTAGTCCAGTGAGCGGTCCAGCACCAGGCTGGTCTGAGCGAGGAAGGCCATTCGCTGCTGGAGCCGCGCGTTGTCGCGGCTGGGGACGGAGTTGTCGGCGCTCAGGTCGCGGATGAAGCCGACGAACAAGCGAGGGTTGAACTCCGAGAGGGCGATCAGCGTCAGCTCGAGCGGGAACTCCGAGCCGTCGCGGCGCATGCCTGAGAGCTCCAGGCGCCGGTTCAGCGCCTTCGTCTCGCCCGTCTCCAGGTAACGGCTGAGAGCGTCGCGGTGTGCGGGCCGAAGCGGCCCGGGGATGATCAGCTCGGCCAGCTCGCTGCCAACAGCCTCGGTCCGCGAATACCCGAAAATACTCTCCGCAGCAGGATTCCAGTCGCGTACCAGGCCGTCCGCGCCCATGACGATCACGGGCTCCGGAGCGGCGTTGAACACGAGGCTGGAAAGGGCGCCGCCAGCCGAGATTTGCTGATCGTCGCGGTTATCGATGCTCGGTGACGTTACCCGGCCCGGCCCGGCCCCGCGCAGCGCGGCTGCCGGGCGGCACAACGCGACCGGCCAAACCTGGCGCGTCAGTCTCGGCGCAGCGGGTAGCCAAAACGAGTGTCAATACGACCCGCAGAGCTGCTGCGTCTGCGTCTGCGCTGCGATGCCACCGCACCGGCGCTGGCTCGCCGGGCGTTGGCGAAGCTCACCGCAATCGAGACAATCCGCGACGATGCACTGCTCGTTGTGAGCGAATTGGCGACCAATGCGGTGTTGCATTCTGGCTCGCTGCCCGAGGAGGCTGTCGAGGTTCGAGCCGATCTCGTCGCCGCCGGGTTGCGGATCGAGGTCATCGACCAGGGACGTTCCCGGAGCACCCCCGAACCCCGGAGGGCCGATCCGCTCGTGCCGGGGGGCATGGGCCTTCATGTCGTCGAAACCCTGTCGCGCCGCTGGGGGATGAAGCGCAGCGATCACCTGGTCGTGTGGGCGGAGCTGGCGCTCTAGGCCGTAGCGGCGCGGGGAGCTTCCGCGCCCAGTCTCAGGCGGTGGCGGGCGCGGTAGTCGGTGGCGCGGGCGCCCCATCGGCGACAGCTCTCGTGGCCCCGGCCCTGTCCGGCGCCGGTGCTTGATCATTCTCGGTGTGGATCACGAGCACGGGGATCGGACTGTGGTTGAGCACGTAGTGGCTGACGCTCCCCAGGACTGAGGCGGTAATGGCTCCGCGGCCCCGGGAGCCCATCACCAGCAGATCGTGGTGCCCAGCGCTGATCCGGGACAGAACGGCCTGCCGGATCGGTTTGGGAGTGAGGATCGTGGTGAGGGGAACGTCGGCCGGCACCCGCTTCTCCGCGTTGCGGAGGACTCGGCCGGCCTCGCGTTCGAGTTCGGAGGCGAGCGGCTCACAGGCGGCCACGACAGCCGGCGTGCTCGCCCACGCGGGTGGCCGCGGGATGGCGGTGAGGATCGTCAGGCGCCCGTTGGCTGCAGCGGCCAGCTCGATCGCCTCGGTCAGCGCCCGGTCGGCGTGCCTGGATCCATCCACGGCGACAAGGATGTTGCGGAACATGGTCAGCTCCCATGCGAGATGATTAGCATGCCAAATATTAGCATGCCATGTACACTGCGGTGAAACTAATGGCGAGGCCAGCCGCACAGCTCCTGGAGGATCGGCAACACCTTGGGGAAGAAGAGTTCCTGAGCTCATTCGACGCCTTCGCGCAGGCCGTGAGGCGTGCTCGCGGCGCGCCGACGCAGGACAGCGACAGCGCCCTGACCTTGTCTCAGTACTCGCTGCTGCAGGGACTGGCCGATCGCGAGGTCGCACGTGTATCCGACCTGGCGGCGGGCGCCGGGGTGACGCCCTCGACGGCCACACGGATTCTCGACGCGCTTGAGCGGCGCGGGATTGTCTGCCGGACGCGGGCGCCCGAGGACCGCCGGGCCGTCGCCATCACCCTGACCGAGACCGGACGCGAGGTTCTCGGTGGGCATCACAACTGGGTGCGCGAACGCGAGCGTGCCTTTTACGCAGCCTTGCCCGGGGTGGAGCGTGAGCTTGCGCCCGATCTGCTCCGGCGTTTGTCCACGCTGATCGACGATTTGGCGGTCGGGCCATAGGCGTTCACGCGACGGCCACATCATCGCCACACGCCGCCGGCTTCTTCGGTGTGCCGGTTTCCGATCCGCGATACCCGGATGTGTTCGGCCGCGTGCAGGTCGGCGTCGTCTACACGGGCGGTTCCATGATCGCGGAGCGCGGCGGAGACAACCCCGCCGACCGGAGCGTGCCGCTCGTCGTCTACTCCCCGGGCGTCGTGCCGGTGGCCCAGGTCCACTCCTGGTCGAGACGACCCAGGTCGCGCCGACGACCCTGAAGCTGCTCGGGCTCGACCCGAACGCGCTGGGGGCGGTGCGGATCGAGGGTACGCGGGTGCTCCCAGCGCCCCAGCGCCCCAGCGCCCCGGCGGCACGGGGCCGAGAGCCGAGGGCACCAGAACCGTTCGCGCCGCTGAGAGGCACAAACTGCGCATTGCTCCCACACCGTTTCTGGTGTGTGAGAAAGGGTGCCTGAGAGGGCGTCTCTGGCACACAGCGGTTTGCGAGCCGTGGGCGCCGCGCACTTTTGTCCCCTCCCGCGCGCCGACTGCCCCCAATTTCGGCCGGGCGGGCGGCGGGAAACCGCACCGTGCGCGAGCCGCCCCCGCTCGGTGCGCAGTTCGGACCTGGCCGGCGGATCCGCACGACCTCGACGGCCGGACGGCCCGACGACCCGACGGCCAGACGCCCCGACGACTCGACGGCCGGACGGCCCGAAGGCGAGCGGCGCTCCTACCCCCGCAGCCACTCGGGCCCAAGACCGAACACCGCCGCCACGGCCATCCCGGCCACGAGCAGCGCGCCAGCCCGGCGCGTGTGCGTGAACACGAACGCCGCGAACCACAGCGGCCACACCGGGAAGCCGCGCGGGGGGCTCTGCGGCCGGGGCAGGCGCAGCGCCCGCAGCGCGCGCAGGAGCAGCGGTAAGGCCCCGAATGCGGCCAGCGCAGGCCACGGCAGCGCCGCCACGAGAACGCTCACGACCACGACAACGTAGAAGCCGACCATCAGGGCCTCGGTGGCGCGCCGGGCTCGGCGCTCGCCGAGGATCACCGGCAGGGTGCGGATACCGGCGGTCTCGTCCCAGGGCAGCTTGTCGATGTGCTTGCCCATCAGCACCGAGGTGCAGAGCAGCCCGTAGGGGATTCCGGCCACCCACACCTGCCAGGGAACGTGGCCGACCGCCGCGTAATAGGTCCCGGCGATCATCAGCGGGCCCCATACGAGCAGCACGTCGAGCTCGCCCAGCCCGCGCTTCTTCAGCCGCAGCGGCGGGGCGGTGTAGGCGACGTTGAGGATCACGCCGGCGACTCCGAAGGCAAGGACGACCCAGCCCCGGGCGGCGACCAGCGCGACCAGGATCGCCACGTCCAAAACATTCACCAGCACCGCCGCGCGGACGAGGCCACGCCGGCTGATCATGCCCGACAGGATCGGGTGCGGCGCGTACAGCGCCCGCGGGTAGTCGCCCGGTGTCGAGCCCGGTGTCGGTGTCGAACAGGTCGTTGACCAGGTTGTTGGAGACGTGGGCCAGGACGATGCCCAGGAACGACAGCGCGTACCAGCCGGCGGCGAAGCCGTGCTGGCGCGCCGCGAGCAGACCGGCGATGGCGCCGGCGGTCAGCGTCATCGGCAGCACTCCGGCGCGGGTGATGACCAGCCAGCGGGAGACCTGGTCGAGCTCGCCCTCCGGCGGGTTGACCGTGCTCAGCGCGTGACGCCAGCGGGCCAGACGGCCGGGACCCGGGAGCGAGGGGGCGGACTCACTCATGCCGCGCCAACCTATCGGTTTCACGCAGGCCGGATACCGTTGCGAGGATGCCCACACGCGCCTTGAGAGGGTCGAGCTGGACGCCGGCCTGAGTGAGATCGCGCGCTTTCTCGCGCTGAGGCCGCCGTTCGACGCGCTTGCGCCGGAGGAGCTCGGCGAGGTGGTGGCGCAGACGCAGATGGAGTTCTACCCCGCCGGGGGCGTGATCCTCAGCGAGGATGGCGGCCCGGTCACGTTCCTGCGCGTGATCCACAGCGGCGCGGTCGACATCGCCCACCAGGGCAAGCTGCTCGACCTGCTCGGCGCCGGGGACACCTTCGGCCACGCGGCGATGCTGTCCGGCCTGCCCCCGGGGTTCGAGGCCCGGGCCGCCGAGGACACGCTCTGCTACCGGATCCCAGCGACGGTCGCCCGGCCGCTGCTGGAGCGAGCCCGCAGCCGGGAGCTGGCGGTCGGGCTACAGGAGACGACCAACCAGCCGGTGGCGCAAGCTGATCCGCGCCGCGACGGTGCTGCTGCGAGCCGATGGAGAGCATCCGGGAGGTGGCGCGGAGGATGACCGCGGCCGGGGCGACGTGCGCGATCGTCGACTTCCGCGGGCGGGGATTCGGGATCGTCACCGACCGGGACATCCGCACCCGGATCGTCGCGGCGGGCCTGCCGCTGAGCGCGCCGGTCTCGACGGTCATGACCACACCGGTGTTCACCGTCACTCCGGACCGGCTGGCCGGCGAGGTCCTGTTCGAGCTGCTCGAGCGCGGGATCCGCCATGCGCCGGTGGTCACCGAGCGCGGCCAGCTCGTCGGCGTCGTCGAGGACCAGGACCTGTTCGCGGTCCAGCCCCGCTCGTGGTTCGGCGCTCGCCGCGCGATCGCCCGGGCCAAGGACATCGATGCGCTGGTCGGCGTCTCGCGCCAGCTGCCGGAGATCGTGGTGGAGCTGCACGCCGCGAACCTGCGCGCGCTCGAGGTGGCGCGCGTGCTCTCGGCCCTCGTCGACGCGCTGACCGTCCGCGTGCTGGAACTGGTGGTGCCGTCGGCCAGCCTTCCCGCCGACGGACTGGTCTGGGTGGCGGTGGGCAGCCAGGCCCGTCGCGAGCTGACGCCGGCCTCGATCGCGCGCGGCGCGCTGGTGTGCAGCGAGCCGCCCCCCGAGGGCTGGATCGAGGACGTGCAGGCCGCGCTCGGACGCTGCGGGCTTCCCGGCACCGTGATCGCCCGATCCGGGCCGCGGAGTGGGAGGCCGCCGACCTCGAGGACGAGCTGACGCTGTCGGTGCTGGTCGAGCGCCGCGCGCTGTGGGGGACGCCGCGTGACCCGCTGCCCGTGGTGGAGGGTCGGCGCGCAGGAGGACGTCCTGGCGGAGCTGGCCCGCCGCGCGCTGGCCTACACGCCCGCCCACCGGCTTCGACGCGGACTCGGTGCTCGAAGCCGACGGCGCCCGCAGCGACCGCCTGGACATCCGGCGGGCCGCGGTGATTCCGATCGTCGAGCTGGCCCGGTGGGCCGGGAGCGGCGGCGGGCATGCACGAGGGCACCACGGCGGAGCGGCTGTCGGCGCGGCGCGGCGGGCGGGGTGCTCGCCGAGAGCCGACGCGCGCAACCTGAGCGAGGCGTTCGAGCTGGCGCACGAGCTGCGGATCGCCCATCACATGCAGCAGCTCTCCGCGCGGCCGGGCGCCCGACGATCAGCTCGATCCGGCGACGCTCAGCCCGCTGACGCGCGACCAGCTCCGGGACGTGTTCCGCGCGGTGTCCGGCGTGCAGCGGGGGCTGCGCACATGAGGCTGCGCCGACCGCCGGAGGGCGTGGCGGCCGAGTTCGCCGCCGTCGCCCGGCCCGCGGGCGAGACGCCGTGGCGCGAGGCCCGCTGGTGCGCCCTGGATCTGGAGCTGACCGGCCTCGATCCCCGTCGCAACGACATCATCGCCGTGGGGGCGGTGCCGATCGAGGAGGGACGGATCGTGCTGGGCGAGGCCCTCTACACCCTGGTCCGCACCACTCGCCGCTCCGAGCACGGGGCGGTGCTGGTGCACAAGCTCCGGGTGGCCGACCTGGCCGACGCCCCGCCGCTCGACGAGGCGATCGACCGGGTGCTCGAGGATGCTGGCCGGCAGCACGCCCGTGTTCCACACCGGCGCCGTCGAGCGCAACTTCCTCGGTCCGCTGTTCTCACGCCGGCGCGTCCGCGCTGCCGGCCGCGGCGGACACGGAGGTCCTGGGGCGGGTGTGGATGCGGGAGCGCGACGGCGCGGCGCCGCCGTGGGTGTCACTGGAGAAACTGGCCTCGGTGCTCGGACAGCCGGCGGAGCCCCCGCATCACGCGCTGGGGGACGCGCTGACCACGGCCAAGGCCTTCATCGCGCTGGCCACGCTGCTCGACGCGCGCGAGCCCCAGACCGTCTCGTCGCTGATTCGCGCCAGCGACGAGAGCGGCCCGTGGCGGCGGATGTGAGCTCAGGACGCGCTCAGAACAGCTGCAGGTAGCGGTCGAGCTCCCACTGGGTGATCTGCTCGTGCGCGGACTGCACCTCGCCCTGCTTGATCTTCACGAAGTAGTCCACGTAGTCGCCGTCACGCGTCGTCCCCAGGGCTGAGCGCAGCACCGCGTCCTGCTGGAGCTCGCGCGTGGCGTCGAGCAGGTTGGTGGGCAGCAACTCGATTCCCTTGGCCGCGCGTTCGGCCGCGTCCATCTCGTAGAGGTTGACCTCGTTGGGCTCGCCGGGATCGAGCTGGCGCTCGATTCCGTCCAGCCCGGCCGACAGCATCGCCGCCGCGGCCAGATACGGATTGCACGACCCGTCGACGGTGCGATCCTCGATCCGTCCCGGGGCCGGGATGCGCAGCATCTGGGTGCGGTTGTTATAGCCGTAGCTCACATAGGCGGGCGCCCACGTCGCCCCGCTGGTCGGCGCCCCGACCCGCAGCCGCTTGTACGAGTTGACGGTCGGGGCGGTGACGGCGATGTAGGCCTTGGCGTGCGCCTTGAGGCCGCCGAGGAACCCGTAGCCAATCTCCGAGAGGCCCAGGCCGCGCGGATCGTCAGCCGGATCCCGGGCGAACAGGTTCTCGCCGTCCTTCCACAGGCTGATGTGGAAGTGGCAGCCGTTGCCGGTCAGGTGTGCGAACGGCTTGGGCATGAACGTGGCGATCAGCCCCCGCTGCTGGGCCAGCGTCTCCACCATGTAGCGGAAGAAGATCGCGCGGTCACAGGTGGTCAGCGCGTCGGCGAACTGGAAGTTCTGCTCAAACTGCCCGTTGGCGTCCTCGTGATCGGTGGCGTAGTTGTCCCAGCCCAGGCCGGTGACGGCCTTCGACACCGTGGAGACGAAATCCAGGTTCCGGGTCAGCGCGCGCATGTCGTAGCAGGGCTGCTCGAGCGTGTCGAGCGGATCGGCCAGCTCCAGCTGGCCGTCGGCGCCGCGGCGGAGCAGGAAGTACTCGAGCTCGGCGCCGATCATCAGCTCGTAGCCCATCGCCGGCGGCTCGGTCGAGCGGCGTTGCGCAGGATCGTGCGCGGGCAGAAGGGCCACGGCTGCCCTCGACGGTCACGTCACAGGCCAGGCGGGCGACGTTCGGCTGCCAGGGCAGGATCGTGAAGCTGCGGGGATCAGGAATCGCGGCGATGTCCGGGTCGTGGGGACCCTGGCCGATGTCGCCCGGCGGCGAAGCCGGCGAATCCGGCGCCGTCGCTGAGCAGGTCATCGAGATGGTGGGCGGGCACGAGCTTGGCGTTGGGCTTGCCGTGCATGTCCACGAACTGGGCGAACAGAAACTCGACATCGCCGTCCTTGACGGCCTTGCGGACGTCGTCGGCATCTTTGGGCTGATTTGGCATGACCAGGAGATATATCCGTCTGGCGCCGGGTCGGCAATGGCACGGACGTCCGCTTAGCGACGGCTAGCATGTTCGGTGCGCACATAGGAGGTGCATGAGCGGGTGTCGGTAGATGTCGAATCAGGCGCTGGACTGCGCGGTCTCCGCGAGGAGAACCAGACGCTGTACGGGGTCATCAAGCTGGTCTCCTCCTCGCTGGAGGTGCTGCCGATGCTCCAGGGCGTCATCGATCTGGCCACCGAGGCGACGCGCTGCCATGCCTGCTTCATCTATCTGCTGGAGGACGACCAGCTGACCATCAGGGCCGCCTCCCCCGTGTTCGCCGAGGCGGTCGGACGGGTGCAGTTCGCGCTGGAGGAGGGGCTGACCGGTTGGGTGGCCCGCCACCGCACCCCCGAGTTCATTCGCGACCACGCGATGGATGATCCGCGGATGAAGTACGTGCCGCTGCTTGAGGAGGAGCGCTTTCAGTCGATGGTGGCGGTGCCGATCCTCTCGCGCTCCGGCGAAACGATCGGGGTGATCGTCCTGCACACCGAGGCTCCGCACGAGTTCACCGAGGAGACGGTGAAGCTGCTGGTCCACATCGCCTCACTGGTCAGCGGGGCGATCGAGAATGCCCAGCTCTACGACCAGCAGCGGCGGCGGGTGGATGCGCTGACCGGACTGTCAGGATTGGCTCAGGACGTGGCCGCGGCCGGCGATGCCGGGCGGCTCGCGCAACTGGTCGCCGATGGGGTGCGCGATGTCCTGGGGGCGACGGTCTGCCAGCTGTACCGCACCGATCCTGACGGCACCGGGCTGCAGATGCTCGCCTCCTCACCGGACGCGGCGTCGGTGTCGCCGGCGATGTCGGCCGCCGGCCTGCTGCTGGCCGCGCTCGACGGCCGCGGCGACCGGCCCGCCGCGCGCGCGCTGTGGCCCGACCTCGAGGTGTCCGATCTGCTGGTCGCGCCGCTGTCCGCCGGCGGGGAGCGGGTGGGCCTGCTGTGCGCCGGGTCCCCGTCCGAACGGCGCTTCACCGAGGAGGAAACGGAGATCGCGCGGTCGATCGCCCACCTGGCGGCGATCGCCATCAAGCGAGCCGAGCTGATCGAGGGGCTGACCAAGGCGAACATCATCAAGGACCTGTTCGAGGCGCTGGCGGCCGACGCCACGTCCTTCGCGGCGGGCAAGGCGGCCGAGGTTCGCTGCGATCTCACCGGGCCGTACCTGATGGTCTGCGCCGAAGCGCTCCCGGGCCGCGAGCAGGCCTCAGGCGAATGGCTCGCCGTGGCGGAGGAGCTTGCTGACGGGTTGGCCGAACTCGCGCCGCGCTCGGCGATCGAGGTCGGCCCCGGTCCCGTCCGGGCGCTGCTGGCGCTCGGGACCCGCCGCCCGCAGCGGACGGAGGAGGTGCGTGCGGGTATGTCGGGAGCTGGGCCAGCGCTGCGGCGCGGCGCTGGGCATCAGCGAGCTGCGTGAGACCCCGGCCGATGCCGCTCGTGCCTACCGAGAAGCGGTCGACGCCGCGACGATCGGGCGCGCGCTGCTCGGTGAGGGCGGCGCGATCGCCTACTCCCAGCTCGGCGCCTACCGGTACCTCGTCCACATCTCGCCGGAAGCAGCCCCGCACGACCGGATGCGAGCCGCGGTCGATCGCCTGATTGCCTACGACGCCAAGCGCCGCACGTCGCTGCTGGACACGCTCGAGCGCTACCTCGCGGAACGGCGCAGCGTGATCGAGAGTGCGCGGGCGCTGTACATCCACCCGAACACGTTGCGCCAGCGGCTGGGCCGGATCGAGGAGCTGACCGGGCTGAGCCTCGACGCAGGACGATCTGCTATCGCTCGAGCTGGCGATCAAGCTGGCGCGCCTGCACGGCCGCCCGGCGGCCGGCTCCTAGCGGTCGTCTTCGTCCACGACCAGGATCACCGGCAGCTTCGACCGGCGGCGGACCCGCTGGGGCTCCTGGGACCAGAGCAGGTCGCCGACGACCCGGTTGCGATCGGGGTCAGCCGCCATCACGATCGCGTCGCACCCCTCCTTGGCGGCCTCATCGAGGATCCGCTTGGTGGACTTCCGCGTCCCGAGCACGTGGCCATCGGTCTCGATTCCCTTACGCCGCAAGCGCTTGACCGCCTTCTCCACCAGCTCGTGCTGCACCTTCCACTCGGCCTTGGTGGGAAGCAGGCCGGGATTCGGCATTCCGAACGCCACGCCATGCACGCGGGCGATCGAGAACACGTGCACGCTGGCGCCCGCCGCGGCGGCGAGCTCGATCGTCCGGTTGATCACCGCTTCGGAGAACGGGCGACCCTCGGAGGCCAGCAGGATCCGCTGGAACGCCGCCTCGGCTCCGGGCATCTGCTCGCGCGCCGCCTCGGCGGCACTCATGGACCGGCGGCGCTTCCGGCGGCGGTTCCGGCCGCCGGCATGACCGCGGGCGCCGCCGCCTCGTTACGACGGTCGTCCCGCTTTCTCCAGTAGTAGAGCGGTAGATACATCAGCAGGACGCCGATCCCGATGAAGTAGTACGGCAGCGTCTTCCGGCCCGCAGCGTTGCACGAGCAGCTGGCGTAGACCGGCCCGCCGTAGAAATAGATGATCGCGTACAGAGCCGCCATCGCCAGCGCGACGTACTTCATCCATTCCGGCAGCCTGAAGGGCCGCCGCACGTTCGGGCGGTGCTTGCGCAGGAGGTAGTAGCCGACCAGCACGGGGATGAAGGAGGCCAGGTAGCCGACGTTCGAGAACGTGTAGATCTCCACCGCGCCGCCGGCGAACACGACGAGGATCGAGCAGGCGACGTTGAAGATCATCGAGCGGTCCGGGACGCCGTGGCGGTTCACGTGCTGGAAGAAGCGCGGGAACTGGCCGTCGGTGGACATCTGGTGCAGCGAGCGCGCGGTGCCGGTGATCGCGTTAAGCGCCGACAGGACCAGCGCGAGGATCAGCATGATCGCGATCAGCCAGTTGAGCAGCTTGCCTCCGGTACCACCGCCGAACACCGCGGAGCCGAAGTGGACGAAGATCGTCTTCGGGTCGACCAGGGCGGCGTTCCCCAGCGTCTTGCTGCCGAGCACGATGATGAACGCGACCGGGATCATCACGTAGATGAACAGGCCGTAGGCGCCCTCGAGGTTCATCGCGATCTTGGCGTCGCGGTCAGGGTTGCGGGTCTCGCCGATGTAGCACGCGGCCGCCTCCATGGCGATCACGTTCCAGGTTAAGAGGAACGAGAACCCGAGCGCGAGGACCAGCCAGCTGTGGTGGAACTGGCTGGCGAAGAAACTGCTGCCGTCCAGATGGTGAAAGCCGGAGAGCTGGCTGAAGTGCACCACCGAGGGATGGAAGATCCACGAGATCGCGAGGAAGGTCAGCGGAACCATCGACAGAATCGCCAGCGTGGTGGCGAAGATCGTCCCGAAGCGCAGCCCCAGCAGCGCGGGGATGAACAGCAGCAGGATCCCCACCACCGAGATGGCCAGGGTCCACCAGGCGATCGGGGTGTTGATCGGCGTGAACGTGGCGCTGGCGTCGAGCTTCAGCCGGTCGACGATGTAGAACGAGGCCAGGATCATGTTCAGCGGCGCCACCGGGAACCACCCGAGCCAGTACGCCCACGCCGTGAAGCCGTTGACGTGCTCGGCGAAGCGTGGCCAGCGGTCCTTGTAAGCCGGATACGCGTAGGAGGGAGAGCCGCCGGAGCGGTCGGGCATCATCGCGGAGAGCTCGGCCAGGAACAGGCAGAGCAGGTACCCGGTGATCGTGATCACGACGATGATCGGGATCGACGCCGCGCCCAGCGAGGTCACCATCACGGGGGCGATCCCCGTGACGAGGATCGTGCCGGCCAGCCCGATGACGAACGCTCCCCACCAGTTGGTCGTCTTGGGAAGCCCGGAGCCCTCGTAGCTGAGCTCGTCGTCGAATGGTCCTGGCGCGGTCAGGTCGTCCATCAGCCCTCCGGTTTTTCAGTTGGCGATTCTCGGGGTTTAGGCTGACACGTACTTCAGACGCGTCCCAGGAATGATGCGAACACAATTGCGGGGTCCGACATGGAGCACTTGGACACATTTCTCGCCCGGCAGCCTCCGTTCGGCGGAATTGGTCCGGCGTTGCTGCATGAGTTGGCCGCTCAGGCCCGAGAGGAGCGGTATGAGCAGGGCGAGAGCGTCCTCGTCGAGGACGGGCCGCCGGCGGCCTGCCTGTGGTTGATCCTCGATGGCTCGGTGGAGCTCGTCCACGAGGGCGAGGTGATCCAGGTGCTCGAGCCGGGCGAGTGCTTCGGACATCCGTCACTGCTCTCGGGCCTGGCTCCAACATTCACGGTCCGGGCCCGGCAGTCCACGCGGTGCGCGCTGCTGCCCGCCGACGCGGCGCGGCGGCTGTTGGGCACCCCGGCCGGAGCGGCCTACGTGGCGACCTCGATGCGCAAGCGCCTCACGGGAACGGGTCACACCGTTCACGGCCTGCTTGACCTCGGCACCGCGCCGGTGTCGTCGATCATGCGACCGGCCGCGTTCTGCGAACCCGGGGAGCCCGTCCGTGAGGCGGGCCGGCGCCTCGGCGAGGCCGGCATCTCTTCGCTGCTGGTCGACCTCGGCGACGCCGGGCTCGGGATCGTCACCGACGCCGAGGTCCGAGCGGCGGCGGTCGACGGTGCGCTGGATTCCCCCGTGCGCGCGATCGCTCGGGTGCCCGTGCCGACCGTGCCGGTCGAACAGCTGGCGATAGAGGCGACGATTGACATGCTGGCCGCGGATGGAAGGCATCTCGCCGTAATCGACGGCGAACGGATCTGCGGAATCGTCTCCGCGACAGACCTGCTCAGCCTGGAGACCCGCAGTCCGATCGCGCTGCGGCACCTGATCCTCGGCGCGCCGGACGAAGCCGAGCTCGTCCGCGCCGTCGGTCAGCTGCCCAGGCTGTTCGAATTGCTGATGCGCGCGGGCGTCCCCCCACGCGATCTGGGGCGTGTGCTCAGTCTCCATCACGACGCCGTGGTGGGGCGGCTGATCGACTTCTCGGTCGCGCGTCACGGAGCGGCGCCAAGCCAGTGGGCGTGGCTCGACCTCGGCAGCGCCGCGCGGCGTGAGTTCACGCTGGCCTCCGATCAGGACAACGCGTTCGCCTACGATGACCCGCCCCCGAGCGAAGCGGCGGCGATCGACGCCTACTTCGAGCGGCTCGGCGCCGAGGTCAACGAGGGCCTGGCGCGGTGCGGCATCGGCTCGGACAACAACGGCGTGATGGCGGGCAAGCGCCTGTGGCGGATGTCGAAGTCGGACTGGCTGAGGACGTTCGACGAGTGCCTGACCGAGCCCGACGAATCCCATCTGATCCGGGCCAGCGTGTCGTTCGACTTCCGCCCGGCGTCCGGCGGGCTGGTGGTCACCCCGCAGCTGACCGAGCGGATCCGCGCGGCGCGCGAGTATCCGGCCTTCATGCGCCTGATGGCCCGCTCGGCCAGCGGGTTCCCGGTGGCGCTGGGGTTCCGCGGCCAGCTGGCCACCGGCAAGCACGGGGAGCCCCCCGGCCGGCTCGACCTCAAGCAGGGTGCGATCATCCCGCTGGTCAATCTGGTTCGCTTTCACGCCCTGGCCAACGGCGTGACGATCTCGTCCACGCTTGACCGGCTCGAGGCGGTGGCCAGCGTCGGCGGCCTCTCACGAGGCGAGACGGACGCCCTCAGCGAGGCGTTCTCGGTCATCACCCGGTTGCGCTTCGAGCACCATGCGGCGTTGATCGCCGACGGGTCAGCGCCGGACAACCTGATCGATCCGGCGGCGCTGACGCCGATCGCCACGGCCGAGTTGCGGGAGGCGCTACAGGTGGTCCGGCGGGCCCAAAAACATCTGGGAGTGTGGGGCGGGGCGGGTAGATAGGGTCCGAGGCTCGCCCTGATGAGGGCGTCGCGCTGTGGCGTCAGGCACCACATTCGCGCCCGAAAGTGTGCCCGCGGACGCCATTGGAGAGCCCGGCGACACGTTCTACGCTGGCCGCATGTGTGGAATAGCCGGTCTGTACATGAAGTCCGCTGCCCTGCAAGGGCGGCTCGGGGGCCATCTCTCGGACATGCTGGAGCAGCTTTCCGACCGCGGACCGGACAGCGCAGGGGTGGCGTTCTACCGTGATCCGGCGCCGGTGGGCTCATGCAAGGTCTCGCTGCACTCGCCCGACGCCGAGCCGGGTTGGGAGCGGCTGGCGGCCGAGCTCGAGCGGACCTTCGGCGGGGTGTCCTCACCGCACATCCGGGAGACGCACGCCACCTTCGTGATCGCGACCGATGCCGAGACCGCGCAGGCGTGGTTGAGCGAGCACCATCCCGAGCTGACACTGATGAGCGCCGGTCGCTCGATCGAGATCTTCAAGCAGGCCGGGCCACCGAAGGATTTCGTGCGTCGGTTCAAGCTACGAGAGCTCGATGGCACGCACGCCCTCGGCCACACCCGGATGGCGACCGAGAGCCGGGTCACCACCGAGCATTCGCACCCGTTCTCGACCGGCCTCGACCTGTGCCTGGTGCACAACGGCTCGCTGTCGAACCACAACCGGCTGCGCCAGACTCTGCGGCGCGAGGGGATTCACTTCGCCACCGACAACGACAGCGAGGTGGCGGCCGGCTACCTGACCTGGCGGATGCGGGAGGGCGCGACGCTCGAGCAGGCGCTGGAGGGCTGTCTGGTGGACCTCGACGGGTTCTACACGTTCGCCGTCGGCACGGCGGACGGCTTCGCCGTGCTGCGTGACCCGATCGCCTGCAAGCCGGCGGTGATGGCGGAGACCGATGACTGGGTGGCGATGGCCTCCGAGTACCGCGCCATCGCCGTCCTGCCCGGCGCTGAGGACGCCGTCCTGTGGGAGCCCGAGCCGGGGCGGGTGTACAGCTGGGGCACGGTTCCGGTCGCCTGATGGCCGTGCCCACCGCCGCGGCCGCGGACTCGGTTGCCACCTTCGATCTGGCCCGCGAAACCGTCCGCGAGCTCAACTCTCGGCTGCATTCCACGGACCTCGTCCCCGGCCGGGTGCTCGTCCGCAACCCGGGGGGCAAGCACGCGATCGCGGTCGGGCTGGACGCTCCCTACGACGTCGAAATCGACGGTCACGTCGGCTATTACTGCGCCGGCATGAACCAGCAGGCTGCGGTCCGGATCAGTGGCAATTGCGGCGTTGGTGTGGCCGAGAACATGATGTCCGGCACGGTGATCGTGGAGGGCAGCGCCTCACAGTCGGCGGGCGCGACCGCGCGCGGTGGGCTGCTGGCCATCCGCGGTGATGCAGCCGCACGCTGCGGCATCTCGCTCAAGGGGGCCGACATCGTCGTCCGAGGCTCGGTCGGGCACATGAGCGCGTTCATGGCCCAGCGCGGCACGCTGCTGGTGTGTGGCGACGCCGGCGAGGCGCTGGGCGACTCGCTCTACGAGGCGCGGCTGTACATCCGAGGATCCGTGGCCAGCCTGGGCGCCGACTGCATCGAGAAGGACCTGCGACCGGAGCACGTGGCACAGGTGCGAGCCCTGCTCGCGGCCGCCGAGATCGATGACCTCGACCCGACCGAGTTTCGCCGCTACGGCTCCGCGCGTCAGCTCTACAACTTCAAGGTCGACAACGTGGGGGCTTACTGATGGCGTCCGAGACGGGAGACGGCTGGCATCCGGGACTACGCGAGTCCGCCACCTTCGACCGCGGGACGATCGCCGAGATCCAGCGTGCCGCCCGCGAGGGCATCTACGCGATCAAGGGCTTCGGGGCCAAGCGGCGGGTTCCGCACTTCGACGATCTCCTCTTCCTGGGCGCCAGCGTCTCCCGATATCCGCTGGAGGGCTACCGCGAGCGCTGCGGCACCGATGTGACGATCGGGACCCGCTTCGCGCGCGAGCCAATTCATCTCGACATCCCCATCACCATCGCCGGGATGAGCTTCGGCGCCCTGTCCGGTCAGGCCAAGGAGGCGCTCGGGCGGGGCGCGACCGAGGTCGGGACCAGCACGACCACCGGGGACGGCGGCATGACGCCGGAGGAGCGAGAGCACTCGCGCACCCTCGTCTACCAGCTGCTGCCCTCGCGCTACGGGATGAACCCGGACGACCTGCGCCGCGCGGATGCGATCGAGGTGGTCGTCGGGCAGGGCGCCAAACCCGGCGGGGGAGGGATGCTGCTCGGGCACAAGATCTCCGACCGCGTCGCGGAGATGCGCGACCTGCCGCAGGGGATCGACCAGCGCAGCGCGTCCCGGCATCCGGATTGGACCGGGCCCGACGACCTGGAGATCAAGATCGAGGAGCTGCGGGAGATCACCGACTGGCGGATCCCGATCTACATCAAGGTCGGCGCGACACGGACCTACTACGACGTGGCCTTGGCGGTCAAGGCGGGGGCCGACGCGATCGTGCTCGATGGGATGCAGGGCGGCACGGCCGCGACTCAGGAGGTGTTCATCGAACACGTCGGGATCCCGATCCTGGCCGCCATCCCGCAGGCCGTTCAGTCGCTGGTCGATCTGGGTATGCATCGTGAGGTGCAGCTGATCGTCTCGGGCGGGATCCGCACGGGGGCCGACGTGGCCAAGGCGCTCGCGCTCGGTGCCGACGCGGTCTCGATCGGGGTCGCGGCGCTGATCGCCTTGGGTGACAACGCCCCCGAGTACGACGAGGAGTACCGCCGGATCGGCTCGGCCGCGGGCTATTACGACGATTACCAGGCCGGCCGCGATCCCGCCGGGATCTCCACCCAGGAGCCAGAGCTGGCCGCGCGACTTGATCCGGCCGAGGGCGGGCGACGGCTGGCCAACTACCTGAGGACGCTGACCTTGGAGGCGCAGACGCTGGCCCGTGCCTGTGGCAAGTCGCATGTGCACAACCTCGAGCCCGAGGACCTGGTGGCGCTGACGATCGAGGCGGCGGCGATGGCCCGCGTGCCGCTGGCGGGAACGACATGGGTCCCGGGCGTAGCGTGAGCGAGAACCCGCCCCGTCTACCCGTCCAACCCAGTGAGCTGATCGACCGCAGCGAGAGCGTCACCTTCTCCTTCGACGGCAGGGTCGTGACCGGGCTGAAGGGGGACACGATCGCCTCGGCGTTGTACGCCGCCGGCGAGCGGACATTCTCACGCAGCCCCAAGCTTCATCGCCGACGTGGATTGATGTGCTGCGCCGGGCAGTGCCCTAACTGCCTGATGACGATCGACGGCATGCCGGGGGTGCCCGCCTGCACCGAGCCGGTGCGTGAGGGGGCCCGCGTTCGAGACGCTGCAGCCGGCCACAGGCAGTGAGCAGGAAGCCCCGCGGCGGCGACTCCCGGGCTCGGACTGGGTGGCGCGCCGGCGTGAGGGGGCCGAGCGCTCGAAGACGCATCGGCCCCCCGGTGGTCCGGAGCGGCAGATACGAGAGCGTGAGACGGACCTCCTTGTCGTGGGCGGGGGCGTGGCCGGATTGACCGGAGCGATCACGGCGGCCGAGTTCGGCGTCGACGTCGTGCTGGTCGACGATGCCCCCCAACTCGGCGGCCGCCTGCTGTGGGAGGGCGCCCACGAGCAGGCGCGGGCGCTGACCGAGCAGGCGCGGCGCGAAGGGGTCGAGATCCTCTCCGGCGCGTGCGCCGAGGGGGCTTGACGACGGGTGGACGCTGGTGCGCCAGGGGAGCACGCTGCATCGAATCCGCGCGCGGCGGACGCTGTACGCGACGGGGGCGATTGAGCAGCCGCTGGTGTTTGCCGGAAACGACCTTCCCGGCGTGATGCTCTCCGGTGCAGCCCGCCGGTTGGTCAGCCTCTACGGCGTCCTGCCCGGGACCCGCGCGGTGGTGGTGACCACGTCCGATCGCGGCGTGCGGGCGGCGATCGCGCTGGCCGCGGCGGGCGTTCAGATCCGACGCCGTGGCCGACCTGCGGCCCGAAGCCTCCCGGGCCTGCAAGCGCCTGCCGGCCAACGGCGTCGAGCCGCTGCAGGGCTGGACGATCGTCGCGGCCCGCGGACGCCGCGAGGTCCGCAGCGCCGTGCTCGCACCCGGTGGCGGATCTCCGCTCCGGCGCTCCGCCGTCCCGGCGGCGTGAATTCGAGTGCGACCTGGTGATCGTCTCCGGTGGCGACGCGCCGAGCGCCTCCCTGATCGACGCTGCCGGCGGGCGCACCGAGTACGACCCCGAACGAGGGAACTTCCGCGTGGCCGGCTGCCCGAGGCTGCTCTGGCCGCCGGGCAGCTGGTGGGCGAGGGCGGCTGGGGAGTGGCGGAGGTGTCAGGCGAGCTGGCCGGGCTGGAGGCGGCGCGCGAGCTCGGGTTCGGCGGCGCGGGCCCCGGTTCCCGGCGGGCGCGGCTGCGCGGCCGGCTCGATGCCAACGACCGGCCCGAGCGCGCGGTTCCGCCGGCCGACGCCGGAGCCAACGATCCGGCGCGATCGCTGATCTGCTTCTGCGCGGACGTCAGCGCCAAGGACATGCACAAGTGCGTCGAGGATGGGCATCGCTCGCTCGAGCTGTGCAAGCAGCACACCTCGGTGACGGCGGGCCCGTGCGAGGCCCGCATGTGCGGCCTGGCCGCGCTGCGACTGATGGCCAAGGAGACGGGGCAGAGTCTCGATCAGGTGTCCGGCCGGTCCGGCGCCGTCGCTCGCCGCGAACCGGGGGCTGGTCCGAAGGGACCTAGGTCTAATTACCGCTGGAAGTTCGCGCCGGTTCAGGTCCACAATCGAGACGCAGCACTCTCGACTGAACAGGAGCACGATGACCGAGTTCCCGCCAGCCAGTCAGCAGATCACCGACGAGGTTCTCTCGTGGCCGGGCGTCACTGCGGGTCCCGGGCGCCGCGGGGAGTTTGCGTTCAAGCTGGAGCGCCGGGAGATCGGACATCTCCACGGCGATCATGCCGCCCATTTCTCGTTCCCGCACGAGCTCTGGACACAGCTGTTCGCCGAGGGTCGGATCGTCCACCATCCGGTGTTTCCCGGTCGTGAGGGCCCGGCGGCCCGGCGGATCGAGAACCAGGCGGACGTTGACGACGTGATCGTGCTGCTGCGACTCAACTATGAGCGCCTGAAAGCGCCTGCGCCCGCAGCTTCGCCGAGCGGCTCGTGAGCTCGTCAACTCCCCCCAGCGCTCGTCGTGCGGGCGGCCGGCGAGGTTGATGCGGGCCAGGCGCGCGGCGGCCTGACAGGCGCCTTCGGCCAGGAGCAGACCCGCGAGCGCGTCGCCCTGGACGTGAGGGGTGGCGGCGCTCGCGAGCTCGGCGGCGAGCGCCGTGATCGCTGCCGCACAGTCGGGCCAGCTCAAGAGGTGTCTGCGCCGCCTCCGACAGCGCGGCGTCGAGCCGCTCCGGGCGCTCGGGTGCGGACTGCGGCAGGCGCAGCGCCTCCAGCACGGGCGCGTACGCATGCAGCTCGCGCTCGGCCAGCTGCGAGCGCCTCGGCTGCGTAGCTCGCGCGCGCGCGCTGAGGACTGCGCCAGCGGCTGCATCCGCGGTCCCGCGGGCCAGCGTGATCCCTGCCGCCATCTCGGCCAGTCCGGCTGCGATCGCGCAGGTCCAGCCGACCGAGCACCCGCCTCCGGGGGCCGGGAGTCGCGGCGGCCACGGTCGGCCAGGAGCTCGTCGAGCGAACGATCGGCGAGGTCCGCCATGGCCGCAAGCCTAATCTAAGGCCAGTTCGACTCCCGGTCGATGATGCCCTCCGGGGCCACTTGCGCGCGAATAGACGAACGGTTCACATATGGTGAGGCCTATGGAAATTCGCCCGCTCGGTCGCACCGGCGTGAAGGTCAGCTCGCTGTGCCTCGGCGCCATGATGTTCGGCGACTGGGGCAACCAGGATCACGACGATTCGATCCGCATCATCCACCGCGCGCTGGACGCGGGCATCAACTTCATCGACACGGCCGACGTCTATGCCCGCGGCGAGTCCGAGGAGATCGTCGGCAAGGCGCTGGCCGGCGGACGCCGAGACAACGTCGTGCTGGCGACCAAGGTCCACGGGACGATGGGCGACGATCCGAACGAGTTCGGCAACTCGCGCCGCTGGATCGTCCGCGAGGTGGAGAACAGCCTCCGCCGGCTCGGCACCGACTGGATCGACCTCTACCAGATCCACCGTCCCGAGCTGGACACCGACATCGACGAGACCCTGGGTGCGCTCAGCGACCTGGTCCACGCGGGCAAGATCCGCTACTTCGGCTCCTCGACGTTCCCGGCCAGCCAGATCGTCGAGGCCCAATGGGTGGCCGAGCGCCGCGGGCGCGAGCGCTTCGTCTGCGAGCAGCCGCCGTACTCGATCCTGGTGCGCGGCGCCGAGCAGGACGTACTGCCGACCTGCCAGCGCTACGGGATGGGCGTGATCCCGTGGAGCCCGCTGGCCGGCGGGTGGCTGAGCGGTCGCTACCGCAAGGACGCCGAGGTGCCCACCTCCCACCGGGCGGCGCGCATTCCCAACCGCTACGACATGTCGCGTCCGGAGAACCAGCGCAAGCTGGAGGCGGCGGATGCGCTGGCACGGCTGGCCGAGGAGGCGGGGATGACGCTGATCGAGATGTCGCTGGCCTTCGTGATCCGCCATCCGGCGGTGACCGCGGCGATCATCGGGCCGCGGACGATGGAGCACCTCGAGTCGCAGCTCAGCGCGGCCGACGTGACGCTGTCCGACGAGGTCCTCGATCGGATCGACGAGATCGTTCCGCCCGGGGTCAACGTCAGCCCGAGCGACGGCGGCTGGCCGAACCCGGGCCTTGAACCCGCCGCTCGCCGGCGCTAGCCGCGGTGGCGCGGAGGTTGCCGTCCGACGGGCGGTTCATGCTGCGCATGCCGCCTCAGGGATTGATGAGCAGCAGTGCTGAATACGAACACCACCGGGGCCGTCGGCCTCAGTACCTAACGCAACTGGTGTACGAGCTGCTCGACGCTCACGGTGACACGATGGCGCTGGCCGGCGAACTGGCTCGACGATCCGGTCTGGGCTGCGCACCTGAACTATCTCCAAGGCCTCCAGCGCGTCGGGCGCGAGGCGCTGGCGCAGCCGAGGATCAGATGGCGCGGCCGCAGGGGCAGCGGCGCAACCGCAGGGCCAGCCGGCGCATCCCGAGACCGGGCGCGCCGCCGAGCGCTAGCGTAACCGGCGCGCCTGGCCTACGCGCAGCCGCCGAGCGCTAACGACGCGCGCTGCGCCGGCGGGCCAGCGGCTCGAGCAGCGCGAGCACGTCGTAATAGCGTGCGGGGGCGACGCCGCGCGAGCGCATCGAAGACATAGGCGTCGGGTCCGACGAGGATCCGGCTCTTGCCCGCCTTGACGCGTTCGTGGATGATCTCGGCCGCGCGCTCGGGCGTCGTCGACGCGATCGACTCGAACTGCCGCGCCGCCTCCTCATGAGTCAGGTTGAGCCCGAGCGGATCGCTGTGCCAACGGGCGTTGCGGGCGATGTTCGTCTTGACCCCGCCGGGATGCACGGTGGCCGCCCGGACGCCGGTCCCGCGCAGCTCCTGGCGCAGCGAGTCGGTGAATCCCCGCACGGCGAACTTCGAGGCGCAGTAGGCGCTCTGGTGGGGGATCCCGAGCAGTCCGAACACGCTCGAGGTGTTGACGATCACGCCCGTGAATTCTGGCGCAGGAGAATCGGCAGGAACGCCCGGACGCCGTTGACCACGCCGCCCAGGTTGATGTCGATCACCCATTCGTCGTCCTCGACGGCGGCTTCGGCGACGCTCTGCGAAGTGGCCACGCCGGCGTTGTTGAACACCATCCCGAGCGGGGCCGGCGCCCACTCGGCCACCTCGGCGGCGAACGCCATCTGGGCCTGGCGGTCGCGCACGTCGAGCCGGCGGGCCAGCACCGGGCCGGCCAGCAGGTCGGCCGTCTCGGTCAGGCCGGCTTCGTCCTGATCGACGATCGCCACCGGACAGCCGTGGGCTGACAGCCGCTGCGCCACCGCGCGGCCGATACCCGACGCGGCGCCGGAGACGAACGCGGTGCGGCCGTCGACCGCGACCTTGACCTTGCTCATCCCGGGCTGGCCGGCGGGCGCGGCGGGCGCGGCGGCGCTGCGGCGCTGGAAGCGTCGCCGGCGTCGTCGACGTTTGAGCGTGGGCGCGATCAGCTCGACCAGGCGTGGCCAGGCGCCCTGCGGGAGGTCGTGTCCCATGCCCTTGATCGTCTCCAGCCGGGCGCCGGGGATCGTCGCCGCAGTGCTGCGCCCGCCCGAGGGGTGGACCATCCGGTCACGGTCGCCGTGGATGACCAGCGTCGGAGCCGAGATCCCTCGCAGCTCGGCGCGGCGGTCACCGGACTTGGTGATGGCGCCGATCTGGCGGCCGGCGCCCGGCCGCACTCGCGGGGTCGCGATCGAAGGAGCGCATCGCCAGATCCCTGACCATCGCCTCGTCGTAGGGGAAGCCCTGCGAACCGATGTGGCGCCAGAGGGTGTCGGCGCGATCGGCGGCCGCATCCCGGTCGCGGGCCGGCGGGCGGAACACCAGCCGCAGCGTCGACGGCGCGATCCAGCCGGCACGGCGCGCGCCGGTGGTGGACATGATCGAGACCAGGCTGCGAACGAGCGCGGGGTGCCGGGCGGCGAGCGTCTGGCCGATCATCCCGCCCATCGAGATGCCGACCACGTGCACTGGCCCCAGTTCCAGCGCCTCGATCAGGTTGGCCGTGTCCTGCGCCATGTCACCGAGGTCGTACTGGTCCGCTGCAAAGCGCCGCGTCACCAGCTGCTTGAGCCCCGGCGGGCGGGTGGCCGCGTGCCACGAGCGGCCGGCGTCGCGGTTGTCGAAGCGGATGACCTGAAATCCCCGCTCGGTGAGCGCCGCGCAGAACTCCTCCGGCCAGCTCAGCAGCTGCTGCCCCAGCCCCGCGATCAGCAGCAGCGGGGGATGCGGCCGCGTCACCGAAGCGCTCCGCGCACAGCGTCACCCCGCGTCCGACATCGATCAGCTGCTCGCCGTGGCTCGCCATCTCCGCCGTCGATGGTACAGCAGCGTACCGCGGTCCGTAGCTCGGCGGCCCGAGTGCGGCCTCCTCTACAGCAGCGTGCCGGCGAGGATCGCCTTCACCGTCTGGCCGGCCACCCCGCGCAGCTCGCGCACGTCGCGGCCCTGCTGCAGGGAGATCACCGCCAGCTCCCGCATCCCGCCGACGATCATGATCGCGGTGTCCAGCGGTCAGCGGGCGGGCGGCGAGCTCGGGCTGCTCGCGCCGTCCGGACTCGACCAGCGTCCACCAGCAGCTGCGCGAAGCGCTCGATCACGGCCAGCTGGCGGTCGGCGCCGGCCTGGCCGAGCCCCGGAAGCTCGCGGACGAAGCTCCGGTACAGCGCCGGCTGGGCGGCGACGTTGTGGATGTAGGCGTCCAGCGCCCGGTCGACCTGGTCGCCGATCGGCTCGTCGGGATGAACCGCGGCAGCGATCTCCTGCATCATCGCGTCGTTGGTGGCGTCGAACAGCGCCAGAAAGCACGACTCGCGATCCTCGAAGTGCTCGTAGAAGGTCCGCCGCGACGTGCGGGCGAGGCGCACCACGTCGGCCACCGTGGTCTCCCGGTAGCCCTTCTCCTCGATCGACGGCGGCCATCGCGGCGACCAGCCGCTGGCGATGGGATGCCTCGTGATTCGCTCTGCGACCACGCCGGTGACGGTATCGCCGGCCACGGTCTGCACGCGTGCCTCTCAGGCGGCTTGCCGGCGCTTTGACCACCACGCGGCCGCCGCGGTTGGGGATCATCGTCACGTTGCGCTGGCGCGGCTTCTCGGGCGCCGGGTCGGGAGCGATCAGATCGGTCCGCGCGGCGATCGCCCGCAGCACCTCACGTTGCTCGGCCATGGCCAGCGAGGCGCCGAGGCAGCGGCGGATGCCGCCGCCGAACGGGACCCAGGTGTAGGTCCCGGGCTTCTCGTCGACGAAGCGCTCGGGCCGGAAGCTGTGCGGGTCGGGGTAGACGTCCTCGCGGTGGTGCAGTGCGGCGATGCTGATGGCCACCGGCGTGTTCGGCGGGAGCACGTAGTCGCCGAGTCGCCAGCTGCCGCTTGACCATGCGGACGATCATCGGGATCACCGGGCGAACGCGCATGCCCTCGTGGATCGTCGCCTCGACGTAGCGCTCGGCCGGCTCGCCACCGGCCCGCACCAGCTCACGCAGGCGGTCGTAGGCCTGCGGGGTGCGCAGCAGCCGCTCAAACGTCCAGGCCAGCGAGTTGGCGGTGGTCTCGTGGCCGGCCAGCACCAGCGACATCAGCTCGTCGCGCAGCTCCGTGGTCGGTCAGCGGCTGGCCCTCCTCGTCGCGGGCCTGCAGCAGCAGCGAGAGCACATCGTGACGCTCGCCCGCGTCGCCGGCGGCCCGGCGCTCGCGGATCACCGCGTAGACCTGGCGGTCGACCAGCGCGAGCACGAGCTTGAGCACGCCGCGCGCCTCCCGGCGGCCGGCGTTGCGCAGCTCGATCAGCTGGTAGGACGGGTTGGTCGAGGCGCCGAGCATCCGCCGGATCCGCTCGCGCAGCCGGTACTCGGCCGTGCCGCGCTGCGGTGTCGCGCCGATCCCGAAGACGCCACCCATGATCACGTCCAGGGTGACCGCCTGCATCCGGGGGGCCAGCGCGAACGGCTTGTCCAGCGGCCAGCGGTCGATCTCCCGCTCGGCGACCGCGGCGATCATCTCCACGTAGCGCTGCACCGCCTCGCCGTGGAACGGCGGCAGCAGCAGCTTGCGCTGGCGCATGTGGCGCGGCCCGACCGAGGTGAGCACGGAGTTGGGGCCGAGGATCGGGCGCAGCGGCGACTCGCCGGTCAGCGAGGGGGCGTCCGCGGGCTTGGCGGTGAGCAGCGACTTGACGTGGTCAGGATGGCTGGTGACCACGAACGGGTCCTTGCGCGAGATCAGCTGGAGCTGCCACACGTCGCCGAACTGCTCGCGCGCACTGCAGGTTCATGCTCAGCGGGTTGGCGACGAACCGCAGCGATTCGATGAACCGGGAGCGGCCGCGCACCGGCGGCATCCGGGTCGGCGGCTGGTCCTCGGTCGGCCCAGCGGGGGAGGGGAGGGCGGTCCGTTCGCGGAGGCCGAGATCCTGCGCCTGGAGCGGTCACGGTGCTCATGGTACGTCAGTGTACCGCGCTCTGCGCGTCGCTGTCCAATAGGCTCGGCCGGTCCCGTCGAAACAGAAAGGTGTCAGTCCCATGCCAGATCGTGCCGCGCTCGTCACCGGAGCCTCCCGGGGAATCGGCCTCGCCATTGCGCAGGTGCTCGGCGAGCAGGGCTACGCCCTGACGCTGACCGCACGCAAGCCGGAGCCGCTGCAGCGGACCGCAGAGCAGTTGCGCGAGCAGGGCTTCGACGTGGCGGAGCGGGCCGCGAACATGGCCGACGAGGACGGTATCCGCGACGTCGTGAACGTCCATCGCGAGCGTTTCGGGCGACTCGACGTGCTGGTCAACAACGCGGGGGTGGGAATCGGCGCCGCGGCCGACGAGCATCAGACCAAGTTCGTCGACATGCAGCTCGACGTGAACCTGCGGGCGATCGTGATCTTCTATCGCGAATGCGCCGAGCTGCTCCGCGCGGCTGGGGCCGAGCACCGCAGCGCGCTGGTGGTCAACCTGGCGTCGATCGCCGGTAAGTCACCGCAGCCATGGCTGTCGGTCTACTCGGCCACCAAGGCTGCCGTGATCGCCTACACCCAATCGATGAACAAGGAGCTGAACGGCGACGGCATCAAGTCGACCGCGTTCTGCCCGGGCTTCGTCGACACGGACATGACCGAGTTCGTCAAGGGCAACGTCCCCGCCGAGGAGATGCTCCGGCCGGAGGACATCGCGGAGGCGGTGCGCTTCCTGCTCCGGGTCTCGCCGGCCTGCGTGGTCCCGGAGATCATCTTCCAGCGCCCGGGGGAGACGGTCTAGCCGCGAACTGCAAGCCACGTAACGGTGGCGACTGCGCCGCCCGCGCCGCGGCCGCCGAGCACGGCGATCGCGCCCGGCAAGGAGACCGCGGTCGCGTCCGAGATAGCGCTCGGCAACCGGCCCGCTGTTCGCCAGCCCCGCTCGCCCGGCGCCCAGGACAGGATCGCGTCGGTGAAGGACCCGCGGCGCAGCCCGCCGAGCAGGTAGAAGCGGCCGTTGATCACGGCGCCAGGCGCGTGGTCAGTAGGTGCGGGGAGGCTCGGCAGCGGCGTGACCCTGAAGGTCGCCGGGTCCAGCGACCAGGCGGCCGCGGTGGGCGTTCCCGAGGTCGTCTCGCCGCCGGCCACGATCACGCGCCCGGCGAGCGAGGCGGCCGCCGGGTAGCGGACCCCGAGCGGGAGCTCGGCCACGGCGTGGACCTGAACACCGGCCCCGGCGCCTGACCCGGTTGGCTTGACGGCGTAGATCGCCCGGTTGGTCTCGGTGCCGTTCCAGCCACCGACGACGAAGGCGACGTCGCCCACTACCACCGCATCTAGGTCGGAAAGCGCCTGCGGGATTCGGCCGACGACGCTGCTCGGGGCCGGCAGCACTCGCACGATCCGATCGCTGCCCTCGGACTGCCCGCCGCCGAACAGCAGCAGCCGACTGCCGAGCTGTGCCTCGGCCGCGTCGTGCACTGGGCCCGGGAGCTGGCCCGTCGAGCTGGCGGCGGAGCGCCGGTCACTCGCGAGTCTGAACACCGTCGCCGTTGAGGTTCCGGCGCCGGACAGCCCGCCGCTGAAGACGATCTGCGAATTGATAGCGGCTGCGGCGCCGCCGGTGCGTGCGGCCGGCAAGGTGCTTGTGCCCGTGACTTCGAGCCGGCCCGAGGGTGCGAGAGCGGGCCGCGCCGTCGTGCGAGTCGCCACGGTCGCCGACGGGACGGCAGCGGTTGTGGAGCGTGAGCTTGAGTTGCCGGTCCCACAGGCCGCGAGGGCCATCGCCGCCGCTGCCGCCAGTCCCGCAAACAGCGTTCCGATCCGGAAGTCGTTCACGCGCACCAGCGTATCCGCCCATCACCGTCCTTCTGGCGCCGCGCCGATTGCGCGCGAGGTAACGGCGTGGGCAGCGCGAGTGCCCGGATATGCTGCCGCCGGGAGGACATGCCCCACCGCCTGCGCGCATCCATCGCTGTGTCTCTGTGGGCGCTGACGCTCGGAGCTGCGTCGTCGGCCAGCGCGGCTCTGCCCGACGCCTCCGGGATCCGGGTCGTCTCCCAACAAGCGCTGGACAGCCGCCTGCTGTCCCTACGCGTGGCGAGCACCGCGGTTTCGGGGCCGCTCGACGTTCGCGTCCTGCTGCCCTCGGATTACGCCGGCAATCCGCATCGCCGCTATCCGGTGCTGTACCTGCTGGACGGCACCAGCGGGCGGGCCTCGGACTGGACGAGGGTGGGGGACGCGGAGCGCACCACCGCCGGGCTACCGCTGATCGTGGTCATGCCCGACATTTCGATCGCCGGCGATGGGGGCGGCTGGTGCACGAACTGGCAGGGACCGGGACCCCGCGGTCGTCCTGACTGGGAGACGTTTCACATCGGGCAGCTGATCCCCTGGGTCGACCATGGCCTGCACACGATCCGCTCCCGGGCCGGTCGTGCGATCGCGGGGCTGTCACAGGGCGGGTTCTGCTCGATGAGCTATGCCGCCCGCCACCCGGATCTGTTCGCCGCTGCGCTGTCGTTCTCGGGCGCTCCGGACATCGCCTACGACGGCGAGGCCCAGGCGCTGGTGACGCCGGTCATCAACCTCACCGAGACGGCTTTGGACGGGGCGCCGCTGAACTCGATGTTCGGGTTACGACTGACCCAGGAGATCAACTGGGCGGCGCACGATCCGACCACCCTGGCGCCGAACCTGGGTGGCATGCAGCTGTTCATGTACTCCGGTAACGGCCAACCCGGTCCGCTTGACAACGCATTCCCGAACCCCGGCGCGGCCGCCATCGAGGGCGGCGTCAGCGAGTTGACGCGGTTGTTCCACAACCGTCTGCAGTCGCTGGGGATCTCCAGTTTCTACGACGCCTACGGACCAGGTACGCACAGCTGGCCGTACTGGGCCCGAGATCTGCGGGAGTCGATCGGCAGGTTGATGGACGTGTTCGCGCATCCGCCGCCGACCCCGGCATCGATCGACTATACGAGTGCCGAGGGGAGCTACTCGGCGTTCGGGTGGCAGGTGGCGATGGCCCGCAAGGTCGAGGAGTTCAGCACCTTGAGCGCCGCGGGCCGAGATGGATTCATCCTGCGGGGCAGCGGCAGCGCGGTCGTCCGCACTCCCGGCCGCTACCGCCGCGGAGGCACATTCATCGTCCGGTTCGTCTCCCCATCGGGTCAGTTCGCTCCGTTCACCCGGGTCGCCCGGGTGGGGCAGGACCACCGCCTCGCCGTGAGCGTGCCCCTCGGACCGTCCAATACGGTGCAGGAGTATCCGTTGGACGGGCCCGCGCTGGGGACGACGATCTACATCACCCAGGTGTCTTGGGTCAGGAGGTAGGAGTGAGCGAGGGCGGCGGACCCAGGATTGCGCCGGGCACCCGGAAGGAATTAGGGGTTGTCAACGCCGCGATCGCGTGGATCGCGGGGCGGGTCGCCGGCACGGGGCCGCTGAACCTGTTCACGACGCTGGGGCGCCACCGGAAGCTGTTCCGCGGTTGGCTTTTCTTCGCCGGGCGGCTGATGCCGCGCGGGACGCTGCGGCGCGCCGATACGGAGCTCGTGATCCTCCGCGTCGCTCACAACTGCGCGTGCGAGTACGAGTGGCGACACCATGAGCGGATTGCGCAGAAAACCGGCCTCACCGGCGACGAGGTCGCCCGCGTGCGCACCGGGGCAGCGGCCCCCGGATGGACCCCCCGCCAGGGGGCCCTGCTCCGGGCCGCGGACGAATTGCACGACCGCCGGGAGCTGAGCGAAGAGCTGTGGACGGAGCTCAGCCGCGAGCTCCGGGAGCCTCAGCTGATCGAATTGTGCATGCTCGTCGGGCACTACGAGATGCTGGCGATGACGCTGAGAAGCCTGCGCGTTCAGCCCGAAACCTGAGGACATGAAACGCCCGGGCCGAGTCCGGGCGCCGCGGCCTGGCGCGGCGGCGCCAGCTCTCGTTGACGGTCGTGACCTGCATCTGATATATCACTGGCATGGTCAGTCACCCTCAGTCCTCCGCCGCATCACTGCCCGCCCAGCAGCAGGTCGTGATCATCGGCGCCGGCATCGTCGGCAACAGCCTCGCCTATCACCTCGTGCGGCTCGGCAAGACCGGCGTCACGCTGATCGACAAGGGCCCGCTGCCCAACCCGGGCGGCTCGACCGGCCACGCCTCGAACTTCATCTTCCCGGTCGATCACTCCAAGGAGATGACCTCGCTGACCCTGGACAGCCTGCGCCAGTACGTCGAGATGGACGTGTTCATCAAGAGCGGGGGCATCGAGATCGCCCGGACCGAGGAGCGGATGCAGGAGCTGCAGCGGCGGATGGCCTCGGCGAAGTCGTGGGGCATCGAGCCGGTGTCGATGCTCACGCCCGAGGAGGTCAAGGAGCACGTTCCGTTCATCAACGAGGAGCTGATCCTCGGCGGCTTCTACACCCCCGGCGCCGGCGTCGTCGACTCGCTGCGGGCGGCGACGATCATGCGCGAGCGCGCGCAGGAGCAGGGCCTGACCGTCTCGGCCAACACCGAGGTGCTGGGGCTCGACGTCGAGCACGGACGCGTCACCCGCGTGCGGACGACCCGCGGGGACATCGAGGCCGAGCAGGTGGTGATCGCCACCGGGTGCTGGAGCCCGACGGCTGGCCGCGAATGGCCGGCGCCTACATCCCGCTGACCCCGATGATCCACCAGATGATCGACATCGGCCCGGTGCCGCGCTTTGCCGACGCCAAGGGCATGATCGAGTTCCCGATCGTCCGCGACATGGACACCAACATGTACGAGCGCCAGGAGGGCACCGGGCCTCGAGATCGGCTCCTACGCCCACCGGCCGATCACCCTCGACGCGGACGAGATCCCCTCGATCGAAGAGTCGGCGCTGACCCCGACCGAGCTCCCGTTCACCCAGGAGGACTTCGATCCCCAGATGGAGATCGCGCTCGAGCTGATGCCCGAGATCGTCGGCGACGAGAGCGTCGGCGTGAAGTACGCCATCAACGGCGTGCTCTCGGTCACGCTCGACGGGATGCCGCTGCTGGGCGAGACGCCTGAGGTCAAGGGCCTGTGGTCGGCCGCGGCGATCTGGATCAAGGAGGGACCCGGCGCGGGCAAGACGCTGGCCGAGTGGATGGTCCACGGCGAGTCGGAGATCGACGTCTACGAGTCGAACATCGCCCGCGTCTATCCGCATCAGCGGACCAAGGCCCACATCAAGGCTCGCGCCTCGGAGGGCTTCAACAAGATGTACGGGATCGTCCATCCCGGCGAGCAGTGGGAGACCAGCCGCCGGGTCCGCGGCTGTCGCCGTTCTACGAGCGCGAGCAGGAGCTGGGCGCGATGTTCTACGAGGCCGTCGGCTGGGAGCGCCCGCAGTGGTACGAGTCAAACCGGAAGCTGCTCGACGAGTACGGCGATCGCGTCACCCGGCGCGAGGCCGAGTGGGAGTCCCGCTGGTGGTCGCCGATCATCAACGCCGAGCACCTCGCCATGCGTGACCGCGCGGCCGATGGTCGATCTGCTCGGCGTTCTCGATCTTCGACGTCACCGGTCCCGGCGCGCTGGACGCCGTCCAGCGGATCGCCGATGCGCCAGATGGACGTTCCGCTCGGGCGGGTCGTCTACACGCCGATCCTCACCCCGAGCGGCGGCTTCAAGGCCGACCTGACGATCATGCGGATGGCCGACGACGTCTTCCGCGTGGTCACCGGCGGCGCCTACGGGATGTCCGATCTCAAGTGGTTCAAGGACCACCTGCCCGACGACGGGTCGGCCCAGATCACCGACCAGACGAGCGCGCTGTGCACCCTCGGCCTCTGGGGCCCCCGGGCGCGGGACATCCTCGGCAGCGTGACCTCGCGCGGAGACGACGTCTCCCACGAGGGCTTCCCGTTCGCGCGCTGGAAGACGATCGAGGTCGGGCCGCTGCAGGTCCTCGCCTCACGGATCTCCTACGTCGGCGACCTCGGCTGGGAGCTGTACGTCCCGATGGAGGAGGGTGCGCGGCTGTGGGACATCGTCGCCCAGGCCGGCGAGCCGCACGGCATCGTACCGGCCGGCATCGGCGTCTACGGCACCACCGGCCGCCTGGAGAAGGGCTACCGCGCCTACGGCGCCGAGCTCGAGGCCGATTTCAACGTCGTCGAGGCCGGGATGGCCTGGGGCAAGGTCAAGGAACAGGACTTCATCGGCAAGGAGGCGCACGCGCGCCACCGCGAGGAGGAGCCGGCGGCGCACATGTGCACCCTGACCGTCGACGATCACACCTCGAGCACCGGCGTCAAGCGCTACATGCTCGGCGGCGAGCCGATCCTCACCCGTGACGGCAGTCCGCTGCTCGACGCCAAGGGGCGCCGCTCTTACGTGACCAGCGCCGGCGCGGGACCGTCGATCGGCAAGCACATCCTGATGAGCTATCTGCCGCCGGAGTACGCCAAGGTCGGCCAGGAGCTGGCCGTCGAGTACCTGGGCGAGCGCTATCCGGTCACCGTTGGCTCGGCCGACTCGACGTCGCTGTTTGACCCGGACAACTCCCGCGTCCGCTCATGAACATCCTCGTGTGCGTCAAGCGCGTCCCCCTGACGGGAGGCAAGATCGTGCTCACCGACGACGAGCGGGCGATCTCGACCCGGCACCTCGGCTTCACGGTCAGCCCGCACGAAGAGTGCGGGGCCGAGGAGGCGGTGCGGCTGGTCGAGCAGCACGGTGGCACCTCGACCGTGCTGACCCTCGGTCCGCCGGAGGCCGAGGAGCAGCTGCGGGACATGATGGCGATCGGCGTCGACCAGGCGATCCACCTGGTCACCGACGGCTCGGAATGGGATCCGCAGGCCACGGCGGCGGCGATCGTGGCGGCGATCGGGGCGCAACCCGAGCCGCCCGACCTGATCCTGTTCGGCAACGAGTCCGCCGACGCGGGCAACTACCAGGTGCCGATCCGGGTCGTCGCATGCGCTCGGGCTGCCGTGCGTCAACGGGATCAAGGGCATCTCCGTCCAGGACGGGCAGCTGCGCTGCGAGCAGGAGGTCGACGGCGGGCGCGACATCTACCTCGTGCCGACGCCGGCGGTCGTCAGCGTCAAGGAGGGCATCAACCTACCGCGCTACCCGTCGGTGCCCGGGCGGCTGCGGGCCAAGCGCAAACCGCTGGTCGCCAGCGAGCCCACCAGGCCGCAGGCCGAACTCGAGATGATCAGGCTGGTGCTGCCCCCCGGCACGGGCAAGCAGGTGGAGATCCTCGGGCGTGGTCCGGAGGCCGCCCCGGCCGTGGTCGGGATCCTCAGCAATCTGGGGTTGCTGTGAGCACGCTGGTCTTCGTCGAGGACACAGCACGACGAGCTCTCGCAGCAGGCGCTGACCTTCGCCCGCACCGTCGACCCGGACGTCATCGCCATCAGGATCGGCGACGGCAGCACGCCCTACGCGCCCGCTGCCTGGGCCCAGGCTCTGGTGGAGGCGATCAGCACGCGTTCACCGCAGGCCGTGATCGCACCCGGCACCGACCGCGGCAACGAGGTGCTGGCGCACGTCGCGGCGAAACTGGACCTCCCGATGGCCGCCAACTGCACCTCCGTCACTCCTGGCAGCCCCGCCACCGTGACCCGCGTGCGCTGGGGCGGGAGCCTGTTGGAGCAGGCGAGCGTCAACGCGACCCCGCTGCTGGTCACCGCGGCGGCACACGCGGTGGCGGCCGACCCGGCCGCCACCGACCTCCAACCCGAGGTCCTGCAGCCAAACCTTGACGGACCCGACGGAGTGGTGAAGGTCTCCGAACGCGTCCAGGCGGCATCAGCCGGGGTCTCGCTGACCGATGCGCCCGTGGTGGTGTCCGGCGGGCGCGGCGTCGGATCGTCCGAGGGCTTCGCTGTGCTCGAGGAGCTCGCGGCGCTGCTGCACGGTGCGGTCGGATGCTCACGCGCGGTGACCAGCGCGGGCTGGCGCCCGCACACCGACCAGGTCGGCCAGACCGGCTCGAAGGTCTCGCCGGAGATCTACATCGCCTGCGGCATCAGCGGCGCCACGCAGCACATGGCGGGCTGCAAGGGGGCGAAAAAGCTGCTGGCCATCAATCCCGACGGCGAGGCCTCGATTTTCGCCAACGCCGACTATGCGGTGATCGGGGATCTGCACGAGGTCGTTCCGGCGATCTCTGAGGAGATCAAGAAAGCGAGAGGAACATAGGTATCGCCGTCAGCGCCGTCCTGCTGGCGGCAGCCCTTGCCGTCAGCGGCGCCTTGTTCCTCACGCGGGTCAAATTCCTCACCGCGCTGGCCCGGTCCGCGCCGAAGTCCGACCGCTCCGGCGACGTGCCGCGCCGGGTCAAGAACGAGGCGACGATCGTGCTCGGTCAGCGAAAGCTCCTGCAGCGCTTCATCCCGGGTCTGATCCACGCCTTCATCTTCTGGGGCTTCCTCGTCCTCGCGCCGACGATCGTGATGGCCCTGATCGGCGTCATCGACAAGCACTCGACGTTTCCCTGGCTCGGAGAGCAAGGCTGGTTCGCGTTCCTGGTCGACCTGTTCGCGGTGCTGGTGCTGATCGGCGTGCTCAGCGCACTGTGGATCCGCAAGGTGCAGAAACCTCAGCGCTTTCAGGGCTCGCACCTTGGTGAGGCCGACCTGATTCTGGCCATGATCGCCACGATCGCGCTGACGCTGTTGCTTTGGCACGCCTCCCGGATCACGCTCGGCCTCAACGAATGGCCGCGCGCCGACGCGCCGGTGTCCAACGCCCTCGCGCATATGTTCAGCCACAACGGCACGACCCGGGTGCTGGAGCGGGTGTTCGTGTGGGCGCACGTGCTGACCATCCTCAGCTTCCTGGCCTACCTGCCGCGGTCAAAGCATCTGCACATCGCCACCGCGGCAATCAACGTGTGGTTTGGCCGCACAGGACCCGGCGGCCGCCTCGAGCCGCTGCGCTTCGATGACGAGGACGTGCCCGAGGAGGACATCCGCTTCGGCGCCGGCACCGCCGCTGATCTGACCTTCAAGCAGATCCTCGACACCTATTCGTGCACCGAATGCGGGCGCTGCCAGGACGTGTGCCCGGCCTTCGGTACGGGCAAGCTGCTCTCGCCCAAGCTGGTGATCATGGGCTTGCGGGATCAGGTGTTCGCCGAGGGGGCATCGGTGCTCAAGGCCCGCGGCGGCGGAGACGGGGCCGAACCCGAGCTCGCCAGCCTGGTGCCGGGCGCGGTGCCCGAGGAATCGGTATGGGACTGCGTCACCTGCGGGGCCTGCGTTCAGGCCTGCCCGGTGTCGATCGAGCATGTCGACGCGATCGTCGATCTGCGCCGTCACCTGGTGATGGTCGACGCGAAGTTCCCGGCCGAGGCCGAGCCGATGCTGAGGGACATCGAGCGGGCGTCGAACCCGTGGGGGAGGGCCCAATCAGAGCGTGCCGACTGGGCCCAGGAGCTGGGCGTGCGCATCCTGGAGCCGGGGGAGGCGGCGCCCGAGTACCTGTACTGGGTCGGCTGCGCGTCGTCGTTCGACGAGCGCGCGCGGCAGACAGCGGAGTCCACGGCCAAGCTGCTCCAGGCCGCCGGCGTCGATTTCGCCATCCTTGGCCCCCGCGAGAGCTGCACCGGCGATCCCGCGCGCCGGATGGGCAACGAATACGTGTTCCAGGCCTTCGCTCAGCAGAACGTGCAGACGCTGAACGAGGCGGGCGTCACCAAGATCATCGCCAACTGCCCGCATTGCTTCAACACCCTGGGCAACGAGTACCCGGACTTCGGGGGCAACTACGAGGTGATCCACCACTCCGAGGTGCTGGCAAACCTGGTCGCCGAGGGCCGGCTGGCCCCCAAGCGCTCGGACACACTGTCGGTCACCTACCACGACTCCTGCTATCTCGCGCGTCACAACGATGTCCTCGAAGGACCTCGAGACCTCGTGGCCGCGATTGGCCAACCCGTCGAGATGAAGCGCTCGCGCAAGGAGACCTTCTGCTGCGGAGCCGGCGGCGCGCACATGTGGATGGAGGAACGTGCCCACCCGATCAACCAGGAGCGGGTGCGCGAGGCGGCGCAGACCGGTGCCGGGACGCTCGCGGTCGCCTGTCCGTTCTGCACCGTGATGCTCGACGACGGCGTGCAGAGCACCGGGGACGAGCTGCGGGTCGTGGACGTCGCGACGCTGCTCGTCGAGTCACTGGACGAGTAGTTCGCGCCGCGGTTCGCCTTGGATGGCAAGCACGGTGCGCTCGGGCGGCCCGAACGCACCGTGCTGAGGCCTCAGTAGGTGTACGTGCCCCTCAGCGTCACCGTGAGGACCAATGTTTTGGCGTTGATGGTGCCGGTGTAGGTGTAGCTCGACGTCAATCCCTTCGCCCTGCCCGTACCGCTGACGTCGTGTCCTGAGCCGCTGAGCTTCAGGATGCCGTTTGCGTCAGGGGCGCCGAGCGTGAACGTTCCCCTGGACTTGGCGGTGGCGTTGCCGTAATAGGTCGTCTCGGTATCGGTGCCGCCCGTGCCGGTTGCGTTCAGTTTCACGGTCTGGACGCCGGCTCCGTTGCCGAACAGGGAATCGTGAATCTTGTACGTCGCTTGCGTCGCGCTGATCTGCGCGCCCACCACCTGGGCGGTGAAGTGGACGTGCTTCTTGGCGGCCGCCGAGGCGACCATCGGAATTGCCAGCCCGGCCATGGCCGAAACCGCGATTACAAACTTGCGCATTGTGCCCCCTCTGGTAGTGCGTGATGTGCCGGCCGTTCTACCACTTACCAATCCGGGGGTCAAAGCTCCGCTGAGACGAGGTAAAGATTGGCGATCGGCCGCGGGTGGCCGGCAGGACCCGGCGCCGGCTCGTTGAAGGGACAACTGCCCGCCCGGCGCCGCCGGCGCCCCGCGACGCCATCCCGCATGCCCCAGCGCAGCGCCAACAAATCATCGCTCGGCCTTTTTGAGGCCCGGATCCTCGACTATGAGTACACGGAGCCGGTCCCGCCCGCGCCTCGTCGCAAGGCGCCCGCCCCCGCGGCCGCCCCGCGTCGTCGGCCTGCCGCCACACCCGTCCGAGTGCGCCGGCGCGCAACGCCGGTGCGCCCCATAGTCAGGCTGCGCACCCGCAGCCGCCGGATCGTCTTGGTGGGGGCGCTGCTGCTGGTGCTCGATGCCGGCCTCTCGTTCGCCACCACGATGATGCAGAGCTCCAACGTGCCGTTCAGCGTTCGCAGCGTGGAGTGGCTGCGGGACAACGGCGCCGCATGGCTGGTCTCAGACGTCGAGCGGATGTACTACTCGATCACCGCCCCCTCGACCGGCGGCGCGGCGCTCAAGGCGCTGCCGACGGTGGGGGTGGCCGCGTCGGTGACCGCGTCGGGCTATCTCCCGCCGGCCGTCGTGCCGGTGATCATGCCGGCGCTGGCAGGCGAGGGCGCCTGGCGGAGGACGGGCCCTCTGGTCGCCGGCGGTCCGGCGGTCCTGGTCAGCACCTTCCGGCCTGACCCTCTCTATCCCGACATGGTCGCGGGGGTTGCCTGGATCGACCACACCCGGGCCTGGCTGCAGCTCTATCCCGGTCGCTACGAACCGGCTACTGGCCCGGCAAACCGCGCCGCTCAGGTTCCGCCCGCACTGCGCCCGCGCCTCTTGGCAGCGTTCAACAGCGGCTTTAAGCTGGCGGACTCGGGCGGGGGCTTTGTCGCCTTCGGCCACACCTACGCGCCGCTGCACGCCGGGATGGCGACGTTCATCCGGATGCGTGACGGCACCGCGGATATCCGCAGCTGGTCAGGCGGACCGACAGCCGGGCCGGAGGTGGAGTTCGCCCGCCAGAACCTGCCTCTGATCATCGAGGGTGGTCAGCTCAACCCGAGCCTCAGCAACGGCGCCCTGTGGGGGGCCACCCTCGGCAACGCGGTGCGCGTGTGGCGCTCCGGCGTCGGCGTCGACACTCGGGGCAACATCCTCTACGCCGCGGCCGCCGACCAGACCGCGTCGAGCCTGGCCGCGATCCTCCAGCACGCCGGCGCGGTGCGGGCGATGGAGCTCGACATCAACTCCGAGTGGACCACGTTCAACTTCTTCGGGGGGTGGAATAGCTCCAGTCCGGCCAAGCTGCTGCCGGGCATGAGTCGCGACAGCACCCGCTACCTCACCCCGGACGACCGGGACTTCTTCGCCGTCTACGCCCGCAACGGCGTTTGAAAAGACTTCTCGCCGAGCAGCGTCTCCAGCTGGCGCTCGAGCCGTTCGGTTCCCACCATCCGGATCTCCAGCGGCAGGCCGATCTGTGCCGCCGCGCGCTCGGCAGCGGCACGCGTGGCCGGGGTCGGCCGCTGGGCGAGCCAGACCACCCGGGTGTAATTGCGAAAATAGTCGTCGCGGAGATCGGGGTGGCGGTCGAGTCCGAGCTCGCGCACGACGGTGTGCTCGAACGTGCGGGCCAGGAAGTCGGTGAGGAAGTACGTGCCCGGCTCTGCGGCCAGAGCCTCACGGACCTCGTCGCGCGCGAACACGTCGTAGCAGTGCTCGCCCTCGAGGCGGCGAATCGCGAACCGCCTCAGCACGGCGTCGATCGCGCCGTAGGACCCGCAGTCCCCGTAGGCGACGGCGAGGTCGTCGTAGCGCTCACGCAGTTGGAGCAGCTCACGCTCGAGCTCGGGGGCAATCCGATCGGGCCGGTTGTGCAGCAGCGCGGGCACGGGGTGAACATCGATGTCCCAACCGCGACGCCGCGCGATCAACCGCACGTCGGCGGCCAGGGCGCCGCAGGCGATCACCGCGGCGCTCATCCCGGAAAGGCCAGCTGGTCGATGAACAGGTCGTTGAAGTCCGCGCGGCCGGACAGCTCGACGTACTCGACCTCGCGCAGAATCGAGGCGGCCTCCGCGCGCTCACGCAGCGACAGCGCGGCGATCTTCGCCCCCTCTCCGGCGACGTTGCCCGCGGAGACGATCCGCGGCAGCGCGAGCTTCGGGACGAGGCCGATCCGCACGGCGCTGATCGGCGTCAGGAAGGCGCCGAAGCTGCCGGCCAGCAGCACCTGGGTGATGTCCTCCGGCTGGACGCCGAGGTCTTTGACCAGGATCTGCCAGCCGGTGGCGATCGACGCCTTGGCGAACTGGAGCTCGCGGACATCGCGCTGGGAGAGGAACACGGAGGCGGCCGGGTCCGTGCCCCGCCAGTGCAGGACAAAAACGCGCTCCTCGCCGATCTTGGTCAGCCGCGTGGCCAGCTGGGGGAACAGCTCGGCGGCCTGCTCGTCGGGAATGAAGCGACCGGAATGGTCAAGCAGGCCACTGCGCACGAGCTCGGCCACGGCGTCGACCAGGCCGGAGCCGCACATCCCGATCGCCTCGGTGTCGCCGATCACCTGCAACGTGAGCGCGTCGCCGTCGACCTTGACCCCCTCGATCGCGCCGTCGGCGGCGCGCATGCCGCACTTGATCTGGGCGGCCTCGAACGCCGGCCCGGCGGGCGCGGCGGTGGCCAGCACCCGCTCGTTTGACCCGAGCGCGATCTCGCTGTTGGTGCCCACGTCGATGAACAGCCGCAGGCGCTTGTCCCGGGTCAGCCCGGTGGCCAGCATTCCGGCCACGATGTCTCCGCCGACGTACGCGCCCAGCGAGGGGAAGATGAACGCCGGGGCACGGGGATGCACCTTGACTCCGAAGTCGGCCGCCGACGCGGGCGGGAAGGTATGAGTGGCGACGACGAACGGCGCCATCGATAGCGGCTCGGGATCGATACCAAGGGCCAGCTGCATCATTGTCACGTTGCCGCAGACGGTGATCTCGTAGACCTCGCGCGGCTCGACCTCGCCCTCGACGCAGACTTCGCCGACCAGCTCGGCCATCGTCTCATGGGCACGCTCGCGCAGTGCGCCGAGCGCATGGTCGTCCATCATCGTCGCCGAGATCCGGGTGATCACATCGGCGCCGTAGGGCTGCTGGCGGTTGAGCATCGAGCGCACCGCCACGGGCTGTCCGCTGTCGAGATCGAGCAGCGTCGCCACCACGGTGGTCGTTCCGAGATCGAACGCGACCGCGAAGCGACGCGCGGTCGTGTCCCCGGGCTCGAGGTCGACCAGCTCCTCGTCACAGATGACCGCGGTGACATCGAAGTTCGCCTCCCGGAGGGTCTGGCCGAGCGTTCGCAGCAGCTCCACGGACGTCGTCGGCTCGAGGTCCTCGATTCCGTCGAGCACGCGCTGCAGGTCCGACCGCTGGTCCTCCATCGTCGGCTCCTGGAGCACCAGGTGACGCTTCTGCACCGACGGACGCAGGATCACGTGACGTCCGACTCCTACCATCGCGGCCTTCGGCCGCGTTTGCAGGGGCGGCACCTCGATCACCAGGTCGCTACGGGCGGCTGCCCGGCAGGCCAGCCGCCAGCCGTCCCGCAGCTCGTCGCCGGTGAACGCGCGGGGGTCGACGCTGGCGACCGGCATCTCGCCTGAGACGACCCTGACCTTGCACTTCTTGCACGTGCCGTGACCGCCGCAGGTGGAGTCGATGGCGATCCCGTTCCAGCTCGCGGCGTCGAACACCGGCGTCCCGCTGGGGACGCGGACCTCGGCGCCGTCAGGGAGGAACCGCAGGCGCACCCGCTGGGCGCCGTCGGCGGGCTCGGGCGCGAGTTCGCTCGCCAGCGGCGGGACGGCTCGGCGTGGCGTCGGGGCGCTCACGACGCAGCCGCGGTCTCCCGCTCGGCGGCCTGCCGCGCACGATGCGCCGCGATCCAGCTCGCGCCCCACGGATCGTGACCGAGGAGCAGATCGGCTGCCCGCACGCTCTGGATGCAGACCTCCGCGGTCGACATGATCGCGCTGGTCAATCCCGCCGCCATGGCCATCGGGAGGAAGGCGGCATTGAGCACATGACGCTGAGGCAGTCCGAAGGAGACGTTGGAGGCACCGAGACACATGTTGACGCCCAGCTCATCACGGATCAGGCTGATCGTGGCCAGCGTCGTGGTCACGGCCTCGGTGTCGGCGCCGACCGTCATCGCCAGCGGGTCGATCACGATGTCCTCTGGGCCGATCCCGTAGTCGTGCGCGGCGCTGACGATCTTGCGGGCAAAGCCCAGCCGCTGCTGGGGCGTCTCCGGGATCCCCGTCTCGTCGTTGACGAGGGCGATCACGGCGGCGCCGTGGCGGGCTACCAGGGGAAGAATCTCCTGCAGGCGCTCGTCCTCCGCCGTGACCGAGTTGACCAGCGCGCGACCTTCGTAGACCGACAATCCCGCCTCGAGCGCCTCGATCACCGAGGAGTCGATGCAGATCGGCAGATCGACGGCGTCCTGCGCGGTGCGCAGCATCGCCTTGAGCAGCTCGGGTTCGTCGACCAGCGGGATCCCGGCATTGATGTCGAGCATGTCGGCCCCGGCCTGCGCCTGGGCGATTGCGTCTACCGCCACGGTCGAGAGATCTCCGGCACGGAGCTCCTCGGCGAAGCGCTTGCGTCCGGTCGGATTGATCCGCTCGCCGATGATGCAGAAGGGCTGCTCGGCCCCGATGGTGACGGTCTTAGACCGCGACCGAAGCACGGTGTCCATTGGATTCCCTTTCGACTCGGGGCGGGATGCCCAGGCGTTGGCAGAGCTTTGCGATGCCCGCGTCTTTGCGGAACGAGATGAAGTGCAGACCCGCGACTCCGGGCTGCGAAAGCGCGTGGCTGGCCAGCTCGTAGGCGATGTCGAAGCACTCCGCCTCGGGGTCGGCGGCGTTCTCCACGCGTGCGACGGTCTCCGGGGGAACGTCGATCCCGGGCACCTTGGCGGCCACGAACCGCATCCCGCCGACGGTGCGCAGGATGCAGATCGAGGGGATCAGCGCGAGCCGTTCGCTCAGCCCCGTGTCCGCCGCGGTGCGCATGAACCGCTCGAGCAGCTCGGGCCGGTAACAGATCTGGAGCTGGAGAAAGCGCGCTCCGGCAAGCGCCTTCTTGGCCGCACGTCGGACCCGGTACTCGAGCGGCGGGGCGCCCGGATTCTCGACGGCGCCGACGAGGAAGTGAGGCGCCGGAGCGATCGCCCGGCCGGACAGGTAGTGCCCGCTCTCCAGCACCCGTGCGAGGGAGATCAGCTGCGGCCCGTCGAGATCGAACACCCGCTTGGCCTCGGGCTCGTCGCCGGCGGTCACGTCGTCCCCAGTCAGGCAGCAGATGTTCTCGATCCCGTGCAGCGAGGCTCCCATCAGCTCGGCCTCGAGCGCGAGCCGGTTGCGGTCGCGGCAGGTCAGCTGCATCACCGGCTCTGCCCCCACCGATATGAGGCCGATGGCCACGGCGAGTGGCGAGACGTGCGCGTGCGCGGAAGGGTTGTCGGTGGCGTTGAACGCGTCGACGTACGGACGCATCGGCTCGAGCTGACGCTGGATCTCGGCATGGCCGCCGCCATCGATCACCGGCAGCTCGGCTGTGACTACGAACTCGTGCGCGTCCAGCTTGCGCTCAAGCGTCGACATCCGCGCCCGACCCACGGTGCTCGCGTGTCTCCCATCCACTCGGTACCTGCCGGTCGCGGCCGGTGACCAGGTTGATCCACGAGGAGGTGCCCTTCAGCTGGTTGTCGACCGGCGGACGAAGGTGGTCGATGTGGTTGCCCCACACCGGCATCCGCTCCGAGCGCTCGTAGGCCTTCAGCCAGACGCAGCGCATCTCCGGCTTGACCTCGCAGTTGCCGTTGGCCCGGACGCCGCCGCAGGGCCCGTTGCGCAGCGTCTTCGGGCAGGTCATCGGGCAGGTCAGGCCGGTGTCATGCAGTACGCACTGACCGCACATCTGGCAGTCCCAGATCGGGCCCTTGACCGCGTGCTCGACGCGTGCGAGCACCGCCGCGGCTTTCATGCCGGCACCTTCTCCCGGCGCATCTGGATCAGCTCCTTGGCTTTCTTGACCGCCGAGGAGGCGTCGGCCGAATAGCCGTCGGCGCCGACCGCGTCGGCGTACTCCTGGGTGACCGGGGCGCCGCCCACCATGACGATCACCTTCTCGCGCAGCCCGGCCTTCTCCAGCGCGTTGATGTTGGCCTTGAACATCGGCATCGTCGTGGTCAGGAAGGCCGAGAACCCGACGATGTCCGGGTTGTGCTCCTCGATCTGGGCCACGAACTTCTCCGGCGGCACGTTGACGCCAAGATCGATCACCGTGAAGCCGGCGCCCTCGAGCATGATGTTGCAGAGGTTCTTGCCGATGTCGTGGACGTCGCCCTTGACCGTGCCCATCAGGAACGTCCCCACCCGGTTGGCCTCGGTGTCGGCCAGCAGCGGGCGCAGGATGTCCAGCGCGCCCTGCATGGCCCGCGCGGCGATCAGCATCTCAGGGACGAAGTAGTCGCCACGCTCGAAGCGGGCCCCGACCTCCTCCAGCGACGGGATCAGCGCGTCGAACAGCATCCGCTCCGGTTCCATGCCGTCCTCGAGCCCCTGATTGACGCCGTCCTTGACGGCGGGGGCGTTGCCGACCAGGGTCTCCTCGAACAGCATCTGCAGGATCTCTTCGTGCGTCATGCGGCATGTTCTCCTTCCTCGCGGTAGCCGAGGCGGCGGCTCAGCGTGTGCGCCTCCTCGAGCAGGATCTTTTGCAACTCCAAGATGCGCAGCGGCGTCAGCCGGACCGTCGGCCCGGTGATGCTCAGGGCCGCCACCACGTCTCCTCGTCCGCCTCGCACCGGCGCGGCCATCGCGGCGAGTCCGGACTCGAGCTCGTCGACGGCGGTGGCGAACTCCGTGCTGCGGATGACCTCGAGCTCGCTGACGCAGCCGGCGCGGGTCGGTGATCGTGGCGGGCGCGTGCTTGGCCAGCGGCTGCGCCGGCATCGTGGCGCGGCCGAAGGCCATGAACACCTTGCCCACCGCGGTGCTGTGGTAGTCGACCGAGCGGCCCAGCCACTGACCGGTGCCGAGGAAGTGCCGGCTATCCACCTGGGCCACGTGCTCGACGCCGTGACGGGCGGGCACGGCCAGGTTGATCGTCTCACCCGAGGCCTCGGCCAGGGCATCGAGTGACGGACGCGCCAGCTCGACGACGTTCCGCTCGAGCATGCTGCGCTCGGCCACACGGAGGATCGCCGGTCCGGGCCGCAGGCGGCCTCGCTGGCCGTCCTGCGCGATCAGTCCGCGGCGCTCGAGCGCGCTGATCAGTCTGGACGCGGTGCTCTTGGGAATCCCGGTGGCCGTCACCAGGTCGGTGAGCGCCACCGGCTGCTCGCTCTCCAGCACGCGGACCAGCAGGTCGGCGCCGCGGTCGACGGCTGCGGTGCCATGGCTCGGAAGGGCTTGGAACTCTTGTTCCACGAGCGGTATATTACGGCTCGCGACCGTCAGGTCAAGACCCAAACCCGGAGGAGGCCAGCTTGTTCGTCAATGGCATGCCCCGTTACGAGATCCTCAGCGAGGACGCGATGGCCACCCTGGACCGGGGCTGGCGGCGGATCGTCTCCGAGCTCGGCGTCGAGTTCCTGCTGCCCGAGGCGGTCGAGCTGTTCCGTGACGCGGGCCAGATCGTCGAGGAGGAGAACCGCGTCCGCTTCGACCCGGAATTCATCCTCGAGCAGGTGGCCAAGGCGCCGAGAGAGTTCGAGCTGCAGGCGCGCAACCCCGACGATGACCGCGCACATCGGCGGGGACAACATGGTCTTCGCGCCGGTCTACGGCTGCCCGTTCATCCGCCAGGGCGACGTGCGCCGCGACGCGAAGATGGCGGACTTCGAGAACCTGGTCAAGCTGGCGCAGTCCTTCCCGGAGCTCGATTCGCCCGGCGGCACGATCTGCGAGCCCGAGGACCGGCCGCTGGACTCACGCCACCTGGACATGGTGTTCGCCCTGCAGACGCTGTCCGACAAGCCCTACATGGGCTCGGTGACCTCGGGGCCCAACGCCGCCGACACGATCCGGATGAGCGAGATCCTGTTCGGGGGGCGCGAGGCGATCGAGCGCGCGCCGGCTTCGATCTCGCTGATCAACGTCAACAGCCCCCTGCGCTACGACGACCGGATGCTGGCGGCGATGTTCGAGTACTGCCGGGCCAACCAGGCGGTGGTGATCACGCCGTTCCTGCTCATGGGCGCGATGTCGCCCGTCTCGCTGCCGGCCACACTCGTGCAGCAGATGGCCGAAGGTCTGGCCGGCATCGCGCTGGCGCAGCTGATCCGCCCGGGCTGCCCGGTCGTCTTCGGCTCGTTCCTGTCCAACACCGACATGCAGTCCGGCTCGCCCTCGTTCGGGACGCCTGAATCGGGGATCGGGGTGCTGTGCACGGGCCAGATCGCTCGCCACTTCGGTCTGCCCTGGCGCGGCGGGGGCGCGCTGAACGCGTCGCAGACGGTGGATGCCCAGGCGGCGTACGAGTCGCTGATGACGCTACTGCCGACGTTCCTGGCCGGGGCCAACTTCGTCATGCATTCGGCGGGCTGGCTCGAGGGCGGGCTGGTGTCCTGCTACGAGAAGTTCATCGTCGACGTCGAGCTGCTGCGTGAACTTCGCCATGAGTTCACGCCGCTGGAGATCGACGAGGCGTCGCTCGCGTTCGACGCCCACCTCGAGGTTGGGGCCGGCGGACATTTCCTCGGCGCGGTGCACACGCTCGAGCGCTTCCGTGAGTGCTTCTACCGCCCGCTGTTGTCTTCGACGGAGAACTTCGATCGCTGGACGAAGAAGGGCGCTCGCGACACGACGGTCCGGGCGGGAGAGATCTGGCAGGAGACGCTCGAAGCCTTCGAGCAGCCGCCGCTCGATGACGCGATCCGGGCCGAGCTGGAGGAATACGTCGTGCGCCGCCGGGCCGAGCTCGGCGACTGAGCCGCTGGGTCTGGCGGCGCCGAGGGGGGCCGCCGAGTTGGGAGCCGAGTTGGGGGCCGAGGGGGAGCCGACAAACGCAACAACAGCGCCCGCTGGATCAAACCTTGTCGCATTCGTCGGCCTGGTGCCGACTTTCTCGCCAGGTTCCGAGGGCGATGCGCCGGTTGTCACCTTTGTCGCTGGCGAGCTGTTGGGGGTGGGGCGAGCTGCTGTGGGGTGGGGGCCGAGCTGTCGGGCGTGGGGCCGAGCTGCCGGGGGTGGGGCCTGAGCGCCAGGGCTTGGGCGAGCTGCCGGGGGGAGCTACGCGGTTCTTGCCGCCGCGCGCACCCAGGCGATGAAGACGGCCTGGAACGGCAGCCGCGCCCACAGCGAGACGGCCCCGCCCGGGATGTCCGGATACTGCTCCGGGTGGAGCGCCATGTGCAGGTTGGCGGGAAACACGCCGACCAGGGTGGCGATCAGCCACCACATCCCGAAGCGGCGTGTTCGCGGGTGCAGCAGCGCTGCCCCGCCGACGATCTCAGCGACGCCGCTGGCGTAGACCATCTCCTCGTGGGCCGGAACGTAGGGCGGCATGATCCGCTTGTAGACCTTGGGCATCACGAAGTGGTTGACACCCGCGGCGATGAACATCGGGCCGCAGAGGAAGCGAAGCACGCGCACGGCCGCCACGCTATCCGATCGGGCGCGCGCATCGGCGCCCGGCGCTAGGCGCCGTCGGCTTCTCCGTCCCGGCGCACCGCGTAGCCGGCCTGCTCCAGGGCGGCGACGATCGCCTCGCTGTGCTGCTCTCCGCGGGTCTCCAGCGAGATCTCGACTCCGGTCTCGCGGACATGCAGGGGGACGGCCTCGCGGACGTGGTCGGCGTGCACGACGTTACCGCCCGCGTCGGCGACCAGGGCGAGCAGCGCGGCCAGCCCGCCGGGTCGATCGGGGATGCGCGTGAACAGCCGCAGCCGGCGGCCCGCGGTGGTCTCGTGGCGCTGGGCGATCGCGGCCAGCAGGCCGGCATCGACGTTGCCGCCGGAGAGCACGATCACCGTCGAGCCCTCGGCGGCCGGCGCGATCGCTGCCGCCGAGCAGCGCCGCGACGCCCGACCGCGCCACCGCCCTCGACGACGAGCTTGGCGCGCTCCAGCAGCCACACCATCGCCTCGGCGATCTCGTCCTCGCCGACCACGACCATCCGGTCGACCCAGCGCTCGACCAGCGGCAGCGTGACTTCCCCCGGGCTCTTGATCGGCGATCCCGTCGGCGATCGTCGGCCGGGCGGCGAACGGTGACCGGCAGCGTGCTGCTTGAGCGACTCCGGGAAGGCGGCGCAGGAGTCGACCTGAACGCCGATCACCTGGACCTCGGGCCGCTGCATCTTGACCGCCCCGGCGATTCCGGAGATCAGGCCGCCGCCGCCGACCGGCACCACGACACGGGCCAGGTCGGGCACGTCATCCAGCAGCTCGAGCCCCAGCGTCGCCTGGCCGAGGATCACGTCGGGGTCGTCGAACGGGTGCACGAACACCGCTCCGGTGTCCTGCGGCGCGCTCACGGGCGGCGGCCACGCAGCCGTCGACCGAATCGCCGCCGAGGGTCACGACCCCCCCGAACGCCTCGACGGCCGCCACCTTGGCCACCGGCGCGTCGCGCGGCATGAACACCTCGCACGGCAGCTCCCGCGCGCGCGCCGCGTAGGCCAGCGACTGACCGTGGTTGCCCGCGCTGCCGGCGACGACGCCGCGTGGGCTGGCTCGAGCCGGGAGAGCTTGTGGACCGCGCCGCGGAGCTTGAACGAGCCCGGTGCGCTGCAGGTTCTCGGCCTTCAGCAGCACCTGGCCGCCGCACCGCTCGGACAGGCTGCGGGAGCTCAGAACCGGCGTGTGCCGAGCCAGCTGCGCCACCACCTGGCGGGCCGCCTCGGCGTCGCCGGCGGCCAGCCTCGCGGCGACGCTGTCAGCCTGGCTGCGGGCTGGGGCGCGGGCTCATGGCCAGAGCCGGTTCGGACGCTTGGCGGGGGCGAAGATCCATTGTTAGACTCGTAATCGATGACTCATATATCAGTCGTGTGCAGCTTACGTCAAACCTGATGACCACCGAACCTTCATCGCCGGTCAGCGCGCTCGCCTCCCCGTCGGCGCCGCCCGGGCAGACCGCGTCGGCGGAGCCGGTGCATCCGCCGCGGGAGCTGCTCGGCCGACAGAGCCTACGCCGAGCTGCGCGACCGGATCGTGACGCTGCGGATCGCCCCCGGGGCGCCGATCGACGAGGACGTCCTCGGGCGCGAGCTGGAGATGGGCCGCACGCCGGTCGGGAGGCGATCAAGCGCCTCGCGCTGGAGAACCTGGTCACGGTGTTCCCGCGCCGCGGGACCTTCGCCTCGGAGATCAACATCACCGACCTCGCGCACATCTCCGACGTCCGCACGCAGCTCGAGGCCCACGCCGCCGCGCGGGCCGCGGAGCGCATCACCGGCCCGCAGCGGGCCGAACTCGAGCAGCTGCTGCAGGAGCTCGGCGAGAGCCAGGGCAGCGACGACGTGGAGGCGCTGATGGCGCTCGACGCGCGCGTTCACCGCTTCATCTACCGCTGCGCCGGCAACCCGTACATGGAGGAGACGCTGGGGCGCTACCTGAACCTGTCGCTGCGCATCTGGCATCTGGTCATCGACCGGCTGCCCCACCTGTTCATGCGCGTGCACGAGCACGACGATGTCCTGCACGCGATCGCCGCCGGCGATGCGGCGCGCGCCAGCGAGATCGTCGACCGAGCACGTCGGCACGTTCGAGCGCGAGATCCGCGCGGTTCTCTAGCGTGCACCGTTCGGCAGGCAGGGCACACTAACCCTTGGTCGCCCGGCTGCTGATCTCCTGCGCTGATCGCAGCGGGATCGTCGCCGCGGTGTCCGGGGCGCTCGCCGCGGCCGGCGCGAACATCATCCAGTCCGACCAGTACTCGACCGATCCCGAGGGCGGGCGGTTCTACATGCGCTTGGAGTTCGCGGTCGAGCCGCGGCGGTCTGGAGCAGTTCCAGGCGGAGTTCCCCGCCGTCGCCGAGCGCTTTGAGATGAACTCCCGGCTGTGGCACGCGGGCCAGCGCAAGCGCGTCGCGCTGATGGTCTCGCGGCCGGATCACTGCCTGCTCGATCTGCTGTGGCGCTGGCGCCGGGGTGAGCTCGAGTGCGACATCCCGCTGGTCGTCTCAAACCACGAGGACCTGCGTGCCGACGTGGGGATCTTCGGCGTGCGCTACGTCCACATCCCGGTGCCCCGTGACGCCAAGGCCGCCGCCGAGGCGAAGATCCTGGAGGTCCTCGGCGGCGGAGTACGACCTGGTCGTGCTGGCCCGCTACATGCAGATCCTCAGCGCCGACTTCCTCGAGCGGGTTGGAGCGCCGGTCATCAACATCCACCACTCGTTCCTGCCCGCCTTCGCCGGCGCCAACCCCTACGCGCAGGCGCGCGCGCGCGGCGTGAAGCTGATCGGGGCCACCGCGCACTACGTCAACGAGATCCTCGACGCCGGACCGATCATCGAGCAGGACACCGCCCGGGTCACCCACCGCGCGAGCGCGGAGATGCTCGAGCAGATGGGCCGGGACATCGAGCGCACGGTGCTGGCCCGCGCCGTCGCCTGGCACCTCGAGGATCGGGTGCTGGTCGACGGCAGCCGGACGATCGTCTTCACTTGATCGCCGAGCCCGGCGCGCGAGCCCAGGTACTCGTCCAGCGGAGCGTCGTAGCCGAGCCGAGTGGACAGCGCGTGGGCCTGCTCCAGCGCCACGCGCCCGAGCAGGCGCAGCCGCTGGGGCGCCAGCCGCAGCGAGGCGCCGGCCGCCGACAGCGCGCCGACCACCTCGCCGTCACGATCGCGCACCGGGCGCGGCGACGGCCGAGAGGCCGGGCTCGAGCTCGTCGACGATCGTCGCGTAGCCCTGGTCGCGGACCGCCTCGAGCTCACGCGCCAGGCGCGCGCGATCGGTGATCGTGGCCTCGGTCAGCTTCGGCAGCTCGCCGCTCGGGAAGCTCGGCCACGCCGAAGGCCAGGAACACCTTGCCCGCCGCGGTGCAGTGCAGTCCCGAGCTCGCGGCCGATCCAGTTGGTCGCGCCGAGCAGGTGGCGGCCGTCGATCTGGGCGACCGCCTCGGTGCCCGCGGGCCGCGGCAGGATCAGGTTGGTGCTCTCGCCGCTCTCCTCGGCCAGCCGGCGCATGCTCGGCTGCGCGAGCTCGACCAGGTCCTCCCGGCCGATTCCCGAACGGGCGAAGCGCAAGCGCGGCGGGACCCGGCCGCAGCCCCGTGCTGTCCGAATCCCAGGCCACCAGGTCGTGGCGCTCGAGCGCGCTGACCAGCGGCGCGAGCTCGACGGCGGGCAGCTCGACGACCTCGGCCAGCTCGGTGAGGCGCCGCGGCGAGCGCTCGAGAACCGCGGCCAGCAGCTGCGCGGTCCGCTCGGCGGAGAGACCCGGCTCGTGCGGCTCGGCGAGCCGGCCATCAGCGCGGGGTGTGCGGCGTGAGCACCACGGTCTGCAGCTCGGTGAACGACTCCATCACGTTGGCGCCCCCGACCCGGCCGATCCCGCTGTCGGTCCCCGAGCGCCCGCCGAAGGGCAGGTGCGCCTCCCAGTAGTTGCTGGACTCGTTGATGTTCACCCAGCCGGTGCGCACGCGATCGGCGAACTGCAGCCCGGCGCCGAGGTCGGCGGTGAAGATCGCCGAGAGCAGGCCGTAGGGCGACTGGTTGGTGAGCTCGATCGCGTGCTCGAGGTTGTCGATCGCCACCACCGGGGCCACCGGCCCGAAGGTCTCCTCAACCGCGACGCGCGCATCGGCGGGAACGTCGCTGAGCACGGTTGGCTCCCAGTAGAGCGAGGTGGGAAAGCCCGACGCGCGCGAGCCGCCGGCGACGACGCTGGCTCCGCGCGCGACCGCGTCACCCACGTGCTCGTCCATCTTCAGCGCCACCGGCTCGTTGTTGAGCGGCCCCATCGTCGTCGCGTCGTCGAACGGATTTCCGAGCAGGATCCGCTCGGTCACGCGCCGCGCGAGCAGGTCGACGAACTCGTCCTTGACCGCGCGGTGGACGAGCAGGCGCTCGCCCGCCGTGCAGCTCTGGCCGGCGCACAGGAAGCACGCGGTCAGCGTGGCCTCGACGGCGGCCTCGAGGTTGGCGTCGTCCATCACCACCAGCGGTCCGTTGCCGCCCATCTCGAGCAGCGTGGCCTTGCCCGCCGCGGCCTGGGCGACCAGCCGGCCGGTGCCGGTCGAGCCGATGAAGGCGAGGCCGTCGGTGCCGGGGTTGCGCGCGATCTCGTCCCCGACCACGGGCCCCGGGCCGGTCACCAGGTTGAATACGCCGGGCGGCAGGTCGGCGTCGGCGATGCAGTGGGCGAGCGCCACCGCGCACAGCGCCGTCGACGGGGCCGGGGTCCAGACGACCGTGTTGCCGCAGGCCAGCGCGGGGGCGATCAGCTCGGCCGGCATCGTGTAGGGCCAGTTCCACGGGCTGATCACGCCGACCACGCCGCGCGCGCGGCGCACCAGCATCACGCGTTTGCCGGGGGAGAAGGAGTTCGGCAGCTCGCCGCCGAGTCGCTTGGCGTCCTCGGCCGCCATGCGCCAGTACTCGATCAGCTCGTCGACCTCGTCATAGGCCTCGGCGCGCAGGGGCTTGCCCTGGTCGAGCGTCAGCGTCCGCGCGAGCTCGTCGCGGCGCCCGGCGATGACGTCGCCGACGGCGTGCATCTTGGCCGCCCGCTCGAACGCGGTCAGGCTGGCCCAGCCGTCGGCGGCCGCGCGCGCGGCGCCGATCGCCCGGCGAGCGTCCTCGCGGTCTCCCTGAGGGATGGTCGCGATGACTTCGCCGTTGGCCGGGCTGGAGGCCTCGAATGTCTCGCCGCTCAGGCTGGGCTGCCAATCGCCGCCGACGAACATCTGCTGCACGGTGCCTGTGGCCATCTTGGTCCTCGCGCTGAGGCGCTGCGTTGACACAGTTAGACAACTGATATATAACAGGCCGATCAGCACGGGGTCAATCGTTCTTATCGAGAGGCGACAGGCCGGTGGCCGTGCGCCTCACCATGTTTTTCCGACGAGCCACGCTCGGCATCTGGCGTGGACTGGGGAGGTTCATAGATGGCAGCCGTAGAGGCGGGTCGCAGCACCGGGGACTCTGGCGACAGCGGCGAACTGGCGGGCTTTGGCTACAAGCAGGAGCTCGATCGCTCGCTGGGGAGCTTCTCCTCGTTCGCCGCGGGCTTCAGCTACATCTCGATCCTCACCGGCGTCATCCAGCTGTTCGCGTTCGGGTTCCTGTTCGCCGGGCCCGGCGGTGTGGTGGACGTGGCTGATCGTGCTCGGCGGACAGATGATGGTCGCGCTGTGCTTCGCCGAGATGGCGGGGCAGTATCCGCTGGCCGGCTCGGTCTACAACTGGTCAAAGCGCGTGGCCGGAGACTTCGCCTCGTGGATGACCGGCTGGATCTACGTGGTCGGCTCGATCGTCACCGTGGCTGCGGTCGCGGTCGCCTGGCAGGTCGTGCTGCCGCAGGTCTCGCCGAAGATCTTCCAGATCGCCGGCTCAAGCGCCGACGCCGGCTATTACTTCACCGTCGGAGGGGCCCACAACGCGCTGCTGCTCGGCGCGATCCTCGTCGTCTTCGGAACCGTGGTCAACATGCTGGGCGTCAAGATCATGGCCCGGATCAACAACTTCGGGGTGATGGCGGAGCTGATCGGCGCCTCGATGCTGGTCATCCTGATCCTGTTCAACGCCCACCGCGGCCCGGGGATCGTGCTGCACAACCTCGGTCTCGGCAAGGGCCACAGCTGGCGCTACTTCGGGGCGTTCATCATCGGCGGGATCATGAGCGCGTACGTCATGTACGGGTTCGACACGGCGGGAACGCTGGCCGAGGAGACGAACGATCCGCGCAAGAACGCGCCCCCGGCGATCATCCGCGCGCTGATCACCGCGGCAATCATCGGCGGACTGTTGATCCTGTTCGCGCTGATGGCGGTCAAGAACATCAACGACCCGAACATCACGCGCGCTCGGCTTGCCCTACATCATCAAGCAGGCGCTCGGTAACACCGTCGGCAACGTGTTTCTGGTCGACTCGGCGATCGCCATCAGCGTCTGCACGCTGGCGGTGATGGCCTCCTGTATCCGGCTGCTGTTCGCGATGGCCCGCGACGGCCGGCTGCCGTTCGGCACCCACATCGCCCGCGTGTCCGGCGCGCGGCGTGTCCCGATCATCCCCGCTCTGGTGGTCGGCTTCCTCGCCCTGGTGATCCTGGCCGATCAACTACAGCAACCAGAGCGCGTTCCTGGCCCTGACCTCGGTGGCCATCGTGATGTTCTACATCGCCTATCTCGGGGTCACCGTCGGGATGCTGGTCAAGCGGATCCGTGGCCAGTGGCCGCGGCCGGACCACGGCCCGTACTTCTCGCTGGGGCGGTTCGGGTTCCTGGTCAACCTCGGGGCGGTGCTCTACGGCACGATCGTGGCGGTCAACATCGCCTGGCCGCGCTCAGCGGTCTACGACTCGCTCGCCGGGCACCAAGGATGCGGCCGGTCACGTCATCCCCGGCCACTGGTACTGGCAGTACATCGCCATCCTGTTCATCGGGATCGTGTTCATCGTCGGCGCGATCTACTACTTCGCCGTCTACAGCCGCAAGCCGATCTCGGTGCTCAGGCGAGCACGCCGCTGAGGTTCCGTCGCTGCCCGGTGCACCGCTGGGCGAGATGGCTCCGTGAGCGACGCGGGGGAGTTCGACTATGTGATCGCCGGCGGCGGCACCGCGGGGTGCGTGGTCGCCGCCCGGCTGTCCGAGGATCCCGACGTCACGGTTTGCCTGCTCGAGGCCGGGCCCTTCGACGTCGGCGACGACGCATCCTGCGTCTGGAGGACTGGATGTACCTGCTCGACTCGGGCTACGACTGGGACTACCTGGTCGAGCCCCAGGAGAAGGGCAACAGCTTCCTGCGCCATGCGCGGGCCAAGGTGCTCGGCGGATGCTCCTCGCACAACTCGTGCATCGCGTTCTGGACGCCGAAGGAGGATCTCGACGAGTGGGCCGCGGATGGGTTGCGAGGGCTGGAGCTCGGCCGAATGCTGGCCGCTGATCAAGCGCTTGGAGACCAACGACGGACCCGGGCGATCATCACGGTCGCGAGGGCCCGGTGAACATTCGCACGGTGCCGCCCGAGGATCCGTGCGGCGTGGCCGTGCTCGAGGCGGCGGCGCAGGCCGGGCTGCCGACGTCGCGCTTCAACGAGGGCCACACGGTGACCAACGGGGCGGGCTGGTTCCAGATCAACTCCTCGCTGGACAACACCCGGATGTCGTCCTCGCATGCGTACCTGCATCCGATCATCGGCTCCGCGGCCGAACCTGGAGATCCGGACCAACTGCTGGGTCAGCAAGGTGGCGATCGAGGATGGGCGGGCGATCGGGGTCGAATACCTGACGCCCGGACATCCTCACCCACGACACCGTGCGCGCCCGCCGCGAGGTGATTCTCAGCGCGGGCGCGATCGACACGCCGAAGCTGCTGATGCTCTCCGGCGTCGGCCCCGGAGAGCACCTGCAGGAGTTCGGGATCGAGACCGTGGTCGACTCGCCCGGGCGTCGGTGCGAACCTCGATGATCACGTCGAGGGGATCGTGCAGTGGCGGGCCAAGCAGCCGATGGTCAAACGCTCGACCCAGTGGTGGGAGATCGGCCTGTTCTCGACCTCGCGAGGAAGGGCTGGACCGGCCCGACCTGATGATGCACTACGGCTCGGTGCCATTCGATATGAACACCGTCCGCTGGGGCTATCCGACGACGGAGAACGGGTTCTGCCTGACCCCGAACGTGTGCCGCGGTCGAGTCGCGCGGGACCGTGCGCCTGCGCTCACGGGACTTCCGGGATCGCGCGCGCGTCGATCCGCGGTACTTCACCGATCCCGACGGCCACGACGAGCGAGTGATGGCGTTCGGCATGCGGCTGGCGCGCAAGATCGTCTCGCAGCCGGCGATGGCGGAGTGGGCGGCCGAGGAGCTGGCCCCGGGTCCGGACGCGCAGAGCGACGACGAGCTGATCGATTACATGCACAAGACGCACAACACCGTCTACCACCCCGCCTGCACCGCGAAGATGGGACCGGATTCCGACCCGATGGCGGTGGTCGACCCGCGCTTGCGTGTGCGGGGCGTGCGCGGGCTGCGGATCGCCGACGGCTCGATCCTGCCGTTCCTGCCGGCCATCAACCCGTGCATCACGACGATGATGATCGGCGAGAAGTGCGCCGACATGCTCAAGGACGACGCGCGGCAGGGCGCCGCCGACGTGGCCGCGCCCACCTCAGCTTGAGCCCAGACGTCAGCCGGCCCTCGAGCGACGTCGCCGCGTTTCTGGCGGCTCGTCCACCGTTTGATTCGCTGCCCGGCGGACGAGCTTCCGCGGATCGCCGCCGCGGTCGAGGTCGAGCAGCTTCCCGCCGGGGCGACGATCTTCTCGGAGGGCGCGCAGCCGGTGCAGCATCTGCGCGTCGTCCGCTCCGGTGCGGTCGAGATCGTCCACGACGGACGCGTGCTGGACCTGCTCGGGGTGGGGGAGCTGTTCGGCCACGCGTCGATGCTCTCCGGGCTGCCCGGCCGGCTTCTCCGCTCGGGCGGCCGAGGACACGGTCTGCTACCGGATCGCCGCCGATCCGGCGCGCGCGCTGCTGGCCGGCGCGGCGGGACTGCGCTTCGTCACCCGCTCGCTGCTCCGGGCGCCGGCTGGACGTCGCCGCGGTCAGCGGCGAGCCCGCGCGCGATCCCGCCAACCAGCCGGTCCGCACGCTGCTCCGCGGCCAGCCGGTCGTCTGCGAGCCGGATGTCTCGATCCGCGAAGGCGCGCAGCTGATGGCCGCGGCCGGGGCGAGCTCGCTCGTCGTCCGACTCGCCGGACGGCACGGCTGGGCATCCTCACCGACCGCGACCTGCGCACGCGCGTGCTGGCGGCCGGCGTGGACGGCAGCGCCCCGGTGGCCGACGGTGATGTCCTCGCCGGCCTACACGTGCCCGCCGGATCGGCTCGGCGGGGAGGTGCTGCTGGACATGCTCGATCGCGGCCTGCGTCACTTCCCGGTCGTCTCCGCGGCCGGGCGAGATCCTCGGCGTGATCGAGGATCTCGACCTGATCGCGGTGCAGACCCGCTCGTCCTTCTTCCTGCGCCGCCGCATCGCCGCCGCGCGGCACGTGGAGGAGCTGGCCGCCGGCGGCGCGGGAGTTGAGACCGGCCGTGATCGCGATGCACGACGCCCGGGCGGCCCCGACCAACATCACCGCCGTGTACTCGGTCGTGGTGGACGCGCTGACCCGGCGGCTGCTGGAGCTGGCGGTGGCCGAGCTGGGAGCGCCACCCGCCTCCGTTCGCGTGGCTGGCGCTGGGCAGCCTGGCCCGCCGCGAGGCGGCCCCGAGCGCCGACGTCGACAGCGCGATCGTGTGGTTCGGGGACGAGGCCGGCGACGTGGCGCACGCCATATCTGCAACGCGCTGGCCGAGCAAGACGATCGGCGGACTCGAGCTGTGCGGCTTTCGTCCCGACGCCAACGGCGCCTCGGCCTCGAACCCGCTGTTCGTGCGTTCGCTGCAGTCCTGGCAGCGCGCGGCGCGGAGCTGGATCGAGAACCCGACGCCAGGAGAAGGCGCTGATCCTCGCCTCGGTGCTCGTCGACAGCCGCCCGGTCTGGGGCGTGCACACGGGGACGCCGGTGGCGGACACGTTCAGGCTCGCACCCGGAGAATCCCCGGCTGCTGCGGCTGATGGCGCGCTTCGCCCTCTCGCATCGTCCGCCGACCGGCTTCTTCCGCGGCCTGGTGGTCGAGCACGGCGGCGAGCACCGGGGCCGGCTGGATCTCAAGCACGGCGGGCTGCTGCCGATCGTCGACCTCGCCCGCTGGGCGGCGATGGCGGCCGGCGTGACCAGCGCCGGGACGATCGAGCGCCTGCGCGCCGCCGGTGCGGCCGGAGACGCTGCCCGCCGCCGACGCCCACTCGCTCCAGGACGCGTTCGAGCTGATCACCGATCTGCGTCTGGGGCATCAGGTGGGGCAGCTGCGCGACGGGGCGGCACCGGATGACTTCGTCGATCCTGCGACACTCAGCCCGCTGATGCGCAGTCACCTCAAGGAGGCGTTCCGGGCCGTCGCCGCGATCCAGAAGCGCATCGCCTCCGAGCTGAGCGTGGGCGTGCGATGAGCGGTGACTGGCGGGACTTCCGGCCCGCGATCTGGCTGGCGATGCTCGGCGTGGCGCTGGTGCTCCTGGTCAGCCCGCCGTATATCGGCGCGGTGCTGATCGGGGTCGCCGTCGGCCTGGCGATCCGGACCGCACAGGCCGCCGGCGCGGGCTCTCACTGCGCCAGCGCGGCAGGCGCCGGCCCGGGCGCTAGCCGAACGTGATCACGCTGCGGATCCCGTCCTGGCGCTCCATCAGCTCGAAGCCCCGGCCGACCTCGTCGAGGGTGATCCGGTGCGAGATGAACGGATCGACGTCGAGCCGGCCGTCGAGGTAGAGCTGGACCAGCTCCGGGACCTGGTCACGTCCCTTGACCCCGCCGAACGAGGAGCCGCAGACGCGCCGGCCGGTGATCAGGTAGCGCGGGATGATCTCGAGCGTCTCGCCCTTGCCGGCGACGCCGGCCACCGTGCACAGGCCCCAGCCCATCCGCGCCGACTCCACCGCCTGGCGCATGATCGCCACCAGCCCGGTGGCCTCGAAGGTGTAGTCGGCGCCGAAGCCGCCGGTCTCCTCGAGCACGCGCTCCACCGTCTCGCGGACCGCCGATCCACGTCTCGGTGGCGCCCTGTCCGCGCGCCAGCTCGAGCCGCTCCTGCGAGAGATCGACGCAGATGATCCGCTCGGCGCCCTGCAGCCGGCAGCCGGCGACGGCGCCCAGGCCGACCATTCCGGCTCCGAACACGACGCACGTCGATCCGGCCTCCACCTTGGCGGTGTTGATCGCCGCGCCGAGCCCGGTGGAGAGCCCGCAGGCGAACAGGCAGGCGCGGTCCGCGGGCGCCTCGGCGGGGATCTTGGCCAGCGCGATCTCCGGCATCACCGTGTACTCGGCGAACGTGCTCGTGCCCATGAAGTGGCGGATCGGCTCGCCATCACGAGACAGCCGGGTCGTGCCGTCGGGCAGGTAGCCGAGGTTCTGCTGCTCGCGGATGGCCAGGCAGAGGTTGGTCCTCGGACTGCGGCAGTGAATGCACTCGCGGCACTGGGGCGAGAACAGGGTGACCACGCGGTCGCCGGGCTTCACGTCGCGCACGCCCTCGCCGACGCGCTCGACGATCCCCGACGCCCTCGTGGCCGAGCACGGTGGGGGCATAGCCCGACGGATCCGCGCCCGAGGCCGTGTACATGTCGGTGTGACAGACGCCGCATGCCTCCAGGCGGACCAGCACCTCGCCGGCCCGCGGCTCGGCGAGATCGACCTCGGTGACGTTCAGCGGCGCTCCGAACTCCTCCAGGACCGCGGCACGGATCTTCACGGCGGCAAGCTCCTCTCTCCGGGTGGCGAGGGGCCAACCTTAGTCTCCGGAGCGCGCAGCCTGGGGAGCTGCTCGCGGGCGGCGTCGCTCGCAGCGAGTCGATCAGCAAGCTCGAGCATCCGCGGCCAGGCCGTGGGCTCGAGCTGCTTGGCCGCGCGGGTGGCCGCGAACAGGAGCTTCAGGTCGAGCGTCGTCGCGTCGGCGCTGAGCTGTCCCTCCGCGCGGGCCGCGCTCAGCAGCTCGCTCCAGCGACGCGGTGGTGCGGTCGGTGGCCCGGCGCACCGCGGGATGGTCGGCCACGGCGACCCGCGCCTCGCCGAGGAAGTCGTCGCAGGACTGCCGCTCGACGAGCGTCCACAGCATCTCGACCAGGGCCGACCAAGCATCGCCTCGCTCGCTGCTCGGCCGCGATCGCTGCCTGCGACGATCTGGTCCAGCCGGCTGACCACCAGCGCCGCGAGCAGCTCCCGCTTGGAGGGGAACTGGCGGTAGACGCTGGCCACCCCCGCGCCCGCCGCCGCGGCCACCGAGGGCATCGACGCATCGAGTCCCTGCGCGGCGAAGACCTCTCCCGCGGCATGCAGCAGCCGCTCGCGCTTGGCGTCGTGATCGAGCGCGGCCCAGTCGGGCTGAGCGGGGGCGGATCTCGCGGATCCGCCGGCCGTGGCCGGGGGGGAACCGGAATGGTCATTCCGCTAGATTACGCCGGATGGCCTCGGACGCGCGCCAGCACGACATTCACCCCAACCTGATTCTGGCCGTCCTGTCGCTCGCCGGGCGTGGCCTACGCCGTGCTCAGCTCGGCGGTGATCCCGGCCCTGCCGACGATCCAGCACAGCCTCCACACCACCGAGACCGGCGTGACCTGGCTGCTCACCGGATACCTGCTCTCCGCCTCGGTGGGCACGGCGATCATCGGCCGCCTGGGCGACATGTACGGCAAGGAGCGGATGCTGCTGCTGACGCTGCTCGTGCTGGCGGCGGGAACGCTGCTGGCCGCGGTGTCGAACTCGCTCGGCCCTGCTGATCGTCGCCCGGGTGATCCAGGGCACCGGCGGCGGCATCTTCCCGCTCGCCTTCGCCATCGCTCCGGGACGAGTTCCCGCAGGAACGCGTGGCCGGCAGCATCGGCCTGATGTCCTCGATCCTCGGCGATCGGCGGCGGGGTCGGGATCGTCACCGGTGGGCTGATCGTCGAGCACCTGAGCTGGCACTGGCTGTTCTGGATCCCGCTGGCCACGACGGTGATCGCCGCCGCTCGCCACCTGGCGGTTCGTGCCCGAGTCGCCGGTGCGGCTCCCGGGCCGGGTCAACTGGGGCGCCGCCGCGCTGATGAGCGCCGGCATGTGCGCGCGTGCTGATCGCCGTCTCGGAGACCACGACCTGGGGCTGGGGGTCGCCCAAGACGCTCGTGCTGCTGGTGGTCGGGCTGCTGGTGCTGGCCGCCTGGATCGCCGTCGAGACGCGCAGCGCCGAGCCGCTGATCGACATGACGATGATGCGGATCCGCGGCGTGTGGACGACCAACCTGGCCGCGTTCCTGCTCGGCGCCGGGATGTACTCGTCGTTCATCATCTTCCCCCAGTTCGCCCAGCTGCCCAAGAGCACCGGGCTTCGGCTTCGGCGCCTCGGTCGTCGACTCGGGCCTGTACCTGCTGCCCTCGGCCCTCGGCATGGGCCTGCTCGGCTCGGCGGCCGGGAAGGTCGCTCGCCGCTACGGCTCCAAGTTCGCCCTGGTCGCCGGCAGCGCGGTCACCGCGACCTCGTTCCTGTTCTTCGCGGCGCTGCACGCTCACCCGTTCGAGATGCTGATCAGCGCGCTGCTGCTCGGCGTCGGCATCGGGCTGGCCTTCTCGGCGCTGGGGAACCTCGTCGTGCAGGCCGTGCCGGCCACGCAGACCGGCGCCGCCAGCGGCATGAACACGGTGATGCGGACGCTGGGCGGGGCACTCGGCGGCCAGATCGCCGCCACCTTCATCGTCGACAACACCGTCCACGGCGTCCCAAGACTGGCCGGCTTCACCGACTCGTTCCTGCTCGCCGGCGGGTTCCTGGTCGTGTGCACGCTGGCGGCCCTGCTCGTGCCGGGCGGCAGGCCGCTCGCGCCTCGGGCTGCGGGCAGCCGCAGCTCGCGTCGGCTCACGAAGCAGGCTAGCTTTCGGGCCGTGCCCGGATTCGACGAGCTGGCCAGGACCGAGGCCGAGCGCCGGCGCTGTCGCCGTCTGCGTGAGGCGACCGGCGTCAGCGACGGGCCGATGGAGCGCCACTGCCTGCGCTGCCGCCAGATCGCCGCGCGCCTGGCCGGATCCCGCGGCTGGGTGATCGACGGCGAGGTGCTGACGCGTCGCGGCGATCCTGCACGACATCGGCCTCTACCCGGGGGTGGCGACCGAGGCCGAGTACACGGCCGACGGCGCGGCGCTGGCCCGGACGCTGCTGCCGGCGCTCGGCTGGAGCCCCGACCGGGTCGAGCTCTGCGCGGAGGCGATCGACCGCCACCACGACGTCCGGCGCCAGCTGTCCCGCGGCGCCGAGGTGGAGGCGCTGCGCCTGGCCGACCTGATCGACGTCAGCGGCGGGCTGCTGCGGTTCGGTCTCGACCGCGGGCTGGCTGCGCCAGCTCGTCGCGGAGGTCCCGCGGCGCGGGCTGTACCGCGAGATCGGCCGGGAGGTCGGCCGCGCCGTGCGCGAGCGTCCGCTGACGCTGCCGCGGATCTTCTGGCGGGCGGGTAGGCCCGACCGACGACCCAATCCCCTCCCGATGCTGGCCAACCAGCCAGTAGCATCCGAACCCACCCACGCAGGCCACCGAGGAGGGGCAGTTGTCATCCACCAAGAGCGATCTCGAGAACGTCCTCGTCAGCGAGCGCCAGGACTGGCTGGACGGGCCGCCGCACGAGCTGTTCGCGCAGCTGCGCTCCGAGTGTCCGGTGCACTGGACCGCGGGGATCACCGAGTATCCGAATGAAGCCGGCTACTGGTCGGTGACGCGGGCGGAGGACATCCACACCGTCAGCCGCGACTGGCGGACCTACTCCTCGGAGCTCGGCGGGATCACCGCGGTGACCGACGTGTTCCCGATCGAGTTGATGCGGGCGATGTTCATCGGCATGGACCCGCCCAAGCACGACCGCATCAAGAAGCTCTTCCAGGCCGGATTCACGCCGCGGCGGATCGCCGCGCACGAGGACGAGATCCGGGCGATCGTCCGCGACGTGCTCGATCGCCTCGAGGGTCGCGAGACCTGCGATCTGGTCACCGACGTCGCGCAGCCGGTCGTCTCCCGGGTGATCGGCAGCTTCATGGGCATCCCCGAGGCCGACGACGCGGCGTGGGCGACGCTGATGAACTCGGCGCTCGGCGCCGGCGACCCCGACCTCAACCCGGAGGGGATCGAGGCCGTCGTGGCCAAGGACATCCCGGAGGTCTTCGCCCGCTGCCAGCAGATGATCGCCGAGCGCCGCGAGAACCCCACCGACGACCTGACCAGCGTGCTCGTGCACGCCGAGATCGACGGGCAGAAGCTCGAGGAGCACGAGATCGTGATGGGCTTCTTCCTGCTCGTGGCGGCCGGCAACGACAGCACCAAGGCGACCTACTGCAGCGGGATGCGGGCGCTGATGGAGAATCCCGATCAGCGCCAGGTGCTGCTCGAGGAGCCCGGCGCTGGTCCCGAGCGCGGTCGAGGAGTCGCTGCGGATGTTCCCCGCCTTCGCGCATTTCCGGCGCACCGCGACGTGCGACACGGTGCTGGACGGCCAGCCGATCCGCGAAGGCGAGAAGGTGGTCATGTGGTACGTGTCCTCCAACCGCGACGAGACCCGCTACGAGGATCCGGACCGCTTCGACGTGCGCCGCAACCCGAGCACCAGGCCTTCGGTGCCGGGGGCCGGCACTTCTGCCTCGGCACCGCGCTGGCGCGGCTGGAGCTCAACATCATGTTCGAGGAGACGCTCGAGCGCTATCCCGGAGATGGAGATCGGCGGGCCGGCCGGCGGTGGTCGAGTCGGCGTTTCTCAACCAGCTGAAATCGCTGCCGGTTCGCCTGCGGCCCGCCGGCTGAACCGCGCCTCGGCCCGGCGCGGGCCGTCCGCTGACCGAGATAAATGCTTCGCGGTACGCACGATTTGTGCTTATAATGGTTGCGCGATCAAGCTCACCAGCGAAGGGTCACGCGCGTGGAACAGGCGGTTGCGCCGGATCAGGAGGCACAGGAGGCTCGACCGGGACCTCCACCGCCTGCGCAACGGCATCGTCTGGACGGTCGCGCTGCTGGCGCTGCTGCTCGCGGTCGGGCTGGCCGTTCCTGATCTTCGCGATGTGCTGAGGCGCGCCGCGAGCGGCCCACGTCGGCTGGCTGGTCGCGGCGGTCGGGCTCGAGCTGCTGTCCTGCCTGGGCTACGTGGCCACGGTCCGGCTCGTGCTTCACCGCGGCCCGGCGTCGCAGGTGAGATCGCTGGCCTGGGCGGAGATGGCGTTCGGCGCCGTGGTCCCGGTCGGCGGGGCGGGTGGGCTGGCGGTCGGCGCGTGGGCGATGCGCGCCTGGGGCATCGCCTGGTCGCGGATCGCCAATCGGTCGGCGGTCATCTTCCTGCTCACCACGCGCGATCAACGCCGCCGTGCTGGCCGTGGCCGGGCTTCGGCGTCGCCCTCGGCATCGGCGACGGCGGGAACGGGTTCGTCTACGGGTTGGTGCCGGGCGCCTTCGGGCTCGGCGGCATCGTCGCCTTCGTGATGCTGCCGTCTCGTCGATGGTCGAGGCTCGGCGCCCGGCGAAGGCCCCGCCGGTCGTGATTCGGGCTGGGCTGACCCGGATGGCGGGATGGGTGCGCGACACCGAGGCGATCGCCTTCCAGCGCGACTGGCGCGCTGCTCGGCAGCGTCGGCTACCTGCTGTTCGACATCGCGGTGCTGTGGGCGTGCCTGCGCGCGGTCGGGCTGCATCCGCCGCTGATGGCGATGGTCGTCGGCTACCAGATCGGATACCTGGCCAACCTGCTGCCGATCCCGGGCGGGGTGGGCGTGCTCGAGGGCGGGCTGCTCGGGGCCCTGCTGCTCTACGGGCTGCCGGCCGGGCCAACCGCCGCGGCGGTGGTGATCTACCACGCGATCGCGCTGTGGGTGCCGGCATTGGGCGGGACGATCGGCTTCGCCCGGCTGCGGCGGACGCTGGCCGCCGGGGCGATCGACGCCGGCCGACGACCGGGCCGGCCTCGGCCGACGAGCCGGCGATCGGCGCCACCCACGGCGCTCCCGGCGGTTGATGCCGCCGACCTCGCAGCCTAACGCTCAGCTGCCATGACCCGGGTCGCCGTGGTCGGCCACATCGAGTGGGTCGACTTCATCCCCGTTGCCTGCGTTCCCGCGGCGCGGGTCGGTGCTGCACGCCGACAGCTCATTCGCCCGCGCGGCCGGCGGCGGCGGTGTCGCTGCGGCGACCCTGGCCGAGCTCGGCGCGCGAGGTCGACTTCTTCTCGCGCTGGGTCGAGACGCGCAACGGCCAGGCCGCCAAGGCCCAGCTTCAGGAGCGAGGCGTCCATGTCCACGTCGGCCTGGCGCGAGCAGCCGACCCGCCGGGCCGTGACGTTGCTCGAGCCCGGGGGCGAGCGAACGATCGTGACGATCGGTGAGCGCCTGCAACCGAGCGGGCAGCGACGAGCTTCCCTGGGAGCTGCTCGAGCAGGCCGACGGGGTCTACTTCACCGCCGGGGACCGCGAGGCGCTCGAGCGCGCTCGCCGCGCGCGGGTCCTGGTCGCCTCACCGCGCGGCGGTGCGGCGCTGCAGGGCGAGGGAGTGCCGATCGATGCGCTGGTCTACAGCGCCCACGACCCCGACGAGGTTGACGATGGCGCAGCGAGTCGGCGAGCGGGCGAGGCTGATGGTGGCCACCGAGGGCGCGCCGGGAGGCGCCTGGTGGGGCGAGTCGAGCGGGCGCTGGGAGCCGGCCCCGATTGCCGGGCGAGCCTCGCGACAGCTACGGCTGCGGGTGACTCGTTCGCGGCCGCGTTCACGTTCGGGCTGGCCGAGGCGGGCACGGTGGCGCAGGCGGCCGCCCGGGGGCGCGAGTGGGGCGCGCTGCGTCTGACTCAGTCCGGGGCGCCATGAGCGCCAGCCGCGCCGGGCGTCAGAGGGAAAAGGTACCCCGGGAGGGCCCAGATCCATCTGGGCCCTCCCGGAGTGACCGAGGAAGTGGGGGCGCAGTTCCTCGGTCGTACGACCAGGTTATTACCGATTCCGTGACTCGGCTAAACATCGCGTTCAGTCGGCCGGCGATGAAGGCCGCGATCCGCTCTCCCACCCCGTCCGGATCCTCCAGTTGAAGGAAATGGCCGACGCCGGCCATCAGCTCAAAGCGGCTTCCGGCCGGCAGGAGCTCGGCCCCGCGGCGAGCGACCGCCGCCTGCATGCAGCCGTCCCGCTCGCCATGCAGGTAGAGCAACGGCGCGCGCGGCGCGCGCAGCAACCACGGACGCTGCTCGGCATACGCCGCCCGCCGATTCCAGGGCAGTAGCAGCGCCCGGTAGTAGCGCAGGGCCGCGGTTCGATGCCGTCGGTCGGCCAGCGCTGCCAGCACGTGCTGCACGTCGTCCTCGGCTGCGTAGCCCGGCGACCAGGCCTCCCACAGAAGCGGGATCAACCGGGGCAGCGCCCGCTCGGAGATCCCGGGCAGCAGCTGAAAGAACATGTACCAGCTCATGCGCAGCTGGCGGGCGAGCAGCGGCCAGCTCACGCGGCAGCCGAGCCGGGCGTCCGGCAATCGCCGCCACAAGCCGAACGGGCGGGATGCCCAGCGTCACCACGCGGCGGAACAGCTCCGGACGCTGGGCGGCGAGCAGATACGCCGTGACCGCGCCCCAGTCGTGCCCGATCAGCACGGCGCGGCGGTCGCCGCCCAGGGCGTCGTGGAGCCCGACGACATCGCGCGCCAGCGCTGCCGACCTCGTAGTTTCCGTCCGGTGCCAGGTCACTGGGGGCATATCCGCGCGAGTACGGAGCGACGACACGCCACCCGCGGTCGGCCAACTGCGGACCCAGGTGTCGCCACGTCCAGGGAGTATCGGGGTAGCCGTGCAGGCATAGTGCCAACGGCGCGTCGTCCCGCCCCCAGGCCAGCGCTGCGATCGTCAACTCGCCGACGCGCACGCGGAGCTGCTCCGGTTCACCTGCCTTCGTCATCGGGCGATCAAACCACATGAACCCGCATGAGGCCCGACACGACAATGGCGGCGATCACCGGTGGTGATCGTCGCCCTCGCGGTGCTGATCGCGGTTGCCGTGGGCGTGTCCAGCGAGCGGCACACGCGCCGGGCTCCCACGCTCGCACGGCCGAATCCTGCAGCTGATGCTCTACGCGCTGGTGCCGTTCGTGTCGTTCGTCAACATCGCGCACCTGCACGTCACGGTCGCCGCCGGGACCGGCCTGGTCTTCGCCTACATCGCGATCGGTGTGGCCGGGGCGGCGGCGGGATACGCAGGGCGGCGCCTGCGGCTCTCGCGGCCCGAGATCGGGGCGCTGATATGCAGCGTGATCCTGGTGAACACGGGTTACCTGGGCCTACCGATGACGGTCACCCTGATCGGTCCCCGGCAGCTCGGCACGGCCATCGCCTACGACCAGTTGGTCAGCGGGCCGATGCTGTTCATCGCCGGCTTCGGCGTCGGCGCGGCATTCGGATCGCGTGCGGGTGAGGGGGCCAGAGCACGGGCACGGTCATTCTTGGTCCGCAATCCGCCGCTGCTTGCAGTCGTGGCCGGTCTGCTGGCACCGGCTTCGCTGGCGCCGTCGCTCCTCGTCCACGCATCCAGGTTCGTCGTCGCCGCGCTGCTGCCGCTGGGGTTCTTCGTCGTCGGGGTGAACCTGTCGGCCGAGCGCCGCGAGGATGCGGCGCCCCTGCTGGAGTGGCCGGACCGGCGGGTGCTGATCGCAGTGGGCCTGCGACTGCTCGTGGCGCCGCTGCTGCTCACGCTCGTGTCCGCGACGATCGTCGTGCTTCCGAGGACCTATCTGCTGCAGGCGGCGATGCCCAGCGCAATCAACTCCCTGCTCGTGGGCCACGCGTACGGCCTCGATCAGCGTCTGATCGCAACGGCGATCGTCTGGAGCACGATCGCCACCCTGATCGTCGGCCTGGTCATCGGCGCCGTGTGAGCAGCGCCGTACCCTGATGGCATCGATTCCAAGGTCGAGATCGTGGTCAGCCGGATTCCCCTCGTCCGGACACGGGGGTTGCGCCAGGCCGTGCTGCGTCGGCACCAGAGCGGGGCCGAACTGGCCGAACACGAGCCCGCCGGCGCGTTTGCGGTTGGCGCCTTTGCGGGTGATGAACTGATCTCAGTCGGATTCATCGGACGCGACCCTGATGGGAGGGACTCGTGGCGGGTGCGAGGGATGGCCACCGAGCCACACGCCCGCGGCCGCGGCGCCGGCGCCGCGGTGCTCCAGGCCCTCCTGGGCCACGCGCAGGCCCAGAAGGCGCAGCGCGTGTGGTGCAACGCACGGATCCCAGCGCTATCGCTGTATCAACGGGCCGGCTTCACACCGATCTCGGGTCGCTTCGAACTGCCGGAGATCGGCCCGCACGTGGTGATGGAGTGGCGTCCGCCGGCGAGCGAGCCTCAGCGTGCGTCGACGGGGGCCAGCAGGATGCGGGACAAGGGCCTGAACCCCTCACGCTCGTAGAGCGCCAGCGCGCCCTGGTTGCCCTCCACGACGCCGATCGACCAATGGGCGATGCCGCGGCGCGCCAATTCAGCCCGGCAGGCCCGCAGCAGCGCCGTTCCGACCCCGGCGCCCCGGGCCTCCGGCGCCACCGCCAGTGATCCGACATCCCCGACTCGCTCACCGAGGTCGAACGTGGGACCGAACTGGGTCAACTCGCAGAAGCAATATCCGACCGGAGAAGCGATACCCGCGGCCTGCGCGAGCAACAAAAAGCCGCTCCGCTCAGCGAGCCAGCCCAGATACTGCCGGCGTCGTAGCGCCCAGGACTGCTCGGCCTCGCGGACAGGCCACGGCTCGGAAACGACCGCGCGGTGGTGCTCGAGCATTCCCTTCCAGAGCGGCTCGAGCGAGTCGACATCCTCTTCCCCCCCGACCGTGACTTCGATTTCCACCGCGGCGACCCTAGCAGAACCTATGCGTTTGCCATTACCCTAAACATGGTGGCTATAACTCTCACCCAGCTGACCGCATTCCTGGCTGTCATCCGTGGCGGGTCGGTGACCGCGGCTGCGGATGAGCTGGTGGTCACCCAACCCTCGGTGTCATCGGCCATCGCCGCGCTGGGCCGGGAGCTCGATTGCGAGCTGTTCGAGCGCTCCGGGCGAGGGATCAAGCCCAGCCCCGCGGGACTGGTTTTCACTCCCTATGCCGAGGACGTGATCGGTCTGCTGGCGCGCGGGCGTCGGGCCGCCCAGGAGGCCGCGGCCGTTGCCGCGCGGCGTCTGCAGATCGTCGCGGTGACGACAGCGGCGGAGTCGTTTGTGCCCCCGCTGATGCGCTCCTTCGCCGCCTTGCACCCAGGGGTGACGCTGACCCTCGACGTCGGCAATCGCCACTATGTGATCGATCGCATCCTTCGCCACGAGGCGGACGTGGCGATCACGGGCACGCCCCCGAGCGACGGCCGGCTGGTGGCCGAGCCCCTGGCCGGCAACGACATCGTCTGCATCACCTCGCGTGAGGATCCGCTGTGCGCAGACGCGCCGGTACCGGCGACGGCAGTGTCGGACCGGACCTGGCTGCTGCGCGAACCGGGCTCGGGCACCCGTGCGCTGAACGAGCAATTCCTGGCCGCGCACAACCTCCACCCGCCGACGCTGACGCTCGGGTCAAACGGCGCCATCCGCCAGGCGGCACGAGCCGGACTGGGCATCTCCCTGCTCTCACGGGCGGCGGTTGAGACTGAGCTGCGCTCGGAGCTATTGGGCGAGCTCGCGCTGGCGGGCCTGCCGCCGGCACGGCCCTGGTTCGTGCTGCGTTCGGCCGTCGGTGAGGTCAGCGACTGCGTCAGTGCCTTCATGGATTTCCTCGCCGCGGCCGCGTCCGACGTGCGAGCCTGAGGTCTGGTTAGCGCCAGTCGCTCCAGGGTGAGCGCTGCATCGCGACCTCTTCGTCGGCACGTATGACGTGCATCACCGCGTTGATCAGCGCGAGGTGCGTGAACGCCTGGGGGAAGTTGCCCAGATGGCGCCCCGTCTGCGGGTCGACCTCCTCCCCGTAGAGCCCCAGGGGGCTGGCGAAGCCGAGGACCCGCTCGCACATGCTCCGAGCGCGGTCGATCTCGCCGATCTCGGCATAGGCCGAGACCAGCCAGAAGGAGCAGATCAAGAAGCTTCCCTCGGTTCCGCTCATGCCGTCGTCGGTCTCCTCGGTGCGGTAGCGCAGGACGAGGCCGTGTTCGGTCAGCTCGTCCCCGATCGCGAAGACGGTGTTGCGGACCCGCTCGTCGTCGGGCGGCAGGAAGCGAAGCAGGGGCAGCAACAGCAACGCCGCATCGAGCGCGGTCGTCTCGTAGTGCTGGACGAAGACGCCGCGGTCATCGACGCCGTTCTCACACACGTCGGCATGGATCTCCTCGGCAGCGGTGCGCCAGCGCTCGACGTGCTCCCAATCCTCGCGCAGCTCGGCCAGACGCGATCCGCGGTCGCAGGCCGCCCAGCAGAAGATCTTCGACGAGGTGAAATGCTTGGGCTCGCCGCGGACCTCCCAGATTCCGCGGTCGGGATTGCGCCAGTTCTCGATCGCCATCTCGACCTGGCGCTTGAGGATCGGCCAGACGCGCTCGTCGAGGCTGTCACGTGAGCGGGTGTGCAGATATACGGAGTCCAGCAGCGCGCCCCAGACGTCGTGCTGCTGCTGCTGGTAGGCGTCATTGCCGATCCGCACCGGACGCGCGCCCTCGTAGCCGGCGAGGTGATCGAGCTCGTGCTCGTCGAGCTGGCGCTCGCCGCCGACGCCGTACATGACCTGCAGGTCCTCCTTCCCGCCCGCGACATCGGCGATGAAATAGAAGAAGTCGTTGGCCTCCCAGTCAAAACCAAGGGTGTAGAGCGCCCACAGCATGAACGTGGAGTCCCGAATCCAGCTGTAGCGGTAGTCCCAGTTGCGCTCGCCGTAGGGGCTCTCCGGCAGTGACGTCGTGGCCGCGGCGATCAGGGCGCCCGTGGGGGCGTAGGTCAGTCCCTTCAGCGTCAGCGCGCTGCGCTGGAGAAAGGTGCGCCACGGGTGGTCGGGAAAGTTGCCGCGGTCGAGCCAGTGCTGCCAGTGGTGGGCGGTCCAGACCAGGCGGTGGTAGGCCTCGTCGAGATCCTGGGGGGGCTCGTGCTCACTCCAGGAGAGCGCGCAGTAGATCTGCTCGCCCTCCTTCATCCGGTGGCGAGCGGTCGCCCGCGAGCCCTCGAAGCCGAGCCGCAGGTCAGTGGTCAGCTTCAACTTGACATCACAGCCCTCCGCGGTGGCGGTTCCCTCGTGGTAGCCGGACCCGGTGTATTCCCAGGTGACGGGCAGGCGGCCATAGTCGAACACCGGCTCGCAGTCGAGCGCGATCTCGACCTCGCCGTTGACGCAGCGCACCGTGCGCAGCAGCACGTGGTCGGCGTCGTAGTCGGTGGGCGCGCGCCGGTGAGTATGCGAGCGCTCGTCCTCGTGGTGCCAGTTGCCGATCAGCAGTACGTCGCGCACGATCACCCAGCCGGCACCCGTGGCCCAGCTGGTCTCGAGCACCATCGTCCCGGGCAGGTAACGGCGCGAGCTCGGAACCGCCACGCCCAGCGGTCCGATTCGGAACGCGCCCGCATCGCGGTCGAGCATCGCGCCGAACACGCTGGGAGAGTCCACGCGAGGTAGGCACATCCATTCGACGTTGCCACTCGGGGCGACCAGCGCCACCGTCTCGCAGTCCGACAGGAATGCGTAATCCGCGATCGGCGGAAACGGGGTGCCGCCGAGCGGAACATCCGGTGCCGCATGGCGGAGGTGGGACTTGGCGGAAGTCAACGTTTCCCGCTTTGGCTGATCCTCGGTGGTGCTCATCGCGGGGATCGTTTCAGGTTTGCGCGCTGGGAGCCACCGCTGGGCCAACGCCTGCGCGGGCCCGGGACTCGTCGAGCCGCGGATCAGCGCATGGCGCGCCACAACGACAGCGCCAGCAGCGCGGCCACCGCCACCGGCATGAACCACCACGCGTTGACGCCCGCACCGGCGATCACGGCCGTCACGGCCAACGCCACCGCGGCGCCCAGCGCCGTCGCCCAGTCATCACCGACGATGAAGTCCCAGATCCCGCGGACTGCGCGCTCGAGGAAGGTCACGCCGTCTCCGACGCCGGGCTCCGTGGGCGGGTGGCGTGGGAGGGCGCCGCGCGCCGCAGCCACAACACCATGGCGACGGCGAACAGCAGCACACTCGGGATGATGGCCAGCAACGATGCGTCCGCACCGGGCCAGGAGACCCCGGCGCCCTCAGCGCCCCAGAAGGTCCCGAACGAGGTCAGCATCACGCCGACGCCGAACTTCATCGTGTTCTCGGGCACGCGAGCCAGCGGTGCCCGCGCCGCCACACCCGCGCCGACGACGAGCGCCACGGCGACGCCAGCCGCCGCCGCCGCCAGCGGAATCTGATGCTGGTTGGCGCCAAAGGTCAGCACGATGAATGCGACCTCGAGGCCTTCGAGGAACACGCCCTTGAAGGAGATCGCGAACGAGTAGCCGTCGATACCGGACCCGGCCCGGGCTCCGGCGGCGCGAGCGGCCTCGGTGCCCTCCACGAATAGCGCCGCCTCGTCATGCAGCGCCTTGAGGCCGGCTGCGCGCAGAATCGCCTTACGGAGCCACTGCAGCCCGAACACCAGCAGCAGGCCACCGACGCCGACCCGCAGCGCATTCAGTGGCAGCGCGGTCAATGCCGGACCAAGCGCCGCCACCACCACGGCCAGCGCCGCGACGGCGGCCCCGACGCCATAGAGCGCTGAGCGCCAGCTGCGAGTCGTCCCGACCGCGAGCACGATGGTCAGGGCCTCGACGGCCTCGACCGCGCAGGCCAGCAAGACCGACACCGCCAGACCGATCGCAGCTCCGGACATGATCATCAGTATGCAACGTCGGGTTTGCGCCCGGATGCAGGCGCGCCTGAACGGAGCCGGGGTCGCCGCTGTCATCATGGACAGCAACATGAGCATCTGGTGGACATGGATTCCGCGCCGCCCATGGCGCGACGCCCGGCGGCAGGGGGGCCCGTGCGTGGCGCCGGCAGGCCAGATGCGCCGGGTCTGATGGATCCCGACCGGGAGCGTGACCGGGGCCGGGTCCTCGCGCTGTTCAAGCCCTACCGAATGCGCCTGGCCGCGGTTATCGGGCTGATCATCTTCTCCTCGGGTCTGGGCATGATCTCGCCGTTTCTGCTGCGCTCGGTGCTGGACAACGCGCTACCCCATCGCAACGGCGGGCTGCTGACCGAGCTGGTGCTGGGGATGATCGGCATCTCGGTCGCCACCGGCGCGATCAGCGTCTGGCAGACCTACATCTCCAACGTGATCGGCCAGAAGGTCATGCACGACCTGCGGACTAAGGTCTACCGCCACCTGCAGCGGATGTCGCTGGCGTTCTTCACGCGCACGCGCACGGGCGAGGTGCAGTCGCGGATCGCCAACGACATCGGCGGGATCGACTCCGTGGTCACCACCACCGCCACCTCGGTGGCGCAGAACGCGACCACGGTGATCGCCACGCTGGTGGCGATGGTGCTGCTCGACTGGCGCCTGGCGGCCGTGTCGCTGGTGTTCGTGCCGCCGTTCGTGTGGCTCACCCGGCGCGTCGGCCAGGTGCGGCGGAAGATCACCACCGAGCGCCAGAGCCGGCTGGCCGACCTCTCCTCGCTGGTCTCGGAGTCGCTGTCGGTGTCAGGGATCATGCTCGGCAAGACGATGGGGCGCGGCGGCGATCTGGCTGAGCGCTTCACCGATGACTCGCGGGACATCGCCGAGATCGAGGTTCGCTCGCGGATGGCCGGTCGCTGGGTGATGTCGACGATCCAGATGGTGTTCGCGATCCAGCCGGCGCTGGTCTACTGGATCGCCGGCCAGAGCTTCGTGCACGGTGGACACGCGATCTCGATCGGGACCGTGGTCGCGTTCACCGCACTGCAGACCCGGCTGCTGTTCCCGATCCAGAGCCTGCTCTCGACCGGCGCCGACATCGAGTCCTCGCTGGCCCTGTTCGACCGCATCTTCGAGTACCTCGATCTGCCGGTCGAGATCGTCGAATCCGAACATCCAGTGCAGCTGCGGCCCGACGAGGTGCTGGGCGAGGTGCGCTTCGAAGGGGTCTCGTTCCGCTATGGCAGAGGCCAGCGAGGATCGATGGACGCTGCGGGACATCGATCTGGTGGTTCCGGCGGGCACGCGCACGGCGGTGGTGGGGGAGACCGGCGCGGGCAAGACGACGCTCGGCTATCTCGTGGCGCGGCTGTATGAGCCGCAGGCCGGGCGGGTCACGATCGACGGCGTGGACGTTCGCGAGGCATCGCTGGACTCGCTGGCGGCCACCGTCGGCGTGGTCTCCCAGGAGACGTATCTGTTCCACTGCCAGCGTCCGTGAGAACCTGCGCTTCGCTCGGCCCGAGGCCAGCGATGAGGAGATCGAGGACGCCGCGCGGACCGCCCGCATCCACGACCTGATCGCCTCGTTGCCCGAGGGCTACGACACCGTCGTCGGCGAGCGGGGATACCGCTTCTCCGGCGGCGAGAAGCAGCGGATGGCGATCGCCCGGACGATTCTCCGCAATCCTCCCGTGCTCGTGCTCGACGAGGCCACGAGCTCGCTTGACACCCAGACCGAGGGGGCGGTGCAGGCCGAGCTCGAGCGCCTCGCCGAGGGGCGCACGACGATCACCATCGCCCACCGCCTGTCGACGATCCGCGACGCCGAGCAGATCGTCGTGCTCAGCGAAGGGCGGATCGCCGAGCGGGGGACCCACGAGGAGCTGCTCGAGCGCGGCGGCCTCTACGCCGCGCTGGTCGCGCGCGACGTCACCGAAGAGCCGGTCGAGGGGTAGCCCTAGCCGGCCGCGGGCTCGGGCAGCCCGGAATCTACCGCCGGCGGCGGGCCCGGGAGCCGGTCTTCGCTGCCCTCGATCCGGAAGTGCGGAAGCATGCGGTCGAGGAACGCTCGGCAGCTTCCAGTTGGCGTCGCCGAACATCAGCATCAGCGCGGGGACGAGCACCGAGCGGACGATCAGCGCATCGAGCAGCACGGCGCTGGCCAGCCCGATCCCGAACAGCTCGATCACGCGCTCGCCGCCGAGCACGAAGGCGCCGAACACGAGCACCATGATCGCGGCCGCTGCCGTGATCGTCCGTCCGGTGGCCGCCAGTCCGTGGGCGACCGCCTCACGATTGTCGCGGCGCCGATGCCACTCTTCGTAGACGCGGCTGATCAGGAACACCTCGTAGTCCATCGAGAGGCCGAACAGAATCGGGAAGATCAGCACCGGTAGGAAGGCCTCGATCGGACCGGTCTTGATGCCGAGCAACGACGCGGCGAACCCGTCCTGGAACACCGCGGTGACGATGCCGAGCGCCGCGCCGACCGAGAGCATGTTCATCAGCGGCTGCGGTCAGCGGGATCAGGATGCTCCGGAACACGGCCATCAGCAGCAGGAAGCTCAGCAGCACCACCACGCCGATGAACAGCGGCAGCTTTCGCGAGAGCACGTGCGAGAAGTCGTCGAAGATCGCCGTGTTGCCGCCGACGAGCACGGTCACGCCGGTGCCGCGCGTGCTGCGCGGGCACGACCTGGTTGCGCACCGTGTGCAGCAGGTCCGCGGTGGAGGCGTCCTGGGGTGAGCCCTTCGGATAGATCTCGGCCAGCGCGACTCCCGGATGGCCGTTGACGCCGGGAAGGAAGCGCGCCGGCGTCGCCCCGACGACGCCGGGCGTGGCCGCCACCGCGTGGTCGGACTCGGATGAACGCGGCCCGCTGCGGCCGGGGACTGCACCTGGGCGACGAGCTGCAGCGGACCGTTGTAGCCCGGTCCGAAGCCCTTGGCCAGCAGGTCGTAGGCCTTGCGGGTCGTGGTGTTGGCCGGGTCGCTGCCGGCGTCGGCCGAGCCGAGGCGCATCCCGAGGAACGGGATCGCGATGAGGATCATCACTCCGGCCGAGAGCGGCGGCGAAGGCGGCCGGGCCGGCGCTGCAGGATGCCCGTCCAGCGCGCCCAGCGCGGCGACTCGTCGGTCGTCGACAGCTGGTGCTCGCGCAGCGCCCGCCGTTCCCGGCGGCGCAGGACGAACCGCCCGAAGAAGCCCAGCAGCGCGGGCAGCAGGGTCAACGCGGCGATCACCGTGAACAGCACGGTGACCGATGCCGCCACCGCGACGCCGTAGAGGAAGCTGACGCCGAGGGCGAACATCCCGAGCATGGCGATGCAGACGATCACCCCGGCGAAGAGGACGGCCCGGCCCGAGGTGTCAAGCGCCTCGACCACGGCCTGCTCCGCGGTCAATCCGCGCAGCACGCCCTGGCGGTAGCGGGTGACGATGAACAGGGCGTAGTCGACGCCGACCCCGAGCCCGATCAGCAGCGCCAGCTGGTCGGAGAACGACGCCATGTTGATCACGTGGGTGAGCAGGCCAACGACGGCGATCCCGGTCCCGAGTGACACCCCGGCGGTCAACAGCGGCAGCAACATGGCCAGGAACGAGCCGAAGACGATGAACAGCACGACGGCGGCGAAAGATAAAGCCGAAGAAGAGGCTGCTCGAGCCGCCGCGTGGCGGTTCGCCGTTCTGCGCGATCTGGCCCTCCAGCTCGAACTGGACGCCGCCGCCCGACGCTCCGGTGACCCGAGCGAACGAAGGCCTTGGCCTGTCGCCTGCGAGACCTTGTTCGACTGAACGTCGAAGGTCACGTTGGCGAACGCCACCTGGCCCGAGGGCGAGATCTGGCGCGCCGGAAAGCGGCGCGTAGGGCGACTGCACGACCGAGACGTGTCGGCTGGCGGGCCACGTCGCGCAAGCACGGCTGTCAACGCGTGTGCGCACCGCGGGGTCGGTGACCCGGCCGTGCTTGACGCCGATCACGAGCTGTTCGGTATCGCCGGAGGCCTTCGGGACGTTGCGCTGCAGCAGCCTGATGGCGTCAAAGCTCTGCGTATGCGGCAGCTTGAAGTTGTCGGTGTAGGAGGTTCCGACCGCACCTGAGATCGCGTTCGCGCCGGCCACGGCCGCAACCCAGCAGATCAGGACGATGATCCGGTGGGTGAAGCACCATCTGGCGAGTGATCTCATCGGGCGGTACCTCCGTCCGCGTCTGGTTCGAGCTGAGCCCCGAGGGCAGGATTGTCAGAAACGCTGGCTGACAGTGGCCTGACAATCAGACTGCCACCGCCGCCGGCGCGGCGGTGGAGGCGGGATCCAGCAAGGTAGCGAGCTTAGCCGCTGTGTCGTGCACGGCAAGGGGGAATGCAGAATCGAGCCCTAGCGGCCCGAGGCCGGCGATCCCGACCCGGGAGCCGAGGGCGAAGTCGACGAAGGCGCGGGCCGCGGGCGAGAGCCGGCGGCCCCGCTGCCACCACAGGACCACGGCCAGGTGCAGCGGCGGCGTGAGCACGCTGAGCGAAATCGGGTCGCCGGGGCGTTCAAGGAACGAACGGGGGAGAATCGCCAGTCCGAGTCCCCGCGCGACCAGCGCGCGGACGAGGGCCAGGTCATTGGCCTCGAGCGCAATCCGCGGGCGCACTCCCGCCGCGGCCAGCGCGTCGTCGACGCGGCGGCGGGTGGATGCACCGCGGCCGAAGGCAATCAACGGTTCGTCGCGCAGCGCCTCGAGGGACACGGGTCCAGTCCCGGCGAGCCGGTGATCCGGACTCATGGCCAGCGCCAGCTCCTCGCGGGAGAGCTCCACCCGTTCGATCTCAGGCTGGGTGCCCGCCTCGAGGGCGAAGGTGATGTCGAGGCTGCCGTCCCGGAGCATGCCGAGCATCCTCTGCGCGGTGCCCTCCCGGAGCTCGATCTCGACTCCGGGAAAGCGGGCCGAGAACTCAGCCAGCAGGGCCGGGATATCAAGCTCGCCGCCGAACAGCATCGCTCCGAGCGAGAGTTGCCCCCGGATCAGCCCGCGCAGCTCGTCGATCTCGGCTCGCAGCGCCTCAGTCTCGGTCATCACCGCGCGCGCTCGGGCCGCGACCAGCTCACCGGCCTGGGTCGCGCCGACCGAGCGCGTGGTGCGCTGCAGCAGGGCATGATGCCGAGCTCCTGCTCGAGCGTCTTGACGTGATGCGAAACCGCAGACTGGGCCACGTGCAGCTCGTCTGCGGCGCGAGTGAAATGCCGGTGGCGCACCACGGCCTCGAAGTACCGAAGCTGGCGGAGATCGATCGATTAATCATATATCGAGATATGTGAAAGCGGATATGTGTATTGCAAAGATCAATCGGCTTCGGAACACTGCCGGCATGCAGACCACGCCCGCCGAATCGAAGCCTCAGCACCAGGCGGTCCGTCGCCAGCTGGGCGACGGCGACGCTGACGCAATCGCGCATCTGCATTTCCGCGTCTATCTCCCTGAATTCGGGCGCAACCAGGCGTTCGTGAACGCCGTTGCCGCCAACATCCGCAAGGCCGTGGCCGCCGGTTGGCCCGCGGCTGGAGGAGCGGTGTGGCTGATCGACGGCGAGCGCCAGCTCAGCGGGGCGCTCGGGCTGACCCACGAGGGGGGCGGTGTCGGGCAGGTGCGGTGGTTTGTCCTCGATCGCTCGCTGCGCGGGCAGGGATGGGGAGGTGCACTGCTCGGCGAGCTGATCGACTCACGCCCGGGCCGATGGCCTTCATCGCTTGGAGCTCGAGACCTTCAGCGCCCTGCGGGCGGCCGGGCACCTCTATCGCCGCGCCGGCTTTCAGCTTCAATGGGAGCGCGAGCGCCACGACTGGGGTCCTCCGGTCATCTACCAGGGATACTCGGCTCGAGCTCGGCTGAGCGCCGGATCCGCGGCATCGGCAGTATTGGCGGCGGTTTGCCGCCGCCAGCCCCGCAGCCGATCGACGCGCCGCAGTGCCGGCATCCTGCTGCACCGCCGGCGCGACGGTGAGCTCCAGGTGCTGCTGGTTCACCCCGGAGGGCCGGCCTGGGCGCGACGGGACCTGGGCGCATGGTCGATCCCCAAGGGGGAGTACGAACCCGACGAGGAGCCGCTGGCCGCCGCCCGCCGGGAGTTCGAGGAGGAGCTGGGAACGGCTCGCGCCCGATGGCGAGGTGGTCGATCTCGGCGAGATCAGGCAGAAGTCCGGCAAGCGGGTGCGCGCGTTCGCCCTGGCCGGCGATCTCGACGTCGGCGAGGTGAGGAGCAACACGTTCCCGTTCGAGTGGCCACCGCGGTCGGGCAAGATGATCGAGATCCCCGAGGTCGATCGAGCCGAATGGTTCTCGCTCCCGCTGGCGCGGGAGAAGATCAACCCGGCCCAGGCGGCGCTGCTGGAGCGCCTCGAGGAGAGCCAGGAATGAGCGATTCAGGCAGGATCAGCCCCACCGCGCACTACACCGGCTACGTCTGGGCGCGCAACGGGCTCTCCCACCCCGAGCTCTCCTCGCTCGAGGGCCGGGCGTCTGTACGAATCGCTGCGTCCGGTGCTGATGTTCTCACGCGCGCTTGGCGGAGCCTCGCTCGAGCACTACCTGCTCGCCCGCCATCTGGCCATCGACAAGCTGCTGCGAGCAGGCGATCGAGGAGCACGGCATCACGCAGGTGATCGAGGTCGCTTGCTGGGCTCTCGCCGCGCGGCTGGCGATTCACCCAGCGCTACGGGGATCGGATCACCTACGTCGAGGCCGACCTGCCCGGAGATGGCGGCGCGCAAGCGCCGGGCCCTGGAGCGGATGAACTCGCTGAGCGCGCACCCATCGCGTGGAGGAGGTCGACGCGCTGCGGGATGACGGGCCCGACAGCATCGGCGCGCTGGCCGGCGAGCTGCGCCCGCGATCGGGGTCTGGCGATCATCACCGAGGGCCTGCTCGGCTACCTGCCCGGGGACGAGGTGGCAAGCTGTGGCGGCGCTTCGCGGTCGCGCTGGCGAGGCTTCGCGCACGGGCGCTACCTCTCCGATCTGCACATCGGCGACGCACAGACGGCGCAGGTCCGCGTCTTCCGGGTGCTGCTCTCGGCGTTCGTGCGCGGGCCGGTGTCCCTGCACTGGGGCGACGCGACGGCAGGCCCGCGCCGCGTTGCTCGCGGCGGGCTTCAACGCCGCCGAGGTGCACCGCGCGGCCACGCTGGCGCCGGAGGCCCGGGGACCCGGCGCGGGCATGGCGCATATAATTGAGGCATCAACGGATTGATCTCAGCCACCCTGTACAGCGATCCCGCGTGCCCGTGGGCGTATTCGGAGCGCCCGGCCCTGCGCGTGCTGGAGTGGCGCTACGGCGACCAGCTGGATTGGCGCCTCGTGCTGATCGGCCTGACCGAGGACGCACGCCAGTACGCGGCCCGTGGCTACACGCCCGGTGCGCGGCGCGCTCGGACAGATCAGCTTCCGGCGCTACGGAATGCCGTTCGCGCCCGGCTCCGAAGGAACGGCTCAGCGCCACCGCGCGAGCCTGCCGCGCCGTGGTGGCCGCGCGGATCGTCCATCCCGGTTCGGAGTGGGCCGTGTTCGGAGCGCTGCAGCTGGCCAACTTCACCACGCCGCTGCTGCTCGACGACGATCGGCAACTCGAGCAGGTGCTGCGCGTGATTGCCGGGCATCGACGCCGCGCGGGTCATCGGCATGCTGGACTCGCCGGAGGTCAGCGCCGCCTACGAGCGCGATCGCGCCGAGTCCCGCACGGCGCTGCGGGCTCGCCGGCGGAGCTGCAGGGCAAGACGGCCACCACGGACGGGCCGGTTCGCTTCACCGCCCCCTCGCTGGTGTTCGAGCGCGGCGACGACGCGCCTGGTCGCCGGCGGCTTTCAGCCGGTCGAGGCCTACGACGTGCTGATCGCGAACCTCGATCCGACGCTGACCCGGCGCTCCGCGCCCTCCGACGCCGCGCGCCGCTGCTGGAGCACTTCAGCCACGGTCTGACCACGCAGGAGGTGGCGTCGCTGCTGGCCGAGGGCAACGACCCGCCGGACCGCGTGCAGGCCGAGCGCGCGCTGATCGAGCTGGCGGCCGAGGGCGGCGCCGTGCGCGTCCCGCTCGGAGACGACGCGCTGTGGTTGCGCCCGCGACGGCGCGGCTCTCGCGGCTGCGGCCTAGCGGCCGCATCGTAGCCACGTCTGGGCGGTTCAGGCCACGCGCAGCGGCAGCCGCTCGCAGCCCGTAGATCCCTGACGGGGTCCCGAACTCGGGCTCGCCGTCGAGGGCCGAGCGAGCTCACCCGCTCGGCCAGAAAGGCCAGTGCCCTCCTGCATCTCCGCCCGGGCCAGGTTGGCGCCGACGCAGTAGTGGATGCCGGCGCCGAAGGTCAGCACGCGGTCGCGGCCCCGATCGGCGGTGATGTCGAACCGGCCGCCGCCCGCGCCCTCCCGGTTCGCGTGCCAGGCGGACACGAGCACGATCGTTCCGGCCGGGAAGCTGACGCCCCGGTGCTCGACCTCGGCGGTGGTGATCCGCGCGGTGAACGGCGTGATCGGCTCGACCCGCAGGGCCTCGTCGACTGCGGCCAGCGCCAGGCCGTGGGGGTCGGCGCGCAACAGCTCCCATTGCTCGGGATGCTCGGCGAGCAGGCGCACGGCGTGGGCGAGCTGGCTCTGGCTGGTGTCGACGCCGCCGACGAGGATGTTGAGCACGAGGTTGCGCAGCTCGTCGTGGTCGAGCCGGTCGCCGTGTTCCTCGGCGGCGATCAGGTCGGTGATCAGGTCATCGCCTGGGCGTGTGGCGCCGGTGCGCGCGATCAGCGCGTCCTCGTACTCGTAGAACTCCCGCACCGCCTGCTCGATCTGCGCGCGCTCGGTGGTCAGGCTGGTCGGATCGAACTGCCGCTGGATCCAGTTGGAGAAGTGATGCAGCCGGGGCGCATCCGCTCAGCGGCGCGCCCATCACCTCGGCGATGACCAGCGAGGGATACGGCTTGGCGAACTCCTCGATGAACTCGAGCCGTCCGTCCGCCGGGAGCGCCGGCAGCAGCTCGCTCGAGGAAGCGGCGCATCGCCGGGCGGTAGCGGTCCACGCGGCGCGGGGCCAGGGCGGGATTGACCAGGTTGCGCAGCCGCCGGTGATCGGCGCCGTTGACGTTGATGATGTTGCGGACGATCTCCTCGTGCAGGGGACCGTCGGTGATGCCGAACAGCTCGCCGATCGTCAGCCCGGGAAACACCGCGTCCTTGCTGCGCAAGAAGAACTCCCCGGACTCGCGGTCGAGCACGGTGTAGCCGTAGGGGTTGGCGGCGAGCCAGTCCTCGTGGCCCCGGAGGCTCTCCATCGCGCTGCGGTAGCGATCGCCGCGCAGCTGCGGATCGGTGTGGTCGAAGCTCGGGAGCGTGAGCTCGGAGGCGGCGGGCACGTCGAGCAGCCTACTTCCCGCCGGGGGCTGGGTTAGATTGCGGAAGGTGAGTGAGATTGCCGCGTGCTGATCTGCGCCTGACCTGCGTGGTGGTGTTTGCCGCCGCTGCACGGCGGCGTCGCGTGGGACTGCCGCTCCGTCGGTCCCGGCCAAGCTGGCCTACGTGGGCGGTAACGGAAACCCGGATCAGGTCTGGCTCGCCGAACGCCGATGGGACTCATCGTCGGCGCCTCGGCCCCGGAGACCAGCCCGCGCTGGCGCCCGGCGGGAGCTGGTCGCGGCGTCGCTGTTCGGGTCCACCGGGTCCGCGCTGGTCGTCTACGACGCCACCGGAGACGGCGCATCGTTTCTTCGACGGTCGCAAGGTGAGCACGTCGGCTGCGGCCTGGTCGCCGGACTCGCGCTACCTCGCCGCTCGAGCTGTTCACCAATTCCCCCAGTCCCCGGGATCGATCTTCGGCGCTGGCGATCATCGACACCAGCACCTGGACCGTGCGCACGCTCGCTCACGGGCTATCCATGCGGCGCGAGCTTCGCGCCTGGGCTCGGCGATCGCCTCGTGTTCTCCATCTCACCCGGGTCCTCGCCGTGCCCGGCCGGCCGCGTCAACGTGTTCACGATCGGTGCCGATGGCACCGGTCAAGCGCCAGCTCACCCACGACGGTCACAGTCTCAATCCGGTCTGGGGCGCGGCCTCAATCGCCTATGACCACGTCACCGGGCGCCGCAACGATGCTCCTGTCTTTCAGATCTGGCTGATGCGCGGCGACGGCACGCACAAGCGCCAGTACACGCACCTGCGCGTGCCGACCCTACTCGACGGACTGGTGCCGCTCAGCTTCTCCGCCGACGGAACCCGGCTGCTGGCGCGCTACGAGGGACAGGACACCGAGCAGACATGGACGATCGACCTCATCACCAACCGCCTGCGCGAGTTGAAGATCGGCGGTCAGGACATCGGTCCCGGCGGGCTGTCGCGCGATGGCGGCACCGTCCTCGCCGATCGGGGGGCGTTCCTCAACCCGCCCGCCAGCGGGAGCGTGGAGACGATCCCGTTCAGCGGGGGCCGGGCGCACGTGCTCGTCGCCCACGCGGCCGCGCCGAGCTGGAACCGCTGAGCGCTCGAAGCGCCGCTCAGCGCCCGAACCACGGGCTCGCGGCGAGCTCCCGCGCCACGGCCTCGGACAGCGTCAGCGCCTGGAACACGGTGCGGTAGTTCACGTTCTCCGGCGTATCGGACAGCTTGTGGTAGTTCGACAGCGCCTTGTAGCGGTTGATCGAGGCGATCGTGGCGGTCGGATAGCCGGCCCGGCTTGGGATCACCCCGTCGGTCGAATTGCGTGAGCGCATCCAGCGTCTGACCGGCGCTCCGGCGCGCTCCCCGGCTCGGGCGACGAGATCCCGGAAGCTCCGGTCGTGGTAGTCCTCCATGACCACCGGACCCTCGCCCTCGAGCATGATCAGCTGTGGCGAGCCGACGGTGTCCAGGTTCAGAAACCACGTCCGCTCGCGGTCGAGGCTCGGGGAAGTGGCGCGCTGCGAATCCGTGGATCCCGCCCTGGAGCACCTCCTCGGCGCCGCAGGAGACCAGCAGCACGCGCAAATCCTCGATCGAGCGCTGTTGCCAGGCGCTCGGCCAGCGCCACCAGCACCGCGACCGCGGTCAGGTTGTCGTTGGCGCCGGGGCACACCGGGCTGCGCGCGACATCGGCGAACACGGCGGTCGCGAGCAGCGATCCCGCCAGGCCGGCGCGAGCCAGTGCCGGCCGCTGCCGGGCCGCTCCGAGGGCCACCAGCGCCGGCGCCGCGAGCAGCGCCCACCACAGCGGCAGTGAGGTGTCGATCCGCTCGATGATCCCGGGGAAGGCCTCGCCGAACCACACCTGCGCGGTCTCGTCGAAGATCGCGCCGGTCGGCGCGGCATCGTGATGGGCGAGCACGACCAGCGTGCGCTCCGCGGTGCGGTCGCCGCAACGGGCGACGACGTTCCAGGTCGGGCGCGGGGGAGTGCTGCAGGCGGCGAAACACCCGCGGGCCGTTGGAGATGTCATCGGCGATCGCCGCGGTGACCAGCGGCGGCCGCCGCGGCGCCAAGCCTGCGCAGGCGCCTGCGTCAGCCCGGCCGCGCCGGCGAGCGCACCCGCTGCGGCCAGCGTGCCGATGACCTTGGCGTAACCGTCCAGGAACTGCTCCTCCTCGACCTGCGCCTCACAGCCGGCGGTCTGCAGGCGCTCGGCGATCCAGTGCGCCGCCTGCTCCTCTCCGGCTGATCCGGCTCGGCGCTCGAGCGGGCGCCAGCGCCTCGACCACCTCCCGCAGCGTCGGCAGCGGCGGCTTGGAGGTTGGCCTCGGTCGGAGGCAGGCCGAACGGCTCCGGAGCTCGGTCAGGCACGGCGGCGGATGCTATCCAGGGCGCGTCGCGGATGCCCGATCCGGCAGGGATTCTGGCCCGTGCAGGGAAAGCGAGCGACGATGTCACGGACGGTCGCCGTCATCTGCATCCTGCGTCGCCGGCGGGATCGTGGCGCTGCAACCGCCCGCCAACGCCGCCCTGGCCAACCACGTCGGCGACCTGGCGGCGGCGTTCCTCAGCGCCGTGATCACCGTGGCGCTCCTCGGCCTGCTGCTGGTGACGATCGGCCACCCGGCCCGGCTCGGCGGCCTGACATCGTTCAAGCCGCTGTACGCGCTGGGTGGAATCGGCGGCGCGACGATCGTCATCGTCTCGCTGATCGCGGTGCGGCCGCTGGGCGCCGGAGGGGTCACCGCGCTGCTGGTGACCGCCCAGCTTGCGGTCTCGTTGGTCGCCGACCGGTTTGGTTGGCTCGGGCTGCATCAGGTGGGGATCGGTCCGGCGCGGTTGATCGGCCTGGCGCTGGTCATCGGCGGGACCGTGCTCGTCACGCGTGGGTAGACGCCGCGCGCGGGGCGGTCACAATTGCGCCATAGCTCGCGTTTCAGCTCACGCTTTCGAACACCGCGGCCAGCCCCTGTCCGCCGCCGATGCACATGGTCTCGAGCCCGTAGCGTCCGACCGCGGCGGCGCAGCTCGCGCAGCAGGGTGGTGAGGATCCGCGTGCCGGTCGCGCCCGACCGGATGCCCGAGCGAGATCCCCGAGCCGTTGACGTTGACGCGGTCGAGGTCGTCCTCGAGCCCCCACTCGCGCAGCACCGCGAGCACCTGGGCGGCAAACGCCTCGTTGAGCTCGATCAGATCGATCTGCTCCAGCGTCAGGCCGGCCATGCGCAGCGCCTTCTCGCGTCGCCGGGACCGGGCCGATGCCCATCGTCTCCGGGGGCACTCCCGCCACCGCCCAGCTGACGAGCCGCGCGAACGGTGACAGCCCCAGCTCACGCGCGCGCTCGGCGGAGGTGACGATGCAGACGGCCGCGCCGTCGTTCTGGCCGCTGGCGTTGCCGGCGGTGACGGTCGCGTCCGGGTCGCTGGCGACCCATCACCGGCCTGAGCTCGGCCAGGCTCTCCAAGCTCGCGTCGGCGCGCGGGTGCTCGTCGCGGTCGACCAGCCGGGAGCCGCTGCGGCGATCGGATCACCTCTACCGGGACGATCTCCTCGGCGAAGTCCCCGCGCTCGTGCGCCGCGACGGCTCGCTGGTGCGAGCGCAGGGCCAGCTCGTCCTGCCGCTCCGCGCGGGATCCCGTATTCGCGGCGGACGTTCTCCGCGGTCTCGAGCATGCCGCCGGGTACGGGATGGTGCCTGCCGCCGGCGTTCGAGCGAGAGCTGGCCAGGCGGTCGACGAGCATCGCCCCGCCCGACTTGGCCCCCCAGCGCAGCGAGGTCGAGTACAGCTCGACCCCGCTCATGCTCTCGGCGCCGCCGGCCAGGACCAGGTCGGCCGCGCCGGTCTGAACCATCATGCTCGCCTCGATCACCGCCTGCAGCCCGGAGCCGCAGCGGCGGTCGATCTGCAGCCCGGGGACCGCTCACCGGCAGGCCGGCGTCAAGCGCGGCCACGCGTCCGATCGCCGGCGCGTCACCGTTGGCATAGCACTGCCCGAGCAGGACGTCGTCGATCTCCTCCGGCGGCAGTCCGGTTCGCTGGACCAGCGCGGAGATCACGGTCGACGCGAGCTCGGCCGCCGGGACGTCGCGGAACACGCCGCCGAAGCGCCCCACCGGCGTCCGCAGGGGCTCGCAGATCACGGCGTCGCGCATCAGGCCGTGACTGTATCGAGCCAGTTGACGCGCTCTCGGGACGTCGGCCGGGTCGATGTTGTGAGCTGCCTCGGACTCGCGGTAGTCGACCTCGAAGCCTGCCGGCTGCAGCAGGTCCCGGGCGGTGCGAGCGAACGACACGTCGATCACCGGGTCCCGCCGACCATGGGCGATGAACACGCGCGTGCCGCTGTGGCCGGCCAGGTCCGGGTTCCAGCCCTCGACCGTGGGGATGAAGCCGGAGAAGGCGAGGATCCCGGCCGGGGCCGGGCGGTCGGGGTCCAGCCCCAGGGCGTAGCTCATCACCGTGCCCATCGAGAACCCGCCGAGCACGGTCGCGGGCGAGCGGGATCCCGGTCTGGGCCGAGAGCTCGTCGTGCAGCCGAGCCAGGGCGTCGCGGGCGGCGCGGAAGGTGTCCGGGTCCGGATAGCCGACGCGCGGGACGCGGTACCAGTGGTAGCCGGGAGATCCCGGCAGCTGCAGCGGCCCGCGCGGAGCGACGACGTGCAGCCGGCGCTGGGGATCGAGCGCGTCGGCCAGCGGCAGCAGATCCTGCTCGCTGGTGCCGCGGCCGTGATGGAGCACCAGCAGTCCCTGCGGCGTCCCCGGCGGCCGGGCGTTCGCGGTAGGCGAGCGCGGTCATCAGTCGAGATACTCCGCCACCGCGTCGCAGCGGCGCTCGCTCGGGCGGATCCTTGGGCTGACGCGGCCGCCCGAGGTGGACGAGACCGACGAAGTGCTCGCTGCTCGCGGGATGCCGAGGGCCGCGCGCCCCGGCGGGGTGCGCAGCACCTCGGGCGTGCGCCAGTATCCGGCCAGACCGCGGGCATGCGCGCCGAGCAACACGGCGTAGGTCGCGGCCGCGCTGGCCAGCAGATCTTCCTCGTCCTGGACCGGATCCTCGGCCCGGACCGAGGTCACCGCGACCAGGGTGGGTGCGCGATCGAGCTTGGCCGCCGCCTCGGGCCCCGCGGCCTGCTTGAGCCGTGCGAGCGCCGCCGGGCCCAGCACCCGGAAGCGCCAGGGGTTGGTCAGATGATGATTCGGCGCCCAGCGGCCGAGCTCCAGCAGTTCGCTGAGCACCTCGCGGGGCACGGGCTCGGGGGCGAATGCCTTGTGGGTTCGCCGGGTGCGGATCGCCTGCTCCAGTTCCATGCCCTCAAAGGTAGCCGGGCCGGGTACCTACACTGAAGCACATGCCCTCCTCCACCACCAATCGCGTGATCGGCGTCGCCTCGCGCCGGATCCCTGGGCTGCGGCGCCTGCCGATGCTGAAGCTGCTGGCGTTGGGCGAGGTGCTGCTGCTGGCCCAGCAGCATCTGGCCAAGCTCGACCCGGGCGAGCGTCGACGGCTGGTTGAGCTGATCCGGATCGGCCGCGGTCGCCGGCGCAACCTGTCGCTGCGCGAGCGCGACGAGCTGAGCACGCTGATCGAAAAGGCGCAGCCGCGGGCGTTCGCCGCCACCGCGGCCCAGAAGCTCTCGCCGGTCCCGATTCCGGGACCGATCGTCAAGCGGCTCGCGCGCAAGTAGCGGCGACGCGCAGCGGCCGGCGATCGCCGCGAGATCGGGTAGCTCAGGCGGTGATCGGGATGTGTCCCGGCTGGGCGGCGACGCGGCCGAGCCAGGCCCGGATCGCCGGATAGGCTCGAGCGCGAACCCGCCCTCCGGCGCGACGTGGGTATAGGCGTAGAGGGCGATGTCGGCGATCGTGTAGCGCTCGCCGACGAGGAACGTCCGGTCCCGCAGATGTGCTCCATTGCCCCCAGCGCGGCCTCGCCGCCGCGGCGCTTGGCCTGCGAGCTCGGACTCGGAGGGCTCGATCCCGGCGATCCGCCAGAACCGCGCCACCGCGATGTACGGCTCGTGGCTGTACTGCTCGAAGAACATCCACTGCAGCACCTGGGCGCGTTCGTAGCGGTCCTCGGGGATCAGCGGCGTGTCCTCGGCGAAGTAGAACATGATCGCGTTCGATTCGGCCAGCGGCCGGCCGTCGTCGAGCACCAGCGTCGGGATGCGCAGGGCCGGATTCAGATGGCCGAGCACCTCGGGCCGGTCTGAGCGGTCGACGACGTCGAGTTCGCGGCGCTCGAAGCCGATGCCCGAGCTGGGTCAGCAGCAGCCGGACCTTGTAGCAGTTGCCGGACACGCGGGACTCGTAGAGCAGCATCGCGGCGGAACGTTAGCCCGTGGCTCGCCACCGGCGGGCGCACGGCGCATGGCGAGGCGGTACGGTCTGCCGGGACGGTGAGCACGCGATCTGCAAGGCCGGCTGAGTCTCCCGATCCACCGCCGGTCCGGCTGAGCCTGAGCCGCCACCCGCCCGCCTGATCCGCGCGGTCGTGTTCGTCGTCGGCGCGGGGAGCCTGGGCGCGGAGATCGCCGCGGCGCGGCTGCTGGCCCCGTACTTCGGCGCCTCGACGATCATCTGGGCCAACACGATCGCCACCGTGCTCGTCTCGCTGTCCGCCGGCTACGCGATCGGCGGGCGGCTGGCCGATCGCCGCGGCGATCTGCGCGGGCTGTGCGGCGTCGTGCTCGCCGCCGCGGCGCTGCTGGCGCTCGTGCCGTTCATCTCCGACCCGTTTCTGCGCCTGTCGGTCAACGCGCTCGGGTCGCTGTCGGTCGGGCGGGTTCCTCGGCTCGCTGGCCGCGGTGCTCGTGCTGGTCGCCGTTCCGGTGATGCTGCTGGGCACGGTCGCGCCGTACGCCAACCGGCTGCGCGCTGGGCGCAGGTCGGCCAGACCGGAACGGTGACCGGCAACCTCTACGCCATCTCCACCGCCGGCTCGCTGGTCGGCACGTTCCTGGCCGCGCTGCTGCTGATCCCGCTGGTCGGCACGCACCGGACGTTCCTCGTGTTCGCGCTCGCGCTGGCGCTGGTCGCCGCGCTCGGGCTGCGGGCGTGGCGCTTCCTGGCCGTGCCCGTCGTCGTGGCGGCGCTGCTGGCGGTCCCGCCGGCGGCGATCGGCTCCGGATGTCAGCGGCGGCCGGGTGATCTTCTCCGAGGAGACGCAGTATCAGTACGCGCGCGTGGTCCAGTTCCGCAGCGGCGAGCGGTGGCTGCAGCTCAACGAGGGCGTGGCGGTCCACTCGCTGTACCGGCCGTGGAGCTATCTGACCGGCGGCTACTGGGATGACCTGCTCACCCTCCCGCTCAGCTCGCCGCGCGGGCGCGCCGCGGCCGGATCGCGATCCTCGGCGACGCCGCCGGCACCGTCGCCCGCGCCTACGGCCACTACTTCCCCGCCACCCGGGTCGACGCGGTCGAGATCGACGGCGAGCTGACCTCGATCGGGCGCCGGCTGTTCGGTCTGGGCGGCCCGCAGCTGCACGTCTACACCGCCGATGCCCGGCCGTGGCTGGCCGCCAGCCGGGCGCGCTACGACGCGATCTTGCTCGACGCCTACCGCCAGCCCTACATCCCGTTCTACCTGCTGACCAAGGAGTTCTTCCGCTCCGCGCGCGCGCATCTGAACCCGGGCGGCGTGTTCGTGATCAACGTCGGTCACCTGCCTGACTCCGACGCGCTGGAGAAGGTCGTCTCGGCGACGCTGCGGGCGGTGTTTCCCGATGTCATCCGCGATCCGGTCAGCGCCACCAACACGGAGGTGCTGGCCAGCGACCAGCCGCTGTCGGGCAGCGCGGCTGGCCGCGGCCGCTGCCGCCGGGCCTCGCGCTCGGACCGCTGGCGGCGCAGGTGTCCGCACGCCTGGCGCCCGGCGCTGAGCGGGGGCAGCGTCTACACCGACGACCGGGCCCCGGTCGAGTGGCTGACCGACCTGTCGATCCTCCGCTACGCGACCGGCGCCCGGTAGCGCTCAAGCTCCGTCGGCGCTCAGCAGCAGATGCAGTGACGGCACGATCTGGCGGGCCCGGCGAAGCCTAGCCGGCGGAGCCGGCGGGCGGTCGAGCACGACGCGGACGCCGTTGCGCGGAGCGAGCGTGATGGCCCGGAACTGGACGTCGTCGAGCTCGGGCTCGGCCGCGCGCAGGAGCCGCGCGCGCCAGCACCCGCTCGAGCACGATCCGCATCTCCATCAGCGCGAAGCTCGCGCCGATGCAGCGGCGGGTGCCGCCGCCGAACGGCACCCAGGTGTAGGTGTCCGGCGCGTCCTCGCCCAGGAAGCGCTCGGGCCGGAATGAGCGGGGATCGGGGTAGAGGTCGGCGCGGCGGTGGATCATCCGGATCGAGGGGTTGATCTCGACCCCCTCAGGGATCGTGTAGCCGTTGAGCTGGAACGGCTCGCTGCGGACGACGCGGCCGACGCCCGGGATCACCGGGCCGGATCCGCAGCGCCTCCTTGACCACCGCGTCGAGGTAGGCGACCGAGCCAGGCTCGCCGTCCAGCGAGCCCAGCGCGCGCGCGAGCACGGCCGGGCGAGTGCAGCAGCAGATCGAACGTCCAGGCCAGCCCGGTGGCCGTCGTCTCGTGGCCCGCCAGCAGCAGGGTCACCAGCTCGTCGCGCACCTCGCCGTCACTCAGGCGCTCGCCGTTCTCATCGCGGGCCAGCAGCAGCGCCGAGAAGACGTCGTCGCGGTCCTCCAGGTCCGGCTCGTCGCGGCGGCGGGCGATCTCGGCCAGCAGGATCTCGTCGACCGCCCGCCGGTTCTCCTCAAAGCGCCGCGCCGCGCCGCGCGCTCCGCTCGCCCAGGCGGCCCATGGTCAGCATCAGCAGCAGCCCGCGGGGGCGGGCCAGGGGCTCGATCATCGCCCGCAGGCTCCGGCTCAGCTCGTCCTCGGCCGCTCCCGCGCTCGTAGCCGAAGACGGCGCGGAGGATCACGCGCAGCGTCAGCGACTGCATGCTCGGCCAGCAGGGCGAACGGCTCACCGACCGGCCAGGAGTCGATCTCGAGATCGGCTGACTCGCGCATCACCTCGGCGTAGCCCTGCATCCGGCGCCCGTGAAAGGGAGGCAGCATCAGCCGGCGGTGGCGCAGATGCTCGGCGCCGTCGAGCAGCAGCACCGAGCGCTCGCCCAGCACCGGTCCGAGCAGCGCGTTGGCCTCGCCCGCGTGCAGCCGCTCGCCCGAGCCCTGGAAGAGCTGCTTGACCAGGCTCGGCTCGAACAGCATCACGAAGCGGCTGTCGAACAGCGTGCTGAAGGTGACGGCGTCGCCGTAGCGTCGGCGGCAGGCCTCGAGAAAGCGCGGGCCGAAGAACATGAAACCGGCCGTCTGGAGGACGCGAGGCAGCGGCGGGCCGGGTGGCAGATCGCTTGCAGAACGGCTCTGGGCAGGCGTCATCGCCTTGATCGTCGCACAATGCTAACTCCGGCCTTATCCAGCACTTATTGGACCGAGGAGCGCTTGATCCAGGCTCGTCGGGAGACCGGCGGGCACTTCTACGTCGCGACGAGGACAACAAACGAGATGCGGGATAGCTTTCTGATCTTCGGGAGCCCGGTGATCGGCGAGGAAGAGATCGCCGAGGTGGTCGACTCGCTGCGCTCGGGCTGGGTGGGAACCGGCCCGAAGGTGCAGCGGTTCGAGTCGATGCTCTCCGACTACGTCAACGTGCCGCATTGCCGGTGCGTCTCATCGTGCACGGCCGCGCTGATCCTGTCGATGCAGGTGCTGGGCATCGGTCCCGGCGACGAGGTGCTGGTTCCGGCGATGACCTTCGTCGCGTCCGCCAACGCGGTCGAGCACGCAGGGCGCGACGCCGGTGCTGGTCGACTCCGACCCCGACACGGGCTGATCGACCTCGACGCCGCCGAGGCGGCGATCACCCCGCGCACGCGCGCGATCATGCCCGTGCACCTGGCCGGGCGCCCGGTCGACATGGACCGCCTGAGCGAGCTGCGCGACCGCCACGGCCTGCTGGTGATCGAGGACGCCGCCCACGCCATCGGCGCGGAATGGCACGGCCGGCGGATCGGCGCGTTCGGCAACGTGGCCGCGTTCTCGTTCTACGTGACCAAGAACATCTCGACCGGCGAGGGCGGCGCGCTGGTCACCGACGATCGCGGAGATCGCGGCCGAGGTCGAGCGGCTGGCTCTGCACGGACTCAGCCTGGGCGCGTGGCAGCGCTTCTCGGACGCGGGCTTTCGCCACTACGAGGTGGTCCGCCCGGGCTTCAAATACAACATGACCGACATCCAGGCCGCGATGGGACTGCACCAGCTACCGCACCTGGACGAGTGGATCGACCGGCGGGCCGAGCTGTGGGAGCGCTACGACGCAGCTGCTGCAGGGGCTGCCGCTGCGGACCCCGGCGCCGGCCGAGCCGGACACCCGCCACGCCCGCCACCTCTACCAGGTGCTGGTCGGCCCGGACGCGCCGCTGACGCGCGACGAGCTGCTCGACGCGCTGACCCAGCGCAACATCGGGACCGGCGTGCACTACCGCGGGGTCCACCTGCATCCTTTCTACCGCGACACGTACGGCCTTTCCCCGGAGGCGTTCCCGGTGGCCACCTCGATCTCAGAGCGAACGCTGAGCCTCCCGCTCAGCCCGAAGATCACCGAGGCCGACCAGGACGACGTCGTGGAGGCGCTGGTCGAGCTGCTGGGCGAGCGATGAGCACCTCCGAATATCCGGCGCCGCGTCTGGACAACCCCCGGCTGGCGAGCTGCGCGGCCTGCTGGCGCGGGTCACCACGCCCGGTGTCGGCCGACGTCTGGGCGCGTGGCCGGGCTGATCGCCGTGGCTGCGGTGATCAGGATCCTCACCATCGACAACCAGAGCTTCTGGACCGACGAGGCGCTGACCGCCTACGAGGCCCATCTGCCGTTCGGGGAGATGATCCACACCGTCCAGCACGTGGAGACGACGCCGCCGCTGTACTTCGTGCTGGTCTGGTGCTGGGCCAAGCTGTTCGGCACCAGCGAGGTCGCGCTGCGCTCGATCTCGACGCTGGCCGGGATCGCCCTGGTGCCGATCGCCTACCTGTCGGCCAGGGAGCTGGCGTCTCGCGCTGGGCCGGCGTGATCGCGGCCGCGCTTCGTCGCCGTCAATCCGTTCCTGATCTGGTTCTCGCAGGAGGCGCGGGCGTACATGCTGCTGGCGGCGCTCACCGGCGCCGGCTTTCTGTGGTTCGTGCGCGCGCGGCGAGATCCCTCGCCGCCGGAACCTGGCCTGGTGGGCGGCGTGCTCGGCGCTGGCGGTGTGCACCCACTTCTTCGCCGGGTTCGTCGTCGCCCCCGAGGCGCTGTGGCTGCTGTGGGTGCGCGCGCACCCGCGCGGTGTGGGTGGCGGTCGGGCGTGGTCGCGTCGGTCGCAGGCCGCAATGCTCCCGTTCGCGCTCGCGGACACCACGCACGGAACGGGCTGGATCGCCAAGGTGCCACCGCTGAACCGGCTGGGCACCGGGTTGCTCGAATGGGGGGTCAGCCTGCTCTACCGGCGCGGGCACCGCCCCACGAGGGTCTGCTCGCGGCAGGGGTGCTGATCGTGCTCGTCGCGCTGCTGGTGCTGCTGGCCGGAGACGAGCGCACGCGCCAGGCGGCCAAGCTGGGAGCGGTGGTCGGCGGATTCGTGATCGTCGCGCCGCTGGTGCTCGGGTCCTTCGGCCAGGACTACTATCTCGGCCGCAACGTGATCCCGGCCTTCCTCCCGCTGATCGTGGTCGTCGCGGCAGCGTGTGCGGCGCCGCGCGCGCGCGTGCTCGGTGGCGCGCTGGCGCTCGCGCTGCTGGCGGTGTTCGCGTATGCCGCATTTCAGGTCCAGACGCATCCCTACCTGCAGCGGCCGCAGTGGCGCAACGTCGCCCGGGCGCTGGGACCGGCTCCCGTCCAGCGCGCGATTCTCGCCGCCAACGGCACGACCGCCGACCCGCTCAAGATCTACCTGCCGCACGTCAACTGGGTGCAGCCGCAGGGCAAGCGCCGATGGATCTCCGAGATCGACATCGTCGGGGCGACGAAGAGGCTTCCGCTGGCGGTCAGCGTTCCGAAGGAGGCGGCCTCCCGTGAGGAAGCGATTCAGGAACCTCCGCCGCGGACGCGCCACGGCCGGGCGGTGCCGCGAACGGTGGCGCCGCCCGGGGCTCGCCTGATCGCCCGCTTCCGCGTGTCGAACTGGGTGGTGGCCCGGTTCGCCCTGAACCATCCGGAGCGCCTCAACGTCCATGCACTGCTGCGGCTCGCGCCGAAGTACTTCATCCACACGCCGAGGTCGCTGCTCGTGTTCGTGCAGCGCCCAGGCCGATGAGCGCGGCGACCCGCTCGCGCGCGGTCGGGCGAGGTGGTGCTCAGCGTCGTCGTGCCCGTCTTCGGCTGCGCCGACTGTCTCGGCGCGCTGCACGAGCGCCTGACCCGCGCCGTCGAGCAGATCACCGATCGCTACGAGTTCGTGTTCATCGATGACCGCAGCCTCGACGGCGGCTGGGAGGTGCTGCAACGCCTCGCCCGCGAGGACGCGCATGTCCGCGCCTACCGGCTGAGCCGGAACTTCGGGCAGGACGCCGCGATCACCGCCGGGCTCGCCCAGGCCCGGGGGCAGTGGGCGGTGGTCATGGACTGCGATCTGCAGGAGGCGCCGGAGGACATCCCGCGCCTGTGGGCGGCGGCCGGCGAGGGCTACGACATGGTCCGCACGGTTCGGCGCGGCTGGCGCCACTCCGCCTTCCGACGCTGGACCAGCCGCGCCTATCGCAAGCTGACCCTGGAGACCGACGCCCGCCCGGACTACAGCAACCTCAGCCTGCTCTCCCGGCGCGTGATCGACGCCTTCCTGCGCCTGCGCGACCGCGACCGCGAGTACATGATCGCGCTCGACTGGCTCGGCTTCGATTCGACCGCGATCGAGATCGATCATCACGAGCGGCATGCCGGGGAGAGCGGCTACAACCTCAGCCGGCTGATCCGGGTCGCGCTGGACGGCATGTTCTTCCGCAGCACCGTGCTGCTGCGGCTCGTCGTGCTGGTCGGCTTCATCGTGGCCACGATCGGAATCGTGGTCGCCGGGTTCGAGGTGGTCGACTACTTCATCGAGAAGGACAAGGCGGTTCCCGGCTACACCAGCCTCGCCGTGCTGCTGCTGGTGCTGGCCGGCTTCATCATCGTCAGCGTCGGCGTGGTCGGGCTGTACGTCGGGCGGATCTTCGAGCAGGTCAAGGACCGGCCGCTGTATCTGATCGATGCCGAGACCCAAACGGGCGCCGAGGCACCGCCGTCGCTGGTCGCCGAATCAGCTGTCGGCGGCGAGCACGTAGACCTTCTCGCGGCCCCCCGGGATCAGGAACGCTGAGCGGACCCGCTCGGCGTAGCCCGCCATCAGCTGATCCAGCGTCGCTTCGGTGAAACGCTGCTCGTGGCCGCCGACGCCCGGATCGGCCGCGCGGCGCCCGAGCACGCCGACGCCGGGAAGCCGGCTGGTGGAGAGGTTGCGGATCGGCTCCGCGACCACGACCCGCTCCGCCGCCGCGGCGAGCATGCGATCGAGCAACGATCCCGCATCGGGGAGGAAGTGGTAGAGGCTGGCGTGGATGATGGCCACGTCGGCGCCGGGCAGCGCCGCGCGGGGGTCCGACAGATCCATCACGCGGGCATCCACGCCCGCGCCGCGCAGCTTGGCCACGAAGGCCTCGTTGACGTCAAGGCCGATGTAAGCCCCCACCCGCTCGCGCAGGTAGCGCGGTGTAGAGCGTGCCCGGGCCGCAGCACAGCTCGAGCACGCTTGCTCCCGGCGGAACCTGCTCGGCCACTGCCTGCATCCGGTCGGCGTAGTGGCGGCCGTAGAGGGCGCGCATCACCAGCTCATAGCCGGTTGCGCTGCGGTAGATCAGGCTCGTGCTGCCGCTCACGCCGGCTTCTCCGCGGTCTGGGAGGCGGCGGCGCGCGGATCGAGGTCCGCGAGGGTCAACGGGTGCGCGGGCGGATCGGGCAGCGCCGTGCGGAGATCCAGGTTCAGATTCTCGTCCACGTGGAGCAGCTGACCCGGCTCCAGCGCGCGCCAGCCCGGGTCCTCGTCCATCGGCTCCGTGGCCACGACCACCGCCGGTGCGCTGGCCAGATCGCCCGAGCGAACCCGCACCGAACCGTGCCGGCTGGCGTGCTCCAGATGGCGGCTGCCGCTGCTGCCGCCCGCTGCGCGCTCCAGCACGTAGAGCTCGTGGGTGTCGGGGTAGCGCAGCGCCCACAGCTCGGATCGCCGTGATCAGCACGCAGTTGAGCGCGAACAGCGGCAGCTGCTCGGAGATCCAGCGGGCGGCGGCGGTGATGCCGTCGCCGACATCGCCGGTGCGCTCGATCTCCCGCGTGATCAGGGCGAAGAAGCGCTCGGAGTCGGTCTCGCCGTGGACGAGCGAGCGGGCCTCACCGAGCTCGGCGTCCAAGCGGGGGAGATCGCCGATCACCCCGTTGTGGGCGAACAACCGTCGCTGTTGCTCGAACGGGTGCGTGTTCTCGTTCGTGAGCCCGCCGGTTGGACGCGTAGCGCACGTGGGCGACGAACGTATGAGAGTGGCGCTCGCGCGCCTCGCGGGCGAAGGCCTGATCCGCAAACGCCGCGATCGGCTGCTTCACGACGATCGGATGCATCGCGGCGTCGAAGTACCCGAGGCCGGTGCCGTCCGGCTCGCGCCGGCTCTGCGCGGTGAGCGAATCGGGCGCGTCGAGAAGCCAGAACGTGGCCTTGACCGCCCGCGGTCCTCCGCTCATCCCGAACAGGCGGCACATGGCAGCGGACGGTAGCGATGTCCGGGTACATTGCGCTGATGTCCGACCTTCCTTCGCTGCTCCAGCGGCCCGCTCATCTGGGTCGGCGCGGACTGATCGAATCCCGGGCCGCGATCCACGCCTGGCGCGCGGGGATGATCGGCGCCGACCCGCCCAAACGCGCACTGGCGGTGTTCCGGGCGATGGATCGCCTCGGCCAGCTGGGGGGCGCGGTGGCGATCGCCGCGTTGCGCCACGGCGATCAGATCGGCCTGATCGACGAGCTCGGCTCGCTGACCTTCGCCGAGCTCGACTCGCGCTCGGACGCGCTGACCTGCGGACTGCGAGCCCGCGGCCTCCGCGAAGGCGACGGCATCGGGATCCTGTGCCGCAATCATCGCGGCTTTCTCGACATCACCTTCGCCGGCTCGAAGCTCGGCGCCCGGATCCTCTACCTGAACACCGATTTCGCCGGGCCGCAGCTGCGCGACGTGTGCGAGCGGGAGAACATCTCGCTGCTCGTGCACGACGAGGAGTACAACGAGCTGGTGGCGCCGATCACGACGCGCCATGGGCGGCTGCTGGGGTGGACCGACGGCGAGCCCCCTGAGGACTCGCTCGAGGCGCTCCTCACAGCGCACGCCGGCCAGACACCCCCAGCCCCGACGCAGCCTGCGGACGTGGTGCTGCTGACCAGTGGCACGACCGGAACCCCCAAAGGTGCGCCACGCCACCAAAGCCGTTCCCTGGCTCCGATCGGCGCCCTGCTGTCGAAGGTCCCCTATCGCTCGCGGGAGTCGACCTATGTCGCCGCTCCGATGTTCCACGGGCTCGGGTTCACGCAGATGGTGCTGTCGGTGATCCTCGGCTGCACCACGATCGTCCAGCGACGCTTCAGCCCCGAGCGCGGTGCTGGCGGCGATCGAACGCGAGCGGCCGACCGCGCTGGTGGTGGTTCCGGTGATGCTGCAGCGGATCGTCGGCCTGCTCGAGCAGGAGCCCGGTCACGACACGAGCTCGCTGCGGATCGTGTTCTGCTCCGGCGCCCAGCTCGAGGCCGAGCTGGTCCGCCGCGCGCAGCGGACGATCGGCGACAAGCTCTACAACTTCTACGGCTCGACCGAGGTGGCCTACGCGACCTTCGCCACCCCCGAGGATCTGCGGGCGGCCCCGGGTACGGCGGGGCGCGTGCCGTTCGGCGCCGTCGTGAAGCTGTTCGATTTCGACGGCCGCGCGGTGCTCGGGCCCCGGGCAGGTCGGGCGGATCTTCGTCGGCAACGGGTTTCAGTTCGCGGGCTACACCGGCGGCGGGAACAAGGAGGTGATCGACGGCCTGATGAGCACCGGTGACGTCGGGCACTTCGACGCCGGCGGGCGCCTGTTCATCGACGGCCGCGACGACGACATGATCGTCTCGGGCGGCGAGAACCTGTTCCCCGGCGAGGTCGAGGAGCTGCTGATCACCCATGAGGCGGTGGAGGAGGCGTCGGTGATCGGCGTCGACGATCCGGACTTCGGCAAGCGGCTGGCCGCGTTCGTGGTCGTCAAGCCCGGTGCGTCGCGTGACCGAGGACGAGGTGCGCGAGTTCGTCAAGCACAACCTCGCGCGCTACAAGGTCCCGCGCGATGTCCACTTCATCGACGAGCTTCCGCGCAATCCCACCGGCAAGGTGCTCAAGCGGCAGTTGCGCGAGCGTTACGCCACGCGCCTGAGCTCGATCAGCCGGACCCAGGCATCTGTCAAAGTAATTTCAGGCTTCTCGCCTATCTTGGCCTTGTCACGAGAAAGGCGGATGTTCATGAAATTCCTGCGCACAGTCTCCAACCCGGCGCCTGCTGGCCATGATCGTCGGACTTGCGGTCGCCGTCGCCGGCGGCACCGCGATCGCCGTCGCCGCTTCGGGCTCCGGGCCGGTTCCGGCCCCGAAGCCGCTCGCCCAGGCCGTCCACGACGCGCTGGCGGCCAAGCGCATCAGCGGCCTCACCGCCGACATCAAGTTCACCAACCATCTGATCGACGCCTCGAACATCCAGGGATCGGACCCGATCCTGTCCGGAGCCACCGGGCGGCTGTGGCTCTCCAGCGACCATCGCCTGCGGCTCGAGCTGCAGTCCGACCGCGGCGACGCGCAGGTCGTCGTCAACAACGGCTCCTTCTGGGTCTATGACCCGACGGCGAACACCGTCTACCAGGGCAAGCTGCCGCAGGGCGCGCGGCAAGCCCAAGGAGGCCGCCGGCAAGCCGGATCAGATCCCCTCCGTCGCTCAGATCCAGGCCGACATCGCCAAGCTGACCAAGCACGTCAACCTGTCCGGCGCGATCCCGGGCGACGTCGCGGGCCAGCCCGCCTACACCGTGCGCGTCTCGCCCAAGCACGACGGCGGGCTGCTCGGCTCGGCCGAACTCGCCGGGGATGCGGCCCGCGGCGTTCCGCTGCGCTTCGCCGTGTTTACGCGCAGAACCAGAGCGCACCGGTGCTGGAGCTGAAGGCGACCAACATCTCCTACGGCCCGGTGTCCGCAGATGCGTTCGACGTCTCGCCGCCCGCCGGGGCCAAGGTGGTCAAGGTCTCGACTCCCGGTGGCCGCGCGGCCCGCACCGCCGCAGACAAACGGCGTTCCAAGGGCGGCCGGGATCGCCAGCACGCCAAGGTCCAGGGAGTCGCCGCCGTGGCCAAGAAGGTCCCGTTCACGCTGACGGCACCGAGCACGCTCGTCGGCCTGCCGCGACGCTCGGTGAGCTGCTCGACTGGGGCGGCCATCCGGCCGCGCTGGTCACCTACGGCCAGAACCTCGGCGGCATCGCCGTGATCGAGCAGAGCCCCGGCTCCCAGCCGGCCAGCCCCGCCAACGCGAAGTCCGGTCGATGAGCACGTGGCCTCAACCTGCCGACCGTGTCGATCAACGGCGCGACCGGCCAGGAGCTCGACACCGCGCTCGGCACGATGGTCCGCTTCACCCGCGCAGGCGTGGCCTACACCGTGGTGGGCTCGGTTCCCGCCGCCGCGGCTGACGCCGCCGCCCGGGCGCTATGACCGAGGACGCCACCGCGCGCGGCGAGGCCCCGCCGATCGAGGTCCGGGGCCTCGTCAAGCGCTACGGCGAGCTGACCGCCGTCGCCGGCGTTGACCTCACGGTCAACGTCGGCGACGTCTACGGCTATCTCGGCCCCAACGGCGCGGGCAAGACCACGTCGCTGCGGATGATGCTCGGCCTGATCACGCCAACCGACGGAAGCGTGCGGCTGTTCGGCCGCGACCCGATGGAGGGCGTCCAGGCGCTGGAGGGGGTGGCCGGGTTCGTCGAGGCGCCGGCCTTCTACCCCTACCTCACCGGGCGGCGCAACCTCGAGCTGCTGGCCGCCTTCGACGGCGACGGCGCGGCAAGCGGATCGACTCCGCGCTGGCGACGGTCGAGCTGACCAAGCGGGCCGGCGATCGGGTCGGGGGCTACTCGCACGGCATGCGCCAGCGGCTCGGAATCGCCGCCTCGCTGCTGCGCGATCCGAAGCTGCTGCTGCTCGACGAGCCGGCCACCGGCCTCGATCCGGGCGGCATGCGGGACATGCGCCTGCTGATCCGGCGGCTGGCCGACGAGGGGATCACGGTGATGCTCTCGAGCCACCTGCTGACCGAGGTCGAGGAGCTCTGCAACCGGGTGGCGATCGTCCGCTCCGGGCAGCATCGTCTACGAGGGCGCGATCTCCGAGCTCAAGCGCGGCGCGGGCACGAGCTACCGGCTCTCGACCACCGACGACACGCGCGCGCTGGCCGTCTGCCGGGCGCAGCCCGGTATCAGCGATGTGGTGCGCGGCCGGAGACCGGATCACCTTCAGCGCCAACGAGGCGGCGGTGGCCGAGCTCTCGCAGGCGCTGGTCGAGGCCGGCGCGCTGATCCACGAGCTGGCGCCGCAGACGGTCACGCTCGAGGACCTGTTCTTCTCGCTCACCGAGGGACCGCGAGCCGATGCGCCACCCGGTGCCGACGCCGCCCCGCAGCCCGTGGAGGCAAGCTGATGCCGGGCGTCGGCACCGTCTACCGCTGGGAGCTGACCAAGCTCCGCTACCAGAAGCGCACCTACCTCGGGCTCGGCGCCGCGGCGCTGGTCCCGATCCTGTTCGTGGTCGCCACCGGCGTGCCGCGGCGGCGGCCCCAACGACGTCGCCTTCGGGTCCTACATCCACAAGAGCGGCCTGGCCATTCCGCTGGTCATCCTGCTGTTCGGCGCGGTCTGGATGTTCCCGCTGATCACCGCGCTGGTGGCCGGGCGACATCGTCGCCTCCGAGGATCACAACGGCACGCTCAAGACGATCCTCACCCGGTCGCTGAACCGCGGGCAGATCTTCGCCGGCAAGGCGCTGGCGGCCGCCACCTACGCGATCGCGGCGATCCTCCTCAACGGCACGGTCGGCGTGGTGGCCGGCAGCCTCGAGTCGGGCTTCAACCCGCTGCAGAGCCTGTCGGGGACGATCGTCTCGGCGCCGAAGGCGCTCGAGCTCGTGTGCGTCAGCCTGCTCGTCTACCTGATCCCGATCGCGGCGATCGTGTGCATCGGGCTGCTGCTGTCGGCGATGACCCGCAACAGCGCCGCGGCGGTCGTCGGCACGCTGATGTTCTCGCTGCTGATCCAGCTGATCGGGATCCTGCCCGGGCTCAGCGGGCTGCAGCCGTACCTGCTGAGCACCCAGTTCAACGCCTGGCAGGGGCTGCTGCGCACGCCGATCGACTGGGCGCCGATCGTCCGCGCGGCCTGGGTCTGCGCGCTGTACGGACTGCCCGCGCTGGTGGCGGCCTATCTGGTGTTCCTGCGCCGCGACGTGGCTGGTGACTGAGAGCGGGGACCGGCAGGATGGATCGGCCGCGGCCGGCGAGCGCGTACTGGTCGTCGACGATGATCCTCCGCTGCGGCGGATGCTCGAGCGGACGCTGACCGCGGAGGGCTTCGACGTCACGCTGGCCCCCGACGGCGCGGCGGCGCTGGTCGCGGCCGAGCGCTCGGCCCCCGACGTGATCGTGCTGGACGTCGCGATGCCCGCGCTCGACGGGCTGGCGGTGTGCCGTCGCCTGCGCGGCAAGGGCCTGCCGACCCCGATCCTGATGCTGACCGCGCGCGACGCCGTCCCCGATCGCGTCGCCGGCCTCGAGGCGGGCGCCGACGACTACCTGGTCAAGCCGTTCGCCGTGCAGGAGCTGATCGCCCGCGATCCGGGCCCTGACCCGCCGCCGCGCCGATCCGCGGCCGGTGCTCTCCTATGCCGATCTGATGCTCGAGCTCGAGGCCGGCGGCCGCTCACGCGGCCGGGCGCGCGATCGAGCTGACCGGGCGCGAGGCGGCGCTGCTGGAGCTGCTGCTGCGTGACCCCGGCCGCACGGTCACCCGGGAGCGGGCGATCGACGAGATCTGGGAGGGCGCCGCCGAGGCCAACGTGGTCGACCGCTACATCACGCGCCTGCGGCGCAAGCTCGGGCGCAGCCCCAGCTGATCCGGACGGTGCGGGGCAGCGGGTTCGCGCTGCGCGCCTGAGGGGGTCCGCTGTCTGCCCACCCCCGACCCTGCCGCGCCCGGCTGGCGCTGGCTTCGGCGAGCGGTCGATTCTGGCCGCCGTGGCGCTGTTCACGGGGGTGACGATTGCTGCTCGTCGGCCATGAGCTGCGCAGCTCGCTGGACACGGCGCTGCGGCGCGCGCGCAGGAGGTGGCCCAGCTGGCCGTCTCCGCGCCGGCGGTGCTGACCGACCCGGGGGCGCTCGAGAGGCCGGTCTCCGGGCGCCAGATCGCCGTCGAGGTGATCGACGGCGCGCGGCCGGATCATGGCGCGCTCGCTGACGCTGGGGGCCCGGCTGCTGCCGCAGGACGCGCTGGCCGCGGAGCGCCCGGCTGGCGGGGCGACCGGCTACGAGGACATCGACGCTGAGCGGGCCGGCGGTTCCGGCTGTATGCCGCGCCGATCGCCCGCGGGATGGGCGGGCCTGCGGCCGGTGGCGCGGTGCTGGTGGCCTCCGACACCACGGACATCGTCGGCACGATCCGATCACCTCGGGTTCGTGCTGGCGCTGGCCGGGGCCGTCGTGGCGCTGCTGGCGGCGCTGGCCGCCGGGTGCTGATCCGGCGGGGTCTGAGGCCGCTGCGCAGGCTCGCCGGCGCGGCCGAGGAGATCGAGCGCACGGGCGACCCGTCGCGGCGGCTGCCCGGTGGCGCAGCCGGCGCCGCGCGGCGGGGGCAGGCTCGGGGGCGCGCCGGCCGAGGAGATCGGCCAGCTGACCGGGGTGCTCAACCGGATGCTGGCACTCGCTGGAGCGCTCGCGCGAGCGAGCGGCGCTTTCTGGCCGATGCCTCGCACGAGCTGCGGACGCCGGTGACCACGCTGCTCGGCAACGTCGAGTACGCCGCCCGGCACGGCGTCGACGACGAGCTGCTGCGGCGATCTGCAGCGCGACGCCGTCCGGCTGGCCCGGCTGGTCGATGACCTGCTGGTGCTGGAGCGGGAGGGTGCCGGGATCGCCAGACCCGGCACCCGTGCGCTGGAGCAGATCGTGCGTGAGGTGGCCGGCGAGATGAACGGGCGGCGGATCGAGGTCACGGTGCTCGACGGGCACGGTGAGCGGCGAAGAGGAGGCGCTGCGGCGGGTCGCTCGGCAACCTGATCGACAACGCGCTCGTGCACGGACCGGCCGGGGAACCGTGCACGTCGAGCTCCGGGCGACGGCGGCGCAGCGCGCGGCTGACGCGTCCGCGACGAAGGGCCCGGCCCGACCCGGCTCAGCGCGAGCGGCTGTTCGAGCGCTTCTGGCGGGGCGACCGATGCCGCCGGGCGTCCCGGGTCGGGCCTCGGGCTGTCGATCGTGGCGGCGATCGTGCAGCGACACGGCGGCTCGACGGTCACCGTCGACGGATCGGCGTTCACCGTGGAGCTGCCGCGTCGGCACGCGCGCGGCGGATGGGCGAAATTCTCATTCTGCTCTTAGTCAGAGCTGATGCAGTTGGCGGACAGTGTCGGACATGAATCGAGCTCGACAACGTCGTAGCCGAGCGGCCCTGGCAAGGCCCGCCGGCCCACGACGCGCGATGCCGCGCTGGGCCGGATCGCCCGCACCCGGCGCTGGCTGACCGGTGGCGCGGCCGGCGCTGACGGCGCTTTCGCGGCGCTCGTTTCCGCGCATCGCGCCGGGACATACAGCGCGCTCGGCGCCGTTCTGCGTCGCGCCGCGAGCGCACATACCGTCGAGCGTGCCGCCCGCGTTCGCGTCCGCAGATGCCACCGCTGGCCGAGCGCCGGCGAGCTCGGTCTGCAGGGCCCCGGCCGCGCCCCAGGCCGCGCCTCAGCCCGCGCCGTCAGGCTCGCGCCGTCAGTCGGCCCGGTGCGCCGCTCCGGCTCCGGCTGCGCCGGCGCACCGGCGCACAGCCGGCTCGCCGGCTGCGGCCGGCTCGCGAGCTATCCGGAGGCTCAGCCTGAGCCCGATGGACCCGCACCGCGCCACGTTCCCGGCGTTCGGCAGGACGGGCGATCGTGGTCGTGACCGATCCGGCGCACCTCGGCATCGCGCAGCACGTGGTCCGGCAAACGATCGGCGAGTTCGACCTGGCCTGCTCGCGCTTTCGTCCTGACTCCGAGCTCTCGCGCGCTGAACGCGGCGGCCGGCACCACGGTCCGGGTGGGCCCGCTGCTGCTCGAGGCCATGTCGGCGGCCCTGCGAGCGGCGCCGCTGACCGAGGGCGACGTCGATCCGACCGTCGGCGGGGCGCTGCTCGCGCTCGGCTACGACCGTGACTTCGACGACCTGGCCGAGCTCGTGGACGTCACGCCGGCGCGCCGGCGGGTCTCGGTCACCGTCACCGAGCGCTGGCGCGGCGATGCAGCTCGACCCGCGGCGCCGGACGGTGCGGGTGCCGCGAGGGGTCATCCTCGACCTCGGCGCGACCGCCAAGGGCGCTCGCCGCCGACCGAGCCGCGTCGCGGGCCGGCGATGCCTGCGGGGGTGGGGTGCTGGTCGAGCTTCGGCGGCGACATCGCGGTGAGCCGGCGATCCGCCGCCCGGCGGATGGCTCGTCCGCGTGACCGATGACCACCGCGCCGGCGTTGACGCGCCCGGGCAATCGATCACTCTGGCCTCCGGCGGCCTGGCGACCTCGAGTCGCACCGCTCGCCGCTGGCGGACCCGGGCCGGGGAGGCCAACCACCTCGTGGTTCCATCGACCGGCGAGCCGGTAACCGGACCGTGGCGGACCGTGAGCGTCACCGCCGCATCGTGTCTTGACGCGAACACCGCCAGCACCGCGGCGATGGTGCGCGGGGCCACGCGCGCCGGAGTGGCTGAGCTCGCTCGGGCTGCCCGGCCGGCTGGTCGACCTCGACGGGCATGTCCGCCACGTCGCCGGCTGGCCGGCCGCCGGGGACGATCTGCGGCCGGCGCCGGAGCGACGGCGCCGCGGCTCCGCGGTGCCGGCGTGATCCCGTTCGCTGCGGCCGGGCCGAGCGCCTACTGGTACCTGGCCCGCGGGCACCGGGCGCGGTGTCGCTGCTGCTGCTGACGGCCAGCGTGCGTGCTCGGCGTGCTCGGCTCGCTGCGTTATTCGGCCGCCCCGCGCTGGCCGCGGTTCGCCATCGACACGCTGCACCGCGACATCTCGCTGCTGGTCATCGCCGTGCTCGTCGTGCACATCATCACCAGCGTGCTCGACAGCTTCGCCCCGATCCGGCTGATCGATGCCGTGATCCCGTTCGTCTCGACCTACCGGCCCCTGTGGCTGGGCTTGGGTGCGCTGGCGTTCGACCTGATGATCGCGCTGGTCATCACCAGCCTGCTCCGCCGCCGGCTCGGCTACGGCGCCTGGCGGCTGGTCCACTGGCTCGCCTACGCGAGCTGGCCGGTCGCGCTGCTGCACGGCCTCGGTACCGGCAGCGACACCAAGCGTGTGGTGGATGCTCGCGCTCACCGCCGGTTGCGCCGCCGCGGTGCTCGCGGCGGTGCTGGTGCGGATCACCCGCGGTTTCACGTCGTCGCCGGAGTTGCGGGCTGCCGGCGTTCGCGCTGTCGCTGGTGGCGATGGTCGCCGTGCGCGGCGTTCACCCTGCTCGGCCCGCTGCGGCCGCATTGGGCGCGCCGAGCCGGGACACCGCGGACGCTGCTCGGCCTCGGCAGCCGGTGACGCACGGTGCCGGCTGCGGCCGACGCGGCGGCGCGAGCGCTCGCTCAGCGAGCTCATCCGGCCGGGCAGCCTGAAGGTTCCGTTCTCGGCCGCGTCTGGCGGGGACGATCACGCAGACGTCAAGACCGGAGGGGCGCTGGTCGACCTCGCCCTGCGCCTCAGCGGCGCGGTCCACGGCCGGCTGCGCATCCGCCTGGCCGGAGCTCCGCTGGGCGGCGGAGGGCTGTCGATGACCGGCAGCCAGGTCGACCTGCTGGCCGACGGGTCGAGCTCGGTGATGCAGGGCAGGATCGTCTCGCTGCAGGGACAGCAGTTCCTGGCCCGCGTCGCCGACGGCTCCGGCAGCACGCTGGATCTGCGCGGCGAACCTGGCCATCGACAACCAGAGCAGCGCGGTCACCGGGACGCTGTCGGCAACCTCGGCCGGAGGTGGCGGATGAGCGCCTCGATCCGGAGCGGCGGCGAGCGCGGTGGCCGCCGGGCCGCGCGGACTACCGCGCCTGCTCGCCGGTCTCGACGCCAGCGGTGCGGCGATGACGCTCGACCGCCACGCGCAGGTTCACGGCCCGCTGCCGCGAGCTCTCGCCGCACGAGCTGATCGAGGTCGTGGAGCAGAGCGGGCTGCGCGGCCGCGGCGGCGCTGACTTCCCGACCGCGCGCAAGCTGCGCGCGCGTGGCCGAGCGCGCGCCGAGGCGCCACCGTGGTCGTCAACGGCAGCGAGACCGAGCCGGCCAGCGCCAAGGACCGGCTGCTGCTTGGAGCGGATGCCGCATCTCGTGCTCGACGGCGCGGAGCTGGCTGCGGGCGCGGTCGGGGCGCGCGAGGTGGTGGTCAAGGTCGGCGAACGGGCGGCCGCGGCCCAGCGCGCGCTTCAAGCGGCGATCGGGGTGCGAGGAAACGACAGCGGTGAAGTTCGACCTCGTGGTCGGCCCCGACGGTTACGTGACGGGCGAGGAGAGCGCGGTGATGAACTTCCTCAACCACGGCAAGCAGCCTGCCGACGTTCGTCCCGCCGCGACCGTTCGAGCGCGGCTACCGCGGCCGCCCGACGCTGGTTCAGAACCCGGAGACGCTGGCCCAGATCGCCCTCGTCGCCCGCTACGGAGACTTCTGGTACCGCGAGCTCGGGACCGCCGCCGACCCTGGCTCGGTGCTGGTCACGATCTCGGGCGCGGTCGCTGCGCCCGGGGTCTACGAGCTCGCCTTCGGGACGCCGATGACCGATCTGCTGGCCGCCGCCGGCGGCTCGCACCGAGCCGCTGCAGGCGCTGCTGGTCGGGGGCTACTTCGGCACCTGGGTCGAGTCCGCTCGGGCGCTTCGGCTGCGCCTGGCGCGCGAGGAGCTGCGCTCGGTCGGCTGCTCGCTGGGCTCCGGCGTGCTGATCGCGCTGGGCGAGAGCTCCTGCGGCTTGCACGAGTCCGCCCGGGTGATCGACTACCTGGCCGCCCAGTCGGCCGGCCAGTGCGGACCGTGCGTGCACGGGCTGCGGGCGATCGCGGACTCCTTCGGCGCGCTGGCCGACGGCGTCGCCCACCGCTCCGAGCGTGAGCGCATGCTCCGCTGGGCCACCGAGATCCGCGGCCGCGGGGCCTGCCATCACCCTGACGGCGCGGTTCGCTTCGTCGAGAGCGCGATCAGGGTCTTCGGCGGCGAGCTGGACGGGCACAGCCGCGGACGGTGCCGGCCCCGCCGGCGGGGCTGCCGGTGGGCCATGCCGCTGCGGCCGGGGACGCCGCGTCGGCAAGCGATGAGCGCCCGGCTGCGAGTGAACCCGATCACCTGCGAGGGCCACGGCCTGTGCGCGGAGCTGCTGCCGGAGCTGATCCGCCTCGACGACTGGGGCTACCCGATCCTCGACGAGGCGCTGGTGCCCGACGAGCTGCTCGGCCTCGCCCGCCGGGCGGCCGACGCCTGCCCGACGCTCGCGCTGCTGCTGGACGAGGATTGACCGGGGCCGACTGGCCCGGGACGAGGCTGCGTCCAGGCCGCACCGGCGGCTGCCCGGCTCGCGCGGGGCGGACGGGCGCGCCCGGCGCCAGCTCCAGCTGCCACCAGCCCACGTCGCGCCAGGCGCCGAACTTCCAGCCGATCCGCTCGGTAGACGCCGACGAGCTGGAAGCCGAACGACTCGTGGATCGCCGACGCTGGCCTCGGTTGGGCAGGGTGATGCCCGGCGCAGGCGATGCGGAAGCCCTGACGGGTCAGCAGACCGAACAGCGCGCGGTAGAGCTTCGCGGCCGACTCCCTGGCGGTGGTGGCGGGCGGAGACGTAGACGCTGACGTCGGTGGCCCAGCGGTAGGCGGCCCGTGCGCGATGGGGTGAGGCGTAGGCAAAGCCGGCGATCTCGCCGTCGATGCTCCGCCACCAGCCACGGGTGGGTGGCGGAGAACGGCTCGATCCGCCGGGCCAGCTCATCCGCAGCTGGGCGGGTGCTCCTCCAGGGAGATCACCGTGTCGCTGGACGTAGGGGCCGTAGACCCCGGCACAGCCGGCGGCGTCGCGGGCCGGGTCGGCGTGGCGGATCAGCATCGGGCGCGAGGTTATATCGGGTTGCGCACTGCCTAACCCTTGGCCCGCTCGACGAACGTCCGCACCAGCGGCGAGCTCGTCATCGGCCCGGGTGATCGCGATCAGCTCCGAGCGCGGGGCCCCCGCCACCGGGCGATAGCTGACGCCCTCGAGGCCCAGCCGGGACACCGAGGCGGGCACCAGCGAGAAGCCCATCCCGGCGGCCACCAGCCCGACGATCGTGGTCATCTCCGGCGCGTACTGCACCACGCGCGGGGTGATGCCGGTGGCGGCCAGGCTGCTGATCAGGAGATCGTGGAAGCCCGGGGCCTGGCTGCGCGGAAACAGGACCAGCGGCTCGGAGGCCAGCCGCCGCAGCGGGACCCGCCGCAGCGTGGTGAGCGGGTGTTCGCGTGGGCAGCGCAGCAACCGTCCGCTCGCGCAGGACGACCTCGGCGCGCAGCTCGTCCTGCTCGTCGAACGGGGGCCGGACCAGACCGACATCCACGGCTCCTGCGATGACCGCCCTGATCTGCTCGACCGTCGGCCGCTCACGGATCTGGATCTCGACGTTGGGCCGGGCGGTGCGAAAGCGCTGCACCGCGCCGGGCACGATCGACAGCAGCGCGGAGCCGACGAAGTTGACCCGCAGCCGCCCGGTCTGGCCGGAGCCGATGCGCTGCGCGGTGGAGACCGCGCCCTCCAGCTCGCCGAGCACGACGCGGGCGTCGTGGAGAAACGCCTCGCCGGCCGGCGTCAGCTCCACCCGCCGGCGGGTGCGCGCGAGCAGGGTGCAGCCGATCTCGCTCTCCAGCTGATGGATCTGCTGGCTGAGCGGCGGCTGCGAGATGTGCAGCCGAGCCGCGGCGCGGCGGAAGTGCAGCTCCTCGGCGACGGCGACGAAGTAGCGCAGCTGGCGAAGTTCCATGGATCCATCTCTCCTGATTCGAAAATCAGATCAATCATGCCTGATTCGGTATTGGACAGAATCAGTGGTGAGTTCTAGGTTGGGCCCTGGCACCCGATGTCCTTCCTACTCACCTGCCCCAACTGCGGCGTCCGTGAGGTCACCGACTTCGGCTTCGGTGGCGAGATCTCATCGCGCCCGCCCGCGAATCCGAGCTTCCGAGAGCTGAACACCTACAACTACTTCCGTCGCAACACCGCCGGGGTGCAGCGCGAATGGTGGTTCCACCGCTCGGGCTGCCGGGCCTGGTTCATCGCCGAGCGCAACACGAGCACCAACGAGGTGCTGTTCACCGCTCGCCCGCCGAGGTCGACGACGCCGCCGGACCGGGGCCGGGGCCTGGGCCGACGCGGGGCCGAGCCCTGGGGGCCGGCGATATGAGCCGGATCGCCCGAGCAGCCGGGCGAGCGGATCTCGCGCCACAAGCTGATCAGCTTCACCTTCGACGGCAAGACGGTGCAGGCCTACGAGGGCGACACGGTCGGGTCGGCGCTCTACGCCGCCGGCCAGCGCACGTTCTCGCGCAGCTTCAAGTACCACCGCCGCCGCGGGCTGATGTGCTGCGCGGGCCAGTGCCCCAACTGCATCGTCGCGGTCGACGGCGCCCCGGGCGCCCGAGCGTGCGTGGAGCCGGTCGCGCGAGGGCATGCGCGTCGAGCATCTGAACGCCCGGCCCAGCCTCGACTTCGACGTGATGCGGGCGACCGATCTGGCGGGCGGCCCGTTCACGCCACCGGGCTTCTACTACAAGACGTTCATCAAGCCGCGGCGGCTGTGGCCGCTGTACGAGAAGGTGCTGCGAAACGCCGCCGGGCTCGGCAAGCTGCGCGAGCGCCAGGCCGACCGCGAGTGGCGTACGGAGTACCGCCGTCGTCACGCCGACGTGCTGGTGGTCGGCGGCGGTAGCCGCCGGGCTGAGCGCGGCCAGCTGCCGCGGCCGAGCTCGGGGCCGATGTGGTGCTGGTCGACGACGGGACGGCGCCCGGAGGCCGCGGCGCTGCTCGACGATGCCCAGCGCGCTCGTGTGGCCGACCTGGCCGCGCGGCCCGCGCGGCCGGAGTCGAGATTCTCAGCGGCGCCTCGGCGCTCGGGTACTTCGACGGACTCGTGCCGGTGTGGCAGGGCGACACCCTGCACCAGGTGCGGGCACGCCAGCACGTGTTCGCGACGGGAACGATCGAGCAGCCGCTGGTGTTTGCCGGCAACGACCTGCCCGGCGTGATGCTGGCCGGCGGCGCGCGCCGGCTGGCCAGCCTGTATTCCGTGCTGCCCGGACAGCGGGCGGTGCTGGCCACGACCTCCGACCGCGGGCTGCAGGCGGCGATCGCCCTGCGTGAGCTCGGGGTGCAGATCCTCGCCGTCGCCGATCTGCGTCCCCACCCCGGACCGCTGGCGGAGACGCTGCGCGCCGCGGGCGTCGAGGTGCTCACGGGGCACACGGTGATCGAGGCCAAGGGACGCAAGCAGGTCACCGGGGCGGTGCTCGCGCCGCTCGGCCAGGCGGCAGCGGCAGCAGCGCGCCGGGAGTCGCGCTGGGAGCAGCCCGACCGAAGAGCGCAGCTTCGAGTGCGATCTCGTGCTCGTCTCCGGGGGAGCATGCCGGCCAGCTCGCTGCTCCTGCAGGCCGGCGCGCAGACGCGCTACGACGAGGCGAGCGGCCAGTTCACGATCGACAGCGTGCCGGCGGGTATCTACGCCGCCGGCGAGGTCGCGGGCGCCGAGGGCCCCGAGTCGATCGAGGATTCGGGAATGCTGGCTGGGCTGCAGGCGGCGCACGCGCTGGGTCTGGGCGACGAGCGCTCACGGGGGCGCGAGCAGCAGACGCGGGCCCGGGTCTCCGAGGCCGCGGCGGCCAGCCGCGGTCGCGGTGCCCGAGCCGGTCTCCGGCGCCGGGCGCGGCAAGTGCTTCGCCTGCCTCTGCGAGGACGTCACGAGCAAGGACGTCGGCCTCAGCATCGACGAGGGCTACGACTCGATCGAGCTGGCCAAGCGATACACGACGGTGACCATGGGTCCGTGCCAGGGGCGGATGTGCCAGGTCCCCTCGGTCCGCCTGATGGCTCAGCAGACGGGACAGAGCCTGGCCGCCGTGGGCACCACGACCGCCCGGCCGCCGTGGGTATCGGTGCCGATGGGCGTGCTCGGCGGCCGGCCGTTCGAGCCCGCCAAGCGCTCATCGATCCACGGCCGCCATCGCGAGCTGAACGCCACCGTCAAATGGGCCGGCGACTGGCGGCGCGCCTACGACTACGGTGACCCCGAGGGCGAGGCCCTCGCCGTCCACCGCGCTGCGGGCCTGATCGACGTCTCGACGCTCGGCAAGCTGCTCGTCCGGGGCCCGGACGCCGGCGCCTTCCTGGACCGTCTGTATCCAAACCGGTTCTCGAATCTGGGGCCGGGCCGGATCCGCTACGGCGTGATCAGCTCCGATGCCGGCCGGATCGTCGACGACGGAACGATCTGCCGCGTCGACGAGGACACCTTCTACGTGACCACGACCTCAAGCGGCGCGGGGGCGGTCGAGGAATGGTTCTCCTGGTGGCTGGCCGACTGGGGCATGGACGTGCACCTCACCGACGTGACCCAGGGGCTGTCGGCGGTCAACCTGGCCGGTCCGCGGGCGCGGGAGATCCTCAGCAAGCTCACCGAGCTCGACTGCGGTCCCGAGGCCTTCAAGTACCTCGACGCCAAGCGGGCGGCGATAGCCGGAGTGCATTGCCTGATCCTGCGCATCGGGTTCGTCGGCGAGCTCGGCTACGAGATCCACTTCCCCTCCGCCTACGGCGAGCACGTGTGGGACGCGCTGATGGGAGCCGGGGAGGAGTTCGGAATCCGGCCGTTCGGCCTCGAGCCACAGCGGATCCTGCGCCTGCAGAAGATGCACATCCTGATCGGACAGGACACCGACTCCGAATCCACGCCGTACGGGGCGGCGATGCCGTGGATCGTGAAGCTTGACAAGGAGGAGGACTTCATCGGCCGATGGGCGCTGGAGCACTACGCGAACGAGACGCCCGCGGTCTCGCTGGTCGGTTTCACGACTGCCAACGGTCATGTCCCCACCGAGGGAGCGGTGGTCGTCGATACCCGCGGCGCGCCCGCCGGTCAGGTGACCAGCGCGCGGCGCTCGCCGGTGCTGGGTCAGGTGATCGGCCTGGCCTGGGTGCCGACTCCGATGGCCGCGGACGGGACCACGATCACGATCTCCGACGAGGGCCAGACCTTCGAAGCGAAGATCCAGACCAAGCCGTTCTACGATCCCGAAGGCGAGGTGCTGCGCTCGTGAGCCTGGAGTTCCTCACACCGGCGCCGGCGTCCGCTGCCGAGCCCCGACCGTGGCCCCGCTGGCGCGTAGCCCGATGGAGCGCAGCGCCCGGGCCGCGGGTGCGAGCTTCCGCGTGCAGGACGGCTGGAACGTGGCCGTGAGCTACGGCGCGGCCGAGAAGGAGGCCGAGCTCTGCGCCCGCGCTGTCGGCTGGGCCGATGTCTCCCACCTGGGCAAGCTCGAGCTGCAAGCCACCCCGGAGGCGATGCAGCACATCGTGGCATCGGTGGGCGGCGGCGCCAGCCTCGAGCTTGGCCGCGCGACCCGGGCTGACGGCGCCTGGTGGCTGCCGCTGACCGCCTCACGTACGCTCGTGGTCGGCGAACGCCGCGGGCTCGGCCGGTCTGCGTGAGCGCCTGCACCAGGCCGCATCCGAGAGCCCGGACCACGTGAGCGTCGCCGACGTCAGCTCTGTATTCGCGGCGTTGACTCTGGTCGGCCCGCTGGCGCGGGAGGTGTTCGCGCGCTTCTGCGCCGTCGACCTGCGGTCCCGCGTCACGCCGGTTGGTGCACTGCGACCAGGATCGGTCGCTCGCCAGCCAGGTCTGATCGTGCGCGAGGACGAGGACCGGTTTCTGTTCCTGTTCGGCTGGGCCGTCGGCGAGTACATGTGGACGGTCGTGGAGGACGCCGCCGGGCATCTCGGCGGGGCCCCGGTCGGCCACGACGCGCTGGCGCCGATCACACCGCCTTCGGAGGCGAGCGCAGGTGCTTGACATCTTTCGCAAGCGAAGGATGTGGCGCCCCCAGGCGGAGCTGAAGAGCTCCTACGACGTCGTGATCATCGGCGGCGGTTCCCACGGTCTGGCCACCGCGTACTACCTCCACAAGGAGCACGGAATCAAGAACGTGGCCATCCTCGAGAAGCGCTACATCGGATCGGGCGCCTCGGGCCGCAACACGACGATTCTGCGCTCGAACTACAAGACCCCCGAAGGCGCTCGCTTCTACGACGCCAGCGTGAAGCTCTACGAGGGTCTGTCCGCCGATCTGAACTTCAACCTGCTGTTTTCTCAATGCGGCCATCTCACCCTGGCCCACACCGATCGGGCAATGTTCGTGATGGCCAATCGCGCGGAGGTCAACCGGATCAACGGGATCGATTCGCGCGTGATCGGGCCCGATGAGATCCAGGCCCTGGCCCCGGCGATGCAGGTCCACAATCCCCACGCGACGTTCCCGATTATGGGCGCGCTGTATCACCCGCCCGGTGGGATCATCCGCCATGACGCGGTCGTGTGGGGGCTGGCCCGTGGCGCCGACCGGGGCGGGGCCGAGATCCACCAGAACACCGAGGTGCTGGGCATCGACCGCGTGGGTGACCGCGTGACCCAGGTCCGCACCAACCGCGGCACGATCAAGGCCGGGCAGGTTCTCAATTGCACCGCCGGCTGGAGCACGTTGATCAACGACATGGTGGGCGTGCCGCTGCCGATCACCACCCACATCCTCCAGGCCTGCGTGACCGAGCCGATGAAGCCACTGCTGGACGTGGTCATCGTCTCCTCGCAGATGCACATCTACATCAGCCAGACCGACCGCGGCGAGTTTCTCCTCGGGGCCGAGATCGAGCCATGGACGACCTACCGGATGCAGGGCACACTGAATTTCCTCCAAGAGGTCTCCCGGCACGCGATGGAGCTCTTCCCGCAGCTCGAGCGAGCGCGGCTGCTGCGCAGCTGGGCGGGGCTGTGCGATCTCTCCCCGGACTACAGCCCGATCCTCGGCAAGACCGAGGTCGACAACTTCCACGTCAGTGCCGGCTGGGGCACCTACGGGTTCAAGGCGGCGCCGATCGTCGGCAAGACGCTGGCCGAATTGGTGGCCACAGGACGCACGCCCGACCTGATCGCCCCGTTCGCCCTGGAGCGCTTCTACGAGGACAAGCTCGTGTCCGAGCTTGCCGCCGCCGCAGTGAGTCATTAGTCGCACCACCGCGGAGATCACAGAGGAGAGAGAGATGAAGAGCAGCCTGGAGATCGCGCAGGAAGCTGAGCTGGAGCCGATCGAGACGATCGCCGAGCGGATCGGCCTCGAGCCGCAGGAGATCGAGCCCTACGGCCGCTACAAGGCAAAGATCGGCTTGTCGGTGATCGACCGCCTCGCTCCGGCGGCAACCGGCAAGCTGGTGTGCGTCGCCGGAATGACGCCGACCAAGGCCGGCGAGGGCAAGACCACGACTGCCGTGGGTCTCACCCAGGGGCTGGGCGCGATCGGCAAGAGCCCGGTGCTGTGCCTGCGCGAGCCCTCGCTGGGCCCGGTATTCGGGATCAAGGGCGGCGCCGCCGGCGGCGGCATGACACAGGTCGTCCCGATGGAGGACCTCAACCTGCACTTTACCGGCGACATCCATGCCATCGGCGCGGCCAACAACCTGCTCGCCGCGATGATCGACGCCTCGATCCTGCACGGCAATCCCCATCGCCTCGATGCGCTGCGGATCTCGTGGCGGCGCGCCGTCGACATGAACGACCGCGCCCTTCGGCAGGTCGCGCTCGGGCTGGGCGGACGCGCCAACGGCTATCCGCGGGAGACGGGGTTCGACATCACTGCGGCCTCAGAGGTGATGGCCATCCTCGCCGTGTCCAAGGACCTCCAGGATCTCCGTCGGCGATTGGGCGCGATCACCGTCGGGCACAGCTATGACGGCCCCCGAGCCGTGACCGCCGATGACCTCGAGGCGGCGGGGGCGATGACCGTTCTGCTCAAGGAAGCGATCAAGCCGAACCTGATCCAGACGCTGGAAGGCCAGGCGTGCCTGATGCACTGCGGTCCGTTTGCCAACATCGCCCACGGCAACTCCTCGCTCGTGGCGGATCTGATCGGCCTCAAGCTCGGCGAGTACGTGGTCACCGAGTCAGGCTTCGGTTCGGACATGGGGATGGAGAAGTTCTTCGACATCGTCTGCCGGGTCGGCCAGCTGCGGCCACACGCGGTCGTGCTCGTCTGCACGGTCAGGGCACTGAAGCATCACGCCGGGCTCCCGGATGATCCGCGCAACGAACGTGAGCAGGGCCTGGTGGCGATCGAGGCGGGCGCCGCCAACCTGCGACGCCACCTGGAGATCGTCCGCGAGTTCGGGCTGCCTTGCGTGGTGGCGGTCAACCGGCGCCCCGGCGACACCGACGAGGAGGTGGAGCTGGTTCGCCGACTGGCGCTGGACTCCGGCGCCTTTGCCGCCGAAGCCAACGACGGCTTCGCTCAGGGCGGTGTGGGCGCCGCGGATCTCGCCCAAGCCGTGGTCGAGGCCTGCGAGCAGCCCTCGGACTTCCAGATGATCTACCAGGACGACGACTCCATCCTCGACAAGATCACCGCGGTCGCCACCCGGGTCTACGGCGCCAAGGACGTGTTCTTGTACCCCGCCGCCGAGCGGAAGATCGAGCAGTTCACCAAGGACGGCCTGGGAAGGTTGCCGATCTGCATGGCCAAGACGCATCTGTCGCTGTCGGCGGACGCGGCGATGCTCGGTGCCCCGGAGGGGTTCACCCTCCCGGTACGGGACATCCGCGCCTACACCGGGTCGGGCTGGCTCGTGCCGCTGTGCGGCGACATCACGCAGATGCCGGGCCTGGGCAAGAGCCCCGCCGCGATGAACGTGGATATCGATGAGACGGGACGCACGATCGGGCTGTTCTGAGCTGGTGCGCGGCCACGCTCTCGGCATCCCGGCCAGTCGATGGATTCGTCCCTTCGTCCCGCATGACTGGGATACTCAGGCTGGGCCATGGCATCCGGAGACCACGATCGTCGACGCCGCCGGGTCTCCGTGAATGGCGGCGACCCCCGTGCGGCGGGCACCGGGGGCTGAGGCGCCGTCGCCTGATGGCGAGCAGAGGTGACCGTCCAACCGGGCAGACCGTCGGGTCCGTGACCCGCGCGCTGGCTCTGATCGACGCGCTCGCCGGTAGCGAGGCGGGCTTGGGCGTCAACGAGCTGGCGCGACGGATCGGGGTGAACCCGAGCACCGCATCTCGTCTGTTGTCCACGCTCGAGCGGGGAAGGATCGTCGAGCGCACGCCGGGCGGCCCGTACCGGCTCGGGCTGAAGCTCGTGGAGCTCTCGGATCGCGTCCTGGGCCAACTCGACGTACGTGAGCTGGCTCGGCCGTGGCTGGCCTGGCTGGTCCAGGAGACCGGCGAAACGGCGACGCTGTCGATCCCGGGAGAGGACGAGGCGGTCACGGTGGACTTCGTGCCGTCAGGGTTCAGCGTCGTCTCGATGGCCCGCCTGGGGCGACCGAGCGTTCCGCATGCCACGGCCGCAGGCAAGGTGATGCTGGCCTTTGGGGAGGGGCGGGGCATCCGGGGGTCCGGCGCCCACGGGGTCCGGCTGCACGCGTACACGGACAGGACGATCACGGACCCGCTCGTGCTGGCCGACCAGCTGGCCGAGGCGCGCAGGGCCGGAACCGCCGAGGCGGTCGGCGAGCGCGAGCCGGAGCTCAACGCGCTGGCGGCTCCGGTGCTCGGCCGCGACGGCCGGCTGCTGGCGATCATCGGCCTGCAGGGTCCGGCGGCGCGCCTGCCCACGGCCAAGCGCAAGGCGCTCAGAGCACCGCTGCGTGAGGCGGCCCGCCAAACCGCCCGCGCGCTCGGCGTGCCGGATCCCCCGTAGGCGCGCCGGGCCCAGCCAGGTGCCGAATAGGCAGCCGCGCGGTCAGGGACGGTCTAACTCCAGGGGTACGGACTGTGCGAAACCGGGTGAAGCTCCCCGGTCTGAAAGCGCTCGTAGCCAAACGGGGCCAGCAGCGACGAATGCTCTCCGCCCAGCACCTTGGCGATCTCGCGGCCGACCGCGATCATCTTGTACCCGTGGTTGGAGTCCGCGGCCACGAACACATTCGGGCGCATGTGATCGAACACGGGAAAGTTGTCGACGGTGAAAGCACCCGCTCCCCCGGAGCGCACCTGCCGGTACTTCTCACGCCCGCCTTGGAAGCGCTGCAGACAATGCGACAGCGCCGCCGACCACATGTCCGCAAACGCCGGGTCGACCGTCCCGGTGGGATAGGGGTCGACCTGGAAGTCCTCGCCCACGCGCAGCGGCTGCGCGCCGCCCTGGACCGAGTCGCGATCCGGCTTGAAGTAAACGCCCCAGGGCTCGCTCTCCAGCAGGCGGCCATCGTCGTCGTGTAGCGGCTGATCACTGTCGACGTGGAGCACCGGCGAGTTGCTCCCGTCGGCGGTCACGAAGGTCGACGGGTCGATCGCCAGCTCACCCTCCTGCAGATACCAATAGGTCCACATCGGAAGGTCCTCGTGCACGGTTCCGTCAGGCTGGCGGACGTCGAGCCGATCCGGGAGCCCGAGCAGCCGCCACAGCGAGGCGATCCAGGGCCCGACGGCTACCACCACCTGCTCGGCCGCGATTGTCCCGGCGCTGGTGTGGACGCGGGTCACCGCGCCACTGCCATCGAGCTCGAAGCCGGTGACCTCGACGCCCGGGCGGATCTCCGCGCCGGCGGCGCGAGCCTTGCCTGCCAATCCATTCATGCTCTCCTGGTTGAAGGCGTATCCGCCGGCGTGCTCGTGCAGACAGACCGTCAGTCCCCGGGCTCGCCAATCGGGGTAGAGGGAGACCATGTGTCGCTGCACCTCGGCTTCGCCGACATGCAGCTCGGACGGGTAGCCGATCCGCCGCTGACGCTCGAACACCTCGATCAGGTCGCTCTCCTGGGCCGGCGGCCCGAGCGCGATGTACCCGGTGCCGTGGTAGTTCAGGACCTGGGGATCGGACTCCCACACCTCGACGCAGGCTGCCATCAGCTCGGACATCGCGGGCTGGAAGTAGTTGTTGCGGACTACGCCGCAGGCGATTCCCGACGCGCCCGCGCCCACCCCGGACTTGTCCAGCACGAGTACCTGCTGCCCCTGGAGGGCCAGGTGCCACGCGGTCGACAGGCCGTGCACGCCCGCCCCGATGACGAGCACCGGAACAGAGGCGGGAAGAGGGTTTGACAACTGATGCTCCTTCACGGATGCGGGCCTGCCAGCCGTGGCGCGATACGCAACGCCATTGCCTGATACGCATGACTGTACTCCCGCCGGGACCAGGGGGGACGGCAACGGCAACGAGCCGGGGAGCGCTCGGCACTGACGCGCGAGCGTCAGGCGGCCGCGCGATCGTCGGGCCCGAGCCTCCGGCGATCAGCGCCCCGTCACGGCGGGGGGAGCAGCGGCTTCAGCAGGTCGGCGAGGGTTGCGCGCGTGGCGGGCTCGTCGTCCAGGGGCAGGACGCTGTCGGGCATCAGCACGAACGACACGCCGAGGCGCAGTCCCAACTCGGCGAGCACGGACGGATCCCCGGGTATCAGCTCGCGCGGCGCTGGGCCTCCACCACGACGCCGACGAGGAACTCCCGCACCATGAGAAAGATCGCGCTGCCGTCCCGGGTCAGCTCGTTCAGAAATGCGTCGGGCTCCACGCGCGCCAACCGGGCGAGGAGTGGATGCTCACGAATCACCTTGAGCACGGTGATGAACAACGCTACGGAGCGCTCGAGGAAGCTCGCCTGCGGATCGAGCGCCTCCGCGATGATGGACAGACATCGCCGGCATTCTCGGATGGCCAGCGCATCGATCAACGCCGGCTTCGAGCCGAAGCGGCGGTAGACGGTCATCCGTCCGACGCCGGCCCGCCGGGCCACATCGTCCATGGTCAGATGTCGCAGGCCGGACGCGGCCGCCAGTGCCAGAGCGGCGTCGAGGATCTGGTTGTAGACGGCGTCCTCCGGCGTCCGCACCTCGGGGTCAAAGGCGAGGGACAGAAGCCTCGCGGTCTCAGGCGGCATCGTGTTTAGGCAGCCGCGCGGGTGCCCGACCGGGCGTCCGGTTCGGTGGTGCGCCCGGTGGTCCCGGCTCCCGCGGCCGCTCCGAGTGGGCCGCGCGCGATGGCCCGGCGCCGGAGTCGCAGCTGATCGGGACCCATGACCTGCAGGCGTCGCGGGAGTACCGGCGTGAGGCTGCGGCTGACTCGCCCGAGCGAGCGGAACGCGGTGTCGTCGGTGCGCGTCCAGCTAACGCCGAGTCGCTCGCGCAGGTAGGGCGCCATCAGGCCGAGCCCTCCGAGCCACATCGCCCGCTGCGCGGGAAAGGTGATCGTGCGCCAGACCGGGCCCGGAAGCGGGATCGGTGGCCGGGCGCCGCCGCGGACCGCGCGCAGCACGCGGTCGACCGACTCGGTGCGCACCAGCTCCTCGCGCATCATCCGCTCGAAGTAGGCGCGGAACCCGGCCCAGTCCTCGGGCAGATCCCCGTCGCGCACTCCGACCAAGCGGCCGAGGCCGCGATATTCGGTGTAGAAGCGCTCGCGCTGCTCGGCCGACATCGGCCGTCCGAACCGCTCGTGTCCGGCGACGTAGGACTCGAGCAGGGTGGCATGAACCCAGGCATAGGCCTCCGGCTCGAGCGCGTAGTACCGCTTGCCGTCCTCCCGCGTGCCGCGGAATTCCTTGTGCAGCGCCCGCAGCCGCTGGCCGGCCGCGGCACCTTCCTGGCCGCCGTAGACGAGCAGCGTTGACCCAGTCAAGCGAACGGAACAGGCGGTCCCACGGCCGGCTCTCGAAGTCCGAGTAATCCCGGACGCCGGCGCCCACCGTCGGGTGCGCGACCTGGAGCAGGAGGGGATAGAGCATCACCAGGTACAGCCGCGCGTCGCTGCCGAAGCGCCACGAGACCGATTCTGGGCCGGTCAACAGCTGGTCGACTTCGGGGCCGGTGGGAAACAGCGGGGTGGAGGTCATGGTACGCAAATTACCATCTTCGTACCATGCAGTACCAACTCTGGGCTGCGGTCGGGGGGTCAGAACGGGGCATTGGTTGGGGCGCCGCGGCGTCGAGCGTGACGCGCACCCGCAGTCGCGGCGGGTCGAGCGTGCCGCAACGTACCCACGGGCGGAACGACGACCAGAACGCGACAACACCACGCCGCCACGGTCCTGGGTGGAGCGTTATGGCCGTATCACGGCCGTAACGCGCACTTCCTTCAGGACGAGCGCCAAGATTGTCGCGTTAGGGTGCTTCAGCGCCAGGATTGCCGCGTGGGGGTGGTTCCGTACCGGGCGCGAACGCTTATTGGCACACCGCCAGTAAGATCCCACCGACTACCCGGCCGCGACCACCAGGAGATGGCTATGACGATTCAGACCCTCACCGACGAGCAGCGTGCCTTCGTCGAGGCGATTCGCGACTTCGCCAAGCGGGAGTGCGGCACCCGGGAGCAGCGCGATGCGTTGACCGACAACGGCCAGGAGCCCCACAACCCGGAGATCTATCAGCGGATCGCCGACCTGGGCTGGCTCGGCGTGGCCATCCCCGAGGAGTACGGCGGATCAGGCGGCGGCGCCGTCGACATGTGTCTGCTGTGCGAGGAGTTCGCGCTCGGCCAGATCCCGATGGGCTTCTTCTCGGTCAGCATGATCACCGCCGGCGCAGTTGAGCGGTTCGGGACCGAGGAGCAGAAGCAGGAGATCCTCGGCGGCGTGGCGAGCGGGCGCGTCGAGGCGATCGCGATGTCCGAGCCGGAGGCCGGATCGGATGTCGGCAGCCTGACCTGCAGGGCGGAGCGCGTCAATGGCGGGTACGTGATCAATGGCCAGAAGACATGGATCACGGCGGCGCACGCGGCCGATCACATCCTCCTCGTGTGCCGGACCAACCGGACCGGCAACAAGCACGAGGGCCTGTCGATGATCTCGGTGCCGACCGACGTCGACGGACTCGACATGCGTGGGATCGACACCATGGGCGGCCGTGAGGTCAACGACGTCTTCTTCACCGACTGTCACGTAGCCGCCGACCGTCTGATCGGACAGCAGGATCAGGCGTGGATGCAGCTGATGACCGGGCTCAACCATGAGCGCCTGATCATCGCTGCGCAGGCGCTCGGGATGGCGCAACGAGCGTTCGACGACGTCCTGGCCTACATCAAGGAGCGCAAGCAGTTCGGCCGGCCGATCGGAAGCTTCCAGGCCCTCAAGCACCGGATCGCCGAGCTGGCCACGGAGATCGAGTCGACCCGGCTACTGGTCTACGACACCGCGGCCAAGGTCGACGCCAACCCGGGAGCGCTGTTCCCGCGCGAGGCCTCGATGGCGAAGCTGAAGGCCACGGAGGTGGCCAAGCGCGCGACGCTCGAGGGCATGCAGATGATGGGCGGCTACGGCTACGCCGTCGAGTACGACATGGAGCGTCAGGTGCGGACCGCGGTGGTGACGACGATCTACGGCGGCACGAGCGAGATTCAGCGGGAGATCATCTCCAAGACCTACGGGCTGTAAGCGACTCCGGGACCGCGGCGGCCCGGATCATCGGGGCTACTCCTCCGGCCGACCGCGCAGCGGGCGCTTGGGGATCGGGGCGTCCGGGTCGTCCTCGGAGGGGCGATCCTCGATCGGCAAGTCCTCCCCGTGGTCGAACCAGTTGGTGCCCCCCCGGCCCAGCTCGCTGAGAGCTCGGTTGAGGCGCAGGTAGGAGAACACGGCCAGCACGATCGCCGCCACGGCCACGAGGAATGTCACCGCCTCGAACGCGCTCATGCCGCGCAGCTTACGCCGCTGCCCTGCGGTAGATCGAAACCACCGCGGCGCCGCCGAGGCCGATGTTGTGCTGCAGCGCGACCCTGACGCCGTCGACCTGGCGTGCAGCCGCCTGGCCCCGCAGCTGCCAGGTGAGCTCCGAGCACTGCGCCAGCCCGGTCGCGCCCAGCGGATGACCCTTCGAGATCAGCCCGCCCGAGGGATTTACCACCGGCCCGGAACCTCCGTAGGTCGTCGCCTGCGCCTCGACGAGCTTGTGGCCTTCGCCTTCCGCGGCCAGGCCGAGCGCCTCATAGGTGATCAGCTCGTTGGCGCTGAAGCAGTCGTGCAGCTCCACAACCTGGACATCCTCAGGGGCGACTTGGGCCTCCTCGTAGGCCTGGCGGGCAGCCTCGCGGCTCATGTCGTAGCCGACGATCTTGATGCAGTCGGCGCTGTCGTCGAAGCTGCTGCTCAGGTCGGTGACCATCGCCTGCCCGGCGATCTCCACAGCCTGGCCGGAGAGCCCATGCTGATCAACGAACCGCTCCGAGGCCACGACGACGGCGGCCGCGCCGTCGGAGGTCGGTGAGCACTGCAGCTTGGTCAGCGGCGCGTGGATCATCGGTGCCTCGCGGATCTGCTCGAGCGTGTACTCGGTCTGGAACTGGGCGTAGGGATTGTTGGTCGAGTGCTTGTGGTTCTTCCACCCGATCCACGCATAGTGTTCCGGCTTGGAGCCGTACTTCTGCATGTGATCGCGTCCGGCGTTGCCGAACATCTGGGGTGCGAAGGGAGAGCTCTCCGGGTCGCGGATCTGGAACATGCGCGCAAGGTGCTTGTCGAGTGCGGGCGTACGATCGGTGTACTTCATTCCCAGCGACCCGCGCTCCATCTTCTCGAAGCCGATTGCCAGCGCGCAATCCACCAGGCCGCCCTTGACCGCCTGGCGCGCGAGCATCAGCGCGCTCGACCCCGTCGAGCAGTTGTTGTTGACGTTCATCACCGGGATTCCGGTCAACCCGAGTTCGTAGATCGCGCGCTGGCCATAGCTCGAGTCGCCGTACACGTAGCCGGCATACGCCTGTTCGATGGCGCTGAACGGCACCGCGGCATCGGCCAGCGCCCGCTCGCCGGCCTGCTTGGCCCAGTCGGGGTAGTCGCCCTCCTTGGTCCCGGGCTTGTCGAACTTCGTCATTCCCGACGCCGATCACGTAGGTCCGGTTGCCCATCACGCACCTCCCTCGCTCACCGAGACACTCGATTCGACGGCCGGCACGACGTCCCGGACAATGCTGAGAAAGCCCTGCACCAGCAGGATCCGCGCCTGATCCCGTGTCAAGCGGCCGCGCTCGAGCCACTCGACGCTCGCCGCCTCGGCAAACCCGCCGTAGGCGCGGACTGCCGCCCGCAGCTGCGGGGGGGCCGCTGACGCCTCGTAGGTCTGCAACGCCTCGATCAGGCGGTCGGCGGCCTGCTCACGGGCGTCCTCGAGAATTTCCTCGACCTCAGGGTCGCGGCCCAATCCGCGGGCGCCAATGGCTGCCAGCCAGGTGCCGCGGTTACGCTCGAGCATCTCCAGCCAGCGGTCGACGCTCTCCGTGATCACGAGTTCGATGCCGCGGCCCGGGCTCTGCAAGGGGACGGGGTTTGAGGGCATCCGCATCACCGTCCGGACGACCTCCAGGTAGAGGTCTCGCTTCGTCCCGAAGTAGTGATGCAGCAATCCGCGAGCGACGCCGGCCTCACGCGCGATCTCGGATGACGAGACGGATGAGTAGTTGCGCTCGGAGAAGAGCCTGCGCGCGCAGGCGAGGATCTGCTGGCGGCGCTCGTCGTGTTCGAGGCGCTGCCACCGCGGGGCCGGGGACGAGGCCATCAGGCAGTCAGGCTAGCAAAGTTGGCAGAACGCCAATTAGCCTGCGTGAGGGAAAATGCGCACGCCTCGGGTACGCCCGCCGGGACCAGCGGGGGCGGTCCCGGCGCTGAGCGTCGTCCAGTCCGCACCCCGGCCGGGACCAGCGGTGAGTGGCCCCGGCCGAGCGAGCAGCGCTACGACGTCATCCCGGTGAACTGGCCTCCGGTGATGTTCAGGACCTGCCCGCTGACGTAGTTGGCCCACGGTGAGCAGAGGAAGAACACGCCGCCGGCGGCCTCCTCGGGGGTGCCGGGGCGCCCGAGCGGGATGAGCATCGCCGCCATCCCACGGAGCTGGTCCGGGATCCCGAGCTGCACCTTCTCGCCGCCGATCTCCATCGTGTTCGCCTCATCCTTGGAAGCGGTCAGGCGGGTTTCGATGTAGCCGAAGGCGACGGCGTTGACGTTGATCTTGAACTGCCCCCATTCCTTGGCCAGGGTCTTGGTCAGCCCGATCACGCCCGCCTTGCCGGAGGAGTAGTTCGCCTGTCCGGCGTTGCCCATCGTCCCGGAGATCGAGGACACATTGACGATCTTGCGGAACACCTCCTGACCGGCCTCGCGCTCCTGCTTGGCCGGCTCGCGCATGTGGGGAGCGACGGCGCGACACATCCGGAACGGAACGATCGTGTGGATATCAAGCATTCGCTGAAACCACTCGTCGCTCATCTTGTGGATCGGAGCGTCGAGGGTGTAGCCGGCGTTGTTGACGAGGATGTCGACCCGGCCCCACTCGTCGATCACCTTCTGGACCAGCTCGTCTGGCACGCCGGGCTTGGTCAGATCGCCGCCGAACACCAGGGTGTCACCGGCGATCTCTGAGGCTGTCTGCTCGGCGACGTCGCCGTCGAGATCGTTGATCAGCACCTTCGCGCCCTGCTCGGAGAGGAGCTCCGCCGTCGCCCGGCCGATACCGCGCGCCGAGCCGGTCACGATCGCGACCTTGCCGTCGAGGACTGCCATGTCAGTCTGCCTTTCGTTCGTCTGCTGAAGCGTGGAGATGATGTCAGCGGCGCTGCGTTCGCGTCGTGCTGACAGCGGATAGAGTCCGCCGGCACATGCACGCAACCGAATGGCTCGCCGACTATGCCGAGAAGCTCGGGACCGATCCACCGACCACGGGCGAGTTCAAGATCCTGCTTGAGCTGGCCGGTGTGGCCGCCCACTCCTCCGAGCGTGTGGCCGCTCCCGTGGCGTGCTGGCTGATCGCCAAAGCCGGCGTGGAGCCGGAGACGGCGCTCCGGCTCGCGAACGAGGTCGCCGCCGATGGCTGAGCGCGAATACGACGTCGTCCTGTTCGGCGCCACCGGGTTCACCGGCGCCCTGACCGCCGAATACCTGGCTGAGCACGCGCCGAAGGGCACGCGGCGTGGCGCTGGCGGGCCGCAACATGAAGAAGCTCGAGGACGTGCGTGATCGCGTCCGGCCGGCGCGACCGGACGCAGCCGAGCTGCCGCTGCTCAAAGCCGACGTCAACGACGCCGACTCGCTGCGGACGATCGCCGAATCGGCGAAGGTGGTCATCACCACGGTGGGTCCCTACATCACCTACGGCGAACCGCTGGTCGCCGCCTGCGCCGCCGCCGGCACGCATTACGTCGACCTCACCGGCGAGCCGCTGTTCGTCGACCTGATGTGGCTGCGTCATCACGAGACCGCCGAGCGCAGCGGTGCCAAAATCGTCCATTCCTGCGGGTTCGACTCGATCCCGTACGACCTCGGTGCGCTGTTCACCGTCGATCAGCTGCCGGAGAACGCGCAGATCAAGCTCGAGGGGTTCGTCCGCGTCGGCGGGACGTTTTCCGGGGGTACCTACCAGTCGGCGCTCGAGATCATGGGGCGGCTTGGTGAGAGCGTCCGCGTCGCCCGCCAGCGGCGGCAGCGGGAACCCAAGCCGACCGGGACGCAAGGTCAAGGGCGTGCCCGGCGCGCCACACCGCGACGCCTCGGCCGGCGGGTGGGTGGTCCCGTTTCCCACGATCGACCCGCAGACCGTCCTGCGCTCGGCCCGCGCGCTCGAGCGCTACGGACCCGATTTCACCTACAGCCACTACCTCGTGGTCAAACGACTCCCGGTTCTGGCCGGCATGGCGATGGGAGCGGGATCAGCGGTCGCGCTGGCCCAGATCCCGCCCGCGCGCAGGGCGCTGATGAAAATCAAGAGCTCGGGTGAGGGGCCATCGCCGGAGCAGCGAGCCAAGAGCTGGTTCAAGGTCCGGATGGTCGGCGAGGGCGGCGGGCAGCGGGTCGTCGCGCGAGGTATCGGGCGGTGACCCCGGTTACACGGAGACGTCGAAGATGCTCGCCGAGTCGGCACTGTGCCTGGCCCACGACGACCTGCCGGACAGATCCGGGCAGCTCACCCCGGCAGTGGCCATGGGCCAGCCGCTGATCGATCGCCTCCAGCGGGCGGGCATCCAGTTCCGCACCGTGGAGCAGTGATGAAGCCCACGCCGGCTGAAGCCACGCGCGCCGCCAACGAAGCGTTCGGCCGGCACCCGGGTACCGCGCGCTGCACGCCGCGCGGCACGCTGCTGAAGGGGACGTTCACCGCCACGCCGGAGGCCGCCGAGCTGACCCGAGCCGCCCACATGCAGGGCGAGCCCGGTGCCGGTCACGGTCCGCGTGTCCAACGGTGGCGGCGACCCCGACGTTCCCGACTACGTGCCCGACGTCCGGGGGCTCGCGGTCAAGTTCTATCTCCCGGATGGGTCGCGCACCGACATCGTCGCCCAGACCGCGCCCGCGCTTCCCGGTGCGCACGCCGGAGGCGTTCCTCGAGCTGCTGCGAGCCCAGAAGCGCTCCCCGGCGATGGCCTGGAAGCTGCCGCTGTTCCTGGCCCGGCACCCCGAGGCGATCGTCCGGCTGCCGCCCAACCTTCCGGCCCTGCGGCCGCCGCAGAGCTACGCCACCTGCCGCTACTACGCGATCCACGCCTTCCGCTTCCTCGACGCCGACGGCGCCTCGCAGTTACGTGCGCTACACGTTCCAGCCCGCGGCCGGGGACCATCGGCTCGGCCCCCGCGAGGCCAAGCGGCGCGGTCCCGAGTACCTCCAACAGGAGATCCGTGAGCGCGTGGCGCGGGAGCCGATGCGCTTCGACACTCGAGCTCCAGATCGCCCAGCCCGGTGACAACGTCGACGATCCCGCCAGTGCCTGGCCGAACTCGCGCAGGCGGGTCGGCGCCGGCACGCTGGAGCTCACTGCCCTGGAAACCGAGCGGGAAGCCGGCGGCGATGTGCTGGTGTTCGACCCGGGACGCGTGACCGACGGGATCGAATGCTCGGAGGATCCGGTCCTGAGGTTCCGGCCCGCGGCCTACTCCGACTCGGTCGCCAAGCGCACGGAGGCCTGATGGCCGGGAAGTGGACAGCCGCCGACATTCCCGATCAGACCGGGCGTCTGGCCGTGGTCACCGGCTCCAACAGCGGACTCGGGCTGATCACGGCACAGGAGCTGGTCCGAGCCGGCGCCACGGTGGTGATCGCCTGCCGGAACCTCAGCAAGGGCGAGCAGGCGGCGCAGCGTATTCGCAACGCCCTGCCCTCCGCGCAGCTTGCCCTGGAGGAACTCGATCTGGCCGACCTGAGCTCCGTGAGCGCATTCTCCGATCGCCTGCACGCCAATCACGGCGTGCTTGATCTGCTGGTCAACAACGCCGGCGTGATGGCGCCGCCGCGGCAGCTGACCCGTGACGGCTTCGAGAGTCAGCTCGGCACCAACCATCTCGGCCACTTCGCGCTCACCGGTCGCATGCTCGATCTTCTGCTGGCGGCGCCAGAGCCGCGGGTTGTGACCCTGTCCAGCGGTGCGCACCGGATCGGAAAGGTCAACTTCGGCGACCTGCAATCCGAACGCCGTTACAACAACTGGCTGGCGTACGGCCAATCCAAGCTCGCCAACCTGATGTTCTGCTTCGAGCTCCAGCGCCGGGCCGTCGCGGCGGGCACCGCCCTGCGCAGCGTGGCCGCGCATCCGGGGTACGCGGCGACCAACCTGCAGTTTGCCGGTCCGAGCCGCTTCTACGAGAAGGCGATCATGGCGGTCAGCAACAAGGTGATCGCCCAGAGCGCCGAGATGGGGGCTCTCCCCAGCCTGTACGCGGCCACCGCCGACGTACCCGGTGGCTCATTCGTCGGACCCGATGGCCTGGCCGAGCAGCGCGGCTACCCGCACGTCGTCACCGCGGCCGGAAAGGCCTACGACGAGGAAGCGTGGCGGAAGCTGTGGCTGATCTCCGAGCAGCTGACCGGGGTCAGCTACGAGTTCGCCGGCGCGGAAGCCGTGTGACGACGCTGCGCAGCGACGGTAGCGCGGTGCTGGAGTGGGCCGCGAGCTACCTCGAGCGGGTGCGGGAGCTGCCGGTTCTCGCGCAGGTCAAGCCGGGGGAGATCCGTGAGCGACTACCCCGGAGTGCGCCTGAGCACGGCGAGCCGTTCGCCGCCGTACTGCGTGATCTCGATGAGGTGCTGATGCCGGGGGTCACCCATTGGCAGCACCCGCGCTACTTCGCGTACTTCGCCACCAGCGCCTGCGAACCGGCGATTCTGGCCGAGCTCCTCGCCGCCGCGCTGAATTCAGTGGCGATCCTGTGGCGGACCGCTCCGGCGGCCACCGAACTCGAGGGCGTCGTGCTCGACTGGACGGCCGACCTGCTCGGTCTCCCCCGGGGCTGGCATGGCCACATCGAGGACAGTGCTTCGACCTCGACGCTGGCCGCCATCATCGCCGCCCGCGAGCAGAGTGGCCGCGATCTGGTCGTGTGCTCCGAGCACGCCCACTCGTCGGTCCAGAAAGCCGCCCGGATGCTCGGGATGCGGCTGCGGAAGGTTCCGGTGGACGCTGAGTTCCGGATGCGCGCGGACGCGCTCGGCGATCTCGGCGAGGCGGCCGCCGTGGTGGCGACGGTCGGAACCACGGCCTCGACCTCGGTAGACCCGCTGCTCGCGGTGGCCGAGGCATGCGAGGCCGCCGGAGCCTGGTTGCACGTCGACGCCGCTTACGCCGGCGCGGCAATGGTCTGTCCCGAGAACCGCTGGGCCTTTAAGGGCATCGAGCAGGCGGACTCGCTCGTCGTCAATGCCCACAAGTGGATGCTCACGCCGATGGACTGCTCGCTGTTATGGACGGCCCGTCCTGACGCGTTTCGCCGCGCCTTCAGCCTGGTCCCCGCCTACCTGCAGACACCGGACGCCGAGGAGGCGCTGTCGCTCAGCGAATACGGCCCGGCGCTGGGGCGCCGTTTTCGCGCGCTCAAGTTGTGGGCGGTGCTGCGCTGTTACGGACGCAGCGGCCTGCAGGCACACGTCCGCAGCGGGATCGAGCTCGCGACACAGTTCGAGCAGTGGGTGCGGGAAGCGCCGGGCTGGGAGCTGTGCGCACCGCGGCCATTCTCGGTTGTCTGCTTCCGGCTCGAGGGTGCGGACGAGCGAAACCGGGCGCTGCTGGAGCGGGTCAACGCCGGCGGTGAGATCTTCATATCCCACGCGGTCCTCGATAACCGGTATGTATTGCGGATGGCGATTGGTCAATTCCAGAGCACCGAGGGCGACGTCCGTCAGGCCTGGGACGTGCTTCGGCGAGAGGCGGCGCAGCTATGAGGCGGTCGCTGGTTGCCTTGGCAGCGGTCATCCCCATTCCGTTTGTTCCCACCACGCCCACGTACCGCGGCGATGCTGCCACTCCGGCGCCGATACACGGAGTCGCCCCCGTTCCGCAAAACCGCTATATGGCCGGCAACGGAAGATCGGAGATCCACGACGACGCGTGGCAGACCGATTCCTACGTCGGCCCCGGGCCGCGCGGGCGCTCGCCGCAAACGCTGTCGTCGATGCTGACGCCCAACCGCGACTGCGGATCGATCGCCTTCGACCGGGCCGGCCGCTTGGTGTCGGTGTGTGTCGGGATCACCGGGCCGCAGCTGTACATGTTCGATCCCAGGACGCTCGCGCCGCTGGCGACGTTCGTCCTGCCGCCGCGCCAGGACATTCCCACCAACGTCTTCCAGGACTTCACCGGCGGCGGCTACTTCTACCTGGACAACCAGGACCGGGTTGTGACCTCGACCACCACCCGGCACATCTACGTGATCGCTCAGCGCGGCGGCGGGTTCGCGCTCCAGCACGATTACGACCTCAGCCAGGTGCTGAGCTCGACCGAGAAGATCAGCTCGGCGCTGCCCGACTCCAACGGGCTGCTTTGGTTCGTGGCCCGCCGGGATGGGGTGGTGGGCACGCTCAACTTCGCCACCGGGTCAATCCACGTGGTGCGGCTGGGCAACGGAGCGCTGGGGGAGATCGAGAACTCCTTCGCCACCGACGCGAGCGGCGGGGTGTACATCGCCACCAACCGCAAGCTGTATCGCTTCGTCGCCGGCCGGGCTGGGGCGCCTCGCGTGAGGTGGCAGGTCACCTATCCCAACAGCTTCCAGTTCAAGCCGGGACAGGTCGACGACGGCACCGGGACGACGCCGACGGTGATGGCCGGTGGCTACGTCAACATCACCGACAACGCGGACCCGATGGATGTCGTCGTCTACCGCACCGCAGTGCATCCCAGCCGCGTCGTCCGCCGCCACGGCCACCGGCACCGGGTTGCGCTCTCACGCTTGGTCTGCCGTGTGCCGGTGTTCACGCGCGGTGCCGGCAGCAACGAGAACTCGCTGATGGTCGCGGGTCGCTCGATGATCGTGGAGAACAACTACGGCTACCAGAATCCGATGTCGATCACCGGCGGCGCTCTCAGTGCACCGGGGTTCGCGCGGGTGGACATCGACGCCAACGGGCGCGGCTGCCACCTCGTGTGGACGAACACGACCGAGCACGCCCCAACCGTCGTCTCCAAGCTCTCGCTGGCCAACGGGCTGATCTACACCTACACCAAGGATCCGGGAGCGCTGGACCCGTGGTACTGGACGGCGCTCGATTTCCGTACCGGGCGGATGGTGTTCAAGCAGCTGGCCGGGACGGGAACCTTCCTCTACAACAACAACTACGCGGGGCTGGTCCTCGGCCCGACGGGCACGGCGTACCTGGGTGTCCTCGGCGGCGTGATCGCGATGCGAGACGGCCGGTAGGGGTGACGCTCGGCCGGGCCGGGCCGGGCCGGGCCGGGCCGGGCCGGGCCGGGGGCGGGGGTGGGGCCGGGGCGGTGCCGGGGCGGGGGTGGGCCGGGACCGGGTGCCCGACAAAGCCGCCAAACGAGGCCCGCGGGGGTGAGACGGCGACATTTGTCGGCATCACACCGACAAAACGACCTCGCTCCGTCGGCGGGCCGCCCGGTGAGACGTTTCTCGGAGGTGACCGGCGCAGTCGGCGTGGTGGTCCGAGGGCGGAACGGTCCACGTGTCGGGAGACACCAAGAGTCGCGCCGACGGTCCGAATTAGGGACAATCGCGTGCGGTGGCGGGATCCTCCGTAACAAGCGCCGAAACCTCGCCGTCGCTTGCGGCAATCGTGGCGGCGGTCGGGGACGAGTTCCCGGATTGCCGGAGGCAGACGTCGCCGGACGGGATGATGACGATCGTGTTCACCGACATCGAGCGCTCTACCGAGATGCTCGAGCGGTTGGGCGAGAGTCGCTGGCTCGAGATCATGCTCACACATAACCGAATCGTTCGCGACTGTGTCTCGGACCACGGCGGTGATGTCGTCAAGTCGCAGGGAGACGGTTTCATGCTCGCGTTCGCGAGTGCGTGGGCCGCCATCATCTGCGCCGTCGAACTCCAGCGAGTCCTCGCCGAATACGACGCCTGCGTGCTTCGCGAGGGGCTGCGGGTGCGCATCGGCGTGCATACGGGCAACATCTTCGCGGACCAGGAGGATTTCCTCGGCAGGGCGGTCGTGCTGGCCGCCCGAATCACCGGCCACGCCCACGGTGGCGAGATCCTGGTGTCCGATGTGTGCAGGAACTACATCAAGCACCTAGGCGTGTGGCGGTACGGTCAGCCGACGGAGCTGCGCCTGAAAGGGCTGGCAGCTCCCGAACGTGTGCACCCCCTCGCCTGGTCCGCGTCGGTTGTCAGTCCTCCGCTCAGCCCATAAGCGCGCACGACCCGATCGGGGCCATTCGCACCGAGAGTCACACGGCTTCTCGCGCGACCCGCTGCCACATTTTGGCGTCCACGTGGTCACGCCGATGGTAGGCCGAACGGGCGCATCGAGCCGCAGTTGAGGTCATGGACCGTGGGTCGCCCACGCATCTTCGCCCGACGGGAGTCGCCGGAGCGGATACGGTTCCTGTATTCGACCGGTATTCGTTGTAATGAGCAGAGGGAGCGTCGTATGGGCTGGGGCGTGATCGGCACGAGCTTGAGTCTCCGAATCCGCCGTCGCGGGGGATCGATGCTCGGCGTCACGATCGCCCTGCTGTGGCTGGGGGCCCTGGCCGCGGCGCCGGCGGGACAGGCGCAGCGCGCCCGGATCGCGCCACGTGCTGCCATCCCGGGTCCGACCTTCGTATTCCAGTCCGGCGGAGTCAACTTCCAGCTTTACGAGGCAAGCGCCGACGGGAGCAATGCGCATCAGATCACGTTCGCGGGCTCGCACCCGGCGCTGTTCGCGGAGCACCCGGCGGTCTCGCCGGACGGCACCAAGCTGGCCTACCAGGTGTCCGATGCCGGCGTCGGCTCCGGCAAGGACGGCATCTACGTCTCGAACGTCGACGGCGGCGGCGCCCACCAGATCATGGCGCTCGATCATGGCATGGACATCGCCGGAGACCCGCTGGACAGCGAAGTGCCGACGTGGTCGCCCGACGGATCACTGCTGATGATCTCTCGGTCTTCCAACCTGGGCCACGAGCAGCTGTGGGTCGTGAGCGCAGCCGGCGGCAACGCCCAACTGCTCAGTCCCGACTCCTCGATCTCCGATGAGCATCCCCGCTGGTCGACGGCGGGCGTCGCCTTTAACCGCATCGTAGCGGGACAGCCGACGCAGGTGTGGACGGCCCAGGTCACGGGTACTGCCACCGGGCTGGCACTGACCAACCTAGTTCAGGTCACGCACGACACGACCGGCGCCGACGTCGAGCCCACCTGGGCGCCCGACGGCACGCAGATCGCCTACTCCCGGACCAACGGTGACGGCACAGCTAACAGCGGGAACGCGGCCGTGATCGGCAAGGTGAGGCTCGGGGCGAACGGCACGGGTGGCTCGACGCAGGTGCTCTCCACCAGCGGCGGGTACGACCAGTACCCATCGTGGTCACCGGACGGGTCGCTGATCGTATTCGACCGGCTCGGGATCGGGTCCGACGGTACGCCGGACTACTCCAACACCGGCACGCTCGAGACCGTCAGCGCTGACGGCGGTACGCAGCAGGCCCTGCCGTCGCCGGCCAACATCCTTCCCCAGGCTCCGCAGTGGCTGCGCCCCCCGCCTCCGCCCGCCCCGGTGTTGGGGAAGGTCGTGACGGTCGCGCCGACCACCGGCCAGGTGCTTGTCAAGCTGCCGGGCGCCGCGACTGCCGGCGCCGCCCGTGCCGCGCCCGGCGGCCTCGCCAAGGGCAACGGGTTCATTCCGCTGACCGTCAACCGGAGGTTGCCGGTCGGCTCCCAAATCGACGCTCGCGCAGGAACGCTGAGGCTGACCGCTGCCACCGGCAAGGTCGGCAAGACGCAGGCTGCCATGTTGTCAAAGGGCCTGTTCTCGATCACGCAGTCAACGACCGGTGTCGCCAAGGGGCTGACCACGTTCAGCCTGTTGGAGAACCTGTTTCCCGGCGCGCCCAGCTTCAGCGTCTGCACGGCCGCCGCCGCCCGCTCCAGGGCACACGTCGCGCGCCCCAGCCCGACCGTGATCCAGCTCCTGCACGCAAAGGACAAGGGCGGCAGTTTCCGAACCCGGGGGCGGAACAGCGCCGGGACAGCCCGCGGCACCGAGTGGGACACGATCGACCGCTGTGACGGAACGCTGACCGTCGTCAGGCGCGGGACGGTGCTGGTCGCCGATCCGCGCCGGCGGGTCACCGTTACGGTCCATGCCGGCCACCGCTACCTGGCCAAGCTACCCGGTGCGTAGCGCCTGGTCGGGTCGGCCCTCCGGTATCGCATTCGTCACCGGCACCGAGAAGAACCGCGCCATCGCACGTACGGGGAGTTTTCGCCGCGGGCCGGCTACTTGAGTTCAGCGCTCGACTTGCCCAGCAGCAGGCGGGCGATCACGAGCAGCTGGATCTGCTGGGTGCCCTCGAAGATGTCGAGGATCTTCACGTCGCGAGCCCACTTCTCGAGCAGCTCCCCTTCGCCGTACCCGATGCTGCCCGCCAGGGCCACGCAGCGCAGCGCGATATCGGTGCCCACACGCCCGGCCTTGGCCTTGGCCATCGAGGCGTGCAGGGAGTTGGGCTTGCGGTTGTCGGCCATCCAGGCGGCCCGCAGCGTCAGCAGGCGGGCGGCCTCCCAGTCGGACTCCATCGACAGGAACTCGGAGGCGGCGGCGGTCTGAACGTGGGGCGGGGCGACGTAATCGATCTCGATTCCGGCGTCCGACAAAAGGTCCCGGGTGCGCTCCAGAGATGCGCGGGCGACCCCGATGGCCATCCCTGCCACCAACGGTCGCGTGTTGTCAAAGGTCTGCATCACGCCGGCGAAGCCCTGCTTGGCGGTCTGGATCTCGGGCGAGCCGAGCAGGTTGTCCTTGGAGACGCGGCACTCGTCGAGCACGAAGTTCGCGGTGTCCGAGGCCCGGATCCCCAGCTTGTGCTCGAGCCGGTCGAGTTTCAGCCCCGGGTTGTCGCGTTCGACGACGAACGACTTGATCGCGCCCCGGCCCGCGCTGCGGTCGAGCGTCGCCCAGACGACGATCAGCTCCGCTCGGTCGCCCGAGGTGACGAAGATCTTCTCGCCGTTGAGGACATACTCGTCGCCGTCCTGGCGGGCGGTGGTCCGGATCGCTGCGGAGTCAGACCCGGCCTCCGGCTCGGTGATCGCCATCGCCGCCCACTTGCCGCCGAAGCGCTTCAGCTGCTCCTCGTTGGCCACAGCGGCGATCGCCGCCTGGCCGAGACCCTGGCGGGGCATGGTCAGCAGCAGGCCGACATCGCCCCAGCACAGCTCCATCAATCCGAGCAGGCTGGCCAGGTTGGAGCCGTTGCGGTTGCCGCCGTCGGGGGACTTGGAGGAGCCGTTCTCGCTGGGTCCGCCGCCGACCGTGCCCGCGCCCGCGCCGCCGAGGGCACCTGACTCGTTCATGCCGTCGATCACCGCGGCGAGCATGTCGAGCTCCTTGGGGTATTCGTGCTCGGCGACGTCGTACTTGCGCGAGTTGGCCCGGAACACCTGCGTCGCCACCTGATGGGACTGGTTCACGAGCCCTACGAACTTCTTGGGAATCTCGAGGTTGATCGGCATTACAACACCAGCGCCCCTTCCATCACGCCGGCGGCCCGCAGGTCACGGTAGAAGCGCTCCACTGGGTGCTCCTTCACGTAACCGTGGCCGCCCAGCAGCTGCACGCCGTCGGACCCGATCCCCATGCCGCGCTCGGCGCACAGCCGGCGGGCGATGGCCACCTCGCGATCGAAGCTGAGTCCCTGGTCGACGCGGCTGGCGGCCCGATAGGTGGCCAGGCGCATGCCCTCAAGCTCAATCCCGATGTTCGCGACCATGAACGCAACCGCCTGGCGGTTGGCGACCGGCTCGCCGAACGCGGTGCGCTCGTTGACGTAGGGGATGACGTAGTCAAGGACGGCCTGGCCGGTGCCGACGGCCAGCGCGCACCACGCGAGGCGGCCCAGCTGGACACACTCGCGGTAGATCTCGGGATCCGCCTCCCCGAGCAGGGCTCCCGTGGGAAGCTGAACGTTCTCGAAGCTCACGGTGCCGGTGGCGGCGGCGCGGATCCCCATCGCCGGCTCGGGGGCGACGAGCACACCGGCGGTCGAGGACTCGACCACGAACAGCGCGGGGCCACGACCCTCCAGTTGCGCGGCGACGATGAACAGCTCCGCGTCGCCGGCACGGGGAACCAACGACTTCGCGCCCTCGAGCACGTAGCCGCCACCCTGCGAACGGGCCGTGGTCTGAAGCTTGAACGGATCGAACAGTGCGCGCGGTTCGAGCAGGGCCACCGCGGCCGCGGGGACATTCTCGCCCACAAACTCCGGTAGATACGTGGCCTGGTGATCGGCGTCGCCCCACAGGCTCAGCGCCGTTGAGACGCCCGCGGGGGCCAGCGCGGCCACGGCAAAGCCCATGTCGCCGTGTGCGAGGGCCTCGCTCATCAGCCCCGAGGTGACGGCGGAGCGCTCCTCCACGGCCCCTCCCAGCGCCTCGGGAACCCCGACCATGGTCAGGCCTAGCTCGTTGCTCTGCGCCAGCAGCTCGGGCGGGGCCGCACAGGCGGCGTCCGCGGCCTGGGCCGCGGGACGCACCCTCGCCGTGGCGAAGTCCCGCACCGACTCCTGCAGCATCTGTTGCTCGTCGTCCGGCGTCAGGTCGAACAGATCGCTGGGCTTGGCCCGCGGTTGCCGTGCCGGGCTGGTGAGCTTCTGCGCGGCGGCGAAGGTACGCCCGGCGCGCGCGGCGGTCTGCGCCGTCGTCTTCGAGGCACCATGCAAGAACCGCTCGGTCGGCTCACGCAGACCGAAGCGGTCGACGAGGCCGGAGGAGGCTAGGCGGTTGAGGGCGCGGAGCCCGACGGCCATACCCCGCTCGGCCAGGTTCTGCTGGTCGGTAGCCATCAAGCCTTGAGGATACCACGTGTTGTTGTGACATCGCTTGATGTCATCCTGCTCTCTCGCCGAGCCGCATCGAAAGCTCTTACGCGGCGAGATCGTCGGAGACGATCGGCAACGAGCGTGGCCGTGCGCCGGTTGCGGTTCCCGGGTCGTCGTCCGCGAGCGGCCGAGCGCACGAAGCTGCCCGCGCGGGAGCTCCTCGGGGTTGCCGTGCAGGGGCTGCGCACGCGCCGGCTGCGCGCCTCACTGTCGGCCCTGGGGATCGCCATCGGGATCGGTGCGATGGTCGCGGTGGTCGGGGTCTCGGCCTCGAGCCAGGCCAGCCTCCTGTCCACGATCGACCGGCTCGGTACGAACCTCCTCACCGTCACTCCCGGACAGACGTTCGTGGGCGCCGACGCATCGCTGCCGAGCACGGCGCTGGCGGCGATCGACCATATGCCGACGGTGCAGCGTGATTCGGGGGTGTATGCGCTGTCAGGAGTCACCGTACGCCGAACGCCCCTATGTCCCGGCCGAGCAGACCGGCGGGATAGGGGTCGACGCTGCCGATTCCAGGCTGCTCGCCGCCGTCGGCGGTCAGTTCTCCTCAGGCAGCTTTCTCTCGGCGGTCAACGACCGTTATCCCACCGTGGTGCTGGGGGCCCAGGCGGCCACGGTGCTGCAGGTCACGGGCGTCGCCGGGCATCTCCAGGTGTTCCTCGGCGGGACGTGGTGCGGATCGAGCGTCACCGGGCGCATGATCCCCACGTGCGGGCAGACGTCGAGCACGTCGGGCAGGTGTCGGACCTGCTGGCCGCGACGGCGAATCCTCAGACCCCTGACGGGGTGCAGGTGAGCCGACCGTCCGATGCCCTCGAGGCGCGGGCCGCCGCCAAAGGGCAGTTCACCACGCTGCTGCTCGGGCTGGGCGCGGTCGCGCTCTGGTGGGCGCGATCGGCGGAGTGGCCGGCCTGCTGCTCGAAGCGGCGGCGACGCTCGCCTATTCGCTGGCTCAGAACCAGCCGATGGTGATCCCGGCCTACGCATTGATCAGCGCTCCCGTGGCCGGATTGCTGATCGGTGCGGTGGCGGGTCTCTACCCGGCGGCGAAGGCGGCGCGACTCAGTCCGACCGAGGCGTTGCGAGCGTCTTAGTGCCCCGAGGCAGTAGGGCGGGCCCGCACCCGTCGGCTCAGCGCTGTAGCCCCGTACACCTCCGCCAGCCCGGTGATCGCGCTACCAGGCGTCGACGTTGGGGCGGCGCTTGCCCTCACGCCGCCACCACTGCCCGGAGTGACGCTCGAACAGCATCGCGACCCACCGCCGGGTGTCCGCCGGGTCGATGACATCGTCAATCTCGCCGTATTCGGCCATGCTGATCCCCTTGCCGCGCTCGTAGGCGGCGGCGACCATGGCCTCGAACAGACGCTCCCGCTCGGCCTCGTCCTCGATCGCGTCCAACTCCCGCCGCATCCCGAGCCGCACCGCGCCCTCCAGTCCCATCCCGCCGAACTCCGAGGTCGGCCAGCCGATGGTGAACAGCGGGGCCTTGAAGCCGCCGCCGGCCATTGCCTGCGCGCCCAGGCCATACCCCTTGCGCAGGATCACGGTGCCGGTGGGGACCGAGAGATTGGCGCCGGTCACGAACATCCTCGCGAAGTGCCGGACCGTCGCCGTACGCTCCGCCGCGGGACCGACCATGAATCCGGGCGTGTCGCACAGGAACAGCAACGGGAGTTCGAAGGCGTCGCACAGCTGCATGAACCTCGCCGCCTTGTCGGCGCCGTGGGCATCGATGGCGCCGCCCAGATGCGAGGGGTCGTTGGCGATCACTCCCAGCGGCCGTCCGTCCACGCGCGCGAATGAGGTCACGATGCCCAAGCCGAAGCCGCGGCGCAGCTCGAACACCGACCCCGCGTCGAACAGCGCATCGATCACGCTGCGGACCTCATAGATGCGTTTGCGGTGGGTGGGAATGAGGTGGCGTAACTGCATCTGATCGGCGGCCGCCACCGGTGCGGTGTCGCCACGGAAGTAGCTCAGATAGCGCTTGGCCGCCGCGACGGCCTCGGTCTCATCCGGGACCCTGACGTCGACCACCCCATTGGCGTGCTGGATCTCGATCGGCCCGACGGCGCCGGGCTCGAAGACGCCCAGTCCTCCTCCCTCGATCATGGCCGGGCCGCCCATGCCGATGCTCGAGTCCTCGGTCGCGATGACCACGTCGCAGCACCCCAGCAGCGCTGCGTTTCCGGCGAAGCAGTAGCCCGAGGCGATCCCGACGAGCGGAACCAGCCCACTCAGCTGTGCGAACAGCGCGAACGCGCGGCAGTCCAGCCCCGCGACGGTCGGCACGTCCACGTCGCCGGGCCGGCCCCCGCCGCCTTCGGCGAACAGCACGACCGGAAGGCGACGGCGCTCGGCGATCTCGAACAGCCGGTCCTTCTTGAGGTGGTTGCGCATCCCCTGCGTGCCAGCCAGCACTGTGTAGTCGTAGGACATGGCCACCGTCGGAGCCCCGTCCACGTTGCCGACCCCTCCGACCAAGCCATCGGCAGGGGTGCGGCGGATCAGTTCGTCGCGCTCGCGCCGGCGCTCCTGCGCCGCGAAGATCAGCGGCCCATACTCGACGAAGGTGTCCTCGTCGACCAAATCGCTGAGGTTCTCCCGCGCGGTCCGGTGGCCGCTCACGTGACGCTTGGTCACCGCCTCCGAGCGGGCGTCGTCGAGCCCGATGGCGTGACGCGCCAGGACCGCGTCGAGGTCCTCCCGGGTGGCTTGGCTTTGACCGTCCGGGCGGGGGCTCGCAGGCACGGATTCGGCGTCTATGGGGTGGTCGAGCACCGCGAGACGCTGACCATCCTCGACGGTGTCGCCAACGGAGACGTCCACATCGCGGACGATCCCGTCCACGTCGGCGATCACCTCATGCTCCATCTTCATGGCCTCGAGGATGACCACCGCCGTACCCGCCGCGACCCGGTCACCGGGTACGCGCGCGATGGCAATCACCGTTCCGGCAAATGGGGCCAGCAGGGTCGACTCGGAAATGGCCACCACGACCGCATCATCGCGCAACCTGAGCTCACGGGCAGGCCCGGTGGATAACCGTTAGCCCCTGATCTCTTCCGCCGGGAGGTACCGGGGGTGGCTACACGCTGGCACCCTTTGGGCACGATCCCGAGAAGCCGAAAGGAACGCGATGCAACCGAAACCACAGGCGTTGCAACTGGAGAGGACCGGTCAGTTTCTGGCGGTGCCGATTTCCGGCCCGCCAGAACGCGATGGTCGGATCCAGCCGGCGGTTGACCGCTGCGTCGCACAGCTGGCTGTCATCTGCGGCCACTGAGTTCGGCTTCCGGGACGGGCGAGCGTCGCGTGTGGCCCCGGGCCGGGGGGTGTACTGCCTGAGCCCTCGTGGACTGAGGTGACCCCAACGCGGGCGCGCGGGCGGACGCTAGGGGATACTGCACGGTCAGATGACCGAGCCCGAGGTCCTCTGGACCCCCTCAGCCGAACGGATCGAGCGCGCCCGGATCATGGGCTATCAGCAGTGGCTCTCGCGCGAGCGCGGTCTGCGATTTGACGACTACCAGCAGCTGTGGCAATGGTCGGTCGATGACCTGGAGGCGTTCTGGTCCTCGATCGTCGAGTTCTTCGACGTGCGCTTCGAAGTGCCCGGATCCGGCGTACTCGCTGACGAGTCGATGCCAGGGGCAGCTTGGTTCCCCGGCGCCCAGGTCAGCTTCGCCGAGCACATCTTCCGGGGCAAGCCGGCCGATGCCGTGGCCCTGCACTTCGCTTCCGAGCTGCGCACGCTGGACACCTGGACGTGGGACCGGCTGCGCTCGGAAACCGCCGCGATCGCCGCGGGACTCCGGGCTTCCGGGGTGGGCCGAGGCGACCGGGTGGCGGCATACATGCCGAACATCCCGGAGACCGTGGCCGCGTTCCTGGCCTGCGCGTCGATCGGAGCGGTGTGGTCCTCGGCCGCGCCAGAGTTCGGCGCCCGCAGCGTGATCGACCGCTTCGCCCAGATCGAGCCGAAGGTCCTGCTGGCGGTGGACGGCTACCGCTATGGCGGTCGGGATTTCGATCGCAGCGGGACCGTCTCGGCGATTGCCGCCGAGATTCCCTCCTTGGAGCGGGTGGTGACGCTGGGATACCTCGACGACTCGGGTTGGCAACCGGGGTTCCTGGGTCCGAGATCTGCAGGTGCGCTTAGCTTCGAGCCGCTGCCGTTCGAGCACCCGCTGTGGGTGCTCTACAGCTCGGGCACGACCGGACTGCCGAAGCCGATCGTCCACAGCCAGGGTGGGATCCTGATGGAGCAGCTGAAGAAGGGACTGCACCTCGACGCCCAGGCGGGCGACCGGATCTTCTGGTTCTCGACCACCGGCTGGATGATGTGGAACTTCCTCGTCGGGGTACTGCTCTCCGAAGCCTCGATCGTGCTCTTCGACGGAAATCCGGGCTACCCGGATCTGGGGACGTTGTGGGATCTGGCGGCTGAGACCGAGATGACGACGTTCGGCACCAGCGCGGCGTTCATCGCCGCGTGCATGAAGGACGGCGTCTCGTTGAAGTCGGGCCGGGACCTAAGCGCGCTGCGCGCGGTCGGCTCGACCGGCTCGCCGCTCTCCCCCGAAGGGTTTCGCTGGATCTACGACCAGCTCGGCTCAGAGACGTGGCTGTTCTCGACCTCCGGCGGGACGGACATGTGCACGGCGTTCGTCGGCGGGGTCCCGACCCTGCCGGTGTACCTGGGCGAGATCCAGGCCCGCTGTCTGGGGGCGTCGGTCGAGGCGTGGGACCCCGAGGGCCGGCCCCTGGTCGACGCCGTCGGGGAACTGGTGATCACCAAACCGATGCCCTCGATGCCGATCTACTTCTGGGGCGACTCGGACGGGTCACGCTACCGCGAGGCGTACTTCGAGATGTATCCCGGGGTATGGCGCCACGGCGATTGGATCGAGATCACCTCGAGGGGGACGGCAATCATCTACGGCCGTTCGGATTCGACGATCAACCGCGGTGGGGTACGGATGGGGACAAGCGAGATCTACCGAGCCGTGCTCTCGGTCGACGAGGTGGTCGACGCCCTCGTCGTCGATCTACCGCGTCAGGGAACCGACGGCTGGATGCCGCTGTTCGTCGTCCTGCGGGAAGGGGTTCGGCTTGATGACGCGTTGGTGACGCTGATCCGCCGGCGGGTGCGGGAGGACTGCTCGCCGCGGCATGTGCCCGACGAGATCCGCCAGATCGCCGAGGTGCCGCGGACCCTGTCGGGCAAGGTCCTCGAGGTCCCGGTAAAGCGGATTCTCATGGGAACCCCGCCTGAGGATGCGGCCAGTCGTGAGTCGTTGGCCAACCCGGCGGCTCTCGACGTGTTCGTCGAGATGGCGGAGAAGTAGTTCTTACGATCCTCTGAGAATTGGCTGTGATGCTCCCGGCCAGCATTGGGGAAGCCCGCGCCCGCGCTCAACCGGAGGAGATGTCATGCACTTCAAGCTCAAGCGCAACGTCACGGCGGTCGCGGTAGTGGCAACGGCGGCCTTCGCCGGTGGCGCATATGCCGCCACGCAGAGCTCGCAGACCTCACCTCGCCAGGCCTTCCTCAACGACGCCGCCAAGCGGCTGAAGGTCACGCCGCCGCAGCTGACCGGAGCGCTGAAAGGCGCGTTCCTCGACCAGTTGCACGCCGCGGTGGCGGCCGGGAAGCTGACCCAGGCCCAGGCCGACAAGATCAAGCAGCACGTCAGGAGCGAGGCCGGGGAGCCAGGGTTCCTTGTCCCTCCGGGCCTGCGCTTCCGCGGTCTACAACGCGGGTTCGCCGGCGCTGCGCCCCCCGGGTTCGGAGCGGGCGGACCCGGCCACGGCGGCCGGATCGCCGCGGCCGCGGGCTACCTCGGTCTAACCCCACGGCAGCTGTTCGATCAGCTCGCCGGAGGCAAATCGCTGGCCCAGGTGGCCAATGCGCGCGGGAAATCGGTCAGCGGGCTGAAGGCGGCGATGCTGGCCGCCGTCCGCGCCAGGCTCGACCAGGCCGTGTCCTCAAAACTGATCACGGCCGCCCAGGAGCAGCAGATCCTCACCCGGCTGCCGGCCCGGCTCGACGCCGAGATCAACCGCGCCGGATTTCGCCTCCCTCGCGGCCGTCACTTCCACGCTCCCAACGGGTTCCCGAGACTGGGTCTCCGCGGCCCCAGGAGCGGTGGCGGGTTCGGCCCCGGAGCCCCCAACGGCTCGCCGATGCCGCCGCCGCCCGGTCCCGCCGGTCTCGCAGTGCCGCCCCCCGGCGTTCCCGGCCCGGCATACTGATCCTGGGGCCGGGTAGCCCGAGATCATCTGAGGACCGCTCTTACGGTCCTCTCATCCACTTCTGAAGGGTTTCTCACCGGCGGGTGGTGTAGTGGCCCGTACCAGAGCCCGATTTACGATGAGCAGGAGAAACCGAACCACATGAGCCGACTGAACCGAATACTTCCGATCGTGGGTGGCGCCGTCGCCGGCGGGGCGATCGCGCTCGCCGTCGCAACCGGCAGCACGACCACCCACTCGGTGACCACGACGGTCGTCCAACCGACGGCCTCATCGTCGATCCCCACCTCCTTCAACGCGCCAACCGCGGCCTCAGCGTGAACCAGATCTACCGCCAGGCCAGCCCTGGAGTGGTCGACATCATCGTCACCTCACAGGGCGGGGGCAGCCACTGCCGTCAACCCGTTCGGCGGGGGCAGCCAGCAGACGCAGGGCGAGGGCGCCGGGCGTCGTGTACGACAAGAACGGCCACATCCTCACCGACGAGCACGTCGTGGCCGGCGCGACCAGCGTCAAGGTCAAGTTCCAGGACGGGTACACGGCCAGCGCCAAGGTGCTCGGCACGGATCCCTCGACCGACGTGGGCGTGATCCAGGTCAACGCTCCGGCCTCCGAGCTGCACCCGATTCCCTTCGCCGACTCCTCGGCGGCCACGGTGGGAGATCCCGTGGTGGCGATCGGCAGCCCGTTCAGCCTGCCTGAGACGACGACGACCGGGATCGTCAGCGCGGTCGGCCGGAGCATCACCGCCCCGAACAACTACACGATCACGGGCGCGATCCAGACCGATGCGGCGATCAATCCGGGTAACTCCGGCGGCCCGCTGCTTGACGCCAGCGGGCACGTGCTCGGCCTCAACGATCAGATCCAGACGCAGCTCCGGTTCCAGCGCCGGCGTGGGCTTCGCCGTTCCGTCGAACACGGTCGCCCGGATCGCCAACACGATCATCGCCGGCCACTCGGTCAAGCACTCCTACGTCGGCGTGGAGCTCAACGCCAACAGCAGCCGGCGGGGCGCAGGTGACCAAGGTCCAGCCGAGCTCGCCCGCGCTGAGCGCGGGCCTGCAACAGGCGGACGTGGTCACGGCGATCAACGGCAAGACGATCAGCTCGACCTCGCAGTTCATCCAGACGGTCGACAGCTATCCGCCGGGTACGAAGCTGACCCTCACGGTCAAGCGCGGTGGGAGCACGCAGCAGATCCAGCTGACGCTCGGAAACCGGCCGAGCACGCCCCAACGGCGGTTGATCCTCGGGACGGCGCCCTGGCCTGGCCGGGGCGCCGCTCTGAGGGGCGGCGCTCGGCATTCGCCGGAGCGCATCCGCCGGTGCGCCCCCGACCAGGGCGTCGCTCTGCATCAGCCTGGGAGCGCCGATGGATGCTGGCGGGCCCCAGCGCGCGTTCGACTAGCCCGGGGCCGTCGCCGGCGTGCTCGCGGCTGCGGCCTGGGCGAGCGTCCGCTCCATCAGCTCGCGGTGGACCGAGCGCGTGCCGCCCTCACGCCGCCGCCACTGTCCGTCGGCCTCGAGCGTCCAGGAGAACGTGTCATCGGCCAGGCACCGCTCGAGCGTGTCCTCCAGCTCGGCCTGCAGCTCCGGGTTCTCCACCGGGGCGAGCAGCTCGACGCGCGTGTCGAGGTTCCGGGGCATCAGGTCGGCCGAGCCGATGTAGTAGCGGCGCTCCTCGCCGCGGTGGAAGGAGTAGATCCGCGAGTGCTCGAGGAAGCGGCCGACGACGGAGACGACGTTGATCGTCTCCGAGACCCGGGGACGCCGGGTCGCAGGCAGCAGATGCCGCGCACGTTGAGATCGATCGGCACGCCCGCCTGCGAGGCGCGATACAGCGCCTCGATGCAGCGCTGGTCCACGAGCGAGTTCATCTTCATCACGATCCGCGCCGGCTCGCCGGCTTCGATGAGCCTCGATCGTGCGGTCGATCTCCTCGATCAGCGGGCCGCGCATCGAACCAGGCGCGACCAGCACCTTGCGCTGGCGCTTCGGGATGGCCGTAGCCGGTCAGCGTGTTGAACAGGTTGGCGACCTCCTCGCCGAGCTCGCGGTCGCTGGTGAACAGGCCGAAGTCCTCGTACAGGCGCGCGTTCTTGGCGTGGAAGTTGCCGGTCCCGATCATCACGTAGTGGCGGATGCCCTCCCGCTCGCGTCGGACGACGAGGATCGCCTTGGCGTGGGTCTTCAGCCCGGGGATGCCGTGGACGACGTGGGCCCCGACCTCTTCGAGCGCCCGGGACCAGCGGATGTTCAGCCGCTCGTCGAAGCGCGCCTTGAGCTCGACCAGGCAGACGGCCTGCTTGCCCTTCTCCGCCGCCTGGATCAGCGACGGGACGAGGGCCGAGTCATCCGAGGTGCGGTACACGGTCATCTTGATCGCGAGCACGTTCGGGTCTTCGGCCGACTGCTTGACGAACCGCTCGACGCTCGAGGAGAACGAGTGGTAGGGGTAATGAACGAGGACGTCGCCCGAGCGGATCGGCTCGAACACGTCCGGCGGCTCGTCACCGTCGCCGGGGCGCGGGCCGAAGGCGGGGTGGGTGAGCGGCGTCCACTGCGGCTGGCGCAGCTCGGAATGACCCTCGATGCCGGCGATCTGCCAGAGATCGCTGAGGTCGAGCAGGCCTTCGACGTCGTAGACCTGCACCTCGTCGACGTGGAGCCATTCGATCAAGCGCTCGCGCAGCGCCGGGTCCATGTCCGCGCCCACCTCCAGGCGGACGACCTCGCCGAAGCGCCGGCGCCGCAGCTCGTCCTCGACCGCCTGCAGCAGGTCGTCGGCCTCGTCGGAGACCTCGAAGTCAGCGTCACGCGTGACGCGGAACAGGCTGTGGCTGATGATGTCCATCCCCGGGAACAGCGAGTCGAGGTGCTCCGCGATCACCTCCTCGAGCGGGATGAAGGTGTCCTTGTCGATCTCGACGAACCGCGGCAGGACCTCCTTGGGCACCTTGACGCGTGCGAACACGTCGTGGTCGACGTCCGGGTCGTGCAGCCACACGATCAGGCTCAGCGACAGGTTCGAGATGTACGGAAACGGGCGGCCGGGGCCGATGGCCAGCGGCGTCAGCACGGGGAAGATCTGCTCGCGGAAGCGGCGGGCGATCTCGCTCGGACGGCGCCTGGGACTCGCTCGCAGGAGATGATCCGGATGCCGTGCTCGGCCAGCTCGGGCCGGATCTCCTCGGAGAACTGGCGGGCATGCCGGCGGTCGAGCTCGCGCACCTTCTCGGCGATGCCCTCCAGCGTCTCGCTCGGGGAGAGCCCATCCGGGTCCGCGGGCATCGATCCGCGCATCGATCTGGTCGTGCACGCCGGCCACGCGCACCATGAAGAACTCGTCGAGGTTGGTGACGAAGATGGCGAGGAACTTCAGCCGCTCGATCAGCGGCAGCGATTCGTCCTCGGCCAGCGCGAGCACCCGGTCGTTGAAGTCAAGCCAGGACAGCTCGCGGTTGATGAACAGCGAGGGGTCGGCGAGATCCCCCACCGGCGGCGCCTCGGTGGCGATGGCTGCCCTCCAGGCGCTCGAGCGAGGGATCGTTCAAGCGATTGCCTCCTCGGTTGGCGATCGCGGCGAGCTCGGTCGGGCGCAGGAGCACCACCAGCTCACCCTTGGCGATGCCGGCCAGACCGCCTTTGCGCAACCGTGCCTGGGCGCCGGTGATGTCGTGAAGGGTCAGCGTGAACGAAGGATCGTGGCCGACCAGCAGCACGTTGTCCAGCCCAGCGGTGAGCGCGTGCACGTCGAACGGCTCACCGGACAGCGCCGGCTCGATCGTCACCGGCGCGCCCAGGGGCTCGCAGGCCAGCTCCGCGGTCTGCCGGGCGCGCAGCTTGGGTGAGCTCAAGCAGACGTCGATGGCGGCGCCGATCCGGGCCAGCGCGCGTCCCGCGGCCTCGGCCTGGCGGATCCCGCGCTCGGTCAGCGGGCGCTCGTCGTCAGGCAAGCCGTCGGCGGCTTCGGCGTGTCTGAGCAACCAGAGCATGGGCTGAACTCTACGCCGGCGGCTGAAGCGGGCAGGCATAAACGCCACGTTAGTCCTGCGCGGCCCGCCGATGTAACGGAATTGTGAAGCTCAGGTGCCCAGCGGACGGTGATCCACTGCCCGGCGGCAGCGCAGTCAGCCGATCAGCAGCCGGCGCCCGAATACCCGCTGGAACGCTTCGTCGTCGCCGTAGCGATCGACGCTCCAGCGCGGCAGCGTGAGGTCTCCGTCGGCCTCCAGGTGCAGGTCGACTCCGTGGCCGTTGGCGTGCAGGCGGACCTCCCGCACCGACTGGTCGCGGCCGCGCTCGAGGTGCTCGGCGAGGCGAAGGATCACCGAGCTGCGCTCGAGCAGATCCTCGTCTCCGTCGGTGGGAGAGCGCAGCCAGGTCCCCGAGCTTCGGCGTCCCCTTGCGGTGATAGCGGGTGATCTGCGCGATCAGCGCGCGCTCACGGGGGTCGAACCCGGGAAGCTCGGCGCTGACGATCAGGTACTGCGAGTGCTTGTGGTGGTCGTCGTAGGAGATCGTCATGCCGACGTCATGCAGCATCGCCGCCGCCCACAGCAGCTCGCGCTCGCCCGGCTGGGGCTCGAACAGCCCGCCGGCGACCAGCGAGTCGTGCATCTGCAGCGACAGCTTGGCCACGTGCTCGGCGTGGGGAAGATCGGACTCGTACTGGATCGCCAGGTTGCGCACGGCGGCCGCCCGCACGTCATCGAACAAGGGCTCCCCCTCGGCCAGCAGCGTGCGGCCGAAGAAGACCCCCTCCCGCAGCCCGGCTTCGGTCGCCTCGATCCCCTCGAAGCCGCCGAGCTCGAGCACCGCCTCCAGGGTCAGAGCCGCCGCGAGGATGATGTCGCCGCGGCCGGGCTTGATGCCGGGGACCCTGCCGCGCTCTGCCGCGGGCAGCGCCGCCAGCGTCTCGACCAGCTCCGACATCGCCGCCGGGGTGATGACGAATCCCTGCACGCCGATGTCGATCTGCCCGGCGGCACGCTGCGCGGCGGCGGCGAGGTTGCGCACCGCCCCTCCGAGCCCGACCAGGCGCGCACCGGCGCCAGCCAGCCAGTCGAGCCCCGAAAGGGCCTCGCGGACGTGGCTGCGCACGCGCTGCAGGTCCTTCTTCTTGGCCGGGCCGGCGCCGGCCAGGAACAGCTCGGTCAGCCGTACCGCCCCGAGCGGAAAGGACTCCATCGCCTGGGCGCGGCGGCCGGCGACCTGAACGAGCTGCATGCTGCCGCCTCCGAGGTCGACCACCACCCCGTCGCTCAGCGTCGTGGTGTTGACGGCGGCGACGTAGCCGTAGCGAGCCTCGTCGATGGCCGACAGGACCTCGATGTCCAGACCGCTGGCCTCGCGGGCACGGCGCAGGAACTCATCTCGGTTGTCGGCGTCGCGGATCGCGCTGGTGGCAACGGTGATGACCTCGTCCGCCGCGAGATCATGGGCGCGGCAGAAGCGGGCGAACACGGTGAGCGTCTCCAGCCCGCGCTGGATCGCCTCCTCGCTGAGCTTGCCGCTGGCGCCCAGGCCCTCGCCGATTCGCACGGTCTCATAGAGCTCGTCGGTGAGCTTCCACCACAACCCCGGCACATAGGTGAACACAACCGACCGCCACGAGTTCGAGCCGAGATCGAGCACCGCCACATGGCGGTTGTCCGCGCCCAGTCGCGCAGCCGCGCGCGTTGATCGCCAGCTCACGCAGCGCATCATCGGGGGCACGGCGGACGGCTCAGCGGCGCGGACCGCGACCGCTTCACAACTTGTTTACATCTATCCAGCCCCGTCCCTATTCTGCGCCGCACTCCCCTATGGCCTCGTTCTCAAACTTCTTCCGCGCCGGCGACAGCGAGTTCTTCGACCTGTTCGAGCGCGCCGGCGCCAACCTCGTGCACGCCGCCCAGCTGCTCGACGACATGCTCGCCTCGTTTCCCGAAAGCAAGGGCCTGGCGCGGGAGATCCTGATCTGCGAGCAGGACGGGGATCAGATCACCCACGAGGTGATCCGCCGCCTCAACCAGACATTCGTCACGCCGATCGACCGCGAGGACATCCTCGAACTGATCTCGGCGCTCGACGACGTGGTCGATTACACCGAGGAGGTGGCGGACTACCTCGGGCTCTACCGGATTGAGGCGCCGATGGTCCAGGCGCTCGGCTCTGGCCCACGTTCTTCGCGACGCCACGCAGCAGATCGCGCTGGCGATCCCGCTGATCCGCGGCTTCAAGGACATCAGCCGGCACACCGTCGAGGTGCACCGGCTGGAGAACGAGGGCGATCGGATCTCCCGCGAGGCGATCGCGTCGCTGTTCGAGTCCGGCATCGATCCGATGGTGGTGATCCGCTGGAAGGACATCTTCGAGCGGCTGGAGAACGCGATCGACTCCACCGAGCGCGCCGCCGACATCCTCGAAGGCATCGTGATCAAGAACGCCTAGGGCGCAGCACGATGAGCGCTGACGTAATCCTGATCATCGTTGTCGCCACGGCGCTGGCGTTCGATTTCACCAACGGCTTTCACGACACCGCCAACGTCGCCGCCACCGCGATCTCCACCCGCGCGATCGCGCCCAAGCCGGCGGTGGCGTTGGCTTCGCTGCTGAACTTCGCCGGCGCCTTCATCTCTCTGAAGGTGGCCGCCACGGTGGGCAAGGGCTTCGTCGACACCCACGCGGTGACCACCACGGTCGTGTTCGCGGGGCTGGTCGGAGCGATCGCCTGGAATCTGATCACCTGGTACTGGGGGCTGCCGTCGAGCTCGTCCCATGCTCTGATCGGCGGCCTGGTGGGTTCGGTCTGGGCAGCCCACGGCTCCTCGGCGGTGCTCGGCGACGGGGTTCTCGCCAAGCTGATCGTGCCGGCCATCGTTGCTCCGCTGGTGGCCTTTCTGGTCGCCGGGATCGCGATCCTGTGCGTCTATCGGATCGTCGGCCGTCTGCGACCGGGCCCGGTCAACCGCGGTTTCCGGCTCGGCCAGCTCGCCTCGAGCGGGCTGCTGGCGCTTTCTCACGGCACCAACGACGCGCAGAAGACGATGGGCCTGATCACGCTCGCGCTGGTCGCCCACGGCGACATCGCGGCCAATTCCTTCCACGTTCCGGTCTGGGTGGTGGTCGCGGCGGCGAGCGCGATCGCGCTGGGCACGTTCAGCGGGGGCTGGCGGATCATCCGCACGATGGGAACCCGGATCATCAAGATGGATCCGGCCCAGGGGTTTGCCGCTCAGAGCGCGGGGGCCGCGGTGATCCTCGCCGCCTCGAGCGTCGGGTACCCGCTGTCGACCACGCACGTGATCTCCGGCGGCATCACCGGAGCCGGCGCGGCCAAGCGCTTCTCGGCGGTCCGCTGGGGGGTGGCCGGGAACATCGTCGTCGCCTGGGTGCTGACGCTGCCGGCCGCAGCCGCTTTCGGTGCCGTGGTGTACGGCGTATCCCAGCTGTTCGGCAACGGCGCCGGCGGCCCGATCGTGATCAGCGCGCTGCTGCTGGCGGCGCTGGCGGCCGTGCTGGTGCGGCGCTTCAGCAGCCCGCGCCGGCGGCGATGGCCTCGTGAGCATCGCGTTGATCGACACCGGTGCGTTGTTGAAGTTGCTGTATTCCTCGCTGCCGCGGGGGTTTCGGTGGCGGTCGTGTTCTCGCTGGCCATGCTCGGTGTTACGCGCTCGAGTGACATGCGCCGGGCGGGCCGAAGCACTGCCGCCAGCGCCTACGTCGTTCTCGCGCTGCTGGCGCTCGCGGTCGCCGTCGCGATCGTGGTCTACGGGCTCGTGCTGATGGCGCGCAAGAGCTGAGGCCGCCGGCGGCTCATGCGCTTGCCGGGCGGCCGAATCAGAGCCGCCGCGGCGCTCCCGCAGCCGGCGTCGGATCGAGTCGCGCAGCAGGTATCCGATGATCACCAGCGCCGGTGCCGCAAACGCGAGTTGCACATACCAGTGGCCGAGATGAGCGAAGACGAGCAGCGCTGACGATGCTCACGGAGCTGAGGCCGTCGTCGCGCAGGAAGCGGACGGCGGTGATCACGGCCAGCAGGGTCATCAGTACGGCGCTACCCACGCACCATTGGCAGATCGCCTTGATCGTGAACAGCTCGCGGTAGGTGAGATACATGCTGAAGCCGAAGCCGATCAGCGCGATGGCGAAGCCGCCGGCCCGGCCGAGCTCGGTGCGGATCGCCAGTGACCCGAGGATGCCGATGTAGCCGATCAGCCCGAGCACCGACACCGGGATGCCGTCGAGTTTGGCCCAGCGCGACGCCTGAACGGTCTCGCAGCCGCCGCTGGACAGGCACAGCACCTTCAGGCCGGCGTAGTGGACGTAGGTCAGGTAACCCGCGTCGCCGATCCCGAGGACGCACAGAGCACGATCACCGCGATCAGTAGTCGCCGATCGGTGCTCAGCGCTCGGGGCCGCGCACGCGCAGGCGCGTCGCTGACCGCGGTCATGAGACTTGCTTGATCGCCGACTGGAGGTCGCTGTAGCTCGGGACTCCGGTCGGCGCCACCGCCTGGCCCTTGGGGCCCTTGAAGACCAACGTCGGTGTGCCCTGCACCCCGGCCGTCTGGGCCGGATGGTCGTCGGAGAGGACCTGGCTGCTCAACGCCGAGTCGTTGCGGGCGGCGCTCCACGCGCTGAAGTTCAGGCCGGGTACCTGATGGGCCAGGCCGTTGAGGTAGCTCGTCGGTGACGTAGCCGCTGCCCTCCGCGCCCTGCTGGCGATAGAACAGCTCGGTGTAGTCCCAGAAGTGGTTCTGCTTGCCCGCGGCGAGCGCCGCGACCTGCTGGGTCGAGAAGGTCTGAGGGCTCTGCGTGGCGGTCTTGAAGCGCGCGATAGACCACCTTGACCTTGCCGGCGCGGACATCGTTGGCCACGAGCTGCGGGAATCCGCCGCTGAGGGTGAACTGCTGGCAGACCGGGCATTCGAGGTCGCCGTAGTAGGTCATGGTGACCGGGGCCTTGGGGTTGCCGAGGGTCGCCCCGGACTGGGGGATGCCGGACAAGCAGGCTCGTCACCTGCGAGACGAGCTTGGTCGACTTGGCTCCGGTCTGCAGGCCGTTGGTGCCGCTGCTGCCGCCGCTGGCCGAGATGGCGATCGCCACGGCCACGACCGCGACGGCGGCGAGGATCACGCCGCCCAGCATCCGCACGCGCCGCTGGCGGCGCTCCGCTGCCTGCCGCGCCTGCTCCTCTGCGAGTCGCTGCGCGCGCGCTTGTTCTTTTTGCTTGGTCCGCGAGGCCATGGTGGGATTGCAGAGCGATCGGGGGAGTCGCTATCCGAGCTAACCGAGGACGCCCCTGACCAGCAGGATAGCGACGACGAGCGCCGCGATACCCATGCCCAGGGCGAGCAGCGGACGCCAGCAGGCGCAGGGCGACGTCGCGGCTCATCATCCGTTCGCCTGATCGACGATCAGCGCGGTGAACGGCGGGCGCGCCCCTGGGCGCGACCTGGAAGGCCAGGCCCCACTTGCCGACCATCACCAGAGCCGGCGCGGCGCGGGAGTAGACCCCCGGCTGGACCTCCTTGAGCGCGTATTCCTGCTGGGGCATCTGCATCTCCAGGTGGTTGAGGGTAAGGGTGACGGTCGCGCCACGGACGGGCGCGCCGCCGCGGGTGATCCGCAGCGCGAACGAGTCGGGAGCGGCGGCTTTGTTGGGCGAGACCAGCACCTGCAGCCGGTAGCCGGAACGCTGCACGGTGTCCACGACGCGGCCGGGGCCGACCTGGGCCAGCGCCGAGTTCTGCAGTGCGAAGGCGGGTGGGGGAGGGGCGAGGCTCGACAGCACCGCGGCGGTGAACACGGCTCCGGTGACGATCGCGATCTCGCCGCTGATCAGCCGCCGCAGCAGCCGCGGTCGCCGAGCGACCCTTCGTCCTGCTCGCGGGCGGCCAGCAGCCGCGGCTTGGTCCGCAGCAGGTTCGCCGGCGCCCAGCACCAGCGCCGCGATCAGGAGCCCGATCTTGACCAGGATGGCCACGCCGTAACCCGTGTCCCAGAGCGCGTTGACGGCCGGCATGTGGACGATCGTCGCCCCGGTACCGGTGGCCAGGAGCAGCGAGCACCGAGACGAACGCGACGGTTCGAGAACCGCGGAACCACGTGCGCCAGAACCTGAACCCGTGACGGGGCGCCCGGCGGCGCAACGTCGGCCAGGCTCAGCCACAGGACGAGCAGGCCGATCAGGCCGCCCAGCCACAGCGAGCCGGAGGCCGAGATGGACGACATCCAGGGCGACCGAGAGACCGCGCGGCGAGGTCTGCCCGGCGTGGCCGACCGCCCCCGGGAGGACCAGCGTGGCCGCCGCGGCCAGCAGGGCGCCGGTCACGGCCGCAAGTTCGGCCACCGAGCGCCGCGGCCGATCGGGGCGATCGAGCCACAGCGAGATCCAGGCGGCGAGCGAGAACAGGGCGAAGCACAGCTCCATGTCCAGGTAGCCGCGGCCGAATCCGGTAACCCGGAACAACGGAACCAGCGCAGCCGAGGTCGAACACGGAGCGCAGCGAATCGTTGGCGATGGCGATGTCCAGGTACACCGGGATGGCGATCAGTCCGAGCACCGAGGTGATCACGAAGGCCCGGGTCAGCGCGCGGAGGCTCGTTCCCGGTACGCGACGGACCGCGCTGCGAGCGATCAACGTCCTCAGCACGAACAGGCCGATCGCGCTCATCACGAAGAGCAGCGCAGCCCACCGCGCGATCAGCAGCTGCGGTGTCGTCGCGGTGGCCGACAGATGCGGGATCGGGAACTGGGGCGCCGGGCCGGGATTGGGACCGACGGCGTAGGTGAAGGCGCCCTGCACCGGATGGCCGTCGACCGAGATCGCCCGCCAGTAGACGAGGTACCAGCCCTGCGGCAGGTTGCGGTGCAGCGGCACGACCAGCGTGTCCGGGTTGGCGGGGGAACGCCGCACCGGGGCGGCCGTCTGCTGGTGGCCGCTCGCGTCGGTGACCGAGACGATGGCGAACTTGGGCTCGACCGCCTCGTCGTAGGTCAGGGAGACCTGGCCCGGCGGGGAATTGAGCACGCCGCTGGCGACGGGGAAGGTCTTGATCAGGTAGGCGTGTGCGGCGGCTGCCGACGGCAGCGCCAGGGCCGCGAAGCCGACCAGCAGCAACGCGCAGACGCGCCGCCGGAGCGTCACGCGAGCGGTCGTCCCCCGCTAGCAGAGGCGGCGCGGCCGGCGAGGGCGAAGCCTCCGGCAAGCAGTCCCAGGCCCCCGACGATCAGCGCGATCAGCGTCAGGGTCGAGGTCCCGCCGCCGCCCAGCGAGCCGACCGCTGCCAGCGTCGGGGCCGGCGAGTCCGAGGACTCCGATCCGGACCAGTCGACGATCGACCCGTCGGAATAGGTCTGCTGGACCCTGAACCTATAGGTGGCGCTGGTCTGCGGGGTGGCGAGAAACTGAAACAGCGAGTCCTCACCGGTGGGAACGTGCCCGCCGGTCCAGCTCACCTGTTGGACCACGGTGCTGTCGCCGCTGCCGCTCTGGCTGGGCGGCTCGCCGCCAGCCCGGGCTGGCGGCGAACGAGTCGATCGAGAATCCACTCGGCACCGTGAACACGATCTTGGTTGTCGTCGCATTCTGCTTCTCGGTGGGGACGGCCAGGCTGAACAGCTGCAGCTGACCGCTGAGGGCCACCTTCGGGCTGACCTCCGCGTGAGCGAACGCCAACGCGGGAAGGGCGCCGAGAACCGCGAGCGTGATCAGCAGTGTTCGCGCAGGAGCCTCACGGCTTGACCTCCAGCGTGTACGGGGCGGTGATGATCCGGCCACGAAGCTTCATCTGCAGGAACAGCCGCCAGGTGCCCGAGACGGGGAGCAGGACCCCGAGCGTGAGCTTCCCGGGGCCGTGGCCTGCCCGGAGACGCGCGATCCCCCGAGGACGCTTGTGCAGTTGGCCGCGCCCGGACCGCAGACGTGCGTGTGGAAGTAGTCCAGTGAGCCCTGGTGGAAGAAGATCGCGTGGGCCAGGGCCCCGAACCAGGGGACAAAGCGGACCTTGCGTCCGTGCGGATCAAGCACCTGGACGTTCACGAACGCGGCCTGGATCGCGTGCAGGGAGGGGTGGCCCTGCATCTCGAAGTGGTAGCCGTCGACCGTCTGGTCAGCGTGAAAGGCGGGGAGTCGCGCCGGCTTGTAGCGGCCAGTGACCTGCACGGTCTTGAACAGCTGGAAGTTCGGCTGGCCGCCCGGGAGGTTCGGGTAGACGTCGACCAGCATGCGGTAGCGCCCAGGCGCCGGGAAGGTCACCGACTGCCGCAGGAGTCCGTTGGCGCCGATCGGCGGGTGCTCGTGGATGATGTAGGCGAGGTCGTCGCGGACGATGATCAGGTGCACGCCGGTGTGCGGGCCGGCGCCGGTCCTGTAGCTGGTCAGCGGCTTGCCGCTGGGCATCTGCACGGTGAAGGTGACCGTGGTGGGGCGACCCGGGGATGACCGGCGCGGCCGGTTGAAAGCCGGACAGCGTGAACAGGCGAGCGGGAGCGACGCCCGGGGCGGTGACCGCGCTGGCGCCGGAGCCGCCGCCGCATCCGGCGAGAATCGCCGCCGTCGCCAGGTGCCGCGAGGGCGCCGGTGAAGCGGTGCGGGTCATCGCAGCGCCGCCTGGAGCGCCGCGGTAAACGCGTTCACGCCGAACGAGCCCTCGAGCCGGGCGGCGATTCGGCCGCGGCGATCGATCGTGAACAGCCAGGGCTCGGTCTGCAGGTGGAAGGCCTTCAGTTGCGGGCGCAGGCCCTGGCTTGGTTGGTTGTTCGCGTAGACCTCCTCGTGGATGAAGTCGATCCGGTTGCCAAACCGGGACTCGAGCTCCGCCGCGATGTCGGTGACCGGGCCGCAGACCTTGGAGATGCACAGCTGCGGGGTCGAGAACAGCAGCGCCATCGGCCGCTTGCCCAGCACATCCTTGAACGACACCTGGTGCATGTCGTCAGCCGGCACGCGGGTGGTCAGCAGGGCGACATTGCCATGGGTCGAAGCCGGCGTGTCGGTGGCGATCGGCGGCGGGGACTGACCGACGTCGGGAATCGGCGAGGACGCCGCCACCGCGATCTCGCCCGGAGCGCCGATCAGGCCGGCTGGGGTGCGGGTGAGCGCGAGCACGGTGTAGGTGCCCTGGCTCGGCAGCTTGACGTTGGCCGCGTAGATGGCCTGGATTCCTCCGGGCCCCGCGTTCTGCCGGCTGCGGTAGGGCGCCGCAACGGCCAGCGGATCGGCGGGCGCGAGGTACGGGCCCTGGGCCGGGCTGTTGGGGGTGCGGGCGAGGTAAATCGCCGTGGGCGCGTACACGAACGCTCCGGAGCTGGTGTTCAGGGCAAAGGCGAAGCGCCTCGTGCCGGGGGTGAAGGTCCCGGTGGCGGCGCCGAGCTGCGCGCCCTGACGGACACCGGCGGCGAGCTGCTGGAGCGTCTTGCCCGCGGTGGCCGGGAATTGGCTGGCGTGCGGACTTTCGGCGGGACCGAGCTCGGCCACGGCTGGCGGGGGCCCCGGGTTCGTAGCTGCGCCGGTCGTCGAGGCCTTTGAGGTCCCGGAGGCGGTGGAGGAGCTGCTGGAGGACCCGCAGGCTGTGAGCGCGGGGCCGGCGAAAAGCGCCAGCAGAGGGACGGCGCGGAGGCGGGTGGGCGGTGTGATGGTCATTGCTCCAAAGGACAGACGAAAGGGGTGCTGGCTTCCCGGACGGCGGTTAGGGGTTCAGGTGTTCACCGCTGACAGCAGCCATAGGCCGAGACAAGTGAAGGTAACCATCACCGCGAGCATCCAGCGTTGGGACTCCGCTGCGGTGCGGGAATGCCGGGAAACAGGACGAGAGCTCGATCATGGGCGAGGGCCAGGCCGGAAACGTGGCCGGAAACCAGCGCCGCGACCTGGAAGTACCAGATCGCCGCGGCCGAGATGAGGCCGGGATCGATCTTCGCGCCGGCGGTCCCGAACAGGTCGGCTCCGGTCCCCGCCGGGTCGGAGATCAGGTAGGCGGTCGCCTGTCCCTGGATCACCAGCAGCGAGAAATAGTGCGCAACGAGATACCCGAAGGCGATCGGAACGAGCGAGTGCGCAAACGCACGGGCCAGCGCACGGGTGCTCTCGCCCGGGGAGACCGAGCTCATGCCCCTGACGCCGAGCCCATACAGCGCGGCGCACAGCAGCACACACACGGCCAGCCCGACGCTCTGCGCCAGCTCCAGTGCCGCGGTGTCACCCAATCCGAGCCTGGCGAAGTCGCCTCGTAGCGAGGGGAAGATGCTCCGCCACAGCGGCCCATTGAGAAAGCCGTCGAACGTCGTCGTCCCGATCATCACCACGACCAGAGCCACCGTGCCCGGCCGCGGTCGAACCGAGGTCAGGCCGGCCAGGGGGATGCGGCGCCACAGCGCTCCGTCCCGAACATGCAGCGGAGACAGGCGGGCGAACAGGCCGAAGGCCACGGCAAAGGCGTCGCCGTCCTCGGTCCAGCGATCGATCCCGAAACACGCCATCCCCACCAGCTGCACGAGCGCATAGGCCACCGCCAGCACGGCCAGGGTGGCCGGATGCTGGCGGCCCACGAACACCAGCTCGAGCCAGGCAAAGCCGAGGATCCCGGCGACCGCGGGCCAGCGACCGAGGCGGGGGGGATAGGGAAGCGGGTTCCCGATTCCGCGGCCCCAGCGCGTGCGCAGGACCGCGGCGGCGGCGCGCGCGCCAGCGCCCGCCAGGGGCTGAAGGCCTTGAAGACGTCGCCGAGCGGCGCGCTCAGCACCGGCACCCCGACCCAGAAGAGCACGAACACCGCGGTTGGGGTGAGGTTCGCGGTCGGGACCTGGTTCCCGGTGATCCCGCAGAACACGACCAGAGCGAAGCTCGCCACGCCGAGCAGGCCGCACAGCACCCCGGCCGCGTGCGGAACCACGAACAGACGCCGCTCCGGCGCGGACTCGAGCTTGGGCGCCGCCCACAGCCTCGGCAGCGCTATGAACGAGACGAGCAGCACGGCTCCGGCCGCCCAGGCAAACAGCCACGTGGGCACGGGGAGGGATGTGCGGCCGACGAGCCCGTGGGCTGCGGCGGCGGGCGGCCAGACGCGCCCAGCACCAGCAGGCTCGCCAGCACGAACGCCGCGATGGCCCGCGGTGATGACTCCGGCGGCGGCCCGCTCTCACCAGCACAGCGGCGGAGCGTACCTGCGGATGCGTGGAATCCCGCTGTTTGCATGTAAAGAACCTGTTACCGGGCCCTCTCACGAGGGAGACCGGGGCTCACTTGCATTAGAGTCACGCCCATGTCGCCGCATGGGAGCGACGCGCAGACGGGGCTTCATCCGGCACCGCAGCGCTCGCAAAACCGGCTCCGGCTGGCGGTCATCGATCGCGATACGGGGTTCATGCAGGTCCTCGCCAACCGGCTCGAGACGCTCGGGTGGGATCTCCGCGCCCTCTCCAGCGCCGTGACCGTGGAAGCACTCGTGGCGATGCGACTGAACGCGCTCGTGCTCGACGTCGCCGTGATCGGTCCCGGTAGCTGGGATTACCTCGAGCGCGTGTGCTCCCGCCTGCCGGGCCTGGCGGTGATCGTCTGCACCGGCCCCTCGTCGGTCGCCCAGCGCGTGCGGGGCCTGCGCCTGGGCGCTGATGCGTGGATGACCAAGCCGTGTCACGCCGAAGAACTGATCTGCGTGATCGAAGCGGCGATCCGTCGCCACCGCCGTAACGACATGCCCACGATCAGCGGTCAGGCGACGGTGGGCGAGATCACGATTCGCCCCGACCTCTACCAGGGCTACGCGTCTTCGGTCAGCCTCGAGCTCACGGCGCGCGAATTCGAGATCCTGCACCTGCTCTCCCAATCTGACCGCGTGCTCCGTCGCGAGGAGATCTACGAGCGGGTCTGGGGCTACGCGATGGCTCATGGCGATCGCTCGGTCGACGTGTTCGTCCGAAAGCTGCGCCAGAAGCTACGCACCGCGTCGCCCGAGTGGAGCTACATCCACACCCATTTCGGGGTCGGCTACCGGTTCGCTCCCGAGCGCGATGGTGGCACCGCCGCGCCTGCGACCGACGTCCCCGCGGTTGACGTCGACGCCGAGCTGCACGCGGCGCTGTCCCGCTAGCTCCGCCCGTCTTCACGGACGGGGTCGTAGCCCGCGGTCACAGCTTCTTCACAACCTGATCACGCCTCGGTAACGCGCTCAGCCCGCTTCGCGAGCAGGATCCGTGGCGATGCCCGCAACGGCTCCATCCCGCCGCGAGGTGCTCGAGGTCGGACCGCTGGAGATCCTGCCCGACGAGCACCTCGCCCGTGCCGACGGTCGCACGCTGATGCTCTCGATCAGGGAGCTGAGGATGCTGACCGAGCTGGCCCGCCGAGCGGACCGGATCATGGCCCGCGATGAGTTGTTCAGTCTCGTCTGGGGCCGCGACATGCGACGTGGAGATCGATCCGTGGACGTCTACGTCCGCAAGCTCCGGGTCAAGCTGGAGGACGCGCTCCCGAGTTGGCGTTTCATCCACACGCATTTTGGGTTCGGCTACCGGCTGGCGGCCGAGCCCAAACAGCACCACAACGATCAGTTCACAACTGGTTAACACCACCGCCCTCAGTTGCCCAGACACTCTGGTGCACACGAATGAAGGAGATAACGTTGACTCTCAGTCGCATTTCGGCGGGCGCGCTGGCGCTGGCCGCATCGATCGGGATCGCCGCGTGCGGTTCCAGCTCCAGCAGCAGTAGCTCCAGCCCGGCCGCTTCCACGAGCGCCAGCTCCTCGGCCGGCTCAGGGGGGTCGGCCACGATCAACGGCGCCGGGTCCACGCTGGCCGCCCCGATCTACATGCAGTGGGGCCAGAACCTCTCCTCGCAGGGGCTGACAGTCAACTACAACGCGCTCGGCTCAGGAGCCGGAGTCGCCGGCCTGCAGGGTGCGACGGTCGACTTCGCGGGCAGTGATCCGGCGGAGAAGCCTTCCGAGATCAAGGCGGGCAAGGGCCCGGTGGCTCAGTTCCCGATCGCCTTCGGCGCGATCACGCTGTCCTACAACCTGTCCGGCGTCAAGACCGGCCTGAAGCTCGACGGCAAGACGGCCGCCGACATCTTCCTCGGCAAGGTCAAGAAGTGGAACGATCCGGAGATCAAGACGCTCAACCCGGGCATCAGCCTGCCGAGCACGGCGATCACCGTCGTCCACCGCTCGGACTCCTCCGGTACCACGAAGGGGTTCACCACGTTCCTCTCGGACTACAGCCCCGCGTGGACCGCGGCGGCCGGCCAGCCTGACAAGACCGTGAAGTGGCCGACCGGCACGGGCGCACCGAAGAACTCCGGCGTCGCCGCGGCGATCAAGCAGACGCCCGGCGCGATCGGCTACGTCGAGCAGGCCTACGCGCTGCAGAACGGCTTCACCTACGCGGCGGTCAAGAACAGCGCCGGCAAGTTCATCGCGCCGACGCTGCCCGCGACCTCGGCCGCGGCGTCGGGAATCAAGATCCCGCCGGATCTGGCGATCTCGACGATCAACTCGCCCAACCCGGCGGCTTACCCGATCACCTCCCAGACGTTCCTCATCGTCTACAAGGATCCGTGCAAGGCGGGCGCCAGCCAGTCCGTTGCCCAGGGACTCAAGAAGTTCCTCACCTACGGCCTCGGCGCCGGTCAGAAGGTCGAGCAGCAGCTGTCCTACGCCTCCCTGCCGCCGGCGCTGCTGGCCAAGGATCAGGCGCAGCTGAAGACCCTCACCTGCAACGGCGCGCCGCTGCAGTAGCGAAGGTCTGTGGAGGCTCACGTCCATTCCGGCTGGCGGCGGCCGCTCGCTTCTCGAGCGGTCGCCGCTCAGTCGGCTGCCTGACCAGGTCCTGCGGTTCGGCCTGGCGGCGATCGCCGCCGGCGTGCTGGTGCTGCTGGCGGCGTTCTTCGTCACCCTGATCGCCCAGTCCTCGTCGGCGTTCAGCCACGTCGGCGTCTTCGACTTCCTGTTCCGCAACAACTGGGACACATCGCAGCTTCAGCAGGGCGCTGCCTGCGCCTCCGGCTCACACTGCACGTTCGGCGCCTGGCCGATGATCCTCGGCACGCTGCTGACCGCCGGGATCGCGCTGGTCATCGGAGTGCCGGTTGCCGTGGCCACCGCGCTGTACCTGACCGAACTGGCTCCGCGCCGCGCACGAGCGCCGCTGGCGATGCTGGTCGATCTGCTCGCCGCGGTTCCGTCGGTCGTCTACGGCCTGTGGGGCTTCATCGTGCTCGCCCCCAAGCTCCGCGGCTTTCAGCAATGGCTGGCCGACACCTTCTCGTTCCTGCCCTTCTGGGCTGGCCAGGTGGCGGGCCCGAGCTACTTCATCGCCGGGCTGATCCTGGCCATCATGATTCTGCCGATCGTCTCGGCCATCTCCCGGGAGGTGATCGCCACCGTCCCGTCCGAGCACAAGGAAGGTGCACTGGCACTCGGGGCGACCCGCTGGGAGATGATCCGGATGGCGATCCTGCCCTACTCGCGAGCCGGCATCACCGGAGCCGCGATGCTCGGCCTGGGACGCGCGGTCGGCGAGACGATCGCCGTGGCCTACGTGATCGGCGGCTCGACGACGATCGGCCACTCGATCTTCCAGCAGGGCCAGTCGTTGGCCGGGGTGATCGCGCTCCAGTTCGGCGAGGCCGAGAGCACGCCGCTGTACAAGTCGACGCTGTTCGCCGCCGGGTTGATCCTGTTCGTGCTCACGCTGCTGGTCAACCTGGTCGCGCGCCGGTACGTGGTGCGATCCGGGGACATCTCCGGAGGCCATGGCCGCGGGCGCCGGCGAACCAGCGAGAGCACATTGCCCGGTGCCACCCCGGTCGAGCCCCAAGGCGCATCGTCGTGAACGGCGTCCCGCAGATCAGCGGCCGCCGGCGGCGGACGGACCAGCTCATGCGCGCCGTGCTCGGCGCGGCTACCGCGGTCGCGCTGGTCCCGCTGGTCCTGATCCTCTACTACCTGATCAACAAGGGGATCGGCGCGATCAGCGGCAACTTCTTCACCAGCGACCCCAACGGCAACCAGTGCTTTCCGCAGGTCCCCGGCGGCCCCCCGCCGCCGCCCTGCAACATCGGCGGGATTCGCAGCGCGATCCTCGGCTCGGCCGAGATCGTGGGTCTGGCCACGGTGATCGCGATTCCGGTGGGCATCGGCGTAGCGCTCTACCTCAACGAGTACGGCAAGCAATCCCGGTTCGCCAACGTGGTCCGGTACTTCGTCGACGTGATGACCGGGGTGCCGTCGATCGTGTTCGGCCTGTTCATCTACATCGTGCTCGTGGTCAGCCACGTGGGCGGGGGCGCGGTGGGGTGGAAGGGGGCGATGGCCCTGGCGCTGCTGATGCTGCCGATCGTCATCCGCTCCGCCGAGGTCGTGCTGTCGCTCGTGCCGTCGAGCCTGCGTGAGGCAGCCCTGGCGCTGGGCGCCCCCCGTTGGCGGGTGATCACCAAGGTGGTGCTGCCGACCGCCGGCTCAGGACTGCTGACGGGCTCGCTCCTGGCCATCGCCCGCGGAGCTGGTGAGACCGCTCCGCTGCTGTTCACGATCGGGGCGGGCCACGTGCTTACCGGAAATCTGGGGGCGCCGATGAACTCGCTTCCGGGGCAGATCTTCAGCGATCTCGGCCAGTCTCAGAACGTCTTCGTCCAGCGTGCCTGGGGCTCCGCCCTCACGCTGGTGGCGCTAATCCTCATACTCAACCTGGTCGCCCGAGCCGCCTCTCAAAGGAGCCGCCTGGCATGATCCCTCCCGACACCAATACCGAGGACCAAGCCGTGTCCACCTCCGATGGCCACGCCTCAGCGCAGGCAGAGGCTTCAGCAGCAGGCAGTGCCAATCCGAGCCCGGGCGGTCACAACGTGGTCCTGCAGGACCTGCACGCCTACTACGGCGAAAACCACGCCGTGAAGGGGATGAGCATCGAGTTCCCCGCGCACGAGGTGACCGCGATCATCGGCCCGTCGGGATGTGGAAAGTCGACGATGGTCCGCTGCATCAACCGGATGCACGAGGAGATTCCGGGGGCCCGCGCGGAGGGCAGCGTCAAGCTGGACGAAGTCGACGTCTACGCCGACGGCATCGATGTGACCTCCGTGCGTCGCCTGATCGGGATGGTGTTCCAGAAGCCCAACCCGTTTCCCACGATGTCGATCTTCGACAACGTCGCCGCCGGATTGAAGCTGACCGGGGCCCGCAGCGACAATCTCCGCGAGCGGGTGCACAAGTCGCTTCGCGCCGTCGGGCTGTGGGGTGAGGTCAAGAACCGTCTGGAGGCGCCCGGCATCGGACTGTCCGGCGGCCAGCAGCAGCGCCTGTGCATCGCCCGGACGATCGCCGTCGAGCCCGAGGTGATCCTGATGGACGAGCCGTGCTCGGCATTGGACCCGGTCGCGACGCTCAAGGATCGAGGAGCTGATCGACGAACTCAAGGACCGCTACACGATCGTCATCGTCACCCACAACATGCAGCAGGCGGCGCGCGTGGCGAACACGACCGCGTTCATGCTCGACGGCGAACTGATCGAGCACGCACCGACGAACACGATCTTCACCACGCCGCGGACGAGCGCACCGAGCGCTACGTCACCGGAAAGTTCGGGTGAGCGCATGCAGGAGACCCGACATCAGTTCCGCGAGAGCGCTCAAGGAGCTCGAGCGACAGGCGCTCGGCGGCCTCGACCTGGTCGTCGGCCAGCTTGACCGCGCGCTGGAGTCGATCAGCTACCAGGACGTCGAGCTCGCCGGGATGGTCGTCGCCGACGACGACCGGATCGACGGCCGCTACCTCGAGGTCCACCAGGGCGTTCTCTCGCTGCTCGCCCGCCAGGCTCCGGTCGCCGGCGATCTGCGCATCGTCGCCGCGCTGCTGCACATCATCCGCTGCGTCGAGCGGATGGGCGACCAGTGCGTGAACATCGCCAAGCTCGTGCCGCTGTCCGGTTACGAGGCGCCCGAAGGACAAGGACATCCTCGACGCGATCGAGCGGATGGGCCAGCTCGCCCGCGCGCAGGTCGCGCAGGCCAAGGAGGCGTTCGCCACCCGCAACGTCGAGCTGGCCCAGGACCTCGTCCGCCAGGACGCCGAGATCAATCAGCTCAACCGCGTGATCTTCAAGCGCGCGGTCGAGATCGGCGACGACCTCGAGGTGCGCGAGTGGGGGATGTTCATGATCCTCGTCGCCCGCTGCCTCGAGCGCATCGGCGACAACACCGTGGACATCGCCGAGCAGGTCGTGTTCGTGGTCACCGGCCTGTTCCGGGAGATGGCCGACGCCTCGACGCCGCCGACCGGCACCAACCCAGCCGGTGTAGGGCTCGGCGCGCCCTCGTCAGCCGCTCCGGGGGCGAACACCCGCACGGTCTCCTGCTTGCCCTTGAGCTCGACATTCACGCGTTCCTCCAGGTCGGGAGGTGAGCCCCTGCAGCAGCTCCTTGGTTCGCTCGGTGAGCAGGATCGCGTCGCCGGTCTCCCGGGTGGCGGCCTCGACCCGCGCGGCCACGTTGACGGCATCGCCGATCACGCTGAACTCGAGCCGGCCCGCCCCGCCCACGTTCCCGGCGATCACCGGGCCCGAGTTCAGGCCGATGCCGAGCTTCAGCCCCTCCGGGGAGTCGAGCTCGCGGACGATCTCCAGCGCTGCGGCGAGCGCCTGGTCGGCGTGATCCTTCTGGCGGCGGGGAGCGCCGAACACCGCCAGCAGGCCGTCGCCGACGAACTTGTCGACCCGGCCGCCGTGGTCATGGATGATCGGGACGATCTGCTCGAACAGCCCGTTGACCGCGGCGACCACCTGTTCCGGCGGGGTGCGCTCGGCGAACGCCGGTGAAGTCGCGGACGTCGATGAACATGACCGTCACCTCGACCTCCTCTCCGGCCAGGCTGGTGCCCTCCTGGAGGATGTGCTCGGCGACGTCGGGATCGACGTAGGTGCCGAAGGTCTCGCGGATCCGCTCGCGCTCGGCCAGACCGGACACCATCGCGTTGAAGCCGAGTTGCAGCTGCCCGATCTGGGTTCCGTCATAGACGGGAACGCGGACATCGAAGTCGCCCTGCTGAACCTTCTCCAGCGCTCGGCGCACGCACTCGACAGGGTCCGCGGTAGCGCGTGCGGCCACGGTCACGGCCAGCAGGCCGACGGCGATCCCGGTGCCGCCGAGCACGACCATGGCCACCCCGAGCTGCTGCTGGGTCGCCTCCTTGTCGCCGGCGAGGGCGAGGATCCCGATCGCCACCACGCCGAACACCGGCAAGACCGGTCCCGAGCATCCAGGCCAGCACCGCGCGGGTGGCTACCCCGGGCACAGCCAGGCGTCCGGGCGCGCCATGGGCCAAGGCCCGGACCGCGGCTGGGCGCAGCAGCAGCTCGGTCAGCAGGTAGGAGCACGACGCGGTGACCACGCCGGTGAGCACGATGATGATCGCCACCCGCACCGCCAGCGCCCCGGAATACGTGCTGTCCAGGGCGCCGAACAGCACCGCGGCGCTGAACCACAGCGAGACCTGGAGCAGGAACAGCCGCAGCGGCGCCTGCAGGACGATCCGGGCCTCCTCAAGTGTGGCCGGGCGCTCCTCGAGCAGCCAGGTCCGCAGGCGCAGCAGGCCGTGCGTGCCCAGCGCCGCGCCGAGCGGCAGCGCGACGGCGATGTATCCGAGCGCGACGAGCGCGTTGACCAGGCGAACGTGCCCGGTGCCGGCGAGCGGGGGCAGCGGCACGACGAAGTTCGCGATCACCAGCACCGCGCAGGCGCCGACGCAGTTGGTGGCGACGATCACCAGCGTGAGCACGACGCGCCCGAACCGCACCAGGGTCGGTCCGGAGAGCTTGCTCTCGCCCGGGCGCAGCACCTCCAGCACGCCGGCGGCGAGCAGTTGGCGCAATGGACGCGCGGCGGTCATCGTGGGCGACCCTATCCGCTCGGGCGCCCCGGACCGGCATCGGTTTGGACACGCGGCCAATGACCGCAGGGTCACACCGGCCTACGTTTTCACCATGCGCACGCGGCCGCCACAGATCGTGGCGTTCGGAGGAGGAGGCTTCTCGACCGAGTGGGGAAACACCCTGCTCGACGACCACGTGCTCGATGCTGACCGGCGTCGAGCGCCCGCGCGTCTGCTTTCTCCCCACCGCCAGCGGCGACGCCGATCACTACGTGGTGCGCTTCTACCGTGCCTTTTCCGCCGACCGCTGCGAGCCGTCGCACATCTCGCTGTTTCGCCGGGAGACCGGCGTCGGGGACCCGCGCGCCCATCTGCTCGCCCAGGATCTCGTTTACGTCGGCGGCGGCAGCCTGGTATCGCTGCTCGGAACCTGGCGGGCGCACGGGATCGACGACGCGCTGCGCGAGGCATGGCAGGCCGGCGTGGTGCTGTGCGGCGGCTCGGCCGGGTCGCTGTGCTGGTTCGCTCACGCGCTCAGCGGGTTCCACGAAGGCCCGGCCCGGGAGATCGAGGCGCTCGGGTTTCTGCCCTGGAGCAACGCGGTCCACTACGAGGAGGAGACCGGCCGCCGCGCCGCGTTCACGTCGGCAGTGGCCGACGGGATGCCGCCGGGGTACGGTGCCGGAGATGCTGCGGCGCTGCACTTCGTCGGCACGGAGCTCTCCGAGGTGGTCTCATCGCGACCGGGAGCGCGTGCTGTCTACGTTTGCGCCGGCGGCGAGGGAGACGCGGTCGAACGTGAGCTGGCCGTGAGGTATCTCGGCTCGCCCGCTGAGACGGTCTGCAGCGGCGAGGCGATCGCCGCGTGAAGGTCGACACCCGGGCGACCGGCGGCGGCGAGCGCCGTCGCATCCTGGCGATGGGTGGCGGCGGCTTCACGATGCAGGAACGCTCGAGGGCGCTCGATGCGTTCGTGCTGCGGCTGAGCGATGAGCCGGTCCCGAAGATCTGCTTTCTGCCCACGGCCAGCGGTGATCCGCGTGAGCAGGTCACCCGCTTCTACGAGCGCTTCGGAGACTGGCCGTGCGAGCCCTCGATCGTGTCGTTGTTCAACCTCGGGCGAGACCGGATCGATCCGATCGCCCACCTGCTGGCCCAGGACGTGATCTACGTCGGCGGCGGCTCGATGCGGAACATGCTGGCCATCTGGCGCGAGCACGGAATCGACGCCGCCATGCACGAGGCGTGGCATCGCGGTGTCGCGCTCGCCGGCCTGAGCGCCGGGGCGATGTGCTGGTTTCAGGGGGGGATCAGCATGAGCGGCGGCGCGCCCGAGCCGGTTCGCGGCTTGGGCATGCTGGCGGGCAGCCTGTCCGTGCACCTCGACGGCGAGGGAGAGCGACTGCCCGTGTTCCGCGAGGCGGTGGCCGCGGGTGAGCTGCCGCCCGGTTATGCGGCCGATGACGGCGCGGCGCTGCTGTACGCCGGAACCCACCTGCGTGAATGCGTCGGGTCACATCCGGGCGCTCGGGTGGTGCATGTGGCCCCCGATGGCGCCGGCGGGGTCGAGGAAACGGGGTTGCCGGTTCGCCTGTTACCGGGCGCGCTCGAGCCCGGACCTGAACGCGCCGGTGCCTTCGGCGTCGCGGAACTGCGCGGGCTCCGGGCCGGGCGCCACCGCTGGGACTGAGGGGCCACGGGGCTACCCGGCGGCTTCGGTGCGCCGGCGCCGGATCGTCACCGCCACCAGCGCGCCGGCGACCGCTGCGGCCCCGAGAGCGAGGATCACCACCAGCGCGGTGTTCGAGTCGCCGCCACCGGAGCCCGCAAGCCCGGCCACCCCCTTCAGCGGATGGCCTTCGGCCTTGGCCACCGCCGCCACGGCAACCATGGCGGCGCGGGCGAGATCGTTGCTCTGCTTGCCCGTGGGCCTGGGCAGCGAGGCCACCGCGCGCTGCGCGGCTGCGCTCACCCCCTGCACGCCGTAACCGGAGGCCATCACGACGAGCAGCTTCTGCTTAGCCTGAAAGCTGATCTCCTGGTCCAGGAAGTCGGCGTACTTCTGCGGCTTGCCGAACAGATCAGGGATAACTCCGAGATCGACCGGGGAACCGATCAGGGCGACCTTCAACGGAAAACCCGCGGTGCGGGCCGCCGCGGCCTCGGCGTCCAGCGACTTCTGGATCGACACCGTCACCGGCGGGGAGTAGGGATAGAAGACGTTTTCGCCCAGCAGCACATCGCTGGCCGGATCCCCGTCGGCCCACGCGACCGTGCCGGAGAGGGCGACGAGGGCCAGCGCTGCGGCGAGGCTTCGCGAGGCCATGACGGCGGAGGCTGGGGAGGGACTGGCGAGTCACCGCGGAGAGGTTACGCGCCCTCAGTGGCGCCCGGGCCTCACCGACCCGGTGGAAACAGGTAGCGGGGATGCGGCGGCACAAACGCTCCGACCTCGAGCACGATCTCCGCGTGCGGGCGCAACCGGATCCTCCCGGGTTCGCCGGTCCTTCGGTGCCCGTCGACATACGCCCGCACGGTGCCGCGAAACCCGGCCAGCGCATGCATCGACAGCGGCTGACCCCAGACCGCAAACAGATCAGCGAGCCGCAGGCCTGACGCAGGATCGATCACGATCACGCCGGTAGGTTCGTAGCTTCTCACCGGGTAGGCACAGACGCCGCCGCGGACATACACCCCGTCGCGCTGCACCGGCGGCGCGATGCCGATCCCGGCCGGTACAGGAACGACCCGGCGGGCTGCGTAGAGCTCGAGGTGAACCCCGCGGCCGTGCGTCGAGCGGCGGCGACACGCCAATCCTGCCACCGCGCTGCGCGACGTAACCGCGGCGCCCCTCGCCGGGAGCCGGTAGGCGGGAGTCCGTCCGACGGGCAGCGGCAGCAGATCCGGCGCGAGTCGGGCGCTGCGCTCGGAGGGCCGCTGGCTGACGGTGCGGCTGGTCGCGCAACCGGCCAGCACGATGCCGGCGAGGGCGACGGCGCCCGTCCCCCGCCCACCCCTCGCCGGGATCTTCACCGGCGGTTCAGGCCGCTGTTGTCGCCGGGCTCAGAACCACCATCTCCCGCCGCTCGGTGGCCAGCTCCACCTGCTCGGGTCGGCCGCCGAGCTGCTCCCAGCCGGCGGTCACGTCGCCACAGAAGCTATCCAGGAAATCGTCGCTGTGGAGCGGGTCGTGGTGGAACAGGAGCAGGCGTTGCGCGGCCACGCGGTGACCGAAGGCCAGCGCGTCGGAGAGTGGCGAATGTCCCCACCCGAGGTGATTCGGGTACTCCTGATCGGTGTACTGGCAATCGTGGATCAGCAGGGAGGCGCCGCGTGCGAGTTCGAAGCCTGAGATCCAATCCTCGTCGAGCTCGGCCAGGGGCGCGCCGAGTCCAGGTTCGTGATCGGGGATGTAGCACAGGGTCGAGCCGTTGTCCTCGATCCGGTAGCCGAGGGTGGGACCGCGATGGTTGACGGCCTGGGCATGGACCTTGGCCGAGCCGATCTCCCACTCCAGCGGCTCGGCCTCCTTGAAGGAGACCAGCGAGGGGAGTTCCCGCACCTCCACGGGGGCCAGCGGCGCCGAGATGTACCGGGCGATGCGGTCGCGCAGAGATGCCTCCGGTGAGGCGGGACCCCAGATGATGATCTCCGACTCCGGACGAAACGCCGGCGCGAAGAACATCAGGCCCTGGATGTGATCCAGGTGCAGGTGCGTCAGCAGGATGTGAACCGGGTGCTCGACCCGTGGCAGCGCCAGACCCAGGTTGCGGATGCCCGTGCCGGCATCGAGGATCAACGTGCTCCCATCCGACAGGGTCACCTCGACGCACGAGGTATTTCCTCCGTAGCGCATCGTCTCGGGTCCCGGCGCCGGGATCGACCCACGCGCTCCCCACACCTTGATCCTCATTCGCTCTCTCCCTGCTGATTGGCGGACACCGGCCAAAAGAATACGATCGCCCCGCTCGAGCCGCCGGGGCCGACGATCGGAATGGCACTGGCGGCCACGTCCTGATGACCGTGCGGGGTGCCGATCCTGAAGATGCCGTGGAAGGGCTGGTTCTGGCGCACCGCGACCGTGGCCGGGATTCCGTCATAGGGCAACGGCTGTCCGTCCGCGCCAAAGGGCCCGAACTGGCTTGTCCATTCCTCGGCGGCCATCCGCCCACTCTCCTCGAAGCGCTTGCCGAGCATCACCGCGGCCGCCTCGTTGTAGTACAGCAGCATCCCCAGGTCGCCGACCAGAAACGCAGGCGTGGAGATGCTTGCGAGGAGATTGCGAGCCAGGATCAACTCGAGCGGCCGCTGGGCGCTCATCGCGCGAACTCTAGTGTGGGGACGGACCGGACGGTGGAGTGAGATTCGTCACTATCCTCCGGAGCGTGGCGGCGCAGAAGTCAAAACGACGCTCACGCAAGCGGCGCAGCGCTGGTGGCGCACCGCGGGCGGTGACCTCGTCCCGGCGTGAGCAGCGAGCCGAACTGGTGGCTGAACGAGCGGCCGAGCAGAAGAGCCAGCATCGCCGGGCCAAGCGGCAGCTGGGGACCGAAGGCGAGCGGCCGCCGAGTCCATTCGGCGGGTTCCCGGTATCCGAGATCGCAATCTTCGTGGGCGCGATCGGTGCCGCGGTCGGGGTGATCCAGGGCGGGGGCGTCGCGCTCGTCGTCGGGCTGATCGTGTGCACGCTCGGGGTTGTCGAGGTCACTGCGCGCGAGCACTTCTCCGGTTTCCGCTCCCACACCTCGCTGCTGGCAGCGATCCCGGCCGTCGCGGCCGGCATCGGCGTGGTTGTCATCTTCGGACAGCCTCGGCAGCGCTCGACCGTTCTGGTCGCGGTGGTGCCGGTTTACGGGGTCGTCTTCTGGCTGCTGCGCAAGCGCTTCCTCAGTGCGCGGCAGGCGCGGATCGCCCGCCCGCGGGCTCCGCGTAGCTGACCGCATCCGAGTCCCTTGGTGGCGCCGTCGGGAGCCGGAGCGTGAAGATCGCTCCGCCTCCGGGTGCGTTGTCCGCCGAGACCGAGCCACCGTGTTGCTGCGCCACCTGACGGACAATGGCCAGGCCGAGACCGCTGCCCTGGCGACCGCGAGCATTGGCGCCCCGGAAGAACCGGTCAAACACGTAGGGCAGCTCGTCCTCGGGCACGCCGGTGCCATGGTCACGGACGCGCAGCCCCTGATCGTCGACGATCACCTCGACGATGCCTCCCGGGGGGGAATGGCGGGCGGCGTTGTCCAGCAGGTTGTTCACGGCTCGCCCCAGGCGCTCCGGAGCTCCCTCCACGGTCACGGGTACCAGCGACGCCTCGAACACGATTTCGGGCGAGTTCCGGTGGGCCCGGGTCAGCGATTCATCGACGATCCGGTCCAGGCGCGTGTCCTCCGTGGCATCAGGGGGGAGATCCCCCCGCGCAAGCTCGATCAGGTCGCCGACCAGCGCGCTCAGCTCCTCGCTCTGCTCGACGACGTCGGCCAGCAACCGGCGCCGGTCGTCCTCGAGGAGCTCACCGCCCGCGAGCAGCACCTCAATGTTGGTACGCAAGCTCGTGACCGGCGTGCGGAGCTCGTGTGATGCATCGGCGACCAGCTGACGCTGCGCGCGCACCGACTCGTCGAGCTCGGCCCGTGAGCCTTCGAGGCGCTCGAGCATGTTGTTGAAGCGCGTCGCAAGCTGGCCCACCTCATCATCGGCGTGGATCCTCAGGCGATGCGAGAGATCATCCGTCTGGCCGATCTGCTCGGCCGTCTGGGCCACCTCGGCGAGCGGAGCGAGCACACGGCTCGCGGCCAGGCGACCCAGCGCGGCGGCGAGGGCGATGCCGCCCGCGCACAGCAGTGCCAGGATCAGCCGCAGGTGGGAGAGGATCCGATCAACGGATTGCAGCGGCCGAGCGAGCTGCACGGCCACCGGCTGGCCGCTGGTGACGGCATCGTGGAAGCTGTACACGCGGAGGTGCTCGCCCTGAACGGTGGAATCGGCGAAGGAACTGAACTGACGACCCGCGGCGACGGCCAGCGTCGCGGGATCCACCGGCAATGTCAGCCCGCCCACCTGCCGCATGACGTTCCCACCCGGGCCCACGACCTGGGCGTAGGGCGCGTGCCCTCCGAGGTTGGCGGGAAGGCCCGGGAGTGCTCCGCCGAGGGCAAAGTTACCCTGCTGCTGCACCAGCACGGCCTGTCCCCGCAGGGCATCGTCGATCTGGCCGCGCAGCTGATCGCGGACCACCACGTAACACACCAGCGCCGCTAGGACCACCGCGACACCCACCGCCGTGGCGGCCGCCAACGCGAGTCTGCGGCGCAGCGGCATCGTCAGCCCACTAATCCCGGAGCACGTAGCCGACGCCGCGCACGGTGTGGAGCAGGCGCGGCTCGCCGGCCGCCTCGGTCTTCCGGCGCAGGTATCCCATGTATACCCCGAGCGCGTTGGAGGTCGGGCCGAAGTCGTATCCCCATACGTTCTCGAAGATGGTCGAGCGGGTGAGGACTTGGCGGGGGTGGCGCATGAACAGCTCCAGCAGCAGGAATTCCGTCTTTGACAGCTCCATCAGCCGTTCGCCACGCCGGACCTCGTGGGCCAGCGGGTCGAGCATGAGATCCGCGTAGCGCAGCGTCTCCCCCTCGCCGGCCGCGTCCCCGGTCCGCCGGAGCAGGGCTCGCAGCCGAGCCTGGAGCTCGCGAAGCGCGAACGGCTTGACGAGGTAGTCATCGGCGCCGACGTCGAGGCCTTTGACCCGGTCGTCGATCGCATCCCGCGCCGTCAGCATCAGGATCGGGGTGCGATCGCCGGCCTGCCGCATGCGCCGGCATACCTCAAGGCCGTCCAGACGCGGCATCGCGACGTCGAGGATCAGCGCATCGGCCGGGTCCCGGGCCTGGACGTCAAGTGCCTCCTCGCCGTCGGCGGCCAGTTCAACCTCGTAGCTGTCGAGGCGCAGCGCCCGCTCCAGCGCCCGCCGGACGGCCGGCTCATCGTCGACGACGAGAACTCTTGACATACCGAAATGATGGCGCTTGGACGTAAAGTTTGGCGAAGAGGCCGCGGCCGCGCGCGGCCGCTGAGTTTCATCGCGGCGTGGGCGCCGCACTCGCGCGACAATCAACGTCGTGGCCGAGAAGCTGAAGCCCTATCGCGCCAAGCGAGATTTCGAGGCCACCGCCGAGCCGGCGGGTTCCGAGGGCAACGAGGGGGCTGACGCAGGCCGCCGGTTCGTCGTCCAGGAGCACCACGCCACGCGGCTGCACTGGGACCTGCGTCTGGAGCACGACGGGGTCCTCGCCTCCTGGGCGATCCCCAACGGGATTCCGCCAGACCCGCACGAGAATCGCCTCGCCGTGCACACCGAGGATCACCCGCTCGAGTACCTCGACTTCGAAGGTGACATCCCGCGCGGGGAGTACGGCGCCGGCACGATGCGGATCTGGGACCGAGGGACCTACGAGCTGCACAAGTGGGAGCCGAGGAAGGTCGAGGTCACCTTCCGGGGCGAGCGCCTGAGCGGACGCTACGGACTGTTTCCGATCGGCCGCGACGGGGCGGCGGAGAAGGACTGGATGATCCATCGCATGGATCCGCCCGCCGACCCCGAGCGCGAGCCGATGCCCGAGCGCGTGCTGCCGATGCTCGCGCGCGCGGGGACCATTCCCCCCGATCCGGGCAAGTGGTCCTTCGAGGTCAAGTGGGATGGCGTGCGGGCGCTCGCCTACCTCCAGCCGGGGCGGCTGCGGCTGGAGAGCCGCAACGCTCCGGGACATCACCGACACCTATCCCGAGGTCCGAGGGCTGCTGCTGCAGCTCGGGATGCGCGATGCGGTCCTCGACGGCGAGATCGTCGCCTTCGACGAGGACGGCCGTCCGAACTTCGGTCTCCTCCAGCGCCGGATGCACGTCAGCTCGCCCTCGGCGGTGCGCCGGCTGTCCGCCAGCACGCCGGTGGTTTACGCGATCTTCGATCTGCTCTACCTGGACGGGCACTCGCTGATGGGGCTTCCCTATTCCGAACGCCGCCGGCGGCTTGACGGGCTGGGTATCGGCGGGGCCGCCTGGCGCGTCCCCGCCGCCCACCCCGGCGTCGGCGCCCAATTGCTCGAGGCGACGCGCGCCCAGGGGCTGGAGGGGATGGTGGCCAAGCGCCTGGACTCGGTCTACGAGTCCGGCCGGCGCCCCGGTGCCTGGATCAAGATCAAGAACACCCGCCGCCAGGAACTGGTCATCGGGGGATGGATCCCGGGGGCGGGAAGGCGAACGGACCGGATCGGGGCGCTGCTGATGGGCTACTACCAGAACGGCAGCTTCCGCTACGCCGGCCGGGTCGGCACCGGCTTCACCGAGGCGACCCTGGAGGAACTGGCGGCCAGGCTGGCGCCGCTGCGGCGAGATGACAGCCCGTTTGACTCCGGTCCCAAGCTTCCGCGGGGACTGGTGTTCGTCGAGCCGTGCCTGGTGGCGGAGATCGAGTTCACCGAATGGACGTCGGACGGGGTGATGCGGGCCCCGTCGTTCAAGGGCCTGCGGGAGGACAAGTCGCCACGGGATGTCGCGCTCGAGGGCGACGAGGAGCCCGGCGGTGAATCCGAGGTGCCCCCGGGCGACCCCGCGGCGCTGTTCGACGAGGTCAAGCGGCTCCCCGACGGCGGCCTCGCGGTGCTGATCGACGGCCGGCGGCTGAAGCTCTCCAATTGGGACAAGGTCCTCTACCCCAAAACCGGCTTCACCAAGGGTGATCTGATCAGCTACTACGCGCGTGTGGGTCCGGCCGTGCGGCCCCATCTGCGTGATCGCCCGCTCACCCTCAAGCGCTACCCCAACGGCGTCGAGGCGCCGTACTTCTACGAGAAGCAGTCACCGTCGCACCGACCCGAATGGGTGCAGACGGTGAAGATCGGCGACGTCAACTACACCGTCTGCCAGGACCGCCCCACGCTCGTCTGGCTGGCCAATCTCGCCGACATCGAGCTGCACACGTCGCTGTCGCTGGCCGGCGACCCGGAGCGCCCGACGATGCTGGTGTTCGATCTCGATCCGGGTCCGCCGGCCGGCATCATCGAGTGCTGCGAGGTCGCGCTGGTCCTGCACGGGCTCTTCGGCCAGCTGCGGCTGGAGTCGTTCGTCAAGACCTCTGGTTCCAAGGGAATGCAGGTCTACGTGCCGCTCAACACCCCGACCGACTACGCGCAGACCAAGCCGTTCGCGCGCCGCATCGCCGAACTGCTCGAGCAGCGCATGCCGGAGCTGGTGGTCTCCCGGATGACGAAGAAGCTGCGTCCGGGCAAGGTGCTGGTGGACTGGAGCCAGAACGACGTCCATAAGACCACGGTGACCGTGTACTCGGTGCGCGCGCGTGAGCGCCCGACCGTCTCGGCACCGGTGTCCTGGGACGAGGTGCGGGCCGCGCACGACGCCGGCGAGCCGGAGCAACTCACGTTCGACACCGATCAGGTCCTGGCGCGGATCGAGTCCCTGGGCGACCTGTTCGCCCCCCTCACCAGCCTGAGGCAGAAGCTTCCCCCACTGGGTTGACGCGCCCGTCCAGCAATCCGCTCGCGCGGATGTGAACGCGGGATGCGCGGCTGTTTAGGATGATGGCGGGGCGATGGATCCGATCACGTTGCGAAACCGACTCCTCGTCGCCACCGGTATGTGGAAGGAGGCGATCGGCGAGCCGCTTCCGAAAATCGAGCCCGGCGACCCTGCCAGCCAGATCACGAGCTTCGAGTTGAAGCTGGTCAACCGCCTATGGGAGATCGCCACACCGGAGAGCGCGCGTGAGATCGCGGACCGCACCTGGGACCTCGTCCATGACCGCGACGATCGCGATCCGGTCAAGCGCCGCGTGGTCGAATGCCACGAGGCGCTCGCGCGGATGACCCGCCTCGGCGACTGATCAGCGGCGGCGGCCGGCCGACGCCAGTCCGACTGGCAACCCTAGAAGCCCTCCCCGAGCAGACCCGCCGGCTCCGTCGTCGCCGACTCCCGTGAGAGCCCAGCGGCCGCATAGGCGCCCGCTTCGTCGAGCGTCTCCTGCTCGAGCAAGGCCGAGGCCAGCGCGTCGAGGTTCGCCCGGTGCGCGCGCAGCAGCTCGCTCGACCTCGCTGTGGGCGGTCTCGACGATCCGGCGCACCTCTTCGTCGATCAGGCGCTGCGTCGCCTCCGAGGTCTCCGCGACACCGGGCAGCAGCGGCCCTACGCCGTCAGTCGGCAGTACCGCGATCGGTCCGATGGCCCGGCTCATCCCCCAGCGCCCGACCATCATGCGAGCGATCCGGGTCAGGTGCTGGATGTCCGACTCAGCTCCGGTCGTGAGATCGCCGAACACGATCTCCTCGGCCACTCGGCCGCCCAGCGCGACCTTGATCTGCCCGAGCAGGTGTCGCTGATCGAAGTTGAACCGGTCGGCGTCCGGGGAGGAGAACGTCACGCCCAGCGCCTGGCCGCGCGGGATGATCGAGACCTTGCGGACGGGGTCGGCGCCCGCGGTCAGCATCCCCACGATCGCGTGCCCGGACTCGTGATACGCGGTCCGGCGGCGGTCGTCCTCGCTCAGCATCACCTTACGCTCGGCACCGAGCACCACCCGCTCGAGCGCGTCGGAGAAGTCCTGCGAGGTGACCTTCTCGTGCTCGCGCCGCGCGGCCAGCAATGCGGCCTCGTTGACCAGGTTGGCGAGATCGGCGCCGACCATGCCCGGAGTAGTCGCGGCCAGCACGCCGAGGTCTACCTCGGGCGCGAGCGGAACCGAGCGGGTGTGAACGCGCAGGATCGCCTCCCGGCCGACGCGATCCGGCGGCTGCACGGTGACCCGGCGGTCGAAGCGTCCGGGTCGCAGCAGCGCCGGATCGAGCACCTCGGGCCGGTTGGTGGCCCCGAGCACGATCACCCCGGTGCGCGGATCGAAGCCGTCCATCTCGGTGAGGATCTGATTGAGCGTCTGCTCGCGCTCATCATGGCCGCCGGAGAAGCCGGCGTTGCCGGCCGAGCGTGAACGTCCGATGGCGTCCAGCTCGTCGATGAAGATGATCGCCGGCGCCGCCTCCTTGGCCTGCTGGAACAGATCCCGTACCCGGGATGCGCCGACGCCCACGATCATCTCGACGAACTCCGACGCCGACATCTGGAAGAACGGAACTCCCGCTTCGCCCGCCACCGCGCGCGCCAGCAGTGTCTTGCCGGTCCCGGGTGGGCCGCTCAGCAGCACCCCGCGCGGGATCCGGCCACCAAGGCGAAGGTACCTGTCGGGGTTCTTGAGGAAGTCCACGATCTCGTAGAGCTCCTCCTTGGCCTCGTCGATGCCGGCCACGTCCTCGAAGGTGACCGGCTGGTCGCTGCCCTCGACGCGGCGAGCGCGCGAGCGCCCGAACGACATCAGGCCGCCGGGCCCGCCTCCCGCGGCCGCCGCCCGGCGCATGATCAGCACGAACAACAGGATCAGGACCAGCGTGGGACCGAACCCGAACAGCACACTGGCCAGGAACGATGGACCCGTGTCAGGGGACTTGGCGTCGATGGTGACGCCCTTGCTCTCAAGCAGGTTCGAGAGCTGGGTGCCGTTGGCGAACGACGGCACCTGGGTGGAGAAGTTTGTCGTCGCCTGCGCGCCGGCGTCGCTCGGCGGGTATTTGACCGCCTTCCGGAACGAACCCTGGATCGCATCTCCGGTGGATGAGATCTCGGATACGTTGCCGGCCTGGACCTGGCTGAGAAATGTCGGGCTGTACGGAATTCGCACGCGCGCGTTGGGCTCGAGCGCCCGCGAGGAGATCCACAGGTTCAGGGCCAGCAGGGCGACCACGAGCAGGCCGACCATCCAGCGGGGGTTCGGACGGTTCGCCTGGCCGGGGGTCCCGGCTCGGCCGCGACCGTCCGGCGCGGGGGTGACCCTCCAGCCGGGGGGCTTGGGCGGCTGCCCCTGCTGCTGCTGGCCGTGTCGGCCCAGGGGAGGCGCTGGTCGGCGGGGGGGTTCCTCTGCCATCTGCTCGAATTGTCGCAAGCCCGAAAGCTGGGCTTTCAACCCTATTAGCTCTCCAGCCGCGTCCGGAAAGAATCAGCGCCCTCAACCGTGGCCCCCGCGGCTGAGGCGCGGTCGGCCAGCCAACGGTCGGAGGTCACCACCCTTACCGCCGAGGGCTGCTCATCGGCCTTCAGCAGCCGGATGATCTCGTCGTCGGCGGCGTTGGCCTGCGGCTTGGGCGCATGGGCGACGTCGATCACCGTCGAGCGAATCGGCGGTGACGGCTTGCGTTCGAATACGACGGTTACGTCCTCGTTCTCGCTGGCCGCCCAGCGCTCGAGCAGATCGACCAGGCGCAGCATCGCGGCGTCCCGGTCGCGCCACCAGCCGTCGGGACGGGTACCGATCACGTTCATTCCGTCAACGAGCCACCGCACGCCTCTCAGATTACGCCGAGCACTCAGTCGTCCTCGCCCGGGGGCGCGCGCCGCCCACGCTTGCGCTCGGCCTGGATGCGCTTGGCCTGGAGGCGCCGCCGCTTGGCCCCGGCACTCGGTCGCGTTGGCCGCCGCGGGCGCTGCACGGCCAGCGCGTTCGTAAGCCGGGATTGCAACCGCTGCAGAGCCAGTTCGCGGTTGCGGAGCTGACTGCGGGCATCCTGGGCTACCGCCGTGACCCGCGGTCCAAGCCGTTCGCTGATCTGCTGCTTCTGCGTCTCCGTGAGCGAGTCCGAAGCCGTCACGTCAAAGCTGGCCTCCACGCGTGACGCGGTCACGTTCGCGTGTTGACCGCCGGGACCGGACGAGCGCGATGCGCGCAGCGTCACCTCGCGCAGCGCAATCGCGGCATGTCGGCCCAGCGGCATCGGATCTTCCATGGCCGAAAGGATGACTGCTGACGCAGTTGCGAGCGCGCCGACGTCCGTGCCTCGGCGCGGGTGCGTGATAGCGTGCCGCCCCGTCAGGCCGTCCCAGGAGGACGGTGAGAGCAGGTGCAGGCCCCGGTGGTATTCGCAGAACATCCCGCGGTAGCAGCACTTCAAGCTTCGGAGGAAGACTCCATATGCCAACCGGAACCGTTAAGTGGTTCAGCGACGAGAAGGGCTTCGGCTTCATCACCCCCGACGAGGGGAGCCGTGACCTGTTCGTTCACCATTCGAGCATCAACGCCGACGGGTATCGCTCCCTGGCCGAGGGCGCCAAGGTCTCGTACGAGGAAGAGGCGGGGCCTAAGGGCCCCAAGGCGATCAACGTCGAAAAGCTTTAGCTGGGGGGCGCACCCGACTGGCTGACTGGGTGACGATCTCTTCGCTGGCGACCGCCGGTGGGACTCTGGTGCTTGCGGTGGCGACGTTCAGCTCGGTCCGGTCGGCGAACCGGTCCGCGCGGTTGGCCGAGCTGTCGCTGCTCACCGGGATGCGTCCGGTGCTGATCCCCTCACGAGAGGATGATCCACCGATCCGAGTGCGGTTCGGCGATGAACACAGCCTGACCGTCAACGGGCACCGAGGCGCGATGGAGTACGCCGATGGCAACATCTACATGGCGATCGGGCTCCGCAACGGTGGCACGGGCCTCGCCGTGCTGCATGGCTGGCGGGCCGAGGCGGTGGATCGTGAACACATCCAAGTACGGCCCTCGGAAGACGACTTCCGCCGCCAGCAGCTCGATCTCTACATCCCCGCGGGCGACACCGGTTACTGGCAGGGCGCGATTCGCGACGCGAACGATCCGTTCCATGACGGGATCCGCGTCGCGCTCGGCTCGCGCTCGCGCGTCTCGGTCGACTTGATGTACGGCGACCACGAGGGCGGCCAGCGGACGATTGCCCGCTTTGCCGTGGGCCCGGACCCCGAGACCGGCGAGCTACGCTCCCAGGTCATCCGCTACTGGAACGTCGATCGCGACGATCCTCGCTGACCTTCAGCAGGGGCTACGCTTGATGGATGAGCGGCTATCCGCGGATCGAGCTGCTGTGGTGGGAGGGTTGCCCCTCCACTGACCAAGCGCTTGCGCAGTTGCGGCGGATCCTGGTCGAGCTCGGGCTCGGCGCTGTAGAGATCCGGTCTCGGGAGATCCGGACCGAGGCGCAGGCCGCGGGCGCCGGATTCCGCGGTTCGCCGACGATTCTCGTCGACGGGGTCGACGTGGATCCCGGGGCTGCGCCGGAGGAGCCCAACCCGCTGACCTGCCGGGTCTACCACCGCCGGGAGGGGCGGATCTCCCCGCTTCCCGACCCTGACGATGTCCGGGATGCTCTGCGCGCCGCCGTCGTGAGGGCGCGGGACGTGAGGGCGCGGGACGTGCGGGCGCGGGACGTGCGGGCGCAGGACGTGCGGGCGTGAGTATCGCCATCGGCGAGCCGGCTCCGTCGTTCGAGTTGCCGGATACCGAGGGCCGCAGCTGGAGCGCGGACGGCGCGGGCACGCCGGCCACCGTCATCGTGTTCACCTGCAATCACTGCCCCTACGCGCTGGCCTGGCACGAGCGAATCGCCGATGTCGCGCGGGACTACGCCGGGAGCGGCGTGCGGACGCTGGCCATCAACTCCAACGACGCCGACCGCTACCCGCGGGACTCGCTCGAGGCGATGCGCGCTCGCGTCCGCTCCGAGGACTGGCCGATGCCCTATCTGCATGACGCCGAGCAGACCGCGGCGCGTGCCTACGACGCGAAGACCACGCCCGACGTGTTCATCCTCGACGAGCAGGGCCGCCTGCGCTACCGCGGCGCCCCGGACGGCGACTACGACGATCCGGCTCAGAGGGCGCAGTGGATGCGCTCGGCCCTTGACGCGCTGCTGGCCGGAGAGAACGTCGGCCAGCCGGAGACGAAACCGGTCGGCTGCTCGATCAAGTGGAAGCCGTGAGGCGCCGCCGGTCCTGAGCGAGCGCTCAGGCCACGCGTCCGTCGACGGGCTCCAGCGGGAGCCCCGCTGCCGCCCAGTCCAGCAACCCGCCGGCCATGTTGTGGGCGTCGAACCCCGCGTCCCGGAAGGCCTCGGTGGCCATCGCCGAGCGGGCGCCACTGCGGCAGTAGAAGACCACGGGGCGGTCGCGATCGATCGTCTCCGCTGAGGCCGCGAGCTGACCAAGCTCGATCAGTCTCCCGCCTGCGATCCGGCCCGCGTCATGCTCGGAGCGCTCGCGGACATCGATCAGCTCAATCTCGCCGTGGGCGAGGCGATCGGCAACCTGCTGGGGAGTGAGATCGGTGCTCACCGGATGAGCGTAGCGACCGCGCCGTATACCCCCTCTCGGGTATCCATAACCAGGGTGAGGCCAAACATCCTGCATCTCCGCTACTCTGCCGACCGACCCAAGACCCAGCCGAATCTCCACGGTGCCCAACCGTCGGAGAGCGGGGGACCCACGGAAGCCGCATTGGCTTCGGGGGCGAATCGCCGAGATCTTCGGCGTAGCGCAGTCTCTTTCAGCGCGAGCCCGGCAGCTAACCCCGTAGGCACGAGAAAGAGAAGGCGGTTGTATTGCTGTCCCTACGTCTACGACGAGTCACCCGTGCCTGTGGCACCGCTTGTCTGACCCTGACCCTGGCCCCGGCGTTTAGCGCCGCCGCCAAGGGCCCGGCCCAGCCCAGCAGCGGAGGCGCATCCATGGGTGGCCTAAGCCGCACGACGCAGGTCAGTGATGGCCATCGTTATCCCGGCGATTCGCAGCATCTCGGTGACCGGGTCCTGCGCTCAGGCATGTCCGGACACGACGTCCGGGTGCTGCAGGACTTCCTGACCCGAGCGGGCTTCGCGACCCCGGTCGTCGGTCGCTTCGGCACCACCACCCAGCACAACGTGATCGCCTTCCAGCGCGCTCACCACCTCGCTGCCAACGGCGTCGTTACCTGGGCCGTCGCCCAGGCGCTGCGTGGAGCCATCGGAACCACGCAGAGATCCGTGCAGACTCCAGTCCAACCGTTCCGGGCAGCCGCGCGACCATCCGCAACGGCCTGGCCGTTGCCCCGGCGGATGCCCCGGAGTCGGTGAAGGCGGTCATCGCCGCCGGGAACCGGATCGCCTTCAAGCCGTACGTCTACGGCGGCGGTCACGGCAGCTGGAACGACTCGGGCTACGACTGCTCGGGCTCGGTCAGCTATGCGCTGCACGGCGGCGGGCTGCTCTCCTCACCTGAGGACTCGGGCACGCTGGAGTCCTACGGGCGCTCGGGCCGCGGCAGCTGGATCACCATCTGGGCCAACGGCGGCCACGTCTACATGTACGTCGCCGGCCTGCGCTTCGACACCAGCGCGCAGGGAGACGGCAGCGGCTCACGGTGGACCACCCAGGGTCGCTCAAACAGCGGCTTCGTCGAGCGCCACCCAGCGGGACTCTGAGCTCAGGCTCGTCGGGAATTCCCTGCGAGCTCTGCGGCCGGGGCGTGTGCGGACCGCGCGCGCCCCGGCGCGCGCCCGGGCGATTTACGTCCTGGTCACTCGGTAGGCGTGGTCCGCGGTCGCGATCGGGGGCGTGATGTCGCTGGCACCGACCTGCTTCGGATACAGGTACGCGCACACGTGCCGTGCTCCGAGGCGGGTGGCGGTGAACCGATCCAGGCGAGCTAACGGTGTCCGCTTCCCATCATCTGACTTCCCCTCTTCGCTTGACGCTCTCTGACCGGTCGAACTCGGCGTCCTGCCCTCGCCGCGGCTCGATCGTAGCTCAGCCGCTTCGCTCTCCGGGGGTCGGCGTCACGTAGCATCAAGTGCCTGATGCCGGGTTCACCGCCGACTCCGCGCCGGATCCTCGGCTCGGCGCTGGCAGCACTGACCGTCGGCCTGGGCGCAGCGAGCCTGATCGCCGGGTTCAGCAGTTCGTTCCCGTTGCGCCTGCTCCAGGGACTCGTCGTGTTCGCCGCGGGCGCGGTGATCATCGGCGGGGCGGCGTTGTTGGTGATGATCAGACTGGCGGGGTGGCGTGATCCCGAGTCCGAAGCCGACTTCGAGGAGCTCGTGCAGCGCACGGAGCGCCTCGCCGCCGACGAGTCGTGGGGTGACTCCGAGGACTACGAATCAGACGACGATGACGACGAGCACGGGATCGATCCGTACGACGAGGAGGACTTCAAGCTGTTGGTTCGCTCGGCCCTCGACGACCTTCCGCTGGAGTTCCACCGAGCGCTGGAGCACGTCGCCGTGGTCGTCTCCGACGGCGGCCGGCGCCGGCGGGCCTACGGGCTCTACGAGGGCGACACCGTCGCCCGCGACTACTTCCACGACCGCATCGTGATCTTCCGCGACACGCTGGTCCGCGACTTCGGCCACGACCCTGATCTGCTCAAGGCGCAGGTGACGCGAACGGTGCGCCACGAGCTCGCCCACCACCTGGGGTGGGACGAGAATGGAGTGCGCGGTTTAGGGTTATGAATAGAAGGCCCCCTCGCGGGGGCCCGTGATTTCGTCTTCTCATTCCCCCGAGCAGGAGCAATGCCGAATGCCTGAAGCAGTCATCGTCGACGCCATCCGCACGCCGATCGGTCGTGCGTTCAAGGGCTCTCTGAAGACCGTTCGCGCCGATGAGCTGGCCGCGATCCCGATCCGCGCGCTGATCGAGCGCAACTCCGACGTCAACTTCGCCGAGACGGTCGACGTGCTGATGGGCGCCGCCTCGGGGATCGGCGAGCAGGGCGCCAACATCGGGCGCAACGCCGCGCTGCTGGCCGGACTCGATCACCACGTTCCGGGCTGCACGGTCAACCGCTTCTGCGCCTCCTCGCTGATGACGATCCGGATGGCCTCGCACGCGATCAAGGCGGGCGAGGGCGATCAGTACATCGCGGCCGGAGTCGAGGCGGTCTCGCGCGCCGGTCTCGGCGCGGCCATGATGGACGACGCCAAACACCCGAAGCTCAACGGCTCCGAGGGCTCGCTGTTCGACGTCTACATCCCGATGGGAGAGACGGCCGAGAACGTGGCCGAGCGCTGCAAGGTCAGCCGTGAGGCCCAGGACGAGTGGGCGGTGATCTCACAGAACCGCGCCGTCGAGGCGCGGGACTCAGGGCACTTCGACCCGGAGATCGTTGCCGTCACCGTGCCGGCCCACAAGGACACCGACAAGGAGGGCAACGAGATCGACGTCGAGGAGACGGTGGTCGACAAGGACGACGGGCCGCGGGCGGGGACGACGATGGAGGTCCTGGCCAAGCTGAAGCCGGCGTTCCGGGAGAACGGGACGGTCACGGCCGGCAACTCCTGCCCGCTCAACGACGGTGGCGCCGCGGTCCTGGTCATGTCCGACGAGAAGGCGCGCTCGCTCGGGCTCAAGCCCAAGGCCCGGATCGTCGCCTCCACCGTGGCGGCGATTCGGCCCGAGATCATGGGGCTGGGGCCGATCCCCGCGATCAAGAGCTGCTGAAGCAGACCGGGATGTCGATCGACGACATCGACATCGTCGAGATCAACGAGGCGTTCGCGGCTCAGATCGTCCCCTGCAAGGAGGACCTGGGGATCCCTGAGGAGAAGCTCAACCCGTTCGGCGGCGCGATCGCCCTCGGTCACCCGTTCGGGATGACCGGCGCGCGGATCATGACGACGATGCTCAACGGCCTGGAGAAGCTCGACGGCACCTACGGGATCGAGTCGATGTGCGTGGCCGGCGGGATGGGCCAGGCGATGCTGGTCGAGAGGCTCGCGTAGTCCACAGCGCTCCGAGGCGGGCAGCCGGGCTCGCGTCGGCCGGCGCGCTGCTCGCGCTCGTGCTCGCGGGGGGGCTGCCCGGCCCCCGGGCGCCGGTGCCCACGAGGGCGACCCCAACATCGACACGGTGATCGTCGGGGTGCGTCCGGCGCTCCCCGGCATCGCTGTCGACGTCGTCCAGAACATCGTCCCGGCGCTGTCGCTGCGCAACAGGTCCTCGGCTGAGGTCGAGGTCCTCGATCGCGCCGGGATCCCGTTTCTGCGCATCGGCCCCCGCGGCGCCGAGGGCAACCTCGGCGCGGCGGCGTTCTATCGCTCGGCGGCACCGAGCGGCGCCGCCAACGTGCCGGCGGACGTGGCGGCCGGGCGCGCGCGCACGCGCTGGGTGCTGCTCTCCCGGCGACCGGCGTGGGCGTGGTACGACGACCGGGTCCCGAACATCACCACCGCGCCGCCGGCCGTCCGGGGGAGGGCGGTGCCGACCGAGCTGGCCGAGCTTCACGATCCCGCTCCGCCTCGGCGAGCCAGCGCGCCAGCGCCCAGGGCGAGGTCGAGTACGTGCCGCCGCGCGCGCTCCCGGTGGCGCGACTGACCTCCCCGATGAACCCGGCGCCCGGGGTCACCGTCGCGCTGCTTCCCGGGAGCCACCCGGACCTCTACGTCCAGAACAGCGGGGCGCGGACGGTCACCGTGCTCGGCCAGCAGGGCGAGCCGTTCGCCCAGATCGGCCCCCACGGCGTGCAGGTCAACCTTCGCAGCCCGATCCACGCGGCCGACGCCAGCGCTCGTGGCCAGAGCCCGGAGGCCAGCGCCAACCCGGCCGCTCGCCCGCTCTGGCGCCGCGTCTCGGCTCCGGCGCCTACGACTGGCTTGATCCTCGCCCGCGGCTGGAGAGCCATTGGAGCGTGCCGCTCCTGGTCGGCAGCCGAGCGCGTCGCCATCACCGGGACGCTGAGCACTTCGCCGCCGCTGGCCCGGGCGGCGGACCTGCGTTCGGCTCGGTGCCGCGACGTCTCCGTCGCGGGGCTCGCCGCAGCACGCCCCCTGCGGGCAGCGGCTGGGTGCTTCCGCTGGCGATCGTCGCCGCGGTGCTCGCGGCCGTCGGAGCGCTGGTGCTCCGCCGCCGCGCGCTTCGAACTTGACTCCCCCGTCACGTTTGCGTATACATCGCGGCGGGAGAGGGCTGAGTCTGCAGCTCTCGCGATTTAGACAGGCAAGGGATCTTCATGCAAGAGCTGCGCGCGGCCTCGCCGGCCGCTTCGCCCAGGTTCGCGTCCTCGACCCGCCGCGCGGCGCTTCGCGCTCGTGCTCGCGCTGGTCCTTGCACTCGGTGGGGCGGCGCTCGAGGCGGCCGGTTCCGCCGGCGCGGCGGCGTCACCCGGCGATCCGCTCGGCCTGATCGGCTCTGACCCGACCCAGAACTCGCCCCAGCCCACTTCGACCCTGTTCGACCCGCCGCCGCCGGGCAGCACCAACCCGGCAGATATCGGCGCGTTCACGAGTCCGTTCGTCGAGCCGACGATCACCCTCGCCTCCGGCTCGAAGCTCGCCACCAGCGCTCCCTGCGTGCGCCGTCCCGGCGTTCCCGAACGACCCGACCTACGACGGGCCGATCTTCGACTGCAAGCCGGCCGGAGTCAGCGTCAACGTGCTCCCCAACGGAAAGATCATGTACTTCGACGGCCTCGAGGGAACCGAGAACGTCAAGTACAGCATCGTCGCCGAGTACGGCAACAACTCGGTCAACGATCAGAGCCGGCTGCTCGATCTCCACGGCAACCCCACCGGCCAGAGCGCCACGTGGACCAACCCCACCCCCGTCGACGGGGGCGCCAACCCGGGCGGCTACGCCAAGTCCGAGCCGATTCTGCCCGCGCCGCTGGTCATCGCGCCGACCGACAACGCGGGCGCGCTGTTCTGCACCGACAACATCTTCCTGCCCGACGGGACGATCCTCGCCAACGGCGGAACCGCCTACTACAGCGAGCCCGGCGTGAAGGTCGGCACCGGGGTCTTCGGCGTGGCCGAGCTCGAGGGCCTCAAGAACTCCCGGATCTACAAGCCGAGCACGAACACCTGGGTCCAGAGCGGCGACATGCACTACGGCCGCTGGTATCCCTCGACGGTCACCCTGCCCAGCGGGAAGATCCTCGCCGTCAGCGGTGTGACCAAGCTGCTCAAGCCCGTCTATCCGACGCACATCCAGGACTCCGGCACCAACGTCAAGCAGACCGAGACCTACGATCCGGTCGCCGGCACCTGGAGCGTCAATCCCGGCTCGGCCTCGAAGTCGCTGCCGCTGTTCCCGCGCATCCACGAGTTGCCGGACGGCAAGATCTTCTACAACGCCGCGGGGCAGTCGTTCAACCCCTTCGGGCAGTCCTACGACGAGGCGAGCTGGAACATCGCCTCGGTCTATGACCCCGGCCAAGCAGACCTGGACCGACCTCGGCGTTCCCGGTCTCACCGATCTGAGCGCCGGCAAGCCCGCCGACCTCACGAGCCTGGTCAACGACTGCCGTCCAGGCGGTCCGCCAGGGCGGGATCCCCGGCGGCGGCAACGCGGTGACGCTGCCCGGGTTCCGCGGCTCGACGTTCTCGATGGAGCTCCCCCTCGTGCCCGACGCGCAGGGCAACTACACGCAGGCGAGCTTCCTCACCGCCGGCGGGGTGCTCAATCCGCCGAGCCCCGGCAGCTACTTCTCCACCTCGGACAGCCGCATCACCACGGTGAACACCGCGGGCGGGAGCGACAAGATGTCGACCCATCCGACCGGCGATCTTCCCGGTCCGCGCTGGTTCCCCTCCGGCGTGCTGCTGCCCACCGGCGAGGTGCTCGCGTTCAACGGCTCAGATCGCGACGAGGTGGTGGGACCCGGAGTCGAGATCGGCAAGCGTCAGGCCGAGCTCTTCAACCCGACGACCGAGACCTGGAGCCCGGTGGCCAGCTCACACGACGTTCGCACCTACCACAACGCCGCGGCGCTGCTACCCGACGGCCGGGTGCTGGTCAGCGGTCACGCCCCGATCTCGTTCCTCTACACCCGCAACATCACCCTCCCCGGGGGGATCACCGCCCCCAACAACGGTCGCGATGCATCGTTCGAGATCTACAACCCGCCGTACATGTACTGGGGCCCGCAGCCGAAGATCACCGCGGCCCCGCCGACCTCGAGCCCGCTCAACTACGGCCAGACATTCCAGGTCACGACCGATCAGCCCGCGAGCGACATCCACAGCGTCGTCCTGGTCTCCAATCCATCGGTCACCCACCTGGTCGATCCCAACCAGCGCAACGTGGTGCTGCCGGTGATCAGCCGCGCCGGCAACGTGCTCACCGTCAAGTCGCCCCCGAACGCCGACGTCGCCCCGCCCGGGCCGTACATGCTGTTCGTCAACAAGCAGATGCCAAAGGGGCTCGAGCCCTCGGCCTCGACGCAGCTGTTCCTGGGCATCTCCGGGCTCGAGGCCTCCGCGCGGGACGCCCGGTCCCGGCTGGCGGCGGCCAGGCACCGGGCGGCGCGCACGCACTACCACGCGCGCACGCACCGCCGCGCGCGCACGCACCGCCGGACCCACGGGCACTAGCTGGCGACCTGCCGGCCGGCCACGGCCGCGGCGCGCTACCCCGGCCGGGCCAAGGCCCTCGACCCCGACAAAAGCACCAAAGCCCTCGGCTGCGAGTGGGTTGAGTGCTTTAAGTCGCGCTGAGGCCGACTAAAGCGCCCAACATCCAAGCTCAGGGGACGGTCTGCTGCATTAGTCGGCCCCGGTTGTGCCGACCCGGCGACGTCCTGGGCGGGCTCGCGATCGACGCGAGGTCATCCCCGGGGGCCGGGACCGCGTTCCTGGTCGATGAGCCGGCGCTAACCGCTGACGGCGAGTTCCGCCAGAGCCTCGCCCAGGCCTTCCTCCGCGACCGCCAGCGACGGATCAAGGTCGCGGTCGCCCAGCAGCCCGAAACAGACGCTGCCGTCGTAGGAGATGATCCCGATCGAGAGGCCCTGATTGGCGGGGTTCAGCGGGACGACCGGATAAACCTCGCGCATCCGTACCCCGTCGAGGTAGAACGGCTGTTGCGGGCCCGGGATGTTGGACACGACGAGGTTGAACGCGCGCACCGAGCCCATCGCGCGCGCCAGGAGGCCCGAGATCAGCGGCGGCGCCCAGCCGGACGCCCCGACCATCAGCGCCCCCGCGCGGACTGCGGCCGACTGCTTGAGCTCGCTGCGTCTGCGCCGAGATCGCCCGGACGCGGTCCGCCATCCGGGGTTCGCCGACGGGCAGATCGACGAACACGGTGGAGATCCGGTTGCCGAGCTCGCCCGCTCTCGTTCGGCTCGCGCACGCTCACGGGCACGAGCGCGACCGGTTCACGACCGTGGCGCGCCCAGCCGCCGGAGCTGTCTCCCGCCTCGGCGAGGTAGCGGCCGAGCATCCCGGAGACCACCGCCAGCACGGCGTCGTTGACCGTGCCGCCGGCATCCTTGCCCACCCGCTTGAGCGCGGCCAGCTCGCCGTGGGCGACCGCGTAGCGGCGGTTGGGGGAGATCGGGCGGTTGAGCGGAGTCATCGGCGCCTGCGGCCGGGCGCGGGCGAGCTCGAGCGCGACCTCGGTGGCCCGGCGCATGTCGCCGGTCGCCCGGCGCATGTCCTCGGCCGCCCGGCGCGGATCCGGATCCAGCGCCCGCAGCATCCCGTCGAGCATCAGCTTCGGCGCCCGGGCCAGCGGCCGGCTGGCCAGGCGCGCGACGTGGCGGCGCAGATCGTATTTGCGCGGCAGCCATTCCTCTTCGGGTCCGGGAATCACCAGCGGCTCCTCGGTCGGATCAAGGACGAGCGCCGCCATCCCGAGCGCCGCCATGCCATCCACCAGCGCGTGGTGAACCTTGAACAGGAGCCCGCTGCGGCCGCCCTCGAGACCCTCGATCAGGGTCGCCTCCCACAGCGGCCTCGAGCGGTCGAGCCGGTGCGAGAACTCCCGGCCGATCAGCGCGCCGAGCTCGGCCTCGCCGCCCGGCGCCGGCAGGCTCGCCTGCCGTACGTGCCAGTCGAGATCGAACCCGCGGTCATCGGTCCAGACGGGATTGGCCAGGCCCAGCGGAGGCTCCTCGAGGCGCTGGCGCAGGCGCGGAATCAGGTGGATTCGCTCGCCGATCCGCGACGCGACCATCGCTCGCGTGAGCGGTGGGTCGCGGTCGAAGACGAGCAACCCGCCGACGGCCATGTTGATCGGTCCCCGCTCTGCGGCGAGCGACGAGCGGTCGGCCGGCGAGAGCTCCTCGGTCACGGGCCCCGGATCTACCTCGGCGGCATCCGGAGCGCGCCATCGAGCCGGATGACCTCGCCGTTGAGCATCTCGTTCTCGGCGATGTGAACGGCCAAGGCCGCGAATTCCTCCGGCCGCCCCAGCCGCGGCGGAAACGGCACCGCGGCGCCGAGCGCGTCCCGCGCGGGCTGCGGGAGCGCGCCGAGCAGCGGGGTATCAAAGGTGCCCGGCGCGATCGTGCACACGCTGATCCCGGCGCTGGCCAGATCGCGCGCTGCGGGCAGGGTCATGCCGACGATCGCGCCTTTGGAGGCCGAGTAGGAGATTTGACCGATCTGCCCGTCGAAGGCGGCGATCGAGGCAGTGTTGATGCACACTCCGCGCTCGCCGGAGGCAATGGGCTCGCTTTCCACCATCGCCGCGGCCGCGAAGCGCAGCACGTTGAACGTGCCGATCAGATTGACCGCAATCACCTTCTCGAACGGCTCTAGCGAATGTGGCCCGCGCCGGCCCGCCACCTTCTCGGCCCAGCCGATGCCCGCGCAACACACCGAGATCCGCAACCCTCCGGGCAGCGCGGCGGCGATCGCCACGGCTGCCTGCACCGCATCCGGGTCGCTGACATCTGTGCGCGCAAATGACGCGCCGGCCCCCAGTTCCTCCGCCAGTGCCGCGCCGCGCTGCTCATTCAGATCGGCGATCACCACGCGGGCGCCCTCGGCGTGCAGCAGCCGCACGGTCGCCTCGCCCAGTCCCGAGGCGCCGCCTGCCACCAGCGCACCGCTGCCTTCGATCCGCATCGGCGGAAACCCTACTGGGCCGCGTTCTCACGACACAGTGGCACGCGCTCCGCGGCGACAGCGCGGGCAAGAACCGCCTACGCCCAGCCGCTCGCCGAGTCGTCGCCGGGGGTGTCCGGTGGGTAGTCGGCCTGAAAGGTGAGGCGCTTCGTGCGCGCCTTGTCTCTCGGGCGCACGTGGTAGGTCACGGTGATCCTCGTGTAGAAGTACGTGGTCGGCGGCGGCATCCAGTATGGCCCGCCCGACTCTGGTGGACCGAAGAGGTTCGGATCGTTCGACCGGGCTTCGAGTGTCACTGTCACGGGCCCCCTGATCTGCGAAATCCAGGCCGGGGGTGGGGAATCACCGCTGTGGGTCGGATTTGCGATGCCGACCGCGGTTGCCCTTGCGCTCCCCCAGTGTCGCCATCGCAGATGAGCGAGGTCCAGGATCTTCTGTGATGCCCCCTCGCAGAGCTTGAGGCTTTTCGGCGTGGATTGCAGCGGGCCATGGAGGTGCTCACTCGTACCAGATCCACACGCCCCATCGACGACGACCCGCTTGATCGGATCTTGCGAACCGGCTGCGCTCGCACTTCCGGTCGACAGGACCGGTGCGGCGACCGCGAAAGCAAGGAGGACGGCGGATTGGGCGAAGCGCAATGGTTGCTCCTTTCGGGAGTCTGTGCCGCTTGTCGACCGGACAGTACCGATGGTCTTGCGACTCAGCGTGCCGGCGTCAATTGCGACCGCAGCAGCTCCGCCGCCGCCATCAGCTTCTCGTGGACCTATCCCCACTCCGGTGTTATCTCGCGACGCGCATCGGCTCCGAGAGCGGGCCGTCTTACGGCGCGACGCGGGTGCCGAGCGAGAGGGCGAACAGCTCGTCCGGGTCGGTAAACCACCCCGACAGCTCGAGACCCGCGGCTGCGAAATCGGCCTGGACTCGCGTGCGAGTGAACTTGGCGCTGATCTCGGTCCTCAATTCCTCGCCCGCGGCAAACTCCACCCTGAGGCCGAGATCCGCGATCAGGACGCTGCACGGACGCTGGGCTCGCAGCCGCATCTCCACCCACTCGTGGCGCTGGTCGAAGAAGGCAATGTGGTCGAACGCGTCGGGTATGAAGTCGGCCGCGAGCTCCCGATTGATCACGTGCAGGACATTGCGGTTGAACTCCGCCGTGACCCCGGCATGGTCGTCGTAGGCAGCCTCGATCACCGACGGGTCCTTGACGAGGTCGGTGCCCAGCAGAAGCCGGTCCTCCGGACCGAGCACGGACGCGATCTTGCGCAACAGCCGACGCCGGGTGCCCGGCGGGAAATTCCCGATCGTGCCGCCGAGAAAGGCAACGATCCGCGGGACCTCCGAAGGGGGGATGCGCTCCAGGTGACGCTCGAAGTCCCCGATCACTCCATGGACGCGAAGGCCTTCGTATTCCTCCACCAGCTGAGCGGCCGCCGCGCGCACGGCGCTCTCGGACACGTCAAACGGCACGTAGCGGTGCAGCCCGCCTGCCTCGGTCATCGCGTCGAGCAGGAACCTCGCTTTCTCGGCCGACCCGGAGCCGAGCTCGACCAATTCTCGTGCGCCCGACGGCCGCGACGATTTCATCGGCGCGCGTGGCCAGGATCGACTTCTCGGTCCGGGTCGGGTAGTACTCGTCGAGCTCGCAGATGCGCTCGAACAGCTCTGATCCGCGGGCGTCGTAGAAGTGCTTGGGCTGGAGCTCCTTGAACGGGCGCGTCAGCCCGTCGAGCACGTCGTTGCCGAGGCTGCGCTCCTCGGCCTCGGAGAGCCAGGAGTCGATCCGGATGGCCTCCGTGTCGACGACGGCCTTCATGGGAGGTCCTTGGCGATCCGGAAGCCCGAGAAGATCTGACGGCGCTGAGGGTAGTCCCAGTTGCGAAACGTGGGGCTGATCACCCGGGCACAGGTGGCCCACGAGCCGCCGCGCAGGACGCGATAATCTTCGCCGAAGAAGACCTGCGAGTACTCCTCGTACGGATAGGGCGCGAAACCCGGATATCCGTCGAAGCTGACTCGACGTCCACTCCCAGACGTCGCCGATCATGCCGAGACAGCCGTAGGGCGAGGCTCCCTCGGGGTGGGCGCCGGCCGCCTCCGGCCCTCCGGCAGCGCGATCGACGTTCGCGTGGACGCCCGCGACCGGCGGCTGCTCGCCCCATGGGTACCGCCGGGCCTGCTGGCGCTCCTGGTCCCAGGTCGCCGCCTTCTCCCACTCCCTCTCGTCGGGGAGCCGGGCGCCGTGCGCGCGGGCGAAGGCGTCGGCCTCGAACCAGGAGACGTGGACGACGGGTTGGAGCGGATCGAGCCGTTCGAGCCGGCCGAGGCGCCACTGGCCGCCCCGGTCCGCCGTCCACCCTCCAGGTCGTGAGATGTCGTACTCCTCCTTCCACGCCCAGCCTTCGTCTGACCACCACTCCCGCCGCTCGTAACCTCCGCCCTCGACGAAGGTCAGATAGCTGGCGTTGGTGATCGGGGTGCGCCCGATCAGATAGCCCCGCACGTCGGTGCGGTGCAGCGGGCGCTCGTTGTCGTAGGCGAAGCCGTGCGCCGGGGCGCCGATCGTGCACGGCCCGGCGGGGATTTCGATCAACTCGAGCCCGGTGAATTGCTGGACGCCGCTGAGCGCGACCGGACCCGGCGCTCGGCGGCTGGTAGCCGTCGAGCTGGGCGAGCTGAATCGTCTGCAGCATCGTCTCCCCGTGCTGAAGCTCGTGCCGGAGCACCATCTCGTGGAGGACGCCATCACCGATGCCCTGCTGCTGGACCACCTCCAGCGTGCGGGCGCGGACCTCCTCGAGATACTCCCGGGCCTGGTGAGGGCGCAGATAGGGAAGATCGCCGCGGTCCGCCCGCGGGGTCTCAAATGCGTCGTAGACCTCGGCGAGATCCTCACGCAGCAGGGGCCGTCCGCCGAAGCGGTGGACCAGCCACAGGTCCTCGAAGGCCGCGATGTGCCCGAGATCCCAGACCAGTGGGCTCATCAGCGGGGAATGGACCCGCTCCAGGTCGGGCTCGGACACCGATTGCACGAGCCCGAGCGTGCCCTCCCGCGCCTCGCGCAGCGCTTGGACTGCATCGAGCCGGGCTCAGGTCAGCCGGAGCTGCGATCGAGGTGCCCATCACTGAGATTGTGCCATCCCCGGTTCAAGGGAAATGAAACTCCGCGCGTTCAGGCGATCGCGTAGCGCAGGATACAGCGAATCCTTGCGCTCGAGCAGCCAGCGGAGCTCGAGCAGCTGTCGGCTCGGGAAGCTCCGGGCCGGTGGTGATGGCCGGTCCCTGGCCGCCGCCGGCCAGCTTCGGGGCAACGGTCAGAAACAGCTCGTCGACCAAGCCCCTCCTGCAGCAGCGCCTCCGAACAGCGTCGGTCCGCCCTCGCAGAGCAGCGACCGGATGCCGTGCTCGGAGCGCAGGTGCCGGAGCACGGTGGTCAGCGTGAGCTCGCCCGGATCGAGGCAGACGACCTCGACCTGGGCCGCCCAGCGTCCGGTCGACGATCTCGGTCGGCGTGAACACGACGACGCGCGCCTCCGGCTCGGCGAACAGCGGGATGTCCGTGGGCACCTCGCCGCTGCGGGTGACGATGCAGGCCAGCGGCTCGGCCGGCAGACCCCGCTCGGTTCGCGCGCGCGCGCCGCTCGGGCTTGCCGAGGATGCGGCCGTAGCGCTCCGTGCGCAGCGTTCCGGTTCCGGACATGACCGCGTCGAACTGCTCCCGCAGGCCGTGGAACATGGCGCGGTCCCCGTCGTCGCCGAGGGGCCCCGAGCGGCCGCCGAACGTGGCCCGGCCATCGGCGCTGGTGACGAAGTTGACCACCGTGTACGGACGGTCCGAGGGCGGCGTGCTCGCCAGGGGCCAGCGAGGCCAGCAGCACGTCGACATCGACCGTCGCCGGTTCGGGAAGCAGCTGGCGGAACTCCATTGGGCGGCGAACCTAGCATTCGCACGCTGCCCGGTCCCGGATGCGACGCTGCCCACCGGAAACCGGTTAGGCTGCGCGCCGATGGACTTCAAGGAGATTGACCGCGGAGAGCTGATCGCGGTGGTCGGCGGGATCCTGCTCGGGCATCTCGCTGTTCTTGGACTGGTTCACGCTCGGCAATCCCAACACCGTGCTGAATCAGTGCAGCCATCCGGCGCACTTCGGCGCCCCGAGCACCAGCTGCAGCGGCTGGGCCTCGCTCTCGGCGATCCGCTATCTGTTGCTGATCGCGGCCGTCGCGCCGCTGATCCTGGCCTACATCATCGTCCGCGGGCACGCGTTGTCGTGGCCGCGCGGCGAGCTGACCGCGGTGACCGCGCTGGCGGCGCTGACGATCACCTTGTTCCGCGGCCTGATCGCCAAGCCGGGCTCACCTCCGGGCCAGATCGGGATCGACTACGGTTGGGGCGTGGCGATGGTCGCTGGGCTGCTGATCCTGTCCGGCTCGATCTTCCGTGCCCGGGAGAGCGCCGGCCGCAGAAAGCCGCCCGGCGTCCTGTGAGCGCTCGCAGGAGCAAGATCCGGCCAGACCGAAACCTCGCGCTCGAGCTCGCGCGCGTGACCGAGGCCGCGGCGCTGGCCGCGGCGCGGATGGTCGGGCGGGGCGACAAGGAGGGCGCCGACCAGGCGGCAGTCGATGCGATGCGCTACGTGCTCGACTCCGTCTCGATGGACGGCATCGTCGTGATCGGCGAGGGCGAGAAGGACGAGGCGCCGATGCTCTACAACGGCGAGCAGATCGGGGACGGCAGCCTGCCGCAGGTCGACGTCGCGGTCGATCCCCTGGAGGGGACGCGACTGACCGCGCTCGGGATGCCCAGCGCGCTGGCGGTGATCGCACTGGCCGAGCGGGGCTCGATGTTCGATCCGGGGCCGTGCGTGTACATGGAGAAGATCGCCGGCGGTCCGGAGATCGCCGACCTGCTTGATCTCGACCGGCCGCTGCCGGAGACGCTCAAGCTCGTGGCCGAGCGCAAGGGCATCGACATCCGTGACGTGATGGTGGTGATGCTCGATCGAGAGCGCCATCACGACGCGATGCGTGAGGTCCGCGAGGCCGGTGCCCGGGTCCGGCTGATCCTCGACGGCGACGTCTCCGCGGCGCTGTTGGCGGTGAGCGAGAACTCGGCCGTCGACCTGCTCTGGGGGATCGGCGGCACTCCGGAAGGCGTGATCTCGGCTGCCGCGATCAAGTGTCTGGACGGGCAGCTGCTGGGCCGTCTGTGGCCACGCAGCGACGAGGAGCGCCAGGCGGCCATCGATGCCGGCTACGACCTGTCCAAGACGCTGAACGTCGACGACCTCGTGGCCGGCGAGGACGTCTTCTTCTCGGCCACCGGCGTCACCGACGGAGACGTGCTGCAGGGCGTTCGCTACCAGGGCGACCGGGGCGCGACGACGGAGTCGCTGGTCATGCGCTCGCGTTCGGGCACGGTTCGCCGCGTGTCGGCCCGCCACGACCGCGCCAAGCTGCGCGCCCTCACCGGCGTTCGCTACGGCTGAGCGGCTCGCGAGTCGTCGTCTCGGTCCTCGGCTCGGCCAGGCGCGGCGAGGCTCCCGATCCGTGACTCCGCCAGCTCCAAGTCCGGCCAGCGAGCGCAGGAACGCATGGGTGACCAGCACGTGGATCACCGACTGGGTGGCCTTGTACACCGGCGTGCTGAAACCGGCGGCGATCGAGGGATAGAAGTTGGTCACCCCGACCTCGATCTTCAGCTTGCGATTGCCCGGCGAGACGGGGTCCGGCGGCAGGCGGCGCACGTCGAGCTCCAGCGATCCCGAACCGCGCCCGGCGCGAGCCACCAGCAGGCCGTCCACGGATCCGCCAGGACACCCTCCCGTGATCCTCCTCGATGACGTACACCGGAGGGTCGAACCGCAGCAGGGTCAACGACCGGATCAGGAACACCACCCTGCGCTCGTGCTCTCCGTAGACCACCCGGATCAGCCCGAGCGTGACGCGCGAGAGGAACTGCCAGTAGGTGCGGGCCAGGTTCTCGAGGTTCGTCGGGTTCCACAGCCGGTCGAGGTCGGCCTGGGAGACGGTCAGCTCCGCCGACTGGGCTGAGCTGACGGCGCCGTTCTGGGCGATCGCGGTCGACCGACGCGGTGAGACGATCACCGCGAGCGCGGGGAGCTTGCTCTTGCGGCGCCGTCGGCGGGCGGCTGAGCCGCCGCCACCGGGCGGCCAGAACGATCAGGATCGCGTTCATGGCGTGGATTCTTCCCGGAAAGCTCGGCGATGCTCAAAGCGGCAGACGAGATGAGCTCGACCGGCGAGCCGGCCGGCAGCTCGCCGTCGCCGACGGGAATCATGGCCAGCGCGTCCGCGCCCACCAGCGAGGTGACGATGTGCGAGCCCTGGGCGCCGTTCGGCGTCGCCGTCAGACCTTCCGGGCCCGACTGGATCCGCACCCGCAGAGCCTGCTCACGCATCGGGCTCTGTCGCACCGCCACCGCGAGCGCCGCGGTCTGCGGCATGCCGAGCCGTCGGGCCGGGCGCCGAGCAGCGCGCTGAGCGCCGGCGCGACGAACAGCGTGAAGGTGACCACGGCCGAGACCGGATTGCCGGGCAGGCCGAACACGAGCTTCCCGTCCCAGGTGCCGAACCACGTCGGCTTTCCCGGGTTGCAGGGCCACACGCCAGAAGTGCTCGCTCACCCCCAGAGCGGCCAGCGCGGGCTTTACGTGGTCGTGCGGGCCGACCGAGACTCCGCCCGAGATCACGACGACGTCGGAGCGAGCTCAAGCGCGGCGGCGAGGCCGGTCTCGGTCGCCGCGGCGATCGTCGGGCAACCGCTGCGCCGGGCGGGCTGACGGCGCCCGCGCGCTGGGCGAGCGCGGTGAGCATCGGCGCGTTGGAGTTGTGGATCTCGCCCGGACCCAACGGTTCTCCCGGCGCCCGGAGCTCGTCGCCCGTGCACAGCACCGAGACGACGGGACGGCGCGTCACCAGCAGCTGCCCCGGCTCCCGCTGCCGTGGCGGCGCCGAGCTCCGCCGGCGCCGAGCAGCGTGCCCGGCCCTGAGCACACGGGCGCCGGCGCGCATGTCCTCACCCGCGGCCCGGACGTGCGTACCGTCCTCGACGTCCGTCGGTGGTGAGGATCGTGCGCGCTCTGCAGCTCCGCACGTCCTCCTGGCGGATCACCGCGCTCCGCCCCGGCCGGGACCGCCGCGCCGGTGGAGATGCGGATCGCCTCACCGGCGGCGAGGCCGCCGGTCGGACGGCGAGCCGGCCCGCGATTCGCCGACCACCTTGAGCTCACGCCCGGCGGGGCCGGGCCTTTACGGCGTAGCCGTCCATCGCCGAGGAGGCAAACGACGGGCACGTCGCCGGTCGGCGACGATGTCCTCCGCCAGCACCCGATCGAACCCGTCGTCGAGCGCCACCGTTTCCGGGGCAAGCCGCGTCAGCTCCTGGAGCACTCGCTCCCGGGCCTCGGAGACGCTGATCAGGTCGGCCGGCATGTGCGCGTCATTCTGGCGGATCGCCGTGATGCCTGCCGGTGGCGACGGCCGCACGTGATAGAAGGTCTTGATGCAGCAGGGACCGCCACGGCTCCGGCGCGCGCGACCGGTGGCCGACGCGCCGATCGATGCGCTGCTGCTACGTGCGGAGGACTTGACCAAGGGCTGGCTGTTGGCGCTGCTCGAGCAGGCTCCGCTGGATGACGCCCCGGCGATCCTGGCCGCCAGCCTGGTCGCGGTGGGCCCGCCATCTGCAGCGCCGTGGTCCGAGCGCTGGCCAACGACGACGACCTACATCGCCTGGAGCCGGGCGGCGCCTTGGAGCTGCTCGTCGTCGCAGACCGGGGAGATGGCTGGATCGCGGGGGGTGGAGATGACGGCTCGTGCGGTGGACACGCTGCGAGGGGTCATCTGGAGTGCCCTCCGGGCGGAGCTGACCCAGCCGGACGCCGATCAGGTCGCCGAGTTGTCGGAGCGGCTGAACTTGGTGAGCGAGCTGGTACGAGCGGCCGCCCTGCGCCGCGTGCAACCGGCGCCGTTGCCCGAGGCGCGTCACCGGGAGCTGAGCCGCTCGTTGCGAGGTCCCGCGTCAGGACGCCCGCCCGGAGGTGACGCGTGATCTGGTCCGGGCCCGACCTCGAGTCGCGCCCGTCCCGGACTCCCTGTGGAAGGGAGCGCTGGCGGACGAGATCCGCTGCGCCCGAGCACGGCGGTGCGGCGCTGTCGCTGCTGCTGGTCGAGCTCGAGGACGCCGATCGCGTGCTGGCGGTGGAGCCGCCCGGAGAGGCCAGGGCCACTTTCGGCCGCTTTGCCCAGGCGGTGCGCAGCGTGGTGCGGCGGCAGGACATCCTGGCCTGCGAGAGCGGTAGCCGGGCCTGGATCATCGCGCGCGACACGGGTCGGCTCGGCGCTCACGCGCTGGCGGCCCGGATGGTCGCCGCGGTCGGCTCCGCGCCGCCCTGGCGCGGCGCGCCGCTCGCCGTCACGGTCGGCTTCGCCGTGCTCGGCCAGGACGGCGGGGACGTCGAGGCGCTGCTCGAGGCGGCCGAGGAAGCGCGCTTCGCCGCCGCGGCGAGCGGAATCGGGGTCGATCCCGATCGACGATGCACCGTTCCGGCATTCGGAACAGCAACCTCCCGGCGCAGGCCCGGATCTCGCCGGCTGAATCAGGCCCCGGTGGGCTCTGATCCGCTCCGGCCGGAGCTGAAATCAGGCTGGGCCCGAAGGAACTGAGACGGCGCCGATGGTGGCCGTGCCGGAGATCCCGAGCGCGCGTCCGGTGGCCTCGGTCAGGTCCCAGTCGGCGTGGTTGGCGTACGGGCCACGGTCGATCACCGGGACGACGATCGTGCGGCCATGCCAGAGGATCGAGACAGGAGTGCCGCACTTCAGCGTGCGGTTGGCCACGCCGAGCGTGTTCTTGTGCAAGATCTGCCCGCAGGCGGTCCGCTGGCCGTAGAAGCCCGGGTCCGTACTGGGTGGCGATCGCGGGGCGGTAGACGGTCACGGTCAGGGTCGGCGACGCCGGTGCGGCGCGGGTGATTCCGGCCAGGCTGGATTCGACCACGGCGCGGATGGAGAAGCGGCCGATGTGGTTGACCGGCCACACGGCGGAGAAGGACCCGTCGCGTACGAACCGTGCCGTGGGCGGTGGGGGCCCAGGTCCCGCCGGTCTGGCGACCGCGGCGTTCGATCTCGACGATCTTCCCGGCGGCGGAGCTGGCGACACTTCCGCTGAACCTCATCTGGTTGCGAAGGAGGGCAGACGCGCGGGTCGTGATGGTGATGCCGTTGCCGCTGGCCTGCACGCTGACGTCGCCGCGCGTGACACCCGGCGCCGCTGGGTGCGGTGGGCGATGGAGCGCTCGGGCCGCTCCCCGCGCCAAGTCCGCCACCGCCCGACTGCCGGGGAGACGCGGAGCCCGACAGCGCCCAGGCCGCTGAGGGTACGAGCATCCCAACCCCAAGCAGGAGCAACATCACACTGCGTGTGCATGCACGACAACTCACGTAGAAACCGATCCGTCCTCTTCGCTTGTCGGCCTACGGGGTGAGCTGACGGGCTCGCGCTAATTGAGCGCTACGGTTCTCAGTTGGACCGATTCGCCCCTGTGGATCAGGTGATCCACAAGTGGTTCCCCCGCCGATCGTCTGCGGACAGTCGATCGCTCGGCACGGAAGTGGCGCGGAAGTATACGAAACTCTGCTCGCGGCGTACGTCTGCCGCCGAGGACGCTAGGGGCGGGGAAGCCGGGACACGGCCCGACGGACCGCCCGCGCGCCCACGGACAGCCCGATCTCCGCCAGCTCGGCGGCCGCCTGGACGGCGGTTCCAAGCACGTCAACGCGCCCCGAGCGCTCGTCGCGGCCAGGCTCGGCGCCGCTGCGGAGCCGCCGGCTTGCGCTGGGGGCCGGGGGCGGACTTGAGCTGGGCTCCGGCGCCGGACTTGCGCCGGGTTCCGCCCGCAGGCTTGGCCGGGGCCCCGGGCGAGGCCTTGCGCTGGGCTCCGGCGACGGACTTGGGGGCGTTGCGGGCGCTCGCCGATCTGCGAGCCCGGGATGCTGGCGCCCCTGACGGCTGTGGTGGCTGCTCGAGTGGCTTCTTCTTGCCGGGCTTCGGCTCGGCGGCGGGCTCGGCCGGTGCTGGCGTCGTGGGCCGCGCAGCACGCTTTTCGCTGCGGCGGTGCGGCCGGGTGTGGGGAAGGCTGCCGAGAACGTCTGTCGGTCGTTCGTCACTCATCGCTTCCACATGATCGCGCACCGGCGGCGGCCGGCGTCGACCTGGACGCGCGCCTAGGGACAAGCTCCGCTTCCGAGTCACTCTCAGCGCGACGCGGACCGGGACCGGACGCGGCCCCGGGACCGGGGCCTCAGGCGGCTTCCAGCTCGGCGTGACGCGCGGGCCCGCAGCGAGCGATGTCAGCCGCGAGACGGTCAGCCGTCACCTGCTCCCACCGGCCGCTCTCCACCAGGTCCCGGCACAGCTGCTCGACGTCGTCGAGCGCCTTCCGGGCGGCCACGTCCTCGTCGATGTCGGAGCTGAAGATGAGATTGTCCGCCGCGTCGCGAATCCGGTCCTGCTCGCCGGCCTGCAGCTTGCTCGGGCCGAGCTCTTTCAATGTCTGGACAACCTGACGGTATGCGCGGGTTCGTTCTGGGCTCATCGGAGCTTCCCCTTTTCCTGGAATGGATCACGACTATGTTGTCGCCACGGTCGCTGACTGCCTTTAGCCGACTGTCCAAACATCCGCCTGAGCGGTTGTACGGCACTCAAGACGGGGTGGATCAGGCCCGATACGCGCTCTACCGATCAAATTCCGAGGGTTCCGGAGGAAATCTGACCGCAACTTGAAACGCCTGGGGCCGTTCTACGTATACGTTGTTAATCCAGGACGCCGCTCTACGCGGCGTCGGCGTGGGACGGCGCGTGCGCGATTCGCCGCGGACGGCCCCAGCGCCTTGACTTCAGAAAATATAGCACCTATACTCAAAGCGTATGTTTGAGTTGCGGGCGTGCGCCCTCCGGAGGGCTGGCCCGCGTGTCTCATCCTCTACGCCGGCGTGTCTCCAGCCGCCCGGCGCATACGACGGAAACGGAACCAGATGTCAGTAGCGGAACTGCAGGAACTGGAAGAGATCAAGGGCCTCGTCAACCGCGGTCAGCAGCTCGGCGTTCTTACCTACGCCGACATTGCGACGGCGGTATCCGAGCTCGATCTCGACGAGGCAGATGTCGAAGAACTGCACGGCTTCCTCGAGCGGGCCGAGATCGAGCTCGTCGAAGAGGTCGACCCGCGCTCGCCGCAGCGGAGGTGGAGCGCGCGCCCGACAAGCGCGGCCGGCGCAAGCCCAAGACAGCGCTCGACCTGAAGCCGGACATGACCACCGACTCCCTTCAGCTGTTCCTGAAGGACATCGGCAAGGTGCGCCTGCTGACGGCCCAGGAGGAAGTCGATCTCGCCAAGCGGATCGAGCGCGGCGACCTCGACGCCAAGCAGAAGATGGTCGAGTCCAACCTTCGGCTGGTCGTATCGATCGCCAAGAACTACCGCAACCAGGGGCTGCCGTTCCTCGATCTGATTCAGGAGGGGACGCTGGGTCTCGTGCGTGCGGCGGAGAAGTTCGACTACCGCAAGGGATTCAAGTTCTCCACCTACGCCACGTGGTGGATCCGCCAGGCCATCGCCCGCGCGCTGGCCGACAAGGCACGGACGATCCGCATCCCGGTGCACGTCGTCGAGAAGCTCAACAAGATCGGTCGTGCTGAGCGCAAGCTCGTGACCGAGCTCGGCCGTGAGCCGACCGCCGAGGAGATCGCCGAGGTCACGGGAATCGAGCCCGAGGAGGTCGAGTCGATCAAGCGCTCCGCACAGGCTCCGGTCTCGCTCGAGAAGCCCGTGGGCGACGAGGAGGAGTCGGAGTTCGGCCAGTTCATCGCCGACGAGCGGGCCGAGTCCCCCTACGAGCGTGCCGCCGAGATCCTCACCAAGGAGGCTCTGCGCGAGGCCCTTGAGAACCTCAGCTACCGCGAGCGCCGCGTGCTCGAGCTTCGCTACGGCCTCGGTGGCGAGCATCCGCGCACGTTGGACGAGGTCGGGCGGACGTTCAACGTCACGCGCGAGCGGATCCGGCAGATCGAGAATCAGTCGCTGAAGAAGCTGCAGTCGCTGGCTGAGGCGCAGAAACTCCGCGACGTCGCTTAGCTTGCTGGCTGGCGCCCGGGCGTCAGCTTCCGATCGACACCGCTGCGCGAGTGTCCCAACGGAAGCGGACGCCCGGCGCGTGTCGGCTTCCGTGAACGCAGGAGTGTCCGTGCCGGCCTTCGCTCCGCGGGCCGTGCGTCCATGGATGACGCTCGCGTCCTAAAGGCAGCTCGGCGTGAGGCCGATGATGCCGGAGGATGTTCGATCTGCTCGAAGTGCTTCGGTTTGTCGTGCGTGAAGAGGGGTCTGACCTACATTTGAAGGTCGACTCTCGCCCGCTGGCGCGCGTGCATGGACGGTTGGCGCCGATCGAGCAGTACGACTCGCTGCAGGCCGCGGACACCGAGCGAGTGCTGCGGGAGATGCTGACCGACCCCGTCAAGCTGGCCGAGTTCGACACAGAGCACGAGGTCGACTTCTCTTACGCGGCTGAGGGCCTGGCGCGCTTTCGCGTCAACGCGTTCCAGCAGCGTGGCGTCGTGTCGATCGCCATGCGGGTGATTCCGTATGCGGTGCGGACAGTCGACGAACTGGGACTGCCCGCGGTGATCAGCGACCTCGCAGACGAGGAGCGGGGTCTGATCCTGCTCACCGGCACCACCGGATCGGGCAAGTCGACCACGCTGGCGGCGATCATCGACCACATCAACGAGACCAAACGCCGCCACATCGTGACGATCGAGGATCCGATCGAGTACCTGCACTCGGATCGCAAGTCGATCATCAACCAGCGCGAGGTGGGGATGGATACCGTCTCGTTCAGCCGCGCGATGCGTCGCGTGCTGCGGCAGGACCCGGACGTGATCCTGATCGGAGAGATGCGCGACGAGGAGACCGTGCGGACCGCGCTCTCAGCCGCCGAGACCGGACACCTGGTGCTCTCGACCGTGCATACGCTCGACGCTCCTGAGAGCGTCAACCGGATCGTCGACTTCTTCCCGCTGCACGAGCAGACGCAGGCCCGCGCGATGCTCGCCGGCACACTCAGAGGGGTTGTCTCACAGCGCCTCGTGCCGACCCCCGACGGATCCGGCCGCGTGTGCGTGTGCGAGATCCTGAGGATGACCGGCCGTGCCCGGGACATGATCCTCGACCCTGACGAGACCGGCCGCCTGCGCGAGGTGATCGCCGAGGGCGAGTACTACGGCATGCAGACCTTCGATCAGGCGCTGTTGCGCCACCATCAGGCCGGACGCGTCTCGATGAAGGACGCGCTGCGCGTGGCCACCAGCCCACACGACTTCAAGCTCCTCGTTTCCGCCGACGGCAGAACGAGTACGTCGATGGACGACCTGAAGGGCAAACTCGGCTCCTCCACGGTCGTCGCCCCGGTCAGGGGCAAGCCGACCGGGGTGCCGCCCACCCCGGCCGCCCCTTCGCCGGCGCCATCGGCGCCGCCGCCAGGCGTGCCGGCCTGAGCCGTGCCCCGCTTCAGTTCCTGAAGCTTTGCGCTAGAATGGGGATTCGGATGGCTTCGAATCAGACCTGCGCTGTGTGCCGGACCGCCGAGATCGTATGCGGCAAGTGGACCCTCCTGGTGATCCGCGACCTCGCTGACGGCCGGTCTCGATTCTGCGAGTTGGAGCGATCGCTGAACGGGATCAGCCCGCGCACGCTGTCGCTGCGACTGCGCGCACTGGAGGAAGAGGGCATCCTTGAGCGGCAGACCTTTCCCGAGGTTCCTCCGCGTGTCGAGTACGCCCTGACCGAAAAGGGTCGGGCGCTCGTGCCGCTGATCGAGGACATGCGCGCCTACGGGCGTGAGTGGCTCGGCGGCGACTGCGCGAACCCTGACGAGTTCGACGTGCGCCCCGGCGCTCGCGAGCCTGTCGTCGCGGCTGCTTAGACCGCACAATGCGGATTGCCGTCGCCGCGGACGAGCTCACCGGCGTCGCCGCAGCCCTGCCCATCGCGCTGCGTGAACGAGGTCACGAGCCGATCCTCCACGGCGTCTATGTCGAGGACGAACGGGACGATTGGGCCTGGGCGAGCGAGCGCGCCGCCCGTGATGTCGCCGAGGGGCGCGCGGAGCAGGCGATGGTCGCCTGCTGGACCGGAACCGGCGCGTCGATCGCCGCGAACAAGCTTCCGGGCATTCGGGCGGCGCTGTGTGGCGATGCCCAGACCGCGGAGGGGGCCAGGCGCTGGAACGATGCCAACGTGCTGGCACTGAGCCTGCGGACGACCTCGCTGGCCGAGCTCGAGGAGATTCTCGAGGCCTGGTTCGCCGGGACCTCCAGTGCCGATCCGGTCGACGTCGAGAACATCGCGCACCTAGGCGAGATCGAGCGCGGGGCCTAGCCCGCGCCGAAGGCTGCCCGCCGAGGGCCTTCCGCGGCTGCAAGGCGCCGCCCGAAAGCAGGACCGCATCCCCCGGGGGCGAAACGGCGCCTGTGCGGAACCTCTCGCTTCACGACTCGCTCGAGGCGTTCGCGGCCGATGCGGCCGGATGTCTGGCCGAGGCGACGGCTGGTGGAGCGGAGATCCCATTCGAGCTGACGGAGACCGAGACGCGCGTCCGGGCGCTCACCGCTCTACTGCTACCGGCCACTCACCGGCACGTTCATCCGGGAACGGCTCGGCCTGCTCTCGGCGCTGCCGACGTACGCGCCGGCCGTCCAGGGGCTGGCGTCACTGGAGGGGGTCGACGCCTACCTGCAACAGCGTGGAGAGCAGCGGATTCCCGATCAGCGGCGCGAACGCGCCGACGCCGCACTGCGATCGTTTTTGGCCCGGGTGTTCGCGGAGCGCAGCGAGTTCGGTTTCGATGCCGAGCGCTTTGAGCTGGCCTACGAAGAGCTCGAGCGCGGGCTCTACGAGGGCCGCTGCGTCACCACCGTGATCGCTCCGTTGCTGGGCGTCTCGCTTGATCCCGATACCAAGGAGCTGTCGCTCGGGGACGGCTTGGCGCTGGTCCGCGGTGAGACGCTGCCGGAGGCTCCCTCCGAAGCGGTGTGGGGGGCGCCCGGGCCCGACAACGCCGGGGGGGAGGAGCCGAACGTCCTGGTGGTGCTGAGCGTGGGGCAGGAGCGTCCCACGCCCCCGCCGGTGTCGCTGGCCCGCGCGCGCTTCCGAAGGGTCCTGACGGCGCTGCGGCTGTTCGAGCGAGGAGGCTATGCGCTCGGACCGCTGGCGTGGACGCGGACCGACGCCGGTGCGTGGCGGACGGTGGCCCTCGGGGGCAGCGGCCGGCCGCGGCTCGTCACCCTCATCACCGCCGCCCAGGAGGATGAGCTGCGTGCCTTCTGCAACCTCGTCGCCCGGCGTACTCCGACCAGCGGCGAGCTCGCCTGGGCACTGGGCCGTTACGAGCTTGGGTGCGAGCGGCTCGCGCCGTTTGAGACGCTGACCGATCACCTGCTGGCCCTCCGGGCGTTGCTGGAGCCCGAAGGTCCCGGCAGCGGGAGGCTCGCTCAGCGTCTGGCGGTGCTGTGCGCGGCCCCGGAAGGTCGCGGCGCGCTGGCCGAGCGCACGGCCCATGCGATTTCGCTGGAGCGAGCGGTGATCTCCGGTCTGGCCGCTGCCGGCCCGGGGGCAAACGGGCTGGTGCAGGAGCTCTCCGAACATCTGCGCGCGCTGCTGCGTGATGTCCTCTGTGGTCACCTCCACGCCGACCTGCGCAGCGTGGCCGATGAGTTGCTTGCCGAGGCCGCAGCCGTCGCGGTCGCGGGCTAGGTGAGCTAGGCCGGCCGCATCGAGCCTTTAGGCGGGCCCGCTACCCTTGCCGGCGACCGCTCCCTACTCGGTCCCTTCGGGGGCTGGGAGTGTTTTGCCGCCAGGCACAACATTTAAGTCCTGGGGCTCGTAATGAAGTTAGAGGGAGCGCGATCGCAGTCACTCGGGCGGGCCTAGGTGCCCGCTCGAGGCGTTTTTCGAACCCAACCGGAGGGGTAAGAGTCAAGGGCATGCCAACCGATCCCGCTCCCGTGACGGTCTCCGACGTGGTGCACCGCGCGGTGGCCGCCTGTGACGACGGCACCAGCGAGGCGCTGGACGACCTGCTGGCCCGCCTTGAGGATGACGACGAGCCGATCCGGGCGATCGACGACATGGACACGCGGCTCGAGCTGATGTTCGGGCCCCGGGACGAGGACGACGATCCCCCCTTCCTGATGGCCTGCGCGATCATCGTGTATCTCGCCTACCGGCGGGATGAGGTCGAGGCCGGCGCGACCGAACTGCTCCGGCTGGCCGCACGGGCGGAATACGATGGACATCCGCCCCCACGGGTGGCAAGCTGGCTCGAGCAACGTGGTGTCTCCATCTAATCCCTTGATTCGCTCGGTGCCGAGTGGGTGGCAGCCGCGCGGCACGGCGCCAGCCCGCCCACCCGCCGTTCACCCTAACTGCCTGAACACGCCTCGCCAGGACGACAACGGGTTCGAGGAGCTCTGCCACCTGGTCACCGAGGTGGATCCGGATACGGCGCTTTGCGGCCGTGACGTCACCGGATACCCGTGGAACCCGCCGTGGCCCCATTGCGAGGCCTGTCTGGCGGTCTCACGCGGCGAGATGAACTGAGCCGCGTGCTTAGGCCATGAGCGCCGACGGCCTGGTCTGCATCGTCGAGATCCCCAAGGGCAGCCGGAACAAGTACGAGTACGACCCTCAACTGGGGGCGATCAAGCTCGATCGCTACCTGATGCCGTCGGTCGTGTATCCCGCCGACTACGGATTCATTCCCGAGACTCTGGCGCTCGACGGGGACGCGCTTGACGTGCTGGTCTGCCTGTCTGAGCCGACCTTTCCGGGCTGTATCGTTCCCGCGCGGCCCATCGGCTTGTTCGAGATGGAGGACGAGAAGGGGGTCGACGACACGGTTCTCTGCGTCCCCCTGAACGACCCGGGCTGGAGTGCGATGAAAGACATTGAGGATCTGCCCGACCCGTTGCGCCAGGAGATCTCACATTTCTTCGCCGTCTACAAGGACCTGGATTCCGACCGCCAATCCGAGGTCAAAGGATGGGGCGATCGGGGTAAGGCGCTCGCGGCGATCGAAGCAGCGCGAGTGCGGTACCGAGAGCAGGTCGACGACAGCGCGTGAGCGGTATTGTCTGCGCCGAGCGATGAGGCTCGCTCCTCCATAACCGCGGCTCGCCGCTGATGGCCTCTACGTATTCGTCCACCGGCGCATCGTGGAGGTCTGCATATGGAGCCTGTCCAACTCGCGGCGATCCTCTCAGGGGCGGTACTCCCGGGGCGGCGTGCTGCTGGGATCCACCGCGGATCGCGTCGCTCACCACGGCGCCCTGCCCGATGATGATGGTCCACTGATGTCGGCCCTCGGATATGCCCCAGGCCGGGGGCAGTGAGCGCACCCGATGGGATTTGATCGCCGCGAGCTCGCGGCCGTCTTCGCTGGTGGTTTCATCGGTACGGTCGCGCGCGCCGGGCTCGCCGACGCGCTGCCCTACAGCAGCGGGCGGTGGCCGTGGGCGACGTTGACGGTGAACATCGTCGGGGCGTTCATGCTCGGGTATTTCACGACCCGCCTCCAGGAGCGCCTGCCGCTCTCCTCCTATCGCCGGCCGCTCCTGGGCACTGGTCTCTGCGGCGGTCTGACGACCTTCTCAACCATGCAGCTCGAGTTGTTGCGGATGCTCGACGGCGGTCACGTGCCGTTGGCGATGGCATATGCGCTGGTCAGCGTCTCCGCCGGTTTCCTGGCCGTGGCGGTCGCGACGAACCTCGTCCGACGGGCGAGGGTGACGCCGTGAGCCCGCTCGTCGTGCTGGCCGTCGGTTGCGCCGGTGGCGTCGGCGCGATCGCCCGTCTGGTCATCGATGCCGCTGTCTCGGCCCGGGCGCGGCGCCAGTTCCCCTACGGCACGCTGGTCGTCAACCTGACCGGAGCGCTCCTGCTCGGGGTGCTGGTGGGCCTGGCACTGGATGACAACGGATACCGGATCGCCGGGACAGGGCTGATCGGTGCATTCACGACCTTCAGCACGTGGAGCTTGGAAAGCCACCGGCTGGTCGAAGACGGCGAGCGGCGCGCGGGAATGGCGAACTTCGCGCTCAGCCTGGCTCTGGGCGTCGCACTCGCCTGGGCCGGCCGGCATCTCGGGGCGGCGCTGTGAACGAAGACTGTCTGAAGCTCACGACCTATTTCGGTGAGCGAGACCGAGCCAACGGCGGCTTCCTGGCTGACGCGTTTACCGACATCTACGCCCGCCACGAACTGCAGACCAGTCTCGTGATGCGCGGCGTCGAAGGCTTCGGGGTGAAGCACCACCTTCGCACGGACAGGCTGCTCACCCTCTCAGAGGACCTGCCCATCGTGTCCGTCGCCGTCGACACCCGGGTACGGATCGAGGCCGCGCTGAGGGAAGTCAACGGCCTGCGCTTCAACGGCCTGATCACGCTCGAGCGGGCTCGGATGCTCACCGGCCGAATCGAGCGATCCGAGCTGCCTCGCGAGCTCAACGACGCGACGAAGTTGACCGTGTATGTCGGCCGCCAGGAGCGTGTCGGCGGCCGGCCGGCGTATGAGGCGATCGTTGAGCTGCTGCACGACCGGGGCGTGGCCGGGGCCACGGTTCTGCTCGGCGTCGACGGGACGGCGCACGGCGTGCGTCAGCGCGCGAAGTTCTTCGCTCGCAACGCGCAGGTCCCGCTGATGGTGATCGCCGTCGGCGACGGCCGGCGGATCGCCGAGGTCCTGCCCGAGCTGAGCGGATTGCTACCCAGGCCGCTGGTCACGCTCGAGCGGGTGCGAGTCTGCAAATCGGATGGGCAGCGGTTCAGCGAACCCCGCCACCTCCCGGGGACAGATGCCTCAGGTCTCGGAATCTGGGGCAAGCTGATGGTTCACAGCGGCGAGCAATCACGCCACCACGGCCACTCGTTGCATCACCAGCTGATCCGACGGCTCCGTGAGGCGGGGGCAGCCGGAGCGACCAGCCTGCGCGGGATCTGGGGCTATCACGGAAACCACAAGCCTCATGGCGACACGTTCTGGCAGCTCCGGCGCCACGTTCCGATCCTCACCGTGATCGTAGACACCCCGCAACGGATCCGGGACTGGTACGCGATCGTCGACGAGCTCACCGACGAGGCTGGAGTCGTCACCAGCGAGATGGTGCCCGCCTTCCGAGCCACCGGCCCGGATGTTCAACACGGCGGGCTCAGGCTTGCCGGGCCGCTCGACGAGGTGTAACGCCGCGCGGGGACGGGCGGCCCGCGGCGCAACGCGGACGCTGCGCTGTCTCGCCCCAGACAAACGCAACAAATCGTCTGGCCCGTACGGATCGCGGTCGAAAAGTCGGCGTCAGCCTGACAATTGCGCCACGATCGTTCCTGGCGTGGGGATTTGTCACTTTATGCGGCCCAGGTGCGACCCTACGCCGCGTGTTCCACGTCGAGCTGCGCCAGTTTCCCCATTCCGCCCGCGCGTTCAACCTCACCGCGGAGCAGCTGCGTGCGAGCTTTCTCGTCCCTTGGGTGGCCGGCGAGACACTCGAGTGGTCCGAGCGTCAGTGGGCGCCGGACCGCGCCAAGCTGGCAGTCTATGAGGGGCCGGAGCTGCGTCCGGATGAGCTCGGGATGGGGCGGGGGTGGGCCAACGCGGTGCGCGCGGGCAAGGAGGTCACCGAACAGGTGCTGGCCGAGCAGCAGCAACTCACGCGCGGCGGCGAGCCGCTCACGGCTCTCAAGCGGGCTGCGGCCGAGCTGTGCGCGGAGCGGGCGCTGGCACTGTCTGAACTTCCACGGCTCGCCGCCGCGCGCTGGCCGCTGCTGCGCGCCAGCGAGTGCGTGGCGCTGGCCGAGCAGGCGGTCTGGGAGCTGCTCCACGAGCGGCGGGTCAGCCTGGTCAGCGACACCGCGGGGGTGCAGGCGCCGGTGGCCGAGGAGCGCTGGCGCGCCTCGCTGCTGGCCTGGCCAAGCTGGGCCACGGAGCCGGGCGGGCCGGTGCTGGCGATCCGCCGGCCCGCGAGCACGGGCGCAAACGCTGACTAGTGTCCCTAGGCGACCACGTCGGCGATCATCCGCTCTCGCTGCCGCTCGCTGGCGAACAGGTAACGATGAATCTGCAGCAAACCTTCGACGTCGTGAACGTCGTCGTCGAAGTGGGGTACCAGTAGCAGCGGCCTACCAGCAAGCTCCTCACGCAGTCGCGCGACATTCCGTTCATCGCGCCGCGCGAGCACGTGGTAGTCGCAGAAGTTCTGCGTGACGCGCGCGGCGAGTGCCGGGCCCATCGACCGGGTCAGCTCGGACTCGACCTCCTCCGGCGCGCTGTCGCCGAGCATGTCATGGTGGACGCGGTTGACGATCGCGCCGGCGAACTGGAGTCCGCTCGCCTCCAAGGTGTGCCCGAACCAGATCGCTTCCTCCACCGGTCCGGTCTGCGCCGAGGTGACGAGCACGAAGGCGCTTGTGTCGGCATGCAGCATCTTCTCGACCTGGGCGGCGCGGTGGCTGAAGTCCTCGGTCATGTCGCCGAGAAGGCCGAAGAAGGTGGTCAAATCGTTGACGAGGTCGATGCCGGTGATGCGCCGCAGCGCGGACAGCAGCGGGGCGGCGCCGCGGCCCAGCACCCGCATGCCGAATCCCGTCGGCCGGATGAACGTCTTCAGGGCGCGGCCTTCCAGAAACGAGGTCAGCCGGCCGGGCGCATCGAAGAAGTCCACCGCGTTCCGTGACGGCGGGGTGTCCAGGACGAGAAGGTCGAACTCGCCCTCACGGTCGAGCTCGTAGAGCTTGGCGATGGCCGTGAACTCCTGAGAGCCGGAGACAGCGGTCGAGAGCTCGCTGTAGACGCGGTTGGCCTTGATCTCCGCAGCGCGCTCCGGGGTTGGTGCCACGCGATCGATCAGTTCGTCGAACGTCCGCTTGGGATCGAGCATCATCGCCCACAGCTCGCCCTTCACCGTCAATCCGCCCTCGGCCAAGCGCTCCGGCGCCACGCGCGTCGGCTCGTTCTCCAGCTCTCCCAGCCCGAGCGCGTTGGCGAGGCGACGAGCGGGATCGATCGTGACCACGGCGACCTTGGCGCCCCGAGCCGCCATCCCGAGGGCAATCGCGGCCGACGTGGTGGTCTTTCCGACCCCGCCGGAGCCTCCGCAGACACAGACCCGCTTACCCTCCAGCAGCTCGGCGACACTCACGCCCCGTAGTCTAGGCCGACGGGAGCGCTGGGCCGCGGCAGATTCAGCTCGGCAGCGGCGCCGCTGGACGCCCGGCAAGCCCGACCTCCAGCGCGTCGGCGAGCTGCTCGAGTTGCTCGCGCCCGATCTGGTCGGCGAACACGTAGGGGAGCTGCACCAGCTCCATCTGCAGGCCCTCGCGAAGGCGCTGCTGCTGCTCGCGCTGCCCCGCTGCCCGGGCCGCCTCCGAGAGCGCGGCGCGGATCGCGCCACGGGCTGGCGACGCGTCGATGTCGCTCAACGCCTTCTCCAGCTTGCGCTCATCACGCGTGCTGAACCGTTCCGGGTAGAGGGCGTTGACGATCACCGCGTGGAGCGCGAGACCTTCACGCTCGAGGTCATGGCGGATCGCCAGCGTCTCGTTGACGGGCATCTCCTCGGCGGTGGCCACGGCCACCACCACGGTGAAATCGCGATCGGCCAGCGTGTCCGCGATGGCCCTGCCCTGGTGGGCGATCGGGCCGACACGGGCGATCTCGGCAAACGTGCGCGGGGTCTTCAGGATCCCGACCCCGTGTCCGGTGGCCGGCGCATCGACGATCACCAGGTCGTAGGGTGCAGCACCGCTGGTTCGTCGTTGTAGCTGCGCCAGCTCCCAGACCTTCCCGATGCTCAGCAGCTCACGCATTCCGGGGGTCGCCATCGCAAATGCGCCGAACAGCTTGCTCGAGGCCAGCATGTGACCCAGCGCGCCGGTCTTGACGCGCAGGTACTCCTCCATCGCGTGCTGGGGGTCGATCGAGATCGTGAACAGACCCGGCGCCAGCTCGACCTCCTCGAATGGCTCGACATCCCGCTCGAACGCCTGTTGCACCCGTTCCTGGCTGGCCAGCTCGGCGACGATCGTCCGCAGACCGCCGCGGGTGGCGAGCAGCCCCAGAGCGGTGGCCACGGTCGACTTGCCGACACCGCCCTTGCCCGTCACGAAGATCAGACGGCGATCGAGAATCTCGTGCACGAGGGGTCAAAATAGCGACCATGCGCCCCTCGGCGAGCGGGCATCCCCCCAGGCCACCAGAACACCGGTGCGAAAAGGAATTCCCCGCCGCCCTGCGAATACAGGCGCGTATGACTTCCTCGAGCCATCGGAGCCTTCCGTGAGTTCCACCCTCAAGGTGATCGCGTTCGCCAACCAGAAGGGCGGCGTCGCCAAGACCACGACCACGCTCAACCTCGCCGTCGCCTTTTCCGAGGAGGGCCATCGTGTCCTGTGCGTCGACATGGACCCTCAGGGCAACCTGACGATGTCGCAGGGCATCGACCCGGACACGCTGGAGAAGTCGATGTACGACGTGCTCGTGCACCGGATCTCGATCCGTGAGGTGATCCGCAAGCGCGAGATTGACGTTGCGTGCTCGTCGATCGATCTGGCGGGAGCGGAGATGGCGATGGCGTCGATGATCGGCCGCGAGCGCAACCTGAAGAAGGCGCTGGCGGAGGTCTCCGAGGACTATGACTTCGTATTCATCGACACGCCGCCGAGCCTCGGCTTGCTCACGATCAACGCGCTCACGGCCGCGAACAAGGTGATCGTCCCCGTGCAATGCGAGTATCTGTCGATGCGTGGCCTGATCCAGCTCCAGAACACGCTTGCCATGATCCGCGAGAACCTGAACCCGGACGTCGAGATCGAAGGCATCCTGCCGACGCTCGTCGACACGCGGACGCTGCACGCCAAGGAGGCGATCGAGCTGCTCGAGGAGAACTTCGGCGACCGCGTGTTCGCTTCGAGGATCCGCAGGACGGTGCGGTTTGCCGAGGCGCCCGTGAAAGGAATGTCCGTGCTGAAGTACGATCCCGATGGTCTGGCCGCACATGCCTACAGGCAGCTCGCGAAGGAGGTCCTCTCAAATGCCCACCGGTAAGCGCGCGAGCATGCGTGAGGGGCCACTGGCGGCCCTGTTCCGCAAGACGGCAGAGGACTCCGGAGCCGAAGGGGAGAAACCGAAACAGGCCCCGCCGAAGGCACCGCCGCCCGCGCGGGCGCGCAAGGCTGCCGCCCCTGCGCCGACCGCCGCCGCCCAGCGTCGTCCGCACCCCGGTTTCGACGCCCCGGCGCCGTTGCCCGAGCCCGAGGTCAAGATTCCCTCGCCTCAGGAACGTCTGCGCCACGCCTTCTCTTCGGACATCCCTGAGAACGTGATGGCGTCGCCGGCCGAGCGCGTCGGCGCGCCGGAGCGAGATGTGTACGCGCGTCCCCAGCGCGCCGAGGACGCCTTTGCGGCGCCGAGGCCCGTGGGTACGCCGGTGCTCCGCGTCGTCGGTGTCGGCGGCGCGGGCGTCAACGCGGTCAATCGGATGGTCGAAGCCGAGATCGAGGGCGTCGAGTTCCTCGCCATCAACACGGACCTGCAGTCGCTGCAGCAGTCGGCGGCCGACGAAACACTGCATATCGGGGAGTCGATCACGCGGGGACTTGGTTCGGGATCGAACCCGGACCTCGGACGCCAGGCGGCTCATGAAGAGCATGACCGGATCAAGGCCCTGCTCCGAGGCTCGGACATGGTGTTCATCGCCGCCGGTGCCGGCGGCGGAACCGGGACCGGCGCCGCTCCCATCGTGGCTCAAATCGCGCGCGAGATCGGCGCGCTGACCGTCGGGATCGTCACCCGGCCGTTCCAGTTCGAAGGCTCACGTCGCCGCGAGCAGGCCGAGGCGGGCATCGACGCCCTGGCCGTCGAGGTGGACACGCTGATCGTGGTCCCCAATAACCGACTGCTGTCGGTGCTCGATCGCAACACCTCGATGGTCGACGCGTTCCGGGTCGCCGATGACGTGCTGCGTCAGGGCGTCCAGGGGATCTCGGACCTGGTCACGCTTCCAGGCCTGATCAATCTGGACTTTGCCGACGTGCGCACGATCATGTCGGAGGCTGGCAACGCACTTCTGGGCATCGGTATGGGAACCGGCGAGCGCCGCGCCCTTGACGCTGCCGAACAGGCGGTTTCCTCTCCGCTGCTGGAGACGAGCATGGAGGGCGCGCGGTCGATCCTGCTCTCCATCACCGGCGGTCGCGACATGTCGCTGTGGGAGGTCAACGAGTGCGCCAAGGCCGTTGCCGAGGCTGCGCATCCCGACGCCAACATCATCTTCGGCGCCATGGTCGATGACAAGCTCGAGGACCAGGTGTGGGTGACCGTCGTCGCCACCGGCTACGGCGACAGCCGGGTGCAGCGCCGCCACGTAGAGCGCCCCTCCGCGAGCCTCGGCCGCGGCAGCGAGCCAAGGCCGACACTGCGCGAGCCGCGCGGTGAGCCGAGGGTCAGCCGCATCCGGGAACGTCAATCAGCCTCGGCGACGGAGCTGGACGTACCCGAGTTCATGCCCAGGCGATAGCCGGCGCTGTGGCCGAGCCTCAGCTCGGTGTGATCGCCGCCGGTCATCCCCTGTCGGCGACGGCCGGGGCCGACGCGCTGCGTAACGGTGGCAATGCGGTCGACGCCGCTCTGGCCGCGATGCTGACGTCGTTCGTCTGCGAGCCGCTGCTCACCGGCCTGGGGGCCGGCGGGTACATGCTGATCGTCGTTCCGGAGCGTGAGCCGGTGCTGCTGGACTTCTTCGTCGAGGCGCCGGGCCGCGGCGCAGACCTCGCCGCTCGCGCCGAGCTGATCCCGATCGACGTCTCGTTCGGTGACGCGATCCAGGTCTTCAACATCGGTTCGGCTTCGGTCGGCACCTACGGGGTACCCCTCGGCCTGTGCGAGGCGGCAGCGCGGTTCGGACGCGCACCGCTCGCAGAGCTCGCCAGACCCGCGGCGAAGCTGGCGCGCCAGGGCATTCAGCTGACCGTTCAGCAGGCGTACCTGGTGGAGATCCTCGGTGCGATCGTGACCACGACGCCCGAGGCTGCGGCGCTGTTTGCACCCGAGGGGAGGCTGCTGAGAGCTGGCGAGACGCTCCGCCAGCCCCAGCTGGCGGAGGCGTTGGACCGGCTGGCGTCCGAGGGAGCGGCGCCGTTCTACACCGGTGACATCGCCGCGGCGATCACCGAATGGATCAGCGCCCGTGGCGGGCTGCTGACCCGCCAGGACCTCGCCGCCTACGAAGTCCTCGACCGAGAGCCGGTGCACGTCCGCTACCGCGGTCGCGACGTGGTGACCAATCCCCCGCCCTCCGCGGGAGGGATCCTCATCGGCCGAGCTCTTGGGCTGCTCGACGGTCAACCCGGACCACCTGGCACCGCGCGGATCGTGGAGGTGATGGAACGCACGCAGGCGGAGCGCACGCCCGAGTTCATGGACGGGCTGGCTGATCCGGAGTTCGTGGCGCGGTTTCTCGCGGGTGGCGGTGGACTCGGGTCGACGACGCACATCGCAGTGATCGACCGGGCCGGACAGGCCTGTTCGGTCACCTGCTCCAACGGCTCCTGCTCGGGGGTGATCGTCCCGGGCACGGGGATCCATCTCAACAACATGCTGGGCGAACAGGACCTCAATCCGCTCGGCTTTCACCGCTTCGCCCCCGGTCGACGCCTGCCGAGCATGATGGCGCCGACCGTCGTGCTCCAGGACGGCCGCCCCGAACTCGTCCTCGGCAGTGCAGGTTCGAACCGGATCCGCTCGGCGATCATGCAGACGATCATCCGGGTGATCGACGACGGTCTGCGCGCGCCCGACGCGGTACAGGCACCGCGGCTGCATTTCGAGGACGGAGTCGTCTATACGGAACCGGGAATCGACACACGTGAACTCGAGCGCTCAGGCCGCGCGATCGGGCGTTTCCGTGATCGCAACCTGTTCTTCGGGGGCGTGCAGGCCGTGGAACGAGATCGAGACGGGCGCTTCTGGGGTGCCGGCGACCCCCGCCGCGGCGGGGATGCCGTCGTGGTCGAGGCCCGGTAGCGGCGGCTCAGCGGTTCTGGGTGCGTGCCGCTCCGCCGGCCGGACCGGTCTGGAACCACGCGAACACGAAGCAGGCCAGGCCGAGCAGGAACGCGGCGATGCCGTGCTTGACGTGATGCGTGCCTGAACCAGCCTGGTGGCCGGGGAAGAAGCTCGGCAGGCCGCTGGCGGTGGACACCCAATAGACGATCGCGACGATGATCAGCAGGACGCCGAGGATCACGGCGGGAAGGATCAGCTGTCTGTTCTTGGTCATGCGAGCTGTAGCTCCAATCAGGTGACTGCGAAGCCGATGGCCAGCGCTGCGCCAGCGACGGTGCAGTAGATGGCAAACGGCGTCAGCCGGTTGGTTTCGAAGAAGCGCATCAGGAAGCGGATGGCAAGATAGGCGGTGACGGCGGCGCAGAGCGCGGCCACAAACGCCGGACCGCGGACGCCATCCCCGGTCTTGCCGGCCAGGTCGGGGATCTTGAGTGCGGCGGCGGCGCCGATGATCGGCGTGGCGAGCAGGAAGGCGAACTTGGCCGCATCCTCGTTGTTGAGGCCGACCAGGAGTCCACCGCCCATGGTCACCCCCGAGCGTGAGATTCCGGGAACCAGCGCCAGCGCCTGGGCGGCTCCGACGCCGACCGCCTGACGCCAGGACACGCGCGTGGCGATGCGGTTGTCGATGTCGGCCTCGCCCTCGGGGGCATCCGGAGCGCGGCGGCGAAGGCGCTCGAAGGCGAACAACAGCAGTCCATTGACGAACAGGAAGATCGCCGCCGACTCTGCCGAGGCGAAAACCTTGCGCAGCGGATCCTGAAGCAGCAGCCCGAGGATTCCCGCGGGGATGGTCCCGACGACGAGCAGCCAACCGAGCCGCGCGTCCGGATCGGCAACCTCACGATCACGCAGCGACCGGCCGAGGCCCCGGAAGACCCGCACCCAGTCCTTCCAGAAGAACCCGAGGAGGACGATCGCCGTGGCTAGGTGAACGGCGACCAGGAAGGCGAGAAAGAACTTGTCGTTCTGATGGATGTTCCAGCCCAGCAGCCGCGGCGTCACCACGGCGTGGCCGAGGCTCGAGATCGGGAACAGTTCGGAAAAGCCTTGGAGCAGGCCGAGGACGATGCCTTGGAAGTAGGAGATCGGATGCATGGGTCTGTGCTGGCGCCCGCACGTAGCTTCGGCGCGTCGCCGGCGGGGCCCCTGCCGGCGCCGGCGAACGGCTCAGGGCGGGCGATAATAACTGCCGGAACCTAAGCGCACCCACAAGAACGATCTGCCGGAGAGGTGTGGCGCGGCTACCGCCGCCGATCAGGCACGATCTCCCGGATGCCCAGCTTGGCCAAACCGCGTGGGGCCCGCGTCATGATCGGCGTGATCGCGCTCGTCCTGGTCGGGTGCGGGCTCCGCGTGAAGGCGGCCGACCTGTTCGTGCTCCAGCGCACCGGGCAGGGCCGCACACTGACCCTGCTGGTCAGCGACGGAGGCACGATCCGCTGCAACGGCGGGCCGGCAAAGCCGCTGCCAGATCCGTTGCTGCTCCAGGCGCGTGACCTGGCGACGAACCTCGATAAGGACGCCAAGGCCGGGCTCAGCCTGCCGGCGAGGCCGGCCAGCGTCTACACCTACAGGTTCCAGCTCCAGGACGGGACGGTCTCGTTCGCCGACACCAGCGCGGGCGCGCATCCTGAGCTCGCCCCGGCGGAGCTGTTCGCCGCACAGACGGCGCACGCCGTCTGCGGGGCGCCGTAGCCGGTCAGCCGAAGCGCACCTTGCCGTTGGACCGTGCCCGGGCTTGCGCGCGGTCCACGAAGTCAAGGCGCTTGAGCGCGGCGCGAAACAGACGTGTGACGAGCCGCAGACGTGCGTTCTCAGAGCGCAGATCGAGCAGCGCCTGCTTGGCGTCGAGGCCGAAGTCGACGGTGGCGGCCATGTCGTAGGCGCTCATGGCTGCCAGCTCGACCTCCTCGGGCTCGGCATCGGTGGCGCGTTTGACGAGCTCCGCATACGCCTCGTGAGCAACGTCCGCCAGATCCGGGTCCGGCTCCTCCTCGCGGTCCACGACGAACTCCACGAGGCCCGCCGGATACGGGAGATGGGCCTGCCGCTCAAGCACACGCACCGGCCTGGTCCCCCGCGTCAGCAGATTCATCCGGCCGTCGTCCATCCGCTCCAGCACCCGCTCGATCTTGCACGCGCAGCCGACCTCTCGCAGCCCTTCGTCGGACAGCCAGACGATTCCGAATTCGCTGTCCTCGCGCAGGCACTCGTCGATCATCGCCTTGTAGCGATCCTCGAAGATGTGCAGCGGGATCGCCTCACCCGGGAGCGCCACCAGCCCGAGCGGGAACAGGGGAAAGTCTTGGACGAGCCTGTCCGGCACCCCCGGAAGTGTAGGAGCGGGAAGTGCCCGGGCCCGCCACGCGCTACGACCGGCGGGCGGTCAGCAACAAGTTGTAGAAGATCGCCGGCGGCAGCATCGGCTCCAGCACGTGCCCGTCGACCTGCTGCAGCAGCAGATACCCACGAAACGCGTACTGGCGCCAGAGCAAGGGCACGTCCTCGGGCGCGGCCGTTGCCTCAAGCGCGCGGTTGAACCACCCGAACCAATTCGCCACCAGCTCCTCACCCCGCACCTTGACCTCCGTGAATCCCGCCCGTTTGGCGTAGCTCGAGAGATCATTGGGGACGAAGGCGTGAATGTCGACAAGGCGCTCCAGTCCGTGGTCGTGCCGCTCGGCGGAGCCGGACTCGCCCGGGGCGGGCGCGGGTCGCGCCCTCAGCGCTCTGCGCCACAGCGGCGCCAGCCGCGAGGCGCCGCGTTTGGGGACTGCCGCGAGTCGATCGCCGAACCGGGAGGGCTCGCCGGCGAAGGCGAGACGGCCGCCGGGGGCCAGCACGCGATGAAACTCCGAGAACGCCCGGTCGAGGTCGGGCAGGTGATGGAGCACCGCATGACCCAGCACCAGATCGAAGCTGTCATCGGGAAACGGCAGCGACTCGGCGTCGGCACGAGCGGTGCGCACGTCCAACCCGAGCCGCTGTGCGTTGGAACCGAGCACGCTGACCATTCCGGGCGAGATGTCGGTGCAGGTGGCCTCCCTGACCACGCCTGCATTGAGCAGGTTGAGGCTGAAGTAGCCGGTACCGGCGCCGATCTCCAGCGAACGTCCGTAACCGCGGTCCAACTCGCCTCCGACCAGCTTGCGCAGCTTGCCGAGGACCTGGGCCTGACCGACCTCGCCGAAGTCGATGCCCCATTTGGAGTCGTAGCTCGTCGCCGCCACGTCGTGGTAGCGAGTGTTGACGTCACGAATCTCCTCGGGGGTGCGAACGGCCTCCATGGCGCGATCACATTACCCTTTCGGCGGTGCCGGCGAACGTCTACGTTCAACAGGAGCAGCCGCCTGGCGTGCCGCCGCTTGAGCTCACCGGCGAGCGCACCCTCCCCGACGTCCCCGAGGAGAACTACTGGTTTCGCCGGCATCTGGCCGTTTACGAGTGGATCGCTCCCCGGGTGGCCGGAGCGCGCGTGATCGACATGGCGTGCGGGGAGGGATATGGCTCGGACGTGCTGGCCCGGAGCGCCCACAGCGTGGTCGGAGTGGACGCCAATCCCGAGGCTTACGAGCACGCCCGCCTCCGCTACACCGCGCCGGGATTGCGGTTCGATCGAGGGCTGGTCGAGACCTACGGCGAGGCGGGCGCGTTCGACGCGGTGGTGTTTCTGCAGACGATCGAGCACGTCCAGGATCCGAGCGCCGTCCTCCAGCATTTTCGCTCGCTGCTGGCCCCGGGCGGGGTGGCCTACATCACGACCCCGAATTTGCTCACGCTGGCTGCCCCGGGGGCGGAGAAGTCCGGCAATCCGTGGCATATCAAGGAGTACCGCGCCGAGGAGTTCCGTGCGCTGTGCGCGCCGGTGTTCGGGCAGGTGGAGATGCTGGGGTTGTCTCACGCCCGCAAGCTGCGCGTGCACGCGCTGGCGCTCAAGCTGGGCTGGGATACCGTGCACAAGGCCCTCGGGGTGACCAAGCCGTTCTATGACCGGTTCACCCCCGCGATTGCGACGACTGACTTCACGCTGCGCTCAGCAAACCTGGACGCCGCGCTGGACTTTCTCGCCATCTGTCGCGCGTGAGCCGCGCGGGGTGTGCTGAGCGGATGATGTAGTTCAGGTTTCGTGTCTGCTCACTCCCGTTTCGGCCGGCTGGCCCTCGTTCTCCATTCCCACATGCCCTACGTCGAGGGGTTTGGGACCTGGCCGTTCGGCGAGGAATGGCTGTGGGAGGCTCTGGCGACTTCGTATTTGCCGATGCTCGATCTGCTGGGGCGGGCGCCGTTCACGCTGTCGCTCACGCCAGTGCTGTGCGACCAGCTCGAGGCGCCCGGAGCGATCGAGCGGTGCCTGCAATTCCTGACCGAGATCCGGCCCGAGTCACACCAACGCGACGCTCGCGCTCTGCGCGCCGAGGGAGCCGAGGAGCAGGCGCTTGAACTCGAGCGTGCGGCCGCGGACTACTCGTGGGCGGCGGGGCGATTGAGGCAGCTCGGCAGCGGCGTGGTGGCAGCGCTCGGCGCGCACGCCGGCTGGACGTCCTCGGCCACGCACGCCGTGCTCCCGCTGCTGGCCAGCGACAGCGCCGTCGCGCTGCAGGTTCAGACCGGAATCGCCTCCCACCGGCGGCGCTTCGGCGACTGGCGCGGCGGCTTCTGGCTGCCCGAGTGCGCCTATGAGCCCTGGTTGGCCTCGCTGCTCGAGGATGCGGGCGTCCGCACGGTGTGCGTCGAGCTGACCCGGCTGTTCGGGCTCGGCGATGCTCGGCACCTGCGCCCGCTCGTCACCGACGAGGGGCCGGTGCTGTGGCTCGTCGATCGCCAAATCATGGAGCTGGTGTGGAGCGATCGGGGCTATCCCAGCGCCGGGGTCTACCGCGACTATCACCGCCACACCGAGCACCGCCACCATGTCTGGAGCAATGATGGTCGGCCCTACGATCACGCTCGGGCATGCGCCACGGCTCGCAGCCACGCGGTTGACTTCGTCGAGCGCGTGCGGGCGCGGGTGGCCGGTGGTGGAGTCTGCGTTTGCGCGCTGGACACGGAGCTGCTGGGGCACTGGTGGTACGAGGGCGTGGTGTGGCTGTCAGCGGTGCTGGAGGAGGCCCAGCGCCAGGGTCTGGAGTTGATCACGCTGGATGACGCCCTGGTCGAGGCGGGCGAGACGGGTTCGGGTGCCGGGCTCGCGCGCGCGCCGCGGAACATGGGCACGACCAGCTGGGGCGTGGGCGGCGACCTGCGCACGTGGAGCGGGCCGCACGTAGCCGATCTCGCCTGGCAGGCCCGAACGGCTGAGCTGGCTGTGCTTCGGTCTGAAGGCCGGCCCGGCGACCGGGCGCTCCGCGAGCTGCTCGCGCTGCAGTCGAGCGACTGGGCGTTCCTCATCACCAATGCACTGGCGGGCGAGTACCCGCGCGAGCGGGCTGCCGCCCACGCTGCAGGTTTGTCGTCCGCGCTGCGAGGTTCCCCCGCCGGGGAGGATCGACTGCGAAATCTGGCTCCGGAACTTGTGGGGTGGGAGGGGTAGCCGGGTGCAGCGGCCGCCGGCTACCCCCAGCGAAACGTCCTCGGCGCGTCGCGTTTGCGGATCACCTTGGCCGGGATGCCGGCGACCACGGCGTCGTTGGGCACATCCGCGGTGACGACTGCGCTGGTCCCGATCACCGCGTTGTCGCCGACCGTGACCCCCCGCAGGAGGCAGGCGCCGTAACCGATCCAGACGTTGTGGCCGATGCGCAGGTCACGTTTGTAGATCCCCTGCTCGCGGATGGGGCGCTCGACCTCGACGACCCCGTGATCGAAGTCGATCATCATCACGCGGTCGGCGACGATGCACTCACGCCCGAGCGAGATGTGCTGGAAGGCGGAGATTGTGCACTCCTGACCGAGCACGGACTTGGCGCCGATGATGACCTCACCCTCGTGGGCGCGGATCTTGCAGCCATCACCGATCCACGACCAACGGCCGAGCTTGACTCTGGCCTGCGCACCGATCTCGAACTTGACCCCGGGGCAGACGAAGCAGAGCCCGTCGGTCTCCAGCCGGCCGCGCCAGCGGAGCTTCAGCCACGCCCACCGGGCGATCAGCGGTGCGTAGCTCCAGCTCAGCATGTGATGAGCTGCAGCGAAGCGCAGGAACGTGAGGACCCCACCGTGCAATGGCGGCGGGGGCGGGCGGAGCCGCGGCGGCGGCTGGGGTGGCTGCACCGTCTGCTTGATCTGTCGCGTGCCGGCGGACACGGATCAGATCGTAAGTCTTTGGCCCTTCCCGCCGTAGCCACGACCGAACTCACGCCGGAAGCGATCAGCCGTCGTCGATCAGCCCTTGCAGGGGTCCGAGCAGCCTTCGCGAGCGATGTGAGACCCCGGGCATGGCCAGCAGCCGGTGGGTCGGCGGGTCGCCATTGTTCCGGCGCCGCAGCTGCTCCATGGCGATCGGACGCCAGCGCTCGTCGACCAGCGCGCACGGGTCGGCAGCGGCCACGGCCGCCTCGTCCAGCTCCAGGTGCTCGGCCCACAGACGCACGCGGGTTCCGCGGGCCAGATCGCGATCGTTGGTGGCCACATTCATCTCCGTGTCGTTGAGCAACGAGTGCGCGTTGAGGTTGGCCGAGCCGATGGTCAGCCAGCGGTCATCGATGATCGCCACCTTGGCGTGGACGTAGAGCGGATCGTCGCGTCCCTCCGAGAGGCTGCGCAGCGTCGCGGCGAGCAAACGACCGCCGCCTCCGTCGGCGGCGGCGAGGACTCCCAGCTGGCCGTTGGTGTCGTCCTTGCCATTGTTCGGGCGCGCCGGAAGCACGAGCACCAATCGAAAGTCCGGGTGCGGCGGTTCGCGCAGCTTCTGCGCGAGAATCGCGACAAGCTCAGGGGCCCACAGGAACTGGTTCTCGATGTAGATCAGGCGCTCGGCAGACCGCAACGCTCGCGTGTAGCTCTCGAGAATGCTGAAGTCGCCGTGCGGCAGGCGGTCGTACATGTCTTCGGCCACGGTGCGGATCAGCTGCACGGTGTGCTCGCCGGCGGCATCGGGGACGGGTGCGAGCTCGAGCTTCTCGGCGGTCAGCTCACTCCAGCGCATCGCAAAATGGCGGTCCACGTCGGCGACGACCGGCCCCTCGAGGCGCGTTGCGACGTCATGCCAGCCGAGCCGGCGCCGAGCCGGGTGGGCGGAGGAGTCAAAACGGTCCCCGCCGTCGTTGGTCAGATCGATGCCCCCGACGAACGCGAGCCTGCCGTCGACCACGATCGTCTTCTCGTGATGGCAGTGGAACGGATGCTCGCGAGGGTCCACCTCGCACCGGATCCGGGTGCTGCGCACGAGGTTGCGCACCGCTTCCTTGACTTCGGAGCGCGTGGGATGAAAGGCGGGGATCGGGGCGCCGGCCCATACGAGGACCCGCACGTCGATGCGCTCGGCCAGCTCGGCCAGCAGCCGTCCCAGAACGATCGGCGACTCGCCGCGCACGAGTTCGAAACCGGGCGCGAGGTGCCACCCGGTGATGTGGACGTAGCGCTCGGCGCTCTCCAGCGCCGACGCGATCGCAGGCAGGGCCAGCGCGCCGTCGATCAGCACCTGCAACGAGCATCCAGGCCGGGGATCAGGTTCGCCCCGGGACCAGATCTCCGAGCCGTCGAGCCGTGAGCGGTCGAGCTCTGCGTCCTCGGGGTCAAGCGCGCGACTCCACCCGAGGCGGCGCAGCCGCCGTCGGTGCTTGACCTTGACCGTCGCCTCAACGCTGTTGCCCAACAGCGCATCGACCCGGTCTAGCAGCGAGCTCTCCACGTCTTCACGGTACCCCCGCAGGCGCCGGCGCAATACCTGGAGCGATAACGGAGGCCGGCGACGGGAAGCCCTGGCATGATTGCTCGCCCTGATGGCAGACCAGCAATCACTGGCCGAGCGCCTGCTCGCAGGGGACAAGCGGGCTCTCGCCCGCGCGATCTCACTCGTCGAGAACGATAAGCCCGAGGGCTGGGAGCTCGTTCGCGAGGTCTATCCCCACACCGGGCAGGCCTCGATCGTCGGCTTCACGGGCCCTCCGGGGGTGGGCAAGTCCACGCTCCTCGGCGCGCTGACCAAGCTCGAGCGCGAACGCGAACGCAGCGTCGCTGTGCTGTCGATCGATCCATCGTCGCCGTTCACCAAGGGCGCACTGCTCGGAGATCGCATTCGCTTGTCCGAGCATTTTCTTGACCCCGGTGTGTTCATACGTTCGATGGCCAATCGCGGTGCCCTGGGAGGATTGAGCGAGGCCACGCTCCAGGCGGCGCTGCTGATGGACGCGTCGGGCCGGGACATCGTCATGCTCGAGACCGTCGGCGTCGGCCAGGCGGAGGTCGACATCATCGATCACGCCGACACGGTCGTGCTCGTGCTGATGCCGGGATCCGGTGACTCGATCCAGGCCCTCAAAGCCGGCGTGATGGAGATCCCGGACGTGATCGTGGTCAACAAGTCCGACCATCCTTTGACCGACACGATGATCAGGGAGATCAAGGGCGTGCTCGCGCTGGGCTCGCATGAAGGCTGGCAGGTTCCGATCGTCAAGACCGAGGCGGTTCGGGGTGAGGGCACCGAGCAGCTCGCGGAGAAGCTCTCCGAGCACCGCGCGTACATCGAGTCAGAGGGGACACTGTCCGAGCGCCGTCGCCGCAATCTGATGAACGAAGTTCTGGCGATCGCGACGTTCAGAATGCGACGCGAACTGGAGGCTGCCGTGCGCGAGGACGAGGCGGTCCAGGAGCTGCTTGACCGTGTCGTCTCCCGCGAGCTCGATCCTGCCAGCGCGGCCACCACGATCCTCGAGCGACGCCTGGCGGACGTCTGAGCCATGCGCGAGGCGCTGACACCCCCGTTCCTCCTCGCCGCCAGCGTCCTCGTGGTGGCCGGCCTGGCCAAAGCGCGCACGCCCGGGCCGGCGGCGCTGGCGATGCGAACGCTCGGGCTTCCCAGCCGACCGGTCCATATCCGCGGCGTCGCCGTGGCCGAGCTAGCCCTGGGCGCCGATTGCGCGCTCGCTCCCACGCCGGTTGGCGCGGCGGCCATGGCGTCGCTGTATCTCCTGTTCGCGGTCGTGAGCTTCCTGCTGGCCCGCCGGCAGGCCTCATGCGGCTGCTTCGGCGTGGGCCAAGATTCGCCGGCTTCGCCCGCGCAATCGCTGCTGAGCGGCGTCCTCGCGCTGAGCGCGGGCGCCGGGGCCCTGACGCTGCCGCATTCGCTGGGCTGGGTGCTGGCCCGGCCGGCGGCATCGGCGGCTACTCTCGCCGTCGGGATCCTCGGCGCCGCCTATGCGGCCGTGCTCGTCTACACGTGGCTGCCGCAGGCATGGAGCGCCTGGAGCGCGCGATGACACTGACCGAGCGCTTGGCGACGTCACTCGGCGGCCTGCTGGAGCGGCGCATGTCCCGTCGTGGGGCGCTGGCCAGGGCCGCCGTGGCCGGCTCGGCGTTCGCGGTCGCCCCCGTCCGCTATCTGGTCAGGCCCGGAGACGCATGGGCGGTGGTGCGTCCCGCCGACTGCCAATCGGGCAAGTGCACCGATGGCTACACCGCGTTCTGCTGCGAGATTGAGCGGGGGCGCAATACCTGTCCCCGCAACACCTACGTCGCCGGCTGGTGGAAGTGCACCGCCTACACCGGCGGCGGCCTGTGCCACGACGAGGGCGTGCGCTACTACGTCGATTGCAACCGCCTTCCCGGCCACAGTTTCCCCGGCGGCTGCCAATGTGCGCAAAGCGACTGCGGCCGGCGCCGCGTCGATTGCAATCACTTCCGCTACGGACAGTGCAACACCCAGGTTCACGGCACCACCGAGGTCGTCTGCCGGCTGGTGATCTGCCAGAACCCGGCCAGCGTTGACGGAATGAGCTGCAATGCGACGGAGATGGTCGACGACTTCACGTGTAACCACGAGGCCGGTTGCCTGGAGGGCCTGGCGATTCAGGTCCCCGGAGGTGGCGGCGTCTGATGGTCGCTCTGGTGTCGGTCGAGACCGTCCTGCTGGTGCTGCTGGTGGTGCTCGTCGCTGGGCTGCTGCGCAGTCATGCCGAGCTTCTGCGACGGATCGGACCCGCGGCTGACGCGCCGCCCGAGATCGCGCAGCCGCCGAAGACTGCACGAGCGGGCGCGGCGACGAGGGCGGCGCCGGTGAGCGGCCCGACTCCCGGCGGAGATGCCGTTTCGCTGGCCTTTGAGGGAGCAGGGTCGACGCCAACCCTGCTCGCTTTCCTGACCAGCGGGTGCAGCACCTGCGCCGGGTTCTGGGCGACGCTCGGCGAGCAACGGCTGCCGCCGGGCGTCCAGACGCTGATCGTCACCCGCGGGCCCGAGCGGGAGCGTCCCTCGCGTCTGCGCAAGCTCGCACCGGAAGGCGTCGGGGTGGTGATGTCCTCGCAGGCCTGGGAGGACTACGGGGTGCCCGGCGCGCCCTACTTCGTTTTGGTCGCCGGTGGCGTGCGCGGAGAGGGCGTGGCCACCACCTGGCAGGCGCTGTCCTCACTGGTCAGCGACGCGATCGAGGACGACTGGGAGGCACAGCGCAGCGGCTCGGGAACCGAGCGCGCCGCGCGCGTCGAGGCGACCTTGGCCGCGTCGGGCATCGCCCCTGGGGATCCGAGTCTCTACCCCGGCCGCAGAGGCTGAGGTGACCGAGCTCGTCGTGGTCGGCTGCGTGGCCGCAGTGTTGGGGGCCGTCGCGGCCGCCTGGTCTCCGTGAGGCGAGTCGATGCTCGCGAGCATCACTCCGCTCGGGGAGCGGGGCAGGCGATCCAGATGGTCTGTGACGGTGAGCGCGTTCGCGCTGAGCTCGACCGGGAGCGCGGCACTTGCCGGTGCGGCGCTGGGCGCGATCGGCGGCCTGGTCGCTGACGATGCCCGCGGTTCCCGGGTGCGGCTCGTCGTGCTCGGCCTCGGCCTGGCCGTCGCTGTGTGCCTGGAGCTGCGGCCCGGACGAATGCCCGGGCCACGGCGGCAGGTCAACGAACGCTGGCTGGATGAGTATCGGGGATGGGTCTACGGCGTCGGCTTCGGGGCCCAGCTCGGGCTCGGGGTAAGCACGGTGGTGAGCAGCGCCGCCACCTACGTGGCGGTTCTGGCCGCGCTGATGAGCGGTGATCCCGGCCGCGGCGCCGTGGTCTTCGGCTGCTACGGAGCGGTCCGCGGGTTGACGCCACTGCTCGGGCGCCGCGTCCGAGGCCCGGAGCAGCTGCTCTCGATGCACGCCCGCCTGGAGCGCTGGCGCGCACCCGCTGGCCGGCTGGTAACCGTCGGGCTCAGCGTGCTGCTGCTCGCGGTCATCGTGGGGGCGCTGTGAAGCTGAACGCCCACGGGATCGAACTCGAGCTGCCGCCGCAATGGAGCGGACGCATTTTCAGCCGGCAGGATGGTGCCGCCACCCTGCATGCCGGCAGCTACATCCTGGCGCTCGAAGACGGGGAGTTCGGCGACCGCAGCACCGGCCGCATGAGCCCCGGTGCGTGTTTTATCGCCCTGACCGAGTACGTGCCCGGCGCGGGGCTGCAGGCCGGGGCGGGACTGTTCGCGCCCGGCAGGATCGAGCTGCCACTGGATCCGACGAGCTTCGCCGCCCGCGCGCTCGCCCATCCTCGCCCCGGCCAGGTCGGGGCGCAGCAGTTCTTCACCCTGGCCCGCCGGCCGCTGTGCCTCTACGTGGTGCTGGCGGGCGGCCGATCGTTTCGCCGTCGCCAGCTGGCCGAGGTCAATCACGTGCTGCGCTCGCTGCAGGTCAGAACGCGCCACAGCTGAAGCTCGTCGACGGGTCGGTGGCGACGAGCGCGCGACGACACTAGCTCTGACCCGGAACGGCGACCGCCTGACCTGAGTAGACGGCGGCATCGTGGCCCAGCACGGCGAAGCACCGGGTCAGGTTCGTCCGCGTGGAATTCGTATAGGTGGCCGTTAGCGCCGTGGCGATGACCGAGCCGCTGCTGAGCCTCGCGGTTGCCGTGAGGTGAACCGTGATCGTGAACGGAACCGACTGCCCCCGGGCGTAGGTCCGCCGCCCGCAACGCAACGGCGCGATGAACCGTCCGCTCCCCGCGTAGGTGCCCGCCGCCCGCCGAACCAAGGTCAGATGGTCAGATCCGCCGGCGCGCTCCCGGATCAGGCGCACGGAGGCGCACGGGCCCTCGGCACAGGTCGGGAAGAACGTCCATGTCCGCGGGATGCTCTGACCCGCCCGCTCGTCCAGGACCCGTTTGGCGACCGTGATGTGGCCGGTGAGGGCGAACGGGCCCTCCAGCCGCGCGTCGGGCGCGGACACCGCGGCACCAGCGGTCCCCGTCCGCCCCGGCGCCCCGACCGCCGACAGTGCCAGACCGGCCATGGTGACAAGGAGCAACCGGGCGCGCCACCCGTCGCTCATGTGCCCAGGGCCCTCGCGATCACCATCTGCTGGACCTCATCGGTTCCCTCACCGATGGTGAGGATCTTGGCGTCGCGGTAGAAGCGGCAGATCGGGTACTCCTCGATGTAGCCGTAGCCGCCATGGATCTGCACCGCCTCGTCCGCGGCGCGCACAGCCAGACGACCGCTCTTGAGCTTGGCCTGGGCGGCGGTGAGAGTGAAGTTGCGGCCCTGATCCTTCAGCCACGCCGCCTTGTGGGTCAGCAGCCGGGCCGCTTCGATCTCGGTGGAGAGGTCGGCGAGCTTGGCCTGGATCGCCTGAAACCGTGAGATCGGCTGTCCGAAGGCACGCCGTTCGCGCGCGTACTCCAGCGCCTGCTCAAGCGCGCCCTGAGCCAGCCCGATGCCCATCGCGGAGACCCCGATCCGGCCGATGTCGAGCACGTGAAGGAACTGGCGCAGGCCGGCTCCACGCGTTCCGACGAGGTTCTCAGCCGGCACCCGGCAGTCGCTGAAGGAGAGCGGACGCGTGTCCGATGCGTTCCAGCCCATCTTGCGATACGGCTCGCCCGGCTCGTAGCCGGGCGTTCCGTTCTCGACCAGGAGATTGGAGATCTCCTTGCTGCCATCCGCACCTCCGGTGACCGCCGTGATCACGACCAGGGCCGAGATATCGGTGCCGGCATTGGTGATGAACTGCTTGGAGCCGTTGATGACCCAGGTTCCGTCCTCGTCCGGCACGGCTCGGGTCTTGGTGTTGCCCGCGTCCGAGCCCGCCTCGGGCTCAGTCAGACCGAAGGCGGCGAGGCGCTCCCCGCCGCACAGGCGCGGCATCCACTCTCGCTTCTGCTCCTCAGAGCCGAACAGGTACAGCGGCTGGGTGCCCAGGGAGGTGTGCGCGCACAGCGTGATCGCCACCGATGAGTCGATCCGCGCCAGCTCTTCAACGGCCACCGCGTAGGCCAGCGAGTCGCCCCCGGCACCTCCGTACTCCTCGGGAAAGGGGATGCCCATGAGGTCGAGCTCGGCGAGCCGCGCGACGATCTCATAGGGAAAGCTCTTGGTGCGATCCAGATGCTCCGCGACGGGCGCGATCTCCTGCTCGGCGAAGTCGCGGACAGTCTCCCGCAGCAGCCGGTGATCGTCGCTGAGGTCGAACTGCACGCGGTCATTCTCCCAGGGATACGAGCTTGCCGTCGTACGATCGGCCGGTGCCGGACCGAACCGATCCAGCCCGCAGTCAGGCGAGCGGCGTCCAGCTTGCGCCCCCACGCGTGCGCTTGGGGACGCTGATGGAAGGAGGTCTGGCGCCGGCGATCCTGGCGATCGTCGAGCGGGGTGTCCGCCGGCGTCCGGAGCTGGCCCGCCGCATCGAGGTGGAGGTCGAGCTCTCGGTACGAGGTGGGTATCCGCCGGTACGAATTGTCTTCGAGGGCAGCATGGTGCTGGTCGAGGATGGGCCGGCCCGGGATCCGGCGCTGTGGGTCGAGGGCGAGTTGGCGGACCTGATCAGTCTGCTGGTGGCGCCGCTGGCAGGCGGTGTGCCGCTGCCGATCACCGCCCGGGGGCGCACGGCGCTGGGCATGGTCGCCACGCGTCGCGTGCGGATCCGGGGCCGCCTCGGCCTGCTGCGACGGCTGCTGGCGGTGATCCGGATCTGAGGCGGCTCGGGGCCCGCGGACAACGAAATGCCGCTCGAACATCCGTCCGGGCTCGAGGTTCAGCCGGTCGCGGCGCGCGCGGCGTCGACGAGCAGCCTGACCCCGAACCCCGTCGCGCCCTTGCCGGTCAGGTAGGCGCGCGGGGCGTCGAAGGCGGTTCCGGCAATGTCCAGATGCGCCCACGGCGTGCTGCCCACGAAGGCGTGCAGGAATTCGGCTCCGGTGATGGTGGAGGCCTCGCGCTTCTCGGTCAGGTTGGTGAGCTGTGCGTAGCGGCCCTTGACCATCGCGGCGTAGTCCGGGTGCAGCGGCAGACGCCAGAGGAGCTCGCCGCTGGCGTCGGCGCTGGTCTGGAGTTGGGCCGCGAGCTCATCGTCGTTGGACAAGAGGCCCGCGTACACAGAACCGAGGGCCACGACGACTCCGCCGGTCAGCGTGGCCACATCGATCAGCCGCTCGGCACCTTCGCGCTGCGCGTGCAAGAGGCAGTCGGCCAGCACCAGCCGTCCCTCGGCGTCGGTGTTGTTGATCTCGATCGTCGTGCCGTCCGCAGCCTGGACAACGTCGCCGGGCTTGACCGCGCGGGCGCCGGGCATATTCTCGGTGGCGCCGACCACACCGACGATGCGGACCGGCGCCTGGAGCTCGGCCAGCGCGGAGATGGCCTCGATCACCGCGGCGCCCCCCGCCATGTCGAACTTCATCTCGTGCATCTTGGCGGGAGGCTTCAGTGACAGCCCGCCGGTGTCGAAGGTCACCGCCTTCCCGACGAGGCCCAGCAGCGGGCCGGCGGCGCCGGGTCCGGCGTAGCGCAGCGTGATCAAGCGTGCCTCTTGGGCAGAGCCCTGTGCCACCGCGGCAAATGCGCCCATCCCCGCCGCCCGGATCTCGCTCTCACCCATGACCGAGATCGACAGGCCCTCCAAGCGGTCCGCGGCGGCGGCGGCGTAGTCGGCCAGCACGGTGGGAGTGAGGTCGTTGGCCGCGGTATTGGCGAGGTCGCGGGCGCGGTTCTGCGCCGCGGCGACCACCGCGGAGACGCGCACGGCCTCTGAGACATCGTGATGGGCGCTCACGGTCAGCCGGGTGGGCGAGCGGGCCTCTCCGGTCGGCTTGTAACGGTCAAAGCGGTAGGCATGGAGGACCGTTCCCTGCACCAGGGCGGCGGCGATCGCCTCAGGCACGTGATGGGGCAACTCCCAGCACAGAGACTGCGCTCCGAGCTCACTGGCGCGGGCGTGGGCCTTCGCGGCGGCCACCCGCGCGCGCTCAGGGCCGAAGTCTGAGCGCGTGCCCAGGCCGACAAGGACGAACCGGCGTCCCTCGGCGTGGGCGACGGCGAGCCGCCCGAGTTCGGTGCGCGCCTCACCCGAGGCAACGAGCGCAGCGAGGGCGTCGCCGGGGACGTCATGGGCGACGCTCTCGTCGTCGAACACGCCGACCACGATGGTGTCGGCGTCGATGTCGAGGGGGCCTCGGGTGGTCGCCTCGACGCGCACCCCTCGCACCCTACCAACGCCGCTCTTCGGCCGGGGACCACTAGGATTGAGCCATCCCCTTCAGCGAAATCGGAGTCGCCACCAGATGCCAAAGACCGTGATCCTCTCTGCTGCCCGCACACCGATCGGCAAGCTCGGCGGTGGGCTGGCCAGCCTTGACGCGACCGAGCTCGGGGGCACCGCGATCAAGGCCGCGCTCGAGCGCGCCGACGTCGCTCCTGAGGATGTCCAGCACGTCGTCATGGGCCAGGTGATCCAAGCCGGCCAGGGCCAGATCCCCTCCCGTCAGGCGCAGATCAAGGCCGGAATCCCCAAGGAGGTCTCCTCGGAGACGATCAACAAGGTCTGTGCCTCCGGGATCCGTGCCGCCGGGCTGCTTGACGCCGCGATCCGTGCCGGAGATCTGGAGGTCGCGGTGGGCGGGGGAATGGAGTCCATGTCGAGCGCCCCGTACCTGCTCAAGCAAGCTCGGTTTGGGTTTCGGATGGGCGACGGCAAGGCGATCGACGCGATGATCAACGACGGGCTGACCAATCCGTTCTCCGGCAAGCACATGGCCCAGGAGGCCAGCGAGGTGGCCAGCGAGCTGGAGCTGACGCGCCCGGACATGGACCGCTGGTCCCTGCGCTCACATCAGCTGGCGATCAAGGCCACCGACGAGGGCCGCCTCCCCGAGGAGATCGTGCCGGTGACGGTGAAGGGCAAGAAGGGCGACACGGTGGTCGAGATCGACGAGGCGCCGCGCCGGGACACGAGCCTCGAGTCGCTGGCCAAGCTGCCGCCGATCTTCGTCAAGGACGGATCCCACACGGCTGGAAACGCGCCCGGGGTCAACGACGGCGGCGGCGCCCTGGTCCTGGCCAGCGATGAGTGGGCCAAGCGCAACGGGAAGGCGGTGCTGGCCACGATCATCGCTCAGGCGCAGGTCGCGGACGATTTCGCCTACCTCGCCAGGACACCCGCCAAGGCGGCCGAGAAGGCGCTCGAGAAGGCTGGGCTCAAGGCCGAGGATGTCGATGTGTGGGAGATCAACGAGGCGTTCGCATCGGTGACGCTGAACTCGATCCGAATGCTCGGCATCGATGAGGACCGGGTCAACGTCAACGGTGGCGCGGTCGCGCTGGGTCATCCGATCGGCGCTTCGGGCGCACGCATCCTCGGGTCCCTGGTGCTGGAGCTGCGTCGCCGCGGAGGCGGCGTCGGCTGTGCAGCAATCTGCTCCGGCGGAGGCCAGGGCGATGCCGTGATCGTGGAGGTGAATGGCGGCTGAGCGTCACGGCCGCCTTCTTCGACCTGGACCGGACCCTGATGCAGGGGTCCTCGGCCTTCCAGTTCGGGCGGGCGGCCTACCGGGCCGGCCTGATCTCACGCCGCCGGCTGGCGGCCGACGCCTGGGCCAACGTGCAGTTTCGGTTGCGTGGGTCGACCGATGGGGGCACGCAGGCATTGCGCGAGCGCATCTCCAAGTCGCTTGCCGGCACCAGGGTCGTGGACCTGGAGCGCCTCGGGCCCGACGTCCTCGCGGGCATCCTGCCGCGGCTCTACCCGCAGATGCTCTCGGTCGCCCACGAGCACCAGGACGCCGGCAGGCGGGTCTACATCGTCACCGCAGCGTCGCACGAGTTGGCGGAGATGCTCGCCCGCGTGCTCGGCTTCGACGGCGCAATCGGCTCGAATTTCTCCGAGGCCGTCGACGGGATCTACACGGGTCGCCCGACCGGGCTGTTCATCTATCGCAGCGACAAGGCCAAGGCGATCACGCGCCTGGCCGAGCGCGAGGACATCGACTTGGCGGCATCATTTGCCTACTCCGATTCGGAATCTGACCTTCCCATGCTGCAGGCCGTCGGCCACGCCGTGGCCGTCAACCCGGATCGTGAGCTGCTTCAGGTCGCACGACGAGAGGGATGGGCGGTTCTGAGGTTCGACCGCCTCGGCCGGCGACTGAAGATGACGCTCGCACTCGCCGGTGCCGCGGCGGCCGGCGGGGCCGGGAGCGCGGTGGTTGCGAACCGGACCCGTGCGGTGCGTCGACGCTATCGCCCGCGGCTCACCAGGAGACGGATCCGCGTGCCCGGGCGGTGAGCCTCACCGGACGGGGGCGAGCTTGAGATCACGCGCCCACGGCGGATCCGGCGGGAGTGTGCACGCGTGATCCGGCCCACGCCGCAGTAGCTGAGGGCGAGGGCGTGCCTGGCCGCGGCGAGCGTCTGTCCGCGCAGCCTCGGCACCCGGCACACGGGATGCAGCGTCACGGTCACGGACGCCGAGCTCGTATTGCCGGCGGTGTTGATGGCCCTGGCGGCGATCACGTTCTTCCCGGGACGGAGCGTGAGCGCGGTGGCAAACGCGCCTCCGGCTGCGGCGGCCACGCCTCGTCCCCCCACCGTCAGCTGGGTCACGCCTATGGGGTCGGTGACGATCCCGCGCACGGTCAACACCGGATGGTTGACGACCGAATTTTGGCGGGGGCTGAGGATCCTCACCGTCGGGCTGAAGAAACGGTCACGCTCGGTCCGCTCGAGCGAGGTCAGCGCCGCCCCGCTCGAGGCCTGCGAGAAGGACCAGTCGTAGGCCACGGAGCCGCCGGCCGTGACGTTGTCCGCGTAATGCAGCACCAGGGTGGCGGTCTGGGATCCGACTGCGGTGACGAAGGTGGCATCCTGCGGCGGGCGCCCGTAGGTGATCGCCCCGACCGGGTTAGAGATGGCCGGCAACAGACCGGCCGCGTTGCTCACCGCAAGGACGGAGCCCGGACCGGGGGGGAAGGCCGAGAAGCTGTCCGGCTTGCCGTGCGTGGCGAACGAGCCCTGCCCCGGGAACGCGAATCCCGGCAATTGGCCTGCGGCGGGGGCCTGCACGGAATGCGAGAACAGTGCATCGATCGTGTGCGCACGACCGTCGACGCTCGAGAAGCGCTGACTGATCCGGACCACCTGACCGCCGGGCAGCAGCTGCGTTGTCTGCGAGACCCGGATTCCCGAATCGTGCAGTGACGGGCAGGTCGCGGTGGTTGGGGGGAACGTCGCCGGCGCGTCGCAGATTGTCGGCGTGTCGTTCTCGTTGATCGTCACCGTGTCGTGGCTGGCATTGAACGAGGTGCTGTAGCTGAGTGGCTCGAACCCCGGCTGAGCGCTGAGCACGCTGATCGCAGCGGGTGGATACGCGTTCAGGCCGTCAACCTGGAGGGATGAGCGCGTGCCGGCCGCCGCGCCCACGCCGCCGAGCTTGGGCAGGCAGGCGTCTCCGGTGAACAGGGAAAAGCTGCCGAGCGTGGCCGGGTCGGTCGCGTATGAGTTCGTCACCGGGCACTCTCCGAGGGACTGCAGGGCGAACGACCACGTCAGCGTGCCCGAGAGGACGTAGTAGCCCAGGAGCTCGCCCCCCGAGGCGTGGGAGAACTGGTCGCTGACGCTGATCGCGGGGCCGGCGAAGGCGGCCGCGGCGTTCCCAGCGGGGGTCTTGCCCGCGGGCACGAGCGCCAGACGGCACGCGGCGCCCGCGATCGGGGAGAGCGAAACACCAGTGGCGAAGCTGCCCCCGGTGGTGTCGATTCCCGAGGCGACCGTGGTCCACCTCGAGTCCGACACCGTGTAGCACAACAGGTCGCCCTTACTTGATTTCCCGCTCGCAGCGGCGGTGCCCCGTACGGTCACGCTGCCGCTGCCGGCGTCGCCGTCATAGAACAACTCGGAGCCATTACCCGGCGCGGTGATCGACGAGCTCGTAATTGCGGCTGCCGCCGGCGCCGCCGTGAGCAGAAATGTCAGCAGGCCGAGCACAGGCAAACGCGTGAGTCCCATCCCCGCTGGACAGCGTAACCGCCGCTCGCACCACCAACAACCGCTGACCGTAGACTTCCGGCATGGCCACCGCACCCCGCCTCACCGATCGCGAGCGTTGGGAACGGGAGACGTTCGGGCGGGTTCCCGAGCGCGACGCGCCGTTTTCCACGATCTCCGGCGAGCCGATCAGCCCGGTGTACACCGAGTCCGATCTCTCCGCGGACGCCGACTCGGCGATCGGGCTCCCCGGGGAGTATCCGTACACGCGCGGCGTGTACGGGTCGATGTACCGCGGACGGCTGTGGACGATGCGTCAGTTCGCCGGCTTCGGTGACGCGGCTGAGACCAACAAGCGCTTCCACTACCTGCTCCAGCACGGCCAGACCGGGCTATCGACGGCCTTCGACATGCCCTCCCTGATGGGCCACGACTCCGACCATCCCCGCTCCCTGGGCGAGGTCGGGCGGGAGGGAGTCGCCGTCGACACGCTGGCCGACATGGAGACGCTGTTCGACGGGATCCCCCTCGACGAGGTGACCGTCTCGATGACGATCAACGCCCCGGCCCCGATGATGCTCGCGTTCTACGTCGTGGCGGCCGAGCGCCAGGGGATACCCAGCGACCGCCTTGGCGGCACGATCCAAACTGACATCCTCAAGGAGTACATCGCCCAGAAGGAGTGGTGCTTCCCCGTCGACCCTGCGATGCGGCTGGTCACCGACATGATCGAGTGGTGCTCGGCGGAGATGCCACGCTGGCACCCGATCTCGATCAGCGGCTACCACATCCGTGAGGCCGGCTCGACCGCCGCTCAGGAACTGGCGTTCACCTTGAAGGATGGCCTCACGTACGTGGAGAACGCGCTGGCTCGCGGCCTTGCGGTCGATGACTTCGCGCCGCGGCTGTCGTTCTTCTTCAACGCTCACATCGACTTCTTCGAAGAGATCGCCAAGTACCGCGCGGCTCGCAGGATCTGGGCGCGCGAGCTGCGGGACACCTTCGGGGCGCAAGACGAGCGCTCGATGCTGATGCGTTTCCACACCCAGACCGCTGGCGTCTCGCTGACCGCTCAGCAGCCGCTCAACAATGTCGTACGAACGGCGATCGAGGCGCTGGCGGGGGTGCTGGGCGGGACCCAGTCGCTTCACACCAACTCGTTCGATGAAGCGCTCGCGCTGCCCACCGAGGAGGCCGTGCGTGTTGCCCTCCGCACACAGCAGATCATCGCCGAGGAGACCGGGGTGGCGAACACGATCGATCCACTCGGCGGGTCGTACTTCGTCGAGGCACTGACCGACCGGATGGAGGAACAGGCCTACGCCTACTTCCGCAAGATCGACGAGCTCGGCGGCATGGTCGAAGCGGTCAAGCGCGGCTTTCCCCAGCGGGAGATCGCCGACGCGGCGTTTCGGTATCAGCTCGAGGTCGAGGCGGGAACGCGCAAGGTGGTCGGCGTCAACGCCTACACCGAGGGCGACGACCACGACACCCAGCTGCTGCGGATCGATCCCGCCTTCGAGACCCAGCAGGTCGAACGCGTGCGCGAAGTGCGCGCACGTCGCGACAGTGCGGCTGTCACCTCCTCGCTCAGCACGCTGGAGAACGCGGCTCGCGACGAGCGCGCGAACCTGATGCCGTATCTGGTGCAGGCCGCACGCGCCGATGCCACCGAGGGCGAGATGGTGCAGGCACTCCAGGCCGTGTTCGGCACGTACACCGAGACACCCGCCTTCTAGTCGCACTACAATCCCGGCGCCCGCAGGCGCGGCGCTCCTATTCCGACCCGCCTGGCGGATTCCCGATGGCCACCTCCTCTGAGAAGAAGATTCGCGTCGTAGTCGCGAAGCCCGGACTTGACGGGCACGATCGCGGCGCCAAGATCATCGCTCGCGCGTTGCGCGATGCTGGGATGGAGGTGATCTACACCGGGCTGCACCAGACGCCGGAGCAGATCGTCGAAACGGTCATCCAGGAAGACGCCGACGCCGTCGGGCTGTCGATTCTCTCGGGGGCCCACATGACCCTCGTGCCGAAGATCATGGAGCTGCTGGCCGAGCAGGGAATCGATGACGTCGTGGTGACTGTCGGAGGGACGATCCCCTCCGACGACGTGCAGGAGCTGAAATCGCTCGGCGTGGCCGAGGTCTTTACTCCGGGCGCGTCATCCCAGCAAGCCGTCGACTTCATTCGCAACGCCGTACGGGTTTAGCGCCGAGGCCGATGGAAAATCGTCGCACCGAGACGGGTCGCTGCGTGCCAGCACTGCGGCCGATTGACTCGTCAGTCAACCGGGTAATATGAGCTTCGTTTCGAGAAGGAGGCACTGTTGAAGATTTGCGTCCTGGTCAAAGAGGTCCCGGACGCCGCCGTCGAGAAGCGCATCAACCCCTCGACGGGGCGGATGGACCGAACAGGCGAGAAGAACCTGAATCCGTACGACACGCACGCCATTGAGGCTGCGATGCAGATCCGCGAAGGCGGCGCTGTCGAGGTCGAGGAGATCGTTGCCGTCACGATGGGTCCCGAGTCGGCCGTCCGTGCGCTGCACAAGGCGGTCTCGCTCGGTGCCGACCGCTCCGTGCACTTGACCGACGAGGCCCTTGCCGGCTCCGACGTCGCCGCGACCGGCTACGCACTGTCGAAGGCACTCGAGAAGGAGCAGCCCGACCTCGTGCTGCTCGGGCCAGCAGTCAGACGACGGCGAGTGCTACACGATCGGCGCCGTCGTCGCCGACCACCTGCAGATGCCCTCTCTGACCCAGGTGATCAAGATGGACGTCGACAGCGGCGGCCTGCGCTGCGAGCGTCAGGCCGAGTACGGCTACGACACGGTGCAGGTGGAGACGCCGGCGGTGATCTCCGTCGGTGACGCGATCAACGAGCCGCGGTATCCGTCGCTCAAGGCGATCATGGGGGCCAAGAAGAAGCCGCTGGAGTCAGTCGGGAGCGGCGATGTCGGGATCGATGCGTCGCTGGTCGGCGAGCAGGGGTCTCGCGTGCAGTGCGGCGACTTCCATGACCCGCCGGCCAAGGCCGCCGGCCAGATCATCGAGGATGAGGACACCAACGAGACCGTCGAGAAGATCGTCGCCTGGCTTGACGAAAGGAAGCTGATCTAGACATGGCTGATGTTCTGACCTACGTACTCCATTACGAGGGCGAGCTCAACAAGAACTCGCTCGGCGCCGTCTCCGAGGGTGCTGCGCGTGCGGCCGAGATCGGTGGCGAATGTCACGCGGTCGTCGTCGGCGGCGAGGATCTGACCGACGAGCTCTGTCAGTCGGTCGGCGCCTACGGTGCCACCAAGGTGTTTCGCGGCCGGGGCCCCGAGGGCCTGGCGCAGCCGATCGTCGATGTGATGGCAAAGGTGATCGACGATCACGGGCATGCCTACGCCCTGTTCGGCGGCGGTCTGCTCGGCTTCGAGATCGGTGCCGGGCTCGCCGCCCGAAAGCAAGCCGGGGTGACGATGGAGGTCACCGCGATCAAGGCTGAGGATGGCAAGCTCGTCGCTGAGCGTCCGATCCTGCAGGACTCCAAGATCTCCGTATCCCGATATCAGGGCGACCTCGGGATCATCATCGGGCGCATCAACGCGTTCGAGAGCGTGCAGCGCGATGGTGGCTCGGCCGAGCTGGTCGACGTCGACGTCGAACTGTCTCCTTGGTCGACCAAGGCCAGCATGGTCCAGCGCGGTGAGCAGCGCGGTGCCGATGTCGACATCGAAGGTGCCGACATTCTCGTGGCCGGCGGCCGCGGGCTCGGCAAGGCCGAGGGATTTGAGCTGGCGGAGCAGCTCGCGTCGGCCTTCGGAGGCAATGCGGCGGTGGCGGCGACGCGTGCCGTGGTCGACGCCGGCTGGTACCCGTACGCGGCGCAGATCGGTCAGACCGGCAAGACGGTGTCGCCGAAGCTGTACCTGGCGGCCGGGATCTCCGGCGCCATCCAGCACAAGGTCGGCATGCAGTCCTCGGAGAACATCGTCGCGATCAACAAGGACTCGAACGCACCGATCTTCGAGTTCTCCGATCTCGGCATCGTCGGCGATCTGAACAAGATCCTGCCCAAGCTGACCGAGGCGATCAAGGCGAAAAAGGGGTCATAGGGCCATGTCATCGCGCAACGGAGCACACGCACCCAGCGAGTTCCCGCCCCCCGTCGACTCCGTCAAGGAGTTCATCAAGCGCGACCTCGATGGCGAGGACGAGCGCATCGACGTTGGGGTGGCGATCGTCGGAGGCGGCACGGCCGGGCTGGCCACGGCCAACCGGCTGCTCCAGTTGCTCGGCGACGACCCCGAGATGATGGAGCGACTGGGTGAGGTCCCGGTCGCGGTGATCGAGAAGGCCAAGACCTGCGGCGGGCACAACCTCTCGGGCGCGGTGATGCGCCCGGGTCCGCTGCAGGAGCTGTTCCCCGAGATGTCCCGTGAGGACTGGCGCAAGGAACGCTTCGCCTTCGGGGAGGTCACCAAGGAGTCGGTGTACCTGCTCACCAGCGCCAAGAGCAAGCTCCGCGTCCCGATCCCGTTCGTGCCGAACTTCAAGAACCACGGCAATGAGGTTGTCTCGGTCTCGGCGCTCGCGCGTTTCCAGCAGCGCCAGGCCGAGGAGGGCGGTGCGTACATCCTCACCGAGACGGCGGCCACCCAGCTGATCGTCGAGGACGGCCGCGTTGTCGGCGTGCGCTCCGGCGACAAGGGCCGGGGCAAGGATGGCGAGCCGCTCGGAAACTTCGAGCCGGGCACAGACATCAAGGCGGAGGTGACCGTGCTCGGCGAAGGCTGCTGGGGTCACCTCACGGGGGCGGCGATCAAGGAGTTCGACCTCGGGGACGGTCGCGAGCCGCAGGTGTGGGAGCTCGGCGTCAAGGAGCTGTGGAAGGTCCCGAAGCCGCTGGACCGGGTCATCCACACGTTCAGCCAGCCGTGGCCGATGAAGGTTTCGCGCAAGTACGGCCAGCTCGGAGGGACGTGGCTGTATCCGATGAAGGATGAGAAGACCGGCGACGACCTCGTCTCGATCGGATTCGTCGTCGACCTCAACTACCGCGACGCCACGACCTCGGCCCACGACCTCCTCCAGGAGTTCAAGACGCACCCGCTCGTGCGGGGCATCCTTGAGGGCGGGGAGCGGATCGCCTGGGGGGCGAAGGCCCTGCCCGGCGGCGGGTACTGGTCGATGCCGAAGCTGTCGATGCCGGGCGCAGTGCTGGTCGGCGACGCCGGCGGCATGGTCGACACGGCGGCTCTGAAGGGCGTTCACCACTGCATCAGGTCGGGGATCCTCGCGGCCGAGGCCATCTACGCCTCGCTCAAGGGGGAGAAGCCGCTGTCGTCCTACGAGGAGGCGGTCGAGCAGTCGTCGATCGGCAAGGAGCTCTACCAGGTCCGCAATGCTCGCCAGGCATTCCAGAAGGGGTTCATCAGGGGCAGCCTGCTCGCCGGTCCGGCGATCATGTCCAAGGGCAAGGTCCCACCCGGCCGTCAGGCCTGGCATCGAGATGACGAGGAGCCGATGTTCCTCGGCGACACCCGCAAGGGTTATCCCAAGCCGGACGGGAAGTACACCTTCGACAAGCTCTCGTCGGTGTATATCTCGGGCAACGCCACCCGGGACGACGCGCCCAACCACATCCGCGTGCGCAAGCAAGTGCCGCGGGAGATCGCCGAGACGTGGCGGTGGATGTGTCCGGCCGGGGTTTACGAGATCCCGGACGATTCGCCGGAGAGCGGTCCGGTCGACGTGGTCGTCAACTACACCAACTGCGTGCAGTGCGGCGCGATCACGGCCAAGGGCGGTCGTCTGACGACTCCCGAGGGCGGAGACGGTCCGCTGTACACGCTCACCTGAGCCGAGCTCCGGCTCGGGCAACTTCGGGCCCTATCAGGGGTTATATGGGCATGAAGCGGGTTTTTATCGCCAGTCTTGCCGTGGTGGTGCTCGGCGCCACAGTCGCCGTGGCCGCGACCGTGGGGCCCCCCCGCGCGCGCCTGCGCCACTTCATCTGCCAGACCGCGCTCGACCCGGCGGGACGCGCGGTCTCGGTCACTGCGGTCATGCGGCCGATCACCGGGACGGCAAAGCTGGCGCTGCGCTTCGAGCTGCTCTCGCGGGCTCCCGGGACGAACACGATGAAGCCGGTCTCCGGGGGCGATCTCAATCGGTGGATCTCGCCGTCGAATCCGACGCTCGGCACACGGGCGCGGGACGTCTGGATTCTCAACAAACAGGTCATCGAGCTGATGGCTCCGGCCACGTACCGCCTCCGCGTGCTGTTCCGCTGGACCGGTGCTCACGACCGCGTTCTGGCCATGACCCAGCAGATGACCCCACGCTGCTACCAGCCCGAGCTGCGGCCGGACCTGGCAGTGGCATCGATCAGCGTCACGCCTGATCCGAGCAAGCCCACGCTCAGCGTCTACGCAGCGACGATCCGCAACCTCGGAGTGACCGCTGCCGGTCCGTTCGAGGTCCTGTTTTCCCCGGGCGGCGGCGGGGCGGTCAAGACCCATGCCGTTGGCGGGCTGGCGGCGCATTCGAGCGTACAGGTGCGGTTCGTTGGGCCCCCTTGCAGCGCGACCGTAAAGCCGATGATCACCGCCGATCCGAATCAGCAGGTCGATGACCCCGACCAGACGAATAACTCGAAGGCGGTGGTCTGCTCGGCCGTCACGACCCAGGCCCTCAGGCGAGTGGCCGACGGCCGCTAGACTCAGTGAGACCATGAAGACCGACATTCATCCCGAGTACCTCGAGGCCCACGTGCGCTGCACGTGTGGCAACGAGTTCACGACCCGCTCGACCAAGTCCGAGATTCACGTTGAGATCTGCTCGGCCTGTCATCCGTTCTATACGGGCCGGCAGAAGCTAGTGGACACCGGCGGCCGGGTCGAGCGCTTCCAGCGTCGGGTTGCCAAGGGCCGCAGGACGGCCCGCACCGGCACCGGCACTGGCGCGTAGCGAAGGCTCTGTTCATGGGGACGGGGGTCAGGAACGGAAGCCTGCCCGCGTCTTCAGAACATGCCGTGGCCGCTGAGGGGCGGCCGGAGGGGCGGCTGACCGCCACCCGCGACGCCCCCCTCGGGGGTCAGGCGGTGATGGAGGGAGTGATGATGCGCGGCGTTCGCACGTGGGCGGTCGCCGTGCGCAAGCCGGCGCCAGAGGACGGCGGGCTGGGGGAGATCGACGTCCAAGCCTTTCCGCTGGTCTCCTGGGCGAGGAAGCGCCGCGTGTACCGCTGGCCGGTGATCCGTGGCGTCGTCGCCCTCGCGGAGTCGCTCGGAATCGGCCTGCGGGCGCTGGGGATCTCGGCGAACGCGCAGCTGCCCGAGGATGAGCAGGAGATCTCCGGGGGGCTCTGGGCCGGGACTGTGATCCTCGCGCTGGTGTTCGCCATCGGCTTGTTCTTCGTCGTACCGGTGGGGTTGACCAGCCTGATCAAGCATCAGCTTGGATCATCGCTGCTGTTTTGGCTCGTGGAAGGGGTGTTGCGGACCTCGATCTTCCTCGGATATCTCGTCCTGCTCTCTCGGGTACCAGATCTGCGCCGGGTGTTCGAGTACCACGGTGCCGAGCACAAGGTGATCTCCTGCTACGAGGCCGAGGACGAGCTGGTGCCCGAGCGGGCGACGCTCTACTCGCGGCTGCACCCACGGTGCGGCACGAGCTTCCTGCTGATCGTGATGATCATGGCGATCTTCGTGTTCGCCCCGATTGGCCTTCCCGTCTGGTGGCTGCTGGTGCTGACCCGGATTTTGGGCGTTCCCCTGATCGCCGGGCTGTCATTCGAGGTCATCAAGTGGGCCGGCAAGAACCGCCGCCGGCGGTGGGTCCAGATCATCATGTATCCCGGGCTGCAACTGCAGCGGCTGACCACGCGCGAGCCCGATCTCGACGAGCTCGCAGTGGCGATCGCCGCGCTCGGGGCCGTGCTGGCGGTTGAGACGCCCGGTGAGGCCACCGCCGAGGACATGCTCGGCGTCGAAGTCGTGGCCTAGATCGCTTCGCCAGCGCTCGCGTGTCGCGTTGGGCGACTACGACGCCGACGCAGTCCTACACTCGGTATCACGATGATCGACGACCTGGTGGCGCAGATTGAGGCCCGCTTCGGGGCGCTGCAGGCGGAGCTCTCCGATCCCGAGGTGATCGGCGACCGGGAGAAGTTCAGGGCGGCCAGCCGGGCCTACAGCGAACTGGAGCCGGCCGCGCGGCTGGGGATCGAGTACCGGCACGCCGCCGACGACTTCGCCGGGGCACAGGAGTTGCTGGCTGAGGACGGCAGCGATGCCGAGCTCCGCGCGCTGCTCGAGTCCTCCCGTGAGCGGATCGCTGCGATCGAGGAGGAGATCCGCCTGGCCATGGTCGAGCGTGACCCCAACGACGACAAGAATGTGATCGTCGAGATCCGCCCGGGGGCCGGTGGCGACGAGGCCGCGATTTGGGCCGGCGACCTGTACCGGATGCTGACCCGCTACGCCGAGCGCCTCGGGTTCACGGTCGAGCCCCTGTCGGTCGGCGAGGGGAGCTACACGTTCGCCATCAAGGGTGACGGCGCGTACTCGGTGTTCAAGTTCGAGGGTGGTACCCATCGCGTGCAGCGCGTGCCGGAGACGGAATCCCAGGGCCGGGTCCACACCTCCACCGCGACGGTCGCGGTGCTGCCCGAGGTCGATGATGTCGAGGTGGAGATCGATCCCGGAGATCTGCAGATCGACGTCTACCGCAGCTCCGGGCCGGGTGGGCAGTCGGTCAACACCACCGACTCCGCGGTGCGAATCACGCACAAGCCGACGGGGATCGTGGTCTCGATGCAGGATGAGAAATCGCAGCTGCAGAATCGTGAACGCGCGATGCGGGTGCTACGGGCGCGACTGTACGAGCGAGCGTTAGCTGAGCAGCAGGCCGAACAGGCGGCATCCCGCCAGGCTCAGGTCGGCACCGGGGAGCGAGCCGAGAAGATCCGCACCTACAACTACGGTGAGAAGCGGGTCAAGGACCACCGGATCAATCTGCTCGTGCACAACCTCGACGCGATCCTGATGGGCGAGCTTGACGAGCTCACCGCCGCGCTGCAGGACGACGAAAAGCGCCGGCGACTAGAGGAGCACGCCGTTGCCTGAGGGTGCCCTGGCGGTGCCCTCGTCGGTCCGGGACGCGCTGTCGGGCGCGGCCGAGCGTTTGACGCTCGCCGGCTGTGACACGCCGCGGCTGGACGCCGAGCTGCTGTTGGGCTCGGTGCTCGGGGTCGATCGAGCGTGGCTGGTGACGGAAAGCGGCTCGAGGCTCGGTCTCGAAGCTCTGGGCCGGTTCGATCGGTTGGTCGCGCGGCGTGCGGCTCGGGAGCCGGTCGCCTACATCGTCGGCCGGCGCGCGTTTCGCCACCTGGAGCTCGAGGTGGACCGGCGCGTGCTGATCCCGCGGCCCGAGACCGAGCTGTTGGTCGAGGTCGGGCTCACCCTGGCTCCGGGAGCGCGTGTGGTCGACGTGGGCACCGGCAGCGGCGCGGTCGCCCTGGCGCTGGCGAGCGAGCGGGGAGATCTGTCGGTGATCGGGGTCGACGTGAGCGCGGACGCGGTTGCGGTGGCGCGCGCGAACGCCGCTCGGCTGCGCCTGCCGGTGGAATTCGTGTGCGGCGATCTCCTGGCGGAGCTACGCGGTGACGCCGTCCTGGCGAACCTGCCCTACGTGAGCGAGGGGGCGCTGGGCTCACTCCCGCCCGAGATCAGATTGTTCGAACCCGAGCAGGCCCTGCGTGGCGGCGAGGACGGGCTCGATGTCCTTCGCCGCCTGGTCGCGAGCCTCGATGACACGCCGGTGGTGGCGCTGGAGATCGGCGTTGATCAAGCCTCGCGGGTCGGGTCGCTTCTGTCCGGGGCCGGATACGGATCCGTGGAGGTTTTGCGGGACCTGGCGGGCCACGATCGAGTGGTGCTCGGCCGTCGGTGAGCGCGAGTCCGGATGCGGAGGTCTTCGAGCGCTGCCTGTCGGTGGGCGGTGTGGCGCTGTTCCCGTCGGACACGGTTTACGGGCTGGCCTGCGACGCCGGCGAGCGGCTCCCGGTGGAGCGGTTGTATGCGCTCAAACGCCGGTCGCTGAGCAAGCCGTCCGCGGTCATGTTCTTCGAGGTCTCGCTGGCTCTGGCTGCGCTGCCGGAGCTCGGTCCGCGCACGCGTGACGCGCTCAGCCGTCTGCTGCCGGGGCCGGTCACATTGCTGCTGCCCAATCCGGCGGGGCGGTTCCCATTGGCCTGCGGGGACGATCCCGCGACCCTGGGCCTGCGGGTCCCGCGCGTCGCGCGCCTGGCGGGCGTGTCCTGGCCGGTGCTGCAATCGAGCGCGAACCTCGCGGGCGGGCCGGACCCGCGGCGGCTGGCCGACGTGCCCGAGGTCCTGCGTCTGGGCGCGGATCTGGTCTTGGACGGCGGCGAGCTTCCGGGTGTGTCGTCAACCGTTCTGGACCTGCGCCGCTTCGAGGATCACGGGGAGTGGACGGTGGTCAGGCACGGCGCGCTCAGCGAAGCCGAGGTGGCGAGCGCGCTCGACCGGCAGTTTCACTTCGACCCCGGTACCTACGACGCGATGATCCACGCGGATGTTCCTGCCTATGACCGTCTTCAGGCAGAGCTCGTCATCGCGTGCGGGACAGGCTCGAGGCGCATCCTCGAGCTGGGAACGGGAACGGGGGAGACGGCGGGGCGGCTGCTGGGCGCGCACCCCGACGCCCTCCTGGTCGGCGTCGACGTGAGTGAGCCGATGCTGGCGCTCGCGCGGACGCGGCTGCCGGTTGGCCGCGCAGATCTGCGGGTGGGGGAGATCCAGGGGCCGCTCCCCGAGGGACCGTTCGATCTCGCCGTGAGCGCGCTCTGCGTCCACCACCTCGACGGGCCGGCGAAGGCTCACCTATTCGCCAGCGTGGCGGGGGTGCTGGCGCCGGGGGGGCGGTTCGTGCTCGCCGATGTGGTCGTCCCGTCCGATCCGGCGCACGCGCGGGTCTCCTTGACGCCGGGGTTCGACCAGCCGAGTCCGGTGGCGGATCAGCTGGAATGGCTCCACGCGGCCGGCTTCTCGGCGGTGGTTAGCTGGGAGTGCGGGGATCTGGCGGTGATCCGGGCCGAGCTCACCGGTTGACCGCGGCCCGGCGCTGTCGATGACCGCCACGGCGCGATCGATGGCCGCCACCGGCGCTGGTATCGTCGGCGCTATGGCCGCCTCCGATTTGCCACCCGATTTCTTCAACCGTCCGCTCGCCGACGTCGATCCAGAAATCGCGGAGGTGCTGGCGCTCGAGCTCGACCGCCAGCAGCGCACCCTCGAGATGATCGCCTCCGAGAACTTCGTCCCCCTGTCGGTGCTCGAGTGCCAGGGCTCGGTGCTGACCAACAAGTACGCCGAGGGCTATCCGGGCAAGCGCTATTACGGCGGCTGCGAGTTCGTCGACATCGCCGAGCAGTTGGCGATCGACCGGGCGAAGGCGCTGTTCGGCGCCGACCACGCCAACGTTCAGCCGCATTCCGGCGCGCAGGCCAACGCCGCCGTGTACTTCGCGCTGCTGCAGCCGGGCGACACGCTGATGGGCCTCGAGCTGTCTCACGGCGGCCATCTCACGCACGGGATGAAGCTCAATCTCTCCGGCCGGCTGTACGACATCGCGCCGTACCACGTGGACCGGGAGACGAGCTTGATCGACATGGACGAGGTGGAGCAGGTCGCTCGCGAGCGGCGGCCGAAGATGATTCTCGCCGGGTGGTCGGCGTATCCGCGTCAGCTGGACTTCCCGCGCTTCCGGGAGATCGCCGACGCCGTCGGGGCCTATCTCGTGGTGGACATGGCGCACTTCGCCGGACTCGTCGCGGCCGGGTTGCATCCCAGTCCGGTTCCGCACGCGGATGTGGTCACGACCACGATTCACAAGACAATCGGCGGCGGCCGCGGCGGGCTGATCCTCTGCCGCGAGGAGTACGCCAAGAAGATCAACTCGGCTGTCTTCCCCGGGCAGCAGGGCGGCCCGCTCGAGCACATCATCGCCGGCAAGGCGGTGGCGCTGCGGATCGCGGCGTCGGAGGCGTTCCGGGAGCGTCAGGAGCGGACGCTGGAGGGCGCGCGAGCTGTCGCCAGCGAGCTCCTCGGAGCCGGGGGCGGGGTCAACGTCCTGACGGGTGGCACCGACGTTCACCTCGTGTTGTGCGATCTGCGCGAATCAGAGCTCGACGGCCAGCAGGCTGAGGATCGGCTGCACTCGATCGGGATCACCGTCAACCGTAACGCGGTTCCCTTTGACCCCCGCCCGCCCGCCGTCTCCTCCGGGCTGCGGATCGGGACCCCGGCCCTGGCCACGCGCGGCTTCGACGTGGAGGACTTCGTCGAGGTCGGCAAGATCATCGCCGCGGCCTTGCAGCCCGGGGCATTCGATCCGCGGCGGTCGGAATTGGCCGACCGCGCGGCGGCGCTGGCGGACAAGTACCCGCTGTACGCGGGGCTGGGGGCGCACGCGGTCGTATAGGAGTCCGGGGGTCGGAGGAGTCCGTCGGTCGGCGGGTCGAGGTGCTCGGCGGGTCGAGGTGCGGTCGAGGTGCTCGGCGTGGGTACTGGCCGAAAACCTCGCAATGACGAGTGGGTCTGTGCCAAGTTTGTGGCTTTCCGGGTGGATGACGGGCGAGCGCGGGATGCTGGGGGCGTGAGGGCCGATCCCGACGACCAAAATGCGCCAAATGTTGGGCTGGCCGTCGACGCACTGCACGATTCGGCTGCTGTGCGACCAAATCGCTCCACGCGCTGTCGGCAATGGCGGCCGATGTCACGTAATGGCCGTTGACGCGTCGGTCGACGTCGCGGCTCGGCGACTGGCCGCCACGCAGCATGAAGCTGTGACCTGGAAGCAGCTACGGCGTGTCGGGCACACCCGTTCCGGTGTCAGGGCGCGGCTCGACCGCGGTCATCTGTACCGGTTGCATCACGGCGTGTACTCGTTCGTGGATCCCGCCTCGCACCCCCTCGTTGCCGAAGCCGGTGCGCTCCTGGCGATCGGTCCTGGGACCGCGCTCAGCCATCGTTCGGCGGCCTCGGTTTGGGGCATCGGGACCCGGAGCGACGATCAGGCTGACGTGACCGTGGCCGCTCGGCACCCGCGACCGAGAGCGGGGATCCGCATCCACCGTGTCGCCGTCCTTGACCCGACCGAACTCGGCGACCGCGAGGGACTGCTGGTGACCTCGCCGGCCCGCACGGTCTGTGACCTGGCCGCGACAGCGCCGCGCAAGGACGTCGAGCGGGCACTCGAGCAGGCAATATTCGCTCGCCAGACCACACAACGCGCGGTCGAAACGGTGCTCAGCCGTGGCGGCAAATCGCCCGGGGTCGGCGCTCATGCGAGCGATCCTCCATGCGCAAGCGGGCACCGGCTTCACCCGCTCCGCCGCCGAGCGCGCGCTGCTCAAGCTGATCGTGGCCGCCCACCTGCCGCCGCCTGAGAAGAACGTCCGCGTGAGCGGGCACGTGGTCGACTTCCTCTGGCGCGCGGAGCGGGTGATCGTCGAGGTCGACGGCTACCGCTTCCATGGGCACCGGGCCGCGTTTGAGGGCACCGCCAGCGTGACCGGACGCTGCGCGCCGCCGGATACGACATCATCCGGATCACGTGGCGGGCGCTGGAGGACGAGCCGTTCGCCGTGGTGGCGGACCTCACGCGCGCGCTGGCGCGCGCGGGCCGACGAACTCCCTTCGGCATACCGGAACGGCATGGTCCTGCCCGGCTGCCATGCTGTGGCCACGACATGCGGTACTGGGACGCCGTACTCGCCTTCGTCGTCGCGATGGCTGTCGCGGCGGTGCTGACGCCACTGGCCGCAAGGTTCGCGCGGCGCGTGGGCGCGCTGGCGATGCCCAGCGAGCGTGGCCTCGCCACCCGGACGACGCCGCTGCTCGGCGGTCTGGCCATCCTGGCCGGGGTCCTGGTAGCGGCTGCAATCTGGATGCCGGACGAGATCAGGCTGGCGCGGACCGTCGGGGGCCGCCCGGGCTCAGGCGGAGCCGTCGACACGTGGGCGATCCTCGGGGGTGCCTGCGTGATCGCACTGGTGGGGGCGATCGACGACGCGCGGGAGCTGAAGCCCCTGTGGAAGCTGCTCGGGCAGGTGGCGGCGGCGGTGATCGCGGTGGAGGGCGGAGCCGTGGTCACCGACGTGACCCTGCCATTCATCGGCGCGCTGCAGTTTCCGAACACGGGTGGGGTGCTGAGCGCGATCTGGCTGGTCGGGCTGATGAACGTCGTCAACTTCAGCGACGGGGTCGACGGGTTGGCCGCGGGCATCTGCACGATTGACGGGGTGGCCTTCTCGGTGATCGCCTTCGACCTCGGGGTGAATGCCGCCGGCGTGCTGGCCGCCCTCACCGCGGGGGCCGCGCTTGGCTTCCTGTTTCATAACTTCCATCCCGCCTCGGTGTTCATGGGCGATTCCGGAGCGAACCTGCTCGGCTATCTGCTGGGAGTCGCGGCGGTCATCGGGAGCCTCAAGACCAATGTCGTTGTCGCCCTCGTCGTGCCGCTGTTCATCCTCGCCGTGCCGTTTCTGGACACCGGCTTCGTCGTCGCCAAGCGTTTGAAGTACCGGCGCAAACCGTGGTCAGCCGATGCGACCCACTTCCACCATCGCATGGCAAACCTCGGGTTCAGCCCACGCAAGACGGTGGCCTACATGTACGGCTGGACGCTGGTTCTCGCCACGCTGGCGGTGGCCCTGCGGATCGTTCCCTACCACGATCATGGCCCCCCACATCACTACCACCTGGGGTGGATCCTGGTCCTCGCCGCGCTGGCCGTCTTCGCCCTGGCCGCAAGTGTGTATCTCGTCTACGTGCTGGAGATCCTGAAGTTCAAGACGCGCCGCGCGCAGGAGCTGAGGGAGGCTGACCCCGACACCTCCGAGCACGAGATCGACGAGCGCGTGCGATCGGACTGGGAGACGGGCGAGTTCGATCGCGTGAGATAGTGCCCGCCATGGAGAAAGCCAACCTCGCCGCCCTGACCTCGTTCACGACGCTCGACGGCTCGAAGATCCGGGAATTGGCCGGACCGGCGTGGACACCGGTGGAACGTCAGAGCCTGGCCGAAGCCACGCTGCCGCCCGGGGGCGAGACGACTGAGCATCTGCATCCGAACACGGAGGAGATCTACTACTTCGTCGCTGGGCGCGGGCGGATGCGATTGGGCGCCGAGGAGAGCGAGGTCATCAGCGGGGATTGTGTGGTCATCCCGCCGGGGACCCCACACAAGCTGTGGAACCTCGGGCAGACGCCGCTCGTCCTGCTCTGCTGCTGCGCTCCGGCGTACTCGGACGACGACACTGTGATGACGGGGCGCTGAGCTGAAGGGCCTGACCAAGATCCAGCTGGCAATCCTCGGGGGGATCGCTCTGGTCGCAGCGCTGGCCGGGGTAACCCGCTATGCGGGAGGCGTCTCGCAGGTGCTGGCGTTCGTGCTTGCGGCGCTGGCCCTGGCTGGCCTCGCGTGGATGGTCTCGTTTTCGACCGAGCAGGTAGGCCGGCGGTTTGGACCTGCGATCACCGGGTTCATGCAGTCGACGCTCGGGAACCTCCCCGAGTTCTTTGTCGTGATCTTCGCTCTGAACGCGGGGGAGAAGATCGTCGCGGAGACAGCGATCCTGGGCTCGATCCTCGTCAACGCCCTGTTGGTGCTCGGGATCGTGATCATCGTCGGTGCGCGGCGCGAGCGCGACGGCGTGATGCGCTTCAGCGCGCGTCTGCCCAACGACACCGCGACGTTGCTGCTGATCTCGTCGTTCATCATTGTCCTCATCGGCCTGGCCGTTTCCTCGCACGACCCGGCCAGCCATCACACCAGGACAATCTCCATCATCGGAGCGGTCGCGATCCTGATCGTTTACGGATCGTGGCTTCTGCAGTACCTCGGAGCGGATGCCGTGCCCGGTGAGAACCCGGGCGCAGGACAGGTTCCGATCAGCGTCAGCGTTGCGCTGCTGGCGGTCGCCGGGATCGGTTCGGCGTTCGTCTCGGACTGGTTCGTACACGCGCTCCAGCCGACGATCCGCACGCTCCACATCTCGCAGGCCTTTGCCGGTCTCGTAATCGTGGCGATCGCCGGCAACGCGGTCGAAAACGTTGCCGGTATCGTGCTGGCCGCGAAGGGTCAATACGAGTTGGCGATCTCGGTGGTGAAAAACTCGGTCGCGCAGATCGCGGCCTTCCTGTACCCGGCCCTGGTGCTCGTCTCGCTGCTCACCGCGACCACCTTGACGTTTGCCATCGCGCCGGTTTACATCGGCGCGCTGTTCGGGACTGCGGTGATCGTCTGGCAGGTCACCGGGGACGGTGAGGCCACGGCGTTCGAAGGCGCCGCGCTGGTGGCGACGTTCGTCATCCTGGCCACCGTGGCCGCGTTCGAAGCCTGAGGCTCCGCCGGCTGCTATCTTACGTTTACGTAAGAATCAGTTTTCGATGGGAAGGACGGGCCCGCGCTGTCAACGACCGAAGCAGCTCCTCGCAGCAGTGCGTCGCGGCATGCCTCACCTCGGCGCCGCATCGGGGTCCACAAGGACCACGACAGCTACAAGTGGTGGGCGCTTTCCTGTACCAGCCTGGGCATGCTCCTGGCGACGATCAACTCGGGCACGCTGATCATTGCCCTGCCCGATCTGGAGCGGAGCCTGCACACCAGCCTGCTCGGGCTGGTGTGGGTGATCCTCGTGTACATGATCGCGTCGACCGTCCTGGTGCTCAGCGCGGGGCGTCTGTCGGATCAGTTCGGCCGCAAGCAGGCGTACATCGGCGGCTTTCTCATCTTCGCGTTCGCCTCGCTGGGCGCCGGCTTCGCCGCCGACGGCACCCAGCTGATCCTGTGGCGGATCCTCCAGGGCGTCGGCGGTGCCTTCCTGTTCGCCAACGCCGGAGCAATCGTCACCGACTCCTTTCCCAAGGCGCAGCTCGGTGTGGCGATGGGCACCAACACGATGGTGGCCGCCGTCGGCCTCGTGATTGGCCCGGTGCTCGGCGGGGCGCTGGTGGCGATTTCCTGGCAATGGGTGTTCTGGTTCAACGTTCCCTTCGCCCTCGTTGGGTGTGTGTGGGCCTGGCAGGTACTGCATGAGATCTCAGGGCGCTCGGAAGACCGGCAATTCGATTTCGCCGGGACGGTGACGTTTCTGATCGGACTCACCGGGCTCGTGCTCGGCATCTCCAAGGGCGGCATCTCCGGCTGGGGCTCGCCCGTGGTGATCGGCGGGCTGATTGCCGCGGCGCTGCTGCTGCCGCTGTTCGTGCTCATCGAACGCCATCTGGGACAGCCTGCTCGGCATCCAGCCTCGCCCGATCGGCAGCCCCCGATTCGTCCGGCTCGCGCGCCGATGCTCGACCTTTCGATCTTCTCCAACCGGCTGTTCTCCGCCGCCGCGGCCGCGGCGTTCATCAATGGCCTGGCCCGCTTCGCCCTGATGTTCCTGTTTGTCTTCTACTTCCAGGGTGTGCAGGGAGATTCGCCGATCTTGGCCGGGATCAAGCTGGCGCCGCTGGCCCTGGGAATGCTGGTGTCCTCGCCGCTGGCGGGGATTTGGGCTGATCGCCGCGGGTCCCGCTCGATGGCCGTGGCGGGGATGATCGTGACCGCCCTCGGACTGGCGCTGATGACCACCCTGGGTCGTGATACCACCTATGTGGCCAGCGGCATCTACATGTTCGTCGTCGGCATTGGCTCAGGGATGTTCAACTCGCCCAACACGGCGGCGATGATGGGCGTCGTGGCGCCGCACCGGCGCGGGATCGCCGCCGGAGCCCGCATCCTGGTGCAGAACACCGGCGCGGTGATCTCGATCGCCTTCGTACTCGCCGTCGTCACCTCGTCGGTTCCCAAGCACGTGCTGTTCAGTGTGTTCTCAGGCCTGGCGAACCACATCTCCAACACCGAGCTGAGTCCATTCATCTCGAACATGCACACGGCCCTTTGGACCCTGGCCATCATCTCGGCCCTGGGTGCTTTCGTCGCCGCTGCCCGGCCAAAACACGTCACGGCCAGCGCCGCGAAGGCGGCCGACCCCCAGGCGGTGGTCTCGTGAGCGCGACCGCCGAACACACGCTGCGCATCGGCGAGGTCGCCGAGCTGACCGGGACCACGCCGCGGACGATCCGCTACTACGAAGAGATCGGGTTACTGCCCGGAGCGACACACCGCGCGCAGGGCAAGCACCGCTGCTACACCGTCGCCGACGTCGAGCGGATCAATGAGATCGTGCGCCTGCGTGACCTGCTCGGTCTCTCGCTGGACCAGGTCTCCGAGTTGCTAGAGGCCCAGGTGGCACGGGCCGGGCTGAGGCGAGAGTACGCCCAGACCGAGGATCCGAGCGCCAGGCGCGGGATCCTGGAGCAGGCGCTCGGCCACATCGGCACCCAGCTGGAGCTGGTGCGCGGCCGCAGAGCGGCACTGTTGGAGCTCGAGGACGAGCTCGTGCAGAAGGAGGCCTCGGTGCGCCAGCGTCTGTCGGAGTTGGCTCTGTGAACCGCCACCCCGGCGTTGATCGCCGGGCGATGGCCACGCTCTCCGGAGGGCATCTGTTCACCGACATCGCCCAGGGCTCGATCCCGGCGCTGCTGCCGTTCCTAATCTCCAAGGACCACCTCAGTTATGCCGCCGCTTCGGCCCTGATCCTCGCGGCGACGATCTCGAGCTCGGTCATTCAGCCCCTGTTCGGTCACGTCTCCGATCGTCACTCACTGCCCTGGTTGATGCCGCTTGGGCCGGCGTTGGGCGGACTCGGGGTGGGACTCGCCGGTCTCGCCCCGAGCTACGCGCTGACCTTCGCCGCGGTCGTGCTCAGCGGCGTCGGGGTGGCCGCGTTTCACCCCGAAGGCTCGCGCTTTGCCAACTACGTCTCCGGGTCTCGCCGCGCCAGCGGCATGAGTCTGTTCAGCGTCGGCGGCAACATCGGGTTCGCCCTCGGGCCGGTGCTGATCACCCCCTTGGTGCTCGCTTTCGGACTCCACGGAACCGTGTTCGTGCTGATCCCGACCGGCGCCATGGCGCTGGTCCTGGTCAAGGAGCTGCCGCGCCTGCGCGGGTTCCGGACCGACGTCGTGGCCGGCAAGGTGCGCCCGGCCGAGCGTCCCGCCGCCTGGGGTCCGTTTGCCGTGCTCGGAACGGTGATCGCCCTGCGCTCGTTTGTGTACTTCGGGCTGGTCACGTTCATCCCCCTCTACTACGTGGCCAATCTGCATACGAGCAAGGCCGCGGGCAATACAGCCCTCGCCGCGATGCTGCTCGGGGGCGCGGTCGGGACCCTGATCGGCGGACCGCTGGCCGACCGGGTCGGGCGGCGCACCGTGCTGGTCGGCTCGATGCTGGCACTCCCACCGCTGATCGTGGGCTTCCTGATCTCCGGACCCGTGTTGGCCATGGTGTTTGCGGCGCTCGCCGGAGCGGTGACGATTGCCACCTTCGCGGTGACGATCGTGATGGGCCAGGAGTACCTGCCCGGTCGGATCGGCGTGGCCTCAGGGGTGACCATCGGCCTGTCGATCGGCCTCGGGGGCGCCGGTGCCCCGCTGCTCGGCCTGGTCGCCGACGCCCATGGGCCGCGCGCGGTATTCGAGCTGATCGCGGTGTTTCCGCTGCTGGGCCTGTTGCTCAGCCTGGCGCTGCCGCGTTCCCGGCCGGCCGAGCACGGAGTGGCTCAGGACTACGGCGCCGGCTCCGGCGCACACGCCGGGAACCGGGGGCGGGCCGGCTCTTGGCGCAGCGCTCGGGCGGCCCGCGGATTGCGGTAGAGCCGGAACGGACCGGTGGCCACTCGCCGGCGAGGAACGTCGCCGCCGAGGCGGCCGGGCCCGCGGCAAGCAGGAATACGGTGCATAGGGACGTAACCAGCACCGTGCAACGCGGTAGTTTGGTTTGGAACGTCGGTTTGCGGAGCTGTATCCAGCCTGGTTGCGCTTTCACGCCCGTGAGATCTACCGACTGTCGGCCCCTTCGGACATTGTGACCCCCCTTACGCAAACCTCGCAACGCTGGCTGCCGCGGCTGATCGCGCTCGCCGCGGCCTGCGTCGGCGCGGTCAATCTCGCTTCGGCGCTGACGCCGAGCATCCGCTGGCGCGGACACGTTCTGCTTGACGTCGAGCCGGTCGAAGCGATCCGCCTGTTCCACGCGCTCGCGCTCCCCGCCGGGGCGGCCTTGCTGCTCGTGGCCCCGTATCTGAGCAAGCGTCGCCATCGCGCCTGGCAGGCCGCGATCGGGCTGATGCTGGCGCTTGGGTCGTTCGACCTGCTCAAGGGCCTGGACTTCGAGGAGACGGCGATCACCTGGGGAGCGGCGGCGGTTCTGTTCGCCGCCCGCCGGGCGTTCACGGTGCGCCACGACCCGATCTCCCTGCGCTCGGCGATCTGGCGGGTGCCGCTGCTTGGCGGACTTGGCGTGGCGGTGGCGGCGGTGACGACCTGGGCCTCCCAGGGTCACCCATCTTGGACCTCGGTGGCCCGGGAAACGGGAGACCTGCTGCAGTGGCAGACCGGGCCGATCCATTACCACCACCCGTTCGGCTGGCTCCCGCTCGGGGTCCACATGCTCGAAGCGGCCACGCTGGTGGCCATTGCCTACGTGATCTTTCGGCCGCTGGCGGCGCCGCGGGGGCTTCCCGGTCCCGGGGCGCGAGCCGCGGCGGCAGCCCTCGTGCGAGCCCACGGCAACGACACGCTGTCGTTCTTCAAGCTCCGCGCGGACAAGCAGTATTTCTTCAGCGATGACGGCGGCGCGTTCGTCGGCTACCGGATCGAGAACGGCGTGCTGCTGCTGTCCGGGGATCCCGTGGGTCCGCCGGAAAGCTTCCGTGATCTGCTGGGCGAGCTCCGCTGCTTCGCCGAGGCCCGCGGGCTGAAGCTCGGTGCCGTCGGGGCCAGCGAAGATCTGCTCGGGCTCTACCAGGAGCTCGGGTTGCGCACGATCTACCTCGGGGACGAGGCGATCATCGATCTGGACAAGTTCTCGCTCGAGGGTCGGGCGATCCGCAAGGTCCGCCAGTCCGTGAGCCGGCTCAGCAAGGCGGGCTTCGCCGCTGAGCTGCAGGAGCTCAGCTCACTCGGCCCGGGCACGCTCGAGCAGGTCGAGCACGTCCTCGAGTGCGGTCGGGAGGGCGCCCCCGAACGCGGCTTCTCGATGGCCATGGATTCGATCCAGAGTCCGGAGGGGCACGAGACGCTGGTCGTGCTGGCGCGGGACGACCAGCAGCAGATCCGCGGCGTGCTTCATTTCGTCCCCGTCTACGGCCGCAACGCGGTGTCGCTGTCGTTCATGCGACGCGACCCGGAGACACCGAACGGGCTGACCGAATTCCTCGTCGTCAAGGCCACCGAGCTGCTGCGCGAGCGTGGCCTGGCTGAGATGTCGCTGAACTTCGCGGCGTTCGCGAAATGGATGCACAGCCCGGAGAAGCGGACCGAGCGCGTGCTGGGCAAGCTGATCGCCCTCGGCAACCCGTTCTTCCAGATCGAGAGTCTCTACCGCTTCAACGCGAAGTTCTTTCCCCGCTGGGAGCCACGCTACCTCGTTTATGAGGGTGCGCTCGGGCTTCCGCGGGCCGGCATCGCGGCCATGTGGGCCGAGGGACAGCTGCCCAAGCCGTCCCTTCCGGGCCGGTCGGCGCTCGTCAAGACAAGCTTCTAAATCTCGCGCTAACGTTGTCGGCGCCGGATGGCCTCCGCGACCGGGAGCCGGCGGCACGCGCCGTCGGGCTGTTTCCAGGTGACGCCGGCGCCGTCGCGCCGGTACCCTCCGGCCCCCGACCCCCTGCTTAGCTTGAACAGCGCCCATCGACCCCATGACGAAAAGTCGCTCCCCCCTGACCCGACGGTTTGCCGGGGAGGTGGTCTCGCGGCGCCCGGACAGCCCATCGCGGGCCGAGGTCGACGTTGTCCGTGAGCACTGCCCCAGTCTCTGAGTCCCCGGTGACGCTGCTGCGCTACATCGACGTCGTCGTCCTGGTCGTGGCCGCGCCGATTCTGCTGCTGATCGGCGTTCCCGCCGGTGGCTACCTGGCCGGGGCGGGGGCATGGATCGTTCTGCGCGCGGTTGGGGTAGTAGTCGACCACGCCGCCAGCGCCGCCCAGGCCGCCAACAGCCAGATCACCTTGAGGCTCTCCTACTTGCTCAGCCGTCTGTTCCTGCTTGCCATCACGGTCATCCTCGTGCGCCAGGGCAGCGGACGGGACGCCGGCCTGACGGCGCTGCTGGTGATCGTGTTCGCATTCACCGCCGAGCTGATCATCTCGGCCGCGACACGCCCGAGGCGTCGATGAGCAAGACCCGCAAGGTCCTCTACGGCGTCGCCGGGTTCTACGTGCTCGGTCTCGTTCTGCTCGCGGTGATCTTTGGCGTCACGTCGGTGAAGAACAACTCGTTCCAGATCCAGAACGAATTCAAGCTCACCAACTGGGTGGACCTCGGGGTGTTCAGCATCAACCGGGCAGTCCTCTATCTGTTCATCTCGGCGATCCTCACGATCGTCACGATGGTGTGGATCGCCGGGCGGATGCAGGCGCGCCCGAACAAGGTGCAGACCGCCGTCGAGACGATCTACTCGCTGATGCGGGACAACATCACCCGCGGCAACATGCCCGACTCGATGGCCGCGAAGTGGTTTCCGTTCCTGGGCACGCTGTTTCTGTTCATCTGGTTCTGCAACCTGATCGGCTACCTGCCGCTGCCGACGAACACCGAGGAGAAGGTCAACATCTTCGGGGCCCACATCCCGTCGTTCGCGCTGTACGCGGCGACGGCAAACATCTCGGTGCCGCTGGTGCTCGCGCTGGTCGTGTTCATCGTCTTCAACTGGGAGGGCATTCGGGCCCAGGGACCGATCGGTTACGTCAAGAGCCTGATCCCCGCGGGCGTCCACGGTCCGATGCTGCTGCTGATCGGCCCGCTGGAGATCGTTTCCACGTTCATGCGGCTGATCTCGCTGACCATCCGATTGTTCGCCAACATCCTCGCCGGCCACATGATCATCCTGTTCATGTCCGGCGGACTCGCGGTGATCCTCGGCCTCTCGGTCCTGGGCTGGTTCACGCTGCCGGTCGGAATCGCCGTCTACCTGTTCGAACTGGGCCTAGTGGCGACGCTCCAGGCCTTCATCTTCGCGACCCTCACAGCCATCTACCTCGGTGGCTCGGTCACCCATCACTAAACAACCAAGGAGCTGAGCTCACGTGCTTTCACACATCCTCTCGTTTGCGGCCTCCTCCTCCGGGGTCGGAGCGGGGCTGGGGATCGGAATCGGTGGTGGCCTCGGTGCCGTCGGCGCCGGTGTCGGGATCGGAATCATCTTCGGGAAGGTCATCGAGGCCGTCACCCGGCAGCCTGAGATGCGGGATGAGATTACGAGCATCCAGTGGCTCGGGTTCGCGCTGACCGAGGCCTGCTTCTTCTACGGCCTCGTCGCCGGGCTGATCTCCTACGTCCTCAAGTAATGCCCGCTGCCGCGCTCCACACCGCCGCGTCCAGCGGCTCGTTCCTGATCTCGCCCAACGTGGGTCTGATGATCTGGACCCTGTTGCTGTTCCTGATCTCGATGTATGTGCTGGCCAAGTTGGCCTTCCCGCGCATCTCCGAGGCGCTGGACAAGCGCCAGCATGCGATCGAGGAATCGATCGAACACGCTGAGCGGGTCCGCCATGAGGCCGACCACTTGCTCGATGAATACCGAGAGCGCCTGCGCGAGGCTCGCCAGCAGGCCGAGGAGATCGTCGAGCGCGCGCGCAAGACGGCCGAGGTCCACGAACGTGATGCGCTGGAGGAAGCCAAGACGCGCCGCGAAGAGATGATGGAGCAGACGCGCCGTGACATCGAGTCCGAGACCCGGCGCGCGATCCAGGAGATCCGGAGCGAGGTCGCCAATCTCACCGTGCTGGCGACGGAGAAGGTCACCCGCAAGACGCTCACCGACGACGATCAGCGCCGTCTGGTCGAGGACGCCCTGAGCGAACTCGACTTCAGTGCGCTGAGTCCGGGGAGCCATTCCTAGTGGAGGAGATCGCCGAGGTCTATGCGCGGGCGCTGTTCGAGGTCGCCAAGGAGCACGGCGATCTCGACGAGGTGCGCGACGAGCTGGGCCAGTTCGCCGACGCGTTGTCGAAGGAGCGCCAGCTGGCCGTGTTCTTCTTCTCCCCGTACTTCTCCAGCACGGAGAAGAAGGACGGTCTGCACAAGCTGATCGACGGCGCCGAGGACATCTTCACGAACTTCCTGGAGACGCTGATCGAGCGCCACCGGATGCCAGCCATCTTCCGTATCCGCAACCGCTTTGACGAGATGTGGGATGACGAGAACCAGCTGCTCCCGGTCCAGGTCACGAGCGCCATCGAGCTCGACGAGAAGACGATCCGCAGCATCGGGGATCGCATCGGCGAGCAGACGGGGCTCAAGGTTGAGCTCTCCAGCGAGATCGACCCCGACATTCTTGGCGGCATCGTGCTCCGCGTGGGCAATTTCATCCTCGATGCCTCGATCCGGAACCGACTGAACCAACTTCGCAAGCAAGTCGCGCAGGCCTAGGGCCGGCCCCAGCGCGATACAAGGAGCCATCTGATGCAGATCAATCCCGACGAGATCACCTCAATCCTCAAGAACCGGATCGAAGGCCTCGACAGTTCGAGCTCTGACCTCACCGAGGTCGGGACCGTGCTGTCGGTGGCCGACGGCATCTGTCGTATCCACGGGCTCGAGAACTGCATGTCGTTCGAGATGCTCGACCTGCCCCATGACGTCACCGGATTGGCTCTGAACCTCGAGTCCGACAACGTCGGCGCCGTGCTGTTCGGCGAGTGGGAGAAGATCTCCGAGGGCGACACCGTCCGCCGAACCAAGCGCCTGCTGGAGATCCCCGTCGGCGACGAGCTGCTCGGCCGGATCGTCGATCCCCTCGGCAATCCGCTGGATGGCAAGGGCGACATCGACACCGGCGAGTTCCGCCCCGCCGAGCACAAGGCCCCCGGCGTGGTCCAGCGCCAGCCGGTCAAGGAGCCGATGCTCACCGGCCTCAAGGCGATCGACTCGATGATCCCGATCGGCCGCGGCCAGCGGGAGTTGATCATCGGCGACCGCCAGACCGGAAAGAGCGCGATCGCGATCGACACGATCATCAACAACAAGGACCGTGACCTGATCTGCGTCTACGTCGCGATCGGTCAGCGCAAGTCGACGGTCGTGGCGCTGGCCCAGACCCTCGAGGACGCCGGCGCGCTTGAGAACACGATCATCGTCATGGCGGCAGCCGACGAATCGGCACCGATCAAGTTCCTCGCGCCGTATGCCGGCTGCGCGATGGCCGAGTACTTTCTCTACAACGGCAAGGCCGCGCTCACCGTCTACGACGATCTGACCAAGCACGCCTACGCGTACCGTCAGATGTCGCTGCTGCTGCGCCGCCCGCCGGGCCGCGAGGCCTATCCGGGCGACGTGTTCTACCTGCACTCGCGACTGCTCGAGCGCGCGGTGAAGCTCAACGATGATCTCGGCGGCGGCTCCCTGACCTCGCTGCCGATCATCGAGACGCAGGCCGGAGACGTATCCGCCTATATCCCCACGAACGTGATCTCGATCACCGACGGCCAGATCTTCCTCGAGCCGAAGCTTTTCTACTCGGGCGTCCGTCCCGCGATCAACGTCGGCATCTCGGTCTCTCGCGTCGGCGGCAACGCGCAGATCACACCGATGCGGAAGGTGGCCGGGCGCCTGAAGCTCGACCTCTCCCAGTACCGGGAGCTCGAGGCTTTCGCGCAGTTCGGCTCCGAGCTCGACGCTGAGACGCAGCGGACGTTGGCGCGTGGGGAACGGCTGGTCAAGACGCTCAACCAGGCCGAGCGCCATCCGATGGCCGTCGAGGATCAGGTTGTCCAGATCTACGCGGCGACCAACGGCGCCCTCGATCGGATCTCGGTCGACAAGGTCGAGCGCTTTCTCGCCGACCTGACCGACTCGGTGCGCTCCAGCGAGCCCGAGCTGCTGAAGCAGATCGCCGGCGGCGACTGGAGCGACGAGACTCAGTCCCAGCTCGAAAAGGCGATCAACGGGGTCGCCGAAGACTTCGGCTATGACCTCGATGAGGAGGGTCATCCGATGGAGGACGGCGACGACGAACCGCGGCAGCGAGGCGGCAGTTCGGCCAACGGCTCCGAGGAGAGCTCAGACGACAAGCAGAGCGAGGAAAACGAAAAGGAGGAAGAGGCCGTCCCCGCGTGAGCGGCGGCGCCTGACTCCCGATGGCAACCTCGCAGCGGGATGTTCGCAACCGGATCAGTTCGGTCAAGAACATCCAGAAGATCACCCGAGCGATGGAAATGGTCGCCGCCGCCCGCCTGCGGCGGGCGGAACAGCGGATCGAGGAGCTGCGCCCGTACGCCAGCGCGCTACGGCGTATGACTCGGCAGGCGGCGGAGGCTGCGGGCCGCGTCCCGCAGCTGCCGATCATGGCCGAGCACGATCAGATCCAGAATGTCGGATTGCTGCTGATCGCGGGTGACCGCGGACTGGCCGGCGGATTCAATTCGAACATCGTGCGCGCTGGAACCGCCGCGGGGCGCGAGCACGAATCCGAGGGCCAGCGCCCCATCTACTTCGCCTCCGGCAAGCGACCGGCCTCGTCGCTGCGCTTCCGCGGCCTGGAGGTGGCCGAGAGCTTCACCGGATTCACCGACCGCCCGGCCTACGCGGACGCACGGCGGATCGCCGAGCGTCTGATGGCCGCCTACATCGACAACGACGTCGACCGGGTGGAGATCTTCTACAACGGCTACATCTCGCCGATCTCCCAGGTCGTCCGGCGGGAGACGCTGCTGCCCCTCCAGCAGGCCTCGGTCCTCGAGGAGGACGACGACGAGGATGAGATGTCCGAGGAGGAGCGCGCGGACGCCGAGCGTGACAAGCGGGCGCTGGTCGAGTACGAGCCCGAGCCGGAGGAGATCCTCCGTCGCCTGGTCCCCGACTACGTCGAGATCTCGATCTATCGGGCGCTTCTGGAGTCGACGGCCTCGGAGCACGGAGCCAGGATGACGTCGATGCGCAACGCGTCCGACAACGCGGGAACGCTGATCGATGACCTCACCTTGGAGATGAACCGGGCCCGCCAGGCCGAGATCACACAGGAGATCATGGAGGTCGTGGCCGGAGCGGAGGGCCTCAACTAGATTGCACTTGCTTTGCCGCGGCACGGTGCCCGGCCGGATTGGAGAAACATGTCAGCCACAGCAGAGACACCAGATACGACTTCCGATAAGGAAGAACAGAACGTCGGCCGGATCGAGGAGATCCAGGGCGTGGTCATCGAGGCCGTCTTCCCCGACAAACTGCCCGAGATCTACAACGCGATCAAGGTGCGCCGTCCCGAGGCCGCCCATGCCGAGGAGGACGAGGATGTCGCAGCGGCCAACGACCCGTGGCTAATCTGCGAAGTCCAGCAGCATCTGGGCGATGACCGCGTCCGCGCGGTCGCGATGGACACCACCGACGGTCTCGCCCGCGGCACCGAAGTGATCGACACCGGTGCCCCGATCACGGTGCCCGTCGGACGGGCCACGCTCGGGCGGATCTTCAACCTGCTCGGGCAGCCGATCGACCAGGGCGACGCGCTCGACGAGGACAACGAGCGCTGGCCGATCCATCGTCCTGCCCCGACCGTCGAGGCGCTGACTCCGACGACCGAGATGTTCGAGACCGGGATCAAGGTCATCGATCTGCTCGCCCCTTACGCCAAGGGCGGCAAGGTCGGCCTGTTCGGCGGCGCCGGCGTCGGCAAGACGGTGATCATCCAGGAGTTGATCCACAACCTCGCTCAGGAGCACGGCGGACTGTCGGCGTTCTGCGGCGTCGGCGAGCGCTCGCGTGAGGGCAACGACCTCTGGCTGGAGATGAAGGAGTCAGGCGTCCTCGACAAGACGATGCTCGTGTTCGGCCAGATGAACGAGCCTCCGGGCGCCCGCATGCGCGTGGCCCTGTCCGGCCTGACGATGGCGGAGTACTTCCGCGATCAGGAGGGCCAGGACGTGCTGTTGTTCATCGACAACATCTTCCGCTTCGTCCAGGCCGGCTCGGAGGTGTCCGCGCTGCTCGGCCGGATGCCCTCCCAGGTCGGCTACCAGCCCACGCTCGAGTCCGAGATGGGACAGCTACAGGAGCGGATCACCTCGACCCGCAAGGGCTCGGTCACCTCGATCCAGGCCATCTATGTCCCGGCCGACGACCTCACCGACCCCGCCCCGGCATCCGCGTTCGCGCACCTCAACTCGACGACCTCGCTGTCGCGGTCGATCTCCGAGAAGGGGATCTATCCGGCGGTCGACCCGCTCGACTCGACCTCGACCATCCTCAAGGCCGAGATCCTCGGCGACGAGCATTTCAACGTCGCCAACGAGGTCAAGGAGGTGCTGCAGCGCTACCGGGAGCTGCAGGACATCATCTCGATCCTCGGCATCGACGAGCTCTCCGACGAGGACCGGCTGACCGTCAACCGGGCCCGCAAGCTCGAGCGATTCCTGTCGCAACCGTTCCATGTGGCCGAGCAGTTCACCGGAACGCCCGGCGTGTTCGTCCCCGTGGCGGAATCGATCCGCGGCTTCAAGGAGATCCTCGAGGGCAAGCACGATGACCTGCCGGAGTCGGCCTTCTTCATGAAGGGCACCATCGACGACGTGGTCAAGGGCACTCGCGGCGACTCCAAGGATGCCAAGAACGAGTCCGGTGATGCCAAGGACGAGTCCGGTGATGCCAAGGACGAGTCCGGCGATTCGGGCTCCGGTGACAGGGAGAAGTCCGGAAGCGACGACGACGAGGACGCTGGCGAGGAGTAATGGCGCACGAGAAGTTCACGGTCGAGGTGCTCACTCCCGAGGGCGAGGTGTTCAACGATGAGGTCGAAATGGTCTCGACCCGCACCACCGCGGGCTCGATCGGGGTGCTTGCGCACCACACGCCGCTGCTGGCGATGCTCGATCCCACGGAGCTGCGTCTTTACAAGAGCGATTCCGACGTCGTGTCCTTCGCCCAGGCCGAGGGCTACATGCAGGTCGCGAACAACCGAGTGCTGGTGCTCGTGGAGGAGGCCCACCCAGTGGACGGGCTGAACGCCGGCGACTTGCGTGAGCGGCTGCAGCAGGCCGAGCACGAGCTGGAATCAGCGGGGGACGACTCCGAGCGTCGACGGGTCGCGGAGCGCGATCGTGCCCGCTACGAGCGCTTTCTCAGCATCGCGGAGTCCTGATCGGTAGCCACCTGGCGACTCGCCAACGGGCCGGCATCCAATGTCTGCCGCCTATCCTTGGGCGATGATTGACGAGCGAATCCTGGCTGAGCGGCTGATCTCGTATGACACCTCGCGGCCGGAGGAGCTGGTCGCCGCCGCAGGATTCGTCAAGGGGTGGCTCGAATCCCGGGACATCGAGGTTCGCCACCACGAACACAACGGCCTGCCGGTGTTGCTCGCCGAGGTTGGTCCGGAGCCCGCGGAGGGAATTCCGTGCGTGGTTCTCCACGGGCATCTCGACGTCGTTCCCGGCCGCCCGGCGCAGTTCGAGCCGCGGGTCGACGGTGATCGCCTGATCGGCCGCGGCGCCTATGACATGAAGGGCGCCCTGGCCGCGATGATGTGCGCGCTCAAGGACATCGAGCAGCAGGATCGGGTGCGGGTACGGTTGCTCTGCGTGCCCGGACGAGGAGTCCGAGGAGCTCGACGTGCGTTCCACCGACGCGATGGTCAAGCAGGGTCTGTCCGGGGACTTTGCGATAACCGGCGAGCCAACCGACATGCATATCGGGATCGAGGCCAAGGGCGTGCTGGTGATGCGGATTGATGTCCACGGGAAAGCAGCGCACAGCTCCACCCCGTGGTTGGGTGAAAACGCCGTACTCAAAGCGATCGACGTGTTTCGCAGCATCGGGACCCTGCCGTTCGCGCGGGAGTCCTCCGACATGTTCGATCGGCCTTCGATCAACCTCGGGAGGATCGAGGGTGGGCGGGCGCTGAACATGGTTCCGGACCTGTGCACGATGGCGGTCGACGTCCGCTACCTGCCCGGTCAGGACCCGGCGGAGATCCTGTCTCAGGTGAGCACGATCGAAGGCATCGACGTCACGCGCACCTTCATCCACCCGACCGTGACCGTCTCGCCGACCGATCCCTACGTGCGCGCCCTGCGCGACGCGGTCGCCCGCCTGACGCGCGGGGAGGTCATGAGCGTCGGCCGGGACGGCGCATCAGATGCGGCGGCGTTCATTGAGGCGGGCGTCCCGGCGGTGGAGTTCGGTCCGGCCGGCGACGGGCACCACGGGCCCGACGAGTGGGTGTCGCTGTCCTCGCTGGCCCGCTACCGCCGCGCGCTGGGGGACTTCGTCCGGGCGGTGCCGATCTGGGTGGAGCCGTCAGGCGAGGTTGGTTTACGAGCGATCGAGGGCGGACTGGCGTGAGGCTGATCCCGAGCTCGGGGCGCGGGGCGCTCGGCCGGTTCACGATCGCTGCGGCGATCGTGATCGCGTTTACGGCCGCGGCCACCGCCGTCGCCGGACTGTTGCAGTTCAAGCAGTTCGCCAAGGAGCTCTCGGGGACGTCGGCGATCAAGCACGCCCCGGTGGTCGTCCCGCAGCCGGGCGATCCCCAGACCCTGCTCATCATCGGGTCTGACCACCGGGCCCACCAGCCTCAGGCCGCGGCCAACTCGGACACGATGATCCTGGTCAGGATCAACCCGAGTTCGTCCACGATCAACGTGATGTCGGTCCCGCGCGATCTGCAGGTCAACATCCCGCTGCCCAGCGGCGGGGTTGAAAACGCCAAAATGAACGCGTCTTACCCCGCCGGTGGTCCCAGCCTGGTGGTTAGAACCCTGCAGCACGCGGTGTTCCCGAAGTTGAAGGTCAATCACATCGTCGACATCAACTTCGCCGGGTTCAAGGATCTGGTCAATGCCATGGGCTGCGTCTATACCGACGTCGATCGACGCTACTTCAACCAAAACATCGGTACGGCGGCGACCAACTACTCAAGTATCGATCTGCAGTCGGGCTATCAGAAGCTGTGCGGCGAGGACGCCCTGTCCTACGTTCGCTACCGCCACACCGACACCGACATCGTCCGCTCCGCCCGTCAGCAGGACTTCATCCGCGACGCCAAGGACCAGTACGGCCAGGGACGTCTGATTGCCAATCGCGACAAGCTGCTGACGATCTTCGGCACGCACACCCAGACCGACGCCGATCTGCACACCACTGATGGCCTGATCAATCTGTTCGACCTGGTCGCGTTCGCCGACGGTCACGCGATCCGCGAGATCCATTTCCCGGCCGTGCTGCAGCCGTGCGCGCCGCCGGCACCCTGCTACGTGACGGCCGATCCGGGCGCCGAGAAGCAGGCCTATCAACAGTTCATGGCCGTGATCAAACCGAGCCCGGCGAGCTCGGGCACGGCGAAGGCCGCGTCGGGCTCCCACCCGGCCTCGCATCCGCATTCCGCTGTTCCCACTGCTGGCCTGCAACCCGACCTCGCCGAGGGTCAGGCACAGGCGGCGGCGCTGGCCGGGCACGGGCTACCGGTGCAGATCCCCAAGCAGGTCGCCACCGGCACGCACTACGAAGGGCCCACCGCCGGCGAATACCCACGGTCCTACACGATCCATGACCCGAGCGGGGCTCCGCACAAGGCCTACCGCCTCGTGCTGGCCTTCAACGCCATGCTCGGCCAGTTCTACGGGATCCAGGGAATGACCTGGAGGGGAGCGCCGATCCTGGCCAGCCCGTCGGAGATTCGCTACGTCGGCGGGCGGCGCTTGGAGCTGCACTTCGACGGACGCAAGCTTCGCCTGGTGGCGTGGCGCACCGCTAAGGCGGTGTATTGGGTCTCCAACACCCTCAGCCTCGATCTCACCAACCAGCAGATGCTGGGAATTGCCGCCTCGCTGACGCGCGCCTGATGCGCTCACGGCGCTGCGCGGCAGTGGCTCGCTAGCCTCCCGCGTTGATGGCCACACCGCGCGAACCCATCGCCGTAATCGGCACCGGCTATGTCGGCCTTGTTACCGCTGCCGGCTTCGCCGAGCTCGGAAGCGAGGTCTGGTGCGTGGACGTGGATGAGACCAAGGTGGAGCGGCTCGAGCGTGGTGAAATTCCGATCTATGAGCCGGGTCTGGCGGAATGCGTCGCCCGTAACCGCGCCCGGCTGCATTTCTCGACCGAGCTCGCTCCGGCGTTGGAGCATGCGCGGCTGCTGTTCGTGGCCGTGGGAACTCCTCCCACGTATTCAGGCGACGCCGATCTGTCGGCCGTGCACGCAGTCGTGGGGGGGATAACGAGCTCAGATCGGCACGCGCTGGTCATGAAGTCGACGGTTCCGGTCGGTACCGGCGCCGCGATCAGCCGGATCTTCGCCGGACAGGGCAAATCCGGTTTTGCCTACGTCTCCTGCCCGGAGTTCCTCAAGGAGGGGTCGGCGCTGGAGGACTTCCTCGCTCCCGATCGGGTCGTCGTCGGCGACGATGGAGACTGGGCCGGAGACGCCGTGGCCGAGCTCTACTCAGTCCTCGACGCACCACTGGTACGGACCGATATCGCCAGCGCGGAGATGATCAAGCTGGCCGCCAATGCCTTTCTGGCCACCAAGATCTCCTTCATCAACGAGATCGCCAACGTGTGCGAGGAAACCGGGGCCGACGTGCTGGAGGTCGCCCGGGGGATGGGTCTCGACGAGCGGATCGGAACGCATTTTCTCAAGCCGGGCATCGGCTTCGGCGGTAGCTGCTTCCCCAAGGATGTGTCCGCGCTCAAGCAGCTGGCGGGCAACTCCGGCTACCACTTCCAGCTGCTGACAGCGGTGATCGAGGTCAATGAGCTGCAGAAGCGCCGCGTCATCGGCAAGCTGCAGAAGCACCTCGGTTCGCTGGTGGGCAAGCAGATCGCCCTGCTCGGGCTGGCATTCAAGGCCAACACCGACGACATGCGCGAGGCGTCCTCGCTGGTCCTCGCCGCGCGTCTGCAGGCCGACGGGGCTCAGGTGCGCGCGTATGACCCGGTGGCGGAGGAGGAGGCGCGAAAGCTGATGGTCGGAGTCGAATTCGCCGACTCCGCGCTCGGTGCCCTGGAGGATGCGGACGCGTGCATCCTGGTGACCGAATGGCCTGAGTTCAAGGATGTCGATTGGAGCGCGGCGGCGGAGCGCATGGTCGGCAATCTGGTCATCGACGGCCGTAACTACCTCACCGCCGCCACGGTGCAGGCCGCGGGCTTCGTCTACGAAGGCATAGGGCGGTGAATTGCAGGCGTTGATCCTGGTCGGCGGCGAAGGCACTCGCCTCCGGCCGCTGACCTCGAGCGTGCCCAAGCCAGTGGTCCCACTCGTGGACCGCCCGTTCATCTCCTACATGCTCGAGTGGTTGGCCACCCACGGCGTCGACGACGTAATCCTTTCCTGCGGCTTCATGGCCGAACGTGTCCGCAGTGTCCTGGGCGACGGCGAGGCGCTCGGCTTGCGGCTGCGCTACCTGGAGGAGCCGCGCCCGCTCGGCACCGGGGGCGCGCTGAAGTTCGCCCGCGAACTGCTGGAAGATCGCTTCTTCATGCTCAACGGCGATGTGCTCACCGATATCGACCTGACCGCGCAGCTGCGGGCACACGAGCACACCGGTGCGCGGGCCACGTTGGCGCTGATCGGCGCCGAGGATCCCTCCGCCTACGGACTGGTGCGTCTCCACGACGACGGCTCGGTCAAGCAGTTCCTCGAAAAGCCGGGTCCAGAGCAAATCGACACGAATCTGATCAACGCGGGCGCGTATGTCCTTGAGCGCGAGATCCTGGACGCAATGGCTCCGGCCGGCACCAAGATCTCGATCGAGCGAGAGGTCTTTCCCGTGCTGGTGGGAAACGGGCTGTTCGGCTTCGAGTGCGACGCCTACTGGTTGGACATCGGTACACCGGAGCGATATCTCCAGGCGACCTTCGACATCCTCGAAGGAGCCGTTCACACAGAGGCGGGGGTGGCCCTGCGCGCAGCGGGCATGACCTCGGTGAAGGGCGCGAGGATCGAAGGTCAGGTGCTCGCCCCGGCCCTCGTGGGCGCGGAGTCCGTGATCGCCCGCCTCGCGACGGTCGGCGGCCGGGTCGTGCTGGGGCGCGGCGTCACCGTGGGCGAGGGGGCGCGCGTGGAGAGTTCGGTGCTCCTCGACGGCGCGCATATCGGCGCCCACGCCACCGTGCATTCTTCGATCATCGGCCCCGGGGTCTCGATCGGGGAGCGCTGTCACATCGACCAAGGGGTCGTGCTCGGCGCCGGCGTTAGGGTCGGGGCGGACAACACGTTGAGGGCGGGCGCGCGTATCTTCCCGGGCGTGGAGCTACCCGAGGGAGCGATCAAATTTTGAGTACCGACACCGATCTGGGACGTGAGGCCGTCACCGCGCTGGATGCGGCTGGCCAGCTGGATGACATCCTCGGGATGCCGGACCAGCTGCGCGACGCGCTGTGGCGCGTTGAGTCGGCGAATCTGGAGCCGAGCGATTCATCGGACGGACTGGTGGTCGCCGGCATGGGAGGCTCGTCCATTGGCGGACAGCTGGCCCGGGCCGCGCTGGGAGACCGAGCCTCCCGCCCCATCGTTCTCGCCCGTGGTTACGCGTTGCCGGCGTGGACGACGCCTGAGACCACGGTGCTGTGCTCCAGCTACTCCGGCAACACCGAGGAGACGCTTGCGGTCTTCGAAGCGGCAGGTGCGCTGGGAGCGCAGCGGATCGTCTCGACCACCGGCGGGAAACTGGCCGAATTGGCCCGGGAGGGCGGTGTGCCGGTGATTCCGTTGCCCGGCGGCTTCCAGCCGCGTGCGGCCGTGGCGTATTCACTTGTCGTCGCGCTGGAGGTCGCGAGCCTCTGCGGCGCGGGCGAGAGCCTGCACGCCGAGATCGATGTGACCGCCGCGCACGCGGAGCGCCTGGCGACCGAGTGGGCTCCGGAGTCCAAGCCGGATAGCCTGCCCAAGCGCCTGGCGCGAGGACTGCACGGCACCGTCCCGCAGATCTCCGGTGCGGGTCTGACGACGCCGATCGCCTACCGCTGGAAATGCCAGATCAACGAGAACGCCAAGATGCCGTGCTTCGCCAGCGAACTGCCAGAACTCGATCACAACGAGCTCGCGGGCTGGGAAGGAGCCGCAGAGCTCGCCCGCTTTAGCGCGGTGTTCCTCGACGACTCGGATCTGCATCCCCGGATTCGCCAGCGGATTGAGCTGACCCGGGGGAACATCGCAGGCAGCGGGGCGACCACGTACCGCGTCGACACGATCGGCGAGACCCGGACCGAGCGTCTCGTCTCTCAGGTCCTGCTCGGTGATCTCGTCTCGCTCTATCTCGCTGTGCTCCGCGGCGTCGATCCCTCGCCCGTGAAGGTGCTCGATCAGCTCAAGGAAGCTCTGGCCAGCGGCTGAGGCCGCTGCGTCGCCGACCGTCGGCCCCTCTCCAGCTCAGCGAATTTCGATCCCGCGCTGCTCGTAGAGCCGCAGGTCCGCGGCGCGCAACAGCTCATCGATGGTGTCCCCGTCCCCGGGGAACGTCGAGGTCCCGACGGTCAGGTCCCACCGAGACCGCAGCCCGATGGCCGCGCGCCGATCGAGCACCTCGGCCTCGATCCGGCTCGTCGCCGCCTCGGCCCCCTCAGGGGTTTGCTCCACCAGCAGAACTCCCATCTCATCTCCTCCGAGCCTCCCGACGACATCGTTGGCCCGCGCGCTGTCCGTGAGCAGCCGGGCAGTAGCGCACAGCAGCCGGTCGCCAGCGAGATGGCCTTCGGTGTCGTTGACGGTCTTCAGTCCCCGGACATCGACGTAGGCAATCGCCAGCGGCCGCCCGTAGCGGCGGGCCCGCTCGAGCTCACGGTCTGCCGCTTCAGTGAACCCGCGGCGATTCAACAGCCCCGTGAGCGGATCGGTCAGCGCCGCGACGCTCATCTCGGCAAATCTGCTCGCCTGGCGGCGAACCCTCGCGCCCGACCACACGGCCGCGGCGCCGGCCACGGCGGCCAGCAGCAGTGCCCCGGCCAGCGCCAGCCACACCGCCTCGGGCACGACCCGCACGAAACGCTGGATCACGCTCGGCTGATCGTTCGTCACGGCCGCGATACGGCTGCGAAGCGGCGCGGCGGCGACGTTCGTGTCGGCTCGAGACGCCGCCGGCCTAGCGCTCGCCCGCGTGAGTGCCGCCGCCGTCGCGGTGCGGGCGGTGGCAGATTCGATCAACTTTGAGAACGCAGCGCGGGCAATCCGGCTCGCTGCCGCGCCGTTGACGGCGGGGCCACCACCCGACACCAACCGGGAGGTGGCGCGTGCTCCCAGCTTGGGTAGGTGCAAATCGCGCTGAGCGGCCGTCGGCGAAGTTGGAGTCCCGCTGCCGGTCGACAGCTGGGGCGCCACCACGGGAGCGGGGGTGGCCACGACTGCCGGGGTGGAGGCGGCCGGTGGTTGTTCGATCACGTGGCACTTGGATGTGCACGTGCCCGTTTGGCCGGTGGACGATTGGCCGGCGGAGCTGCCGGAACCCCGGCCGCTCTGGCCCTGGTTTCCGGACCCGCTGGTGGCTGCGCCCTGGTTGCCGGAGTTCTGTCCCCGACTGCCGCCCTGGCTGGTGGCGGTTCCAGCGCCGCTGCTGGCGCCGTCCCCGTTCTGTGCGCTGACCTGGGCAGAGCCCGAGGACGAGGCGGAGCCATTGCCTGAACCGGAGCTGGAACCGTTTTCCCGCCCGGAACCGTTGGCATTCCCGGACCCGTTTCCGTTTCCGTTTCCGTTGCCGTTGCCGTTGCCGTTGCCGTTGCTCTTACCAGGAGCGGAACCAGACGCGCGTGATCCGGACGCGCGTGCTCCGCCGTGGTCGGCGGCGGACATGCTCGCCGACGCCGCTCGGATGGGGGCCGACAGAGTCGGCGCGTCCCTACCGGCCGAGCCCCGCGGCGGCCCACCCGCAACCGCGCTCGCCGACCCCGCGCCGGCGTTAGCCGCGCAGACCAGCACTGCCACCGCGAAGATCCGCCTGATGCGCTTGATGAGTTCCTGCGTTTCTGCGGGCCAGACCAAGACTCGGTCCCCCGCTGCCGACTTGGATTCTCACCTGGTTCATCGACCATGTAAGCGGGAAACGTGACCCCCCGTGATGCTGACTAGACAAGTGTTCTAGGCGGAACGCGCCCAAACCTTGACACTCTCGTGGTAACGTTGGGGTCCGACATGGAGGCCTTGACGATCCACGAAGCAGCGGCGACGACCGGTTGGTCGGCGCGGATGCTGCGCTACGTCGAGCGCACCGGGCTGGTTACGCCGGCTCGCTCGGCATCTGGATATCGCCTCTACGGGCCGGCCGAGCTGCAGCGTCTGCGCACGCTGAAGGAGCTTTTGGGTCGCTTCGATGTGGGTTTGTCGGACGTGGCCTTCGCCGCGCGGGTCGCCTCCGATCCCGAGCTTCGCACGGCAGTCGAGGATTGGCTGCAGGCCCAGCCGAGCCGCCCGGAGCACGTCGAGCCGGCGGACTGGTTGCGCTTCGAGCAGGACAAGCATCAGAGGCTGCTCGCAGCGGCCTGAGGCAAGCTTTGATCAACCCGATGACGATTGTGGAGAGCCCATGAGCACGACTGCTGCAAAGACCGACTTCAAGGTGGCAAACCTCGACCTGGCCGAGTTCGGCCGCAAGGAGATCCGGCTCGCTGAGCACGAGATGCCCGGGTTGATGGCCACCCGTCGCGAGTACGCCGACCGCCAGCCACTGAAGGGTGCTCGCGTAACCGGCTCGTTGCACATGACGATTCAGACGGCGGTCCTGATCGAGACGCTGACCGCCCTCGGGGCCGAGGTGCGCTGGGCCAGCTGCAACATCTTCTCCACCCAGGATCACGCCGCGGCCGCGATCGTCGTTGGCTCCGACGGCACGCCGGAGGATCCGCAGGGTGTGCCGGTGTTCGCCTGGAAGGGCGAGACGCTCGAGGAGTACTGGTGGTGCACCGAGCAGGCACTGCGCTGGCCGGACGGCGCGGGTCCGAACATGATCCTCGATGACGGCGGCGACGCGACGCTGCTCGTCCACAAAGGTGTCGAGTTCGAGCTCGCCGGTGCCGTCCCGGATCCCACGACCGCCGACTCCGATGAGTTCCGGATCATCCTCGAGACGCTGCAGCGCTCGCTCGAGGAGGACCCGCAGCGCTGGACCAAGGTGGCGCAGGACATCCAGGGCGTGACCGAGGAGACGACGACCGGCGTCCATCGGCTCTACCAGTTCGCCGAGCAGGGACAGCTGCTGTTCCCGGCCATCAATGTCAACGACTCCGTCACCAAGTCGAAGTTCGACAACAAGTACGGCTGCCGTCACTCGCTGATCGACGGAATCAATCGCGCCACCGACGTGCTGATCGGGGGCAAGGTCGCCGTCGTGTGCGGCTACGGCGACGTCGGCAAGGGTTGCGCAGACTCGCTGCGAGGGCAGGGCGCCCGCGTGATCGTGACCGAGATCGACCCGATCTGCGCCCTGCAGGCGGCGATGGACGGCTACCAGGTGTCCACGCTCGACGACGTGCTCCCGAGCGCCGACATCTTCATCACCGCGACCGGTAACAAGGACGTGATCACCGCCGAGCACATGTCGCGGATGAAGCATCAGGCGATCGTCGGCAACATCGGCCACTTCGACAACGAGATCGACATTGCCGGTCTGACGCACCGCGACGGCGTGGAGCGGATCAACATCAAGCCGCAGGTCGACGAGTGGGTGTTCCCGGACGGTCACACGATCATCGTGCTCTCTGAAGGCCGCCTGTTGAACCTCGGCAATGCCACCGGGCATCCGAGCTTCGTGATGTCCAACTCGTTCACCAACCAGGTGATGGCGCAGATCGAGCTGTTCGGGCACACCGACATCTACGAGAAGCGTGTTTACACGCTGCCCAAGCACCTCGACGAGAAAGTCGCGCGGTTGCACCTCGATGCGTTGGGCGTGAAGCTGACCCGGCTCACTCCGAGCCAGGCGGCCTACCTCGGCATCCCGGCCGACGGGCCCTACAAGCCAGATCACTACCGGTACTAGCCCGTTCGGACCCGTAGGTAGCCGGTCCACTCGGATGGCCCGGGCACCGATCCCGCCGCACGAGATCGCCGATCTCACCCTCGCGCCGGAGGGGGCGGCGCGGATCGCCTGGGCCTCCGAGCAGATGCCCGTCCTCGCCCAGGTGCGCGGCCGCCTGCGTGAGCAGCGCCCGCTGGACGGCATCCGCATCGCCGGCTGTCTGCACGTCACCGCTGAAACCGCGAACCTGGTCAGCACCCTGATCGAAGGCGGCGCGAGTGTCGCCCTGTGCTCGGCCAATCCGCTCTCCGCACAGGACGATGTCGCCGCGTCGCTTGTGCTCGACCACGGGGTCGAGGTGCGCGCGGTGCGGGGCGAAGGCCTCACGAGCTACGCCGAGCATGTCCGCTCCCTCGTCGCGGGGCTACCGCAGATCACTATCGACGACGGGGCCGACCTGCTCGCCACCGCGCACAGCCAGGGAGGCGAGGTGCTGGACAACCTGATCGGCGCCACCGAGGAGACGACCGCCGGCCTGGTCCGCCTGAGACGGCTCGAGGACGCGGGTGAGCTGCGCTGTCCCGTGCTGGCGGTCAACGAGGCGCGGACCGAGCGAGCGCTCAACGATCGCCACGGGACGGGCCAGTCGGCCTGGGACGGGATCATCCGAGCAAGCCACGTGCTGCTGGCGGGTCACACGGTGGTCGTGGTTGGCTACGGGTGGGCCGGCCAGGGCGTCGCCGAGCGGGCGCGCGGCGCCGGCGCGGTGGTCATCGTCTGTGAGGTGGACCCCCTGCGCGCGCTCGAGGCGCGGATGGCCGGGTACGAGGTGATGCCAGCTCTGGAGGCGGCCCAGCGAGGAGACATCTTCGTCACGGTGACCGGCTCGCGCCGTGTGCTGCGGCGTGAGCACTTCGAGCGGATGAAGGACGGGGCGCTCCTGGCGAACGCCGGCCACTTCGACGTCGAGCTCGACTTGGACGAACTGCGGGAGGTCGCCAGCAATGGCATTCGCGAGGTCCGCCCGCTGGTCGAGCAGTATCAGCTGGCCGACGGTCGCCGCCTGAACCTGATCGCCCGTGGCCGCGTGGTCAACCTCGCCGCGGCCGAGGGCCACCCAGCGGCCGTTATGGATGTGTCGTTCGCCCTGCAAGCGCTGTGCGTGGAGGAGCTCGTGCGCACGGCGGGCACGCTCGTCGCGGCCGTACATCCCGTGCCGGCTCGGATCGACCGCGAGGTGGGAAGGATCAAGCTGGCCGCCCTCGGTGTCAAGATCGACGAACCCACGCCTGAGCAGGCGCACTACCGCGAGTCCTGGGGGTAGGGGGGCGGCGCGCCCCCGTGTCTGAAAGGATCCACGGGATGCAAGGCTCAGGGAGAAGCGGCGCAGGCGCAAAGCTGTTCGGCGGGGTCGATCTTGGTGGCACGAAGATCGAGGTCGTGGTCGTCGACTCGCGCAACAAGGTCCTCGGGTCCGCGCGTTCGCCGACCCCGGCCGAGGGCGGCCCGCAGGATGTCGCCGATGCGATCGTCAAGTCGGTCAGTGCCGCGTGCAGCGAAGCGGGCACCGAAAGCTCGAAATTGACCGGGGCCGGGGTCGGCTCCCCGGGCATCATCGACCCGATCAGCGGAGCGGTGACCAGCGCCCGGAACCTCCCCGACTGGGACGGATCGTTCGCGCTGGGGGAGACGCTCGCACAAGCGCTCGAGACAAAGGTGCGGGTTGGTAACGACGTCCAGGTGGCCACGGAGGCCGAGTTTCACCTCGGCGCGGGACGACCCTACAAATCGCTGTTGGGCGTCTTCTGGGGGACCGGTGTCGGCGGTGGGCTGGTGCTGAGCGGCAAGCCCTGGGTGGGACGTGGCGGAGCCGGCGAGATCGGTCACATGGTGGTCAAGTTGGGCGGCGCACGCTGTCCCTGCGGGCGTCGCGGGTGTATGGAGGCCTATGCGGGGCGCGGGGCGATGGAGACGCGGGCGCGTCGGCAGGTCAAGCGAGGCGCACCCACGGAGCTGTTCAAGCTGATGGAGCAGCAGGGCCGCCCGCGTCTCACCAGCGGCGTCTGGCAACGCGCGCTCGAGCGGCACGACGCGCTGGCCGAGGAACTGATCGATCGGGCGATTCGCGCTCTGGGTGCCGGCGTCGCCTCGGCGGTCAACCTCCTCGACGTGGAGGCGGTCGTGATCGGCGGCGGACTCGGGGTCCGCTTCGGCCAGCCGTACGCCGAGCGGATCCGGTCCGCGATGCAGCCCCATCTGTTCAACGACGAGCATCCTCCGGACGTCAAGGTCGCGGCTCTCGGCGACCTCGGTGGTGCCATCGGCGCGAGTCTGCTGGTCCGCCCGGCGCGTCGCTCGCGCGGCTGACTTCGCTCGCGGGCCGGCTTCTCGGCAACCTATACAGAGCCGGGTGCGGTGATCAGCAGCCGTCGTGGCCAGGTGGGTCGCTGCGGTCAGTAGCAACCGCATCTCGTGCAATCCGAACCCTCGACGTGTTCAACGCGGGCAAGGGCAAAGGGTGGTTCTTCTTCACCACGCATTCGGCGATCCAGTGCGCGGGTCTGACCACCGGTCAGACCGCACCGTATCCGGGCTTCGTCTCGCAACAGGGCAAGTACATGGTCACCGATGTCCCGCTGCCCCCGGACGTCTCGACGAAGGTCGCTAACCAGCCGAACTTCTACGGCTCGCTCATCAAGGAGTCCCTGAACTGGGCCAAGGTGACGACCAAGGTCAACGGCAAGACGGTAGGTAACCAGGCCTCGGTCGCTTGTCTTAGGGGCAAGCGCCCATGGTCGATCGCCGCGGCGCTCGACCCCCGGGACCCGGATTTCAGGCGATCTCGTAGCGCTCGGCTCGCTGGGCCTCGCGCTCAGATTCGCCGAGCATCCTGACGAACAGGTACACGAGCGCGATCCCCATCACCACCGACTGCTCGAGCGCCATCAGCAGCCCCGCCAGGTTCTGATCCTCGCTCGCACTGAGGTTCCAGTAATGCGGGTGGTGGGCGTAGAAGGGATAGATCGCCGTGGGGGCGAAGGCCAACGCCACGCCTAGGATCCCCACCAGCAGCTTCGTGGTGACCATGTAGGCGATCGGGCCCATCCCGCCGAGCCGCATGCGACCACGGATCGGCGAGAGCAGATGCCACCAGTAGAGGCCTCCCGCTGCCGCGAAGCAGACGTGCTCCAGGGCGTGGACGCTGGCGTTGCGCAGCGCCGCGTCATACAGCGCGGGAACGTGCCAGAGCCACATCAGCCCGGCGTACAGGAGCACCGCGACGGCCGGATGGGCAAGGTAGCCCGCCCGTCGCTCGATCACGTGTATGCGGCGGGTCGCCGGGCGCATCAGGACCTTGGTCAGCCCCAGGATCAGCAGGATCGGTGCGATGTCCAAGAGCAGGATGTGCTGGGCCATGTGCATCAGCATCAGCTGCTGCGCCAGCTCGTCGACCGGGGAGACCAGCGCCACGAGGATGCACACCAGACCGGCGGTGAACAGCGCCAGGCGGGTTACCGACGGAGGATGACGCTCGGCCGGCGTGCGGGCCCGTCGCCAGGCCTTCAGATACAGCAGAGCGAGCGCCAGGACGGATAGCAACACGCCGGGCTCAAATGTCCAAGCGAGCTTCGGAGCCACCGCGCCATTGTGGCAATCGACAATCGGCCTGTGGAGGATTAGTCTGCATCGGGAACGAACATTCACCTTCCAGCTAGGAGGTCGGCCGATGCGCATCGAGGTAAAGGGCCGCAACCTGCCCGTGTCCGACGATCTCAGGGAGCACGTTGAAAAACGCTTCCACAAGATCTCCAAGCAGGTTTCTGAGCTGGCCGAACTCGAGGTGGAGCTCTACGAGGAGCGCAACCCTGCGATCGCAGACTCGCAGGTGGCAGAGGTCACGCTGCATCTGAAGGGGGTGACGCTCCGTGCCCACGACGCCTCCGGAGACCTCGCGCATTCGATCAACCTATGTGCCGATGAGCTCTCACGGCAGGTCAAGCGCCACCGTGACAAGCGGCGCAAGCGGCGAGAGTCAAGGGCTGCGGCCGCCGCGCCGGTGACCGGCGACATCTCACCGACGACGTAGGCGGGGGCCGCCCGCGGCGACAGCGGGGGGCGCTGGGAGTGCCGGCTCGACCGTGATCGGAGTCGATGGAGATCTGTTGCCAATACGGCCACAAATCTCCATCGCCGCCTCTGGATCGGCAGCCTCAGTCTGACCCTTCGGTCACCGACCCCCGCTGCTACGCTGAAACCATGTCCATCCTGGACCGCGCGCTTCGCATGGGCGAGGCGAAAAAGTTCAAGACTTATGAACAGCGCGTCGGCCGGATTAATGGTTACGAGCCGGAGCTCGAGCATTACACCGACGCAGAGATCAAGGAGGCCGCCGATGGCCTGCGCGAGCGTGCGCGCGGTGGCGAGAGCCTCGACGAGCTGACGTTCGAGACCTTCGCTCTCGTCCGCGAAGCCGGCAAGCGTGCGATGGGGATGCGGCACTTCGATGTCCAGATGGTCGGCGCGATGGTTCTCCACGACGGCTCGATCGCCGAGATGAAGACCGGGGAGGGCAAGACGCTCACCGCGACGCTTGCCGTTGTGCTCAATTCGCTCGCCGGCCGGGGCGTCCACGTTGTCACCGTCAACGACTACCTGGCCCGTCGTGACGCGATGTGGATGAAGCCGCTCTACGACCTGCTCGGGGTCACCGTGGGGGTGCTGCAGAACATGCAGCCCTACGAGGAGAAGCGGGCTGCCTACGCCGCAGATGTCACCTACGGAACCAACTCCGAGTTCGGCTTCGACTACCTGCGGGACAACATGGCCACGACGCTCGAGGAGAAGGTCCAGCACGGCGGCCGGCCGAAGCCCGAGGAGGGCCAGTCGCCGTATCACACATTCGCCATCGTCGACGAGGTCGACAACATCCTCATCGACGAGGCTCGGACGCCGCTGATCATCTCGGGAGCGCCGGAGCAGGCGGCGGACTTCTACGCCAAGTTCGCCAAGCTCGCCCCGCAGATGAGCGCCGGCAAGACGCCGGAGGGCCTGGACCCGAAGATGAAAAAGGAGTTCGTCGCCGACTTCGACTACGAGTTCGAGGAGAAGCACAAGACGGTCGCGGTGAGCGAGCGCGGCGTGGCCAAGGCCGAGCGGTTTCTGGGCATCGATCACCTGTACCGCGCCGAGAACGGTCCCCTGGTCAATCACCTGATCCAGTCGCTCAAGGCAGAGTCGCTCTACAAGCGGGACGTCGACTACGCGGTCGTCGACGGCGAGGTCAAGATCATCGACGAGTTCACGGGGCGGATCCTCGAGGGCCGGCGCTGGTCCGAGGGTCTGCACCAGGCGATCGAGGCCAAGGAGAACGTGCGTGTCCAGGAGGAGAATCAGACCCTGGCCACGATCACCCTGCAGAACTACTTCCGGATGTACGACAAGCTCGCGGGCATGACCGGCACGGCGCTCACCGAGGCCACCGAGTTCATGAAGATCTACAAGCTGCCGGTGGTCCAGGTCCCGACCAATCAGCCGATGGTTCGCAACGACCGCAACGATCAGGTCTACAAGACCAAGGACGGCAAATGGGCGGCGGTGGTCAACGAGATCACCGCGCGCCACGAAAAGGGCCAGCCGGTGCTGGTGGGGACGATCTCGGTTGAGGTCTCTGAACTGCTCTCGGAAAATCTCAAGCGCAAGGGGATCAGGCATGACGTCCTCAACGCCAAGCCTGAGTACGCCGAGCGCGAGGGTCAGATCATCGCCGAGGCCGGGGCCCCGGGTGCGGTCACGATCGCCACCAACATGGCCGGACGCGGCGTCGACATCAAGCTTGGCGGCAACGCCGAGCACCTGACCCAGCTCGAGTTGGCAAAGCTCGGACTCCAGCTCGGGATGCCGGACTACGATGAACACTTCCAGAGGGTCCTGCCGGAGATCGAGCGTCAGGTCGAGGCACAGCGCGAGCAGGTGCTGGAGGCGGGCGGCCTCTTCATCATGGGCACCGAACGCCACGAGTCGCGGCGTATCGACAACCAGCTGCGCGGCCGCGCCGGCCGCCAGGGCGACCCCGGCGAGTCACGGTTCTTCCTTTCCGCCCAGGATGATCTCGTGCGTCTGTTCGCCGGCGAGCGGATCTACAAGATCCTCGACCGGCTGGGCAGCGTCGACGAGGAGGGAAACGAGGAGCCGATCGAGGCCGGGATGCTCTCCAAGCAGATCGAGAAGGCCCAGAAGAAGGTCGAAGAGCAGCACTTCCTGATGCGCAAGCACACGCTCGAGTACGACGATGTGCTCAACCAGCAGCGCGAGGTGATCTACACCTACCGTGACGAAGTGCTGGAGGGCCGCGACATGAGCGTCGCCGCGCGCGGCGAGGTCTCAGGGCTGATCGAGCGGCTGGTCGAGGAATACACGGCGGGTGACTTCGTCGAGGACTGGGACGTCCAGGGCCTGATCCGCCGTGTCGAGGAGATCTTCACCCCGAGTGCGCAGATCGCGGGGATCGAGGCCAACCAGGTCGACCGCGAGGACCTGACCCTTCGCCTCCAGGAGGAGGCCCTGGCCCAGTACGACCAGCGCGAGCAGGAGCTCGGTGCCGAGCTGATGCGTGCGCTGGAGCGCTTCCTGCTGCTGCAGATCATCGACCAGCGCTGGCGCGAGCACCTTTACGACATGGACTACCTGCGAGAGGGGATCCACCTGCGTGGGTTCGCGCAGATCGAGCCGCTGGTGGCCTACAAGAACGAGGCCTTCGAGCTGTTCCGTGACCTCATGAACAGCGTTTGGGGCGACTTCGCCCGGATGATCTTCCACGTCGAGGTGACCGTCGAGGGCGACGAGGGAGCTACCCCACCCCAGCCGGCACCCCGGCGACTCGATTCGAGTTCCAGCTCGTCGACTGGACGCGGCAAGGTCACCTACTCAGGCGGCGGCACGGCGCAGGGAGCGATGGCCATGGCGGCCGCCGCTGGCGGTGCCGCCGAGGGCTATGCGGAGGCAGACGAGCTTGCCCTCCCGCCGCCGGTCGAGCAGCGTCGCGTCGATGAGGCTGATCAGATCGGTCGCAACGATCCATGCTGGTGCGGCAGTGGCAAGAAGTTCAAGAAGTGCCACGGCGCCTGAAGGCCTCGTCAGCCTAGATTGAACGTCTGCCGCTCGCTCGGGGTCAGCGGACGGACGCTCTGCTGTGCCGCCCGACTGGCCAGCAGCCGCGGGTTCTGGCAGATGGCGCAGGTGTCCCAAACCCAGACGGCCCCGCTCGAGTCTTTCACGGCGAGTTCCCGGCCGTCGGGGGAGAACACCAGCGACTGAATCGAGTGCTCAAGGTAGTGGTGGCGCACGACACGCAGCGACCGGCCGTCGTATTCATCGACGCTGCCGTCCTGGTGCCCGATTGCGTAGAAGCTGCCATCCGGGGAGACCGCCAGCGTGTCGGCCACTGATTGCATCCCCGGCCGCTCCGCGAAGCTGCCGGTGCTCAGATCGATCCGCACCAGACCGCCGCCCTCCAGGGTGGCAAGCACGTATCGGCCGTCCGGCGACAGGTAGGCGCCGCTGGCCGTGGTCCCACCCCCGGCGGCGCTGGAGGCGTTGGCGCGGTCGGGCAGGACCGAGGTCCGCATCACCTGCCCTGTCTGCAGGTTCCACACCACCACGTGGATGCACCCGTCGAGCACGGCCATGAGCCTGCCGTCGAGGGTGAAGGACGGAGTGGTGGCCGCACAACCGTTACTGCTCGTACCGGGCTGCAGGGTTCTGATCGCGCCGGACCGGGGATCGACGATCTGCGCGTACAGTCGGGCGCCGTCGACATACGCCACCGCGATCCGACCATCCGGGGCCACACCTTGGGCGTCAAGGCGTGCCACCGACACCGCCGCGACCCGCCGCCCGGTCTCGCCGTCGAGCTCGACGATCCTCGGCGTGGCCGCCGCCGGGTCCACGTAGGTGAGCCGGTGCAGAGTCGGGGAGGCGGCGACACAGGCGAAGTTGCAGAAGTCGGACACACTCACCGCCGGGAAGCCGGGGAAACGGTTGATGCTTTGCCCGCTCAGGCGATCGACGGTCTCGGCCCGCTGACCAACGATCACCAGGTCGCGCCCATCCGGCGTGAAACCGAGAACAGAATCAGCGGGCGCCTGGAGGCGCAGCTGCTCGGTTCCACGTGAGGCCCAGGTGCGGAACACCCCGTCGAGCGAGACGGTCACCATCGAGCGGTCGCCGGGCGGGAACGCCATCCAGCCGGCGGAGATGCTCGCGCTGCCGCGGTCTCGTACCACCCGGCGGCCGGTCCTCGCGTCGAGCACGTCGATCGCGCCCTGGGAGTAGCCAACGCCGAGCAGCGTTCCGTCGGGGGAGGGGTTGACCGAGTTGGCGGATTCCGACGCCGGGCCGCGAGCGGTCCAGCGGATCCGCCGGGAGGCAGGGTCGATCGCCCAGGTGGTGGCTACCTGATTGTGGGCTGCGGTGTCAATCTCGCTGCCAGTGATGAACAGAGTCCGTCGGTCCGGCGAGATGTTGAGGAAGCTGAGTTCCGCCTGGTGCGGCGGCGAGGCCAACGGGACCCGGTGGACCGTCCCGTGCTTGGTGTCGAGCACCATCACTCCGGCTGGAAGGTCGCCCCGACCGCGGATCTGTCCGCCGGTCTCGATCAGCAAGTTGTTGCGGGAGGTCCAGAGCATCCCGACGATCAGGTTCACACTGGCGTCTCCGTGGGCGATCACCGCCAGCCGGTGGTGCCGGAAGTCAATCCGGCCGACGGTGTCGGTGTCGCCGATCACCAGCCATCGCCCGACGGTCCCGTGCGCGATCCAGTCGATGGGGAACGGCGCGGTGAAGATCCGGCGCACCTGCCCGGAGGCGACGTCCACGCTGACCAGGTCGCGCCCGGTCGCCACCAGCAGCGAGCGACCATCCGGTGCGAGGGTCATGTCCGTAGTGCTGGGGCCGACGCGGATGCGGCGCGTGATGTGCCGCCGGCTGACGTCGCCGAAGACCACAAATCCGTCGCAGGTGTTGTCCACCGCGACCCGGCCGGCGTCCAACAGGTACATGTAGTTGGCTACCACGCACCCCTGGACGCCGAACGACGGTAGCTCGGAGCGGACGGTATTGGTGTCCAGGGCGTCGGACACCGCGAGCTGCGCGTCCGGTGTGGGCGCCAGCTGCAGCGCACGCCGTGCCAGCAACAACGCCCGCTGCGGGTCGCGTTCGAGCTGGCTCTCGGCCTCGGCGGCGATCGCCTGCGAGCGGGCGGCGGACTCGGCCCGCACGGCCTGATGACGGCTGACCAGCGCGAATATCAGGAGCGCCACCGTGACCAGCGCGATCCCGGCGGCGCCAACGACCAGCCGGCGCTGGCGGCGGCCGACCGCCGCCCGCCCGCCACCGATCCACTCCGCGTGGAGGACGGTGGGGGCCGGGTCGCGGCCCTGTGCGTTGGTGAGCCACGCCTCTGCGTCGGCGAGCTCCTCGCCACGTGGCAGGTCAGTGCTGCGGCGCCCCCGCGCGTCCCAATGGCGGGCGCGCAGCAGCAGCCGCGTGTGTTCGCGCGTGTGGTCTGGTTCAGCATCGAGCGCGCGGGCGACCCTTTCGGCGACCTTGCCCGTGACCTCGTCGCCGGCCTGTACCCACTGGCGCTCGCGTATGCCCGCCGGCAAAGCCTCGTCAGGAACCTCCCGGTGAAGCACCGGCACGATCCGCTTGCCGAGCGCAAGCGCATGATCCAGCTCCTGCTGGCAGAAGCTTGAGCTCGCCGCCGCCGGGGAGATGATGAAAACGAAGCCATCGCTCGCCTCGATCGCGCGGCGCAGCACCTGCGGAAACACCTCGCCGTCCTCGATCCCGCGCACATCCATCCATGGCTGCTTGTCCCGGGCCTCGAGCGCGCCCGCCAGCTCCTTGGCGAACCGGAGGTCCTGCCTGGAGTAGGAGATGAAGACCTCAGTCACCCTCGGCTTACCCCACTCGGCGTCGAAGGCGGTGCATCCGCATCAGCCCCACGTTCTTGGCCCCTGGCAGATGGCCGACGTAGTCGCAGCGGAAGTCCTCGACCCCGGCAAGCTCCAAGGCGGCCGCGAACGAGTCGGTGACGTAGACCTCGCCCGGAGGGGTGACAGGTTCCAGGCGCGCGGTGCGGTTGACATGCTCGCCCACGACGTCGGCCGTGCCGCGCACAGCGTTGTGAGCGATGAACGCGGGCCCCACGTGCGCCCCCAGGCGGAGCTTGACCTGGAAGGGGAGACCCGCTTCCACCGGATCCAGCACGGCCATCGCCTCCTGCAGCTCCAGCGCGAGACGCGCGGCTTCCTCGACGGTGTAGGTGGCCACCGAGATCGCGTCCCCCCACGTGTTGTAGGTGACGATGGCGGGCTCGTGCTGGGCCAGCACCTCGGCCAGCTCGTCCATTACCACCTCGCTGAAGCGCGGCAGCGCCTCGTCGTGGACTTCACCGTAGCCGGCCACATCGGCGAACAGGAACGCGAGGTTCTGCCGCTGCGCCCCCGGCTGACCAGTGGGCTCAGCGACCGTCCCGCCTCGGCCGGGCGGCTTCACGATCACCGTGCGGCCTCCCCTGCGGCTCCACGCGGCGACGTCCACAGCTGTGCCCGCGGCGGAAGCGGTCGGCGCGCCGTCCCACACGGCTAGCTGGCGGACGTCGGCGTGCAGCCAGCGGGCTCGGAGCAGTGCCATCCCCATCGCCAGCTCGCTGGAGTAGGCGAACAGACCATCGTCGACGTGGCGAGCGCTCGGGGTGACCACGGTAACGGTCTCAGCCGCCTGCAGGCAGCGATCGAACCGCTCCACCCAGCCCTCTCCGACCGGGCGCACCGAGTAGGCCAGGAACGCCTCCCGGGAGCACGGCAGCACGACGTGAAGCTCGACCCGGCGATCAAGCAGTGCCTCGGCCACCAGGATGTCTCCACCGGCGGCGAGCGAGCCATAGGCGCTTGCCACGGGCTCGCGGTCCAGCTCGGCACGGATCGCTGCCCCGACGGTTCGCTCTTCCTCCGGCGGGAAGCGCTGGCCGATCTGGTGCCCGCAGAAGTGCAGCACGCCGGGGCCACGGAGGGGCGCGAGTAGCGTCGGATCCGCGCCACAGGACCGGCATAACAGGGCGAGCTGCCGGTAGGCGCTGGCCGCGGCAGCCGGCTCGAGCCCAGCGGTTGCACCGTTGGCGAGCGCCGCGGCAGCCTCATCGACCCGTCCAAGCACGAGCAGGGCTTCGCTGGTGGTGACTCCGGTCCATGCTGAAGGCGGCTCGGCGCGCAGCGCATCGAGCGCCGCCTGCGCGTACGTCCGCGCCCTCTCCTCGTTGCCTGCGATCACGCTGAGGGTGGCCGCATTCACCAGCGGATAGGAACCACCCAGCGCGGCGTATCGGTTGGCGGCACGCTCGGCCCGTTTCACGCGCGCCTGGCCCTCGGCGCGGAGGGCCAGGTCCTTGGCGATCCGTGCCCCCAGGGCCAGCACCTCGCGATCCTCGGAGCGAGCCAGAGCGCTTTCCCTGAACCGCTGGGCGGCAGCTTCGGTGGCGCCGGCCCGCGCCAGCGCCAGGACCGCGATGCGCTGCAGCTGCAGGTTGTCAGGCCATTCAGCCAAGCCACGATCGGCCAGGTCAACGGCGAGCAGAACCTCGCCTCGCCGCTCGGCACTCGTGGCCAGCTCCAGCCAGTCAAACGCCTCCACGCACTGATGATCCACGATGCACTACTCCGGCGCAAGACGGAGCGCGCGGTGTGCTTCGTCGCCATGGGCTGAAGCGGCGAGCCCGTGCCTCTGGCTCCGCGGCTCCCCGCCGCCGGGCCATAACTAGATTCCTTCAGGAGGGGGTCTCGTCGGCCAGCACCGATGGTGCAACGTGGGCCGGCACCACCAAGGCCACTGCTAGGGTTGGCGGCGATGGCCACCGCCCCTTCAGAGCCGCTATCACAGCGACTCGCAGCCATCCGCGAGCAGCTCAAACTGCTAGCGGACTATCTTTGACCCAGCTGGGCTGAGCGAGCGCGCAAGCGCGCTCGAAGCGGAGATGGGCGCACCGGGCTTCTGGGACGATCAGGAGCAGGCGGCGCGGACGACGGCCGAGCATTCGCGCGCGAGCCGCAAGCTCGCCGTGTTCCGTGAGCTCGAGCGGGACGTCGAGGACCTCGAGCCGCTGGCCGAGCTGGCCGAGGAGGATCCTGAGATCGCGGGAGAGCTCGAAGAGCAGATCCGGGTCGTGCAGGCGCACCTCGACGCCCTCGAGGAGGAGCGGTTGTTCTCGGGCCCTATGACGCCGGCGACGCGCTGGTGACCGTCAACGCCGGCGCGGGGGGGACCGACGCCCAGGACTGGGCCGAGATGGTGCTGCGCATGGAAATGCGCTGGGCGCAGATGCGCGGCTTCCAAGCCGAGCTGCTGGAGGTGTCCCCGGGCGACGAGGCGGGGATCAAGTCGGGCACCTTCCAGGTCAAGGGAGAGAACGCCTACGGGCTCTACAGCAGCGAGAAGGGCGTGCACCGGTTGGTGCGCCTGTCGCCGTTCGACGCCGCTCACCGGCGTCAGACGAGCTTCGCCGGCGTCGAGGTCTCCCCCGTGGTGCAGGAGGCGGGGGAGGTGCAGATCGACGACGACGACCTGCAGATCGACACCTACCGGGCCAGCGGCGCCGGCGGTCAGCACGTCAACAAGACGGACTCGGCCGTGCGCATCACCCACCGACCGAGCGGAATCGTCGTCCAATGCCAGAACGAGCGCTCGCAGTCCTCCAACAAGGCGACCGCGATGGCGATGCTGCGCTCCAGGCTGGTCGAGCTGGAGGAACGCAAGCGGCGCGAGGAGATCGCGCGCGAGCGCGGGGAGGCCCAGGACGTCAACTTCGGCTCGCAGATCCGCTCGTACGTGCTGCACCCCTACACGATGGTCAAGGACCACCGCACCGACTACGAGATGGGTGACATCAACCGAGTGCTGGACGGCGACCTCGACGGCTTCGTACGGGCTTACCTGCTAAGGCCGCCAAGCGGTGAGCTTCCGCCACCCGCCGGCGCAACCGAGCGCGCCATACCTGGAGGCGATCACCGCATACGGGTTCCGCGGCTCGACCCGATTTCACGTCCCGGGCCACAAGGGCGGCGACGGCGCCGATCCCGGTCTGCGCACCGCGCTGGGCGAACAGGCCCTGTTGCTCGACATCCCCCAGGACATCGAGGGGATCGACGTCGGGCCCTCGCCGACCCCTTACGAGCGTGCCGAGCAGCTGGCCGCGGAGGCCTACGGCGCCGAGCGTACGTGGTTTCTCACCAACGGCGCCACGCAGGGAAACCACGCCCTGTGCATCGCCCTGGCGCCTCCCGGCGCGCAGGTGATCCTGCAGCGCAACTCGCACGCCAGCCTGATCGACGGCCTGATCCTCAGTGGCGGCCGTCCGAGCTGGGTGGCGCCCGAGTACGACGCCGAGCTGGGGATGGCGCACGGGGTCGCTCCGGCGGCGCTGGAGCAGGCCCTGGCCGGCGCTCCCCAGGCGCGGGTGGCGTTCATCGTCTCGCCCACGTATTACGGGATCGCGGCCGACGTGGGCGCGTGTGCGGAGGTGACCCACGCCGCGGGTGCGGCCCTGATCGTCGACAACGCCTGGGGCTCGCACTTCGGTTTTCACGACGCACTCCCGTCGTCGCCGCTGGCGCTCGGGGCCGACGCGATGATCGCCTCCACGCACAAGATCGTGGGCAGCCTGACCCAGTCGGCGATGCTGCTGGTTGGGCACGGCGATCGGGTCGACACCGACGCGGTCGCCCGGGCGGTGCGCCTGGTTCGCTCGACCAGCCAGAGCTCGCTGCTGATGGCGTCTCTGGACGCGGCGCGGCGCCAGCTCGCCGTCCACGGCGAGGCCCTGCTCGACCGGACAATCGCCGCCGCCGCCCAGGCCCGGGCGGCGATCGCCGCGGTTCCCGGCTGCGCCGTGCTCGGTGCGGACCTGGTGGGTCGGCAGGGGATCGCCGGATGGGATCCGCTTCGGATCGTCGTCGATGTTCGCCGCACGGGTCGCACCGGCTATGAGGTCGCCGCGGCGCTGCGCAGCGACTACGACATCTTCGTCGAACTGGCCACGCACGCGACGCTGGTGATGGTGGTCGGACTGGCCCAGCCCGTCGGCCAGCTCGAGCGCATGTCGCACGACTTTGCCGAGACGGTCAGGCGAATCACCCGACGCGCCGAGACGGTGGCCATTGTCAGAGCACCGGGAGCGCTCGAGCACGAGACCGTGATGGCCCCGCGCGACGCCTTCCTTGGACGCGCTGAGGCAGTCCCCGTGGACGAGGCACTGGGCAGGATCTCGTGCGAGTCGGTGGCCGGCTACCCGCCGGGCGTACCGGCACTGCTGCCCGGTGAGCGCGTCACGGCCGAGGTCGTGAGCTACCTGCGCGAGCTGACCTCAGCCGGAGCCAGGCTGCACGGTGCGGCCGACCCGACGTTTGCCACGGTGCGGGTGCTGATCGAGAACGTCTAGGCGGCAGGCGCGGGCGCCCGGACCGATGAGTCCGAGCGCCCGGTGCTGCTAGTGAACGATGATCGTCCCGTGCATGAACGGGTGGATCAGGCAGATGTAGTTGTAGGTCCCCGCCTGGGTGAATTGGATCTTTGCTGATGACGGAACCTGCGCCGTGGCTGGATCATTGTCGATCGCGCCGCTGTTGGCGAATCCGTTTCCGTGGGTGGTCGCGCCCAGCGCAACCGGCTGGGTTGGGCTGCTCGGATATAGCCCGGCGGGGGGAAATACCGGGCCTCGGAACCCGTTGGCCAGTGTCCTCAGGTAGCTCTTGGGCCCGAACGTGACGGTGTGGGTCTCACGCGAGGCCTTCGACATCGCGAACGTCACGACGGCGCCTCTTGACCGTCAACGTTGAGGGGAACATGGTGAACAGCTCAAGTCCCAGCTGGTTCGACACGCCGACGCTCACCTGACCCGCGGGCACCTTGGTCAGGGCCAGCTTCTTCGCCGTCCCGACGACCGTGGTCATCTGCTGAGTCAGCGCTGCGGCATCCTGCTTGGCCGTGGGAACGGACTTGGTCTTGGGCTGGACCACGACGGTGCCCACCATTCCCGGATGCACGTCGCAGAAGAACTTGAACGTACCGGCCTTGGTGAACGTCACCTTCATCGGCTTCGGTGCTCCCGGACCGGCGGGCAGGCCGCTGTCGACCCGCTTGCTGCCATCGTAGGTAGCGGCCGTAGTCGGGGTGAACAGAACGGGGTTGGGACCCAGAGCGGGCAGGTGGTCGTTGAACCAGAACGGGGCTCCCGCAGCGTCGTTGACGCCATGGACGGTCGCGCCGGTGGGCACGATGAACGGCAGGTCCTTGCCCGAGCTTCCCGGCAGGTCGATGGTGTGGAACCCCGTGTTCTGGAACGAGACCACATCTCCGACATGGATCGTCACTCGCGGCGTGAAGAAGCTGTTGGCATCCGGGTTGTACCTGCCCACGAACGCTTTACCGAGTGCGCTCTTGGCGATTTTCTGGATCGCCGGAGGTGGCCCGGCATACACGGTCTTGGTCGCGCCCAGCGCGAGCGACGGGAGCGCCAGCGCCCCGACGAGCCCAAACGCTGCAGCAAACGCTCCAGCTCTGTGTTTCATGAAACTCCCCTTGTTTTTCCCCGGTGAAGGCCCCCACCAGGGCGGTTTGACCGGGCAAAGGTACACGTTTGCGAGGCCCCTTGTCACAACTTTTATCTCCGGCAGCGACGGTGGGGGCCTCACGGCAGCTGAGTCTGGCCGTGCTCGCGATGGGAGGCCAGCAGCCAGTCGCCGTCGGCGTCGCCGTCGGGCACCCAGTCGGGCAGATCAAGCGCCAGATGATCGGAAATCGCTGCCGCAAACGGCTCATAGCTGGCTCTCAGCTCGTCCAGGCGCTGACGGGACTCCTTGGTCTCTTCGACGTGCAGGCCGCTGCCGTCCAGGCGCCGGCGCAGATGGCCGAGGGCCTCCGTGGTCAGACGGTCACGCTGAAGTTGAAGCTCCCCCTGCTTGATCCGCCGGGAGCGGAACGCGTAGGCGAGGTCGGAGAGGGCGTGACGCCCAACCCGGAAGGTCAGTTCCGAGGATTCGACCGCCTCCTCCGGCCCATAGGCCATCGCGTAGGCGCAGGCATCCACGATCGTCGTCAGGGCGGCGAGCCAATTCTGATTCACGTGCTGCGAGCGGAAATAGCCGAGGATCGGATACGAGAGGTGCGTTTCCATCAACTCAGCCGTCCAGACCTCCCATTCCCGCATGTAGGCGTCGAGCTCGGACCAGCCCCCACGTTGTCCCGAGCGCTCCAGCAGCGCGCAGGCGGTGGGTGGGGAGCCGGCGCGCGGATCCAGGCGGGAGACCGCCGCCTCGCGCCGAGAGAAGGCTGTGAACAGAGCCGGCAGATACCCGATGGAGATGAACAACACAGCGAACCCGGTTGCCGCCTCGGCGACCTGCAGCAGTTGTCCTAGCCCGCGCGTCGGCGTGTCGGTGGTCGACGCGCTGAAGAACGCCGCCGCGCTGAAGTAGAGCTCGTGGGCAGCGCTGGCCGGGTGTGCGCCCCCGAAATGGGAGGAGGCGGCCCACTGCATGCCCCAGTAGCAGAGGATAATGCCAACGCTCAAGATCCCGAGGATCATCAGCAGCCACAGCGGGCCGAAGATCCCGAGCATCGCGTCGGAGGCGACCTTCGGCAGTCGACGGCCGACGGCCCGCCACGGGATCCAGAGGCTGCGCAGCAGCCCCCGGGCGATCCGCGGGTCGCGCTTGACCCGGCGCGGGAGCAGGAACGCCACGAAGAACTCTGCGAACAGGATGATCAGCCCGAACAGGCTGAGGATGCCGACAACCACGTGCACACGCGCAGCGTGTCAGATCATGCGCGCGCGGTTCGCGCCCCGGCGGCCGTATCCTCGCCGCAGATGACTGATAAGGAAACCCTTGAGGTGCTCTCCCGTGCCCTGGCCGAGGATGTCGGCAGCGGCGATGTGACCACGGCGGCGACCGTGCCCGAGTCCGCACTGGCCCGCGCGGTGATCACCCAGAAGGCCCCGGGCGTGGTTTACGGCCTGGACGTGGCCGAGACGACCTTCCGCACGCTCGATTCACACATCCAGATCGAGCGTCTGGCTGGCGAAGGGGTCTGGCGCGAGCGAGGTAAGGTGCTGAGGATCGAGGGCTCGGCGCGGGCGATTCTCACCGGAGAACGGACCGCGCTGAACTTCCTCCAGCGTCTCTCGGGGGTCGCCACGCTCACGGCCCGCTGCGTCGAGGCGATCGCCGGAACCGGAGCCACGATCCTCGATACGCGTAAGACGACACCGGGCCTGCGAATGCTGGAGAAAGCAGCTGTCGCCGCCGGTGGCGGCAGCAACCATCGCGTGGGGCTCTACGACGCGATCCTGATCAAGGAGAACCACGCGGCTCTGGCCGGTGGGGTTGCGGAGGCGGTCCGCAGGGCGGTGGCACATGCTCCCGGTGTGCCGCTTGAAGTGGAGTGCCGCACCCTGGCCGAGATCGACGAGGCCCTGACCGCGGGCGCGCCGAGGATCCTGCTGGACAACATGACGGTGGAGCAGCTGCGGACCGCCGTCGACCACGTATCCGGGCGGGCCGAGCTCGAGGCTAGCGGCGGGCTGACGCTCGACACGCTCCGGGCGGTCGCGAGCACCGGCGTACAATTCGTTTCAGTCGGGGCGCTCACCCACAGCGCCCCGGCGCTCGATCTTTCGTTGATCCTGGAGCCGCTGCCATGAACCTTCCAATGCTCGGTGCCACCGACGGACCGCTTCTGCTGGAGAACATCCCTGCCCTTCAGCAGGAGGTGCGGGCCCTGGCGGCCGAGCGCGGTGCGGTGATCCTGGCCCACAACTACCAGCTTCCGGAGATCCAGGACGTAGCCGACTACGTCGGCGACTCGCTCGGCCTCTCACAGCAGGCGGCGCGCGCCGAAGGCGAGATGATCGTGTTCTGCGGCGTCCATTTCATGGCCGAGACGGCGTCGATTCTGTGCCCGGACAAGCGCGTGCTCATCCCCGACCTCGAGGCCGGCTGCTCGCTGGCGGATTCGATCAGCGCCGAGCAGCTGCACGAGTGGAAGCAGCGTCATCCCGGCGCGGTGGTGGTCATGTACGTGAACACGACGGCCGAGGTAAAGGCGCTGACCGATTATTGCTGCACCTCGGCGAACGCGGTCGGCGTGGTGGAGCACATCTACCGCGAGCACGGTGAGGACACCGAGATCCTGTTCGGGCCGGACATGTTCCTTGGGGCCTACGTCGAGAAGAGGCTCGGTCGCCCGATGCACGTTTGGGACGGCGAGTGTCACGTGCACGCGGGGATCCGTCCGGATGACATCACGGCCGTCCGGGCGGCGCATCCGGGCGCAGACTTCCTGATCCATCCGGAATGCGGGTGCTCGACGAGCGTCATGGAGTACGTCGCGGCCGGCGATGTCGACGCGGACGGTGTACACATGCTCTCCACCGGCGGCATGCTCAGCTACGCTGATGGACACGCGCCCGGGGGGACGGCGATCGTTGCCACTGAGACCGGCATGCTCCATCCGTTGCGCCAGGCGGCGCCCGATGTCGAGTTCATCGCCGCCAACGAAGCGGCCCACTGCCGGTTCATGAAGATGATCACCCTGCCGAAGCTCCGTGACGCGCTGCGGGATGGCAGGTTCGAGGTCAAGGTACCGCCCGCCATTGCCGAGCGCGCCCGCCTGCCGATCGAGCGGATGGTGGCGATTTCCTAGTGGCGCTAGACGGGCGCTTCGGCCAGCAGGTCGAGCCCGTTTTCGGCCGCGTCGCGGACCACGCGCAGCGACCCCCGCTTGCGCTCGAACTCGGCCGGGGTGTAGCAGTGGACGTCGGCGGGCGCTCCCATCTCCAGCGCGTCCCACAGCGACCCGGCCTGGTAGACCCGCTCGAGCCACGGCATCCCGTCGTATGCCGAGGAGACGAGGACGACGACGAACTCAGGCCCGCGCTCCCGTTGTGGCGGCGCTCCGCGCTCGTCGGCCAGCTGGGCACCGCCGAGCAGCGCCCGCTCGATATGCCAGCGATCGCCGATCCGTTGCAGGTAGCTCTGCAGCTCTCGCCGGTTCAGGGCCGGGCCCAGCTCCACACCCCGATTGTCGCCGCGCGGCGCGCCGCGCGCAAGGGTCAATAGCGCGCGATCGCCGCCACCATCTGGCTGAGCAGCACGAGACCGCGCTCATTGGTGGGACCGTCGAGGAGGATTGCGAAGTCGATCATGTGCCGAGCGCGGGTTCGACAGTAGCCAGCCAGGTTGGTGACGTTGTTGAGCGTGCCCGTCTTGGCGATGCAGTGTCCCTGGGCCGCTGTATTGGTGGCGATCCTGCGGACCGTGCCGTTGATGCCAACCGTGGGCAGCGACTGGGCCAGGACGTGGCCCGCGGTGGTCTGCCAGACGCTCCGCAGGAGCGCCATCACCTCGGTGGGGGAGGAGCGATCCTTCCGGGAGAGCCCCGAGCCGTCAAGGATCCGTGGATGCAATCCGTACTCGGCGATCGTGTGCGCGATCACTCGAGCGCCCGCGGCGATCGTGCCGTTGGCGCCGAAGCGGACGCCCAGCTGCTTGGTCAGCAGCTCCGCGAATAGATCGTCAGACGGGACATTCATCAGCGCCACCAGGGTCGCCAGACGCGGCGAGCTGACCGCCGCCAGCACGTGCGCGCGATGGGGGGTGACCGTGGTCAACGGGGCGGCCCGAGCGGACACTCCGGCCGTCCGCAGCGTCCGGGTCAGCTGCCGCGCGGCGAACGCCCCGGGGGAGAGCCCCCCGGATGTGGCCCCGTGGTCGTAGGTGAGCGCGCTCAGCTGCCCACCGAAGTCCGGGATGTCGGCGGCGAGGTCGCTCAGGAGCCCGCCGCGCCCGGCGTCGAAGAGTGACGCATCGCCGATCACCTGGCCGCTGACACGGCGGATTCCCAACCGCCTGAGCCGCTGGACGAGCTGCGCGGCGGTGGGTCCGTAACCGAACTCCCAGACCCGGTTGAAGGTCCCGTCGCCGAAGCTCGGATCGCCGGCGCCCCGCAGGTAGAGGTCGCCGTGCCAGACCCCTCTCGGCCCGAGATGCCCGGTTCCCAGCACGACCGTGTGCAGCCGGGCATTGGGCCCCAGCCGGTTGACCAGAGCGACCGTCGTGTAGAGCTTCTCGATCGAGGCCGGCGGCCGCTTGATTTGGGCCCGGGCGGAGAACAGACTCGTCCGGCTGGTGAGGTCGTAGACCGACGCGCCCGACAACGGGCCGGCCAGCGCGAGCGAGTGCGCGAGCGCACCTTGCAACCGGGTCAGGACCGCCGGGACATGGGGTCGCGTCCGCCTCGCGTGGTGGCGCCGAGGCGTGCCCCCGCTGCTGCTCGCCGAGCTGGTTGTGCCGCCGCCACCGCCACAGGCGCTCGGCAGCAATGCGATGACGGCGAGCGCCCAGGCGGCGTGCCTGCGAACTACTGCACGAACCTCCACGGAGAGGGAGGATGATGAATCGGGGGGATGGATGGGTGCGCGCGCTAGGCGAACTGATCGGCCGTGTGTGGTCCGACGACGGCGATCGCCAGGTCATCGTCGATCCCGCGGGCCAGCTCGGTCACGTCGTGCACGGTGACCTCGTCGAGCAGTTCGATTGCCCGGTCGGGGTTGACCGGCTCTCGGTAGACGATCGTCTGCTGAGCGGCATGGCGGGCCACGGCGCCGGAGTTCTCGAACGCGATCGCGCGGGCGCCGGCGGCATACGCGCGGGCGCGCTCGACCTCGGGCTCCGTGGGCCCCTCGAGCCGAAGCTCGGTGACGATTTCACGCATCCGCTGGTAGGCCTCGATGGTCTTACTCGAGTCCAGTCCCGCCGACAGCTGCAAGATCGGCACGTCGGCATAAGCATGGGGGAACGCGCTCACCGAATAGGCCAGGCCGCGCTGCTCACGAATCTCATCGAACAGCCGCGAGCCCATCGAGCCACCGAGCAGCGTCGAGTAGATGGCCAGTGTCGCCCGCTGCCGGGGGTCGGCAACGTCAACCACCGGCCGGTACGACATGCGCAGATGCGATTGGTGTGAATCTCGCTCGCCGACGAGTACCTTGGGTGAGAATGGTGGCGCGGGGTCATACGGCTCGGGGTCCGGCAGGGGCTCGAAGCGACCGAAGAGTTCATCGAGGTCACCGTTCTCACCCAACGAGTCAAGGTTGCCCACCGCAAACGCCCCGCCACGAGCTGGTGACCACCGCCGGTTTCGGAACGCGACGATCCCTTCACGCGTGAACGTGTCCCGGATGTGCTCGGTGCTGCCCAGGACCGGGCGGCCGAGCGGATGCGGCCCGAAGACGGCCTCGTCGATCAGGTGCTCGGCCACCGTGGACGGTTGATCGTTGGAGCGCGCGATCTCCTGGACCACGACACCGCGCTCGCGATCGAGCTCCTCAGCGTCGATCCGGGCGCGGCCGACGAAGTCGGTCAGAAGGTCAGCGGCCTCGAGCGCCCGATTCGCGCGGACCGTGATGTGGAAGGCGACCAGATCGTGGCTCGTGTAGGCGTTGAGCACGGCCCCGATCCGTTCCGCGGCTTCGTTGACGTCCCGGTAGGTGGCGTACTTCTCGCCCCCCTTGAACACGAGGTGCTCCAAGAAGTGCGCCATCCCGTTCTCCTCGGAGCGCTCGGTCCGTGCGCCGGCGTCGAAGGCGACGAGGATCGTCACCGCGCGGGTCCCCTCGACCGCGATTCGGTGCAGCGGCATTCCGTTGGGGAGCAGGGAGGTGTTGATCATCGGCACTCGAACAACGGTAGCGATAGGGGACAAAAACCCCGACAACACGGGGCGCCGGAGGCGCCCACTTAGCCCTGCCTTAGAAAAGCGCCTGCAAATCGCGTTGCAAGAGGGCTTTTCAGGGAGCGATTCGGGACGGGTGCCGCTACTCTGCGCGCACCCCATGGCTAGAGAACAGACCACTCAGAGCCGCAGCCGGCGACGCCTCTCGGCTCCGTCCGTTGCGCGTCCCACGCAGGTTCCGAACGAGCGCTCGCGGACCGCCGCGACCGTGATCGAATTCCGCGGCGTCTCCAAGCACTACGCCAGCGGCGACCTCGGGCTAGACCAGGCCACCTTCTCGATCGACCGCGAGGAATTCGTGTTCCTGGTCGGCTCGACCGGTTCCGGGAAGTCGACCGTGATGCGGTTGCTGATCAAGGAGCATGACCCCAGCGAAGGGCATATTCGCGTGGCCGGCCATGAGCTGAACGAGATCACCCACAAACGGGTCCCGTACTACCGGCGCAACATCGGCGTGGTCTTCCAGGACTTCAAGCTGCTTCCGAACCGGACCGTCTACGACAACGTCGCCTACGCGCTCCAGGTCACCGGCGGCTCGCGGCGGGAGATCCGGGCCAAGGTGCCGGACATCCTCAGGCTGACCGGGCTCTCGACCAAGCTGCACAACTACCCCGACCAGCTCTCGGGCGGCGAGCAACAGCGCGTCTCGATCGCGCGGGCGTTCGTCAACCACCCGCCGCTGCTGCTGGCCGACGAGCCGACCGGAAATCTCGATCCCGAGACCAGCATCGACATCATGCGGCTGCTGTATCGGATCAACCGGACCGGTACCACCGTGCTTGTGGCCACGCACGACCAGGCGATGGTCGACAAGATGCGCCGCCGCGTGCTTGAGCTCTCCCGGGGCCGGATCGTCCGCGACGAGGCGACCGGTCTCTATACCCGCGACGAGAGCACCCGGGAATTCGCTAACCGGATGCGTCAGCCCCCGACGCGTCCGCCCGGGGTGTAGGCAGCGATGCGCATCGGATTTTTTGTCAAGGAGGCGCTGCGCGCCATGCGCCGCAGCGCCGCCCCGAGCTTTGCCGCGCTGGCCACGGTGCTTGTGACCATGGTGATGCTCGGCGTGTTCATCCCGATCGTCCAGGCCACCAACGGGGCCGCCAACAGCGTGCGCAGCCGGGTGCTGGTCGACGTGTACATGAAGACCAACGCAACGCCGGCCGACGCGGCCCGCGTCCGGAAGGAACTGGTGGCAGTCCCACACGTGAAGTCGGTCGAGTTCGTGTCCAAGCAGGCATGCCCTGGCCCAGCAGTCAAAGCAGGATCCGCAGGCCTACGCACTGCTGTCGACGAATCCGCTCCCTGACACCTTCCACGTGATCCCGGACAACCCGTCGAACGTGCTGTCCGTGCACAACTCGCTGACGCCGCCGGCGGCGAGTGGGGGCAGTGGAACCATCGACTCGGCGATCCAGAGCGTGTCGAACAAGAAGAACGACACGCGCAAGATCCTCGAGGTCACCAACCTGGTGACGATCACCGCTGCGGCCCTGACCGTGCTGCTGATCATCGCCTCGATCCTGCTGATCGCCAACACGATCCGTCTGTCGCTGTTCTCACGCCGGCGGGAGGTCGAGGTGATGAAGCTGGTCGGGGCGACCGACTGGTTCATCCGCTGGCCGTTCGTGATCGAGGGGACGATCGTCGGGGCGGCGGGAGCGCTGCTGGCCATCGTCGTTCTCGGGATCACCAAGGTCGCGCTGCTGGATCCGCTGGCCAACAACTGGACCTTGATCGCTGCGCCGCGGACGATCGCCTTCACCGCGCTGGTCGCCGTGCTGCTGGGCGCCGGGGTCCTCGTCTCGGCGCTCGGGTCCGGTCTGTCGCTGCGCCGCTTCCTGCGGGTCTGACCCGGACCGTCGGCGGAGGGGAAGCGACCCGCCACCGCTGAGCGGCCCGGCTACCCTCCGTGCATGCCCCGGCGCCGTACACGCTCGCCTCGCGTCACCATTTTTGCCGTCAGCGGGATCCTTGTCCTGCTGGTCGGGATCTGGCTTGGCGGCCACCCCAGCTGGCTGCCCTCACCGCTGCGGAGCGCGTTCGTCGATGAGAGCAACGGCGGCCTGGTCAACGAGGCTCTCGGCATGCTCGGGCATGACTATTACCGGCCGATCAATCGAGCCACGCTGGTCAACAAGGGCCTGGCCGGGGCGGTGGCGAGCCTCAACGACCCCTACTCGCACTACTTCGATCCGGCCGACTATCACTCGTTCCTCAATCAGATCCAATCCGCACCTCAGCGGCGTCGGCATCGGCATCCAGCTCGAGCCGCGCGGCCTGAGAGTCGTCGACGTGTACCCCGGATCGCCCGCGGCCCGAGCCGGCCTCAAACCCGGGAACCTGATCGTGGCGGGTGGGCTCAACCTCGCTGGCCAACCGCGACGCGAACTTCGGCTCGCGACTGATCAAGGGCCCGGCGGGCACCAGGGTCACGCTGACGGTCCTCTCCGGCCGCCAGCGACGCCAGGTGACGATCACGCGAGCCAACATCGTCGTGCCGGTGGCTGACAGCACCGTCGCGACCGTTCACGGAGTCAGGATCGGGATCGTCCGCCTGAGCACGTTCACCGACGGCTCGGGCGCCGAGGTACGCAGCCAGGTGCAGAAGGTGCTTCGGCAGGGAGCCCGGGGGCTGGTTCTCGATCTGCGCCAGAACGGCGGCGGTCTGCTCAACGAGGCGGTGAACGTGGCCAGCGTGTTCATCCCCGACGGCACGATCGTCTCCACCATCGGTCGTAGCCAGCCGCGGCAGGTGTACGTGGCCAAGGGCGGGGCGATCTCCAGCAAGATCCCGCTCGTCGTGCTGGTCGATCGGGGCACCGCTTCTTCCGCCGAGATCGTCACCGCCGCGCTGAAGGACCGAGGGCGCGCCAAGGTCGTCGGCACGCGGACGTACGGGAAGGGCGTCTTTCAGGAGCTCCAGTCCCTCTCCAACGGCGGGGCCCTGGACATCGTGACCGGTCAGTGGTTTGAGCCGAGCGGCCACAACGTCGGCGGCCCGGGAGTCACCGAGGGCGCGGGTATCACCCCGGACGTCTATGCGCTCAGCAATCCGCGTGGCCCCGGTGACACCGGGACTGACGGTCGCCAAGCGGACCGTGGCCGCCGAGATCCGGTGAGCGCAACCGGTCGGGCGGCGCCTCCGGGTGCTCGCGTGGCGGTGCTCGAGCGCCGCGGCAAGTTCCTCGTCGCCGAGCCGTTCTTCGGCAGTGGCCCGCGCGTCGTGGTCAGCCGCGACCGCCGCTTCTCAGTCGGCGATCTCGTCGTGCTTGGCCCGCCCGCGCCGTCAGGACGGGCGTGGCCGCGGGCGTGGCGTCGATCGCACGGCGGCTGGGCCGTCCTGATGTGGCGCGCGACGTGATCGAGGCGCTGATGATCGACCGCGGACTGCGGCGCGGCTTCGATCCGGCGCTGGAGCGCGAGGCCCGGGACGTCCAGGGCCGTCCCGACCAGGGATCAGCTCGCCGGGACCTGCGCGCGCTGCCGACATTCACCATCGACCCGGCGAGCGCCCAGGACTTCGATGACGCCATCTCCGCCTCACGCGAGCCCGACGGCTCGCTGCGCGTGTGGGTGCACATCGCTGACGTCAGCGCCTTCGTGGCGCCACGGTCGCTGATCGATCGAGAGGCCTACCGCCGCGCCACCAGCGTCTACGTGCCCGGAGCGGTCGAGCCGATGCTTCCCCCGCAGCTGTCCAACAACGCCTGCTCTCTCGTGACCGGCGCGGACCGCCTGACGGTGACCGTGGAGATGACGTGACCGGCGAGAAGGTTTCTCGTGCCGCGTTCTACCGGTCGGTGATCCGCTCCGATGAGCGGCTGGACTACGAACAGGTCGACGAGATCTTCGCCGGGCGGCGGACCGCGTCCGCCCCCTGGGGGGACTCGCTCGCTGCAGCGCGCACAGCCGCGGCAGCGCTGGGAGCCCGGCGCGCCTCACGGGCGGCGTTGGTGCTCGACTCCGCCGAGCCGCAATTCGCGTTTGACCGGGAGGGCGATGTTCAGCACGCCGAGCCCGTGCGCCAGACCGAATCGCACCGCCTGATCGAACATCTGATGATCGCCGCCAACGAGCAGGTGGCCCGGTTTCTGGAGGAGCGGCGGATCCCCGCGCTCTACCGCGTCCACGAGCGCCCCGAAGCGCCTGCGGTGGAGCGGCTGATCGACCAATTGGCCTCGCTCGGCGTACCGACTCCACCGGTTCCCGGCGGGCATTTGACGCCGCAGCAGGCGGCGGACGTGGTCGGCGAGGCCTCCCAACTGGTCACCGACTGGGTCACGCGCACCGGTCACGGCCAGCGCGCGCTCACCAGTCTCATCCTGCGCTCGCTCAAGCAGGCCTATTACGACAACCGAAATCTCGGCCATGCGGGGCTGCAGTCACCGCGCTACTGCCACTTCACGTCGCCGATCCGGCGCTATCCAGATCTGATCTGCCACCGCGCGCTGCTGTCTGCCGATGACCGGTGACGTCGCCGCTCCCGATGCGTCCTGGGTGGCTTCCGCCGGCCCTTGGACCTCCTCGCGCGAGCGCGAGGCGATGACCATCGAGCGAGACGCGGACGACGTGGCCCGATGCTTCCTGCTCGAGCGTCTGCTGGCCGGCTCCTCGGGCCGTGAGCGGCGATTCGAAGGTGAGGTGGTCGGGTTGATCTCCTCCGGAGCGTTCGTCGCCTTCGGCCCGGACAGCCTCTATGAGGGCATGCTCCCCGTACGGCGGCTGCGCGACGACTGGTGGGAGCTCGGCGAGCTGGGGACGATTCTTGTCGGCACCCGCAACGGGGGTGCAATCCGCTTGGGCGATCCGATCACCGTGCGCGTGGGACGGATCGACGCCCCGCGGGGCAGGGTGGACCTGATGCCTGCTTCGGAGGAGGATTGAGCCATGGCCAAGGGGCGTAAGCGCAAGGCAGCACCCGGGGATGTCGCGTCGAACCGGCAGGCGGCCTACCGCTACAACCTGCTCGAGCGCTTGGAGGCGGGGATCATGCTGACCGGCACCGAGGTGAAGTCGCTGCGCGAGGGCAAGGCGCAGCTCAAGGATTCATACGCGGCTGTGCGCGACGGGGAGGTGTGGCTGATCGGGTTATACATCCCACCCTACGGTCCCGCCTCGCGTGCGAATCACGAGCCGGAGCGCCCGCGGAAGCTGCTCCTGCACCGCAGCGAAATCGAGCGTTTGATCGGCCGTACGCAGGAGCGTGGGCTGACGCTCGTGCCAACCCGGATCTACTTCGCCGGTCGACGATCACGAGCGAAGGTCGAGATCGCGCTGGCCAAGGGCAAGGATCATTACGACAAGCGGGATTCGATCCGCAAGCGGGACATGGCGCGGGACGTTCAGCGGGAGCTGCGAGACGCGCCAGCGCTAGGTCCCTCCGGGTTCGATGGTGCACGGCTCGTCCGGTTTGCGGGTAGAGTGGGCGTCGATGACCATCGGTGGTTCACTCGCTGCTGATCGCTGCCGGCGCGATCCTGAAATGGGCCGTGACGGCGCATGTCAGCTGGCTTGACCTGCAGACGACCGGGACCGTGCTGTTCGTGGTTGGTCTCGTCGGACTGCTCGTCGCGCTCGTCTACACGTTCTGGTGGGCGCAGCGCACGCGTGACGAACGAACGCGCGTGATGCCGCCCCGCCGCCCAGCGCCCGCTGAGCCAACGCTCCGGCTCGCCGCGGCTGCACCCTAGGGCAGGGTGCGCGGCAGGTGCGTGGCCTGCATGCCGACGACCAGCAGCGCGATCAGCGACAGGTACACGGCCGCCACGAGCAGGCGGTCGAGCGGCTTGACGCGGTAGTAGGCCTGCTGCTCCTCGCCGCCCTGGCGGCGCTGCTTCCAGCGCCGGTGGGTCTCGAGGCCGCCGAACAGGATGATGATCAGGATCACCGGGTTGGGGAAGACGAACGCCAGCGCGATCAGCCCGGCGAAGCCGACAAACCACATCCAGGGAGCCATCGCAGCCATCGCGCGGCCTCCGTCGAGCGGGACCACCGGAAGCAGGTTGAACAGGTTCAGGAAGAAGCCGGTGAAGGCCAGCGCTCGCCAGATGTCGTTGCCGGTCGCGTGCCAGATCAGGATGCAGGCGGCCGAGCCGATGCTGCCGAGGATCGGCCCGGCGAGGCCGACACGGGCCTCGGCGAGCGCGTTGTCGCCCAGCGAGCGGGCGGTGATCACCGCGCCCATGAAGGGGATGAACATCGGCCAGCTCGCCTTGATTCCCTCGCGGCGGAGCTGGATCACGTGGCCGAGCTCGTGCACGAGCAGCAGGACGACGAAGCCGGCGGCGAACGGGAAGCCCCAGATCAGGGTGTAGGCGGCGACCGAGACGAGCATCGTCCCGGAGGTGGACAGCAGCTTGATCTTCGGGAGCAGCAGCAGGATCGCCTTGAACTTGGCCAGGAAGGCGGCGATCGCGGCGATCGCGGGCGCGATCGTGCGCTTGAACAGCGAGGGCTTCTGCGGCTCGAACGGGTGAGCCCGGCTCCTCGGCGATGCGCTCGAGCCCCGTCGGGGGCGGCGGGGCCTGAAGCCAGTTGTGACCCGATTCCATAGCCCACTGATTGTGACAGCGAGAAATCCTGCTCTCGACGGATTTACGATGCTCTTCAGTTGCTGCCGGCCCGAGCGCGATCGCACGTCTACAATGAGAGGACATAAGTAAACCCCCGGGGACGACAGGCTTCGACGTGGTCGTTTCGTGGGGGTGGTTGCGAGTCGAGGTTCCGGGTGGCCTCGTAAAACCCCCGGAAAACAATAAGTGCGGACACGCACAATTTCGACCTCGGTCTGGCTGCTGCTTAACCAGTAGTTGACCAGTGTCTCTCGGCCTCCCCTCGCCTGCGGGGGAGATGCCGGGATCAATCAGCAGGCTTACCCGGTGAGGTTCGCTCCAGCCGAGCCGGGGACATTCTTTGGAGCTGGCCCTCGACAACCCGGCCGGCGTGGCTAGTCGAGGGTGAGATCAGAGCGCCGGATACGCTCGTAGACGCCACCTTTCACGCGACCGCGGACGCGGGTTCAATTCCCGCCGTCTCCACCTTGCGAAGAAAAGCCCTGCTCATTGCGGGGTTTTTCTTGTTTGATTAAGGGACGATTGGCCAGCCGGTACTCGGCGTTCGACGGTCCGCCAAATAGGACCAGAGTGGTGGACGGTGTGCTGAAGATGGGGACGGATCTTGCCCGAGCCGCCGTGCGCAGCCTGTCCCGGCGATCGCGGGCGAGGGCTCGTCCCAGGTAGACGGCCGCGGAACTGCCTATGGCCGTGCGAACCGCTCCAGGCCGGTTGCCGATGCTCCCGACTAGTGAGGGGCAAGGTAAGCATCGAGCCTGATGGCCGCTAGCCGGCTCCCGGCTGGGGTTGTACCGTGCCGGCTTCGACAGAGCGGACACGGAGGAGCCGATCGGTGAACGTAAGGACGACGCGTTGTGGCTCGGCATCGGTGGAGGGCACGACAAAACTGGTAGCTCCGGCGGGGATCGTGAGGGTGCGGTCGGGCGAAGCATCCGGCGGACCGTCGACGTGGTAGTGCAACAAGTTCCCAGGCAGGGCTGGCTGGTTCAGCCTAAAGCGGAGCGCCTGTGATGACGAGGCCGGGCCATCGGTACGAGTAGGAATGGAGCAAGTACGCTGCTTGCGGCAGGTGATGGTTGGCCCGGTGGCTTTGAACGCCGTGGGTTCGACGACGCCGTTGTCCGCAATCGATAGCAGCTCGCCCCGGCTGCCTGGTACTCCTGGCGTCTGAAGCTGTTCGCCAACGAAGAACGAGCTGTAGGCCGAGCGTAGATTGCCCGACGCCTGGGGGTAGAAGAGTGGAAAGGGCAGTGTGCCGTCGACCAGTGTGTTCGCGTATCCGGTTCTGATCACGCGCTCGAGCCCATCCGCGAGTCGCACGGTGAGCCGGTGTGAGGCTTGGGCGAAGTTCAGCGCGACACGGCGAGCGTGATAGGTGTAGGTGAGGTTGGCCACGTACACAGCGGCCCAGGCAATTCCGAGCACTGCGGTCACGGGAACTGTCCCCGCCAGCGTACGTGGCTGCCGGTCGGGCTGTGGTGATAGAAGCGCCCCCACAGCGACGGCCGTGAATAAGACAGCGAGGAGTAGGTATCGCGGCTCCGACCCGCTGATCGACACACCGAGGCCGAGCCGAGCCGCTCCGATCGGCAGCGCGGTCAATACGGCACCGCAACCGGCTAGCAGAGCCGCTAGGAGCCAGCGCTTATGAAGCCACACGGCGGCGATGAACGCGCCCACCACCACCCCTGCCATCAACGCGCGCATGATCACCTCTCGCGAGGGATCCGGAGGGGCTCCGTCCATCCCGATCCCGGCGAGCCCGGGCAGCAGTGCCCGGACGGCGATGACCTTGACCAGTTCGACCGCATCAGAAACGGAGGGCACCGCCGCACTCGCGGCCCATGGCTGCGCTTTCTCATACAGAGCAAGCGCGAGCGCAGCAGCGATGGATGGCAGGACGGCAACGATCTCGGTCCGGACGGTTCGCCGGTCAGGCCGCCGTGGGCATGCGGCGAGAGAGAACACGAACAGGACGGCAGGAATCAAGATCGCCTGCTCTGAGAACAGCAACGCGATTACCGTCCACGCAGCCGCACAGACCCAATCGTGCCGCTGAGATCGAAGCCGCCAACGCACGTGGTGGAATACCGCACCAGTGATCGCCGCGGCCACAGGAATCGCCAACGATCCACCGGCGAACCATTGAGCAGTCCCCAGGAGCGGCCAGGCGGTTCCGGCGAGCAACACCGCAATCGCGTTTCGCTTGTGGGCTCCAAAGAGCAGGGCCAGGATGCCCGCCAGATAGGCGAGCATCACGGCCGTAAAGACAACGATGATCAAGATCGCGCCAGACCAGCTGCGGTCAAGCGGCACGGCAGAAAGCCAATCAAGGAAACGATGACCTGGCGTGAAGTGCTGGCCGATCGGCGCGATGAGGAAATGCCACGAGAGGCCCTCCCGACGTGCCTCGGCCAGATTCCGGACGTCATCGAGGAAGAACCACGAGGCGTGCATAAACACCATCTCAGCGATCAGGCTGAGGGCCACGGCCGCGCCACACCACCAAGCAGCGGGCAAGCGGCGTGTGCTAGCTGGCGACCTTGACATCCCGGGCTGAACTACCCCCGGCAGCGAACGCTCGATCGCCATTAGACTCCAGTGCAGGCTGGTGGGGAACTCTCCGTAGCTCGCGGCTAGTGTATGAGGCGGGGCTCGGTGTCGTCGCTCAGGGGGTGTCAGGAGGTCACGGACGTGGGTGGGGTCAGCGCTCGCGGGCGAGGCTACGAGGCCGGGCCGGGGGGCCTCGAGATCATCGTCATCGGCGCACCGAACCTCGGCGAGGTTCCGCGTGAAGACGTCGAAGGCCGCCGCGGCTGGTGGGCTGACTAGCGCCGCCCGTCCCGGTAGAACTCCGGGGCATGGCCGCTTCTGAGGCAATCATGGTCGACGCCGGTGGGCGGGACTTGCGCGTGTCCAACCCCGAGCGGGTGATCTTCCCGGCCACCGAGCGCTCGGCCCCGGTCACGAAGCTCGACGTCGTCAAGTACTACCTCGCCGTCGGGGACGGGATCATGCGCGCGCTCCAGCGCCGACCGACGACGCTGGAGCGCTGGCCGAAGGGCGTGCATCCGGGCATCGTCCTCTCGACCCGCGAGAAGGGCGGCGGCGACGCCTTCTACCAGAAGCGCATTCCACGCGGAGCACCCGACTACGTCGAGACCGCGGAAATCCAGTTCCCCTCGGGTCGTCACGCGGATGAGGTCTGCCCCACCGAGCTGGCCGTCGTCGGCTGGGCGGCGCAGATGGGCACGATCACCTTTCACCCGTGGCCGGTCCGCCGCGAGGACGTCGATCACCCGGACGAGCTGCGCATCGACCTCGACCCGCAGCCCGGCACCGACTTCGCGGACGCCGTGCGCGTGGCCGCGCACGCGCGCGCGCTATTGGAGGAGCTCGGTTACACCGGCTTCCCGAAGACCTCGGGCGGCCGAGGCGTCCACATCTATGTCCGGATCGAGCCACGCTGGACCTTCACCGACGTCCGCCACGCCGCGATCGCGTTCGGCCGTGAACTCGAGCGGCGGCTTCCGGACCAGGTGACGACCAAATGGTGGAAGGAGGAGCGCGGCGAGCGCATCTTCATCGACTACAACCAGAACGCGCGCGACCGCACGATCGCCTCGGCCTACAGCGTCCGGCCGAAGCCGGGGGCGCCGGTCTCGGCGCCGCTGACGCTGGGACGAACTCCCCGAGGTCGCGCCCGAGCAATTCACCGTGGCGACGATGCCGGCCCGGTTTGCCGAGGTGGGCGATCGCCACGCCGCGATCGACGACATGGCCCACTCGCTGCAGCCGCTGCTGGACATGTACGAGAACGACGCCGCCGAGGGACAGGGCGACATGCCCTATCCGCCCGACTACCCGAAGATGCCGGGAGAGCCAAAGCGCGTCCAGCCATCGCGTGACCGGGACCGCCCGCGGAGCTGAGCGCCCGCGCGCTGCGCTCAGCGCGACTGAGGCAGCTTGGCCGAGCCGCGCTTGGCGGCCGGCGCGGAGGGCGGCGGGACGACCGGGCCGATGTCCCCGTCCGGCGCCTCGTCCAGATCGACGATCACCGGCGCGTGATCGCTCGGTCCCTTGCCCTTGCGAGCCTGCCGGTCGACCCATGCCGCCCGGACCCGGCTCGGCGACCGGTGCGCTGGCCAGGATCAGATCGATCCGCATCCCGAGGTCCTGGTGGAACATCCCGGCCCGGTAGTCCCAGTAGGTGAACACGCGCTCGTTCGGCCAGCGATCGCGCACCACATCATGTAGGCCGAGCGCCTGCAGCTCGGCCAGCGCCGCCCGCTCGGGCGGCGTGACATGCGTGTGACCAACGTAGGCCTCGGGATCGAAGACGTCGTCGTCGGTCGGCGCGATGTTCATGTCGCCGCAGACGATCGTGGCCTCCGGGCCGGCGGCCACCATCTCCCGGAGCGACGCCAGCCAGGCGAGCTTGTACTGGTAGTGCTCGGAGCCCGGCGAGCGGCCGTTGGGGACGTACACCGAGACCACCCGGATTCCCGCCGCAGGTCGCGGACACCGCGCGCGCCTCCGGATGCGGGAACCCGGGCGCGCCGGGGAGTCCGGGCACCACGTCGTCCAGTCCGACGCGGGAGAGGATCGCCACCCCATTCCACGCCGCCTCGCCGTGGAGCGGCGGCGGCGTACCCGCGGTTGGCGAGCTCGTCGCCGAGCAGATCGACGAATCCGTCGTCGGCAAGCTTGGTCTCCTGCAGGCAAACGACGTCGGGCTGGCGCTCATCCAGCCAGGGGAGAAGCCGGGGCAGCCGCTGCTTGATCGAGTTGACGTTCCAGGTCGCGATCCGCATCGAGCCCACCGTAGCGTCACCGGGGATGCGCTTGCTGCCGATGCAGATGCAGATCCGGGGCACCGGTAGCCTGGTCTCATGCGTCCCACACTGTTCGAGTTCGCCGGCGGCGAGTCGGCGTTTCTCGCGCTCGTCACGGCGCATCACGCCCGCTGCCTCGCCGATCCAGAGCTGAACCACCCGTTCTCACATGAGGACCAACATCCGCAGCACGTCGAACGGCTCGCGTCCTACTGGGCCGAGGTGATGGGCGGCCCGCCGACCTACTCGCAGTCATGCGGTGACCAGTCCGGCGTGTTGGACATCCACGCCGGGCACGGAGACATGGCCGACCTTGGCCAGCGCTTCGAGCGCTGCTTTGCGGAGGCGATGGACGACGCCGGCCTGCCCGATGATCCTCAGTTCCGCGCCGCTCTGAGCAACTACATGCACTGGGCGGTCGCCGACGTGCTGGTCTACTCGCCCGTGGACGCCGTCGTTGCTCCCGGGGCAGCTATGCCCCGCTGGAGTTGGGGCGGCCTTGTGCGTTAGGCGGGATGCAGACAGGGCCTGCCGTGGCCGGCAGGCGTCAGCGCCTTCCCATAGTGTTCGCATGTGATGACTGGGAAGGGACGAGGGCTGATCAGTTGCGGCGGGGCGCTTGCCACGCTCGGACTCGCGGCTTGCGGCGGTGGTGGCGGCTCGAGCGGGATGAAACTGGGCACGGTTGCGAGTCTCGAGCGTCCCGGCACTTCGACCAACACCACCAAGACCTTCAAGTACAAGGCAGCGGTCATCGGCGTGAGGCAGGCGGGGCCGAACGACCTGAAGGGCCTGACGTTGCTCGGCAACACGCCCAAGAACGACGTGGCCTTCTATGTGACGCAGAGCGTCACTGGTGTTCAGTCGAACTATTCGGGTTGGGCGCCCCAGAGCCCCGACGTCTTCGACAGCTCCGGTGCGCAGGCGACGCCGCTGCTGACCGGCGCTGATCTGCCTCAATGCGTGGAGCACAAGCCGCCCGCGGGTTTTGGCGCCGGCCAGAGCTTCCAGACTTGCGACATCTATCTGCTGCCAGCGAGTCAGCGCGTGGGCAAGGTCGTCCTGGCCGCCGAGGGTCCCGGACAGAACGACCTCACCTGGAAGATCGGCTGAGCATCGGATTGACGCCGCCCACCCCGCCCCCGGCGAGCGGGGCAGAGTCACCACTCCGCGCGTAGCCACGCTGTCTCAGGCGGAGCGTAATCCGCACCCGTGTCCCGCTGCTAGCTGGTAGCGACCCTGGCCCGCGTCGCTGCGGAGGCTCCCACATGGCACAGCAACGCGGGGCCGGGCGGGGTGTCGGCCGGAGACCCGCCGTACACGCCCAATGACGCTGTGTAGACAACCGGCGACGAAGGCCGGCCCGTGGCCGCCGCCTGGTTCGGTGACAGGGCGCCGCACAGGGCCGGCGCCGCTGCCTCGCCGTCGAGGCCAAGGACATCGTCGTAGCGGCCATTGCCGTTGTAGTCAATGCCGTGCACGACGATGACGGCCTCGCCCTGCCGGATCAGATTGGCGACCCCCGGGCCGAGGAGGATCGACCGCTGGTATCTGATGTTTCCGACCGATGGGAACCGGGGTCGCGACAGGTGGCTCACCGGGCTGGTGTCGCCCGACGTAGTCAGCGACGTGACCGCCCCGCCATACGATTGATCGCCGTCCTTTGCGCTGATGAACCGGTGGCCATTCACTACGCCCCCCACCGACGCCGTGGGGCAGGCGCCCGAGCCTCCATGTATGTGCATCAGATGATTAGCCGTGAGCAGACCATCCGTTTGGAGCGTGACGGTGGCCACATTCCCCTGCAGCTGGACCGACGCGCTCCCGCTGCCGGTGACATTGTTCGACGGTACCGGACTCTCGACCGCCGCAAATGTCGGGCCTTTCGGTGAGCTGCTCGAAGTCAGGACGATGACGGCAGCGATCGCCCCGCCGATCAGCAAGACCGCGAGTGCCAGCCATCGCAACCTTCCCGAGTGCGGTCGGCGAGCATCCGGACCTCCGGGTGCTTGACCTCCAGGGCTGGGGAACGAAACGGCTGGCGCCGCTAACGCCCCAGCTTCAGGTCCCGCCGGAGGCACGGTCGCTTCTCGGGCCGGGGCAGACTCGAGTCCGGCCGGCCCGACGGTTGCTTCAGGCGGAGGTTGCGCGGGCACCGAGGCGAGATGCGCAGGTTCCAGGGTGTCGTGCCCAGCGGCGGCCGTCGACGGTGCCTCGCTGGACGCGATGACGGTCGGCGCGGCAGGCGTGACGACGTCCTGTCGACTTGGCGGCGTTTCCTCACGCGGCGGGACGACGGTCGGGGAAACCGGCTCGGCGACTTCGTGTCGACTGGGCAGCGGCGCTGCCTCGCCGATCGCGGTGACCCTGGGGGGGCCCGCATAGCGCATTCCGTTCAACGCCGCTGTGACGTCGCGAGCGAAATCCCCAGCGGAGAGGTAGCGATCGTCTGGTTCTTTGGCCATCGCCTTTTCGATGACACCGCCGAACGTGGGATAGAGCTCGGCGAGCGTTCCCGTGAGCGGCGGAGGCGGTGCGTGTACGTGCGCAAACAGCGTCGCCACCGAGTTCTCTCGCTCGTAGGGCACGTCCCCGGTTAGCATCTGGAAAAAGACACATCCGAGCGCATAGATGTCGGTGCGCGCATCGGTGTGGGCTCCGGTGATTTGTTCCGGGGCCATGTAGTCAACGGTGCCAACCACGGCTCCCATCGCCGTCAGACCCGCAACGCCGGTCACCGTGTCGTATTTCTTGGCCAGCCCGAAGTCCGTGAGGTACGAATGCTCCTCGCCGTCTCTCACGGTGAGCAGGATGTTGGCCGGCTTGACGTCCCGGTGCACCAGCCCTCGTCCGTGCGCGGCATCCAGCGCAGAGGCGACCTGCACGAGCAGCTCGCAGGCCCGGTTTGGCTCGAGCGCGCCTGACGTCCGGATGACCTCGCGAAGGTCCGTGCCGACGATGAAGTCCATCACGAAGAACAGCGACCGCTCGTGCTCGCCCGCGTAATGGGTACCCACGATATTCGGGTGATGGAGCGAGGCGGCGATCTGCATCTCGCGCCTGAATCGCTCTCGGAACTGCTCATCGGCAGCGAGAGCTGGGGCGAGCACCTTCAGCGCGTACACGCGGTTGAGCGCCACATGCGTCGCGCGGTACACAACACCCATACCACCGTGCCCGATCGGCCCGTCGATGCGGTAACCCGCGACGATGGTGCCACGCTCAAGCGAGCCGCCAGTCATGTGCATTTGCGGACCTCTATCAACTCAACGCCCTCAAAGCCGCTCTCGTTGTCCCCAGGGCTCGCCTCAGCCAGGATAACGGCGAAATTGAGAGGCTGTCAAGGTCGGCTGAGGTCGGCGACCCCGCGCGACTGGATTGTTCGCGGGTAGCTCGAGAGCCACGACTCACAAGCCGCTGAAGGGCCTCTGCGGTTCTGGCTCCGGCGCCAGCGCATGCAACTCCTGCCGGCGCTCAGCGGTGATGATGTGGACTACGGCGTTGATCAGTGCCAGGTGGGTGAAGGCCTGCGGAAAGTTGCCGAGATGACGACCAGTGACGGCGTCGAGCTGTTCGGCGTACAGCGCCAGCGGGCTCGCGTACGAGAGCAACTTTTCGCACAGTCCGCGAGCACGCGCCAGCTCTCCGATCTCGACGAGGGCCGAGACCAGCCAGAACGAGCAGATGGTGAACGTGCCCTCCTCCCCGGAGAAGCCGTCGTCGGTTTCCTGGACTCGGTAGCGCAAGACGAGCCCTTCCTCGGTGAGCTCCTCTGCGATCGCCAGCACGGTGTCCCGGATGCGCGGGTCATCAGGCGGGAGGAAGCGCACCAGCGGCATCAGCAGCACCGAGGCGTCCAACGCCTCCGTCTCGTAATGCTGAACGAACACACCCCGCTGATCCACCCCGTGGGCGCAGATGTCGGCGTGGATCTCGCCGGCTGCGGTCTCCCAGCGCCGGGCCATCGCGTCATCGGCCCGGATGGTGGCCAGCCGAGCCCCCCGGTCGAGCGGCGACCCAGCACATCAGCTTCGACGAGGTGAAGTGCCGGGGCTGGCCCCGGACCTCCCAGATCCCACGGTCGGGGTCGCGCCAGTTGGTCAGCGCTGCCTCCACCTGACGCTTGATGATCGGCCATAGACGATCCGGGAGCTGATCGCGCGAGCGCGTGTGCAGGTAGATCGAGTCGAGCACCACGCCCCAGACGTCGTGCTGGCGCTGGTTGTAAGCGCCATTGCCGATCCTCACCGGGCGTGCGTGGTCGTAGCCGGACAGGTGGTCGAGTTCCTGCTCCTGGAGCTTGCTCTCGCCACCGATCCCATACATGACCTGGAGCTCGCCCTCCTCCGCCTCGACCACATCGGCCACGAAGTAGAAGAAGTCATTTGCCTCCTCGTCAAAGCCAAGGGTGTAGAGGCCCCAGAGCATGAACGTCGAGTCGCGGATCCAGCTGTAGCGATAGTCCCAGTTTCGGTCGCCGCCCGGCGTTTCCGGCAGCGACGTCGTGGCCGCCGCGATCATCGCCCCCGATGGCGCGTAGGTGAGGCCCTTGAGCGTGAGAGCACTGCGCTGCAGGTGCGAGCGCCACGGGTGATCGGGAAAAGTGCCGTGCTTGAGCCATTCCTGCCAGAAGCGGCCCGTGCGCGCGAGCCACACCGCGGCGTCGTCGTAGCTGAGTGGGCAGCGGATGTTCAGACCAGCCGAGCGCGACGAACGCAACCTCGCCCTCGTGCAACATCGTGCGCGCGCGCGCTCGCGGCCCCTCGACACCCAGCCGGAGGTCGGTCACGAGCCGCAGCTCCAGATCCATGCCTTCTGAGGTGGCCGACGCCTCGGTGTATCCCGACCCGCCGTATGACCAGTCGGCGGCCAGCCCTCCGTAGTCGAACGCCGGCTCGCACTCGACTTTGATCTCCACCGAGCCCTGCACGCACTCGATCATCCGCAGCATGACGTGGTCGGCGTCGTGGTCGGTGGGAGAGCGCCGGTGACTGTGAGAGCGCTCGGTCTGGTGGTGCCAGGGCCCGATGCTCAGCGCATCGCGCACGATGACCCAGCCCATCTTCGTCTCCCAGCTGGTCTCGAGGATCATCGTCCCCGGTATGTACCGCCGGGCGGCGGGGACGTTCACGTTGGCCGGAGCGACCCGGAACCCGCCCGCGTCACGATCTAGGATCGCGCCGAATACGCTGGGCGAGTCCATCCGCGGAAGGCACAGCCACTCGACATTGCCGTTTGGCGCCACCAGTGCGGTGGTCTGGCAGTCGGATAGGAACGCGTAATCCCCGATCGGGGGGAACGCGCTGACGTGGTGCCCGTTGTCAAAAGCCCCCTTCATCGGCCGGAGGCGATTGTCTTGGCGTTGACCGCGAGTGTCAAGCTATGCTCGGCCCCCAGGGCGGGGGCGCAAAGGGCTTGATATGGAACCTTCGGCAGACCTGACCTCGATCGACGTGATCGCTTCGGCGCTGGAGTCGGTGACGCCGGCCGCCGGCCGTCTGAGCTCCCCGACGGAGCGCTCACGCTGCTCCTCAGCGACATCGCGGATGCTGGCCCGGTGTCCTCGGAGCTGGGCCCCGAGCGCTGGGAGCAGCTGGTCCGCGACCATCATTTGCTCGTCGAGCAACTGGTCGCGCACCACGATGGGCGGATCATCAAGTTCGAGAATGACGGATTCCTGGCCTCCTTCGACAGCTCCCACGGCGGTCTCCATGCTGCGGTCGAGTTACAGCGCACCTTCAGCAGCGCTGAGAATCACGGCGCGCCCGAGGCCCTGGCTCTTCGCGTCGGACTGCACTCCGGCTTCGTGATCACCAATTCAGATCAGCTCCTCGGCCGCAACGTGGTTCTGGCTGCGCGCATCGCTGCGCAGGCCGCGGGCGGAGAGATCCTCGTGTCCTCAGAGCTCAAGCAATACACGGAGACCGATCCGAGCTTCCGGTTCGAGCCCCAGGGCGAGCATCACTTCAAGGGACTCGTCGGCGAACACACCCTCTACAAAGTTCCCTGGCGATAGCCCGCAGCGTCGGCCACGTGCCGACTCGGTCGTCGACGGCCACGCGCTTCGGCTCGTGAGCCATCGGCAAAGCGTTCAGCCCGCGAGCACGCGGCTGAGGAGTTCCCGCGCCTGCTCCAGAATGCGCTCGAGGTGCTGTTCGTCGACGAAGCTTTCGGCGTAAAGCTTGTAAACGTCCTCCGTCCCTGACGGGCGCGCGGCGAACCAGCCGCTCGGGGTCACCACCTTGACACCCCCAAGCGAGGCACCGGACGGCGCCGTCGTGAGCACGTGCGTGATCGGTTCGCCAGCGAGCTCTGTTGCCAGCACGTCCTCAGACGCGAGCTCACCCAAGAGGCGCTTCTGCTCGGGCGACGCCGGGGTGTCGACCCGCCGGTAGACCGGCGCACCGTATCGGCCGGTCAGCTCCGCATAGAGCTCGCCGGGGTCCTTGCCGCCGCGGGCCGTCATCTCCGCCGCGAGCAGGCACATGATCAGGCCGTCTTTGTCGGTTGTCCACGCCCTGCCGTCGCGCCGCACAAAGCTCGCCCCCGCACTCTCCTCACCGCCGAATGCCAACCCGCCGTCGAGCAGGCCCTCGACAAACCACTTGAATCCGACGGGAACCTCCACGAGGCGACGTCCCAGACCGGCCACAACGCGATCGATGATGCTGCTCGAGACCATCGTCTTGCCGGCACCCGCGTCAGCCCTCCACTCCGGGCGCGCGCTGCCGAACAGGTAGGCGATCGCCGCCGCGAGGAAATGGTTCGGATTCAGGAGGCCGGCGTCCGGGGTGACGATGCCATGCCGATCCGCGTCGGGGTCGTTGCCGAAGGCGACGTCGAAGCGGTCCTTGAGCGAGATCAGACCCGACATGGCATCCGGCGAGGAGCAGTCCATGCGGATCCTGCCGTCGTGGTCGAGGGGCATGAAGGCGAAGGTCGGGTCGATCCGATCGTTGACGACCTCGAGGTCGAGCTGATAGCGGCTCGCGATCGCCTCCCAGTACGCGACACTCGCCCCGCCCAGAGGGTCGACCCCAAGGCGAAGGCCCGCGCCCCGGATCTCGTCCATGTTGACAACCTCTGGCAGGTCGTTCACGTACGCGGACACGTAGTCGAAGCGGCGAGCATGCTTGATCGCCTCGGAGTAGCTCTGACGCGACGTGCCGCTTTGGGTTCCCCGGAGCAGCTCGTTGGCGGTGTCCTGGATCTGCCGCGTGACGTCCGTGTCAGCTGGACCGCCATGCGGTGGGTTGTACTTGAAGCCCCCGTCCTCGGGCGGGTTGTGCGACGGCGTGATCACGATTCCGTCCGCTGTCGCCTCTCCGCGCGCGTTGTGCTGCAGGATCGCGTGCGAGATCGCGGGCGTAGGGGTATAGCCGAGCCCGGAATCAACCGCCACGTCGATTCCACTGGCGACCAGTACCTCGACGGCGGTTCGGAACGCGGGCTCCGAGAGCGCGTGGGTGTCACGGCCTAGGAACAACGGACCGTTGATTCCCTCCGCCGCGCGGTAGCGCGCGATTGCCTCGCTGATCGCCACCACGTGATCCTCCGTGAAGGTTCCGTTCGACGAGCTGCCACGGTGACCCGAGGTCCCAAAAGACACCGCTTGAAGAGGATCCGACGGATCGGGATGTTCGTCGTAATAGGACCCGACGAGGCGATCCACCACGATCAACGCATCCGCATCGGGCCGACGGCCGGTAGTGGACATCGCGGGCGAGTCTACTTGTCGGCAGCGCCCACCAGCGCCTCTCCAGTCACCACCGCGAGCATTCTCGTGCCCGGGCACATAGCAGAGGATTACTCGGTATGACAAGATGAATGCTCGTATGGGCGCGTCATCTATGGAGCGCAATCAGCGGACGGGCCGACCGCGCCGTGGGGTCACCTCGGCGCGCGAGCGATTGCTGGGCGCCGCGCTGATGCGACTCGGAGCTGACGGCCTCCTCGCGGTCAGCCTTGAGGACATTCGCCGTGAGGCCGGGGTCAGCGTGGGGGCGCTGTACCACCACTTCGCTGACAAGACGGCGCTCGTCGACGCCCTGTTTCTCGAGCTGACCGAAGACTTCCAGGCCGGCTTCCTGGCTGCCCTGCGAGCCCATCCCGTCGCCGAGGAGGGCGTCGAGGCGGGAGTGAGGTTCTACCTGGGCTGGGTGAGCCGGCAGCGCACCGGGGCGAGCCTTCTGCTGAGTCACCGTCCCGAGGGAGCCGCCCTGCGGGATCGTAACCGTGAGTTTTTCGCCGAGGTGATGGCGTGGTGGCAAACCCACGTCCACTACGGGGCGGTGCGGGCGTTGCCGTTTGACGTGATCCACGCCCTGTGGCTCGGACCGGCGCACGAATACACCCGCCATTGGCTTGGCGGACGTGCCAGGCGCACCCCTGCCGCCGTCGCCGACACCCTCTCGCAAGCAGCCTGGAATGCACTCAAGGAGCCCTCATGACCTTCTACGACGACCTGATCGCCAGCGGACTCGACCACGCAGAAAAACTCGTACGCGTGGATCGCCGTGCCGACCGCGCGATCGTGACCCTCGACGATCCGGACAAACTGAACGTTCTCAGCGCGCCGCTCGTCCACCAGCTCAAAGCTGCGTTGCAGGGGCTTGTCCGCGATCGCGCGATCCGCGCGATCGTGCTCACCGGAGCCGACCCGGGATTCTCGGCCGGCGGCGATCTACGGATGATGGAGCAAGCGCCGCAAGCGCTCGCGGCACCCGAGGGCTCGACCGACATCTGGCGCTGGATCAGGTACGAGTTCGGCGCCGTGGTACGCCTCATCGCCCGGAGCGATACCGCCTTCGTCGCCGCTCTCAACGGTCCCGCGGCCGGTGTCGGGCTTGCGTGGGCGCTGACCTGCGACCTGGTGCTCGCCTCGGAGCGGGCCCAGATCGTTCCCGCCTTCGGGCGCCTTGGGCTGTTGCCGGAGGTCGGGACTTCGTGGGCGCTCACCCGTCGCCTCGGCTACCAAGGCGCGTTCGCCTTCTACGCCGGCGGTCAGCACCTCAGCGCCGAGCGCGCGCATGAGCTTGGCCTCGTCCATGAGGTCGTTCCGCACGGCGAGCTGCTGGCTGCAGCCGAGGTGTGGTGCGATCGCATCGCATCCCTTCCGGCCCACGCGGTCGCGATGACCAAGCCACTGCTGCGCGCCGCTTCCGACGCTTCCTGGGACCACGCCCTCGCCATGGAGGAGTTCGCCGAACCGCAATGCTTCACGACGGACGCGTTCCAGGGTTCGGTTCGCCAGCTGCTTCGGTCGAGGTAGTTGACACCCGGCTATTTTCACGTTACCGTCGGTAACATGGAAGTGGCCACCGGGGCACGCTCGTATACGCAGGTTGCGCGGGCTGAGGCCCAGGAACGGAACCGAGACGCGCTCATTAATGCTGCCGCTGAGGCATTCTTCTCGGGCCGCTGGGAACAAGTGTCCCTGACAGAAATTGCCGTGAGCGCCGGGGTGACCAAGCAGACGCTGCTCCGCCATTTCGGCTCCAAGCAGCGACTGCTCGAGCAGATGCTGGAACTGGGTTATCACCAGGTGCGCGATCAGCGCTGGGCTGCTCCGACCGACGATGTGGCCGGCGCGGTGGACAACCTGCTCGATCACTACGAGCGTTTCGGCGACCGTGCCATGGCGATAGGACGCGGCGTCAGTCCCACGGTCACCGAACTCGGCCGCGCCGCACGACAGATGCATTACGACTGGGTGGATTACGCGTTCGGAGAGTGGCTGAGGCGCAAACGTGGGAAGTCACGGACCCGCTGCCGCGTTGCCTTGATCGCGTTGTGCGACGTGCAGGTGTGGTGGATCTGGTCGCACGACCTCGGCCTGACCCGCGCTGAGATGCGAGCCAGCCTCGTTCAGGCAATCGAAAGGCAGCTCCAGGAGAAAAGATGAAAGTCCTTGCCTACACCTCGCCCGCGCGCGGTCACCTGTATCCACTCGTCCCGATCATCGACGAACTGGCGCAACGCGGCCACACGGTCGCCCTGCGCACGCTCGCCTCGCAGGTGCCGTCGATGCAGGACCGGGGCTTCGCTGCTGCGCCCATCTCGCCCCTGATCGAGGAGATCGAACATGACGACTACCTGGCCCGCAGCCCGGTCGGGAAGATGAAGCGTGGGATGGCGACATTCGGTCGACGAGCTGAGCCGGAGGTCGAGGACATGCGCGCCGCGATCGATGACGAGACCCCGGACGCGATTCTGGTCGATGCGATGAGCTGGGGGGCCACGGCGGTGGCAGAAGCGTGGGGTGGTCCGTGGGCCCAATGGTTCCCCTATCCGATGCCCCTGTCCTCGCCGGACGCGCCGCCGTTCGGGCCGGGGCTGAAACCGCCGGCGGGTCCGGTGGACCGCCTGCGTGACCGGGTCCTGCGACCCCTCCTGACCCGATCGGTTCAGCGGGCATGCTTCCCCGCCCTCAACGCCGTGCGGACCTCCGTCGGCGTGCAGCCCTTGGCGACGATCGACGAGATGTATACGACACCGCCGCTGATCCTCTATATGACCGCCGAGCCGCTTGAGTATCCGCGCTCCGACTGGCCGGACTCGGTGCTGATGGTGGGCGCGTGCGCTTGGGAGCCGGCGGCCAGCGCGCCCGAGTGGCTTGCGGAAAGTGATGCTCCGCTGGTGCTGGTCAGCACCTCGTCGGAGTTTCAGGACGACGGACGGCTCGTCAGCCATGACGCTCGAGGCCCTGGCCGAAGAGCCCGTTCGGGTCGTCGCCACCGTGCCTTCGGCCAAGATGCCAAGCGGCCCGCTGCCGGCCAACGCGCGCGTCGAGACATTTCTGGCCGCACACGCTCGATCCTGGCCAGGGCTACGTGCGCGATCACGCACGGTGGTGCTGGAGCGACTCAGAAGGCGCTGGCCGCCGGCGTCCCCGTCTGCGTGGTGCCATTCGGTCGGGACCAGTTGGAGGTTGCCCGCAGGGTTGAGGTGGCGGACGCCGGCACTCGCCTCCCGATCCAGCGCCTGAGCGCAGACAGGTTGCGGGAAAAGGTCCGTGAGGCGAGGACGAAGGCGGCCGGGGCAGGTCGCGTGGCCGATGGCTTTGAGGCAACCGGCGGGCCGCTCGCGGCCGCGGAGGCGTTTGAGGTGCTGGCGGGGACCTCAGAGGGATCGGCGACAGGGAAGACGCGGTTTATCCCTTCGGGGGCGGGGAAGTCCTGACGCGATCGCGGCACGTTCTTGGAACCGCGGGACCCGCCGGCCTGAGCCAGTTCGCGGCTGCGCTAGCGTTAGGGCATGGACGACGACGGCATCACGATGACCGCGGAGGAGCTCGCGACGGTCCAGCGAGATCTCCGCGAACTTGAGAGCACGGGTCGCACGCAGATTGCGGCTCGGATCAAGACCGCCAGGGAGTGGGGGGACCTCAAGGAAAACGCGGAGTATCACGCGGCCAAGGAGGATCAGGCCCACCTGGAGACGAGGATCCTCAAGCTCCGCGCGTCGGTTCGCAGCGCGACCGTGGTCGAGACGACCGGTTCCACCGAGGTCGTCGAGCACGGTTCGACGGTGACCTACACCGACGGGTCCTCAGCTAACCAGCGGACGTTCAGGATCGTGTCTCCGCATGAGGCCAAGCCGTCCCAGGGGTCGCTTTCCGTCGCCTCGCCGATCGCCAAGGCGCTGATCGGCCACCGCGTCGGCTCGGTGGTCGAGGTCCAGACGCCCGCCGGTGTGCGGCGTCTGACGATCGACTCGATCGCCTAGCCCGGTCCCAGCAACTCCTCTAGGCGGCCTCGAGCACAACGGCGGCTTCGGGAGTAGCGACGTGGAAAGCAAAGCTCTCCTCCAGGTAGAGCTGGACGGCCTCACGGTCGTGGCTCTCGTAGCCGACCGACAGGTCCTGACCACACTCGAACAGGAAATCGCCCCCGCGCAGGCTGAGCACGATCGCGCCGCGGACCCCTGGAGTCCAGACGATTGGCCCGTCGAGGATCTTGCCGAGATGATCGAGCAGCGGATAGCCGCCGTGCTCCGCCGTTTCCACGACCTGCTGGTACATCTCGCCGCCCAGCGCGAGCGCGTAGGGGCCGCTGATCCCGTTGTGCAGAAGGCGCTCGACGGCCGCAGCTACGGGCCGTGGATATGCGTCGGTCAACTCGCCGAGGTGCAGATGATCATGCGGTGAGGCGTCGGCGATGCCGACGATCGACGCATCGGGCCATCCATGAAACACGGCCTTGTTCTCGGCCACGGCGATCTGATGCGCGGCTCGGTCAAGCAGCGCGAGGTCGGCGTCGGCGGCGCCGCGGTCGGCGTCACGCAACTCGCTCGTCGCCACCTCGAAGCCGGCGCGCACTTCGACGAAGGGGAGGACGCGGCGCTGTACGCCGACCACTCCCGTGCACGGCGGATCGCCGAGTGGGCTCACGCGGCCCAGATTCATCGCTGACTGCGACCAGCCCTTGGGGCCGGTGAAATCGACCAGCTTGCGGGCCGCGAGCGCCGGCACCAGTCGCTGCTTGGCCTCGTCATCCAGCATGTCCCATCCGGAGTCGCTGATCGGGGCCAGCGAGCGAAGAAGATGGCTCATCGTGATGCTCCTTTCAGGCTTCCGATGCCAAGGGAACCGTCCGCTGCCGGGCCCTCGCTTCCGCTCGATCCGTTCTCGAGGGCCTCCGCCTCGGCTTCCTCACCGTGTTCGACGATGTCGCCGCTCTTAAAGAGGACGCCCTCGGCGATCCGTCGCCAGACCGGCACACGGCGCAGGAGAAACTCGAGGTCCATGCTGAAATGCTTGAACTCCTCGCCCTGCGCGTCGCGCATGACCGCGCGGGCTTCAGCGTCGGTTTCCAGCGCCAAGCGCTGCTCGTACCAGCCGATTGCCTCCGCCTCCTCGGTCAGGGAGGCACACAACCGCGCGAATGTCCGCGTCTGCGGTGGCAGCTCACCCGCCGGCTCGTGGTATTGGTCGAAGCCCATGGATCTCCTCGTTGGGATGGTGCGGTGGGGGTAACTCTAGGCTGAGAAGAGAATTCGAACAGAGGAGCCGAAGATGGCAGAACAACGTGAAGCAGCACTCACCGAGTCGCGCACGCTCGCCGACGGGAACCAGATGCCGGTGCTGGGCCTCGGCGTGTGGCAGGTGCCGAACGGGGACGAGTGCGAGAACGCCGTCCGCTGGGCCCTGGAACTTGGGTATCGGCACATCGACACCGCTCAGGCCTACGGCAACGAGGAGAGCGTGGGCCGAGCGCTGAAGGACAGTGGGGTCCCGCGCGAGGAGATCTTTCTGACCACGAAGTTCTATCCCGCCCACGACGACCCGGAGGCCGAGGCGGCGCAAAGTCTGCGGCGCCTGGGCGTCGACCAGGTCGACCTCTACATCATCCATTGGCCGCAGGGAGGTCCCACTTGGGCATGGCCGGGCATGGAACGGGCCCGTGAACGGGGATACGCCCGCTCGATCGGCGTGTCCAACTTCAGCGCCGCCGAGCTCGCTGAGGTCGTGGCGGTGGCCAGCACTCCGCCGGCGGTCAACCAGGTTCAGTTCAGCCCCTTCGAGTATCGCCGCCGGCTGCTCGAGGCCTGTGCTGAGCACGACGTCGCGCTCGAGGCCTACAGCCCGCTGGGTACTGGGAAGCACCTGGGCGACCCGAAGGTGCGGGAGATCTCCGAGCGGCTCGGACGCACCCCGGCCCAGGCGCTACTGCGCTGGTGCGTTCAGCGCCGCGCGATCGTGATCCCGAAGTCGACACACCGTGAGCGAATCGAGGAGAACGCCCAGATCTTCGACTTCGAGCTCTCCGAGGCGGATCTGTCCACGCTCGACAGTCTCGACCGTACCGGGGGCACTGACGAGGCGCGCGAGACAAAGTGGTGGTGAAACGGCTCGGCGTCGCGCCGGCCTGAGCCGGGGCGACGCCGAACACGTCTCCGAGCCTCAGGCCCGCTTGCGAGCGGCCTTCACCCTGGCCGCAGCGTCGCCGAGGCGGGCGGCCTCATCGCGCTCGGCGAGCGCCTTCTCGCGCTCCCGTTCTGCCTCGGCTTTGGCGTCCAGCGCCTCGAGCCGAGCCTTCGGAGCAGCCTCATCGACGGCGGCGTCCTGACGTGCCTTATCCTCGCGCGCGGCCTCACGACGACGCTTCTCGTCAGCGGCAGCACGCTGGGACTTCTGCTGATGATCTTCGGACGCTCGCTGGCGCCGGGCCTTCGTCTTGGTGTCGGCCTGCTGGCGCCGCCGCTGCGCCTCGTCGTGGCGCTCTTCGACCCGGGCTTCGGCGGCGTCGGCCTTTTCATCGGCCTGGGTGCGCAGCTTCACGGCGCGCCCGCGTTCGTTGGCGGCTGCGCGGCGGCGGCGGGCGTCCTCGCGCAGCCCGGAATCGCGCAGCACTGTGCCCGCCAAAGCGCGAGCGGTGGCGTCAACGCGGTCAACCGCCAGTTTCGCCGCCGGGCCGGCGCCGGTGCGGCTACCGGGTAGGAGCCGGGTGGCGGCGTCGAGGGGCATGCGGGCGAGCTTCAGGTAACGGTCTACGGCTGCTGTGCGGATGCTCACTTTGACTCCTCTGGGTCGATGCGGTCTGCTCGCTCCTCGGCCTCGCGAGCGGCGCGGTCGAGCTTGATCGCTTCTTCGGTCGCCGACAGCCGGGCCTGCTCAGCGGCACGCTCGGTGCGCTCGGCTGATTCGTGCTCGGCCGCCCGCTGACGCTCAGCCTCGGCTTCCCGCTCACGGGCCTCAGCCGCTGCGTGACGCTCGGCCTCCATGCGCTCCTGCTCGGCCTGGTGCTCATGCTGCTGTGCGGCGACCTCGTTCTGAAGCCGTTCGCGCTCGATCTCGGTCTCGGTACGTTCCCGCTCCAGCTGGGCCTGTTGCTCCTGCTGTTGGGCCTCGGCGGCGTCCTTGCGAGCCCGCAGCTCGGTCGCGGACTGGGCGTCCTGGAGGCGGCCCTCGCGGACGAGATCATCACGACCGGTAGCGGCGCCGACCGCCTCTTTTGCCTTGCCGAGCACCTTGCCGACGACACCGCCAGCGGTCCTCTCAGAGTTATGTTCAGACAACCTGTTTCTCCTTGTCCATGTTGATCCCTGGGGCTACCCGGTGCGCGGCGAAAGCACGCAGCCGCGTCAGTCCGTGTCCCCCCGGGTAGATCGGTAAGCTCAGTGACTCGCACGCAAAGCCGGACGACTGCCCGGGGCTACAGTCGCCCGCCAGACAGGAGAACAGCCATGGGAGATGCGCCTGCTACGCAAGCCGTCTCAGACGTACGACCAGTTTCAATGCCGCTCGTCGATCGCATCGCCAGCGGCGTGGTGACTGCCGTTCCGCCGATCATGCTGGCGATCGGAATGTGGTTCGGCTGGACGGGCAACCTCCTGGTCTGGCAGGACATCCTGATCCTGGCCCTGAGCTACGCGGTGATCGGGACCGGCATCACCGTCGGGTTTCACCGCCTGCTCACGCACCGGAGCTTCAAGACCCACCCGGTGCTGCGCGCGGCGTTTGCCGCGCTCGGCTCGGCGGCGGCCGAAGGTCCGGTGATCGACTGGGTGGCCACCCACCGCAAACACCATCAGTTCTCCGACGAGGCCGGCGATCCGCACTCTCCCCATGGCCACGGGACCGGCTGGAAGGGGGCGCTCCGCGGACTCGCGCACGCGCATGTGGGCTGGGTGTTCAGCGACATGGAGGTAGCGGATGAGAACCGCTACGCCAAGGACCTGGTCGCGGACCCGCTGATCCGCTTCGTCGACCGCACTTTTGTCCTGTGGGTCGCGGCCGGGCTGGCCGCAGCCTTCGGGCTCGGCGTCGCGCTGACCGGATCGGTCACCGGCGGACTCACTGCGCTCCTCTGGGGCGGTGCCGCGCGGATCTTCCTGATGCATCACGCCACCTTCAGCATCAACTCGCTGTGCCACTTCTTTGGCCGCAAAGACTGGGACACCGGGGACGAGTCCCGCAACCTGGCTTGGCTGGCGATTCCGACCTGGGGCGAGGCGTGGCACAACAACCACCACGCCTTCCCGACGTCCTACCGGCACGGCCTGCGGCGCTGGCAGCTCGATCCCTCCGCGGCGATCATCCGCAGTCTTGAGGCCGTGGGCCTTGCCTGGGATGTGGTCCGAGTGGATCCGGGTCGGATGCAGCGACGGGCCGCGGCCTCGGCGGCGTGAGCAGGGCGCTCCTGGCGCGCACCGCGCCGCTGCAACGCGAGCTCCGCGCGGCGCTGCCGCAGCGGCCGTTCGCGGTGCGCTTCTGGGATGGCAGCCTCGTTGAGGCGACCGAGGCGAACGCGCCCACGTTCGTGTTGCGATCCCCGCGCGCGCTGGCCCACGCCTTGCGTGCGCCCGGTGAACTGGGCATCGGCCGGGCCTACGTCGCGGGGCTGATCGAGGTCGACGACATGGAAGCCGCGCTGGGCATCGTCGACACCTTTGAACCTCCGCCGCTGTCGCTGCGCCAACAGGCGCGCCTCGGCCTGGCGGTGGCGCGCGCCTGCGGCCTGACGCTACCTCCCCGCCCGCCGGCGGCCGAGCTTCGCCTCCGTGGTGAGCGGCACACGATCGCCCGTGACCGAGCGGCGGTGAGACACCATTACGACGTCGGCAACGAGTTTTTCTCCCTGTTCCTCGATCGCTCGATGACCTATAGCTGCGCCTTGTTCTCTCGCGGGGCGACCACGCTCGAGGAGGCGCAGGAGGCCAAGCTCGAGCTGGTGTGCACCAAACTCGGCCTCCAGGAAGGCGAGCGCGTTCTCGATGTCGGATGCGGCTGGGGCAGCTTTGCCATCCACGCCGCTCGCCACCACGGGGTCCGGGTGCTTGGAGTGACGCTGGCCGAGCGCCAAGCCGAGCTCGCCCGCGAGCGTGTCCGGGAGGCGGGCGTCGCCGACAGGGTCGAGATTCGCATCGCTGACTACCGTGAGGTGGTCGAGGATCCCTTCGACGCCATCGTCAGCATCGGCATGGTGGAGCACGTGGGGGAGGAGCGGATCGATCTCTACGCCGAGCGGCTGGCCGGCCTGCTCGTCCCCGGCGGGCGGCTGCTCAACCATGGGATCGCCAAGCTCAAGGACTTCGACACCCCGGACGAGGGACCGTTCTCCGAGCGCTTCGTGTTTCCCGACGGCGTACCGCTGCCGCTGTCGCGAATCGAGCTTGCGCTCGAGCGGGCCGGCTTCGTCACCCGCCACGTCGAGGGGCTCGCGGAGGATTACGCGGAGACGCTGCGCCACTGGATCGAGCGCTTCGACCACAACTACGAGCGGGCGGTGCAGCTCGCAGGCATCGAGCGCGGGAGGATCTGGCGGCTGTATCTGCGCGCCGCGCGGATGGGATTCCAGACCGGGTGGGCATCGATCTACCAGGTCCTCGCGCAGCTGCCCGAGTGATGACCACGCAGTCCGATCCGCCGCGCACTTCCATTGCCCCGCTCGCCGCACGGCAGGCGTTCGTTTCAACAGATTAGCTCGGGCTCAGCTCGCATAGAGCCGCTGCAGCAGGTTCAGCATCGCCGGGGCGGTCTGGCCGTTGCCGGGACAGCAGGTGGGGCCGTTGACGGCGCTGATGCCGATCTCCAGATGGGGGCCGGTGGACATGCCGACAATTCCGCAACCCACCTCGGCGATCGGCTCGCCGGCGCTGACCACGGTCCCTACCGGAACCAGCGCCGGGGCCGCGTGACCGTAGTAGATGAAACGTCCGTTGAGCGGGCCGCCGGCGACCTTCAGGACAGGGGCGGAGGGCCCAAAGCCGGAGATTCCCTCCTGCACGACCACTCCGTTGGTGACCGCTACGAGAACCGCGCCCGCGCCACACGCGCCGCCCAGGGTGGCGATGTCCACACCTTGGTCTGGAGACCAGGAGCTGGGGGAGACGACGACCGATCGTGGCAGGATCGGGAACACGAAGCCCTGGCCCGCGCCCAGCGAGTTCAGCTCCTGGACGATCTTCAGCTGCCGCTTGACCTCGGCCAGCGAGACCGCATGGGCATTGGGATCCCCGACCGGGTCGGTCGCACCCAAGGCGGCCTGGGCACCGCCAACGCTCGGCTCTACCGCCTGCGGATGAGACTGAAGGCCGAGGGCATTCACGCTGCCCTGCGTCCGGCCGGCGCTCGTGGAACGGGTGGACGACGCGGCGCCGCAGCCGCAGATCCCGAGCATGAGCGCGAGGATCAGCGCCGGCCAGAGGGGACGCGCAGGTGGCATCGCGCCAGTTCAGCAGGTTTCAGGCCGCCGCACGCAGGTCTACGAGCGGGGGGCGTTCGACCTGCCGACTCTCCACCACGACCGGGCCGTCATCGTCCGCAGCCAGCAGCGTCGACGGCAACAGGCCGGCGAGCCGGCCCTCACGCTGCAGGCGGGTGGTGACTGCCTGGAGCACGGCGAACGCCATCGGTCCCAGATCCTGCAGTCGCTGATGGGCGTTCTGGCGAACGTCGAGATCGACCTGGGCGATCCCGTCGAGGTCGAGCAGCGCGTAGGCATCGATCAGCAACGCGATGTCGACGCCGTAGCCCGTCACGAACGGCAGCCGCGTCAGAACCTCCCGCCGCGCGGCGATTTCGCCGGCCAGCGGTTGGGCGACCGCTGCCAGCTCCGGATAGAACATGTTCAACAGCGGCCGGGCGGTCAGCTCGGTGACTCGCCCGCCACCGTCGGGGAGGGTGAGTTCGCCGATCCGAAACGGCCGGCGGTAGAAGCCCTTCACGAAGGAGATCCCCGGCTCGCACAGCAGCGGGCCCAGCAGCCCACAGACGAAATGCGCCCCAAACTGCTCCGAGTCGGCGTCAAGAAAGCAGATGATCTCACCGCGCAGCACGGGTAGCGCGCGCCACATCGCGTCGCCCTTGCCGAGCACGGGGCCGAACTCCGGCATCAGCAGCTCCTGGTCATGGACCTCGGCGCCCAGGGATCTGGCGAGCTCACCCGTCCCATCGGTCGAGTGATCGACCACGACGATCTGATCGATCAGCCCCAGCCTCGACCAGCGGCGCCAGCTGCTCGAGGATCGGTCCGATGGTTGCCGCTTCGTTGCGCGCGGGCAGGCAGACCGAGACCGAGGCGGGCGGTTGCGCGGCTAGGCGCTCGGTCGGAAAACTCCGCGTGCGAGAACGAATGACTCGTATGCCACGAGCGGGCGCGGATCGACATAGGCACAGGATGCCAGGCGCCAAAGCTCAGCCCCGCGGCAGCTTGGCCGTGAAGGCGCGGAGCTTCGCCGGGTCGCGCAACGGCCGTCCGTGGCCGAACAGCACGAGCTCCGGGTCGAGTGCCGCCAAGCGCCGCATCGATTCCCGGTTGGCGCTCGGATCCGGGGTGAAGAACGGCTTCGGCTCATGCAGCCCCGGGATCCCGGTGAGCGTGTCGAGGTTGGTGAATACGTCACCGCAGATCAGGGTCCGGTCGGCGGCGCGCCACAACGCGATGTGGCCGGCAGAATGACCGGGGACGTCGAGCACCTCGAACCCGGCGACCATGTCACCCTCTTGCAGGCGTCGCGTGACGGGGTGGGCCGGCCCGGTCCAGAACCGGTCGATCACCTTGTTGAGCGGATGCTTCGGCTGACGCTCGGCGATCCGGCCGTCTTCCACCGCGTCGGCGTCGCGCTCGCCGCACCACAGCGGGAGCCCCAGGGCCTCGCACACCTCATGGCTGGCGCCCTGGTGATCCGGGTGGGCATGCGTGAGCGACGTGGGTCGTGATTTCCCGGCCGCGGAGCTGGCGGAGGATCCGGCGAGCCAGCGCGGCGAGTCGCCGCATCGACCAGCACGTCTCCGACGCACGTAGACGTTGATCGCGTAACGCGGGAGCCCATCCAGGAGGTAGACGTCGTCGGTGAGCTGCTTCATCGCTGCGCGAGCGTATCGCTCACCGGCGGGTGCCCGTCATCAGCTCCGCTCGCCTATAGCATCGCCGCGGTGAAACTGACCGGGCGATCGCTGAGCTTACGCTACGCCATCCCGGCCGATGCCGGGGCGCTGCTCGAGCTGGGCTCCGATGCGCAGGTGACGCAGTTCTTCTCCTGGGGCCCGTACACGACGATCGAGCAACCGGCGGCGTACATCGCGGGGCTCGCCGCCGAGCGCGAGCGGGCGGAGCGGCTCGACCTGCTCGTTGTCGGCGCGTCCGGCCCACTGGGGGTGACGGGGCTGTCGGAGTTCAGCCGGCGTGATCGCCGCGCCGTGGTGGGAACCTGGCTGGGCCGCGCGCATTGGGGCAGCGGAGCGAACCCGGCGGCCAAGGCGCTGATCGCGTGGCTGGCCTTCCGAGCGTCTGGGACTGGAGCGCCTCGGTGCCTACGCCGACTTGCACAACCCGCGCTCGCAGGCTGCGCTGATCAAGCTCGGCTTCGTCCGCGAGGGCGTCCTGCGTCGCTGGCACCGGCACGGCGACCAGGTTCACGACGTGATCCTCTACTCCTGGCTGAAAGAGGACTGGGAGCGCTCACCGCTGGCCGCCGAACCGGTCCGGCTCGAGGGTGCCGTGCCCCCGGCCTTTCGCGGTCTGAGTGTGCCGGCGCTCAGCTGCGCCGCTGCTCCCAGCTGAAGCCGCGCACCGCCAGCGCCACCCCGAGCGCGGCCCAGGCCGCGATCACGCCGAGCGCGCTGATGTTCGTGCCCAGCGAAGTCCCCTTGACCATCGCCCCCGAGAGCCCGTCGATCAGGTGCTTGAGCGGCAGGGCCTGAGCGATCCCCTTGAGGAAGCCCGGGGCCTTGGCGGCGTCGTAGAACACGCCGGAGACGAAGATCACGGGCAGGAACACCGCGTTCACGTAGGCCGGCGCGGAGTCGAAGTTGGGGATCGCGTGGGAGAACGCGACTCCGAGGGAGGCAAAGCAGACGACGCCCGCGGCGACGAACACGATCAGCTCGGCCCAGTCCCGCGGCCAGCCGATGCCGAAGAAGATCCGCCCGGTCACGGTGATGATCACGATCTGGAGCGCGGTATTGGTGATCGCGTTGCCGGCGATCCCGAGCAGGTAGGAGATGCCCGGCATCGGCGTGCCCCGGATTCGCTTGAGCACGCCCTGCTCGCGCAGGAAGGTCATGTTGAAGGCCAGCGCGGTGAACGTCGTGGACATCACGCTCATCCCCGCGATGCCCGGCACGATCACGTTGAGGTCGTGCTGGTTGCCGTTGAAAATGGCGCCGAAGAAGGCCAGGAACAACAGCGGCAGCAGGAAGTTGAAGAACGCCGCGCTGGGGTTGCGCCAGAACAGCCTGCGCTCCAGCCGGTATTGGTGCCAGGCCAGCGTGATCGTGTCAGGCATCTTCGCTCACGTCCGCGGTCAGCTCCAGGTACACGTCCTCGAGCGTCGGCCGGGTCACCGTGAGCCCCTCGAGTCGCTCCCCGCGCGCCAGCGCCTGTCCGGTGAGCTCGTGCAGCAGCGAGGTCGGGTCGTCGGTCTGTTGCTGCACCAGCTCCCGGTTCTCGGCGCGGTAGCTCACCAGGTAGGGAGCGTCACCCGATCCGGCGCCAAGCTCGGCGGGCTCGCCCTCGACGAGGATCCGGCCGTCCTTGATGATGGCCACGCGATCGGCCAGCTCCTGCGCTTCATCGAGATAGTGGGTGGTGAGCAGGACGGTCTTGCCGAGCCGCTTGAGCGAGCGGATCGTCTCCCAGGCGTTTCGGCGAGCGGCGGGATCAAAGCCGGTCGTCGGCTCGTCGAGGAAGATCAGCTCCGGATCGCCGACCAGCGCGAGCGCGAGATCCAGGCGCCGCAGCTGCCCGCCGGACAGGGTGCGTGACATTGCGTCCTCCTTGCCCTCCAGCCCGGTCAGCGAGATCACCTCGTCGACGCTGCGAGGGTGGGGATACATCGAGGCGAAGTGGACGAGCGCCTCGCGCACCTTGATGTGCCGGTACAGGCCGGTGGTCTGGAGCACGATCCCCATGCGGGCACGGAGCGCGCGGGGGCGCTGGCCAGGGTCGCAACCGAGCACGCTGACCTCGCCCTCGGTGCGCTCCCGGTAGCCCTCGAGGATCTCGACCGTCGTCGTCTTCCCCGCCCCGTTGGGCCCCAGGAGACCGAACACCTCGCCACGGCGAACCTCGAAGTCGATTCCCCGGACGGCCTCAAAGTCTGCATAGGCCTTGCGCAAACCGCGCACGGCGATCGCTGGATCCGTCACCTCAGGCATCATGGCAGCGTGAGAGCGCTGCTGAGGCCTCCTGCCGGGACGGTGCTGAGCGTCCGGGTCCCTCGGCGCAGCCGCTAGCGTAGATCCCTCGTGCGCCGCGCCTGTATCGACATCGGCTCGAACACGACGCGGCTGCTGGTCGCCGAATGTGCGCCGGGCCGCATTCTGGAAGTCCACCAGGAACGTGCCTTCACCCGCATCGGACGGGAGCTGAGCGGCGGTGGGACGATCCCGCAGGCCAAGATCGACGAGGTCGTCCAGGTGGTCAGCGCCCAGTTGCAGAGCGCGCGCGAGCTGGGTGCCGGGCAGGTCCGAGGCGTCGCCACGGCGGCGATCCGGCGGGCCGCCAACGGAGCTGAGCTGACTGCGGCCGTCCACCGGGCCTGCGGGCTCGAGGTGCAGATTCTCTCTGGCGCAGAGGAGGCGCGGCTGGCTTTCGCCGGAGCGGCCCAGACCCTCGACCACGTGCCAGCCGCCCCGCTCGGCGTAGTCGATGTGGGCGGAGGTTCCTCGGAGCTGGTGGTGGGCCGCGCCCCGGACCAGGTCAGCTGGTCGGTTTCGTTCGGACTCGGCTCCGGGGACCTCGCCGACCGCTGCCTGCACTCAGATCCTCCCTCCGCCGGCGAACTGGCAGCGGCGCGGGCGGAGATCAGGCAGGTCCTCGGTGGGCTCGTTGTCCCGAGCCCGGCCGAAGCCGTCGCCGTGGGGGGGAGCGCATCGTCGCTACGTCGGCTGGCCGGCCCGCTTCTGGACCACGAGGCGCTCACGCGCTCCCTGCACCTGCTGGCGACCGAGCCGGCCACCGAGGTGGCCCGGCGGTTCGCGCTTGACCACGAGCGAGTGCGGCTGCTGCCGGCCGGAATGCTGATCCTGCAAGCGGCCGCAGAGTTGTTCGGCACCGCGCTGCAGATCGGCCGGGGTGGCGTGCGCGAGGGCGCGCTGCTGGACCTCGAGCGCTAGATCCGGGAAAGAATCAGCATCGGAGGCCTCCCCGGCGCATAAACAGGATCAGATCCGGAACACGGGAAGGAGGCGCTGTTCGTGCTCGGCCTCGATCCGCGCGATCACCTCGATGTGCTCCTCCAGGCCCGAGCCCCGGAGCTTGGTTGCCAGGAGCTCGTCGACCTGATAGATGCCTGCGCTGTTGGACATCGCGATCTCCACCCGCACCGCGCGATCGCGCCCCGCCAAGATCTTCACCTCCTCGATCGCGTAGGCCGAGAGCGAGTGGATGTTCTGATGGCCGGCCTCGAACGGCACCCGTGAGCGGCCGCGGGCCATGTCCAGCGCATCGGCGACCCGGACGATTCCGGCCTCCACGGTGAACGGGTTGCCGTTGCGACGGTGCCCAATGATCGTATGCAGCGTCTCGGAGGCGATGATCGTGCGCTCAGGCTCCTCGTACACGTCGGCCAGCAGCGACCCGAGCTTGTCCGCGGTGAGGAACAGGCTGAAGCGCTCGTGGTCGTCACGGTGGATTGACATGCCGACGCAGTGCAGCAGGCAGCCGGCCGCGATCACCACCTCAGCGTCACGTTCGGACATGCCGTAGTCGGCGGTCACGCTCGGGGTGACGCCGCGGCGGAACAGCAAGCGCGCGAGGCGGAGCCCGATGTTGAGCACGATCTGGATGTGGACCCATGAATGGTCGGACATGCCGAGTCGGCGGGTTGCGTTGACCGCGGACACGTGCCACCACGCCTTGATCTGTTGATCGGCGTTGACCGCCTCAAGCAGCCGCTCAAGGCGGCGATTGCCTCGGGAGGGCGCGCGGACGCGGACCTCGGCAAGCGCCTCACGGGGCGGAAGCGGGAGGTCGGTGGAACTCATCGATGGCCGAGGCCGCGCTACCAGTGGACGCCGCGCATCAGATGCGCGAGCGCGACCTGCTCGGTCGACGCGTGCTCCTCGGGGTCCTTCTGGCCCTTGGAGGCGGCCGAGTCGGGGAACACCTTGTAGGCGGTCGAGAGGATCTGGTCGACCGCCTTGGGGAACAGCGCGTAGGCGACCTCGCCGAACGTCCCCAGCCGGGTGTTGATCTGCTTGGGCTTGGCGCGGATCGCCTCGCAGATCAGGTCGGCGGCCTCCTCGGGGGAGATCGTCGGGAAGCTGTCGTAGATCTTCGTCGGCGCGATCATCGGCGTGCGCACGAGCGGCATGTGGATGGTCGTGAAGTGGACGTTGTCGCCGATGCACTCCGAGCCGACCACGCGCGTCCAGGCGTCGAGCGCCGCCTTCGAGGCGACGTAGGCGGAGAACCGCGGCGGGTTGGTCTGCACGCCGATCGAGGAGACGTTGACGATCAGGCCCGACTTGCGCTCGCGCATGTGCGGGAGCAGGCCCATGATCAGCTTGATCGTGCCCAGGTAGTTGAGCTGGATCGTGCGCTCGAAGTCGTGGAAGCGGTCGTAGGAGAGCGCGATCGAGCGGCGGATCGACCGCCCGGCGTTGTTGACCAGCACGTCGACCGCGGGGTGGTCGGCGAGCACCTGCTCGCACAGCTCCTCGACCGACTCCGGGTCGGAGATGTCGGCCGAGTAGGCGTAGGCCGTGCCGCCCATGTCCTCGATCTGCTGCTTGGTCTCCTCGAGCTTGTCGGCGCTGCGGGCGACGAGCAGCGGGATCCCGCCGGCCCGGGCGATCTTGAACGCGGCGGCCTTGCCGATCCCGCTCGAGGCGCCGGTGATCAGCACCGTCTTGCCGTTGACCGCGCCCTCGAAGCTGCGGTCCTTGAACAGGTCGGGGTCGAGGTTGCGCTCCCAGTAGTCCCACAGCTTGTCCGCGTAGCTGTCGAGCGGCGGGACCGCGATGCCGCTGCCCTCGAGCGCGCGCTCGGTGTCGCGGGTGTCGAACTGGGCGGTCAGCCCGATGTAGCCGAGCACCTCCTCGGGGATCCCGAAGTCGGCCAGCAGCGCGCGCCGGACGCCCTTGCGCGGCCGGGCAGCTGCATCAGCATCGAGAACGTGCCCTTGGGCAGCGCCTGGAGCAGCTTGGTGTCGATCCGCATCGACATCTGCGGCGCGTGGGCGGCGGCGGCGATCGCGTTCATGACCTCGCCGGAGCGCTGCGACTTCGGGTTGGTCAGGTGGAACGCCTGACCGTCGAGCCCGGGCTGGTGGGCGATGTGGTCCATCGCCGCGGCGACGAAGTCGACCGGGACGATGTTCGTGTAGCCGAGCTCGGGGCCGACCAGCGGGAACCAGCCCGGCAGGTAGTGCCGGGCCATCTTGATCGCGGTGAAGAAGTAGTACGGCCCGTCGATCTTGTCCATCTCGCCGGTCTGCGAGTTGCCGACGACGATCGCCGGGCGGTACACGCGCCACGGGACCGTGGTCTGGGTGCGCGCGATCTTCTCGGCCTCGAACTTGGTCCGGTGGTAGGGATGGTCGAGCTTCTGGCCCTCGTCGAACATGTCCTCGCGGAACAGGCCCTTGTACATGCCGGCGGCGGCGATCGAGGACGTGTGGTGAAAGCATCCCGGCCCCAGCGCGTTGGCCAGCTCGACGGCGTGGCGCGTGCCCTCGACGTTGGCGATCCGGTTGCGCTCCTCGTCGGCGGTCATGTCGTAGATCGCGGCGAGGTGGAAGAAGTGGTCGACCTGCCCGGTCAGCTCGCTCGACCGTGCTCGCGCGGAGACCCCGAGCCGCGGGCTGGGCCAGGTCGCCGATCACCGGCTTGATCCGCTCGCTGGCGCCGTCCGGGCCCCACTTCTCGGCGATCAGCGCTGGCGAGCTTGTCGTGCGAGCCCTCGCGCACGAGCACGTGGATGTCGCCCTCGCGCTCGAGCAGGCGCTCGACCAGGTGCCGGCCGATGAAGCCGGTGGCCCCGGTGACGAAGTAGCTCATCGCCCGGCCGGCGCTACCAGCCGCCGCGCCAGTCGGCGCTGGCCGCCCGGCGCTTGGCGGCGTCCATCTTCGCGTGCTTGCGCTTGTCCAGCCGCCACTGAATCAGCGAGAGACGAGGATCACGTCGGGGAAGAAGGCGATCACGAGGAACATCGCGTTGGTGATGACCTTGTCGTTGGTCTCGCCGTACCAGCCCTGGCCGCCGTCGGTCGCCGGCCAGGGCCAGCCGGGGCGACGCTCAGCAGCGTGACGCTGAACAGCGAGCAGCGCGGTCATGATCCGGCGCTGCGCGCGCATCTCGGCCGCAAGCGTACCGGATGACTACGCGGCCTTCACCTGTGCGCCGGGCGCCGACCGCCGCGATGCGCCTGCAGCAGCGACGGGTTGTAGCTCGGCCCGCCGGCGACGACCTCCAGGTGGTTGAGCGCGGCCTCGAACACGGGCCCGCCCGGCCGCCTGCGGCGAGCTCGCGCTGCTTGCACGGCGGGCACGAGGTCGTCCCGGGTGGTGATCGACGCACGGCGATCGGCGGCTGCGATCGTGGCCGAGCCAGGGCCGGGAGTCAAAGCGCCCGAGCTCGCGCCCGGCCTCGGCGATGTCCCGCGCGGAGTGGCGCATCAGCTCGGACTGCAGCCAGGCCGCGTCGCGCGTGTCGCTGATCCCGACGCGGCGGAAGCCCGCGCGCCAGAAGCGACCGCGGGGCCAGCGACAGCGCCAGTCCGAGCGCGCCCATCGCCTTGAACGAGCGCTGCGTCCGCGGGTCCTGCCAGTGCTGGGCGGTGCCGCTGAGCACGACGCCGCTGACCACGTCGGGATGGTCGCGCGCCACGAGCTGGGCGATCGCGCCGCCCATCGAGTAGCCGACGACGGTCGCGGGGCCGACGCCGAGCTCGCGCAGCACGGCGGCCGCGTCGGCGGCGCAGTCGGCGAGCCGGAACGGGACGAGCGGCCGCAGGCCGCGCCCATGGCCGCGGTGGTCGATGGCCAGCACCCGGTAGCCGGCGCTCGGCCAGAGCGCGCGTAGGCGCCGACCCAGTTGAGATCGGCGGTGGCCATCCAGCCGTGCAGCAGCATCACCGCCGGCCCGTCGCCGCCGGTGTCGCGGAGGAAGAACTCGCCGCGGTCGGGCACGCGGACCGGTGCTGCGCCGGCGGCAGCTCGACGGCGGCACCGGTGGCCAGGGTGGGATCCGGGGTGCAGTGGCGCATCGCGGCGATCCTACCCGCGGCGAGCCGGCTCGTCCTCCTACCATCGAGCGCCATGGCCGTCGTGATCGCATCGGACCTCGGCAAGGACATGGCCGGCGAGCCGCTGCTGCGCGGCGATCTCGTTCAAGCTCGAGCGCCGCGACCGGATGACCCTGTCCGGGCGCAACGGCGCCGGCAAGACGACGCTGCTGCGGATGCTCGCCGGCGAGGCCTCGGTCGACCTGGGCGAGCTGGTGCTTCGCCAAGGGCGCCAAGGTCGCGCTGCACGACCAGCGACCGCCGCGCGAGCGCGGTCTCTCGCTGCGCGACTACGTGCTGTCGGGCGCGCGGGAGCTGGTCGCGATCGAGGTCGAGCTGGCTCGCTCGAGCAGGCGATGGCCGGCGGTGCCCACGATGAGGCGACGCTCGACCGCTACGCCGAGGCCCAGGCGCGGCTCGAGCACGCCGGCGGCTACGACTGGCGCGACCGCGCGCTGGTCGACGCTGCACGGCCTCGGCTTCCGCGACGACGCCGCAGCTCGATCGCTCGCTGGAGACGTTCTCCGGCGGCGAGCTGACCCGCGCCTCGCTGGGGCGCGCGCTGGCCGGCGATCCGGACCTGCTGCTGCTCGACGAGCCGACCAACCACCTCGACATCGCCTCGCTCGAGTGGCTCGAGCAGCATCTCGTCGCGCTCGACGCCGCGATCGTGCTGGTCGCCCACGACCGCTGGTTCCTCGAGGCGGTCGGGACCTCGGTGCTGGAGCTCGAGGCCGGGCGGGGCAGGTTCTTCCCCGGCACCTGGCACGCCTGGCGCCGGGAGAGGGCGGCGCGGGAGCTCGCGCTGGGGCGCGCGATCGAGCGCCAGCAGGCGGAGATCGAGCGGCTCGAGCGGTTCGTCACCCGGTTCCGCGCCGGCACGCGGGCGCGCCAGGCGCAGTCGCGCGCCAAGAAGCTCGAGAAGATCGACCGGATCGCCCGCGACCCCGCCGACGGCGCCGGCGCTTGCAATTCGCGTTCAAGCCGCCCGAGCGCAGCGGGCGGGTGGTGTTCGAGCTGCTCGACGGGCGCGTCTCGGTGGGCGCAGCGCACGCTGCTCGACGGAGGCCGAGCTGTGGCTCGAGCGGGGCGAGCACGTCTCGCTGGTCGGTGCCCAACGGCGCCGGCAAGACGACCTTGATCGAGGCGCTGGCCGGGCTGCGGGAGATCGGCGAGCCTGAGCCGGGCGGCGGACCGTTGGTGGAGGGCAAGCTCCGCACCGGCCACAACGTCAAGCTCGGATTTCTCTCCCAGCACGCCGAGGAGCTGGCCGCCGGCACCGCGCGCACCGTGCTCGAGGCCGCCGGGCACCTGACCGGGCTGACGCCCCAACAAGGCCCGGGCGCTGCTCGGGCCGGTTCCTGTTCTCCGGCGAGGACGCCGAGAAGCCGCTCGACGGCCTCTCCGGCGGCGAGCGCCGGCGGCTGTCGCTGGCCATCCTCGTGCACTCGGGCGCCAACGTCCTGATCCTCGACGAGCCGACCAACCACCTCGATCTGGAGAGCCGCGAGGCGCTCGAGCAGGCGCTGGCGGGGTTCGAGGGCTCGCTGCTGCTCGTCTCCCACGACCGGGCGCTGCTCGACGCGGTGGGCACCCGGACCGTCGCCTTCGAGGACGGCACGCTGCACAGCTACGTCGGCGGCTGGCCTGAGTACGTGCGGGTCCGTGAGGAGCGGGCCGCGCGGCCCGGGGCGCAGGCCAGGGCGGCCAGGAGCGCCAAAACCGCCGAAACCGCCAAGGCTGCCGCCGCCAAGCGCAACGCATCGGCTGCGCCGGCCGCCGGCCAGAAGAAGGCTCAGCGTCAGCTCGAGGCGGAGATCGAGGCCGCAGAAGCCGCGGTCCGTGCGCTCGAGGACGAACTCTCCGAACCGGCCGCGTGGTCTGACCCAAAAAAGAGCGCCTCGTCGACCGCGCGCCACGAGGAGGCCAAGCGAGCGGTGGAGGAGCTCTACCAGCGCTGGGAGCAGGTCGCGAGCTGACGATCAGGGCCCCGTCCTGATCTGCGCCTACACTCTCGGGAGATGGCGCCGAGTGAAGCGACCCGGGTCAGGGTCGCGCTCATCGATGACGACAGCGGCCTGATCACCGTGCTGGATCGCCGCTTCGCGGGGTTGCGCTGGGAGCGTGAGGTCCTTCAGTACGCGCCCGGGCCCGAACAGCTCGCCGCGATTGCGGATCCACGCGCTGATCGTCAACCCGGCGCTGACCGGGCTCGACTACATCGAGCGGATCGCGAACGCGCTGCCCGGGCTCTCGCTGCTCGTCCACAGCCCGCCGGCACCGGTGGCCGACCGGGTCCGCGGGCTGCGGGCCGGAGCCGACGACTGGATCACCAAGCCCTGCCATCCGGAGGAGCTGGTCGCGCGGATCCAGGCCGTGCTGCGGCGCCGCCGCGCCGGCGACCAGCCGGTCCGAGGACGCGATCATCTCCGCCGGCGAGCTGGCCATCCGACCCGACCGCTTCGACGCCTACGGGTCGGCCGAGGAGCCGGCCGCGCTCTCGCGCAAGGAATACGAGCTGCTGCAGCAGCTCGCGGCGGCCGAGGGCCGCGTGCTCGAGCGCGAGGACATCTATCAGCGAGTCTGGGGCTACACGATGGCCCGCGGCGATCGCTCGGTCGACGTGTTCGTGCGCAAGCTGCGCCAGAAGCTCGAGCGGGTCTCGCCCGAATGGCGCTACGTGCACACGCACTTCGGCGTCGGCTACCGGTTCGCCGCCGAGCGCGCCGACGGCAGCCCCGTCGAGGCCATGCCCGCTCCCGCACCGGCACCCCCCGACGGCGCCGGTGGAGCGGCCTCGAGGTCGCGCAACGCGCGCGATCCCTCGTCACACTCCGTTAACACGAGTCCGCCCGTGACCGTCATCCTTGGGGCTCGTGAAGCGCCCTCCTCGCCGTATACCGTTGATGCGGCGCTCGTCTTGTTGTGCTCCGCGGCTGCCGTCGCGCTGGCGGCGACCGGCGGCGGAGGGTCCGGACGGATCGGCCCGAGCCTGCGGATCACGGGCAACGGCCGGCTGCTGAGTCCCCAGGGGAAGCTGGTCACGCTCGGCCACTTTCCCACCGGCGGCGCCCTCACGCCGGACGGGCGCTTCCTCTGGACCGTCTCGACCGGCCGGGCGCTCAACGACATCAGGATCGTCGCGGTCGCCGGCAAGCACCCGCGGGTGATCCAGATCCTCGCGCTTGCCCGGCGCCTCGGGCGGGATCGCGATCGACCGCACGCAGCCGCTGGTCTACGTCTCCGGCGTCGCGGACTCGTCCAACACCGATGAGCGCCGGCTCGGTCTGCCGGGGCGCGGCGGCGATGTGATCCACGTGTTCCGCTACAGCGCAGGCGACGGGCGGGCGGCGGAGATCGGCACGATCCCGGTTCCGCCGCCCAGCTGCGCGCCGGTGCCCGAGAACTTTCCTCCCAAGACGTCCGGACACCTGGCGTGGCCTGACCGGCTGGCGATCTCGCCCAACGGCCGCACGCTGCTGGTGCCGCTGAACCTGGCCGATGCCGCGGCGATCATCGACACCCAGACCCACGCGGTTCGCTACGTGCCGACCGGCGCGTTCCCCTACGGAGCGGCGATCCTGCCCGACAACCAGACCGGCCTGGTCTCCAACGAGGGGCCCGGAACCGTGTCGGTGATCTCGCTGGCGAACGCCACCAAGCGCAAGGACATCCAGGTGGCGGCCAACCTCTCGCATCCGGAGGCGATCGCCATCGATCCCACGCGCGCCCCGGGCCTACGTGGCCATCGCCAACGAGGATCAGGTGGCGGTCATCAACACCGCGACGATGAGCCTCGAGAAGGTGCTGTCGGTGCAGCGCCCACAGGGCGGCGGGGAGTCTCCGGTGGCCCTGACGGTCACGCCCGGACGGGCGGCGGCTGGTGGTCGCGGAGGCCGCGGCCGACGAGCTGGCGGTGTTCGCGCTGCCCTCGGGCGCGCTGATCGGGCGGATTCCGACCGCCGCCTATCCGGCCGACGTGCAGGTCGGCCGGGCGCGGCTGACGTGGATCGCCGCCAAGGGATTCGGCTCCGGGGCGCAACCCCAACGGCCCGAATCCGATCAGCACCAGCGACAACAACCTGCTCCAGCATCCCGGGACCGCGGTGCTCAGCTCCGGGCGCGCCGGAATCATGCCATTTCCGTCTGACCGCCGGATCATGGCGATGACGCTGGCCGCCAACCGCCAGCTGCTGCCGATCAACCATGAGGCCGGCGCCGCCGGGAACGCCGCTGCGGCCGGGCGGCCCGATCAAGCACGTGTTCTTCATCGTGCGGGAGAACCGGACCTACGACCAGGTGCTGGGCGACGATCCGCGGGGAGACGGTGATCCCGAGCTGACGCTGTTCGGCAAGCGGATCACGCCGAACTTCCACGCGCTGGTGCAGCGCTTTCCGCTCCTGGACCACGTCTACGCGAACTCCGAGGCGTCGATCGACGGCCACTTCTGGACCAGCGCGGGCGCGGTCTCGGACTACGTCCACAAGAACTGGCAGCAGAACTACGCCGGCCGCGGCCGGCCCTACGACTTCGGCGTGTTCTCCATCACCTGGCCCGGGACCGGGTTCCTGTTCGACCGCGCCCAGCAGCAGGGCATCTCCTACTACAACTTCGGCGAGGCGGTCGCCGGGCACGGTGCCGCTGACCGCGCTGGACAAGGACAACACCGCCGGCCCAGACCGCGCTGGTGGCCCAGAAGTTCCTCCACTCCGACATCGGCGCCGCGCCGCTCGGGCTACCTGACCCAGTGCTATCCCAACGACGCCTCGATCGGCGTGGACGCGATCAGCGGCGCCCTGCACGTGCGCCGGGAGACCTACGACTCGGCGCTGCCGGCCGGGGCGCCGCTGCTGTCGGAGTCTCGCTTCTCGTGCTTTCAGGCGCGCTTTCGCCAGTGGCTGCCGACCAACTCCGTGCCCGCGTTCACCTACATGGTCCTGCCCAGCGATCACACCGACGGCCTGACGCCCGGGGACCGCTCGCCCCGCGCGATGGTGGCCGAGAACGACGCCGGACTCGCGCAGATCGTCTCCGAGATCTCGCACTCGAGCATCTGGCGCTCCTCGGCCATCTTCGTGGTCGAGGACGACTCCCAGGACGGCGCCGACCACGTCGACGCGCACCGCATGCCGGCCGCGGTGATCAGCCCGTACGCAAAGCAGGGCGCGGTGGTCCACACCCGGTACGACATGCTCTCGGTGATCCGCTCGATGGAGCTGATCCTCGGCATGCGGCCGCTCTCGCTGGCCGATGCCACCGCGACGCCGATGTACGACGCGTTCACGCCGACGCCGGCCAACGCCGCCCCGTACTCGCAGATTCCGCCGAGCTATCCGCTGCTGGAGCGCAACCCGAACACCGCCGCGAACCGGGCCCTGACCCGGGGTTACAACTTCCACACACCCGACCAGGTCCCCCAGGACGTGTTCGACCAGATCCTCTGGCGGGCGGTGCACGGCACGAAGTCGGCGCTGCGCCGCCGCCGGGCCCGAACGCGGCAGGTGGGCAATGAGGCGTCGCGGTGCAGGCCATGCGGCTCGCGCGGTCTCGCTGGCCCTTGCCGGTCGGCTCGCTGGCCGCACGGTCCGCACCGCCGCAGCGCCGCGGCCTGGGCAGCCCCCGATCAGGCACGTGTTCATCATCATGCTCGAGAACAAGGGCTTCGACGAGACGTTCGGCGACCTCAGCCCGCCCCGTATCTGTCGCAGACGCTGCCCGACATGGGCGCGCTGGTCCCGAACTACTACGGCGTCACCCACGTCAGCCTCGGAAACTACATCGCGCTGGTCAGCGGCCAGGGCTCCAATCCGCTGACCCAGACCGACTGCCAGCTGTTCCTCCACGTGATCCCGGGGACGATCGGGGCCGAGCGGCCAGGCGAGCGGGCTCGGCTGCGTCTATCCGAGCGCGGTGCAGACGGTCGCCGACCAGCTCACCCGCGCCGGGCTGAGCTGGAAGGGCTACATGGAGGACATGGGCGTGGCCTGCCGCCATCCCGCGATCGGGGCCCAGGACACGACGCAGAGCGCTCGGCGCGGAGACGGGTACGCGGCCCGCCACAACCCGTTCGTGTATTTCCACTCGCTGCTTGATTCCGGCGCCTGCGCGCCGCGACGACGTCCCGCTGACGAGCCTTCCGGGCGACCTCGCCTCGGCCGCGCAGCACGCCCTCGTACTCGCTGATCACGCCGAACCTCTGCAACGATGGCCACGATTCGCCGTGCGTCGACGGCCACCGCGGCGGGCTGGTCGGAGCCAACGCCTTCCTGTCGACCTGGGTGCCGCGGATTCTCGCCTCCGCGGCATACCGCGACGGCGGGCTGCTGGCGGTCCTGTTCGACGAGTCCGACGGGAGCGACGCCAGCGCGTGCTGCGGCGAGCCCGCAGTTCCCGAACACGCTCGAACAACGGCGGGTTGACCCTCGGTCCGCGGCGGCGGGCGAACCGGCGCCGTCCTGCTCTCGCCCTACATCGATCCCGGCACTGTCGACAACTCCGCCTACAACCATTTCTCGATGCTGCGCAGCGTCGAGGACCTGTTCGGTCTTGGGCACCTCGGGTTCGCGGCATGGCCGGGCTGCGCAGCCTCGGCGCCGACGCCTTCACCTGTTACGCACCGGCGCCGTCGCGCGCAGCGCGAGGCCGGCTTGCGCCCGGGAGCGAGATCAAGCTCGCGGTGATCGGCCAGGGCACGGCCCGGCGGCCGATGGTGGAGCTCAAGCTCTGGCACGGCGGGCGGGTGTCGGTGCAGGCGGCTCAGGCAGGGCTACGGCGTTCGCGCCCGTTCGGGCTGCGCACGGTCGGCCGCGCGCAAACCGTGGCGGCGTGCCAGCTGCTGAAGGTCGACGCTCCCTACGCCCACGGCCGGGTGGTCATCACCGCTCGCGCGTACGGCGGAGCCGAGCGGCGTACGCTCAACTTCTGTCATGACCGGCAAGACCGCCCTCAATCTCCTGATCATCGCTGCGCTCGCCGCGGTGATCGATTTCGCTCCCGGGGGAGGAACCGGCGGTAGCGTCGTCATCTCGGCGATCTCGATCGTGTTCCTCGCATCGTTCGCCTGGATCGCCATGCTCCAGTATCGCGAGCACCGCGTCGCCCTGTACTCGCTCGGCGACGGACGCCGCGCAATTCTTTACGTCGCCGCCGGTGTGGCCGTGCTCACCCTGACCGGCACCTCGCAGCTGTGGAACACGACCGCAGGCGAAGTTCGCCTGGTTCGCGCTGCTGGTGGGGGCCGCGTACGCCGCCGGCAGCGTGATCTGGTCTGCGCGGCGGTACTGAGGCAAAGCCGAGAGGCGCTTAGCGCAGCGGCAGAAGCTCGATCGGGAGGCCGTCGCCCGGGAACGGCCCGGTGCCGAAGTCGAGGACCGGCTCGTAGCCGGCCGGGATCCGCCAGCGAGTTACGCAGCAGCAGTTGATGCATGATCGCCTTGACCTCCATCGAGCCGAAGTGCATGCCGATGCACTTGTGCACCCCGCCGCCGAACGGGGTCCAGGCGTACCTGTGCGCGGCGTCTTCGCGGCGCGCGTCGCTCGAAGCGCTCGGGGTCGAAGGTGTCCGGGTTCGCTCCACCACGGCTCCATCCGTTGGGTGGCGTAGATGCCCAGCATCAGCTTGGTGCCGCTGGGGGATGTAGTGGCCATCGATCTCGGTGTCTTTGATCGCCTGGCGGGCGAGCGCGCCCACCGGCGCGTTCATCCGCAGCGTCTCCTTGAACACAAGGTCCATCGAGGGCAGCGCGTCGAGATCCTCGTAGCCGATCGCCGGCCTTTCCCAGCGCCTGCGGACTCGCACGCGGAGGCGGTCCTGCCACTCGGGATGTCTGGCCAGGTAGTAGCCCATCATCGTCAGCGTGATCGTGCTCGTGTCGTGGGCGGCCATCATCGTGAAGATCATGTGGTTGACGACGTCCTCGTCGCTGAAGCGCTCGCCGTCCTCGGTCTCGGCCCGGCAGAGAACGCTGAACAGATCGTCGTCCTCGCTCGCGCGCTTGGCCGGCAGCTGGCTGCGGAAGTACTGCGCGAGCAGGCGCCGGCCCTCGAGCCCACGATGCCACTTGCCGCCCGGGCACGTCGGCGCGGATGATCGCCTGCCCGCCGAGCGACGGCGTCGATGAAGGCGGCGTTCAACCGATCTGCTTCGGCGCTCGGCTCGGCGCCGACGAACACCTCGGTGGCGACGTCGAGCGTCAGCTGCTTGGCCGCTCGATAGAGCTGAAAGCCGCCGCCGGGCTGCCAGCGGGCGATCCCTCGCTCGATCGCCGGGTTCATCTTCTCCAGGTACCCGACCAGCCGCTCGTGCTTGAACGCCTGTTGCATGATCCGCCGGTGGTGGCGGTGCTCCTCGAAGTCCATCAGCATCACGCCGCGGTCGAAGAACGCCCCGATCAGCGGATCCCAGCCGAGCTTGTTGGAGAACGCGCGATCGCGGTTTGCCAGCACGGTCTCAAGCCCGTCGGGTCCGAGCACCTGGACCCAGCGCCCGCCGAGCGCGTTCAGCCAGAACACCGTTCCCAACCGTTGGTGGTATCTCCGCGCGTGGCGCAGGCCGTCATGGAGAAACTCCAGCGTGTGCCCGAGGACCGGCAGCCCGGGATCGCCCATCACGGGGCGGAGGCCGCTCCCCGGGGGGGGCGACGGCAGCGGCCGGAGTGCCACCGGAGGGCACGCGCTCGACCAGCGATGCGGCCGCGCCGCGCGCCTTCAGCTTGACCGGGGTGCTCATCGATCGTTCTCCTCAGATCAGCTGGCCGAGAATGGGAAACCTACCGTAGCGCCCGCGGCGCGCCGTGGTCTGGGAGGCTCGCCAGGTGACCCAGCGTCTGGTGACCATCCCCATCAGCCACTTCTGTGAGAAGGCGCGCTGGGCGCTCGATCGCGCCGGAGTGCGGTACGTCGAACAGCCGCATCTGCAGATAATCCACGTCTTGGCCGCGCGGTTCGCTGGCGGCGGGAGAACCGTCCCGGTGCTCGTGACGGACGCGGGGGAGGTGCTGGCCGACTCCACGGAGATCCTGCGCTGGGGCGACACACAGATCGAGCCCGAACTGCGGCTGTATCCGGATGGGCCGCTGGGCGAGGCAGGCGGCGGCGCTGGAAGCAGCGCTGGATCAGCAGTTCGGACCCGACGGACGGCTGTGGCTCTACCACGAGACCCTGCCGGTCGTCCGCCGGCTGGGCGCCGTGGGCGCTGGTCGGCGTCCCGCGCTGGGAGCGGCTGTGCTTTCGAGCCGCCGGGCCGCTTGTCGGCGTCGTCGATCCGCCGCTTCCTGGGTGTCGACGCAGGGGCAGCGCGGACCGCGCTGGTTCGGATCGATGACGTGTTCGACGACGTCGCCGAACGCCTCTCCGACGGGCGCCGCTTTCTCATCGGCGACCGCGTCACGGCGGCCGACCTCACGTTCGCGGCCCTCGCCGCCCCGATGCTGATACCCCGGCACTACGGCTCACCGCTGCCCCCGCCCGAGGTGATGCCACCCGGGTTCGTCCAGGAGATGCAGCGCCTGCGCGCCCATCCAGGGACGCATTTGCCGAGCGGGTATATAGCGAGGAACGAAGGCCGGCTAACGTGACAAACCGCCGAGCCGAACGAGAGGTTGGCGCATAAGTCGGCCTCACGCTGACAAATCGACCACGAGCCGCGCCGGACCGGGATCGTGTTGCTTTTGTCGGGTTGCGCGCGGTCGGGGGTTTGCGCGGCCTGAGGGTTGCGAGCGGCCTGAGGTTGCGCGCGGCCTGAGGGTTGCGCGCGGCGGGCCGGGCGGCGCGCGCCTTGCGACCTGCGACTGCGGCTTAGACCGCGGCGCCGACGCCCACGGCGGCCAGCTCGACCGGAATTCCGTTCAGCACCGCGTTGCCGGACACCGCATCGACCAGCCGCTCGTCGGCGAGGACATTGCTGTTCGTCCCCGCGTGGGCGGACGCCACGCGCTGCGCGGTGCCGGAGACGTCGTGGCCCCAGCCGTGCGGAAGGCTGACCACGCCCGGCATCACCGCGTCGGTGACCTCGACGGGCACGACGATCCGCCCGGTCCGGGACGTGAGCTCGGCCTCTTCGCCGTCGACCAGATGCCGGACCAGCGCGTCGTCGGGGTGGACGTGAAGCGTGCAGCGCGGCTTGCCTTTGATCAGCACCGGCAGGTTGTGCATCCAGGAATTGTTCGAGCGCAGCTGGCGGCGGCCGATCAGCACGAGCTCGCCATCGACGGCCGGGGTCAGCAGCGAGGCGCGGAGGCGATCGACGTCGGCGACGATCGCCTCAGGGGCGAGCTCGATCTTCCCGCTCGGCGTGCGCAGGACCTCCGGCAGCCGGGCTGGAGCGCTCCGAGGTCGATGCCATGCGGCGCGGCCTCAAGTGCGGCGAGCGAGAGCAGGAAACCGTCCTGGCGCGATCCGAAGCCGTCGCCATAGGGGCCCGTGCGGAGCATCGCGTCAAGCAAGCGCTCGGGGCCGACGCGCGGCTCGAGCTCGGCCAGCAGCTCGTCGACCTCGCGACCGGCCACCGGCGAGCCGGGGGTGCCCACCTCACGCTGCGAGCAGCGCTCGCGCGACCTGCTCGTCCAGCGTCGCCACGTCCGCATCCGCGCCGAGCCCCGCAGCGATGCCGGCGAGCGTCAGCAGCGACACCCATTCGTCGCGGATCTCGGGATCGGGCTCGAGGACGGGGGGCGAATAATGGGCCACGTTGCGAACCGCGAACTGGTAGAGCGCCAGGTCGTAGTGCGAACGGCGCAGCGGCGACGGACCGGGCAGGATCACGTCGGCGTGCCGGGTGGTCTCGTTGACGTAGACGTCGACGCTGACCATGAACTCGAGGTGCGCGAGCGCCTCATCGAGCCGTCCGCTGTTCGGCGTCGACACCACGGGATTGCCGCTGATCGTGATCAGCCCTCGTATCTGACCATCACCGGGTGTGTCGATCTCCTCGGCCAGGCATGCGACGGGCAGCTCGCCAAAGACCTCGGCCAGACCGCGGACGCGAGTCGTCCAGCGCCCGAAGCGGACGCCCCGGCCACGTCCTGGCGTGCCGGCGGCGTTGCTGTGCCCGGCCGCCGCCTTGGGGAACATCGCGCCGCCCTCGCGGTCGAGATTCCCCGAGAGGAGGTTCAGCACGTCGACCAACCAACTGGCCAGGGTTCCGAACTCCTGCGTGCAGGTCCCGATTCGCCCATAGACCGCGGCCCGGGGCGCAGCCGCCAGCTCGCGTGCCAGGCGTCGGATCGTGTCCGCGTCGATCCCGCAGATGGGGGCGACGGCCTCGGGGGTGAACGGCTGAGCCAGCGACCGAACCTCGTCGATCCCGTTGGTGATCACCGCCATTTCGGCGCTCGGGGTGGCCAGCCCCTCGTCGAACAGCACGTGGACCATGGCGAACATGAATTGGGCGTCGGTGCCCGGGCGGATGAAGTGGTGCTCGTCGGCCTCCTCGGCGGTACGGCTGCGCCGCGGGTCGAGCACGACGAGCTTGCCTCCGCGAGCCCGCAAAGCGCCCGCAGCCGACCGCGCATGTCCGGCGCGGTCATCAGGCTGCCGTTGGAGGCCAGCGGGTTCGCGCCGAGGATCATCAGGTGGTCGGTGCGATCGACGTCCGGGCACGGGCACGCTGGTCGCGGTTCCGAACATCAGCGCCGCTGGCCAGCTGCTTGGGGAACTGGTCGACGGTGCTGGCGGAGAACACGTTGCGTGATCCGAGCGCCCGGAGCAGCACCTTGCTGTAGAGCAGGTTGTCCAGCAGGTGGGCGGTCGGATTGCCGAGGTACACCCCGACGGCATTGCGGTCTGCGGCCAGCAACGGGGGCAGCCGTTCCGCGATCAGGGCGAAGGCCTCGTCCCAGCTGGCGGCGGCGAAGCTCCCGTCGGGCTGGCGGATCAGAGGAGTTCGGACGCGATCTGGATCGGCGTGGAGCTCCTTGAGGGCGAAACCCTTGGGGCAGATGAAGCCGTGGCTGAAGACATCGTCGCGGTCGCCGCGGACCGAGACGACGTCGTCGCCGTCGAGCGTCAACTCGAGCCCGCAGGTCGCCTCGCACAACGGGCAGGTGCGGAGCGCGCTGCGGTGGCCATTGGCGCTGTCTGACATGTTGCCAGTCGGAGGTTACTGTTCGCGGCCCATGAACCACGACCGCAGGGAGCTGTTCGCCGACTGGCTGATCATCCTGGGCGCCGTCGGGCTGTTCGGGTCGCTGTTCTTGACCTGGAGCCACCAGTTCTCGGCGGCGTTCCTGGCGCAGTGGGGATCCTCGGCGCAGCTCCGCGGACGTCCCGCACGACCCGACGGCGTGGCAGGTGTACTCGAGTCGCCGACATCCTGTTGGCGCTGCTCGCCGTCGCCCTGGTGGGCGGTGGCGCTAAGGGCGGGCGCCGCGTGCGGGCCGGCGCGGGGCGGCGGCGGCGATCGCACTCGCCTTCACCGTCCACGCGCTGTCGAGCCCGCCGACCAACGGCGCCAACATCTTCGATCCGTCGCTGAGCCTCCCGAACTATGTCGGCCAATGCGCCGATGGCCGGCGTCGGCGTGACGCGTGGCGGTGGCTGGCGCTCGTCGTCTCGCTGCTCGGCCTGGCGCTGTCATTCACCGCTGACTGAGCCCGGTCGTCGGCCTATCCTCGCAGGAGCATGTCCGTCATCTCCGCCGACCGTCGCCGCGAGCTTCCCGACGCAGCCGGGGGTCTACCTGTTCCGCAACGCAGCGCGGGCAAGGTGATCTACGTCGGCAAGGCGATCTCGATCCGCAAGCGGGTCGCCTCGCATTTCACCAATCCGAGCACGCGGGCCGGCCGCGACCTGGTGCCGATGATCGACCAGATCGAGGCGCTCGTCGTCCACACCGAGGCCGAGGCGCTGCTGGCCGAGCAGAACTTCATCAAGCAGTACAAGCCGCGCTTCAACATCCGCCTGCGCGACGACAAGTCCTACCCGTACATCGCGATCTCGCTCGACGAGGATTTCCCGCGGGTGTACTTCACCCGCGAGCGCCACCGCCGCGACCGGGCCTACTTCGGCCCGTTCAGCAACGCCAAGCGGGTGCGCTCGACGCTCGACGTGCTCGGGCAAGGTGTTCATGTTCCGCTCCTGCGAGGGGCCGGAGCCCGGGCGCCACAGCGGCTCGCCGTGCCTGGACTACTTCATCAAGCGCTGCGAGGCGCCCTGCGTCGGCTACGTCAGCCGCGAGGAATACCGGGCCGGCATCGACGGCGTGATCGCGTTTCTGTCCGGTCGCTACAAGGAGATCGAGAACCGCCTCGAGCTACGAGATGCGATTGGCGGCAGCCGAGCAGCGCTTCGAGGACGCAGCGCGGGAGCGCAACCGTCTGCGTGCGGTGCGCTCGCTGCTCGAGCGCCAGCGCGTGTCCACCGAAGGCGGCGGAACGCTCGACGCGATCGCCGTCGCCGTCGGCGAGGGGAGGCCAACGCGCAGGTCTTCCAGGTCCGCGACGGAGTTCTCTCCGACCGCCAGAGCTTCTACCTCGACAACGCCGCCGATGGCACGGTCGCCGACGTGGCCGAGGCGTTCATCCTCCAGTACTACGGCAGCGCGATGATGATCCCCCCGCTGCTCGTGGTCCAGCGCGAGGTCGGCTCGGCGCCCGCGCTGGCCGAGGCGCTGAGCGAGCGGCGCGGGGGACCGGTCGAGATCCGCGCCGCCGAGCGCGGCGACAAGCGCCGGATCCTGGAGCTGGCCGAGCGCAACGCCAGCTGGCCTTGGATCAGGAGAAGCTGCGCTCCGAGCGCCGCCGCCAGCAGCGGGTGGAGGCGCTCGACGGGCTGCAGCAGGCGCTCGGGCTCGACACGATCCCACTGCGCATCGAGTGCTTCGACATCTCCACGCTGATGGGGACCAACACGGTGGCCTCGATGGTCGTGTTCGAGGGCGGAGCGCCGAAGAAGTCCGATTATCGTCGCTTCCGGGTGTTCACAACCGGCGACGGTGAGCACGCGGCCAGCAACGGAGGTACCCGATGACTTCGCCTCGATGGAGGAGGTGCTGGGGCGGCGGATGCGCCGCTGGGAGCAGCAACGTGAGGTTTCGCCACACGACAAGGAGTACGACGCGAGCTTCGCCGCGCTGCCGAACGTGGTCGTGATCGACGGCGGCAAGGGTCAGCTGGCCGCCGGGCTCCGCGCGCTCAAGAGCTTCCGGGACCGCGGGGTGGTCGTGATCTCGCTGGCCAAGCGGATCGAGGAGGTGTTCATTCCCGGCCGAACGGCGCCGCTGCGGCTCGGCCACGACACTCCCGAGCTGCAGCTGCTCCAGCGGGTGCGCGACGAGGCGCACCGCTTCGCCATCACCCACCACCGGATCCGGCGCGACCGGGCGATGACGGCCTCGATCCTTGACGAGCTGCCGGGCGTCGGACCGGCGCGCAAGCGCGCGCTGCTGCAGCACTTCGGCTCGCCCGACGCGATCGTCGCGGCCAGCAGCGAAGAGCTGGAGGCCGTGCCGGGGATCTCAGGAAAGCTGGCCCGCGACCTTCACCGGGAGCTGCACCGAACCGGGGTCTAGGGCACACGGCGGGAGGCCGTCGTGGACGCCTCTCAGAACGTCAGCAGCATCGCGCTGCCGGCGGCGACCTCCACCGAATAGAGCCCGAAGTTGGGGGCGATCGTCGCGCCGCTCGGTGATCCAGGCAGCACCCCCGTGTCCGTGCGGGGGCCGAAGCTCTGGCCGGCCAGCGCGACCCCGGCGGTGGCGTCCAGGCTCGGCGCGCTCAGGGCCTCGACCGCGGCGTTGGGCTGGTAGCCGGGGATCGACAGCTGCACCTGGACCGGTGTGTCGGCCTGCTTGTTGATCAGGACCACCCGAGTGTGACCATCGGCGCCGTGCGTGGCCCAGACCTTGAGCGGGCCGCTGGGTGCGCTGACCGGCAGCAGCCGCGCGCCCGGGGGGAAGGCCTTCTCGAACAGCAGCGCGCCGTAGTAGGACGGGATGCACGAACGCGTGCCAGCCGGAGGCGTCGTGGCTGAAGCTGAACGGCTCGTAGGCGGCGCCCGGCAGGGTGTGGAGATTGACCCCGTCGACGCCCACGGCAGCCATGTTGAACAGCGTGTCAACCAGCCACAGCGCGGCCGAGAAGGTGTCGCTGACGCCGCGACGACCGGTGCACGAGGCGGAGTTCAGCTCGTCGAGCCGGAAGGGCAGCCCGTGGCTGTGGGCGACCTGCACGTAGGGGGCGACACCAGCGGCCAGCCCGGCCGAGGCATAGTCGGCGAGCAGGTTGGCGAGCGAGGCAAACGACGGGTCAGCGGGATTGTTGACGCAGCCGCGCAGCGGATAGCGATGGAACGTGACCACCGCCACTCGCGGCTGCGTGGACGAGGAACTGGTCAAGTCCTCCCATCCAGGTGAGACTTGAGAGCGTGGGCCCGGCCAGGGGTGCCTCCGGCATCGCGGCACGCCAGCGAGCGAACTGGCGACCGCAGCGCGTTCAGGCTGTAGCCGCGTCGACGTGAGAAGACAACGCGACCCAGCCGGTCCCGGTACCACGCGAACACGTTGTAGAGGTCGGGCTCGTTGCCGATTTCCAGCGCCTGGATGTACTGCCGTCCGATTCCCTCCAGGAGCGCGCGGGCCTCGGCGGCGGCCAGGGCCGGGCGGCTCGCGGCCAGGTTGACCCCCAGGATCAGCTTGGCGCCGAGGGTGACGGCCAACGCCCGAGTGGTCCGCAGCCAGCCCTTGGTCAGGCCGTAGCTGACACCACCCGGCGGGATCACGCCCCGCATCGGCCACCAGGTGACGTCGGTGCTGTCGCCCCCGATGCGGAGGACCGGAGCCTGACCCGGGGCCATCGCGCGCAGGAGCGCGACCAGCACCGGGTTCACCGCCTGCGGGTCACGACCGGTGTAGACATGCAGTGCCTGATACTCGAACGACACTCCGACAAAACCGGGCGCCATCGTCTGGCCTATCGGCGGGCCGCCGACCTGAGCCGAGATCGTCGGCACGTCGGCGCGAGCGCCCGCGGGTGTGAACGCGGTGAGTGCGACGATCAGGACCACGACCGCGCTCACCACGACCGCCGGCGCCGTGAGGTCTCGAATACGCCCTTGGCGGCGATGCACGACGCGCATGGTGGCATAGGCACGCGGTCGTGGGCCCGCCCGTCCGCGCTAGTCGTCAAGCTTCAGAGCGTGGAAGCCTCGTCGACGAGCTCGTCCGAGAGCGTGGGTCCCGCACCCGTGGACGGTGTCGAGGTCCCCGAGCAGGACGAATCGGCGCTGATGGACCTCGTGATCATCACCGGGTTCTCCGGCGCCGGCAAATCGACGGCGATGGCCGCGTTCGAGGACGAGGGCTATTTCTGCGTGGACAACCTGCCCTCGGAGATGATCCGGACGCTGGTCGAGCTGTTCATGCACGCCGGCTCGAAGGTTGCGCGGGCTGCGGTGGTCTCGGATGTGCGCGGAGGCAGCTACTTCGAAGGTCTGGCCGCGATGCTGGACGATCTCCGTGCGATCGGAGTCAGGCACCGGGTGCTGTTCCTCGAGGCCGAGGAGGAGACGCTGCAGACCCGTTACAAGGAGACGCGGCGCCGGCATCCGTTGGCCCCGACGGGCAGCGTCGCCGATGGGATCGCGCGGGAGCGCACGGCGCTCGCCCCCCTCCGTGAGCGGGCGGACGTGGTGATCGACACCACCGGACTGACGGCGGCGATGCTCCGGCGCAAGCTCGCCGATGAGCTGCTGCCGACCCGCACCCCGGGACGCCTGGCCATCACCTTCGAGAGCTTCGGGTTCAAGTACGGCCCGGTCCGCGATCCCGACCTGATGCTCGACGTTCGGTTCCTGCCCAACCCTCACTACGAGCCGGACCTGCGGCCGCTGACCGGCCGAGACCCGGGCGTGGTCGCGTTCATCAACCGCGAGGGCGAGCTCGATGCCTTCTACGACCACCTGCATTCCCTGCTCGACTACCTGCTGCCGCAATATCTCCGCGAGGGCAAGGCGCACCTGGTGGTGGCGATCGGCTGCACCGGTGGACGCCATCGCTCGGTTGCGATCGTGGAGCATCTGGCCGCGCGCTATGAGTCGGCCAGCGAGTATCTCGTCGAGGTGGTCCACCGAGACGTCAGCCGACCCGGGTAGCGTGGGCGCGCGATGATCGATCACGTCGGCTTCGAGGTTTCCGATCTGCAGCGCTCTGCGCGCTTCTACGACGCGGTGTTCTTCGCCCTCGGGGGACGCCGGATGATCGATTCCGAACACGCCGTGGCCTATGGGATCAACGGTCCGCAACTGTGGATCGTCGTCCGCGGGCGAGCCCCCGGCCCCGGCTACGGGCACGTGGCCCTGCATGCCAACGGCAAGGCCGGCGTGGATGCCGCCCACCGGGCCGGCGTCGCCAACGGCGGCGCCGATGACGGCCCCCCGGGGCTGCGGCCTCAGTACGGGCGCCGGTATTACGCGGCCTACCTGAAGGACCCGGACGGCCTTCGCGTCGAGGTCGTTTCTCGCCGATAAAGGGTAGATTGTCTCGCGCCGCCGGCGGCATTCCGCTGACGGTGGCCCCGCCGGATGCGGTGGTGGCATTCCTCGTCTCTTCTGCCTCACAACGGACCACGGGAGGATCACGCGCATGTCGGTACGGGTTGCAGTCAACGGCTTTGGACGGATCGGCCGCAACGTGTTCCGCGCCTCGTATGAGCGTGGGGCGGAGATCGAGTGGGTCGGGATCAACGACCTGGTTGATCCGGAGACGATCGCCCATCTGCTCCGGTACGACTCCAACTACGGCCGCTTCCCCGGCGAGGTCGAGGCGACGGACGCCGGCCTGCGGATCGACGGCAAGGAGATCCGGGTGCTCGGCGAGCGCGATCCCGGTGCGCTCCCGTGGGAGGAGCTCGGCGCTGACGTCGTGATCGAGTCCACCGGCCTGTTCACCGATCGTGAGAACGCGAGCAAACATCTGGATGCCGGGGCCAAGAAGGTCGTGATCTCGGCCCCGGCCACCGATCCGGACGTGACCGTCGTGCTCGGGGTCAACTTCGACAGTGCCTATGACCGCGAGCAGCATCAGGTCATCTCCAACGCGTCGTGCACCACGAACTGCCTGGCTCCGGTTGCGCACGTGTTACAGCAGACGGTCGGCATCAGGCATGGCCTCATGACCACGATCCATGCCTACACCGCCGACCAGCGTCTGCAGGACATGCCGCACAAGGATCTGCGCCGCGCACGAGCCGCCGCGATCAACCTGATCCCGGCCTCCACGGGTGCGGCCAAGGCCATCGGCCTGGTCATCCCGGAGCTCAACGGCAAGCTCCATGGCTTCGCCGTGCGCGCTCCCGTGCCGACGGGCAGCGTGGTCGACCTGACCGTCGAGACCCAGCGCGAGACATCCGTCGACGAGGTCAACGCTGCGCTGAAGGCCGCGGCTGACGAGGGCCCGCTCAAGGGTCTGCTCGAGTACACCGAGGACCCGATCGTCTCCACCGACATCGTCCGCAACCCCGCCTCGTCGATCGTCGACGCGCAGCTGACGGCGGTGATGGAGGGAACGATGGTCAAGGTGGTCTCGTGGTACGACAACGAATGGGGCTATTCGAACCGCGTTGCAGACCTCGTGCAGCGGCTGCTGTGAAAACGCTCGGGGACCTGGGGGACCTGAGCTCCAGGCGGGTGCTGGTCAGGGTTGACTTCAACGTCCCGCTCGACCACGGCGCCGTAGCCGACGACACACGGATCCGGGCGGCGCTGCCGACGATCGAGGAGCTGCGGGGCCGCGGAGCCAGGGTGATTCTCGTCTCCCACCTCGGGCGTCCGAAGGACCGCGAGCCGGAGTTTTCGATGCGGCCGGCCGCTGACCGTCTGGCCACGCTGACCGACGCCGATGTAACCCTCGCGCCGGCGGTGGTGGGAGAGGACGTGCGCGCCTTCACCGAGACCCTGACCTCCGGCAACGTGCTCGTGCTGGAGAACGTGCGCTACGAACCGGGGGAGACCGACAACGATCCGGAGCTGGCCGCCGCGCTGGCGGAGCTTGCCGACGTCTATGTGAACGACGCGTTCGGCGCTGCCCACCGCGCTCACGCCTCGACAGAGGGCGTCGCGCACCTCGTGGCCGAGCGTGCCGCGGGGCGCCTGCTGGAGCGGGAGGTGACCACGCTGACCCGCCTGCTGCAGTCTCCCGCCCGTCCGCTGGTGGCGGTCCTCGGAGGCGCCAAGGTGAGCGACAAGATCGCGGTGATCGAACGCTTCCGAGAGGTCGCGGACACGATCCTGATCGGCGGTGCGATGTGCTTTCCGTTCCTGGCCGCGCAGGGACACGACATCGGCGACTCGCTGTGCGCGTCGGAGGACGTCGAGCTCGCCCGCTCGACTCTGGCCGCCGCCGGTAGCCGCGCGCAGCTGGAGCTGCCCCAGGACCTGGTCATCGCCGAGCGCTTCGCGGCCGACGCTGTGGCCAGGGAGTTGGACGGCGTCGACGTCCCCGGGGGGTGGATGGGATTGGACATCGGTCCGCGGACCGCCGAGGCCTACGCGAGGAAGGTCGAGGCTGCCGGGACCGTCTTCTGGAATGGACCCATGGGAGCCTTCGAACTGGAACCATTTTCGGGCGGCACGCGGGCGGTGGCCATGGCCGTGGCCGCGGCCCCGGGCATCACCGTGGTCGGCGGCGGTGACTCTGCCGCCGCGCTGACCCAGTTCGGCCTGGCCGACGCGGTCACCCATCTCTCGACGGGCGGCGGCGCCGCACTCGAGCTGATCGAGGGCAAACCGCTGCCCGGGGTGGAGGCACTGGCATGAGCGAGCGCATCCCGTTGATCGCCGGTAACTGGAAGATGCACAAGACGGTGGCCCAGGCCGAAGAGTTCATCCAGGCGCTGCTGCCGCGGGTGTCGACCGCCGATGGGGTTGACGTCGCGATCTGCCCGTCGTTTCTGGCCCTGGAGGCGATGGTCGATTCCACGCGCGGATCCCGGGTGCACGTGTACGCGCAGAATATGCATTGGGTCCCCGAGGGTCCGTTCACCGGCGAGCTCTCGCCGCCGATGCTGACCGAGGTCGGCGTTCACGGGGTGGTGCTGGGACATTCAGAGCGCCGCGAACAGTTCGGAGAGACCGATCGGGCGCTTCAGCTCAAGCTCCCGGTCGCGCTCGAGGCGGGGCTACTGCCGATCCTGTGCGTTGGGGAGACCGAGGAGGAGCGTGAGCGGGGCGACACTGAACGCAAGCTCCGCCATCAGGTCCAGGAGGCGTTGGCGAAGGTCGAGACCGAGCGTCTGGGGGATGTGGTGATCGCCTACGAGCCGATCTGGGCGATCGGCAGCGGCCGGGTGGCCACGGCTGAGCAGGCCCAAGAGGCGGTCGCCTTCGTACGCGCGCTCGTCGGGGACCGCAGCCGGGAGCAGTCCGAGCGCACCCGTGTGCTCTACGGGGGCAGCGTCAAGGCGGACAACGCGTCCGAGCTCCTGGCGCTCGCCGATGTGGATGGCGCGCTGGTCGGCGGCGCCAGCCTGGACGCCGGTTCGTTCGCGGCGATCGTCGCCGCCGCGCGCTGATGGCACCGGGCGCCGGCGCACAGAGCCTTCCAGCGCCGTCCGCAGCCCTGATCGTGCTCGATGGATGGGGGCTGGCGCCCGATGGGCCGGGCAACGCTGTTTCCCTGGCCAACACCCCCGTGTTCGACGAGCTCTGGTCTGATTACCCGCACACGCAGCTGACGGCGTGGGGCCGGGCGGTCGGCCTGCCCGACGGACAGATGGGCAATTCCGAGGTTGGGCACCTGAACCTCGGCGCCGGAGCGATCATCATGCAGGACCTGACTCGGATCGACGCCGCGGTCGAGGATGGCGACCTAAGCCGCAACGAGGTGCTGCGGGAGGCCTTCTCCGGAGCGGAGCGCGTCCACCTGATCGGCTTGGTGTCCGACGGCGGGGTTCATTCGTCCCTGGAGCATCTGCATGCGCTGATCGGAGTGGGAGCAGAGAGTGGCGTGGCGGACCTTGTGGTGCATGCCTTCACCGATGGGCGGGATACGCTCCCGACCGCAGGCGCCGAGTTTCTGGCCCAGGTGGAGTCGTGGATGGCCGAGGCCGGCACGGGGAGGGTTGGCTCGGTGGTGGGACGCTATTACGCGATGGACCGCGACAAGCGCTGGGAGCGGATTCAGCTGGCCTATGACCTGCTCGTGCACGGTCGCGCGACGGAGTCGGCGCCGTCGGCTGCGGAGGCGATCCGGGCCGCCTATGAGCGCGATGAGACCGATGAATTCATCAAGCCCGTGCGGGTGGGCGAGGAGGCGTGCATCCGTCCAGGCGACTCGGTGATCGCGTTCAACTTCCGGCCCGACCGGATGCGGGAGATCACCCAGGCGCTGGCCGACCCGTCGTTTGCCGAGATCGACCGTGGCGGGGCTGGCGTGGTCAAGCGCTACGCGGCCGTGACCGAGTACGAGGAGGGATGGACGTACCCCGTCGCCTTCCCGCCCGAGCATCCGTCGACCACGCTCTCCGTTGTGCTGGCACAGGAGGGGGCGCGACAGCTGCACGTGGCCGAGACCGAGAAGTATCCGCACGTGACGTACTTCTTCAACGGCGGTGAGGAAACGCCGTGCGAGGGTGAGCGCCGCGAGATGGTGCCGTCGCCGCGCGAGGTGCCGACCTACGACTGCAAGCCGCAGATGAGCGCGCGGGAGGCCGCCGATGCGTTCGTCTCGGCTTGGGAGGCCGACGGGCCCCGGTTCGGGATCATCAACTTCGCCAACGCGGACATGGTCGGTCATACGGGCGTGATCAAGGCCGCGGTGGAAGCGATCGAAACAGTCGACGAATGCCTGGGGAGGGTTATCGCCGCAGTGCACGCCAGCCGGGGGGTATGTCTGGTGACCGCGGATCACGGCAACGCCGACCACATGCTCGAGCCCGACGGCAGTCCCAATACCGCTCATTCGATGAACCCCGTCCCGCTGATCCTGACCGTCCCGCGGGTGGCGCTGCGCGACGGCGGCGTGCTGGCCGATGTGGCGCCGACGGTGCTCCAGGTGCTGGGGATCGATCAGCCCAAGGCGATGACGGGCCGCTCGCTGATCGAGTAGACAAACGTTGCCCGGCGGCCCTTCGCCTCCGCTGGCCGCGGACGTCGCTCCGGTTCGTCGCGGACCCGCTCCGGTTCGTCGCGAACACTTTGATCCGGTCCGTCGCGAACATTTGATCGGTCCGTCGCGAACCCCGCCCCAATGCGTCGCGGGGACCGCCGGGAGCGCGGCGAGGGTTGCGATCTGACAAATGTGGCAACACCCGGCGCGCGGCTTGGTCTGGGTCGGTTTGTCGGCCACACGACGACAAAAACGCCAATCCCTCGTCAAGACGGGCCGGTTGCCGCAATTGTCAGGCTGTCGGCGGGTTGGCGCGGGCCAGGAGCCCGAGCCGTGCGACAACCAGCCTATTGGCGGGTTGGCCCGGGCCGGGAGCCCGCGCCGTTCCGTCGGGGCTCAGCGCGCGGCGGCGCTGACCACGAAGTAGGCCGGGCGCTTGCTTCCGTTGGGCGCGAGTAGTCCTGAATCCCATCCTGCCGCCTTCACTCCCTGCCACTCGTAGTGATAGATCCGGCTGACGCGGTGGAAGCGGTTCGGCAGCGAGAACAGGAAGCGCTCATCGCGAGCGGCGGCTCCAGCCGACTGGTTGGGGTACTGCCAATGACCGCGCTTCTCGACGCCGCTGATCTCGTTGAGCCAGACCGGGCCCGAGGTCAGGCTCAGCAGCGTGCTCAGCTGGGTGGTCTGGTGCGTGCGTACGTCGCGGTAGTTGTGCAGAGCCCAACCTGAAGGCTGGTAGTGCAGACCGGAGCGGTAGCTGCGCAGCCACGGTCCGAGCCGCGCTGCGGGCAGGAACACGTCGCCGGCCAGCACGAGGCAGCCGTGACACTGCTGGTGCAGCGCGTTGAAGAACGAGGCGGCGAGCCGCGGGTGTTGGCTGAGGCTCCGGTAGGGCCAGTCGGGTTCGTTCCACGCGGTGTAGCGGTTCACGGACGGAAACCGGTGCATGAACGCGCGCACGGCGTCGGTGTACTGCGCCACGGTGGGGATGTAGTTGGTGTCTCCGCCGAAGGAGATCAGCGGGGTCACCCCGGCTGTTGCGGCGGCCTGCAGCCAGGTCGCCGTCGCCTGCAGGGTTCCGCGCTGGGAGGCCCTGATCGCCACGTCCCAGGGGACGATTTCACGCGCCTCATGGATATTCAGCTGCCCGAAGCGCGAATCCGAGAACATCGATGCTCTCGGGTCACCGATGCCCACGACCACGGCGCTGCCTGCTGAGGGCGCCACGGCAGATGCTGCGATGGCAAAGATCAGTAGGGCCAGGGCCCGGCGGGAACGATGACGCATGTTCAGACTCAGCTCCTTCTACTCGAAGACAAGGTTCGGCGCTACTACTCCAGCACGAGAAACACGCGGGCCCGCTGACCGATGCGCCGTGAGCGCGACGGGGCCCGCCAAGGCGTAGCGTTGCAGCCTGCATGAAAGCAAACGCGTCCTAGCGCCCAGATAAAGATGTTCACCGTTCGCACCCGCTGCCCGGAAACGTTGGCCCGCACGGGCACGCTCCACCTGGCCCACGGCGAGGTACGCACGCCGGCATTCGTGCCGTTGGCCACGATGGGCGCGGTGAGGACGCTGGAGCCCCGCGACGTGGCGGCGCTCGGCTACGAGATGGTCCTCGGGAACACGTTCCATCTGTTTCTCGCCCCGGGACACGAGCTGGTGGCTGAGTTCGGCGGTCTGCACGAGTTCATGCGCTGGCCCGGCCCGATCATCACCGATTCGGGCGGATTTCAGGTGTTCTCGATGGGGCACGGCAACGTGGCCGACGAGATCAAGGGACGGGGCCGTGGGGTCGGCGGGACCCCGTCAAACGGGGCGATCCTCTCCATCGACGAGGACGGAGTCCGGTTTCGCTCCTACATCGACGGGGGTGAGCGAAAGATGGCGCCCGAGACTTCGATGGAGATCCAGGCGGCGCTGAACTCGGACATCGCGCTCGTGTTCGACGAATGCACGCCGTTTCACGTCACCCGCGACTACACCGCCCGCTCGACCGAGCGCACCCATCGCTGGCTGCAGCGTTGCCTGCGCTGGCACTCAGAGCATGGTCCGCGGGGCCAGATGGTCTACGGCATCGTCCAGGGCGGCGTCGAGCGCGATCTCCGTGTCGAGTCCGCCGCCACGGTGGCCGGCAGTGGCTGCGACGGGATCGCGATCGGCGGCACGCTCGGGCGTGACAAGCCGCAGATGTACGAGGTTGTCTCCTGGACCACGTATGAACTCGAGCGCCTCGAGCCGCAGCGGCCGCGCCACCTGCTCGGGATCGGCGAGGTCGATGACCTGATCCGGGGAGTGGAACTCGGCATCGACACCTTCGACTGCGCCGTACCCACTCGGCTGGGCCGCCACGGTGTGGCCCTGCTCCCCGATCCCCAGGCTCGCTGGCGCGTCGATCTGACCAAATCCCGCTGGCGTACGTCAAACGAGCCGATCATGGACGGGTGCCGCTGCCCAACCTGCGCCGCCGGCCACTCGAGGGGGTACCTGCACCACCTGCTGCGGGTCGGTGAGTTGACCGGCCTGCGGCTGATCACCCTCCACAACCTGAGCTTCATCGCCGAGCTCATGGCCGAGCTGCGAGACGGCGTCGACGAGGGCAAGCTGCCCGAGGTGGCCGCGGCGCTACGGGCCGGGGCGGCACCCGGAACCAGCTCCAGGGTTCATTGACGGGCCCCTACTTCGTGTTCTGGTTGATCAGGCCCTGGACGCTCTTGACGGCGCTCGAGACGTCGTTGCCGATGACCGTGCGGAGATGGACCACGGTGGACCCGGTGCTCGTGGCCAGGATCAGGGCCACGGCCACCGCCGCGGTCAGCAGCGCCGCGATGGCCACGAGCGCGACGAAGCGGCGGAAGCCGTGGCCTCTGCCGCTGCTCGTCCGGGCGGGAGGCTCGGCCGCGCGGACTCGCTGAGGACGCGGCTCACGGGTGAAGGCGGGGGTAGCCGGTGCGACGCGGGCCGTACGCGCGGTGGGCGGCCGGGTGGCCATGCGGGTCTCGGCGGTTGGAGGTTCGCGGCCCGGCAGCACGCGCGTGGCCGAGCCGGTGCCGAGATGGGTGGTGACGGCGCCGGGCGCCGGGCCGATGCCGTGGGCCCCGTTGCGCAGCGCCTCGGCGAAGACCATCGCGTCGGGCGGCCGGGATTCCTTCTCGATGGCCAGTGCGGTGGCGACGGCGCGTGCGAGCTCCGGCGGCACATGCGGGTTGAGCTCTTCGAGCGGGATCGGCGACTCGCGCTGCTGCTTGAGGGTGAGCTCGGACAGCGAGGTCGCCTCGTACGGAAGCCGTCCCGACAGCAGCTGGTAGGTCACCACGCCGAGTGAGTAGAGATCCGCACGCGGCCCGGCTTCCTCGCCCCGAGCCTGCTCGGGGGCCAGATAGGCTGCGGTGCCGAGCACCGAGCCAACCTGGGTGATGCTCGACTGGTCGGTCGCGCGGGCGATCCCGAAGTCGGCCAGCTTGACCACATCGGCATCGGAAACGAGCAGGTTGCCCGGCTTTACGTCCCGGTGCACGACTCCGTTGCGGTGCGCGTAGTCAAGGCCCCGGCAGGCCTGGGCAACGATCTCGACTCCCTGCTCGACGTCGAGGTGCCCGCGGTCGCGCAGCAGTTCGGCACACGAATGCCCGGGGACGTGCTCCATCACGATGAAGTGCTGGTGATGGCCCTCGTCGAAGCCGAAGTCGAACACCTGCACGATGTTCGGATGTACGAGCCGGGCCGCGGACAGGGCTTCGCGCCGGAACCGGGAGACAAACGTCGGATCATCGGCCAGGTGCTCGGCGAGCAGCTTCAGTGCCACGTGGCGCTCCAGGCGCTTGTCGAACGCGAGATGAACGGTCGACATGCCGCCGACGCCGAGCCGGCCCTCGATTCGGTAGCGCCCCGCGATGGTCGTTGTGCCGGTCATGGCGCCCCCCCTCCGACGCCCGCGCCGCCACCGTTCCCGCCCCCGCCGTTCCCGCCGCCGCCGTTCCCGCCGCCGCCAAGGCCGCCGCCCCCGCTGGGTGGTGTGCTCGACGTCGGGGCCGTGGCCGTCGAGCTGGTGGCCGAGGAGCTGGTCGTCGGAGTTGAGGTCGCGCTCGTGGTGGTCGGAGTGGAGGTTGAGGTCGTCGTGGTGGTGGTGGTGGAGCTCGAGGTGGTCGACGATGACGAGGTGGTGCTCTGCGTGCACTGATGGCTGGCGATCTGGGAGACCACGGTCGCACCCTGCTGGAGGTTGGCCAGCAGCTTCGGGTTCACACCCTGCCCGGTGAGGCCGTTGACCTCGTTGGTGAAGCTGTTGGCGGCATTGGTCGCGTTGGCGCATTGTCCCGAGCTCACGGCACCGGCCACCTGGTTGAGCTGGGCGTTGAGGCCACTTGCCTGGTCGGATGAGAGCAGGCCAGAGCCGCCGCCACAGGCGGCGAGGAAGGCCACGGCAAGCCCAAGGCTGCCGGCGAGGAGTGCGCGGAGCACGTAGCGCATCCGCGGCGTGACTTTAGAGACTCGCCCGGTTGGGAGCAGGTTAGGTTCCTCCACGGCGTCACTACTGCCCATACTGCAGCCGTTCGGCCAGCGAATCCGGCAGCCGTGCGGCGCGGATGGCCGCGGCGGCACCGGCGATGTCGTATTCCGTCCGGCGGTAAACGGCTCGCCAGGCGGCAGTATCAAGCTCGAGCCAGGCCGCCCGGGGGTCGCTATCACGCGGCTGGCCCACGCTGCCGGGATTCATCAGCCACTCACCGCTACCCAGCTCGAGCTCCTCGTTGGCCTCCCTCGTTTCACCGGTCGCGGTCTCCCCGGGCAGGCGCCAGAACGACAGGGCGACATGCGAGTGACCGACTAAGCAGACCCGGTGGGTCTGGGTGTCGAGGCAGAGCTCTGCTTGCAGCGGGGAGAGGACGTATTCCCAGATTGGGTCGCGAGGGCTGGCGTGGTAGAGACCGACCGCCTCGTCGAGCTTCTGGGGCTCGAGTGCTTCCAGGTAGGCGCGCGTCTCATCCGAGATCGTCTCCTGGGTCCAGTGAGCGGCCAGCGCCGCGCCCTTGGAGAATTGCTCCAGAGGCAGCCTCCCGATAACGCCCAGGTCGTGGTTGCCGGCCAGGCACACGGCCGCGTGGCGGCGGGCCAGTTCGACGCAGATGTCCGGATCGGCGCCGTATCCGACGAGGTCGCCGAGGCACCACATCTCCTCGCAGGCCGAGGCCTCGATCGCATCGAGAACCGCTTCGAAGGCCTGACGGTTGCCGTGGATATCCGAGACGACAGCGATCTTCACCTCTACAGTCTCTCCTGTGAGGCGGTCTTCGCGCTCCGGGGTGGTCGGTCCGGTCCTGATGGCGCTCGGCGCGGCGGAAGCCGGGGCGCGGCTCCTGGCCCCGCGGGCGAGGCCGATCGAGGCCGCACCGGTGGAGCTGCGAACGTACTTCAGCGAGGCAGAAATCGAGCGCGGACGGGAGTTTGCCCGTCCCCAGCTGGCACTCGGGCTGGCACGCGGCGCGATCGAGGCCGGCGTGCTCGCTCTGATCGTCCGCCATCGACCCCGCGTCCTCACGCGGGCGGCCGGCCCGGAGGGCGCCGCGGCGGCAGGCGCCGGTCTCTCGCTGGCCCTCACGCTGCCGCCGTTGCCGGTGAGCGTGGTGGCCCGCAGGCGCGCGATTGAGGTGGGTCTGGTCACACAGTCCTGGCGCGGGTGGGGAGCAGACCTGATCAAGGCCTCGGCCATCCAGGTCAGCTTCACCGCGGCGGCCGGAGCGGCGGTGACCTCGCTGACTCGGCGCTATCCACGCTCCTGGTGGGCACCGGCGGCCGGCGGATCGGTCCTCCTCGGGACCGTTTTGGCCGCGGTCGCGCCGGTCATCCTCGATCCGATTTTCAACCGCTTCAGCCCGCTGCCGGAGGGCGAAACCCGTGAGGACGTGCTTGCTCTGGCCCGCGCTGCCGGAGTCAAGGTGGGGGAGGTCTACTCGGTCGACGCGAGCCGGCGAACCACCGCGGCCAATGCCTACGTGACCGGAATCGGGCCGACAAAGCGGGTGGTGCTGTTCGACACGCTGCTTGACCGCTACAGCCGCGATGAGGTTCGGGTAGTGGTCGCGCACGAGCTGGCCCACGTGCGCGGGCGGGATGTGCCCCGGAGCGTCCTCTACGCCGCGCTCGTGGCCCCGGCCAGCACCCTCGCGGTGCAGCGGCTGAGTTGGCGGCTCTCGTCCGAGCGGGGCACCCCGGCTGCCCTCCCGGCGCTTGGATTGGCCGCCGGGATCGTCTCGGTGCCGCTCGGTCTGATCGGCAATCGTCTGTCCCGGGCACTCGAGCGCCGCGCTGACAGCTTCGCGCTGAAACTCACCGATGCCGCCGACGCTTTCGTCTCCTTTGAGCGGACGATCGCGCTGCAGAACGTCGCCGATCTCGCGCCGCCGCGCTGGATCAGCTCGCTGCTGTCGACGCACCCCTCAACCGCAGAACGCATCGGCACAGCCCTCGGCTACGCCAACCAGGCGGCCCGCTAGGGCCGCTCTATTCGTTCTCTTCCTGCTGGGACCCGTCGTCGAACTCGGGCAGATTCTTGATCCCCTCACGGGTCTGCCACTTGGAGTAGTTGTCCTGCATGGCCTCGATCAGCTCGCGCATGAACTTCGGCGAGAGGTTCATTCGTGACACCACGACGCCGGGGATCTCGTCCTCGTCGACCTCATGATCGACGCGCGCGAAGGTGATCGTGAACTCGTAGTCGGAGTGGCTGACGTTGGCGAAGTTGGCGTAGTTGCCCGCCATGATCTCCGGCGAGAAATGGATGTTGATGTGGCGCTCTGGCGTGTTCGGATCGTCCATGTCACCCTAGTATCCCACCTGTGCGGATCGTCGTCGTTGCCGTGGGGAGACTGCGTCCGCCCTTTGCCGATGACGTCCAGCATTATCAGAAGCTGCTGGCCCGCCACGTCCGGCTGGAGCTGGCCGAGGTGCGCGAGGACGAGCAGATCGGCCGACGGATTCCGGACCGGACGTTCGTGTCGTTGCTGCACCGCGAGGGTGAACAGCTCGATTCGGTCGGCTTCAGTCGCTGGCTGGAGGAGCGCCGCCAGAGCGGACGCGATCTGTGTTTCGTCGTCGGCGGCCCCTATGGCCTGGACCTCGACCACGTCGACCACCGCCTCTCCCTGGGCGAATTGACGCTGCCGCACCAGCTGGCGCGGGTGGTGCTGCTCGAGCAGCTCTACCGAGGCCACAAGATCCTCGCTGGGGAGCCCTATCACTACTGAGGCTACGCTGCCCGGGTGACGATGATTGATTCGCCGGCCGAGAACACGCACCCGCTCCAGGAGCTTCGGGCCCGGGTGTGGGCGGCTGCCACTGCGGTCCGCGGAGGGCACGGCGAGTTGGCGGTTCCGCCGCGTCTGGAGCGCTCAAAGCGCGACGGGCAGGGCGATTACTCGACCAACGCGGCGATGCTGCTCGCCCCGGTGCTGGGAGCCGCCCCGAGGGTCATCGCCGAGCGACTGGCGACAGATCTGGCCCAGCGTTTGGGCGATGATCTGGACAGTGCCGAGGTTGCCGGTCCCGGCTTTCTGAACCTGACGCTCTCCGGTGGCTGGCATCGCCGGGCGCTCGAGTCCGTGCTCGCCGCCGGCACCGCGTTTGGAGCCGGGGGAGCCGAGCCGGCAGAGCGCATCCTCGTCGAGTTCGTCTCGGCCAACCCCACCGGCCCGCTGGTGGCGGCCAGCGGCCGCCACGCGGCCTATGGCGACGCGCTGGCGCGGATCCTCGATTACCACGGTCACGAGGTCGTTCGCGAGTACTACTTCAACGACGCCGGCACCCAGATCCGCCTGCTCGGCGAGTCGGTGCGGGCGCGGGCGCGCGGGCAGGCGGTCCCCGAGGGCGGCTACCAGGGCGAGTACGTCCTGGAGCTGGCGCAGGAGATTCCGGGCGCGGCGGATCGCGACCCGGATGAGCTCGCGGCCGAAGCGGTCGGGATCATGCTCGAGCGGATCAAGACGACGCTCGAACGCTACGGCGTGCGCTATGACCGGTTCTTCAGCGAGCGAGCGCTCCATGAGGGCTCGCCCAGCGCGCTGGAGCGCGCCCTGGAGCTGCTCGCCCGGGAGGGTCACACCTACCGCTCTGACGGCGCCGTCTGGCTGCGCACGACGGCATTCGGAGATGACAAGGACCGCGTGGTCGTGCGCTCGAGCGGTGAGCCGACCTACCTGGCTGCGGACATCGCCTACCTGCAGGACAAGCGTGTGCGGGGGTTCGAGCGCCAACTCATGCCGGTCGGAGCCGACCATCACGCCTACGTACGCGAGCTGAAGGCGGCGATGGCGGCCCTGGGCGGCAATCCCGACACCGTCGAGGTCCCCATCCTCCAGTTCGTACACCTCGTCGAAGGCGCCGAGCGGACCGCGTTCTCCAAGCGCAAGGGCTCGTTTGTCAAGCTCGATGACCTGCTCGACGAGATCGGCGTGGACGCGACGCGCTTCTTCATGCTCCAGCGCTCACACGACCGCACCCTTGACCTCGACCTCGACCTCGCGCGCAGCCAATCGGCCGAGAACCCCGTCTACTACATCCAATACGCGCACGCTCGGATCGCGTCGATGCTCGCGCGCCTGGCGGCGGACCGGATTGAGGCGGCGCTCGCCGATCATGCGGACTGGGGCGACGGGCCACTGCACGCGTCCGAGCGCAAGCTGATCAACAAGCTGATCGCGTTGCCGGATGAAATTGCGGAGACTGCCGAGCGCCGGGCGCCTCACCGGATTGCCGTGTACGCGCTCGAGCTGGCGCAGGAGTTCACCGCCTTCTACCGCGACTGCAAGGTGCTGGGGGTAACGCCGGAACCGCTCGAGTCGCACCGGATCGCGTTATCGATCGCCGCGCAGCGGACGATCGCCCTGTCGCTCGAGCTACTCGGGGTCAGCGCACCCGACTCGATGTAGGTCCGTCTCGCCCCCGGCGGCGTCAGTCGTAGCGCGCCATGTCCTCGTCGAGCCGGCGGGCGTCCGCTGCTCCGAGCTGCGGAGCGCCCGCGAGCGGAGACGCCGCGGCCCGCGTGCGCCGCCGCCAACGGGGAAGGGTGACGGCGAGGATCAGCAGCCCGATCACGACCAGCGCGGGGGGGAGGATGTAGACGGTCAGGTTGAAGCCGTTGGCCGGGGGGCGACCGAGGACCGCCGTCCCGTACTGGGTGACCAGCGCCCGCTCGATCTGCGGCTTGGTCAGGCCCTGGTTGACCAGGTTGCGGACGAAGTTCCGTTCGGCGTAGGCCTGCGGAGACTGCGCCAGGGCGAGCGGCTCGCGGCAGGAGACGCACATGACCTCGTTCTCGATCTCGCTGAGCGAGGCGCGAGGGGTGACGGCGGGCGCGGCGGTGCTCAGCGGCCAGAACGCTCCCGTGAGCATCACGATGGCCGCGGAGATCGCGCTCAGGCACCCGCGCTTCATGATCGCCCGAGCACGCGCGGGAGCGTCTGGGCGACCCACTTCGCGTCCAGCTGAAAGCGGCGCAGCGCGGCGATGCGCCCCGTGCGATCAATCACGAACGACTCCGGCACCCCGGTGGTGCCGAACGAGCGGACGAAGTTTCCGCTCACATCGCGCACCACGGGATAGTTGATGTGCTGCTGGCGGACGAACTGCTGCGAGTCGCTCGAGTTGTCGAGATAGGTCACCCCGAGGATCGTCCCGCCCCGTCTTGTCAGCTCCCGCTCCGCCTGCTCCAGTACCGGCGCCTCGGCCTTGCACGGACCGCACCACGACGCGAACACATTGACCAGGACAACCTTGCCGCGCAGGCTGATGAGGCTCGTGCTCCCCGGTGTGCCCAGACGCGGCAGCGCCACCTGCGCGCTCGGCGCCAGCGGACGATGGCCGTGGGCGACCGCAGAATCAAGCGATGAGTCCGTCCCCTGGTGGGAGACCCCGAAGGCCAGCAGGGCCAGAAGGGCGACCGCGGCGGCGGCAACCAATCCGGGAAGCAGGAAGCGGCGCATGGCCTCGAAAGGGTAGTGATGGGGGTGTGGCCGATGGCCGAGTTCGCGTCGCGAGCGACGCCGCGAGCAGCGACGACCGAGCTCAAAGACCTAGAATCGGCCGGCGCGCGGCGGTAGCTCAGTTGGTAGAGCGCGAGCTTCCCAAGCTCGAGGTCGCGGGTTCGAAGCCCGTCCGCCGCTTGCACGAAGGCGCTGGCTCGCCCAGGCCGACAGATCGGAGGAGCGGCTCCGCCGGCGCCCCGATTTCAGCTGCGACGGTGGTACATCAGCCTGGCGACGAGGAAGCCGAGCACGAAACCGACGATGACGAAAATCGCGATCGTGGCACCGATGGCCTTCTTGAAGAAGCCCGCCATCATGAGCTTTACGACCCCGACCAGGAGCAAAGACACGCCAACCCTCCTCAATCCGCGTTTTGAGCGAGCGTACGCCCCCTCCGGAGGCCAGGCAACCAGCTGACCGCCGACACCCCGGGGTCAGCTGTGAAGTGCCCGATCACGTGGTGCGACTCACTCCCGCGTCGGCGCGTAGCGATGGTGCAACATCAGGTCGTTGCCGTCGGGATCGGTGAAGAACGCCATGTGGCAGACGCCGGTGTCGAACGTCTCGCCGGCAAAGTCGACGCCCTTGGCTTCGAGCGCAGCGCGGGCTGCGGCAACGTCATCAACGTGTAGAGCGAGATGCCCGTTCTTCTGCGGTGTGAAGTCCATCCCGAGACGCCCGGGCTCCCAGATGCCAAGACACGTGTCGCCCGCCCAGAACTCGAACTGCGCATGGTCGTCCGGGCGCAGCCCGAGAGTCTCGCCATAGAAGCGCCGCGAGCGCTCCGAATCCTGGGACGGGATCGCAACAAAGTCGAGCTTGGTGATCATCGGGTGACGTCCTTTCGTTGCTGACGGCGTGTCGAGCACTCTCGCACCAAACGCGTCAAGGATGGTCCGCTGGCAACCGGGGCTCGTTCTGGTATTGCATCCGGCAAGTCGCTATAGCGTCGAGTAGCCGGGGGGCGCCGGCGGTCGATCCGCTTTCCAAAACTGAGGAGCATTGAGATGGCACACGGCGTCGTACATCAGTTCCCTGGCGGTACCGAGGAGCAGTACCGGGCCTCGGTCGCGGCTGTGCATCCGAGTGATGGGAGCCTGCCCGAGGGTCAGGGGATTCATATCGCGACGGGTGACGGCTGGCTCATCGTGGCAGTGCATGAATCGAGGAGAGCTGGGAGCGGTTCCGCGACGGAACGCTCATGCCACGCATGCAAGCGGGCAGCGACGGGGGGGTTGGAGGGGCCGCCGGACGAGACAGCGTTCGAGGTTCGCCAGCAGGCCTCCGGCTAACGATCCGCAGGGTTGGGCAACGGAGCACGGGAGCGTCGGGACCGTCGGCGCTCCTGGCGGCGAGTTTGGGCTGCCAAGCGCATGCCCCCCTTGGTCGCGCGCCGCGGCGCAGACAAGGGGATGGTCCCGGTTTCCTGGATGCAGGACGGCTGCTGAGTAGGCTGCGCGGTGACGGAGCCGGTTCGCTACTGCGCGGCCGGCGACATTGCGAACAGGAGCTGTCGTGACCTACATCGAGAGCGTCCCCCAAGCCCAGGCCGACGGAGCGTTGGCCGCGATGTATGAGGCCGATGTGGAGGCATTCGGCGCGCTGCCGAACTTCACCAAGGCGTTTTCTCTGCGTCCGGAGGTTTACGCCGCCTGGAGGCAGCTGAACGGTGCGATCAAGGCCAACATGGATCTGCGCCGATATGAGTTGGCCACCGTGGCCGCGGCGCGCCGGCTTCGCTCCAGCTATTGCACCCTTGCTCACGGATCGGTGCTGATGTCGAAGTTCCTGGAACCGGATGCGGTGCGAGCGCTCGTCGAGGACTATCGAACGGCCGACCTCGAGCCGGTCGACCTCGCCGTGATGGAACTGGCGGACAAGGTCGCGCATGACGCGACGACCGTGACGCAGGCGGATGTGGACGGGCTGCGGGGCCACGGACTGACTGACGGCGAAATTCTCGACGTCGTCCTCGCGGCGGCTGCGCGATGCTTCTTCAGCAAGACCCTGGACGGATTGGGCGCCGAGCCTGACGCGAAGTACGCCGATCTCGAACCCAGGATTCGAGACACGCTCGTCGTCGGGCGCCCGATCGCTCAGGACTGAGCCCTTCGACCGGGTCATCCGAGCCACAGCCACCGCTTGCCATATCGCCGGGACTGTGTAACCGTGCGGTGCGTGGCGACTCGGGGCTTCTTCGGTAGGCAGCGCGCGCCAGCCGGGATGGCGGAACGGCTGCCCCCGGGGCAGCACTTTGAGGAGGGGTTCCCCGTCCTTACCGCCGGACCGACGCCCCTGGTGCCGACCGCGGACTGGAGCTTCACGATCGAAGGTCTGGTCGCCGAGCCGCGCACGTGGACCTGGGACGAGGCGCACGCGCTGCCCCAGTCGACCTTTGAGGGGGACATTCACTGCGTGACCCGCTGGTCAAAGCTCGGTACGCGCTTCGGCGGGGTCTCGGTCGACACGCTGCTGGACGCGGTGGGTGTTGACGAGAGAGCGACGCACGTGCTGGCCTTCTGTTACGGCGGGTACACGACCAACCTGCCGCTGCCGGACGTCCGCGGTGGGCAGGCGTGGGTCGCATGGGACTACGAGGGCCGCCCGCTGCCGGCCGAGCACGGTGGCCCGGCACGGCTGCTGGTTCCGCACCTGTACTTCTGGAAGTCGGCCAAATGGGTCAAGGGTCTGCGACTCCTGGACCACGATGAGCGTGGATTCTGGGAGAACTACGGCTACCACGATTACGGCGATCCTTGGAAAGAACAGCGCTTCCAAGGCGACTGACGCGGTGAGCTCCTCAGCTGCTCCGGCGTCGCCGGTCCCGTGGCAGACCGGCACCGTGAAGTCGATCAAAAGTGAAACCCCGCGGGCGAAATCGTTTCGCCTGGCCCTTCCCCAGTGGCGCCCCCATCTTCCTGGCCAGTACTACAGCCTGCGGCTCACCGCGCCCGACGGATACCAGACCGCCCGGTCCTACTCCGTTGCCTCCAGTCCGCTCGACGAGGGGGAAATCCAGCTGACCGTCGACTGTCTGATGGACGGTGAGGTGTCCCCGTTCCTGCACGATGTCGTGGAGGTGGGAGACGAGCTGCAGGTCCGAGGTCCCCTGACCGAGTACTTCACCTGGAAGGGCAGTTCTCCGCTGCTGCTCATCGGCGGTGGATCTGGCGTGGTCCCGCTCATGTCGATGCTGCGCCACCGACGCCGCGCACTCCCGCAGGTACCGGCGCGACTGCTGTATTCGGTGCGCTCTCCAGACGACGTCTTCTATCGCGACGAGCTCGGCGAGGAGACAACGCTGACGTTCACGAGGAGGACCCCTGAGGCATGGGACGGGAACACCGGACGGATCGACGGCGCGATGGTCGCAGGACTGGCCTGGCCGGACGGCATGGCCTACGTATGCGGTCCGAACGGCTTCGTCGAAACGGCGTCCAGCCTGCTGATGAGCGCGGGTTATGGCGCCGAGCGCATACGCACCGAGCGCTTCGGCCCGAGCTGAGCCGGGCTCGCCACCGTCTCGCGCGATCGAGAGCGCAATCTGCGAGGCTTCGTTCGTGCCGAGCGACGAACAGATCGAAAGCCAGATCGAAGCGCTCGAGTCCGAGCGCGAAGGGCTGCGCCAGCGGGAGGGACAGACGGACCCGACGCTCGAGGAAGACAGAGCTCGGCTGGAGGAGATCCGGATCGACCTGGACCGCCTCTGGGATCTTCTGCGACAGCGGCGCGCACTCCGCAGCGCCGGCATGGATCCCGATCTGGCATCCGAGCGCTCGGCTGAGACCGTCGAGAAGTACTGGCAATAGCAGCTGGTCCCTGGTGACGTCCGGACTCCAGCACAGCGTGCGCGTCCAGCTGCGGTGGCGGGACATGGACATGCTCGGCCACCTCAATCAGTCCGTGTACCACGAACTCCTGGAGGAGGGCCGCGCAGCCCTGATGACCGAGGTCGTCCGTCGCACCGGCGCTGATCACTCCCACGGGGCGTTCGTCATCGCGCACGTCGACCTCGACTACCACGCGGAAGTCCGCAAGGACCACGGCGAGGTGGAAGTTCGCGTGCGCCTGGCCCGCGTCGGAACCTCGAGCCTCCAGCTCGAGCACGAGGTCAGGTTGCCCGACGGCCGGGTGGCTGCGTCGGGGCTGACCGTCATGGTCGCGTGGGATGCGGTGAGGCGGGGAAAGCGGAAGCTCACGGAAGCCGAGCTCGCGGCGCTCGGCTGAATCGGCCACATGGCGGCGAGTGTGATGACCGCCGCTCGCGCGGCCGGCGGCATCTGAGCCGCCGGCCTCGGTACCGGCCTCCTAGCGGCTACCTACGCCTGTTTGACCGCCGAGATGTCCAGCACGAGCGTTACCTTGTCGGCAACGAGCATGTTGCCGCTGCCGAGGGCCTGGTTGAACTTCATGTCGAACTCGCCGCGGGAGATCTGGCCGACGACGCTCAGGCCGACGCGCTCGTTGCCATAAGGGTCGACGTCGGTACCGTCAACAATGGCCTCGAGCTCAACTGGCTTGGTCACACCGTGGATGGTCAGCTCGCCCTGGATGCGGAAGGTGTCTTCGGCCAGGGTCTCGATCGATGAGGACTCGAAGCTGAGCTCGGGGTAGCTGGCGACGTCGAAGAAATCAGGCGACCGAAGGTGGTCGTCACGATGTGTTTCGCCGGTGTCGACGCTGGTCGCCTTGACGGTACCCGCGGCGCTCGCCGAGCCGTCCTCGTTGATGCTCAGCGTGCCCTGGAACTCGTGAAACACGCCACGGACAGTGGCGATGCCCATGTGCTTGACGGCAAAACCGACCTGCGAATGGGACGGGTCGACGTTCCAGGTGCCGGTCGGGATCGCGGTGGTGGGGGTGATGGTCGACATGTGCTCTCCTGAAAGGTTGGGCCTGTGCATGCTGTGCGGGGCCTTGGTTAGGTAGTTGACCTGTCAAACATCTTAGCAGACGCTAGTTGCGCAGTCAACTACCTGGTGGGAGAGAGCAGGCGCGGCGACAGCGGGGCCCGGGCGGGGCCAACAGCGGGGACCCCGGCGAACGCGACACCCCGACCACGGTTCCGCCCGCCAGGACGCGTTACCTCGCCGCGAAGCTCCTCTGCAGCAATGCGAACAGTTCGGCGAAGTGCCGCTCGGCGGCGGCTTCGTTGTACGCAGCCGAATCGGCCATCGTGTAGCCATGCTCGGCACCCTGGTAGACCTCGGAGCGATAGCGGACGCCGGCCTCGCCGAGTCCAACCTCGAGCATGGCGATCTGCTCAGGGGTCATGCTGCGATCGTGGTCGGCGTGGCCGAAGTAGCATTCTGCCTTCAGCTTCTCGGCGGAGCGGTGGGGACTGTCCGGAGCCTCGGTCACGAGGCCTCCGCCGTGAAGGCAGCCCATCGCGATGACCCGGTCAGGATGCGCGGCGGCGATCCGCCACCCGAGTCGGCCGCCCAGGCAGTAGCCGGTTAGCGCGACCGGCCCGCCGGCGTCGTCTACGCCAGCGCGCGCACCAGCGCCGTGACACAGGCCGCGACTACGACGGCCGACAGCATCGCGTTACGACGGCGCACCAGCACAAGCCCCGCTGCGGCCAGGCCTACCAGCCGTGCGTCTGGTCGCACCGCTTTGCCGTCGGTCAGCGTTTCCACCAGCACCAGCGCCGCCAGGAGCGCCGAGGCTAAGAGAGCAACGACCGCGAGGATCCGAGGCGGCAGCTGTCGTCCGCCGAGCAGTAGGGGAGCAGCCGCCTTGACGATCAGCGTGGCGCCGGTCAGACCGAGGATCGTTGCCCAGGCGACGGTCACGAGCCACGCAGCCCCAGCAGCGCAGCGGCTCCGGCGGCGAGCACGGGTACCCCGGGCGGGGCGATCGGGGTCAGGGCCAGCGCGATCAGCGCCCCCGAGGAGGCTACGACCCGACGCCGGCGTGAACCGCGGATCTCTTCCAGCAGAAGCGCCAGGAAGAAGGCGGGGAATAATGCGTCGAGGCCGAGCGCCCGTGGAGTCCCGATGTTCGAGCCGGCGAGGACGCCGATCAACGTACCGCCGACCCATGCCGGGTAGTTGGCCAGTGACGCTCCGAGCATGAACGGTACGTCGAAGCGGCCGTCCTCCCGAGCGGCCATGGCCCACGAGGCGTCGACCATGATCCATCCCGTCGCCGCTCGGCGGAGGTGACCGCCGCGGACCGAGGGCGCGAGCGCGAGCCCCATCGGCACGAAGCGGAGGTTCAGCAGCACCCCGGCGAGAACCGCCGCGGCTGCTCCACCCCCTGCCGAGAGGACAGCAAGCATCGCAAACTGGGCTGAGCCCGCGAAGATGACGGCTGAGGAAACGACGGTCGGCACGGCTCCGAGCACGGGTCGCGCGAGGACTCCATAGGAGATCGCCACCAGTCCGGAGGCCAACCCAATGGGTGCGCCTGCCCGCAGGCCCTCCCTGACCGCGGGCGTCAGCATGCGGTGACCCATCAGGACGGTCGAATGCGCGAGTTCATGGCTCGTTTGCTCCCCACGCCGCACGCTCGTTGGGCGACGCACGCGAGTCGACGTGGGGGAGCCACATTGAAGCGGGTCTTCCGGCGCGGAAAGATCGCCGCCTCATCTCGCAGCGCCTTGGTCCGGGCCACCTGCGCCTAGGTCACCTGCCCGCGCCCTCGGATCTATGCCGGTTTTGTCGCCGTCCGCGCTGCGCGCACCAGCAGAAACGCCATCGCCACCAGCAACGCGGGAGCCAACGTGAGGCTGGGGACCACGTCGCCGTGACCGATTCCCGAGGCGGCGATGGCCACCACCATCGTCGCAGCCAGGATCGACGCGACGGGAACGATGAACAGCCGCATGACCAAGAGGCCGCCGCCGGCCGTCTCCAGGAGGCCGGCGAGGATCTCCAACTCCTCCGGCCACGGTAGCCCGAAAGCTCGGAACGCCTTGAGCTCCCAGTGGTGAAAGGCGAACTTGACCAGACCGGCAAAGATGAAGATCACCCCGGCTAGCACCGCGGTTCGGCTGGCGAGCAGGTCGCGTCGCAGGACCACGTCGCGCTTGGCCACGGCCAGCCAAAGCGCGCGCGCCGCGCTCATGAAGTCAACGCCGAAAGGACAACCGTCACCGAGACAGCTTGACAGTGTCGTCGTGGTTGCTGACGTCCTCGTAACCGGGTCGGACTGCTGATAGGCTCGCGCGGCGGCGACCGAGGGGCGAGCCCATCGGAGAGAAGTGGATATGGATGAGGGCCTCGAGATGACGGGTGGCGTGACCGGCGCCGGGTGCTGCGGGACATCGCCGCGGCCGGCGTAGGGATGAGCGCGGTCGGAAGTGGGATCGCCGGCCTGCTTGCGCGTGCGGCGGCCGCTGCGCCGAAGGTCGGCTCGCTGAAGGACATCGATCACGTGGTGATCCTGATCCAGGAAAACCGATTCTTCGACCACTACTTCGGAACGCTCTCCGGTCCGTGGGTTCGGTGATCGCCAGGGACGAGCCGCGTTCACGATCTGTGACCGCTACCACTGCTCGGTGATCGGTCCGACCGATCCCAACCGGCTGATGTCGATGAGCGCGACGATCGATCCGGGAGGCACGCACGGCGGCCCGCTGGTGGAGACGCTGGTGTCCAAGCGTGCGGCGGCGCTCGGCACCTTCACGTGGACAACGATGCCTGAGCGTCTGCAGGCCCGTGGGATCAGTTGGAAGGTTTACAACGCGCCGGGGGCATCTTCGACAACCCGCTGCCGTACTTCAAGGCCTACAAGAGCGGGTCGGCCTTGGCTGCGCGCGGGATCCAGCCGACGTTCCCCGCCGATTTCATGGCCGACCTCGCCGGCGGGCGGTTGCCTCAGGTCTCCTGGCTATCACCGGGAGTCACCGACAGCGAACATCCAGGTTTCTCGCGCCCGGTCTCCGGCGCGCTGGTCACGCGGCAGGTCGTCGAAGCGCTGATCTCCCACCCCAAGACGTGGGCGCGAACGGCGCTGTTCATCACCTGGGACGAGAACGGCGGGTTCTTCGACCACGTCGCGCCTCCGACCGCACCGCCCGTCCACGAACGTCGGCACCAGGGCTGCTCAACCCAGCCACTCCGGGGCCGTGCCCGTCGCCGATCACCGCCGTGACCCCCGTTGCGGGTCCGATTCCCAGCCAGGCACGCGGCAAGCGCCGTCGCCCGAGCGGGATCGTCTAGCACGAGTAGGGCGGCGCAACCCGGGCTGTCTCAGGCGCGGCCGTGGTGGACGGCCTCGACGTTGTTACCGTCGGGGTCGAGCACGAAGGCCCCGTAATACTCGCCTGAGTATTCCGGACGCAGCCCAGGAGGCCCGTTGTCACGCCCTCCCGCCGCGAGCGCGGCGGCATAGAACGCGTCCACCTGTTCACGCCGGTCCGCCGCAAACGCCACGTGCACGGCGGCGGCGCTCGGGTACGCGGTGGAGATGGCGAAGTCGTCGGCGTCCTCGAGTCCGAACGCGACGACGCGTGCGTGGTCGCTCCACGGACCGATCTCGGCGAAGCCGAGCGGAATGAGAGCCCGGATGTAGAACTCGCGGCTGCGTGCGAGGTCACTGACGCCGATGGCGACGTGATCGATCACCACGCGGCGACGGGGCATTCCCGGACTCTATTGCGCGCTGCCCCGGGGCGGGATAATCGGTGCCTGATGCCCGGATTGATCCACGCCCGATGATCGAGACGAAGCCCGCGGCGCTTGATCCAAAGACCCGTGAGCGCCTGCTCCGGCGGATCGGGCTGGACACCGTGCCGACCGCCGACGAGGCCGGCCTGCGTGAAGTCCACCGTGCCTTCGTGTCGCAGATCCCCTACGAAGATCTGGCGGTGCAACTCGGTGAGTTCGCGCCTCTGGATCCGCGCGGCCTCGTGCAGCGATTCCTCCACGGCGGCCGAGGCGGATACTGCTTTGAGGCCAACACCGTGCTGCAGACCCTGCTCGAGGCGCTCGGGTTCACCGTCGAGCGCCGGGAGGGCATCGTGGCCGAGCGTGACGCGCACAGCCGGGGCGAGTTGACCAACCACATGGCGCTGGTCGTTCGCATCCCGGACGGCGGGCGTTATATCGCGGAGGCCGGGCTCGGTGAGGGCGCGCTGGACCCACTTCCGCTTGCGGCCGGTACGTTCACCTCCGGAGCATTCGCGTTCGCGATCGAGCGCCACGGCGAGGGCTGGTGGGTCGCGCAGCATGCGTTCGGCTCGATCCCGGGGTTCTGGTTCTCCGATACCCCTGCGGTTCTCGAGGACTTCCAATCCCACCACCGGCGCCTGTCCACCTCACCCGACTCGAGCTTCGTGCAGACGCTCGTCGTGCAGCGCCCATTCGAGGACCGCATCGCCACCCTGCGGGCTCGGACACTGTTCCACGACGGACCCCATCGCCGCGAGCGCCGCGTGTTGGACGACGTGTCCGCTTTCGCGGCGGCGCTGGATGAGACCTTCGGCATCGACCCTGCGGCGTTCGGACCGGAGCGTCTGGCTCGCCTGTGGCGACAGGCGCGGGCGCAACATGCTCGCCGGGAGGCGGCTTGACCGGGCCGGATACCACGCGCGTGCGACGGAGCGGGGTGCTGGTGGTCGTGATTTGCGTGCTGGTCCTGGCGGCCTGCGGCAAGAGCACGATCGTTCCCGCGGGGGCCGAGCGGTCGGTCGCCGAGACGGTCACCCAGCACACCCAGTTCCGCCTGCGTGCGAGCGCGGTGAACTGCCCGGACGGGATCGAAGCAAAGCCTGGGGTGACGTTCACGTGTCACTTCACCGGCCCAGGAGGCCGGCCGTACGCAGCGGCCATGCGGGTGGTGAGGGTGAACGGCGCGAAGGTCACGTTCTACATCAGCACTCGCCCCACCCGTTGACCGGCCACCCCCTCACACCCAGCCCTTGCGGCGGAAGTAGATCACCAGGGCGATGCAGGTCAGCACCATGCTGCCGACGCCCAGCGCCCAGAACGTCCACGTCGCGTGGATCACCTGGTTGACCATGAACGAGAAGTTCATGCCGAAGAACCCGGTGATGAAGCTGAGCGGGAGGAAGATCGTGGCGATCACGGTGAGCTGCTTCATCACGTCGTTCTGACGGTTGCTGACCGTCGAGAGGTACAGGTCCGTCGCGCCCGACAGGAGGTCCCGGTAGGAGTCGATCAGGTCGCTGATCCTGATCAGGTGGTCGTAGATGTCCCGGAAGTAGTCACGCTCGTCGAGTTCGAGGCCGGGCAGCTCGGCGATCTGATCGATCGAACGGGCGAACAGGTCGCGCTGGGGGCTGACCACCTTGCGCATCGAGACCAGCTGCCGCTTGAGCGAGAACAGGCGCTGGAGCTGGAGATCGGTGGGATTGGCGAGCACCGCCGCCTCAAGTTCGTCGATCTCATCATCCATCTCGGAGAGCAGCGGAAAGAAGCTGTCGGTGAGAGCGTCAAGAACGCGGTAGAGCAGGAACTGCTCGCTGTGCAGCACGCGGCCCGCCAGCGCCGCCCGCTGCTCATTCGAGGGCCGGCAGCGGCTCGTGATGGATGGTGACGAGGTAGTGGCCTGAGATGAACAGGTGGACCTCCTGCAACGGCTCGTCGTCCTTGGTGCCCTTGGGCAGACAGCCGTAGAAGACGAGAAAGATGTAGTCGCCGTAGTCGTCGAGCTTCGGACGCTGTCCGAACTCCTCGGTGTCCTCCAGGGCCAGCGGGTGAAAGCCGAAGATCTCCCGGAGCTGTGGAGCTCCTCGTGGTTGGGAGCGGCCAGATCGAGCCAGAAGAACTCGTCGTTCTCAAGGTGCCCGCGGACCTCCTCGTCATCGATCCGGGTCAGGCACGGGACGACGACCTTGAAGTCGCCGTGCTTGTGGTCTTGGCTGACCGCTTCGGCCTTTCCGACTGGCATCCGGCTACTTATTCGCTGCCGAGACCCAGAGTCTTGCGCGGCGCGTCGGCGCGCGACGCCCCAGCTACGCTCGGCCCGTGGCCGAGATCAAGACAACGCCGCGTCGGAGCGGTCCGTTGAGTCGGGTGCCCGCCTTCGGGCTGGTGGGCGTGGCCATCGCTTCAGTCCAGTTCGGATCGGCGCTGGCGGCAAAGCTGTTCTCCCAGGTCGGTCCCAGCGGCGCTGTCCTGCTCCGGTTGGTCTCGGCCACGATCGTGCTGCTGGCGCTGTGGCGCCCGAAACTGCGTGGGTGGAGTCATCGCGAGCTGCTGCTGGCGGCCTCGTTCGGGACTCGTGCTGGCGGGCATGAACCTGAGCTTCTACGCCGCGCTGCACAGGATCCCGCTGGGCGTTGCGGTGACCATCGAGTTCGTCGGACCGCTGACCGTGGCCATCGCCAGCTCCCGCCGTCCGCTCGATCTGCTGTGGGTGCTGCTCGCGGTCGCCGGCATCCTCGCGCTCACCCACGCGGGAACATCGGGCCTGAGCGCGGTCGGGATCCTGCTCGCGCTGCTGGCCGGGTGCTTCTGGGGCAGCTACATCCTTCTCAACGCTCGCGTCGGCCGGGCCTTCGAAGGTGGGGCCGGGCTCGCCGTGGCGATGTGCGTGGCGGCGGCGGTGGCTCTGCCGCTCGGTGTGGCCGACGGCGGATCGCAGCTGGCTCACGCCCCATGCGCTGCTGATCGGCTCGGCGGTCGGAATGCTGTCCTCCGCGATTCCCTACTCGTTCGAGGTGGAGGCGCTGCGGCGGATCGATCCAGGAGTGTTCGCAGTGCTGATGAGCCTCGAGCCGGCTGTCGCGGCGACGGCCGGATTCCTGGTCCTCGGTCAGGGGCTGGGGTGGCGTGCCCTGCTGGGAATCGCGCTCGTGGTCCTGGCTTCGGTCGGGGCCTCACGGGGAGCGCGCGAAGCGCCGATCGCGGTCTAGCGTCCGATTGCCGGACTCGGACGCTAGGTCAGGCGCGCCGGCCGGCAGGCCGCGCACAGCCCCCAGAACGTGACCTCCGCCTCGTCAATGGCAAATTCGCCGGCGTGGCTGGGGGAGAGGCGGACCCCCGCGGGCTCGATTCGGCGCAGGAGCCCGGCGCCGGTGAGCGCGTGGAGGGTGTCGTACACCGCCTGCGTCGAAACTGCGCCGATCAGTGTGCGACGCGGTCGGTGATGGCATCAGCGCCACGGCCCAACGGCAAGCAGCGAGAGATTCACACCACCCGTCAGGGTCACCCTGTCGCCGACAACCAGAATCTGCGGACCGTCGGCGCCCGCGGTACCGCAACGCTCGAGAACTGACTGCGTCCCCAACGATCACGTCGCGCTTCGTGAGACCGAGCATCCGGTCGAGGCGTAGCGAATCCCGCGGCTCGTGCCGGTCGCATCGCGTCGCGCGGTACGGCCCTCGTGTCATGTCAGGCGGTGTGGACGGCGCGGGCTCAGACCGAGCGGGCCCACGGACCCACGCCGCTGACCCGGGCCACCGCGATGTGAGTGATGAATCCGGGAGGCGGATCATCCATCGCCGGGAACCTCACCTCCGGGCCGAGGTAGACGTGGGCTAGACGCTGGAGAAGGTCGGCGGCCCCGCCCTCGGTGATCCGCGCCTCCCCGTGAATGACGAGGTACTCGGTGAGCCCGATTGCGTTCTTGGTGCCGGCTTCGATCGACAGCGCGACCCGTGGGTCTCGGCGGATGTTGCGGACCTTGCGGTGCTCAGGAAGATGAGCGGCGACGATCTCGTCCCCGTCCAGCCCCACCCAGACGATCGAGACCTGCGGCCGTCCGTCCGCTTCGAGGGTCACGAGGTGGGCAAGCCCAGCCGACTCGAGTACCGCCCGGGCGGAATCGGGAAGCGACGGCACGGGCGCGACACTATCAGCGGTAGGGTTCCGTGATGGACCTCTACACGTGCTCGCCGGGCAGGTGACCCGGATCGAGGCCACTGAGCTCGACGTCTTCGGCCTCTGCCTGGGCGGCAACGTGTTCGGGTGGACGGCGGATCAGGAGACCTCGTTCGCGGTGCTCGACGCCTACCGCGACGCGGGCGGGAATTTCGTCGACACCGCCGATCTCTACGCCGGCGCTGAATCTGAGCGCATCATCGGCGAGTGGCTGGCCCGCAGCGGCAACCGCTCGGAGATGGTGGTCGCCACCAAGGTCGGCATGGCCAAGCCGCGGCCGGGGCTGGGAGCGGACAACATCCGCGCTGCCTGCGATGACTCGCTGCGCCGGCTCGGCAACCGATTACATCGACCTCTACTACGCCCACCAGGACGATCCCGACACCCCGCAGGAGGAGACACTGGAGGCCTTCAACCAGCTCGTCCAGGCGGGCAAGGTCAAGTACATCGGCGCGTCGAACTTCTCCGCCGAGCGTCTGGCCGCGTCGCTGGAGATCTCCGACCGGCAGCGGTGGGCACGCTACGTGACGCTGCAGCCGCATTTCAACCTCGTCGAGCGCGACGATCTACGAGGGTGAGCTTCAGGAGCTCTGCCGGCGGGAGAACATCGGTTGCGTGCCGTACTTCGGGCTCGCCAAGGGCTTTCTCACCGGCAAGTACCGGCCGGGATGGGGAGGACGTGGACAGCCCGCGGGCCGCTCGCGCGGCGCGAGTACCTCGCAGCGCGGGGGCGAGGCGGTGCTGGAGGCCTTGGACGAGGTCTCGGCGGCCCATGGACGGAGTGTCGGTCGCCGCCGTCGCGCTGGCCTGGCTCGCCGCGCAGCCAACTGTGGTGGCTCCGATCGCCAGCGCGCGCAGCGTCGAGCAGCTCGCAGGAGCTGCTGCCGATGGTCGGGCTCGAGCTGAGCCGACGATGAGCTCGCCCGGCTGGACCAGGCCAGCCGTCAGATCCGGGCATGACCGGGATCGAAGCGTGGTGGCGGGCCGGCGAGATCGTTCCGCTCACCTGCGTGGCGCGCGAGCGGATGATCTTCGTGCGCAAGCTCGGAGCGGGCGGCTCGATGACCCTGCTGCACGGGTTCCCGAGCTCCTCGCATGACTGGGCCAAGGTGGCCCCGGCGCTCGAAGCGGCACGCACTCGCTGCTGATGCCCGACCTCCTCGGCTTCGGCGCCTCCGAGAAGCCGGAGGACCACGCCTACTCGATCCTTGAGCAGGCCGACCTCGTCGAGGAGCTGTGGGCCAGGGAGGGGGTCGCAGCGCACGATCGTCGTCGCGCACGACTACTCCGTGACCGTGGCGCAGGAGCTGCTGGCGCGACGGGCGGAGAATGCGCTGACGGTGGATCTGGCCGCAGTCCACCTGCTCAACGGCGGCCTGTACCCGGATCTGCACCGCCCACAGCCGGTCCAGACTGCGCTGGCCGACCCGGAGCAGGGTCCGCAGATCAGCGCAGCGATGACCGAAGCAGCTCTGGACGCAGGCGTTGCAGCCAACGTGGGGCGCCGGGATTCGACGGTGGCGCGGACGCGGCGGAGATTGGCTCGGCCGTCACGCGCGGCGGCGGTCGTACTGCACCGGCTGATCGCCTATATGGCCGAACGTCGGCCAGCACGCGGACCGTTGGGTGGGCGCGCTGCGAGCAGACTGACGTGCCGCTCGCCTTCGTCTGGGGGATGCTGGACCCGATCTCCGGCGCGCACGTGGCGCAGCGGATCCGCGAGCGGCTTCCCGCAGCGCCGCTCACCCGCCTCGAGGACGTCGGCCATTGGCCTCCGCTCGAGGCGCCCGGAGCGCGTGGTGCGGCGCTGTCCGCCAGTGGCTAGCCGGTGTATGCGCGCATCAGGGTCTCGGCTACGCAGACCGGCTTTTCCTCGCCTTCGCGCTCGAACGTCAGCTCGGTGGCGATCTGGGCGCCGCCCGCAACATCGTCGACCGAGGCGAGCTTGGCCCGCATGCGGACCTTCTGGCCGACCGGCATCGGGGAGGGGAAGCGGACCCGGTTGAGACCGTAGTTGAGCATGAACGCGAACCCTTCGAAGGTGAACAGGTCATAGGAGAACCGCGGGGCGAGCGAGAGCACGTAGTAGCCGTGGGCGATCGTCCCGCCGAACGGCGTCTCCTTCGCTCGCTCCACGTCGACGTGGATCCACTGATCGTCGCCGGTGACCTCGGCGAACTCGTTGATCTTCTCCTGAGTGACCTCGTGCCAGTCACTGACGCCGAGTTCCTTGCCGATGTACGACCTGATCTCATCCAGACCGGTGAGCGTGAGCATGTGCGACCTCGTGTTCGGGCTGTGCTTGCCGGGCGAGGATATTCGTCTTTTCCGGGAGCCGCTTGGTTACGAGGGCACTCAGGCGCGGAGCGCGCTGAGCAACGGCCACGCCGACAGCACCACCGCGACGCCGGCCACCTGCATCCGGGCTGAGCTGGTCCTTGAACAGCAGGTATCCCACCAGCGCGGCGAGCGCCCCGAACTGGGACGAGAGCACGGCGGCAACGGCGATTCCGTGGCGTGCGCCGGCGGTATAAGCGAGGAAGCCGAGCACCTCGCATACGCCTGAGATGGCGACGAGGGGCAGCGCTTGGCGGGTCAGCCGCAGGCGACCGGTCAGCGCCAGCGGCAGCGTGACGAACGCCGAGCCGATCAGCCGCGCCGACAGGACGACCCAGCCGAGGGCAGCGTCGGCGCCCGCGCGGCCGGCGGCGTACAGGCTGGCGCCGAAGCTGATCGCGGCGCCGACGGCCAGGGCGACCGCGTCCGCGGCTGGCGTGCGGACGCCGCGGTGTCCGCGAATCCGCGCTCGGGCAGCGAGGCCAACACAGATTCCGCCCGCGATCAGCGCCAGCGTCAGCCCCGCGGCCGGGGCGACGCTCTCGCCGACCAAGCAGCGCGATCACGGCGGCGATCGCACCCTCGGTCGAGATCAGCGGCGCCACCAGGGCGATCTGGCCGATCCGCATTGCGCCATAGGCGAGCAGGAGCCCCCCGACGTTCCCGGCGCCGGCGACGATCAGCCACAGTCCCGGGCGTGCCATCAAGCCGGTGCGGGATGCCGCCGACCGCGACGCGGCGGGAGAGCTGAGCACCAGGCCCACCAGCATCACCCAGGCGACAACCGACACAGGGTCGATCATGCGGCTGGAGCGGGAGGAGCAGACCGTCGAGATCGCCCAGGCAACCGCCGCGCCGAGGCCGCCGAGGATGGCGATCATGCGTGGCCTGCGGCCTGACCCATCGTCCGACGGTATCGGTCGCCGTATTGGCCGGGCGCACCCGCGAGGCCCGCGTCGGTTTTGAGCGTGGGCTCGAGCACCCGCTGATAGACTCGCCGGCAGGGTGGAGAATTGCGACAGCTAACCGGACTAGACGCGCAGTTCCTGGCGCTCGAGAGTCCGACAGCAGGCGGGGCACGTGTCCGGGCTGGCGATGCTCGATCCCAGCACGCGCCCAATGGGCGCGTGGAGCTGGCCGACATCCAGAATCTGATCGCCGAGCGGCTGCCGCTGCTGCCGCCGTTTCGCTGGCGCCTGAAGGCGGTCCCACTCGGGCTCGACTATCCGTATTGGATCGACGACCCCAACTTCGACCTCGAGTACCACGTGCGCGAGCTGGCGTTGGCGCCGCCCGCGACCGACGAGAAGCTGGCTGAGCAGGTGGCGCGGATCTTCTCGCGCCCGCTCGACCGGGCGCGGCCGCTGTGGGAGCTATATCTGATCCAGGGCCTCGCCGGTGGTCAGGTTGCGGTGCATGACCAAGATCCACCACGCGGTGATCGATGGGATGTCGGGGGCCGAGATCATGGGCGTCCTGCTCGATCTCACTCCCGAGGGACGCGAGCCGCCGCCCACACCACGCGGCTGGGGCAGAGGCGAGCCGCGAGCCGAGCGAGCTCGAGATGTTGATGCGAGGCGTGCTCGGCGGCCCCGCGGTACGTCGAACGGGTGGCGCGAGCGCTGCCTTCGACGTTGCCCAACATCCAGGACGTGGCCTTCCTGTCGCAGGTGCCCGGTGCTCACACCCTCGGCCGGACGACCGCCGACAATCGCGCGGCTGATCCGCGGCGGCGAGCGGCGGGTGCTGGAGCGCAGCAACCTGACGCCACCGCGACCTCGTTCAACGGTCACGTATCGCCGCACCGCCGTTTCGCGTTCGGCCAGCTCTCGCTGGACGCAGTCAAGACGGTCAAGAAGGAGCACGGCTGCACGGTCAACGATGTCGTGCTGTCGATCTGCGCCGGTGCGCTGCGCTGGTGGCTGCTCGAGCACGATGAGCTTCCCGAGGTGCCGCTGGTTGCCCAGGTGCCGGTGTCAGTGCGCAGCGAGAAGCAGATGGGTACCTACGGCAACCGGATCGGGATGCTGAGCGTCCCGCTGTACGTCAACGAGGCCGGACCCGGTGCACCGCCTGATGCTCACGCACGAGTCGATGCTGATGGCCAAGGAGCGCCACAAGGCGCTTCCGGCCCAACTGCTGCAGGACGCGACGCAGTTCATCCCGCCGGCGGTGTTCTCCCGCGCGGCGCGGATGACCTTCTCGCTGGCCGCGGCGCGCAAGCCGATCTGGAACCTGGTCGTCTCCAACGTCCCCGGACCACAGCTCCCGCTGTACCTGGCCGGGGCAGAGCTGGTAGCCGAATTACCCGGTGTCGGTGATCACCGACGGGATGGGCCTCAACATCACCGTGATGAGCTACTGCGGACACCTTGACTTCGGGATCGTGGCCGACCGTGAGCAGATGCGAGACGTTTGGAAGCTGATCGATTGGCTCGAGGAGTCGCTGGCCGAGCTGCTACCGCCAGGGGCAGAGGTCAAGCCGCCGACAACAGCGACGGAGCCCGTGCCCGAGGCACAGCAGGCCGCCGAGTAACCCTTACGGGCTGGCCTACCAGGCCTGGGTGTCGCCGCAGTGCGGACAGCCGACCGATGTCGATACGGGGGCCGTGAACACGAAGCCGCATTGACAGTTGTACTGAGCCTGGTCGTGCATGGGTCCGAGCTCTCGACGGCGAGGAGACATGCTCTCGGTGCCGGGACCTACCGGAGCCGAAGGCGCCGGGCCCTGGTTCTGGCGGTTGGCTCGGTCGTCGGCTCCCGGCGCCGATGTCTGGCGGCGGCGGCTTGGGCCGCGGTGGCTTCGTTTGGGTCGAACAAGCACGTTCATGGCAGACAACGGTTCAGATCGTCAATGGTTTCGCCCCCGCGGGCAGAAACCCTCGCTTCTAACCTGACGCTAATCGGCCTGTCCTCCTTCCCGCCTGAACTCCCACCGGGCATCGATGGACAAATTGAAGCGGGAGTGGCGACGGAAGCTGTGGGACAATTGCCACTCGCCATGGACCCCAGCTCGCAAGCGCTTCATTCGTCTCACCGTCGCCCTCACCGCCGCGCTGCTGCTGGCGTCGGCTCTCGTCTACACGAGCTTCAGCGCCGGCCGAGACGAGCTGACCGCCGGCCAGCTGCTCAAGCGTGCGCAGCCGGGACGCTCCTACATCCTTGCCGGGACCGTGCTCGACGGGTCGGTGCATCATCAGGGCAGCGCACTTCTGTTCAGCGTCCGTGACCCCAAGCTGAAGGTCTCGGTTCCCGTGCGCTACACCGGCATCGTTCCGGACCCGTTCCGGCAGGGCCGCGGTGTGCTCGTCACCGTGCACCGAATGGGCTCGAGCTTCGTCGGCGAGCAGGACTCCCTGACCACCAAGTGCCCGTCCAAGTACCAGGCCACGACCGCCTCCTACTGATGTCTCCGATGCCGGCCGGAACTCGCTGACGTGGCGCTGCTCGGTCGTGCACTGCTGATCCTCGGGCTGGCCGTCTGCGTCTACGGCATCTGCGCGTCCATCTATGGAGCCCGGAGCCGACGGCGCGAGTGGGTCGATTCAGGTCGCCGGGCGGTGTATGCGCTGGCCGGACTGATGGTGATCGCCTTCGTGATCCTCGAGGCCGCGTTCCTGCGCAGCGACTTCTCGTTCAACGTCGTGGCGGGGCATTCCTCGACTACGACGCCGACCTTCTACAAGCTCGCAGCGGCCTGGTCCTCACAGGAGGGCTCGCTGCTGCTGTGGGTGATGCTGCTCTCGCTGTGGTCAAGCCTGATCCTGTTCCTGACTCGGTACCGCGTGCGGGAGATCGCGCCCTACGCGACCGCCGTGCTGCTTGGCTTCGCGGCTTTCTTCACCTCCCTGATGGTGTTCCCGTTCGCGGCCAATCCGTTCGTGACCAGTGCCCATCCACCGCTTGAAGGCGCCGGACTGGATCCCCTCCTGCTGCATCGCACGATGATGATTCATCCCCCGATGCTCTACTCGGGCTACACGTTGCTGACCGTGCCCTTCGCGTTCGCGATCGGCGCGTTGATCAGTGGCCGCCTGAACTCGGAGTGGATCGGCGTGACGCGGCGCTTTGCCCTGGCGGCGTGGCTGTTTCTCGGAATCGGCATCCTGCTCGGCGCTCGGTGGTCATATACCGAGCTCGGCTGGGGCGGATACTGGGCCTGGGATGCGGTGGAGAACGCAGCGCTGATGCCGTGGCTCGCCTGTACGGCCTTCATCCACTCAATCATGATCCAGGAGAAGCGAGGGATGCTGAAGGTGTGGAACGTGTCGCTGATCCTCACCAGCGGGACGCTGGCGATCCTCGGCACCTTCCTCGTCCGTTCGGGCGTGCTGGATTCGATCCATGCCTTTGGTGCTTCCACGCTCGGCGTGCCGTTCGTCCTGCTGATCGCCGCGATGGTGATCGCCGGGATCAGCCTGGTGTTCTGGCGACGCGCCAGCCTGCGCTCCGACGCCCAGCTGGATTCGCTGCTTTCCCGGGAGGCGGTGTTCCTCCTGCAGAACCTCGTCCTGATGGCGATGGTGTTCGTGATCTTCTGGGTCACCTTCTTCCCGCTCATCTCCGAGGCGGTGACCGGAACCAAGGTTTCGGTCGGGCCGCCGGCCTTCCGCCCCTTCATCGTCCCCTTGGCGCTCGTGCTGGTGTTCCTCTCGGGAGTGGGCCCGATCATCGCCTGGCGACGGGTCACGCTCGCCAACCTGAGACGCAACTTCGTCTTCCCGGCAGCCATCGGACTGCTGACTTTGATCGTGCTGCTCGTGGCCAGCAGCTCGCTTTCACGCCCGTTCGCACTGCTGATGTTCGCCTTCGGCGCCTTCGTGCTCGCGGCCGTCACCCAGGAGCTGTGGCGTGGCACCAATGCCCGGCGGGCGCTGACCGGAGATTCGCCGCCGCGGGCGATCGTCGCGCTGATCAGCCGCAACCGCCGTCGCTACGGCGGCTACATCGCTCACGCGGGACTCGCGATCATGCTGATCGGGGTCGCCGCCTCCTCCTCGTTCGCACACTCCCAGGACGTGATCCTCGTGCCCGGACAACAGGCCACGGTCAACGGATACACGATGCGCTACGTGCGGCCGACCGAGCGGGCTACGTTCACCAACCAGGGCGAGGTGGCCAAACTCTCCTTCGGCGCGGTGCTCGACGTCTCCGCGCATGGTCGCCACGTCACCACGGTGACGACGACGCGAGGCTTCTATCCCGCGACCAACGATCCGACCGTCGGTCCGATCTCGGTGGCCTTCAACGGTCAGGCCGATTCCCAGGTCGGGTTGAAGGCCGGGTTGACGCGGGACATCTGGGCGGTGATCAACCTCAATTTCCAGCCCCTTCAGGCCGAGATCAACCGAGGTGACAAGGTGTTCACCAACCTGATGACCAGCCTGACGCCGGCCCAGGTGAGGCAACCGCAAACGCTGGTCGCCGTCCGGGTCGAGCGGGCACGTGCCATCGCCGGTCTGGCGGCGCGATTCGTCAACCATCCCTGGCCGGTGAACTTCCGCCTGATCGTCTCGCCTCTGGTCACGTGGCTGTGGCTCGGCGCGATCGTGATCGCCACCGGCGGCCTGATCGCGCTGTGGCCGATTCCGTCGCTGGCCCGGCGTCGCAGCCGGGCCGTGAGCCGGCGGACGGCGTCCGTGACCCCCCCGATGCCGGTGCGCGAGCGGGCGGCGGTGCGCGAGCCGGCCTAGTGGCCGCAGCGCCCGGACCCTTGTGGAGTTCCTGCTCGTCCTCCTGATCCTGCTCGCCGTCGTGTACGTCGTGACCGGGCCCCTGCGAGGGTCCCACGCCGACCGCGGGTCATCGAGCTCGACCGACCGCGATGCGATCAACCTCGATGGCCCGGATGTCCGAGCCGGCGCTGCGCCTGCGTCCGACCCGCGAGCGTTCGAACGCGAGTCCGCGCTCGGCGAGCTCGAGGCGGCGAGGGAGGCCAAGTACCGGGAGATCCGTGACACCCAGTTGGATTACGACACGGGCAAGCTCTCCCAGGAGGACTTCGAGGCGCTGGACTCCGGCCTTCGGCGTGAGGCGCTGGAGATTCTCCAGCGGATCGACCGACTGCACCCCAGTGGCCCCGGTTCACGCACCGTCTGACAGCGCGGAACCTGGTCCTCCGAGCCCGAGTAGCTACCATCGCCCGCGATGGCAACGATCCTCGGCATTCTCCAGGTGATCCTCTGCGTCGTGCTGATCTTTCTGATCCTGATGCACTCGGGGAAGGACGCCGGCCTCTCCGGCGCCTTCGGCGTGGGTAGTGGCGCCGGGCCCCTGGGCGGCGGCTCGCTCGTGGAGCGAAATTTGAACCGCTGGACCATCGGTTTCGCGATCGTCTTCGCGATCAACACGATCGTGTTGATCAAGGTCGGCTAACCGTCTACGGCTGGTCACTCAGCCGGTCGACCAGTCGCAGCAAGTCCAGGGGGCTGAAGGGCTTGGTCAGGAACAGGTCAGCGCCCGCTTCCTCGGCGCTGCGCTCGACGTTGTCGCCGTGCGCGGCGGTGAGCATGACAATCGTGATCTTGCTGGTGGCGGGGTTCTCACGCAGCTTGCGGCAGGCGACGATGCCGTCCAGCCGGGGCATGTCGACGTCAAGGAAGACCAACGTCGGGCGCTCGCGCTCGGCCACCTCCAAGGCCTCCACGCCGTCGGCTGCCTCATGGAGCTCGAACTCGGCCACGTCCTCCAAGGTTGTCGCTATCAGCTTGCGGATGAACGGATCGTCGTCGACCACCAGCACGCCGTGTTTGCTCGCATCCGCCCGGCCGGAGCCCGCCCCCGGTCCGCTCACCGGACCTCAGCCGCGATGTGCTCGAACGTCGCGTCATCGATTGCGCTGAAGGCCTCCGCCACGTCGGGGTCAAAGTGCCTTCCCGTGTCCTCGAGGATCATCGCTCGGGCAACCGGCAGTGTCGATGCCGGCCGGTAGGGGCGATCGGTGGTCAGCGCGTCGAACACATCGGCCACCGCGAACACCCGCGCGGCAAGCGGGATCTCCGTCTCGGCCAGGCCGTCGGGATAGCCGCTGCCGTCCCAGCGCTCATGGTGGGATCGAACGATCGCGGCAGCGTCGGCGAGAAACTCGATTCCGCTGACGATCTCAGCCCCGATCGCCGGATGGCGGGCCATCAGGGCGCGTTCCTCGTCCGTGAGGGCCCCCGGCTTGTAGAGGATCGCGTCAGGGATGGCCAGCTTGCCGATGTCGTGGAGTAGGAAGGCGAATTCGATCTCCGGCTCGTCGGCCAGCGGCAAATCCATGGTCCGCGCGATCTGCAGCCCGTACGCGGTCACGCGCTCGGCGTGCTTGCCGGTGTACGCGTCCCGCGCCTCGACCGCGTTCGACAGCGCCCGCACGGTGGCCATGTAGGAGCGCTGAAGCTCCTGCCGGCGTGCGCGCTCCCGTTTGAAGGTCTCCCGCAGGTCGGCGGCATAGCGCTCGAGCTGAAGCTCCTTGTCCGCCGCTTCGTGTTCTCGCCGGCCCAGTTCCGCACGCAGACGCTCGATCTCCCTGGCCAGCTCGGCGTCGCTCCTCACCACCATCGTCTGTTCAGCCTACATCGCGCTCGTCCCGGAGCGCTGCGAACAGCGCTTGCGCCGCCTGGTCGACCGGGACGACCTCCATGCCGAGCCGGCCGAGGCCGGGCGGCGCGGGAGTCGCACCATCGGAGAACAGGATCACCGCACGCCGCACCCGGCGTCCTCGCAGATTCAGCGCTTGGAGTACCGCTTGCGGGTTGCGGACTCCGATGTCGACCAGCGCGACCTCAAAGCGGCGCTCACCGCATACGCGGGCCGCCGCCGCTCCAGTCGTCTCCCACTCGTGTTCGATGCCCATCTCGTCAAGGGAGGGCTCGAGCAGCGGCTGCAATTCGTCGCGGCCGACGACCAGCACGCGAGAGCGGCCGGCGCTGACGGCCGCGCCCAGGACCTCCCGGAGTTCGTCGGCGTCGATCGGCTTGGAGACGACCCACTCCCCGGCCAGCTCCTGCCGGCCTGAGAAGACCGAGATGAACACGATCGGAATCGAGCGCAGTTCCGTCTGCGCGCGAATCTCCTCGAGGACGGCAAAGCCGTCCATCCCCGGCATCAGGATGTCCAGCGTCACCGCGTCGAAGTTGCCGTCGCGCAGACGCTCCAGCGCCTCCTCACCGCTGGCGGCGATTTCGGTCTCGACCTGCAGCGGGGCAAGCTGTCCGGCGATCAGCTCGGCGATGTCCCGCTCGTCGTCCACGACGAGCACTCGCCGGCCTCGCATCAGGCCAACCGAGCGGGCGGACTCGGGTCCGGGAAGGGCCACAGGGAGCAGGACGCGGAAGGTGGTGCCGCGTCCCGGCTCGCTCTCAACCGTGATCTGGCCGTCGTGGAGCTCGACCAGCGACTTGACGATCGACAGCCCGAGCCCGGTGCCCGTGACCGAGTGGGCGCCGTCGGCGGCTCGGTAGAAGCGCTCGAAGACGCGCTTGGAGTCCTCGGGGGTCATCCCGACTCCGGAGTCGGCGACGACGATCTGGACCCACGCCCGTTCCGTTTCCACGCCGATCTGAATTCGGCCACCCTCGCCCGTGTAGAGGTGGGCATTGGTGAGGAGGTTGGCGACGATCTGGCGAACCCGCCCTGAGTCGGCATGGGCAAGGGGAAGGGTCGGCGCGAGATACACCCCTAACTGCTGACTCTTCTCCTCGAACCGCGGGCCCATCAGCTCGACGACCTCTCTGACCGCCTCGCCGACGTCGATCGGGCGACGGTCGATCTCCACTCGGTCGGCCTCGATCCGGGCCACATCGAGGAGATCGTTGACGAGCTCGACGAGGCGGTCGGTCGAGCGATGGATGATGTCCACGAACTCGCGTTGGCGCTCGGACATGTTCTCCGATGAGCGGTCCAGCAGCTCGACGAATCCCTTGATCGAGGTCAGCGGGCTGCGCAGCTCGTGCGAGGCCATGGCGACGAATTCGCTCTTAGCCCGCTCCAGACGGGCTCGCTCACTCATGTCGTGGACGGTCCAGACCACGCTGTCGGACTCGTCGCCGAGCCGCGCGGCCGTGACCGACAGCGCGCGTCCGCGGTGGTCGATGATGGCTTCGTTACCCAGGGCCCCATCCAGTGGCGGGAACGGGCTCTGTGCGGAGTCAAGCTTTGCTCCCGTCTTGAGCTCGGGCACCAGCTCGGTTGCGCGCGGGTTCACGGTGGCAATCATCGAGGAGCCCGGTTCGGTGACCAGCAGTCCATCGCCGAGGCTTTCGATCGTCACCGCCAGCCGCTTGCGCTCGGCTTCGATGCGGCTCCGGGCGCTCGCGAGCTCATCCCCCATGGTGTTGAAGGCGCTGCCGAGATCCTGAAGCTCACGCGGGCCGGCCGGTTGGACCCGGCGCTCGAGCTCTCCGCTGGCCAGCGCGCCGGTGGCGCGGACGAGGGCATCGAGTGGCTTGCGCATCGTCCGCACCAGCGCCGTGATCAGCGCCAACGCACCGACCAGAGCGAGCAGACCGGCCACGACGACGAGGATCACGGCGCGGCGTGAGTCGGCCCGGGCGCTCGCCCGCGCGGTGCTTTGGCGCGCCTGCTGGCGACCCTGCAGCCGTGCGGCCAGGCGACGGCTGCGATCCAGCGGCCCACCGGGAGTCGTAGCCAGCGACAGGCGTCCGGTGTCCGCCAGCCGACGGGCGGCCGCTTCCTGCTGGCGCTGCTCTGCGACCAGCCGGCGGCTCGGCAGATCATCCTGCGACAGGGACGTCGCGGCCGCCGCGGCGGCGCCATATGCGGCCGCGGCGGCGCGGCGGGCGGGCGGGGCGTTCCGGCCGACGGCGTCACGCAGAACCTCGGACTCCGCGATGCCGGCAGTGACCAGATTTGCCGATGCCGTCGATAACGCGGAGCTGCGGGCGAGCACGTTCTCGTAACGCTGGCGTGCGGTGTACAAGCTGGAGACCCCGACCGCGGCGACAACTGCGAGCACCACGGTCAGCCCAACCAGGGCCAGGCGCAGCGAGCGTGCGATGGAAAAGCGCTGCATATCAAGCGTCTGTGATCGTGGGAAAGCCCTCGGCAGCGATCGTACTGGCGCCTGCGGCCGCACGGCTGGGGATGCGCGGATGCAATTGCACTATCAGCGGCTTCGGCGGGGTTACCATTGCCCTGTGACTCTGGCGCGATCATGGACGCGGCAGCTGTTCGGAGCCTCGGGGGCGGCGCTCCTGGTGCCCGGGGCGATCGCCGCTGCATTGATCGTGCTGGCATTCGCAGGCGGCTTCGGGAGACTCAGCTCGCTCGGACAGGTCCTTTCCGGCCCGAGGCTCCCCGGAGTGACGCCGGTCGGCGTCAACCTTGGCGGTGAGGGGCGGTCCGCGCTGGGCCGAGCGCTCGCCGCCGCCGCGACTCCGAGGGGTACTGGACGGGGTCTCACGGTCTCCGGTGGGTCGACCGGCCCGGGTGCGCAGGCCGCCCCGGGCTCCGCTGCCGGGACGGCCGGACCCGGCCGCGGCGGCTCAGGCTCTGGCGGCGCTGGCTCGGGTGGATCTGGTTCCGGAGGGTCGGGCTCCGGCGGTTCGGGCCCAGGAGGTTCCGGCTCCGGCTCGGGCAGCTCTGGCGGTCCGGGCTCAGGTGGCAGCGGCTCCGGAGCGGGCTCGGGCAGCCCGCCGCCGACCCCGACGCCACCGACCCTGGTGGACGGTGTCGTCGGTGTGGGGACTTCGCTCACGGCAAACATTCCGGGTCCAGTGGGCACGGTGGCCACGCAAACGCTCCAGTCAGTGGGCACGACGCTCGATCGCGTCCTGCCGCTCGGCGGGTCCGGCGCCTCCGCCGCCCCTGCTGCCAAGCCTGGGCTCCAGCTTCCGTGACGCGTTCCGCCTCGGCGCAGGCCGCCCTCGCGGTGTGCGTGACCCTGCTCGGTGCCTGCGGGGGGAGCGGAGGAAGCGCCGCGGCCACGCAGCAAGCCACCACCAGCATTCCCTCGGGCGACTGGACGCGGTTTGACTTCGACGCGGCCCGCAGCGGCGTGGGGCCGGCGCAGACGGGCATCACCGCGGACAACCTGCGCAGCCTGCGCCAGCGCCGCGTGCAGTTGGACGGAACGGTTGACTCGTCGCCGATCGAGCTTCACGCCATCCGAGTCCGCGGTCGGGCTCACGACCTGATCATCGTCACGACCACGTACGGGCGAACGATCGCCCTCGATGCCGGGACGAGCCACAAACTATGGGAGTTCGTACCCCGCGACATCCGCGGTTACGAGGGCAGCGCCCAGATCACCACCACGACCCCGGTGGCCGACCCGGGTCGCGGGTATGTGTTTGCGGCCAGTCCAGACGGCCTGATCCGCAAGCTCTCGGTATCCACCGGCCGCGAGGTCCACTCGCACACCTGGCCCGTTCATGTGACGCTCGACCCCTCCCGGGAGAAGCTCGCGTCGGCGTTGAACATCAGCGGCCGGGAGCTCATCGCCACCACCGGTGGCTATGTCGGCGACGCACCTCCCTACCAGGGGCACGTGGTGACCATCGATCGTGTCAGTGGACGCATCGTTCACGTCTGGAACTCGCTCTGCTCAGGCCAGCATCGCCTGCTCGTGCCGAGTCGCTGCGCCGTCAGCGACTCGGCGATCTGGGCGCGCTCGGGGGCGGTCGTGGAGCCGGGCAGTGGCCGCCTGCTCGTGGCCACCGGCAACGCCACCGGAAGCCGGCCGTTCGATGGGCTCACCAGCTGGAGCAACAGCGTGCTCGAGCTCAGTCCGGATGCGGGCCGGCTGCTGCACAACTGGACCCCCGGCAACCAGGGCGCGCTGAGCGCTGCCGACACCGATGTCGGCAGCACCGCTCCGGCGCTGCTGGCGCCCGTCAACGGACGGCGGCTCGCGGTCCAGGGTGGCAAGGACGGCGAGCTGCACCTCCTCGATCTCGATCGGCTGGACGGAACGACCGACGCTGCCGGGCGCCGGCTCGGAGGCCAGCTAAATCAGATCTCGACCCCGGGTCATGCGGCTCTGTTCAGTGCTCCGGCCGTGTGGGCGAGCGCCGGACGGGTCTTCGTTTTCGTGGCCGACGCATCCGGCACGGCGGTCTACGTGCTCTCGGGCGGGAGCAACCCGCGCCTACAGCTCGCGTTTCAGAACGCCAACCCGGGTACGAGCCCGGTCATCGCCGGCGGCCTGCTCTATGTCTACGACCTCGTCGCCGGAGCTGTGAGGGTGTATGAGCCGACACGACTGACGCCGCTGATCTCGCTCGCGGCGGCGACCGGACACTGGAACAGCCCGATCGTGATCGGCGGCCGGGTGATCGTGCCCGAGGGCGACGCCAACCAGCACGCCCGCCACGGGACCCTCGACATCTATCACCTGCCCGGACGCTGAGCTGCCGGCGCCGGTGCCGGCGCGGCGGACTGTGCCCCGGGGCTGGTCCGTTCGACTGGATTTGCCGGGACGGCGATCGAGAACGAGCTCCCGACGCCCTCCTGGCTCTCCACCCAGATGCGCCCGCCGTGCGAAGCGGCGATCTCGTAGCAGATGGCCAGTCCCAGACCGCTTCCTCCGGATTCCCGCGAACGGGAGCGATCAACGCGGTAGAAGCGGTCGAACACATGGGCCTGCTCCTCGCGCGGGATCCCGATTCCGTTGTCACGCACGGTGACGCCCACCTCGTCGTGATCACGCCAGGTCGAGACGACGACCTCGCCATCCCGGGCGGTGTACTTGATCGCGTTCTCGGTCAAATTGGTCAGGGCCTGATGCAAACGGTGTGGATCGGCTCGGACCGTTGTCGGCTCGCCGCGCGTCACCACAGTTACCCGCTTGGCCGCGGCGAGAGCCCGCAGCGGGCTGACCGCGGCCCGGGCGAGCTCGTCGAGGTCGACTTCCGCACGCTGCAGCTCCAGACGGCCGTGATCCGCCCGCGCCAGCGTCATCAGGTTGTCGACCGTCCGGCTCATCCGGTCGACGTCATCACGGACGCTCGCCAGTACGGCTCGTTCGGACTCGGTCCGATTCCGATCTCTGATGCCGATGTCGAGCTCTGCGCGCATCGCCGCCAACGGGGTTCGCAGCTCGTGCGAGGCATCGGCGACGAGCTGGCGCCTGGCCAGCACGCCGGCCTCGAGCCGGTCCAGCATCGCGTTCAGCGTCACGGCCAGCTGACCGAGCTCATCCCGAGCGTGTGCCGGCGCGAGCCGCTCATCGAGCCGGTCGATCCCGATCATCTCGGCCTTCTGGCGCATCCGGTCGACGGGGAGGAGCGCGTTGCGAAGGAGCAGCCATCCGGCCACCGCGGTCGCGGCGAGCGCAATCGGTCCGGCGATCAACAGCAAGATCAAGATCTTGCGTACTGCCTCGTTGGCGCCCTGCAGGGACTCGCCCACGACCACGATCTGACGCTGGCCGTGGGCCGCGACCGGAGCGCTGCTCACCAGGTATGTCTGTCCAGAGTCGCCGAGTTCCAGGGTCCGCGGTTGACGAACCGCGGTCATCGCCGTCGCCTGTGCGGCCGGTGACAGCATCGGATCCTGGGCCAAGTCGCCACCGTAGTACGCGATCACCTGCCCGGCCGGTCCGAGGACCTGGGCCAGGGCGCCTCCGCGTCGTAGCGTCGCCGAGCTGATCTCCTTGAACCCGGTAATTCCCTCGTCGACATAGGTCTGCCTGATGGCGGACGAGCTAGAGCGCACCTCGCGCTCCAGCGTCGAGCGCAGGTCAGCCCGGAGCTCGAGCACGAGAAACGCGCCAAGCGCAGCGAGGGTCGCGGTCAGGAACAGCGCGTACCACGCGGTGAGCCGCGTGCGGATCGGCAGCTTCACGTTTGTTCCATCGGGGAGAGCCTCAGCGTGTCTCGAGCACGAACCCGGCTCCGCGCACGGTCCGGATGAGACGCGGGAGGGAGGGCTGCTCGAGTTTGCGACGCAGATAGCCGACATACACGTCGACGACGTTGGGCGACCCGGAGTAGCCAACGGACCACACCTGCTCCAGGAGCTGATTGCGGGTGACGAGCTGTCCCGGTCGGCGCATCATGAAGGTCAGCAGGTCGTACTCGCGCGGCGTCAGCTCGCTCTCGTGGCCCCACCACGTCACCACGCGGGTCAGAGGGTCGGCCCGCAGCTCTCCCACCTGAAGCGGCGCCGGCCGCTCCGAGGGCCCCCGCCGGATCAGCGCGCGCAGGCGCGCCAGCAGCTCTCCGAAATCGAAGGGCTTGACCAGATAATCGTCGGCGCCGGTGTCCAGTCCGCGAATCCGGTCGGCGACCTCACCGAGCGCGGTGAGCATCAGCACCGGCACCCAGCGGTCGCGTTCTCGGAGGGTTCGGCACACCTGATGTCCGTCGGTGCCCGGCAGCAGCACGTCGAGGATCACGGCGTCGTAGTCGCGTGCCTCCGCGGCTTCCAGCCCGTCGGTTCCCGTATAGGCCAGATCCACCGTGTACCCCTCGGCTCGCAAGCCGCGTCCGATCGTAGCCGCGAGCTTGCGGTCATCTTCGACCATCAGCAGTCGACCTGGGAAGGACATTGGTGAACGACCAGACTCCTGTGGTTGCACTTCTTGCATCTCGGGCTTATCCTAAGCTCGTTCTTAGAGACCGGCACCAGGGCGTCTGGGGGCAGATGTCGCACTGTAGCTCTCAAACGCCCGGTACCTGCGCTTCGGCCAGCCCGGTGGCGAGGCGGGGAGCGAGCATCCCCCGTTACGCTCCGAGGTCACGCCGGGCGCCCCCGAGCCGGGTGGCGCGGCGCCCCCCCCAGCAGCCCTTGACGGTCATCCGCGCACGGCCCACGGGCGCTTAGGGGCGCCGCCGCCTGGCCGCCGCGGCCGGCGACGCAGCCCACATCCACGAATTCTGAGCCGATGACCGATCCCCGCCCCTCCGAGCCGATGGGCGATCCCCAGACCGCTGCGAGCCTGCGCGAGCCGCTAACCCAGGCTCTGCTGCTCTTGACGTTCACCACCGGACTGGTGGACGCGGTCAGCTTCATCGGGATCGGCCGGGTTTTCACCGCCAACATGACCGGGAACGTGGCTCTGCTCGGGTTTGGCCTTGCCGGAAGCGCCCACCTCCCGGTGCTGGCCCCGCTGGTATCGCTGGCCGCCTTCCTCGCCGGCGCGGGCGGCGGAGGAGCGCTGGCGGTCCGGATGGGGACACGCCGACGAGACCACATCGGGGCGGCAATCGCGATCGAGATCATCCTCATCGTGGCCGCGACGGTAATCGCCGCCGTGGTGAGGATTCATGTGGGGGCGCCGGGGGCCCTGGCGGTGATCGCGCTGCTGGCACTGGCCATGGGCGTCCGCAACGCGACGATGCGCCACGTCGGGGTCGCGGATCTAACCACGACGGTGCTCACCGGCACGCTGAGTAACCTAGCCGCCGGACTTCCGCTGTTCGGTGGCTCCGGGGAGGCGACCGCGCGGCGCCTGCTGACGGTGCTGGCCCTGCTGCTCGGAGCGCTCACCGGTGCTCTGCTGCTGCAGGTCACGCTCGTGCTGGCAATGGCCGCCGCCGTGGCCTTGGCGACAGCGAGTTGGTTGGTGTTAGTCCGCTGACCACGACCGTGATCATCAAAAGTGTGCGCCTAGGGAGACGCGGGCACCAGCACCAGCGGTTCCCCGGCACCAGCACTGTCGAGCCCCTTGGTGTCGAACGCGCTCGTATCCAGGTGTCGCACGTTGGCCACCGAGGCCAGAAATTCGTCGGCCGGCTCCAGAAAACCGATCCTCGGGGTGCGGTAGTGCATCGGCACGACCCACCTCGGCTTCAGGGCGGTCGCGATGCCGGCGGCCTGTTGGCCGCCGATCGTGGGTCCGCCGCCGACCGGCAGCACGAGCAGGTCCACGGCGCCGATCGCCTCCGCCTGTTCGGGTCGGAGCGTGCTCTGGCCGAAGTCGCCGAAGTGGCACACCCGCAGCCCGTCGAGCGCGAACACGAAGATCGTGTTCGGCCCGCGCTCGGTCCCGGCCGCCCCGTCGTGCTCGGAGGCGGCTGCCAGCACCTCCCCGACCGGGGACTCGAGTCGGCCCGCGGTCGATCGCAGTATGGCCGGCGAGCCGGAAATCGCCTCGACGCCGTTATGGTCCAGGTGTTCGTGGGTGACCAGCACCAGGTCAGCGTCGACCCCGTCGATCGGCGGGTATTCCCACCGCACTCCGCGGGCCGCGAGCCCGGAGACATCTCCGAACGGATCGATGAACACGGTCTGGGTCGTGCCGGTCAGCCGGAACGCCGATTGTCCGTACCACTCAACTTGCATGCTGCTCCTCCGCTCGCGCTGTGGTCAGTGATCGCCGCGGTGTGCGCCGCCGGGTGGTGATGGGTGGCGACTCGTCGCCATGGTGATAGCGGCGGCCTCGCATCAGCGATGCCGCCGCCGCTACCAGGCAGGCCACGATCGCGAACACGAACGCCTCATGCAGCCCAGTGTGGAACGGGCCTGAGATCAGGTGGGGGAAGAAGGACCTGCCGGTCAGGGCGGCCTGGCTGTGAGCGCTCAGCGAGCGGAGCGCGGTTGGCCCCAGCAGATGCTGGATCGGGTTGTAACCGAGGAACGCCGCGAACAGAAACGACACCGGCGGGAGCTGCGCCACGTGGTGAGCCGCGGAGGCCGCGACCCCCTGGGCAGTGAGTCCGTGCGTGATGGCGCCCGGCAGCGTCGTGGCGAGTCCGGCGATGATCAGCGTGAAGAAGATCCCGATCGAGATCACCTGGGCCGAGTTCTGGAAGGTCTGATTCATCCCGCCGCCGGCGCCCCGGTCCCCGGGTGGCAGGCTGTTCATCACCGCCGCTCGATTCGGCGAGGCGAACATCCCCATCGAGATTCCGATCAGGGCCAGAATGAGGGCAAAGAGGGGATAGGAGAAGTCGATTGGGAGCAGGAGCAGCAAGCCGAAGCCGGCTGCTGTGCCGAGCATCCCGCCGGTGGCGAACGGACGAGCGCCAAAGCGGTCGGAGAGGTACCCCGAGGTCGGGCCGGCCACCAGCATCCCGGCCGTCAGCGGCAGCATGTAGATGCCCGCCCACAGCGGTGTGCGGGTGAAGTCGTAGCCGTGCTGGGGGAGCCATATCCCCTGCAGCCAGATGATCAACATGAACATCAGTCCCCCGCGGGCGACCGCCGAGAGGAACGTGGACAGCGTCCCAAAGGTGAAGGCTCGGATCCGAAACAGCGGGAGTCGGAACATCGGATCGGCCACCCGCTTCTCGATCACGGCGAAGGCGACAAGACAGGCTCCTCCGAGGCCCAGCAGCCCGAGGACGCGCGGGCTGCTCCATCCGGTGCTGTGGCCGCCGTAGGGCCGGATCCCGTAGGTGATCGCCACCATCACAAAGATCAGCCCAAAGGCAAACGCGGCGTTGCCCCACCAGTCGATCGGCCGACGCCGAGGCTGCGAGCGCTCCTCGAGCTTGAGATACGCCCACACCGTGCCAAACAGTCCGACTGGGACCGAGATCAGGAACACCAGTCGCCAGTTGATCGGGGCGAGCAGTCCGCCGAGGATCAGCCCCACGAACATGCCGCTCACGCCGACGATGTTGTTTATGCCCAGCGCCATGCCCCGCTGGTTGGCCGGGAAGGCGTCGGTGATGATCGCGGCCGCGTTGGCCAGCAGACAGGCGCCGCCGATGCCCTGCACGATCCGGAAGACGATCAGGTAGTCCGCACCCGCCCGCCCGGTCAGCCAATCCACGGTCAGCAGCAGCGACGCGACGGTGTAGATAACGAAGCCGAGGTTGTAGATCCGGACGCGTCCGTACAGATCACCGAGGCGACCGAGGCTGACGATCAGCACGCTGGAGACGACCATGTAGCCGAGGATCATCCACAGGAGATAGAAGCTGTTGGAGGGGACGAGCGGATCGAGGTGGATGCCGCGGAAGATGTCGGGCATCGCGATCAGGGTGATCGACGCGTCGAGCGTGGCGAGCAGCACTGCCAGCGTCGTGTTCGACAGCGCAAGCCATTTGTAGCGGTCGTTCTCCACCTACGGAAATTATACAGGCAACCTGCGCAGTTAGCCTGTGCATCGACTCTATATGATCTGGCGCAAGATGCCGACGCGCGCGGATCCGGCCCTGATCGCCAGCGACCTGCGCGTCGTGCTCGGCCAACTGATGCGGCGACTGCGCGCCGAGCATCGGTTTTCCCTCTCTCAGGGCTCCGTACTGGGACGGCTCGACCGCGACGGCGCCCAGAGCGTCAGCGAGCTGGCGCTGGCCGAGCGGGTCAGGCCGCAGTCGATGGCGCAGACGGTGGCCGAACTGGAGTCGGAGGGTCTGGTCGCACGCCGACCGGACGAGAGTGACCGGCGGCGGGCGATTGTCGAGCTGACCGCAAAGGGGCGCGTCGTCCTCGACGAGGACCGCCGCCAGCGTGTCGGCTGGCTGGCGGGAGCGATCGACAGCGACCTCTCAGCCGACGAGCGAGTCGTGCTCAGCAATGCGGTCAGGTTGCTGCGGCGGCTGGCCGAGGGCTGACGCGGCGGCCCGGGGAGCGCCTGGGCCGCGGGGTGGTTGAGCCGCGTGGCAATCGCTTCTGTACTTTGCCGACGATGAGCTCCGAAGCCGAAGCCGAAGCCACGGCGGAATACGCGTTCACGCTTCAGATTCCGACGCGCTGGGGCGACAACGACGTCTACGGCCACGTCAACAACGTCGAGTACTACGCGTTCTTCGACACGGTGATCAACCATTGGCTGATCGCCGAGGGGGGACTTGACATCACCGGCGGAGAGGTGATCGGCCTGTGCGCCGAATCGCATTGTGAATACCGCTCCGCGGTCAGCTTTCCGGACGTGATCGACGCCGCGCTCAGGGTCGGCCACCTCGGTCGGAGCAGCGTCCGCTACGAGCTCGCGCTATCCCGTTCCGGGGAAAGCTCACCCGCCGCGGTCGGATGGTTCGTCCACGTGTTCGTGGACCGCGGCCACAGGCGCCCGGTGGAGATCCCCCCGACGATGAGAGGCGCGCTCGAGCGCTTGATCATGCCCCAGGAGGGAGCTCGATGAAGGTGCGGGGGGCCGTTCTCAGCGAGATGGGCAGGCCACGTCCGTACGCCGAGAGCCGGCCGCTCGAGATAGTCGAGCTTGAGCTGGATCCACCGGGGCCAGGTGAGATCCTGATCCGGGTCCGGGCCGCCGGGCTCTGCCACTCCGACCTGTCCGTGATCGACGGGTCCCGTCCGCGTGTGATGCCGATGGTCCTTGGTCACGAGGCCGCTGGCGAGGTCGTCGAGCTGGGCCCGGGGGTCAGCGAATTCGCGCCCGGAGACCACGTCGTGCTCTCATTTGTCCCGAGCTGCGGCCGCTGCGGGCCGTGTCTGGACGGCCGCGCGGCGCTGTGCGAGCCGGGAGCCGTCGCCAACGCCGCCGGTTCGCTGCTATCCGGGGCTCGCCGCTGGCACGATCCCGCCGGGGCTGAGCTCAATCACCATCTCGGGGTCTCGGCCTTCGCTGATCACGCCGTCGTCAGCGCCCACTCCGCGGTGAAGGTCGATCCAGAACTGCCGTTCGAGATCGCGGCGCTGTTCGGCTGCGCTGTCCTGACCGGGGTCGGTGCCGCCCTCTACAGCGCCGGCGTCGCCCCGGGCGAGAGCGTGGCTGTGTTCGGGCTGGGTGGGGTCGGACTCGCGGCCCTTCTCGGCGCCCGGGTGGCGGGCGCCACCACGTTGGTGGCCGTGGACGTGGTGCAGGAGAAGCTTGACCTCGCGCTGGAGCTCGGCGCCACCCACGCCGTTCTCGCCGGCGAGAACACCCCGGCGGACGTCCGCGCCGTCACGGGGGGCGGAGCGGTCCGGGTGATCGAGACCGCCGGAAGCGCTGCCGTCCTCGCTCAGGCCTACGCCGCGACGCGCCGCGGCGGGACCACGGTCACCGTCGGACTTCCCGATCCTGAGCAGATGCTCGGGATCTCGGCGGTCAGCCTGGTCGCAGAGGAGAAGACCTTGCGCGGGTGCTACCTCGGCTCGGCGGTTCCGGCACGCGATATCCCACGCTTCGTCGCGCTCTATCGCGCGGGGGCGCTGCCGGTGCAGCGGCTGCTGACGCATCGGCTAGGGCTCGAGGAGGTCAATCAGGGGTTCGATCGCCTGGCTCAGGGTCGTGCCGTGCGTCAGGCGGTCATTCTCTGAGGGTCCGCGCTGCGCAGACGAACGCTCCGTTCCGGCACGAGGAGTGCAGTCTGGCGGGGGAGGGGGCAGCGTCGAACGCCGGACGCGAGAATGCGCGGATACGCCGCCGTGCCCGACCCAGCTCGATCGCCGTGCTCACGGTGGCACTTTCCTTCGCGTGCGCGTCTCCGGCCGCCGCCCCGGCCGATTATGTGCCTCGGCCAGTCCCGCTGAGCACGCCGTGGACCAGCCAGGTCTCCACGACCAACCCGCTGCCGGAATATCCGCGGCCACAGCTTCGTCGTTCGGCGTGGGAGAGCCTGAACGGGCGCTGGCAGTATGCGCAGACGCAGGTCGGCGAGCCACCACCGTTCGGACGTCAGCTACCGGAGACGATCCTCGTCCCGTTTCCTGTGGAGTCGGCCCTGTCAGGGATCGCGCGGACCGACACGGCGGGCTGGTACCGGCGGGACTTCCGAGTTCCGGCGGGGTGGGGCTCGCGCCATGTCCTCCTGAACTTCGGCGCCGTCAGCTGGCTCGCGCGTGTGTACGTCAACGGGCGGCTGATGGGCGCTCACCGCGGCGACTACGACGGTTTCTCCTTCGACATCACCCGGGCGCTGCGCCCGCGCGGGATCAACGAGTTGCTGGTGGGCTACGTGGATCCGCTCGGGACCGCCGGAGAGCCGGTGGGAAAGCAGGCCGCCGGCACGCCATCGGGCATCTTCCACACGCCTTCAGGCGGCATCTGGCAGACCGTCTGGCTGGAGCCGGTGTCTCGCGCCCACATCACCGGCCTTCAGCTCGTGCCGGATCTGAACCTTAAGCGGGTGGTCGTCTCCACCGATGTCTCCTCCACCGCCGGCGCCCCCCGCGTCGAGGCATCTGTTCTCGAAGGAAGCCGAGTTGTCGCCACCGCGCAGGCTCCGGTGGGCGGTCCCCTCGCGCTCAGCCTTCCGCGTGCGCGTCTGTGGTGGCCATGGCGCCCCTACCTGTACGGCCTGCGAGTGCGCCTGCTCACTGGCGGTGGGGAGGCGGACCGCGTGACGAGCTACTTCGGGATGCGCTCGGTCACCCTCGGTCGGGTCAATGGCGTCACACGAGTGCTACTCAACGGGCGGTTCGTGTTTCAGAGCGGAGCGCTCGATCAAGGCCTGTGGCCTGACGGGCTGTACACCGCACCGACCGACGCCGCGCTGCGCTCGGACGTCGTCAAGGCGAAGCGACTGGGCTTCAACATGTTGCGAGAGCACCTCAAGGTGCAGCCCGATCGCTGGTATCTGTGGGCGGACCAGCTGGGCCTGCTGGTCTGGCAGGACATGCCGAACATGCCTATCACCAGCCCGCGGCCCCCAAGTGCGGCGGCCCGCCTCGAGTTCCGGCGTGAGCTGAGCAGAATCGTCGTGCAACGGCGCTCGCATCCGTCGATCGTCACCTGGGTGCCGTTCAACGAAGGCTGGCAGCAGTTCGATCTGGACGGGATCACCAGGACGATCAAGCAGCTCGATCCGATGGCGCTGGTCGACACCCAGAGCGGGAGCGCCAACTGCTGTGCTGCGCTGGAGTCGACAGCCAGCGACATCCGTGACGCCCATCTGTACCCAGGTCCGTTTGCGGTGCCCGCTGACCGCCGAGCCGTGGCGATCGGAGAGTTCGGTGGCGTGCTCCCGTTCCCGCCGCTCGGCCACCGCTGGCCGGGGGCGCTGTACAGCGTGGGCACGCCGGCCGCGCAGTGGCCACTCTCCTTCGTCACCGGCGTGCTGGACAGTCAGTACGCGATGCTGGCTCAAGAGCTGCAGACGCCGGGCGTCTCGGCGGCGGTGTTCACGGAGCTCGCCGACTACGAGCAGGAACTGGGGATCATCTCGTACGACCGGCGCGTCTTCACCATCGACCCCAGCCTGTTCCGGCGCTGGAACGACGCCCTGACGGTCGCATCACAGAAGACTGCCGGCGTGACTCCCCAGCGCCGAGTGATTCCGCACGGCACTTCCGGTCTGTGGCATTTCGACGAGGGGCGCGGCGCGACCGCCGCCGACTCCAGCGCTCACCACGCCCTTTTGGGGCTGAGCGGCGGAGCGGGATGGACGCGCGGGATCCACGGGACTGCGCTCTCGATTCCCTTTCCGGGGGCTATGGCCCTGAGCGCGGGCCCAGTGCTCGATACAACGCATTCGTTCACCGTGTCGGCCTGGCTGAGCACTCGCCGACCCGCGCAGTCGGGCAGCGCGGTCAGTCAACCGGGGACCGACGGCTCAAGCTTCTCGCTCGGGATCTCCACCTCCTCAAGGAGTTCACAGTCACGGCCGGGCGAGATCGCCTCAGGGATCCTGCCGGCGGCACAACGGACCTGGTGGACGTTCCTGGTTCCCGCGAACCCCGCCTGCTCACCGCTCCAGTGCTCAGTCCAGGCCAACATGCACTATGACGACGGTCGGTTTCCGCCGCGGGTGGGAACCTGGCACTGCGTCACGGGGGTGTACGACGCGCGCTCATACACCGTCTCGGTGTTCGTCGACGGCGTGCCCGAGGATGTCGAGCACGTGGACGCGATGCCGCCGTCGACCGGTCCACTGACCGTCGGCACGGGGGCGCAGGTGTACGCGCCGACCGATACGTTCGTCGGAGCCATCGACGAGCTTCGCACCTATGGACGGCCGCTGAGTCCCGCGGAGGTCTGGCGGCTGTACGCGGCGGAGCTCGCCCGCCCCGGTCGATGAGATCACATCGCCAGGCGGGCCGGTTGCTCAGGTGGCGGAGCCGCGAATGTTCTGTATCTATACTGGCCGCCCCACCGCGCCTGTGGCGGAATTGGTAGACGCGCAAGGTTGAGGGCCTTGTGGACTAATTGGTCCGTGGAGGTTCGAGTCCTCTCGGGCGCATTGGGAAAGCCCCGCTAGCCGGGGCTTTTTTTTGCCCGAGCTCCGGCGTGTCGTCGGACAGGCTGGGTGGGATCAGGCCTCATCTTCGGCGCCGAGCCGACCCCGCCCTGAGCCCGCAGTCGATCACGGCTCAGACGGGCATCACGTAGGCGCCTGCGAGTGCCCTCACCTCCGTCAGGACACGGTCCCCGCGCTCGCGGTCGATCACGGGTTTGCGGACGCTGTCCAGCGCCCACCGCTGCTGCGCATCGGTCGAGGAGTCCTTCCCGTGCAGCTCGATCGCCGTGGCGCTGAAGTCGCGCACCAGCGTCTCGAAAATACCGTCGACGATGTCGAATGATGTGTCGTCGAGTCGGGCCTGTTCGAGGATCAGCTGGGCGTACGGGATGAGCGTGAACAGCTGCGACAGGGACTGCTGGAAGTCCAGGTCTCCGCTCACCTGGTCGGGCGTCAGCGGGGCGTCCTGGACGAGTGTGACCAGCGCCTCGGCCTGCTGACGGAACACGGCGACATTCGGTACGAGCGTGAATTCCTCGAACACCGGGCGCCAGTCCGGGAACGCGATCTTCCCGAGGCCGCGAGTTGGCCCCTGGTCGAACAGGAACGAGTCGTCGGCTGCGCCCTTGCACGCGGGCGGAGGTGCGAGCTCGGCGCTCCCAAACAGATACTGGGGCAGGAACTTCAGCGTCAGCGCGCGGTTCACGTGCACCGTCCCTTCGAGCTTGGGGAGCCCGTCGATGCCCGTCTTGGCGAGCTCGAAGTAGCTGTCGCGCTCGAACCCCTTGGCAGAAATGACTTCGGCCAGGAGCCGAATGATGCGCTCGCCCTCCATCGTCACCTGCATCTTGGTGATCGGCGTGTAGAGCAGGTACCGGCGATCATCGCGGGTGGCGCTGCGGACATAGTCAACCGCTCGTGACGAGTACAGCTTGGTCGCGAGCAAGCGCGCGTACGACTCGCACAGGATCCGCCGGACCTGACCGAACTCGGTCACACGCTTGCCGAACAGGATCCGGTTCTCGGCCTGCGTGACCGTCTCGTAGAAGGAGTGCTCAGCCATCCCAATCGCGCAGAAGCCGAGGTTGAACTTGCCGACGTTGATCGTGTTCAGGGCCGCCTCGAAGGCTGCCGGACCGGTGTGGAGCACGTCCTCTGCCGTCACCGGGTACTCGTCCAGGTCGAACGCACTCACATAGAGCTGCCCGTGGACAACGTTCTTGATGAGCTTGTAGGCGTGGTGGCCACTGTCGGCTGCGAAGAAGACGTACCCCTCGGGGCCATCGATGTCGGCGCGGCGCCCGAACACCGACACCATGCCGGCGACGTTGCCGTTGCCGATGTAGTACTTCCCACCGCTCGCGCGGAAGCCGCCCTCGCCGTCGGGCGTGAGGATCATGTCGGTCGAGTAGATGTCGGCGCCGTGTTCGCGCTCTGAGAGGCCAAACGCGAACACCGCGCCATCCTCCAGCAGCCGCGCCGCCCGCGCCCGGGCCGCGCCATTCTCGCTTTGCCAGATGGGGCCGAGACCAAGGATCGTGACCTGCCACGCGTACCAGTAGGGGAGGCCGTAAAAACCGAGGATCTCGTTGAACACGGCGTTGCGCGCCGTGTCCCAGCGCTTGCCCGGCGCGCCGTCCGCATCACGCGCTGGGGTCAGCAGCGTGGCGAACACCCGCTCTCGCGACAGGAATTCGATGAAGTCGGCGTACCACTCGTCACTGTGGCTCTCGGCCAGCAGCCGGGTCTTACCCTTTGCCTCGAACCACTCGATGGTCGCGCGCAACACCCGTCGCGTGTCGGGGTCGAATTCAGAACCGTCATAGGCGGCCGGGTTGATCAGGCGGGCGGGGGCGGTGGCGGTAGTCATCCTCCGGATCCTGTCAGACCCGGCGCACGGCGTAACCGAGCCGCGGGGGTGTCTGACAGCTCGATCGCGATCCCGATCGCTGGCGTTCTCGCTGTGTTAAGGTGGCAAACCGCCCTGGGGTCAGTCCTGGAGGAGAGATGCAGACCGGCCGGATACACCTGTCTCTGGGCTCGGCGATGGTCGCCGAGGCGTGGATCGAGGCCCACGATCTCTGCGGGCGCAACCGCCCGTGAGGGCAGTCGTCTGCGAAAACGCGAAGTTGGAGGTCGCCGACCTCCCGGCACCCGAGCCCGGTCGTGGCCAGGTCGTTATCAACGTCACGCGCTGCGGCATCTGCGGCTCGGACCTCCATGCTCGCCACCACGCTGACGAGCAGGCCGACGTATCGGCGGAGGCCGGCTACGACGGGTTCATGCGTTCCCACCAGCGCGTCGTGTTGGGCCACGAGTTCTGCGGCGAGGTCGTCGACTACGGGCCGAAGTCTCGCAAGAAGGTGGCGACCGGCACCCCCGTCGTCGCGCTCCCGCTGATCAGGCGTGGCGAGCAGATCCACGCCACCGGCCTCTCCGCGGCGGCCCCCGGCGGGTACGCCGAGCAGGTGCTCGCGGAGGAGTCTTTGATGTTCGCGCTCCCCAATGGTCTCCTGCCTGAGGTCGGCGTGCTCACCGAGCCGATGGCGGTTGGTTACCACGCCGTCCGCCGCGCTGAGATCACCAAGCGCCAGCTGGCGATCGTGATCGGATGTGGGCCCGTAGGTCTCGCCGTCATCAGCATGCTCAAAGCTCGAGGCGTCCACACCATCCTGGCCAGCGATTTCTCCGCCGGCCGGCGGGAGCTCGCCCGGGCCTGTGGCGCCGACGTCGTCGTCGACCCGACCCAGGATTCGCCCTATGAGGCCCCAGGTGATCGAGGTCACATCGAAAGCATCCCCGCTGCGGCAGAGCTCGCGATCGGGACGATGGAGAAGCTCAGACGCCTGCCGGTGCCGTGGCATCACGTCTGGCGCGCGGCCGAAACGCTGGGGGTGAAGCCGAAACACCCGGTGATCTTCGAGTGTGTCGGGGTTCCGGGGATCCTCGACGGGATCATCGCCAGTGCGCCGCTGTGGTCGCGAGTCGTCGTCGTCGGTGTTTGCATGGAGCCGGACCGAATCCGTCCGGCGATGGCGATCAACAAGGAGATCGATCTGCGGTTCGTCCTGGGGTACACGCCGCTCGAGTTCCGTGACACGCTCCAGATGCTGGCCGAGGGCAGGGTGAACCCGACGGCGATGGTGACCGGAACCGTCGGCCTGCCGGGCGTGGATGCCGCCTTTGACGCGCTGGGCGACCCCGAGACGCACGCGAAGATCCTGATCGACCCCAGCAGTCCGGCCGCCGTTCCCTCAACCGGCCCCTGAGTCGTTCACCTCTGCGAAGTGCCGCTCAGGTTCAAGCGGCGAAGCTGGCCCACACCATCTTGCCGTGAGCCGAGACGTCGACGCCCCAGTCTATGGCAAGCTCCTCCACCAACTGCATTCCCCGGCCGGACAGAGCCATCACGCCGGGGTGACGAACGATCGGCCGCAGCTGACTGGCGTCCTGCACCCCAATCCAAACCCGGGAGCCGGCGGAGGAAATCGTGACGGAGAACGGGGTGCGCGCGTGGAGCACGGCGTTGGTCGTCAACTCGCTGAGGACGAGTTGGGCGTCGTCCAGCGCGATGCCTTCGAAGCCCCAGCTGCGCAGCGCCTCGGCTGCGAAGTGGCGCGCGGCCCGCGGCGAATCAAGCTCCGCCGGGAAATGACGCGAGAGCTCGAAGTGGGTTGGCGCCTCCAACACGGAGGAATGGAGGTGGCACACCTGCCGCAGGGCATCGGTCTGGTCGGGCGATGAGACCGTCGCGCTGTGATAGCCACACAGCAGTGAGAACTCGAGCTCATGCCCGAGGTCGTTCCACAGCTGCTCGAGCTCGATCGCGGCCAGGACGTCGCCGGATTCCCAGAGCACCCCCACCATCTCACCGTAAGCCCGGACAGGGCCCGGTCCGCCAGCCGCGCTCGCCTGACTCAGAATCTCACCGATGACCTGGCGAAACGCGTGGGGGTCGATGCGGCCGGCGATGGTGAAGCGAGCCAGTGTCTCATCGGCATCGAGGAAGATCAGGCTCCCGTCCTCGAGCGGTTGCGCAGGCTCGCTCCCGGCGGCCTCAAGCACGAACATGAACGCCTTCAGATGCGCCCGGGTGGCAATCGCGACCGCCGGCGCTCGGAGGGCAATAGCCTCGGCGAGGTAGGTACCGACGGTATGGGCGAGCGCGCGATCGTCCTCGTAGAAGTGGACGAGGTGCTCGCCGGCTTCAGCCCGCGTGTGTTCTAGATCGAGAGTCATTGCCGCTAACGCGTCCTCGCAGGCGCGGCAGCCGATGGTAGCTCTCCCAGGCCAAAGAAACCAGACATGCACGGAGATCAAACCCAGGGCAACGGTGGCGGCGGGGGGCAGGGAGATCGCCGTTGACGGCGAAGAGGCACCTTGCAGCCAGCGTCACCACGACAGAAGGGTCTATCAGTGCTGAAAGACTTCAAGACCTTCCTCCTGCGCGGCAACGTCGTGGACCTTGCCGTGGCCGTGGTGCTCGGTGCGGCCTTCGGCGCCGTCGTCACCGCCCTCGTCCGGGACATCCTCACACCGATCATCGCCTTGATCTTCGGCAAACATGACTTCTCGGCGCTCAGCTTCACCGTGAACGGCAGTCGCTTCCTCTACGGCGACTTCATCAACTACCTGATCGCTTTCCTGTCGGTCGCCGCCGCGGTGTTCTTCTTCGTCGTGCAGCCGGTCAATGCGCTCATGGCGCGGCGCAAGACGCAGCCGGATGTCGACTCCGAAACGCGTCCGTGCCCGGAGTGCCTGAGCGACATTCCGCGCCAGGCTCGCAAGTGCGCGTTCTGCGGGTCGCCGCAGCAGGCTTCGTAGGGGGCGGCCGGTTTGATTCACGTCCCGCGTGCCGCTGCTGCTACGGTCTTACACAGCGGTCGGCATCAGTCGGCCGCGAGGCAGCTTCTTGGTACCCGCTTTTGGCGCGGTTTCGGGGTCAGCCGTCTCCCGAACCGTACGCGGCCATGCCGCTGCCAAGGAGTCTTAGATGTCAACGCAGTCCTTCGCCGATCTCGGCGTGTCCGATGTCGTCGTCAGCACGCTTGCTGACGGCGGGATCAAAGAACCATTCGCAGTCCAGCGCCTCGTCATCGGCGATGTTCTCGCCGGCCGCGACGTGCTCGCCAAGTCCCCTACCGGTTCCGGCAAGACGCTGGCCTTCGGTATCCCCCTCGTCGATCGAATCGCCAGCGACGGCCCACGGCCCGCGGCGCTGATCCTGTCTCCCACGCGGGAGCTCGCCCAGCAGATCGTCGAGGACATCCGCCCGATCGCTCACGCTCGCGCATTGCGGGTCACCGCCGTCTACGGCGGCGCCGGACTCGTCAAGCAGGCGCGCGAGGCCGGCCGGTCACACATTCTGGTGGCCACACCGGGTCGCCTGGAGGACCTGCTTGCCCGCGGAGCCTTCTCGCTGTCACAGATCAAGCTGCTCGTCCTCGACGAAGCTGACCGGATGCTCGACATGGGTTTCCGCCCGGCCGTGGACCGAATCGTCAACGCCTGCCGGGATCAGCGCCAGACACTGTTCTTCTCAGCCACGCTCGACGGCGCGGTTGGCGAGGTCGCGCACCGGTACACCCACAACGCGATCCTGCACGAGCACGAGCCCGTGCAGCATCACGACACCGCTCAGATCGAGCATCGGTTCATCCGGGTCACCCACGAGGGACGCCTGGATTCATTGGTCACCGAACTGAGCCGTGAGCGTGAGCTGACGCTCGTGTTCGTCCGCACCAAGCGCGGTGCCGATCGACTGGTCAAACGACTTCAGTCTCATGGCATCACAGCGATGGCCATGCACGGGAACAAGAGCCAGGGGCAGCGCGAGCGAGCCCTGGCCAGCTTCGAGTCCGGCAAGGTCGACGTGTTGGTGGCCACCGACGTCGCCGCCCGCGGCATCGACATCGCCAACATCTCCCACGTGATCAACTTCGATCCGCCGCCGGACCGCGACTCCTACGTGCACCGGATCGGGCGCACCGGGCGAGCCGGTCGCCCAGGCATCGGGATCACGCTCGTGGACGGCGCTCAACGTCACGAGGTCAGCCGCTTTGCGCGTCAGCTCGGCATCGATCATGGGCTCGGCGGCGATGATGGCGTCCGCGTGGCCCCGGCTGCCCGGCAGGGCTCCGCGAATGGGCGCCAGGGTGCAGGACCCGCCCGCCACGGTGGCGGGCCTCGTCAGGGCGCCGGATCGCGCCACGGCGCCGGATCGCGCCAGGGCGCCGGATCGCGCCGGCGGGACGGCAGGCACAACCGAAGCCGGTAGACCGTCCGGCGGGTGGAGCGGCCCACGACCGGTTAGCGTTTGCGCCGTGGAACTGTCTGAGCTCCCGCCCGTCGCCGGGGTCACCCATCGCTATGTGCAAGCCGGCGAGGTCCGGCTGCACGTTGCCGAGGCGGGGGCGGGTCCGCCGTTGGTGCTCCTGCACGGATGGCCCCAGCACTGGTGGTGCTGGCGGTTCTTGATCCCTCGGCTGGCCGCTCACTACAGGGTTCTCGCGCCAGATCTCCGCGGCTGGGGGTTCTCCGAGGCGCCTCCGGGCCGGTACGCCAAGGCGACTCTGGCGGCCGACATCATCGCCCTGCTCGACGCCGAAGGGCTCGAGCAGGTCAAGATCATCAGCCACGACTGGGGCGCCTACGCTTCGTTCCTGCTGGCCCTCGAGCACCCCGAGCGGATCGAGCGGCTCGTCGCGCTCGACATCGTCCCGCCGTGGCCGGGGGCGCGGCGGCTCCGTCCGTCGTCAATGCTCCAGCTTCTGGCCTACCAGGGCGTCGCGGCGATGCCGCATCTCGGTTCGCTCACGATGACGTTGAGCAATCGCCCCGTGCGCACACTGATCCGCATGGGCAGCGGCGAGAAACAGTGGACCGATCAGGAGCTCGACAACTACGCCCGGGTCCTCCGCGAACCCGCCCGTGCCAAGGCGAGCTCGGCCTGCTACCGCACCTTCCTGACGCGCGAGCTTCCGGCCGCCCGGTCAACGCGGAATCCCGAGCGCCTGGCAGTACCGACCCTGCTCGCGATGGGTGGGGCGAGCCTGTTGGCTTCCCTGCTCGCCCCGATGAACGTGGGCAATCTGGAGGTGCACGAGATCTCGGGAGCCGGACATTTTCTGGCCGAGGAAGTCCCGGATCAGGTGCTGGAGCTGGCGCTGCCGTTCCTCGCGGCCTGAGCCCTCCGCGGTTTTGTCTCGGTCGGGGAATTGGCGGGGCGCGGTTGTTTCCGTCCTGAGGGCGCGCTAGATTCACGAACACATGTTCGACCCACCGGCGCAGCCGGGGGCAACGCGACAAGGAGCGGACGGATGGATCTCACCAAACGTCAGCAGGAGATTTTCGATTTCATCAAGCGGTACTCGGCCAAGTACGGCTATCCGCCGACCGTGCGCGACATCGGCAAGGCCGTGGGTCTGGCGTCCTCGTCGACAGTCCACGCTCACCTGGCGAACCTCGAGCGGATCGGCCTGCTGCGGCGCGATCCGACCAAGCCGCGGGCGATCGAGCTGCTCGACCGGGCGGCCGCGGGCGTGCGGAGCTTCGTTCGCCCCGGACTGCCGCTCGTCGGGCAGGTTGCCGCCGGACAGCCGGTGCTGGCCGAGGAGAACATCGAGGACTACATCCAGACCCCAGGGTTTGCCGGCGGGGAGGATGGCGAGTACCTGCTGCGTGTCCGCGGCGAGTCGATGAAGGACGTAGGCATCTTGGACGGCGATCTGGTCGTTGTCCGGCCCCAGGAAGTCGCCAATGACGGCGACATCGTGGTCGCGTTGGTGGGGGAGGAGGCGACCGTCAAACGCTTCTTCCAGGAGGCCGATCACGTCCGTCTTCAGCCTGAGAACGAGACGATGCAGCCGATCCGCAGCCGGGACGTCAGCGTGCTCGGGAAGGTGGTAGGTCTGATGCGGAGCATGTCGTGAACGGGGCCGGGGCATGACGACCCTGTTGGCCTCGCGCCCTCCGTCGCTCTTCGATGAGGTGGGCGGTGAGCCGACGCTGGACGAAGTGCTCGTCGGCGTATGGGAGGAACTCACCGCCCACCGAGTCGTCGCCTGCCCGGTGTGTGCGTCGGAGATGGCACCCGAGTATGGAGTCCATGCGCGTCCGATCGGCGGTCGCTGCCAGGGGTGCGCCTCGACACTCGCCTGACGGCTGACGGCGCCCTGGCGGCGCTATGCTGACGAGTGCAGGCTGAGCAGCCGCGGAGGTGAATACCTCCGAGGAAAGTCCGGACATCAAAGGGCAAGGTGGTCGGTAACGCTGACCCGGGGAAACCCGCGGGAAAGTGCCACAGAAAAGACACCGCCTAAGCCTGGGGCCGCTGCAGAGCTCCAGGCCGGTAAGGGTGAAATGGTGCGGTAAGAGCGCACCGGCGTCGCGGTGACGCGGCGGCCAGGTAAACCCCACCTGATGCTAGGCCAAGCAGGACCGTTTGCAGGTTGCCCGCCAAGGTCCGGGTAGGCCGCTTAGATGGATGGTTGCTCTCGACAAGATCCGGCTTACAGGCCTGCTAAGGAAAAGCCCCGCTCCGGCGGGGCTTTTCTATGACTGAGGGGCTTCCCATGGGAAGCCCCTCAGGGAATAGGCCCACCCGCCAGGGCAATCACGGCGCCGACGACCCCGGCGCCCACCAGCGTCTTCACGACTCCCGTGCGCACCACCAGCAGTAGCACCACCGCGGCCGAGAGCAGGCCGTACTGCCAGGTCTCCCGCAACGCGCCAGCGAGGAGGATCGCCGCCCCCAGGATCGCGCCGACGGAGGCAGGGCCGAGCGCCGAGAAGAAACGCCTGCACAATCGTCGCCAGCGAAACCGCGGGCGCGCTCACCCTGGGCTGGCGTCAGCCACGCGGCGGAGCGTGTCGCCCTCGAGGCGAAACCCCTTCCAATCGTCAAGGCGCCCCGCCCCCAGCCGATCGTAGAAGTCGAGCGCCGGAGTGTTCCAGTCCAGCGCGGACCACTCGACCCGCCCACAGCCGCGCTCCACGCCGAGCCGGGCCACGTGGGCGAGCAGCTCCCGGCCGACCCCGCCACCGCGCCGCTCCGGGCGCACGTAGAGATCCTCGAGCCAGATGCCCGGCCGGCACAGCCAGGTGGAGAAGGTGGCGAAGAACAGGGCGAAGCCGACGGGCTCACCGCCGACCTCGGCGATCACCGCCTCCGCTGCGGCAGGCGCATCGAACAACGCCGCCTCAAGCAGCTCCTCGCTGCCGACGACGCGCTCAGCCGCCCGCTCGTAGTCGGCAAGCTCACCGATCATGGTGAACAGAAGCCCAGCGTCGCCCCGTTGCGCCGGGCGGATTTCGCAACCGAGCGTCAATCGCCCTCAGGCGGATCGATCTCACGCTTGAGGATCTTGCCCGTCGGACCTTTCGGCAGCTCGTCCACGAACCACACGTGTCGCGGATACTTGTACGCGGCCACCTGGTCCTTCACGAATTTGCGCAGCTCCTCGGCGCTGACCTCCTCGCCCTCCTTGAGCGCCACGGCCGCGCCGACCTCCTCGCCGTACTCGTCGTGCGGAATCCCGAGCACCGCCGCTTCTCGTACCGCCGGGTGCTCATACAGCACCTCTTCGATCTCCCGCGGGTACACGTTGTAGCCACCGCGAATGATCATGTCCTTCTTGCGATCGACGATGAAGAAGTAGCCGTCTTCGTCCACCGTGGCCATGTCGCCTGAGTGAAACCAGCCGTCGCGGATCGACTCCTCCGTGGCGTCCGGGCGATTCCAGTAGCCCTTCATCACGTTGTGACCGCGGATCACGATCTCGCCGACGTCCCCCTGATCGACGGGGTTGCCGTCGTCGTCGACGACCTTCATCTCCACGCCGTCGATTGGCGTTCCGATCGATCCCGGCTTGCGCTCCCTATCGGGATGGTTGAACGAGGCCACGGGCGAGGTCTCCGAGAGGCCATAGCCCTCCAGCACCTTGGCTCCAAACGCCTCCTCAAACCCGCGCATCAATTCAACCGGCATGGCCGACCCGCCCGACCCGCAGAACTCCAGCTTCGACACGTCGAACTCCTCGCGCTCGGAGCAGTGCAGCATCGCCCCGTACATCGTCGGGACACCGAGGAACACGGTGACCTCGTCACGCTGGATGATTTCCAGCGCCTTGGCCGGGTCAAAGCGGGGAATCAGCGTGAGTGTCCCACCCGCTGACATGGTCGCGTTCATCGAGCAGGTCTGCCCAAAGGAGTGGAACAGCGGGAGCGCGCCGAGGACCACGGTGCTTTCCCCGAGGTCGAACAGGCCGGTGGCAATCTTGGCGTTGCGGGTCAGGTTCTGATGGGTCAGCTCTGCGCCTTTGGGCGTACCCGTCGTGCCCGAGGTGTAGAGGATCACCGCGGTGTCGTCGTCGTCGGCCTGATGCACCTCCTCGAGCGGGTCGGCTGCGCCCAGGAGCTCCTCGAACTCGCCCGGCGTGACCACTACGCATTCGACGCCGGCGTCCTCGGCGCCGGCCTGGGCATCCTCGGCGAAGTCGTGCCACGCGAACAACAGCTTTGCCTCCGGGTCCCGGAGATAAAATGCCACCTCGCGCTTGCGTAGCAGCACGTTCATCGGCACCACTACCCCCCCGGCGCGCAGAACTCCGTAGTAACAGGCGAGGAAGTAAGGGACGTTGGGCAGCATGATTCCCACCCGGTCCCCGGCTTCGACGCCCCGCGCGCGCAACAGACCCGCCACGCGGGCCGAAGCTTCGTCGAGTTGCTCGTAGGTGAACTCGGCGTCGTCGAGTTTGACGGCGACGTGGTCGCGGTCCTTCTCAGCGGCTTCGGTGACGATGCTGGCCAGGTTCATGGCGACGGCCGTAGCCTACCCACGTCAGGCTCCTTTGAACTCCGGCCGGCGTTTCTGCATGAAGGCCAGCACTCCCTCCATGAAGTCGGCGGAGTCCGCCCGCTCCTGCTGGGTGACCGCTTCCAACTCAAGGAGTTCTTCGAAGCCGGCGTAGGCGTGATGGTTGATGGTTCGCTTGATGCTCGCGTAGGAACCCGGAGGTCCAGCGGCGAGCCGGAGTGCGAGCTCGCTCACCGCCGGCTTGAGCGCGGCATCAGCAACCACTCGATTGATCAATCCCCAATCAGCGGCTTGGGGGGCCGAGATCCGCTCGCCCAGGTAGGCGATCTCGAACGCGCGGGCATGTCCCACCCGCTCGGTCAGGGTCATCGAGGCGCCCCCATCGAGCCCGAGGCCGATGTTGACGAAGGCCAGCAGGAAGTACGCCGACTCTGCGGCGACGATCAGATCGCAGGCCAGCGCCAGCGAGCAGCCGATGCCGACCGCCGGTCCGTTGACGGCCGCGACGACCGGCTTGTCGACTGTGCGGACCCGCAGGATCAACGGGTTGTAGACCGCGCGCAGGGGACCCAGCACGTCGGGCGTCCCGTGCTCGGTCAACTCCCGCCCGGCCTTGAGATCGGCCCCGGAGGAGAAGGCGCGGCCGGCGCCGGTGAACACGATCGCCCGCACGTCGGGATCCGCCGCCGCGTGGTTGAGCGCGGTGAGCATCTCCTCGCCGAGCTGGCGCGTCCACGCGTTCAGCGCGTCGGGACGGTTGAGGATGACCCAGGCGACGCCATCGGCAATCTCCAACTCGACGGTCTGCAGGTCCAAGCTCAGCATGTTCGGCCTCCGGCAATCCGTTGTTGGCAGACGGACAATAGCCACTCCAGGTGCCCAGCGAGGGTGCGGATCAGCGAAGATATGGATCCGTGAACCTGTTGCCCAAGTCGATCACAGCGCCCGCCGGCCGGCTCGGCAACGCGGCGCAAAACGCGCTCGAGGTGGCGCGCTTCGGCGGCCTGGCGACCGACGAGGAGCCCTCCCCGTACGAGGTGGCGAGCGAGCAGCGGGTGTACCGCCTGCGCCATTACTACCCGGGCACCAGCAAGCGCCCGGGTCCGCCCGTCCTGCTGGTGCCGCCGATGATGCTCGCGGCCGAGATCTACGACGTCTCCCCGAGTACCAGCGCGGTCAGCCTGCTGCGTCAGAACGGAGCCGATCCGTGGGTGGTTGACTTCGGGGCGCCGGAACGCGAGGAGGGCGGACTGGAGCGGACGCTGGCCGACCACGTGCTTGCGGTCTCCGACGCCGTCGACCGCGTACGCGCGGTCACCGGTCAGGACGTCAATCTGGCCGGCTATTCACAGGGCGGGATGTTCGTCTACCAAACGGCCGCGTACCGTCGCAACCAGGGGTTGGCCTCGCTGATCACCTTCGGCAGTCCCGTCGACACCCGCTTGGCGATGCCGTTCGGAATCCCCGAGCAGCTGGCCTCAGGCCTGGCCGGCGTGCTCGCCGACCGTGTCTTTCGCGGCTGGGCGCTCCCGGCCTGGGCGAGCCGAAACGGCTTCCGACTGCTCGATCCGGTCAAGTCGATGCGCAGCCGAGTCGACTTCATCATGGGCCTGCACGACCGTGAGGCGCTGCTCCCGCGCGAGGGCCAGCGTCGGTTTCTCGAAGCCGACGGCTGGGTGGCCTGGCCCGGCCCGGCGATGGCCGACTTCCTGCGCCAGTTCGTCGCCCACAACCGGATGCTCGAAGGCGGCTTCGTGATCGAGGATCGTCTGCTGACCCTCGCTGACATCGAGACTCCGATTCTGTCGGTCGTGGGTACGGTCGACGAGATCGCACCGGCGGCTGGAGTCCGCGCGATCCGGCTGGCCGCGCCGCAGGCCGAGGTCTACGAGCTGGCCCTGAGAGCGGGTCACTTCGGCCTCGTCGTCGGCTCGGCCTCGAATGCCATCACCTGGCCGACGGTCGCCCGCTGGGCGCGCTGGCGCGCGGGCGACGGGGAACTGCCCGAGGACGTCACTTCCGTGACGGACGACGCCACCCTGACCGAGGTCTCTCCGGAGGTTCGCAACCGGATGGTCTATGGCCTCGAGCTGGCCGGTGCCGTCAGCACGGGGATGGCTCGGTCGGCCCTCGGGACGGCGTCGCGCACGGTTCGAAGCGTCCGGGAGCTCGCGCGTGAGACCGCCGGTCAGCTGCCGCGTCTGGCCCGCCTGGAACAGATCCAGCCTAGTACTCGCATCTCTCTCGGACTGCTCGTCGACGAGCGCCGGCGGAAGGCTCCCGACGACGTCTTCTTTCTGTTCGAGAACCGTGGCTACACCGCCCGGGAGACCAACGAGCGCATCGACAACGTCGTCCGCGGGCTGATCTCGATCGGCGTGCGCCAGGGCGAGCATGTCGGCGTGCTGATGGGTCCCCGCCCGACGGCGCTGGCGCTTGTGGCCGCGATCAGCCGGCTCGGAGCCGTGGCGGTGATGCTCCGGCCCGACGGAGATCTGGCGCGCGAGGCCGAGCTTGGGCAGGTGACGCGGATCATCTCTGATCCCGAGCGTGCCTCGCTGGCCGCCGATCTCGGGAAGGTGCACACGTTTGTCCTCGGCGGAGGCGGCGGTCCGCGTGACCTCGGTGTGCCACTGACCACCGACATGGAGCAGATCGACCCAGCCGCCGTCGAGTTACCCCGCTGGTATCGCCCTGACCCGGGGCGCGCCAGCGACCTCGCCTTCATCCTCTTCACCGGCGAGGGGGCCCGTACGCGGATGAGTCGGATCAGCAACCGCCGGTGGGCGCTGTCGGCCTTCGGCACCGCCTCCTCGGCCGCCCTGGGCACCTCCGACACCGTGTACTGCATCACTCCGCTCTATCACCCGTCGGGCCTGATGATGAGCATCGGAGGGGCGATCGCTGGGGGCGCGCGGCTGGCGGTCGGTACCAACTTTGACCCGAGCACGTTCTGGGAGGAGGTGCGGCGCTACGGGGTCACCGTGGCCTCCTACACATGGACTCTGCTCCACGATCTCGTCCAGGCCCCGCAGCAGCCGGGGGAGCGCCACCATCCGGTCCGGCTGTTCATCGGCTCCGGCATGCCCCGGGGGCTGTGGCGCCGGGTGCAGGAGCGTTTCAAGCCGGCTCGCGTGCTTGAGTTCTATGCCGCCACCGAGACCGGAGCGATTCTCGCCAACGTCAGCGGTTCCAAACCGGGCTCGATGGGCCGTCCGCTGCCCGGAACCGCTCAGGTACGGGTCGCCGCCTACGACATCACCGCCCGCAAGCTGATTCTGGCCCGGGACGGCTTCGCCCGGGAGTGCGCGACCGGCGAGGTCGGTCTGCTGCTCGCGCGGATGGGGCGCAGTGACCAGACCGGCACCACACCGCTGCGCGGAGTGTTCTCACGGGAGGACGCGTGGGTGACCACCGGTGATCTGTTTCGCCGCGACAGCGACGGCGACTTGTGGCGGGTGGACAGCCTCAACGATGTCGTGCTCACTGCCGACGGCCCGGCAGCCACGGTCCCCATCCGCGACGCGCTCGGTGAGATCCCCGCCGTCGATCTGGCCGTGGCCTACGGCGTCGTTCCCGACGGGGCTGAATACCCGATCGCCATTGCGGCGGTGACGTTGCGTGACGGCCATGAGCTCCAGGCCCGGGATATCGGGCGCGCGCTGGCCGCCTGCGATCCCCACGGCCGTCCCGCGATCGTCCACGTCGTCGACCGGATCCCGGTCACGACCTGGTACCGACCGATCACGGGTCCCCTGCGAGAGGCGGGCGTGCCCGAGCCCGGCGAGGGCCGGCTGGCCTGGTACCGCGACGCGTCGGGGGAGTCGTACCGGCCGCTGACCGAGGCGGCCCACCGGCGGCTGGCCCACGTCGCGGTTCAGTCACAGTGAGCCCGTGGCGTTAGGCTCGTGAGGTTGTCTCGCGCGTTGGTGCTAGCCATGGTCGCGCTCGCGACCGTTGTCCCAGGGGCGTCCGCTGCCACGGAGCCGAGGGTTTCCGACGTGCAGGCCCTCTCCGGGGACTCGCCGTTCAAGTCCGGTGGCTGCGGAGTCCCTGGCCAGCCGACGTTCGGTGCTGAGGCGGAGCCGTCGCTGGCTGTCAATCCTCGTGATCCAAAGAACCTCGTCGCGGTCTGGCAGCAGGATCGGTTCGCCGTCGATGGCGGCGCGCTCAGCAACATCGTCTCGGTGAGCAAGAACGGAGGCCGCTCTTGGCAACGGGTGCTCGTCCCGAGGATCTCGCGCTGCACGGGTGGCACTGACGAGCGCACCAGCGATCCATGGCTGTCCTTTGGATCCGACGGTGTCGTGTATCTCGCGTCGTTGACGTTCACCGAAAATCCGGTGCTGGCGGCCGGCGGGCTCGCGGGTCCGACCAACCAGCTGGTGAGCCGCTCGGGCGATGGCGGCCTCACGTGGAGCATGCCGACCACCGTCGCGGCGAACGGCGCCTACAACGACCGCGAGGCGATCACAGCGGATCCGTGGAAGCCGGGAACCGCGTTCGAGGTTTGGGTGAATCGGCTCGGCGTGTTCGGCGAGACCGGCGTGAACGAGCTCGTCAAGACAGTCGACGGTGGCCGGACTTTCTCGTCGGTCGAAGCCACCTATACGGCCGCCCCTACCAATCTTCCCGACCCGACGCTTCTCACCGTGCTCCCTGACGGAACGTTAGTGAATGTGTTCATGCTCGCCAACATCTCGGCTGTGATCGGACCGAAGGTCCCATTCAAGGTGATGGCCATGCGGTCGGCTGACGGTGGGGCAACCTGGTCTGCACCGGTCACGATCGCGGAGGTGCCGCCGCTTGCGCCGTACGACTCCGACACGAACGTTCAGGTACGTGCATTCCCGGTCGTCTCGACGGCGACCGGTCCGGATGGAACGGTGTATGTCGTGTGGAACAAGATCGAGTCCGAGCACCGCGCGGCGATCCTGATCTCACGTTCGCTGGACAGCGGTCGAACATGGAGCGCGCCTGACACCGTGCGCAACATCCCGGCGCCGGCATTTCTGCCCAGCGTGGCGGTTGATGGCAACGGAGTCGTCGGGGTGCTCTGGGATGACTTCCGCCACGATGTGCCGGGCGATCGTCAGCTGACGACCGACATCTGGTTTGCGAGCTCGCAAGACGGCGGTCACGCATTCCGAGAGACGCACGTGTCGGGACCGTTCGATGCGGCGGCGGCATCGTCCACCTCCTCGACGAGCGTGGCTGGCAGGTTCCTCGGCGACTACCAGGGGTTCTCCGCGCTGCCGACGGGATTTGCGGCCGTATTCGCGAAGTCTGGCAGCACGCACGGCCCCTCAGACATCTTCTTTGCGCGCATCGAGATGCCCACCGGCCCGCCGGTCAGCGTGCGACTGTCGGCCCGCCCGAGGCGTACGAACGCGGGCATCCGCACCCGTTTCCGTTTCCGGGCGGTCAACTCGACGACTCTTCGCTCGCTCCGGGATGTCCTGATCCGGTTCGCGCATCATCGGTTCCGCACCGATCGCAGCGGTCGCGCGACGATCACGCTCCGGCTCCGCCGCCCGGGCCGTTACCGCGCCGTCGGCACTATCCTCGGTCTGCATCCCGGATCGATTGTGATCGAGGCAAGACCCGTCAAGCGAGGCCGCTGATCAGCGCCGCCCGGCGGCTCTAGGCCGGCAGTGTCTCGCCCGAGTACAGCTTGATCACCTTGACGGCGCCGGCGGGCGTGGCGTTGATGCACAGCTCGCAGAGCACGCATTCGTCGAGGTTTTCCGGCACGATCCTCAGCGTTCCGTCCTCATGTTGGGCGAAGATGTCGACCGGGCAGACCTCGGTCAGCTTGGCGGCGAGTTCCGGGTCACGCGCGACCGCCTGATCGACCTCGACGTTGATGAACAGGGCCTCGCTCATGCAGGGGCCCCGATCTTCTCTTTGACGATGTCGGGGATCTCGGAGATCTCCTCGGCGACGACGATCCCGGCCTCGGCCAGTCGGGCGATCTTCTCGCTCGCCGTGTCGGCCTTCCCCTCGACGATCGTGCCCGCGTGACCGAAGCTCATGCCGGGCATCTCGTCCATGAACCGACCGGCCATGAAGGCGACGATCGGAAGGCGTGAGTCGTTCTCGGTCACCCAACGCGCGAGCTCGGCTTCCATCCGGCCGCCCGGCTCGGTGTAGATGACGATCGCCTGGGTCTGCTCGTCGGCCTCGAACAGCGGCATCAGCTCGGCGTAGCTCTGGCCGATGATGGCGTCGCCCCCGATCGAGACCGCCGTCGACTGGCCCAGCCCGGCGGCGGTGAGGGTGGAGGACATCTCGGTGGTCATGCCGCCGCTGCGTGAGATCACGCCGACGTATCCGGGCGTGTAGGACTTGGCCGCGTCGCGGGCCGGACCGCCGATGCCGCCCATCTTGATCACGTCGGGAACGATGATCCCGAGGCAGTTGGGGCCGATGATCCTCGCCTCGTGCTCGTTGGCCAGCTCCACCATCTGTGCGACGTCGCCGCGGGGTATTCGCTCGGTGACGATGACAACGAGTTCGACTCCATTCTCGATCGCCTCGAACACGGCGTCCTTGGTGAACGCCGGGGGGACGGTGACCACGGACCCATAGATCGGAGCGCCGTTGTGCTCGACCGCCTGCGCGACGGTGTCAAACACCGGGACCCCATGGACATCACGACCGAGGCGCCCGGGCGTTACACCGCCGACGATCTTGGCTCCGTTACCGTAATCCAGACATTCTCGCGTCAGGTTGACAGCCTCGCGACCGGTGATGCCCTGGACGATGAAGGTGGTGTTCTCGTCGATCAGGATTGACATCTAGACGGCCGCTCCTTGGATCTTCTCGACGGCGCGCTTGGCGGCCTCGTGCAGGGAGACGCTGCGATCGGCGTACTCGACGCCGTACTTCTCGAGGATCTTGAAGCCCTCTTCCTCCCATGCCCCGGGGATGCGGAAGATGGCGATCTTCTCGGCTGGGTCGTAGCCGAGCTCGATACACGCCTTGATCACCCCGCGGGCGACGATGTCCACCCGGGTGTTGGACACGATCGACATCATCACGGCGATCTTGTCCACGCCGGGCTTCTGCAGCACCAGCTTGGCCAGGCCGCATGCCTTGCGGACCGAGGGGTTGCCGCCGATCTCGCAGTAGTTGGCGGGGTCGCCACCGTGGGCGCGGACCGCGTCGAACAGGGTTAGCGAGCCGCCGCCGGCACCGATCACCAGGCCGAGGTTGCCGTCGAACTCCGTGACGTTGCCGGCCACGCCTCGGTGATCCTGGGCGTCGACGGCCTCGCCTGCCAGCTCGAACGCAGTCGCCTCGCGCGCCTGCCGGGTTTCCTCGTCGCCGACCCCCAGCTCCGTCAGCAGGGCCTTCTGGCGCGGGCGGGCCTCGTTCTCCATGTCCATGTGGGCATCGAGAGCAACGAAGGAGCCGTCCTGGAGCTCTCCCAGCGGGTTGATCTCAGCCAGCGTCATGTCGTACTGGAGGAACAGGCGGGCCAGCCGAGCCAGGATCGGCGTCAATCGATTGAGCGCCGAACCGGTGATCCCCACCGACGCGATGACCTGCTTGGCCTGCCAGTCCGAGAATTGGCGCAATGTCGAGAAGTGCCGGCGCGCGACGTGGTCGGGGTGCTGCTCCGCGACTTCCTCGATGTCAATCCCCCCCATGTCCGAGAACAGCATCACGGGCTGCTTACGGATTCCGTCCCAGACAACGCCGGCGTAATACTCGTGCTTGACGTCGGCCCGCGAGTCGACCAGCACGCCGCGGGGCATGTGCCCGTTGATCTCGAGGTTGAGGACGTGTTCGGCGTGCTCGGCCGCCTGCTCGGGACTGTCCGAGAACTGGACGCCGCCGGCCTTCATCCGTCCGCCGGTCAGCACCTGCGACTTGATCACCACGGGCCCGGCGATCTCCTGGGCGATCACCCGCGCCGCCTCGGGGCTCTCGGCGAAGCCGTGCTTCGACACCGGGATCCCGGCCTTGGCGACGATCGCGCGGGACTCGAACTCGAAGAAGCGCATGGAAGGCGCGGGAGGGTAGCGAAGCTCCCCCGACCACGGCATGCACACAATTCCAATCGAATCGGTTGGTTTGTGTGCTACAAATCTGACCAGCTTTCCTACAAAGCTGATCAAGAAACCGATAATTTAGAGGAGCCCATGAGACACACATCCACATTCGGACGCGGCCGAGTCGTCGCCTCGATCGCGGTCGCGGGCGGCGCGCTTGCGCTGGCCGGCTGCGGTGGCTCCTCGGATAGCAGCGCCGCCACCGCCGCGAGCTCCGGTGGCGGATCCGCCTCGTCAGGCGGCGGCACCCAGTTGGCCCTGGTGGCCTACTCGACGCCGAAGAAGGCCTACGACGCCCTGACTACGGCGTTCGGCCAGACCTCAGCCGGAAAGGGGGTCTCGTTCAACCAATCCTTCGGCGCTTCGGGCTCGCAGAGCCGCGCCGTCGACTCCGGCCAGCCCGCCGACGTGGTCGCCTTCTCGACCACGCCTGACGTCACGCGGCTGGTGAAGGACAGCATCGTTCCCTCCAGCTGGGACGCGGGCCCACAGAAGGGCATCTCCAGCGACTCGGTCGTCGTCCTGGTCGTGCGCAAGGGAAACCCCAAGCACATCACGGGCTGGGATGACCTCGTCAAACCAGGGGTGGACGTGATCACGCCGAATCCGTCGACTTCGGGCAGCGCGCGCTGGAACATCCTCGCGGGCTATGGAGCCCAGCTCAAGGAGGGCAAGTCGCCCGCACAGGCGCTGGACTACGTGAAGACGCTGCTGACCAAGAACGTCAGCGTCCAGGATCCAAGCGCGAGCGCAGCACTGCAGACCTTCACCGGCGGCAAGGGCGATGTTTTGCTCGACTACGAGAGCGACGCCATCGCTGCACAGAAGGCCGGGGACTCGGTGCAGTACATCGTGCCCAAGCAAACGATTCTGATCGAGACCCCGATCGCGGTCACCTCCAAGAGCAGCCACCAAACCCAGGCGAAGGCGTTCCTGGACTGGCAGTGGTCGCCCGCGGGCCAGACGATCTGGGCCCAGGAGGGCTTTCGCCCAGTCGTCAAGTCGGTGTTCAGCAAGTTCGCGGCCAAGTTCCCCACCCCGCCGCAGCTGTTCACGATCGACTTCCTGGGCGGCTGGAGCAAGGTCAAGACGACGTTCTTTGACCCCGCTGCGGGATCGATTACCAAGATCGAACGGGCGGCTGGAGTTCCCACTGCCTCCAAGTAGCGCATACGCCGCGCCCGCGCCGCACGCGACCGGCCGCCGACGGTGGCGGGCGGCGCGCTCGGGCGGTCTGGGGTTGGGACTGGCCACGCTGTATCTGAGCGTCGTCGTTCTGGTTCCGCTGGCCGCGGTCGCCGTCAAGGCGTTCACGCAGGGTCCCGGCGCCTTTCTGGACTCGGTGACCACCAGCGCCGCGTTGACGACGCTCGGGATCACGATGCTGGTGTCGCTCATCGTCGCGGCCATCGGGGCGGTGATGGGCACGCTGGTGGCGTGGGTGCTCGTGCGGGACTCGTTCCCGGGAAAGCGGTTCGTCAACGCCGTGATCGACCTGCCGTTCGCGTTGCCGACGATCGTCGCAGGGTTGACGTTGCTGGTGCTCTACGGCCCGGGCAGCCCGTTCGGCGTCCATCTCGCCTACACGCGGGCGGCGGTGATCCTGGCCCTGCTGTTCGTGACCCTGCCCTTCGTCGTGCGCTCGGTGCAACCGGTGCTGCTCGAGCTCGACCGCGAGGCTGAGGAGGCCGCCTCATCGCTGGGGGCCTCCAACGCGGTCACGTTCCGGCGGATCATCCTGCCCGCGCTTCGTCCGGCGATCCTGTCCGGCGCAGCGCTGGCCTTCGCCCGCTCGGTGGGAGAGATCGGGTCGCTGGTGCTGATCGCCGGCAAGGTCCAGATCGCCAGCATCGTGATCTTCGCCGACATCGAGAGCGACGCCCCCCAGGCCGCCGCCTCCCTGTCGGTGGTGTTGTTGGCGTCGTCGTTGGCGGTGCTGGTGCTGCTGCGTCGCCTCGGAGGCCGCGTTGCTCATTAGCCGGCCGGCAACCCTCTCGCTGCGCACAGTCGCGCTGCTCTACCTGTTCCTGCTGCTGTTGCTGCCGCTGGGAGTGATCTTTGGGCGGACTTTCGAGCACGGGGTGGGGGCGGCCTGGAACTGGGTCACCACCCCGGCGGCGGTCAACGCGTTCTGGCTGACGGTCACCGTCGCGGCGATCGCCGTGCCGCTCAACACCATCTTCGGGGTCGGTGCCGCACTGGCGCTGGTCCGGGGCAAGGGCCGCGGACGCGGGTTCGTGGACGCGCTGATCGATCTGCCGTTCGTCGTCTCCCCGGTGATCGTGGGCTTGGCCCTGATCCTGGTCTACGGCCAGAACGGGTGGTTCGGCAAGTGGTTCATCAATCACGGCATCCAGATCATCTACGCCGCTCCGGGTATGGCGCTGGCCACGGTGTTCGTCTCGCTGCCGTTCGTCGTCCGCGAGGTCGCCCCGGTGCTGATCGAGATCGGCGACGAGCAGGAGCAGGCGGCCGCGACCCTGGGCGCCTCGTCTTGGCAGACGTTCTGGCGCGTGACCCTGCCCTCGATCCGGTGGGGCGTCGCCTACGGCGTGGTTCTGACCACGGCCCGCGCCTTGGGCGAGATCGGCGCCGTGCTCGTCGTGTCCTCCAACGTCGCCGGATCGACGCTGACGCTGCCGCTGCTCGTGTACCAGCGTGACTCTCAGATCGGCTCGCAGTCCATCAGCGGCGCCTATGCGGCGGCGACCGAGCTGGCCGTGATGTCGCTGCTCGTGGTGCTGGTGATGACCGTGCTCGGACCGAGGAGACACGACTCAAGATGAGAATCGAGGTTCAATCGATCTCCAAGCAGTTCGGCGACTTCCGGGCGCTCGAGGACATCAGCCTTGAGGTCCCGAACGGTTCCCTGACTGCTTTGCTCGGGCCCAGCGGTTCGGGCAAGTCGACGCTGCTGCGAATCATCGCCGGCCTGGAGACACCGGACCAGGGGACCGTTCTGATCGACGACAAAGACGTGACCCACGCGCGTCCTCAGGACCGCGCCATCGGCTTCGTCTTCCAGCACTACGCCCCGTTCGCCCACATGACGGTCCGGGACAACGTCGCCTTCGGCCTGAAGATCCGCAACCGGCCGAAGGCCGAGGTCCGCACCCGGGTCGACGAGCTGCTGTCCCTGGTCGGCCTGACCAAGTGGTCCGAGCAGCGACCGCATCAGCTCTCGGGCGGCCAGCGCCAGCGCATGGCGCTGGCCCGCGCCCTGGCCGTGGAACCGCAGGTGCTCCTGCTCGATGAGCCCTTTGGCGCGCTCGATGCCACGGTCCGGGCCGAGCTGCGGGAGTGGCTGCGGCGACTGCACGACGACCAGGGGGTGACCACGGTGCTGGTCACCCACGATCAGGAGGAGGCGATGGAGGTCGCTGACCGGATCGCGGTGATGAACACGGGCACCATCGAGCAGGTGGGCTCCCCGCGTGAGGTGTACGACCGACCGGCCAGCGACTTCGTGATGAGCTTCGTCGGACCCGTGAGCACGGTGGGTGGCCGGCTCGTGCGCCCACACGACGTGACCGTGTCGCTGACTGCCGCCGCGGGCGCGATCGAGGCGATGGTCACGCGCGTCGTGCATCTCGGCTTCGAGGTGCGTGTCGAACTCGAGCTTCCCGGGGGAGAGGGCGCGCGGGCCCAGCTGACCCGCGGCCAGACCGAGGAGTTGGAGCTGACCCGCGGGGACATCGTCTACGTCCGGCCGCCGGCTGAGGTGCCGACGGTGCCGGCTGATGCGCTAGCGACGCCGGCTGACGCGCAGTCCCCACCCGAGCTCGAGGCCGAACCGGCAGGCTAGTTCGCGGGGACTGGGTGGGGTGGGCCGACAAAGGCGCCAATGTCCGTCGCGAAAACCAGCCGAGGCACGTTAGTCGCGCTGAGGACGACAGATGCGCCAGCATGCGCCGGCGCCGGAAGGTTTGATGCTTTTGCCGGGGCGGCTCGCCGTCGCCGGGCCCTACCTCGTCACCCAGGCGTCGGGGTCCTCGGCCAGGCGGTCGACCGTCTTGGGCAGGCGCGCGGCGGCGATGTCGGCGACGGTCACGTGCTCGACCACGCGGCGCAGATTCGCCCGCACCGCGATCCAGACGCGGGGCAGGCTCTCCGATGCGCCGGGATACGCTGCCTCCTCGGGCGGACCGCCGCGCACGCTGGCCAGCGGCCCTTCGACCGCCCGAATGATGTCGGCGACCGTGACCTCGCCGGGCGCCCTAGCGAGGCGAAAGCCGCCTTCCGCGCCGCGGTGGCTGCGGACGATCCCAGCGTGCCGGAGCTCGCCAAGGATGTTCTCGAGGAAGTTGAGCGGAATGCCCTGGGCGTTGGCGATCCGCTCGGCTTTGACCGGCTTCTCGTCCGTGGCGGCGGCGAGTTCGACCACGGCCCGCACGGCATAGTCAACCTTGGCCGAGATGCGCACGGAGGCCCTCCTCAGACCGCGCTCGGCGTGAAGCCATACGCCTCGGCCAGCTCCGGATCCTTGTGCGCCAGCATTTCAGCGAGATCGACCATCACTTTGCACTGCTTCCAGGTGGCGTCGTCCTGCATCTTGCCGTCGATCATATGCACGCCACGTCCATCGGGAATCGCCTCGAGCACCTTCTTGGCGAACAGCACCTCGTCGGGATCGGGGCTGAACACCTTCTTGGCGATGTCGATCTGAGCGGGGTGAAGCGACCAGGCGCCGACGCAGCCCAGGAGGAATGCGGAGCGGAACTGGACCTCGCATCCCTCGACGTCACGAATGTCGCCGAACGGACCATAGAAGGGGAGGATGCCGGCAGAGGTGCAGGCATCGACCATCCGCGCGATTGAGTAGTGCCAGAGATCCTGCTGGGCGCTCGCCCGCGGGGCACCCGGGTGCTCGGGATCCGGATCGTCGATTACCCGGTAGCCAGGATGGCCGCCGCCGACGCGGGTCGTCTTCATGCGCCGAGAGGCGGCGAGATCGGCGGGCCCGAAGCTCATGCCCTGCATGCGCGGGCTGGCGGTGGCGATCTCCTCGAGGTTGACGACCCCGAGGCCGGTCTCGAGCAGGGCGTGCACGAGGATCGGACGGGCGAGCCCGGCCTTGGCCTCGAGCTGGGCCAGCAGCCGGTCGACGTAATGGATGTCCCACGGGCCCTCAACCTTGGGCACCATGATCACGTCGAGCCGATCGCCGATCTCCATGACCAGCGTGGTCAGGTCATCGAGAATCCACGGGGACTCCAAACTGTTGACGCGTGTCCACAACTGCGTGTCGCCGAGCTCCATCTCCTTGCCCACGCGGACCAGACCCTCGCGCGCGGCTTCCTTGCGGTCGACGGGCACGGCGTCCTCCAGGTTGCCCAGGAGGATGTCGACCGTCGGGGCGATCTGGGGAACCTTGGCCACCATCTTCTCGTTGGAAAAGTCGAGGAAGTGGATCATCCGCGAGGGCTTGAACGGGATCTCGAGAATGGGGGTCGGCGCACCAATGGCCAGTGGCCTGCCGAAGTCGCGGGGGTTTCGCAAGGGGGACAGTCTCCTTTGAGGTCTTTCGAAGCCCAACGCTACCGGGAGTAGCTCCTGGCTGGCGCTCCGTATACGCTGCGGCCATGTTCGCGCGAGGTCGGTTGGGCGGCAGAGCAGCTCCGCGGCGCGCGCGACGCCTGATCGGCGCCTCGGCGGCGGCGACCGTGCTGGCCTGGCTGTTGGGGCTCGGCCTCGCCATCGGGGAGCCCGGGCTTTCTGGGCACGGGAGCCTCTCCTCGCCTCGAGCCACGCTGGCTCGGCCCGCGGTCTCGATCACCCCGGGGGCGAGCGTCGTGAAGGTTCCCAGCTCGTTCTTCGGCCTTTCGGTTGAGTTCTCGGAGCTGCCGATGTACGAGCAATTTCTGCCGAGCTTCGAGCGGGTGCTGTCGCTGCTCAGGATTGCCGGAAACGGGCCGCAGGTTCTCCGCATCGGCGGTGACTCGGCCGACGTCACGTTCTGGAACCCCGGCTCGCGTACGTTGCCGGCTGGGGCCTTCGTGCTGACGCCGGCGTGGTTCACCCAGGCCTCCAGCTTGATCCGGGACGCTGGTCTGCGGGTGCTGTTTGACCTCAATCTGAGGCACGGCACCGCTGCCCAGGCGGCCGACGAGGCTACCGCAGCGCGGTCGCGGCTTCCGGCCGGGAGCATCATCGGCTACGAGGTCGGCAACGAACCCGATCGCTACGGCGGTGGCTACTCGATCCCGGACTACAACCGCGACTTCCGGGCCTATGCCTCGGCGCTGGCCGGGATCGCACCCTCCGTCCCCGTCCTGGGCCCGGCGATCACCAGCACCCTGACCAACGTCAACTGGCTCCGCGGCGCAGTCACCTCTGACCGTCCGCAACTGGGCGTGCTCTCCGGCCATCGTTATCCGCTCGGTGCCTGTGCGGCGCCAGGCACCACCGGCTTCCCGACGGTTCAGAAACTGCTGAGCCAAACGCTGACCACCGGCCTCGCCGGTTCGGTGCAGCCTGCGGTCACGCTCGCCCACCGGGCCGGACTTCGCTTCCGTCTGGACGAGGTCAACTCCGTCACCTGCGGCGGCACGCGCGGCGTCAGCGACACCTTCGCCACCGCGCTGTGGGCGCCCGGTGCCCTGCTGTCCCTGCTCAGGACCCGCCTTGATGCCGTCAATGTCCATATTCGTCCGACCAAGGTCAACGGTCCGCTGGCCCTCGGTGCCGGCGGGTTCATCCCCCGCCCACTGCTGTACGGCTTGATCCTGTTCGCCCGCACGATGTCCCCCGCCGGTGCGCTGGTGAACCTCAAGCTGAGCTCCCCGCTTCCCGCCCACCTCGAAGCCTGGGGCGTCCGCGTGCCCGGGGACACGATGCACGTGCTGCTGATCAACAAGGGCACCAGCGGCCAGACCGTGCGCCTGCGCCTCGGGTCAGGTCGGTCGGTGACCGTACAGCGACTGCTGGCGTCCTCAGCTCGGGCGACGAATGGTGTGACGCTCGCCGGCCAGACGCTGCGGCCCGACGGCTCGCTGGGTGGGCAGCGGGTGACGCAGCGCTTGCAAGGCCAACCGAGCGGTTACCCGGTCACCGTGCCGGCCGCCAGCGCCGCGCTGGTCATCGCGCAGCCCTAGGCCCCGGCAGCCACAGCGCCGGTCCGCACTGGGGAATGGCATGCTCCAGGGTCCCCGATGCGACTCAGGAGCTGCAATGAAACAAATTGACACCGATCAGGCAACACGGGAGGCCAGTGGCGCCCACCCGTACGGCCGCTACCTGGAGGAGTTTGAGGTCGGCGCCGTCTACAAGCATTGGCCCGCCAAAACCGTCACCGAGTCAGACGACCACCTGTTCTGCCTGATCACCATGAACCATCATCCCCTCCACATCAACGACGTCTACGCAAAGCAGTCCCAGCAGGGCCGCAACGTCGTCGTCGGCCCGCTCGTCTACTCGCTGGCCCTGGGAATGAGCGTCTCGGACGTCAGCGGCAAGGCGATCGCCAACCTGGCCACGGAGGAGCTCAAGCATCCGGCCCCGGTGTTCCACGGCGACACCCTGTTCTGCGAGTCCGAGGTGCTGGAGGTGAAGCCGTCCCAGTCGAAGCCCGACCGTGGCGTGGTGCGGGTCCATACGCGCGTGCTAAATCAGGACGGCGTACTGGTAGCCGAGTTCAAGCGGCTCGTGCTCGTCCCCCGCAAGGAGCCCGGGAAGCCGACCCAGGCGGCTGAGACCAACGTCGAGTGAGCACGTCCGCGCGGCTGTTCCGAGCAGTTCCCGGGTAGGCTTGCGCCGCCACCGAAGCTGAAGGAGTTCCTAAAGAACCATGGCCCACACCGCACCGACGCACCAAGCCACCACCGACCACGCCGGACTGCGCGCGTGGGTAGAGGAGATCTCCGCCCTCACGCAGCCTGACGAAATCCACTGGTGCGACGGGTCGGCGGAGGAATATGACCAGTTGGCCAACACGCTGGTCGCAGCGGGCACCTTCGAGAAGCTCTCCGAGGCCAAGCGCCCGAATTCGTACCTGGCGCTGTCCGATCCGGCGGACGTGGCGCGCGTGGAGGACCGCACATTCATCTGCGCCGCCGATGAGGCAGACGCCGGCCCGACCAACAACTGGCGGGACCCGCAGGAGATGCGGGAGACGCTCGATGAGCTATTCCGGGGTGCGATGCGCGGGCGCACGATGTACGTGGTCCCGTTTTCGATGGGCCCGATCGGCTCGCCGATCTCCTACATCGGTGTGCAGCTGACCGATTCGCCCTATGTCGCCGTGTCGATGCGGATCATGACCCGGATGGGCCAGGCCGCGCTCGACGCGCTGGGTGAGGATGGCGAGTTCGTGCCCTGTGTGCACTCCGTCGGGGCTCCCCTGGGTGAGGGTGATCAGGATGTCCCGTGGCCGTGTAACGCGGACAACAAGTACATCGTCCATTACCCGGAGACCCGGGAGATCTGGTCGTTCGGCTCGGGTTACGGCGGCAACGCGCTGCTGGGCAAGAAGTGCTTTGCCCTGCGCATCGCCTCGATCATGGCTCGCGACGAGGGGTGGATGGCCGAGCACATGCTGATCCTCAAGCTGACCTCACCCGAGGGCAAGGTCAAGTACCTGGCCGGGGCCTTCCCCAGCGCCTGCGGCAAGACCAACCTGGCGATGATGATCCCGACGCTGCCGGATTGGAAGGTCGAGACCATCGGCGACGACATCGCGTGGATGAAGTTCGGCGCCGACGGCCGGCTGTACGCGGTCAATCCCGAGTACGGCTTTTTCGGCGTGGCTCCCGGGACCGGCGCGCGCACCAACCCCAACGCGATCGAGATGCTCGGGCGCAACTCGATCTTCACCAACTGTGCCCGGACCGACGACGGCGATATCTGGTGGGAGGGGATGACCGGCGAGCCGCCGGCTCACGCTCTCGACTGGCACGGCAACGACTGGACGCCGGACTCGGAGGCCCCCGCTGCCCATCCAAACGCCAGGTTCACCACCCCGGCGGGCCAGTGTCCGTCGATCGCGCCCGAGTGGGAGGATCCGAGGGGCGTGCCGATCGACGCGATGCTGTTCGGCGGGCGCCGTTCGACCGTGGTACCGCTGGTCATGGAGGCGCGCGACTGGGAGCACGGAGTGTTTCTCGGTTCGATCATGTCCTCCGAGAAGACCGCTGCGGCCACCGGCAACGTCGGCGAGCTCCGCTTCGACCCGATGGCGATGCTCCCGTTCTGCGGCTACAACATGAGCGACTACTTCGCCCACTGGCTCAACATCGCTGAGCGTGAGGGAGCCAGGCTGCCACGCATCTTCTACGTGAACTGGTTTCGCCGTGACGATGCCGGCAAGTTCCTGTGGCCCGGCTTCGGCGAGAACTCACGGGTCCTCGCCTGGATCTTCCGCCGCCTCGAGGATGCGGTCGACGCCGACGACACCCCCGTCGGGCAGCTGCCCAAGCAGGGTGACATCGACCTCGAGGGGCTCGAGCTGGCTGCGGAGTCATTGCAGAAGCTGCTCAGCGTCGACACGGACGAGTGGGCGCAGCAGCTTCCGCAGATGCGCGAGCACTACGCCCGGTTCGGCGATCGGCTGCCTGCCGCGCTGCGCACGCAGTTCGACTCGCTCGCGCAGCGGCTCGAAGGCTGACGCTCACCCGCCCAGGTCACCTGGGCGCCGTCCTACCCTGAAGGGGTGGCGCTAGGTTTCATCCCCTCCGACGCCGGTCTGCTGATCCTGCAGGCCGGCGTGGTGGCGGCCCCTGTCGCGATCTCCAGCTTCGCTCGGCTGGAGCGGCTGAGCGGCCGCGGTTGGGCGCTGATTCCGCTGGCCTCGATCGTGGTCGTGGTGGTAGCGATTCGGTACGTCTCCGATACGGCGACCGGTCTCACGTACCTCGCGCTGGTGGCGGTGCCCCTGCTCGCGGCGGCCACGCTCGGGTGGACGATGCGGGGCGCAAGGCCATCCGCCGCGCTTCTCGTCATCCCGTTGTTCGCGCTCGCGTGGGCGGCGCGCTCCTCGCTCACCGGACAGGCCAGCGCGGCGCTCCTGTCGGCGCTCAGCTGCGTCACGCTCGGTGCGTTGCTCGCGGCGGTGACGCCTCCGGTGTGGCTGAAGGCGGGCATCGTCCTGATGGCCGCCGCCGACAGCTGGCTGGTGATCAGCAATCTGCTGCAGGCGCCGAACGCGACGCTGATCGGAGCCCACCCCGCCGCAGGACTGCCCCAGCTGCAGAGCGAGCTGTTCGGGACCGTCTCGATGGGCTACGGGGACATGTTCGTCGCTGCGCTGCTGGGTGCGGTACTGGCCCACAGCGTCAGGCGGCAGCGATCGGCCGCCCTGTTGACGCTGCTCATCGCTGCCCTGTTCGACCTGCTGTTCCTGGTCGTCAACGAGCTCCCGGCGACGGTTCCCGTCGCACTGGCGCTGATCGTGGTTGAGCTTTGGCAGCTGCGCCCGGCCCGCGGCCGCCAGCCGGGACTTGCGGGTCCCGCCGGGTTGGCTAGTGCTTACTCTCGCCCGTCGAAGCCGGCGGACGTGATTCCTCGGCCAGAGAAGTGATGGCCAACGTGCCGCGGGCCGCTTCTTCGAGGACGTCGGTGGCCTCCTCGGCGGAGCGGGCGTAGAGCTCAACCAGCAGGTGGACCACGATCCGCTCCTCGTCGTGCTTGTGAAAGCGGACGTGGGTGAAGAACTCACGTGTACCGTGGTCGCCGAAGGCGGCGTAGGAGAGCGCATCGCCGGCCTCGGGGCCAGAGCAGGTCTCGACGTCGTCGGCGTCCACGGTCACGGTGCACGAGGCGACCCAGGGCGTACCGGCGATCATCCGCTCCCAGCGGTCCTCGATCGGTTCGACGCGACCGTTGTGGAAGCCGAGGTGAGGCTGATCGTGCATGCACTCGAGGCACTGGACGACCGCCTCCTGCATCTCGTCCACGACCTCGCCGCGCTCGCCGCTCTCGGGGTCGATCCGGTGGATGCCCTCGTAATGAACCTGGACCTCCAGATTCTGCGACCAGCACCGGTAGCAGCGCAACCAGCTTCTGACCTCCGTTGAGCCCTCCATCTGTTTGATTCTACGATCCTCATGTGAACGACCAAGGCGACGGAGCGTGATGGGCCCACGCGACGGGCCGATCGGGGTGATCCTGGCCGGGGGAATCGGGCGCCGACTGGGGGGGGCGAAGGCGTTGGTGCGGTTACAGGGCCGGCCGCTGATCGACTACTCGCTGGCGGCGCTGAGGTCGGCCCTGGACGAGGTGGCGGTGGTCGCCAAGCCGGATACGGCCCTGCCCGAACTGCCCGGAGTGCAAGTGTGGATCGAACCGCCGGAACCCCGGCATCCGCTGACCGGGATCAGCGAGGCGCTGCGGCGCGCCGACGGACGGCCGGTGGTGGTATGCGCCACCGACCTGCCCTTTGTCTCCGGCACGGTGATCGAGGCCCTGGCCACGCATCCGGTGCTGGACGCGCCGGCGGTGGTGGCCGCACGCGCCGGGGAGACCCAGCCACTGTTGGGCTGCTACCACCCCGCCGCCGCGGCGCTCCTGAACGACGCCGCCGCCGAGGGCCGGGCGCCGCTGCGCGAGCTCGTCCGCGCCATCGGAGCTCACGAGTTGGAGGTCGCTGATCCCGAGGTCCTGTTCAACCTCAACTCGCCGGAGGACCTCGCACAGGCGTCGGCGATGCTCGACCGCCGACGCCATATCAGCCGAAGGTGAAGCTGTAGGCGCTAACCCCGGGTGGAACTCTCACCTCAAGGTCGTGCTGTTCGGCCCGGGGGCGGGAGACCAGCGAGTACAGGCGCTGACCGCGCACGGTCAGAAATGAGCCGCGCACGTCGGCCCCCGCGCTTGCCTTGGCGATCGGCTTTCCGTCGAGCAGTATCTGAACCCGGCGCGGGACGTCGTCGGCCGAGGTCAGCACGAGGTACACCTTCGCGGCCTGGAAGCGGACCTCGATTACCGCGCCGGCAGCCTGCGGAGTGGACGACTGCGAGCCCACGTTCCAGGTGCCGCCCAGCGCGAATTTGTTCAGCGCCGGGTGGGCAACGCCGGCATAGCTGTGCGTGCCCGGGCGCAGCGGCACGGCGAAGCCTTGCGCACGCTGGTCGTTCAGATACGTCTCGGGGGTGCCCAGCTCGGCCGAGGGAATAACCGCGGACGCGGTGATGGGGTGGGGGAGCGTGCGCGCGCCCGCCTCACGCAGCAGGCTTCGCACCGCCGCCTCGCTGCCCTTGTAGTCGCCTTCGCCGAACTGGGTGTGGCGCACCTGGCCGTGGGCATCGACCAGGTACTCCGCGGGCCAGTATTGATTGCCGTAGGCGTTCCAGGTGCCGTACTGGTTGTCCTGCACGACGGGATAGCGCAGGCCGTCCGAGTGGATCGCCTGCAGCCACGTTGCCAGCGTCCTGCTCAAAGGTGAACTCCGGCGTCTCGACGCCGACAATCTCAAGCCCGTAGGGGTGATAGGCCGCGTACAGGCCCTTGAGGAACGGGAGCGTGCGCAGGCAGTTGATGCACGTGTAGGTCCAGAAATCCACCAGCACGACATGCCCGCGCAGGCCGGCCAGGCTCAACGGACGTCCGCCGGGAGTGTTGAACCACTGTTCCGTGCCGGTGAACTCAGGTGCTGGACCGAGCTGCGGAAGCGACGCCCTGACCGGCTGCGCCGCCTGCCTCGTGACAAACGGCGACGTCGGACGCAACGACGCCAGCCGCTTCTGGACCGCGCTCGAATTCTCCAGCGAGCGCGTGGGGTCAACCAGGAAGCCCGGGAGGCTGGAGCTCTTGGCCAGAGCCTCCTCAAAGCGGACATCGAGGTTGGCGAACATCAGTACGGCGGTCAGGATCAGTACCGCGCCGAGTGTGCGCTCGACCACGTGCCCGCGGGCGGAGCGGCGCACGCGCTCGATCACCGCGCGTCCGCCAACGGCGTAGAGCAGCAGCACGGCGGACAATCCGACGGAGTACGAGATGGCCACGGCGACAATGCGGACCGAGGCACCTCCGGATGCGCTGACCGAGGTCACCGCGGCGAGGATCGGCCCCGCGCAAGGGGCACAGACGAAGCCCAGGGCCGCACCAACGCCGATCCCGGACCAGAAGCCATCGCCGCGGGTACGGGGCCCGAACCGCGCGAGTCGAGAGAGGGGCGCCTGCACCCGGGCGGCCAGGGCGGGCACCAGCAGGATCAGCCCGAAGGCCAGGAGAACCACGATCGCCACCGTGCGCGCCGCCCCCCCGGCCAGGCCCACGCCCTTGACCAACTGCGCCAGGGCGACGATGGCGATGGTGAAGGTGCTGGCCAGACCGATGACGATGCCCAGCGGTCGCCTACGGCCCCCCAGCGCGCTGGCTGACAGCAGCGCCGGCAGCACCGGCAGGACGCAGGGAGTGACCGCGGTTCCGGCGCCGGCGATCAGCGCGAACAGCATCAGCAGGAGCATCTTCGCCTCCGGTGACGGTCGCCGTCGCTGGGCAAAGGCTTAACCGCCGATCGCGGACATCGTCCGCGACGGCTGGATGAAGCCTGCCTCACCCACCCGGTGCTTGAGCTCCTTGCGCCAGACCGCGTCCCGGATCGTCGCCTCGAGTTCTTCGTCGCCAGCTCCCGAACGCATGACCGTGCGTAGGTCGGTCTCGTTGAGCGAGAACAAGCACGTGCGAAGACGTCCATCTGCGGTGAGCCGAATCCGGTTGCAGTCGGCGCAGAACGGCTCCGAGACCGGATTGATGAAACCGAGCTTGCCCCGTCCGTCCGCGAAGCGGTAGACCTGCGCCGTTGCGTGAGGCTCGCGCGGAACCGTCTCCAGCGGATACACGGCGTGAATCGCGCCTCTGATCTCCTCACCGGAGAGCACGTGCTCCGGCGTCCAGACGCGGTCGGCGTCAAGCGGCATGAACTCTATGAACCGGATCTCGTAGTCACTGCTGCGCGCCAGCTCGGCAAACGGGATCAGCTCCTCCTCGGTGAACCCCCGCATGGCCACCGCGTTGACTTTGATCGGATGGGCCTCCGGGAAGGAGGCCAGGAGCTCGAGGCCGCGCAGAACCTGGGGGAGGGCGTCACGGCGCGTCATCTGGAAGAACCGATCGCGTTGCAGCGAGTCGATCGAGACATTGAAGCGCTGGACACCGGCCCGGACGAGCGCCTCGGCGTCACGCTCGAGAAGAAACCCGTTGGTGGTCACGGATAAGTCAGTGACATCTTCGATGTCACTGAGCATGCTGGCAAGCCTCGGAAAGTCCCGTCTCACCAGCGGCTCACCGCCGGTGAGACGGACGTCATGAACGCCCATCGCGGCCAGCAGTGTCACCAGCCTCTGGATCTCCTCGAAGGTGAGGATGCCCTCGCGCTCCAGCCACGGCAGGCCCTCGGCCGGCATGCAGTACTGACAGCGGAAGTTGCAGCGGTCGGTGACCGACACGCGAACGTCACCGATCAGGCGGCCGTGCCCGTCCCGTAGCGGTTCCAGATCCATGTTCACAGGCTACCCTCCAGCCGATGCGGGCAGCGCGAGTGATGGCGGCTGTGGCGGCAGCGGGCGCGTTGGGCGGCTGCGGCGGCCAGAGTCCACGGGATCAGGTCACTTCCAAGATCCAGCAGTTCGTCACCGCCGCCGCGGACCGAAACTACGCCACGATCTGCAACCAGGTTCTGGCGCCGGTCCTGCTCACGCGCCTGGCGGTCGGTGGGGTCAGCTGCCCGCAGGCCATGCAGATCGGTTTTGGGACCGTCAGCCGCCCGACCCTCAGCATCGGCAAGATCACCGTGTCCGGTTCCCGTGCCTCCGTAATCGCCCTTTCAACCGCGCAAGGGCAGATCGCTTCGCTGGACACCGTCGAGCTGACCAAGACAAGCAAAGGCTGGCGGATTGCCTCGCTGGCGAGTCCGCTGGCCGGACGCTTGACCCACTAGCACGGAGCGCTAGGGCCGGCGAACCATCACTGCGACGGCGCTGATCGCGAACACGATCTGGCCGAACGTCAACGCAGTGCCGAGATTCACAGCCCCCAACGCACCTGCCAGCGCGCTGGCCACCACGAATGCGCCGAGCATGATCAGAAGGTCTAGCCGCACAGTGGGATTGTGCCCGACGCGCGCCTCCGCTCCGCGCCCGGCCCGGCGCGGTTAGGTCCCCGGCGACGCATCGGAGCGCTCGGGAACCGAGAATGCGTGAAGCCGTCGATCCCAGGAAGCGACATACAGCGTGCCGTTCACCACCGTGGGGGCCGCGAAGATGCCCCCCTTCACTATTGTGCCGCTGTTCCAGACGGGCTTGCCGGTGGCGGCGTTGTACGCGAGCAGCCGCTCACCGATGCCGTTTCCGTAGTAGACGACGCCGCCGGCCACGATCGGCGCCGACGGGACTCCGGTGTGAGGGGATCTCCGCTGCCAGGCCAGACCGAGCCTGCAGTGTCTACCCACCCTCAGCGCCGCGATGCCATTCACAAAATGGCCACCGAAGGAATCGTGGGCGTGGGATACATAGACCATATGGGTCACCGGGTCCCACGCCGGTCCGCCGATGAAGTCGTGCGCGGAATCCATGCGGATGATCTGCATCGGTCCAAAACCGAGGGCGTTGCGGTTGTAGATGTAGAGCCACCCGTGCTTCTGCATCACCGCAAGCTGCGGGGGACATCTCGGCGCCTGGAAGAGCGTCGGCGCGGAGGCGATGTCGTCGTCTGACTTGATCTGGGTGACGAAGTTGCTGCTCTGGACTCGGAGATCCTTGGTCAGCCTGACCACGTGCTCGGCGTAGTAGGCGTGCTCGCTGGGACCGAAGACGTTTCCCGTACCGGCGAAGACGTGGCCCCGGCGATCCACCGAGACACCACCCCAGCCCCAGATCGCTCCCCCGGAGGCGAAACGCGGGACCGGCGACCAGCTGGCCACGACCTGGTGGGAGGCGATCCGGACTTTGGCGACGCGCCCGTGGTAGGGCACGATGTCGCAATCCGACGCAACCGGGACGTAGATCGCGCCGTCGGTGGAACGCGTGAGCGAGCTCCACACGTGCTCATGGCTCGGATCTCCGGTGATTCGGACCGGCCAGCCCCGACGCGTTGACCCGGTGGACAGATCGAGGGCATAGAGCATCCCGTCGCCGCCGGCGACAAAGATGGTGTTCGAGACGCTGTCGAGGAGCGGCGCCGAGCTGATCCCGAAGTGGTGGTCGGGGACGTCGGCGCAGGCGCTCAGGCGGTATCCGAGGCTGCCGTGTCCACCCGGACCTTGCCTGCTCCAGACCAGTCGGCCGTTGGCTGCGTTGATGGCGAAGAAGCCACCGTGTTCGGTGCCCACGAAGACGAGGTCAGCCGTTGTGCGTTCGTCGTGGATCGTCACCGTCACGCCCGCGGCCACCATCGGCTGCGTATCGATCACGGCCCCCGCATTGAACGTCCACTTCTGCCGTAGCGACCGAGCCGCCTTGGGGCTGAGGACCAGTTCATGCGGGTTATAGCCCGTACGGGCCGAGTCAAAGCCCCAGGTCGACCAATCGAAACGCGGCGTCGGCTTCGGCTTCGGCTGGGGCGTCGGAGGGGGCGTTGGCGGCGACGGTGGTGGCTTTCCCGGCTCCACCGGAGGGGGCGTTGGCGGAGGGGGCGTTGGCGGAGGGGGCGTTGGCGGCGACGGTGGTGGCTTTCCCGGCTCCGCCGGAGGGGCAAGGGGGGGTTGGGCGTGGGCGCCGGCGCCGGGTGCCGGCGCAGCGCCGAGCGCGGCCGCGGCACCGGCCGTCAGCAGAGCAGCGACAACCAGAAGGACGGTCGCCCGTCTGAGCGGAAACGTGTAAAGCATTGGAAGCGTCGATATTCCGCTTTTAGGTCCGATCCCCTCCCGAAAACGAAAGCCATCGGCGATCACCCGGGGGGATCGACGGCAGCTGAGTTGAGGATCTAATCAGGTGAGCCGGAGCGCTGCTCGAGGGCGCGCTGCAGTGCGGGCACGTCGAGCCCTGGATCCTGCTCGGACAGCCACCGCTCAGCCGCCCGCCGGCCTCCGAGCGCGCGCATCCCGCGGTCTCCGTATGCGGACGCAAAGTCGGCCAGCGCGTGCATGCGGCGGGCTTGAGTGCGCCGCTGCGCCAGGTCGAGACCGGCCCGGTGAGCGTCAATCGCGTCAACCAGCTCCGTGATTCCGCTCGCCGGCGGCGATCGAGGAGACCGAGACCACCTTGGTGTCGGGGCCACCCAGCGAAAGCAGAGCAGCGCGAAGGTCGGCCAGCGCCCGCGTGGCCACTCGCCCGAGGTCGGCCTTGGTGACCACGAGCACGTCCGGCACCTCCATGATGCCGGCCTTCAGGAACTGCAGCACGTCGCCCGATCCCGGCTGCACGACCACCACGGTGGTGTCGGCCACCTCAGCCACCTCGGTCTCGGATTGGCCGACGCCGACGGTTTCGATCACGACAATGTCGAAGGCAACGGCCAGCGCCGACGCCGCCGCCCGGGTGGCGGGCGCCAGACCCCCGAGCCGGTCGCCGGCGGCGGTGGAGCGGATGAATATCGCGCGGTCCCCGGGGTCGACCTCGATCCGGGCTCGGTCCCCGAGGAGCGAGCCCCCCGAGCGGCGCGAGGTGGGGTCCACAGCCAACACCGCCACCGAGCGCTCCCGGGCTCGCCATTCGGCGACCAATCGGGACAAGAGTGAGGATTTGCCGACACCCGGTGGTCCGGTCACCCCGACCACGTGTGCGCGTGCTTCGGTCCCCAAGGCCGCCGGGGAAAGCTCGCCGAGGAGGGCTACCGTCTGCGCGCGAGCGGCGTCAGTGCGGGTCTCGACCAGGTTCAGGACCGCGGCCGCGGCGCTCAGATCGCACTCGCGCAGGCGCTGCGCCAGCTCGCCGCTCTCAGCCGGCGCTTGGCTCAAGCGGGTGCGGCCATGTCCAGGTCGTGGCGTTCGCCGACAAGCGAGATGATGTCCCGCATCATCCGGTTGAGATCCCAGTCCTTCGGGGTGTACACCGCGGCGACGCCGATTTCCCGCATCCACGCGGCATCGGCTTCGGGAATGATGCCGCCGACCACGACGGGCACCTCACCGACGCCGGCTCCCCTGAGCGCTTCCAACACGGACGGGATCAGCTCGCGGTGCGAGCCGGACAGAATCGAGAGGCCGATCACGTGGACGCCCTCTTGGGCCGCCGAATTGGCGATCTGCGACGGCGTCAGCCGGATGCCCTCGTAGACGACGTCCATGCCCGCGTCTCGGGCGCGTACGGCGATCTGCTCGGCGCCGTTGGAGTGCCCATCCAGGCCTGGCTTGCCGACCAGGAACTTGATCCGGCGGCCCAGCGCGTCGCTGACCCGCTCGACCTCCTCGCGCAACTCGGCGACGTCCTCGCTGGACATCGCCGCGGCTTCGCCGACCCCGGTCGGGGCCCGGTATTCGCCGAACACGTCGCGGAGCGCCTGAGCCCACTCGCCGGTCGTCGCGCCGGCGCGGGCGGCGGCGATCGTCGCCGGCATGATGTTCTCGCTCTCGGCGCGCGCGACGCGGGCCGAGCTCGGCCAGGGCGGCGTCAACCGCTGCCTGATCGCGCTCGGCGCGCCAGCGACGCACGCGCCTCCTGCTGCTGGGCCTCGACCTCCGGATCGACGACGAGGATGCCGCCGTCGGCATCGGCGGTCAGTGGCGAGGGCTCGGTGCTCGGTAAAGCGGTTCATCCCGACCACGGTCAGTTCTCCGGACTCGATCCGCCGCCAGCGCTCGCGATGGGAGTCGACCAGCGCCGACTTCATGTAGTCGACGGCGTCGACCGCTCCGCCCAGCTCGGTCACGCGCTGGATTTCTTCGCGCGCGCCCGCGACCAGCTCTGCGACCAGGCCCTCCATCACCTCAGAGCCCTTGAAGATGTCCGGGTACTCGAGCAGGTCGGTCTCGTAGGCGAGGATCTGCTGCAGGCGCAGCGACCACTGCTGGTCCCACGGCCGCGGCAGCCCGAGCGCCTCATTCCACGCCGGCAGCTGGATCGCCCGAGCGCGAGCGCTGCGTCCGAGGGTGACCGCCAGCGCCTCGAGCGCGATCCGGTAGACGTTGTTCTCCGGCTGGGCTTCGGTCAGCCCGAGCGAGTTGACCTGCACGCCGTAGCGGAAGCGGCGGTGCTTGTCGTCCTGGACGTCATAGCGCTCGCGACCGAGCTCGTCCCACAGCTGCGACATCGCCCGCAGCTTCGCGTGCTCCTCGACGAACCGCACGCCCGCGTTGACGAAGAACGAGATCCGACCGAAGACGTCGCCCATCAGCTCCTGGGGCGACGCGGTCACGGACCGCATCGAGGACCGCGATCGCGTTGCCCATCGCGTAGGCGATCTCCTGGACCGGGGTCGCCCCGGCCTCCTGGAGGTGGTAGGAGCAGATGTTGATCGGGTTCCACTTCGGGACGTGCTGCACCGTGTAGGCGATCGTGTCAGCGATCAGCCGCATGCTCGGCCCGGGCGGGAAGGCGTAGGTCCCGCGGCTCAGGTACTCCTTGAGGATGTCGTTCTGGGTCGTGCCCTGGAGCTTCTCCTCGGCCACGCCCTGGTCGTCGGCGGCGACGATGTAGAGCGCGAGCAGCCAGGCGGCCGTGGCGTTGATCGTCATCGACGTGTTCATCTGGTCCAGCGGGATCCCGTCGATCAGCGTCCGCATGTCGCCGCAGGTGCGCGATCGAGACGCCGACCTTGCCGACCTCGCCGCGGGCAAGCTCGTGATCGGGGTCATAGCCGGTCTGCGTCGGCAGGTCGAAGGCCACCGACAGGCCCGTCTGCCCCTTCTCGAGGTTGCGGCGGTAGAGCTCGTTCGAGCGCTTGGCGTCGGAATGGCCCGCGTAGGTGCGCATCATCCACGGGCGGTCAGGCTCGGCCAGGCGGGGCGGCAGGGTCTCCGACATGGGTGCATTGTATGGCCCGCTGACGGGCGGATACGCTTCGCGGATGCCCTCCGTTGCAGTGGTCGGCGGTGGCTTCGGTGGTGTCGGGGCCGCGGTCATGCTCAGCCAGGCCGGTTACGCCGACCTCACCGTGTTCGAGCGCGGCGAACGCGTGGGTGGTGTTTGGCATCACAACACTTATCCGGGCGCGGCCTGCGATATCCCCTCGCACCTCTACGAGTTCTCATTCGCGCCAAATCCCCACTGGTCGCGCCGGTACGCGCCCCAGGCCGAGATCCAGACCTACCTGGAGGACGTCGCCCAGCGACATGGCGTGTTCGATCGGATCCGTACCTCCACCGAGGTGCTCTCGGCCCGCTGGAGCGCCGAGGGCGGTTGCTGGGAGCTTGAGACGAGCGCGGGCCCGCACCGCGCCGACGTGCTGCTCACCGCCTGCGGGCAGTTGTCGGCCCCCAGCGTGCCCCCGCTTTCGGGGCTGACCGACTTCGAGGGGCCCGCGTTTCACACCGCCCGCTGGCGCCACGATGTCGAACTCGGGGGGCGCCGAGTGGCGGTGATCGGCAGCGGCTGCAGCGCGATTCAGGTGGTGCCGGCGATCCAGCCCCGGGTCGTCGCAAGCTCGACGTCTACCAGCGCTCTCCCGGCTGGACGTTTCCGAAAATGGACTTCGCCTACCGGGAGCGGACCAAGCGGCTGTTCGAGCGTCTGCCGGCGCTCCAGCGGCTCGACCGCCAGGCGGTGTTCGCCTTCAACGAGTTCGGTGCGCTGGCCATGACCAACCGGCAGTGGTTGCTGCCGGCGATGCGAGCCATCGGGCGCCGCCAGATCAACAAGGCGATCAGCGACCCGGAGCTGCGGCGCAAGGTCACGCCGACCGACGAAATCGGCTGTAAGCGCGTGATGCTCACCGACGATTGGTACCCGACGTTGACCCAGCCGAACGTCGAGCTGGTGACCGAGCGTGTCAGCGAGGTGACCGCGACCGGGATACGCACCGCGGACGGCGTCGAGCGGCCGGCGGACGTGCTCATCCTCGCCACGGGCTTTCGCAGCCACGACTTCGTCGCGCCGATGGAGATCCTCGGCCCAGAGCGCAGCCTGGCCGCGGCGTGGGCCGACGTCCCGCGGGCCTACCTCGGACTCACGCGTGCCGTCGTTCCCGAATCTGTTCCTCCTCTACGGCCCGAACACCAACGGCGGGACGGGTTCGGTCATTTACACGCTCGAGGCCGGCATCGCTCACGTGATCGCGGCACTACGTGCGCTCGAACGGACCGGAACCGACACGATCGAACTGCGCGAGGAGGCTGCCGAGCGGTTTGACGCCGAGCTGAGAGGGGCACTGAGTGGCACCGTCTGGCACTCGGGCTGTACCAACTGGTATGTGGACGAGCGGGGCAACGATCCGAACCAGTGGCCGTGGACCTGGAGCGCCTATCGGCGCCGGGCCGCCACGCTCTCGCCCGACGCCTATCGGTTGTCGACTGCGCGTTCCCCAGCTGGGGCACTGGGGTAACGTCTGGAGGAGATGCCTGACTCCGGAGGCTCAGCCGCCGACTTTCGCCTCGTGCTGCGGGGCTACGACCGAGACGCGGTCGATGCCTATGTCCTGCGAACGAGCCAGCTGGTCGCCGAGCTCCCGGCGACGCGCCGAGCCGCGGGACTGGCCGGGGCCCAGCCCGGATTCCTGAGCGCTCCGTGCAGCTGATCGATCTCGAGCACCTCGGCCGCAAGCGGGTGATTGGCGCCTATCTGGTAGGGGACGTGATCGTTGATCCCGGGCCCGGCTCGACCTTGCCCACGCTGCTGTCGGCTCTGGGGGAGACGCAGCCGCGTGCCCTGCTCCTGACCCACATTCACCTCGACCATGCCGGTGCCAGCGGATCGCTGGTGCGCCGCTGGCCTGAGCTCGAGGTCTACGTCCACGAACGTGGCGCCTCGCACCTCGCCGAACCGTCCCGCCTGCTGGAGAGCGCCCGCCGGCTCTATGGGGAGGACATGGACCGTCTGTGGGGTGAGTTCCTCCCGGTGCCGGAGTCGAATCTGAGAACGCTGCGCGGGGGTGAGCGTGTGCTCGGTGAATCATTCACGGTCGCCTACACCCCCGGACACGCTTCTCACCACGTCTCCTACCTGCACGAGCGCACGGCGTTCGTCGGAGACGTCGGCGGCGTCCGCATCACCGCCGACTCGCTGACGATTCCCCCGACCCCGCCGCCGGACATCGACCTCGAGGCCTGGCACAAGTCGATCAAGCTGATCGAGGGTTGGCGGCCCGAGCGGCTGGCGATGACCCATTTTGGCTTCGGTGAGGACGTCGACGATCAGCTTGACGAGGTGGCCAGCCGTCTCGACGCCTGGGCCCAACGTGCCTATGGCTCCGATCAGGACGCCTTCATCGCCGCCATCCGGTCTGAGATCGAGGCCGATGCCGGGCCTGAGCTCACGGCCGCATATCTGCAGGCCGCGCCGCCCGAGCAGCTGTACGCCGGACTCTCGCGCTACTGGCGCAAGCGCTCCGACGTCGCGACGGTATCCTGAATCTTGATGGCGAAGACGGTGGAGCTGCCGCGTGTGAGCGGACCGGGCAGCGGGGTCGGAGGACTCTGGCGCGTTGTCGTCCTCAACGACGACTTCAACACCTTCGATCACGTCGCCGAGACGTTGGCCCATGTGATCCCCGGGATCACGCTCGCGGATGGCTACCGCCTCGCCGACAGCATCCACAACCGCGGCTGCGCGATCGTTTGGAGCGGCCCGCGTGAGGACGCCCAGCTGTACTGGGAGCAGCTGGACGGCGCCGGGTTGTCGATGGCGCCGCTGGAAGTCGGATAACCGCGGTTGGAAGTCGGCTAACCGCGGCGGGAACCCGGCTCGGCACGGCTGGCAGCCGCACGTGCCTGCTGGCTAGTGGGCGGCCGGAAGGGCCTTGGCCCGCTGACGCTCCGGGCTGACCCGGACGACGTTCCAGACCACCCCCAGCCTCTCCAACAGGGCGATCGTCAGGCCGGTCGGGTCGGCCATCCGTTCCCAGAAGCGCAAGCCGTGAAAGGCCGAGGTGGGAAAGGCATGATGGTTGTGGTGCCAGGCTTCGCCCATCGACAACGGCGCCAGCCAGAAAACGTTGCGCGACTCATCAGCGATGTCGAAGCGCTTGCGCCCGAAGAAGTGGCACACCGAGTTGATCGACCAGGTGACGTGGTGCAGCAGGAACACCCGGACGAACCCGCCCCACAGCAGCGCGGTGAGCGCGGTTCCGATGCCTCCGCCCACCACCCAGCCGAGAGTGAACGGAAGCGCGAACCCGGCGATGACCCAGACCCAGAAGAGCTTGTCGACCGCGCGGATGACGCGATCCTTGACGAGGTCCGAGGCAAACCGCTCGCGCTCCGCCGCTCCGACCGACTCGAACAACCAGCCAACGTGCGCATGCCACAAGCCCTTGATCGCGCCGATGAAGCCCGGGCCGCTGAGGTGCGGTGAGTGCGGATCCCCTTCCTGGTCGGTGAAGGCGTGATGCTTGCGATGGTCGGCCACCCAGGTGATAACCGAACCCTGGACGGCCATCGATCCGAACACGGCGATGATCGCCTTGAAGGTCCGGGAGGACTCGAACGCCCGGTGGGTGAACATCCGGTGGTAGCCGAGCGTGACACCGAGCGCAGTTGCGACGTAGAAGCCGATCAGCAGTCCGAGCTCGAGCGGACCGATGGCGCGATTCCACAGCAGGGCGATCGCCGCGACCAGCCCAAGCAGGGGCAGCGGCACCCCGATCAGGTTGACGATCTTGTGCGCGCGGGTCACCACAACCAGTTTACGCGAAAGAACCCCCCACTTCTCCGAGCTTTTGGATGGGACAGTTGCCGGAACTTGTAGCTTCTGTATGAGTATGGCTTCTCAGCCTTGGCACGACCTGCCGTCTGACGTGGCCGCCGTCCTGCGTCCGGTCCTGGCTGATGTCGCCGACGAGATGATCGACGCGGTTCGTCTGGTGCCGGCATACTCACGCCCGCTGGAGGGAGAGTTCGGGGCGGGGGTCCGCGCCGGGGTTGAGGCTGCCTTGTCTCATTTCCTGGCCGAGATCGAGGCCGGCGGCCCCGTCGAGCGCGTCGACGTCTACGTGGCCCTGGGCCGGGGGGAGATGCGGGCCGGGCGCAGCCTTGAGTCGCTGCTGAGCGCATACCGTGCGGGGGCCCGTGTCGCGTGGCGGCGGTTTGCCGAGACTGGAGCCGCCGCCCGCCTCGCGCCGGCGACGATGTACTTGCTCGCCGAGTCGATCTTCGCCTACATCGATGTCCTTTCGGCCGAATCGGCTGAAGGACATGCGATGGAGCAGTCGGCGGCGGCCAGCGAAGCAGAGCTGCGGCGCCGACGCCTCGTGCGCCTGCTCGTCCGCGACCCCCCGGTCGATGCCGCGTTGATCGAAGCAGCCGCCGGCGACGCTCGCTGGCCGCTCCCCCGGACGCTCGCGGCCGTCGTCATGGGCGGGGAGCGGCGTGACACCGCGGCGCACCTGCCCGCAGACACGATCGCGGAGACCATCGGCGAGCTCACCTGCGCACTCGTGCCCGATCCCGACGCTCCGGGGCGTCGGGGCCAGATCGAGCATGCCGTGACTCGCACGGGCGCGAGCGCGGGGTTGGGGACGACCGTCGACTGGCGGGAGGCCTTGACCAGCTTCATCCGGGCTCGTGGCGCGCTGGCGCTCGCTTCCGGGGCGCCGTCGCTGGCCGTGGCGCGAGACCGGGCGGGTGAACTGCTGTTGCGAAGCGAGCCGGGTCTTGCCGAGGAGCTGGCACACGCACGCCTGGCGCCGCTGGCCGCACTGTCTCCCGGCGCTCGGGGCCGCCTTACCGAGACGCTGAGCGTCTGGCTCGCCGAACAGGGCCGATTGGGTCGGGTGGCGGCCCGCCTGTCGGTGCACCCGCAGACCGCGCGCTACCGGCTCACGCGCCTGCGTGAGCTGTTCGGCACCGCGCTCGACGACCCCGATGAACGCTTCTGGCTCGAGCTCGCTCTGCGCGTCCGGGCCGGCGCCGGTGGTGCCCAATCAGCTGGCGTCCCCGGGGCGGACGCGGCCGACGGGCTCGCCTAGACGGCGGGCTCGGGCACGGGTTGCGGTTCGACGGGCTCGGGCGCCAACGGAACCTCTGGTCCCAGCGCGCCGGCGGCGAGCTCGTCGTGCCAGATGTAGGTGATCGGGATCTGGTAGCGACCCGAGTTCCGGCGTCGAAACTCAGTCATCTCCGGCCCCTCCCAGTAGCGATACCAGTCTCGCTTGGTCTCGAACCAGGTCATTTGCAGGATTTTGTAACGATCATCCTGCGAGCGGTGCACCGAGTACTGGGTGGCTCCGTAGCGCAGTGCGATCGGCGCCACCCGTGCCACTTCAGCGGCCATGGCGTCCTGGCGGAGGATCGTGGCGTACCAGGGAATGTGGACAACCCCGGCCATCAGGCACCCACCTCCGCCCGGATCGCTCCCGGCCCATCGGCGGTCTTGCCCTCGTCCTCATGCGTGGCTCCGACGAGGATCGCGATCTTGCCGAGGTGCTGGTTGTCACGCAGCAACTGGTGCGCCTCAGCCACCTTGTCGAAGCCCATCGTCTTCCACAGCACCGGTCGGATCTTCGACTCCTCGATCAGCTCGTTGGCCTTGGTCGCCTCCCAGGCATTGGCGAAGTGCGAACCCAGGATCTCCTTCTGGCGCATCCACAGGTAGCGCACGTCGAAGTCGAGCTGGTAGCCCGAGGTGGCGCCGCAGATGACAACCTTCCCGAACGGCTTGACCGCCAGCACAGAGGTGGGGAACGTGGCCTTGCCGACGTGCTCGAAGACGATGTCCGGGGGTCCACCGAGGATCTCCTCGACTGCCTTGCAGAAGCGCCGTGACTCCTTGAAGCGGGCCTTCTCCTCTTCGGGGCTCTCGCCGCCTTTGCGCATCATCCCGGCGAAGTCCGAGCGGTTGATGTAGCCGACGGCGCCGAGCTGCTCGATCAGCTTGCCCTTGTCGTCGCTGGAGACCACCCCGACTGCGTCGGCGCCGGTCATCGCGCACAGCTGCGTGGCGAATACGCCGAGCCCTCCCGCGGCACCCCAGATCAGCACGCGGTGGCCGCCCTGAAGCTTGCAGCGGTCGATCAGCATCCGGTAGGCGGTGAAGTAGGTGAGGCCGTAGGAGGCAGATTCCTCCCACGACAGGTGCTTGGGTTTGTGCAGCAGCTGCTGGGCCTGAACCTTGCAGAACTGCGCAAATGAGCCCCACGTGGTCTCATAGCCCCAGATCTGCTGGGAGGGCGCGGCGAGGGGGTCGAGGCCGTGCACCTCGGGATCCTCGTAGGAGGCCTGGTTGCAGTGAACGACGACCTCGTCGCCGGGCTTCCACCGCGTCACGCCCTCGCCGACTTTCCACACGATCCCGGAGGCATCGGAGCCCCCGATGTGGTGACCCCATTGCGGGTGATCGCCGTAGCGCCAGACGCCGACCGGTTCCCCCAGCGCCGCCCAGACGTTGTTGAAGTTGACGCCCGCGGCCATGACGCGCACGATCACCTCGAAGGCACCCGGCTCGGGAACCTCGATCTCCTCGAGCTGGAAGGCGTCGGTCGGCTCACCCTCGCGCTCTTGCCGGATCACCCACGCGGCCATCGTGCGCGGGAGCTCGCCCGGCTCGGTCTCGACGTTTGCGACTTGGCTCAGATCGACGGCCACTTACGGTGCCTCACTTGCTCGGGGTACCAGGAAGAGGTGGAACTGTAGAGAACTCGAGGCGCTTGGGCGCGCCCGGAGGGGCCAGCGGCGCCCCGGCGATCTGCGCTAGCCCACGAGCTCGGGCTCGGGCACTTCGGCCGCCTCGGGCTCGGCCTCGTGCGGTTGCGCGAGTTGGGAAACCGACGGCTTGCTCTCGATCAGTACCCAGGCGAGGACCGCGCCGCAGATCGTGACGATCGCGCCGATCAGCAGACCGGTGGACAGGGCGGAGACGAACGCCTCGCGGACGGCTGCGACTACTCCGGCCGAGGCGTGCTGTCCGACGACCCCACCGCCGCCGATGGAATTGGCGATCGTCGCGCGCGTACCCGCGGGGAGGTTCGGCAGCAGCTGATCGATCTTGGAACGGCCGATGGTGGCGATCAGCGCGCCCATGACCGCGACGCCAAAGGTACCTCCGACCATGCGGCTCATCGACAGCACGCCGGAGGCGACACCGGCCTTGGTGCGGTCGACGGCGTTCATCGCCGCAGTGCTCATCGGGGACATCACCAGCCCCATCCCGATCCCCATCAGGATGAAGCCCGGGAGCAGGAGTCCGTAGCCGGTGTGAACGGTGATGTGCGATTGGATGAAGATCGAGGTGGCGACGACCGCCAGGCCGAGCGTCATCAGTGGCCGCGGGCCGACCCGATCGGTCAGTCGCCCCGCGAGCGGACCCATGACGATGATCAGCAACGTCGAGGGCAGGAAGCGGACCCCGGCCTGGAGGGGGGAGTAATGGAGGATGTTCTGCATATAGAGCGCCAGGAAGAAGAACTGGGAGAGCATCGCGAAGGTCACGATGAACGCGACCATGCTGGACCCGAGGAACGTCCGCGAGCGGAAGAACTTGAAATCGACCATCGGAGCCCTGCTGTGCATCTCGACGGCGACGAAGGCGGCCAGACCGACGAGCGCCACCGCGAAGAGCAGGATCACCCGGGTTGAGCCCCAGTGCCAGGTGTTGCCCTCGACCAGGGCGAGGACGAGGGCCGTGAGCCCGATGGTGATGGCGCCGATCCCGGCAAAGTCGACAGACTTCCCGACCGTTTCGTCGCGCGACTCGCGGGCCGCGAACAGCGCCACCGCGACCGCGCCGACGGCGATTGGCGGATTGATGAAGAAGATCGCCCGCCAGCTGACCTGCTCGGTGAGAAAGCCGCCGACCACCGGGCCGATGGCCAGCGCGAGGGCGCTCACGCCGGCCCAGGTGCCGATGGCCGTCCCGCGTTGATGCGGCGGGAACGCTTGGGTGATGATCGACAGCGTCGCCGGCATCATGAACGCCGCACCTATGCCCTGGACCGCGCGGAAGGCGACCAGCATGGTGTCGTTGGGCGCGAACCCGATGGCGGCGCTGGAGATGCCGAAGACGATCACGCCGAAGATGAACATCCGGCGCCGGCCGAAGATGTCGCCCAGCCGCCCGCCGGTGACCATCAGTACGGCAAAGGTCAGCGTGTACGCGTTGACCGTCCACTCCAGGGCGGATAGTGACGCGTGGAGATCGCGCTGGATCGACGGCAGTGAGACGTTGACCACCGTGTTGTCAAGCATCACCATGAACAGGGCAAAGCACATCGCCCCCAGCGTCCACCAGCGGCTGTTCTCGTCGGTCACGAGACGGGTCTGATGCGCGAGCAGACGCTTGGTCACCGGTTGAGTCCTTCCGGTCGGCAGGCCGCGACGTCGTCGCGCTCGAGCAGCGTCGACAGGGCTGCGGCCAGCTTGCGTCGTTCGGTCTCGGTCAGGGTCTGGGCGAACTGCTCGAGGCCGTTCAGCCGCGCCGCGTTGAGCTGCCGAATCACCGAGCGCCCACTGTCGGTCAGGCTCACTCGCTTCATCCGCCGGTCGGTCGCGTCCTCGTGGCGTTCGACGAACCCGCGGCGATACAGCTCATCCACCATCCGGCTGGCGGCGGGGAGGGAGACGTGCACCAGCTCCGCGCCCTCCTTGAGCGTCAGCTCGCGGTCGGTGTCCTCGAGTTGGTGCAGCAGCTTGATCTGAGTGAGCGTCAGTTCGAGTGCGCCGACGGCCGCGAACAGGTCTGCGTTGCAGTTCTTGTGGAGGAACACGACCAGGGCGTAGAGGTCCTGCGCGAGGTCGGGGGCCGTGGAATCGGGTCGCGCTCTCGGCCCCGCTTGAAGTCGTTACTTGCACGCATGCAAGTATTGCACGCAGCGGCTGTTTCCACAAATGCAAGTTGTTTGGGGCGAGCAGCGCATCACTTCTCCTAGCCCGCGGAGCAATCTCGAAAAGAGCCGGCGGGCGCTGGAAACCCTACGGCTGGAGCAGTTCGTTCGACCCGCTCGCGCGGGGCTTGCCGATGTGCAGTCGCGCGGGCTGGATCCCGCTCGGTGTCGCCAGCGAGGCCTGGCTCGCGCCGGGCCGGCCGGAAACCAAGGTGTACGTGCCCGGATTGCGGAAGTCCACGGTGACTTCGGCGGCGGCCTGCGGGTTGATCGGACCGGTCGTGGCGATTTGCGACCCGCCGGAGGATTGGATGTTGAGCGACTCCGTCTGGTCGGCGGCATTGGTGGCGATGAACACCACGGGACCGGCTCCGACCGAGGATGGGGAGACGGAGACGCGCGCGTTGTTGATGTAGACCGTGAGGTTCACCGGGGCGGCGGGGCGCGGACGGTTGGCGAAGGTGCCGCCGCTGCTACCGCACGCGGAGACGCTCAGCGCGGTCGCGGCGAGAATCCCGAACGTTAGGGTGCGCATCGTCGGCTTGTCTCTCATCTCCAAAAGTCCCGTGAGAAACGCGGCGCGTGACTCCGGGGGCTCGTCGTCGCGAACCCTAACCGACCGGATCGTGGCGCGCGAGTAAAGCTCACCGCGGGCACGGCTCTGTGACGGATGCGAACGCCGGTCGAAGCTCAGTCCGCGGATTGATCCAGTGCGCGTCGGCGGCGCTCGAGACGGTCCAGCTCGGACTGCAGCTCGGCCCAGGACTCATCTTCCGCCCGCTCGTATTCCTGGCCGCTCAGTTCGCGCAGCCGGTCGCTATAGGCAGACCAGGCGCGGCGGGTGTCGGCGTCGAGTTCGCGGAGCTTGTCAACGTCATGGGCGATGGTGGTCACGGGCGACTCCTCTCAGGCGTCTTTCGTCACGCGATGCTACCCCCGGGAGCGGTCGTCAAGCGCAGCTGCTGCAAGCGCGGCTTCATGCCGTCCGCAGGGGCGCGTATCACGCATGGCTTGGAACTTCTTCAGCAGCCCATCGTGACGGCCGAGTTCATGGTCGTGGACACCGAGACCAACGGGCTCGGTGGGGACGCGTGCGAGGTCACCGAGGTCGGGGCGGTGCTCGTCGGCGGGGGAGAGCTCCACGACCGCTGGGATTCGCTCGTGCGAACGAATATGCCGCTGCGCCGAGGCATTCAGCGCTTCACCGGAATCACCCAGGCGATGGTCGAGGACGCCCCGGCCGCCGAGGAAGTGCTGCCGCTGCTTGCGCGCCGGCTGGAGGGGAGGGTGATGGTCGCCCACAACGCTCCGTTTGACCGACGCGTGCTGCGCCAGGCCTTCGTCCGCGCGAACCTTGAGTGGCCCGACCCGCCGCTGATCTGCACGGCCGCTGTGGCCCGAACGCTGCTGCCGCTTCAGCGGGAGCGCAAGCTCGGCGCGCTGGCCGACGCGCTGGGGATCGACGTCACGCTGGCCCATCGCGCGCTGGCCGACGCCGAGACCTGCGCCCGGGTGCTGTGCGCCCTGTTCCCTCGTCTGTGCGCCAACGCGATCACCATCGCCGACGCGCTGGCGCTGCTGAAGCCGCGACGGCCTTCCCGGCGTCGACCCCGAGGCAACGCGACCACGCGCGGGCGGTGGGGAGAAGAGGGCCGGCGGGTGCGAATCTACCGCAGCTCGACTTCGGGGAGTTGCCGCGTGACCCCGGCGTGTACCTGTTCCGTGATGCGGCAGGCGCGACCCTGTACGTGGGGAAGTCGGTGTCGATTCGCAGCCGCGCCCGCGCACATTTTGCTCCCTCGACTCCGCATGCGGAATGGACTGGCGCACGCTTCGGTCGTCGACTACCGCTCGACGTGCTCGGAACTGGGAGCGCTCGTACTCGAGAATCAGCTGATCAAGCAGCTGCGGCCTGCTGGCAACGTCCGCCTCGCCCGGGTCGATGATCGCCTGGTCTACATACGCTGCCGGCTGGACATCCCGTTCCCGATCCTCGAGGTTGCGAGCGCCCCTGCCGCCGGGCATGCCGTCAGCATCGGCCCGCTGCGCGGGCGCCGCCTCGCGGCCGAGCTGGTCGAGCAGCTGGACTCGCTGTTCGGGCTGCGGCACTGTGGCCGCCGAATGCCGCGCCGCGAGCACCCATCCGCCTATGGACAGATGGGACGCTGCCTGTCCCCGTGTCTGGGTGACCTTGACCCGAACCTCTACCGGCGCCGGCTCGATGCGGCCCTGGCCGCCTTCCTCAGCCCCCAGGCAGGGTCGGGCCAGCGACTGCTCGACCACGTTTACGCCCAGATGCGCGAGGCAGCGGCGCGGCAACTCTACGAGCGGGCGAGCTGGCTGCGACGACGCGCCCGGCGGCTGCAGACAGTCCTTGACCGGTTGGACGGCGTGCTGGAGGCGACGCACGTCAGGCCGCGGTTGATCCTGGCTGCGCATCCGACGCAGCCGCGCTTCGATGCCTTCTGGATGGTCGGGGGCCGTCTCGTCGACTGGGGTCCGCTGCCCGAGGGCGCAGAGCTGACGGCGCGAACGAAGGCGGCACTGCGTCCGCGGTCTCCGCAGTGGAGAGCTGGGCGCGCACGTCCCGCCGCTGGAGATCGATGAGGTCCGGATCGTCGAGACGTATCTGATCTCTCACCCGGACACACCCCAGCTCGGCCTCGACCCGGCTCCGGACCCGCAGAGGCTTGCCGCCTTTGTCGCGGGTGACGGCCGTCGCCGCCCCGACGTCCGGCGCCGGTGCTCAGGCGAAGGGAAGCTCGACCACCTCGGCGCAGGCGCCGTCAGCCCCGACGGCGACCGTCGAGCCTGGCGGGGCTTCACGCCGGACGAGCGACAGCGCGATCGGCCCCAGGCGCGGGGAGACGGCGGCACTGCCGATCTGACCGACCGGCCGGCCCTCGAAGGTGACCTCGTCTCCTGCGCGCACGCTCGCCGAGCAGCGGAGGCCGCGCAGCTGGCGGTTGGGCTTGCCGCGGTAGTAAAGACGCGCGACCGTCTCCTGGCCGACGTAGCAGCCCTTGGTGAACGACACCGCTCGTTCGTTGAGACCGGCTTCCTGTGGAATCACGCTGTCATCGAGGTCGATTCCATAGCGGGGTCGCCCGCGCTCGATCCGGAGCGCCTCGATCGCCTCCTCCGAGACGACGACGGCACCTGCCTGGGCGAGCGCGGCACGCAGCTCGGCGGTGTGCGTCGACTCGCAGAGCAGATCGACGCCGACATCGGTGCGAATCGCCAGAAGCTCGGACGTCGCCGATCGAAACCGGGGCGTTGCGGTGTTCGCCGTCAAGCTCGGCGGTCCCGATCAGCTCAGCCGCCTGCGGTCCGATCAGCGAGAGCAGCCCGCGCTCAAGCGTGCGCTTGTGCACCTCTACGTCGTAGCCGACACGAAAGCGCCGGATCATGTTGAACAGCTCCTGCAGCGCGACGCGCTCGGTGTCGAGCAGCAGTTCGTCGCCGGTGTCGAGAACCCGCAGGTCGCCGAGCATCTTGCCCTTCGGGGTCAGAAACGCCGCATAGCAACCGTGCCCGGGTTCAAGGCGCCTCGATGTCGTTGCTCACCTGGCCCTGCAGGAACTCCTTGGCCTGGCGGCCCGGTGAGCGCCAGCTTCCCCCGTTCGGAGCGGTCAACCAGGCCGCAGGCCTCGGTGATCGCCCGGTAGTCGCTGGGGGGCGCGACGGAGTTCACGCCTACAGAATAGGAAGTTGCGCGCTGCGAGCCGGCGGGCTATACCGAAAAAATAGTTTAGGCATGCCATAATCAATCTCATGGCCCAGCAAGAACACGCGGCGATCTCCTCTGCGGTCGAGGACTACGCCAAGGCGATCTACGCGCTCCAGATGCGCGGGCGCGAGCCCGTGAGCACCACGGCACTGGCGGAGCGACTCGGGGTCACGCCAGCCTCGGCATCGGGGATGGTCAAGCGGCTCGGACGAGCTCGGGCTGGTCGAGCACGAGCCCTACCGCGGGGTCACGCTGACCGACGGAGGACGACACGTGGCGCTTGAGGTCATGCGCCACCACCGGCTGCTCGAGCTGTACCTGGTCGAGAGCCTGGGCGTGCCGTGGGATCGGGTGCACGAAGAGGCGGAGGTGCTCGAGCACGTTCTCTCCGAGGAACTCGAGGAGCTGATCGCGGCCAAGCTCGGTGATCCGACCCGGGATCCGCACGGCGACCCGATCCCGACGCGGGATCTCACCATCCAGGAGGGACCGACGCTCAGTCTCCAGGCACTGGAGAGCGGGGCCCGGGGACGTTTCGCTCGCATTTCGGACTCCGACCCGGACATGCTCCGGTTCCTGGCCGAGCGCGGGATCGCTCCGGGCGACGACTTCGAGGTGGTGGAGAAGCAGCCGTTCGACGGTCCGCTGTTCGTGCGCTTCGGCCCGGAGGTCCACGTCCTCGGCGGCGCCCTGGCGCGGGCGATGAGGGTCGAGCTAACGACGTGAGCGCCCCCACCCAGGTGGAAGCGCCGCCTGCTCCGCCCGCGGACGGAAGATCCGTCGAGCGCCCGGATCCGGATTGGCCAAAGTCGCCGCTCGAACAGCTGCTGGCCCGCGGGCGAATCCGGGCCACGGTGACGATGCTCGGGCCGGCGTTCGTGGCCTCCGTGGCCTACGTGGACCCGGGCAACTTCGCCACCAATCTCCAGGGCGGAGCCCAGTTCGGTTATCTGCTGCTGTGGGTGGTGCTGGTGGCGAACCTGATGGCCATGCTGATCCAGTACCTGTCGGCCAAGCTCGGGCTGGCCACCGGACACAACCTTCCCGAGCTCTCTCGTATGCACTTCCCACGGTGGACCGCGATTGCCCTGTGGATCCAGGCCGAGGTGATGGCGATGGCCACGGATATCGCCGAGTTCCTGGGTGCCGCGCTCGGGCTCAATCTGCTCTTTGGCGTCCCCCTACTCCCGGCCGGCCTGATCACCGGCGTGATCACCTTCGGCATCCTCGAGCTTCAGGCCCACGGATTTCGCCGGTTTGAGCTCGCGATCACCGCGCTGCTGGGGATCGTGTTCGCCGGATTCCTCTACGAGACGCTGCGGATCGGTCCCTCGGTCCATCAGTCGCTGCACGGCCTGCTGCCCGGCCTCAGCGGCGCGAGCTCGGTTTACCTGGCGGTGGGAATCATCGGCGCCACGGTGATGCCTCACGCGATCTACCTGCACTCGGAGCTGACGCAGGACCGAATACCGACGCGCGACGACGGCGAGCGCCGGCGCGTGATCCGCTTCGAGCGGCTCGACGTGATCGTCGCGCTCGGACTCGCGGGGATCGTCAACCTCGCCATGCTGGCCGTCGCGGCGAAGCTGTTGCACGGATCGGGAGCCGCCGGCGCGACGACGATCCAGCACGCCCACCACGAGTTCGAACGGGTCCTGGGCGGCGGCGCCGCGATCATCTTCGCGGTCGCGCTCCTCGCCTCGGGACTGTCATCCTCGAGTGTCGGCACGTACGCCGGGCAGGTCGTGATGGCCGGATTCATCAACGTCCGCATCCACGTGATGCTGCGGCGGGCGGTCACCATGATCCCGGCCCTTATCGTGCTGGCGATCGGCGTCAGTCCCACCAGCGCTCTGGTCCTGAGCCAGGTCGTGCTGTCGTTCGGGATACCCTTCGCCCTCGTGCCCCTAGTTCTCCTCACCGGCCGTCGCGACGTGATGGGCGTCCATGTCAATACTGCGTTCACCAGCGTGCTGGCCTACGGGATCGCGGCGCTGATCACCGTGCTGAACGTGTTCCTGATCGTCAAGCAGGTCACTGGCTGATCATGGCCCTGGCCGACACCTTCAACGCGATCGTCGATTCGCTGCCCGATGACTGGACCGACCTCGAGTTCGATCTACGGATCGCCGACGAACGTCAGTATGTAGACGCGGCGGTGCTCCTGGTGACCTGTAACGCCCAGCCGAACTCCAAGAGCGATTGGCACTGGCGGCTGCTGGTGGCCCACCGCTTCGGCCACGCCGCGGCGGCACCGGTCGTGCACGCCGCGCTGAAGCTCCTCGACGACGCTGACATCGCCGGCGAGCTGGTCGTCCGTGAAGTCCGGACCGGCCGCGTCGAGGTGACCCAGATGTGGGGCCGCCCCGAATCGGTGCGCCGGGACTTCAAGCGCCTGCGGGCGCAGTAGCCGAGTGCTCGCCGCCGGCGGGAAGCACTGAGTGGCGCGCGTCGTCGCGTACGTGCCTGACCTGTTGTTCGGGTCCAACGTTCTCGGCATGCTTCAGGCGGGCGGTCACGAGGCCGACCTGGTCAGCCGGCCAGGCCCGGTGGCGGAGGGGACCGACGTCGTCGTTGTCGACCTGACCGCCGATGCCACCGCTCGAATCGCTCAAATCGGTGCCCAGGAGCTCCACGGTGCGCGCGTCCTGGCCTTCTACTCCCACGTCGAAGCGGACGTGCGGGCCGAGGCCGAGAAGGCGGGTTTCGACCTCGTCATACCGCGCTCGAGGATGGCCCGTGAGGGAGCCCAGCTCGTCGAGCGCCTGAGCGGGCGCTAGCGGCCAGGCAGCGAGCTAGTTGCCGACGAGCGCGGCCGTGCCGGCGACGAAGCGCGGGTCGAACATGCGAAGCACGTCAGGCGGGCGCCGCACGATCCCGAACCTGGCCTCCCAGCGTGACCATTGCCGCAGCGTGCCGAGGGTCAGCTGGCCGAACTTGCCATCCGGAGCCACGAACGCCCCTCCGTCGGCCGAGAGTTCCGATGAGACAAGCTTGGGATCCAGAGCTGGAACCTGTGACTCCAGGTCGGCGGCGCTGCCTTCGGGATCGGTCAGCGTCACCCCGTAGCCACGCACCAGCGTCCTGACCACGGCGCGGGCCAGGCCCGGGTCCTCCCGCAGGCTGGAGCGGGTCGCGCACAGCACCAGCTCGGGATAGGCCGGGGCCCCATACTGATCGACCTTGAAGATGTGGTAGCCCGGGTGCTGGCGCTGCAGAGTGACACCCTCGTCGTTCCAGAACGCGGTCACCGCCGCCACGCGGTGGCTGAGCAGCGCCGCCACCGCGTTGAAGCCGATCGTCGCCGTCGACACCTTGCGAGGGTCGGCGCCGGCCCCGGCGAGGACCGAATCGAGTACCGCGGTGTCGCTCGGCAGGCCGCTGATCCCGACCACCTTGCCCTGGAGCTGACGCGGGTTGGTGATCTGCGGGGCGGCGATCACCGCCGCCAGGGGCCGCTCCACCACCGCCATGATCCCGACGATGTCCTGATGGCGCTCGCGGGCGATGGCCAGGTCGTGGATGTCCAGGATGGCGAAGTTGGCCCGGCCCGTCTTCAGCAGCTTGATCGAGTCGGTGCTGGCGCTCGGCGCGATCACGTGGAGATGGACGCCTTCGCCGTCGTCGAACGTGCGCGCCACCGCGCTGTAGATGCCGGCGTGAATCGGATTGGGAGTGAAGTCGAGGACGAGCGTCGCGTCCTGGCCCTGGGGCGCGGAGGAGGAGCCGCTCCCGCACCCCGCCGTGGCGGGAGCGAGGGCGAACACAGCGAGGGCGACGGCGAGGGCCGGGCGACACATCCGCGGGCAGCATAGGGGCCGACGGTGCGGCTCCGTAGAATCGAGCGAGCGCATGCGCCGCCGCGTCACGTTCAGCCGGAACCTCACGTTGTCCCTGTCGCGGACCTGCCGCTGCTACTGCAAGTACTGCGCGTTCGCCACGCACAAGCCGCATCTCTACCCCCCGACGAGGTCGAGGCAATTCTCGACCGGGCGGTCAAGCGCCACCACGTCAAGGAGCTGCTCGTGCTCACCGGCGAGATGCCGGAGGTCAACGGGGAGGTCGCGAACCGCCTGGCCGAATACGGCCACGAGGACTTCACCGCATACGTCGTGTGGACGTGCGAGCGCGCGCTGGAGCGGGGGCTGTTGCCGCACACCAATCTCGGCGCCGTGTCGAAACGCGATCTGGCCCGGCTGCGGGAGGTGACCGCGTCGCAAGGGCTGATGCTCGAGTCGATCGCGGAGCGGCTGATGGAGACCGTTCACGCCGGCTCGCCGAGCAAGCACCCCGCCCGGCGGATGGAGACGATCTCGGCCGCCGGAGAGCTGAAGATCCCGTTCACGAGCGGGATCCTGGTCGGCATCGGCGAAACCGAGGAGGAGCGGATGGCCTCGCTCGAGGCGCTGGCCGAATTGGCCGAGCGCTACGGGCACCTGCAGGAGGTGATCCTGCAGAACTTCGTGCCCCACGAGAGCTACTACGGCCGTGAGCCCGCGCAGATCGCCGACGAGGCCGCTCAGGAATACTGGCGCACCGGGGTCGCCGACGGGCCACAGCGGGACGCGCCCGCGTGGGCATGCGAGGTGACGATCGAGGACATGAAGCGTTTGGTCTCCCACGCCCGGTCGCTGATGCCGGATGTCGGCATCCAGGTTCCCCCGAACCTTTCGGACTGGTGGGTCGAGCTTGTCCAGGCCGGGGCGACGGACCTCGGAGGGTTGAGCGCTAACGGCGATCACATCTCGCCGGAGCATCCCTTTCCGTCGCCGAGCCTCGTCCGCAAGCGGCTGCAGGCCGAGGGCTTCGCGCTACCGAGCGGCTGTGCGTTTATCCCGAATACATCGACCAGACCTGGATCGCGCCGCCGGTCCTGGACGTGATCAAGCGCGGTCTACTGGTCGTTCATCCCGCGCCGGGGCTCGGGTCGCCGGGAAGCGGTGACGGTCTCCGACCAAGCCGCTCCACGAGCGATCGAGCGTGCTCGCGAGGGTCGCGCGCTCAGCCCCGAGGAGCTGACGTCGCTGTTCTCCGAGCGGCGTCCCGAGGTGATCGAGGAGATGCGGGCGGCGGCCGATGAGCTGCGCAGCGCAGCTGGTCGGCGACACGGTGACGTTCGTCGTCAACCGGAACATCAACGTGTCGAACATCTGCATCGTCGGGTGCGCGTTCTGCGGCTTCGGCCAGGCGCGTCGCTCGCCTGATGCCTACGAACACTCCGAGGCCGAGTTCGCGCAGCGGGTTCAGGAAGCCGTCGACGCCGGGGCCACCGAGATCTGCATGCAGTCCGGGATCCACCCGGAGTGGGGACTCGAGGACTACGAGCATTGGCTTCGGTTCGCCAAGCAGCTCGCTCCACAACTGCATCTGCACGCATACTCGCCAATGGAGATCGCCCACATGTGCGATGTAAGCGAACTCGCGCCTCGGGTGGTGCTCGAACGGCTTCGGCAGGCCGGCCTTGGGTCGACGCCGGGAACCGCGGCCGAGGTTCTGCACGATGGCGTGCGCGAGCGGATCTCGCCCAACAAGCTGCCCGTGGCGCGGTGGGTCGAGATCATCGAGGCCTCCCACGCTGTCGGCCTGCGCTCCACCGTCACCGTCATGTTCGGACACATCGAGGAGCCGTGGGAGCTGGCCGAGCACATGCGCGTGGTCCGAGAGCTGCAGGAACGCACCGGGGGGTTCACCGAATTCGTCCCGCTGTCCTTCATCCCCTTCCACACCCTGCTCGGGCGCACCCACGGAGTGGAGGAGATCTCCCGGGAGGAGAACCTCAAGCACACCGCGGCCTTCCGCCTGGCGCTGGGCAAGACGGTGCCCAGCGTCCAGGCCAGCTGGGTGAAGATGGGGCTCGACGCCGCGACCGAGGCGCTGCGCTGGGGCGTGAACGACCTCGGCGGGACGCTGATGGAGGAATCGATCTCGCGCATGGCGGGCAGCTATCACGGGGTTCGGCTCGAGCCTGAGGATCTTGTCGCCGCGGCGCACCGGGCGGGGCGCCCGGCGGCCGAACGCACCACCCTGTACGAGATCCGCCGCCGGTTTGAGCTCCCGGTAGCAGCGTGAACCTCTCCGGGCCCCGGGGAGGTTCTCCGGCGCTCGGGTGCGGTGGCGGAGCACACCCCCGCGCTGTTCGCGGGCGTCGAGCCGCTCGAGGTGTTCGTCGAGCTGCTCGCGGACATCGACACCGACACCTCCTCAACGGAGTTCTATGACCGGATCTGTGAGGCGATCTGCCGATTGACGACGATGCGACGAGCGGCGATCTTCATGGCGGACGCGAGTCGGCGCCGAGTCCGGGCGGTGGGCGCCCACGGCACGTCGTTCGAGCAGCTCTCCGAGCTGCGCCCGACGCTGGTCAATACGCCGATCGCCCAGCGGGCACTGCTCGAGGACGAGGTGGTGGTCGTCTCCGATCGGATCGAGGAGGCGGTACCCGCGGAATACGCCAAGGTGCTCGGCATCACCACGTTGGTGTGTACGCCACTGAGCGCGGCCGGTCGCGCCTACGGCGTGATCTGCGCCGATCGCGGGGGTGGGCGCTTCGAGCTCTCCGACGGTGAGCGGCACCTGCTGTGGACGCTCGGCAAGACCGCCGCATTGGTGGCGACCGCGCGCAACGCGACGCGTCAGCAGGAGCGCAGCCGTCGGCTGGGCGAGCGGCTGGACCTGGCCCGAGAGATCCACGAGCGCGTCCTTCAGCGCCTGTTCGGGGTCTCGTTGGCGCTCAGCGCGGAGCAGCGTCTTGACCCAGGCGAGCGGGAGCGCTGCCGGGTGGAGCTGCAAGAGGCGATCAGCGACCTACGCCGCGCGCTCGAGCGGCCGCTGGCCCCGCTTCCACCGGAGACGGGTGTCACGCTGGCCGAGGAGGTCGAGCGTCTGCAGAGCTCGCTCGGTGCCCCGGTGGTGGTCAACTGGCCGCCTGAGGTCAGCGTGCCGCATGACCTCGAGCCGTTGACGCAGTCCGTGCTCGGGGAGGCCCTGCGCAACATCTCCAAACATGCCAGCGCTTCCTGCGTCGAGGTCGCGGTCGCCCGCGACGCTGACACGTTCACCCTGGAGATACGAAATGACGGGGTCCGTCCAGGCGCTCGGGGAGGGGGAATGGGACTGCGGCTCGCGGCCTTCGAGGCGCTCCAGCAAGGTGGGATGGTCGAATTCGGACCCACGGACTCCGACGGCTGGCGCGTACGACTGGTCGTACCCCTGGAGCAGGGAGCGCTGGCGTGAGCGATGTGGTCGGATCGAAGGCCCCAGCGCCGGCCGGCCCGTCCGACGAGCGCAGGCTGCGAGTGCTGGTGGTCGACGACCACGACGTCGTCCACTGGGGGTTCAGGGTCCTGCTCGGTCAACAGCCGTGGGTCGAGCGCTGCCTGGCTGCGCGCAATGGGGCCGAGGCGCTGGAGCTCACCCGCGCCTTCACACCGCACGTTGCTCTGGTTGACCTGTTCCTGGCCGGCGAGTCCGGCGCCGACGTCTGCGAATCGATCCGCGAGGCATCGCCCGCGACTCGGGTGCTCCTGATCTCCGGTGCCGGCCGGATGTCTCCGGCTGCGGCTCGGGCGGTCGGGGCATCGGGGTTCGTCTCCAAGGACTGGGAAGCGAACGACGTGGCCAGAGCGGTCCATATGGTCGGGCTCGGCATGACGATGTTCCCGCCGAAAGCCGACCAGCCGGCGCCGCTGCTGACCGCGCGCGAGCGGGAGGTGCTCGATCTGATCGCGGCAGGGTCGACCAACCGCGAGATTGCCGAGCGGCTCTATCTGTCTCCCCATACGGTCAAAGAGCACACGAGCGTGCTGTACCGCAAGCTGCGTGCGCGCAACCGGGCCGAGGCCGTTCAACGTGCCCAGCGCATCGGACTGCTGGGATAGCTGACCTCGATGCTGATGGTGATCGGTTGTGTGGTCGTGCTCCTGGGTGTGGTGATCGGCTGGTACACGGTCGCCGGCAGCGGCATCTCCAAGCGCCCGTACGAGCGGGGTGACGCTCCCGGCGCGGGCAAGATGGAAGGCGAATCACCCCTGGACTCGCCATGGGCGATGAAGGACTGGAGCCGGGGCACTCAGTCGCGCCGGGGCCCGCGCCGGCGTGGGGACCGGCCTTAGTCAGCCAGCCAGCCAGCCAGACAGGTAAGCTGGTAATCGGCAGGTAATTGCACCGGTTATCACCGCTGGCCGAAAGGAGTCTCTGGGTGACGATCAGGGATGTTGCACGCCAGACGCTGGCGCAGCTGATGCTCGTCTCGCCCCCGCGGCGGCAGGGAGCGCCGGAGGCCGGGTTCTACGAGCCGCCCTCACCCCTGCCGGCCGGAGCGCCGGGGGACGTGATCCGGGCGGAGCCGGTCGACGCCTATCTGGTCCCGGGCCTGCGGCTGCGCGCCCGTGCCTGGCGGATCCTCTACAGCTCCACCTCCGCCACCGGCGAGCCCACGGCGGTATCCGGGATCGTCCTCCTGCCCCGGGGGCGCAGCCACGCCCCCCGCCCGCTGATCGGCTACGCCATCGGCACTCACGGGATCGGCGATACAGCGGCCCCCTCCCGGCTGCTCACCCGGGGGCGCGACTGGGAGGCGGGGCTGATGGCGATGGTCCTCGCCCGCGGCTGGGCGGTGGCAATCACCGACTATCAGGGGCTGGGGACGCCCGGCGATCACACCTATATGGTCGGACGGGCCCTCGGGCCGAATGTGCTCGACTCGATGCGCGCGGCGCGCGCGTTGAGTCCCGAGGAGCTCCCAGCTGACGGTCCCGCCGCGATTATCGGGTACTCCGAAGGGGGCGCGGCGGCCGCGTGGGCGGCGCAGCTGCAACCGAGCTACGCCCCCGACCTGCCGCTGGCCGGGGTCGTCGCCGGGGCCGCCGCGGCCGACGTCGAGACCGCCGGACCCAGCCTCGACGGCACGTTCTTCTCCTTCTTCATGGCCTACGGCGGGATTGGCTACGCGGCCGCCTACCCCGAGCTCGAACTCGACCCGTACCTCACGCCGATGGCCGCCACCAAGATCGAGGCCCTGCGTCAGTCGACGATCATCCAGGCCGTGCTGCACGGACCGAGGTTCATGCACGCGTCCGAGCTGACTCAGCCGAACGTGCTCGAGATGCCGGATTGGCGGGCCCGTCTGCGGGAGAACCGGCTCGGCACGATCACCCCCGAGGCGCCCGTTCTGCTCCATCACGCTCGGCGAGACCAGATCGTGTCGTTCCAGCAGAGCGTCAATCTCCAGGATGACTGGAAGCGACTCGGGGCCGATGTTCGGCTTTACGTCACCCGCGGTGGCGTTGACCACATCAGCGGTGCCATGGCTGGGACCCCGGTGGGGCTCGAGTGGCTGAGCCGCCGGCTCGGCCGGGCCACGCACCAGCCCTCCGTCGAGTCAGTGGTCGAGAAGACCGAGCAAGCCGCGGCCTGAGGCGAGGCGGCCGCTAGGCCGGCAGCCGAGCGTCCCACCCATCCCGAACCGCCACCCGCGCCAGCTCGCGCCACGGAGCCGTGGCCCCGACCCGGGCGATCGTCCCGAACAACGACGCCGCCGCCCGCGCGGGCCACAGATCCGCTGGGGCCAGCGCGCCGGCGAGCATCAGCTCCAGCACCTGGCGGGGCCGCTCAAACAGGCGCTCCTCCGCCGCGCGCACAGCCTCGAGGTCGAGGCGAGCCGGATCCGGGCCGGCCAGGTCACCGAGCACATGCTCGGCCAACTCGGCCGCGGCGCCCGCGTGCTCGGACCCCAGCCAACCCAGCTCCTCGAGCTCCTGTCCCAGCGCCTCCACGTCCTTCCCCACGAACGCCTCGAGCGCGGCGGCCGTCCGTTTCACGCGGTGGGGGTCGACGGTGCTCGTCGCCCCGAAGTCGAGGATTGCCAGCCGGCCGTCCGCGATGACCAGGACGTCGTCGGGGTCGATGTCGGCATGGACGATGCCCGCCCGCAGGCCGCCGAGCACGAACAGGGCCAAGCGCGCAGCGGCGGCGTCTCGATCCCCGGCGGCGCGCAACGGAACCCCGTCGACCCACTCGCTGACGAGGACGTTCTCATGCGAGAGCTCGGTCACCGGGGCCGGCACCATGAACAACGGGTGATGGCGCAGGGCACGGTGAAACCGGCGCTGCACGGCGGCTTCGTGCTCCAAATCGAACTCGTCGAGGACCCGTTCGCGGACCTCAATCATGATTGCCCGCGTGTCCAGGGCCGGGAACGCTGCGGACAGTGGTGCGCTCAGGCCCTCCAGTAGCGCCAGGTCCTGGCGCACCGCGCCAGCCAAGCCCGGACGCAGCACCTTGATCGCGACGTAGCGGCCCTCATGGACGCCCCGATGCACCTGAGCGATGGGGGTGCTGGTGACCGGGGTTGGGTCGAGCTCGTCGAGCTCATCGGTGGGATCGCCGCCCCAGGCCTCACGGAGGGTCCGCTGCACCCGGTTGAACTCCAGCGGCACGCAGGCAGCGGCGCGGGCGGCCTGCAACTCGCTGAGGATCGGCTCCCCCGCGGGAAGCGGGATCCATGCCGGGTCAAGCGAACGAGCCAGCTGCGCGAGGGCGACCCGTCCCGTCGGGGCGGACCGAGCGAGCCGCAGGGCGATCTGGATCAGGGCGTCGATCCGCCGAGCGGCCTCGTCAGCCATGCATCCTGTAGTCCGCGCGGCTCGCCGCTCAGCGGCGGCGCATGATCCGTTCGATGGTCGGAAGCTTGAGCGCGTGCGGGAGGTAGCGGGCGGCCTGCATGGCCACGCGCGTCGGCAGCCCCGGCACCACCACCCGGGCGCCGGAGGCGAGTCCGTCGACTCCCGCTTTCGCCGCTTGCTCGGGGGTGATCATCGCCGGGCTGGGGACCGAGTCCTCGAAGGCGCCGCCGCCGGCCACCTCCCACTGCGCGATCTCCCAGAAGTCGGTCTTGACCGGGCCCGGGGCCAGCGCGGTCACGATCACGCCATGGGGACGCAGCTCGTAGTGCAGGGCTTCCGAGAAGGAGAGCACGTAGGCCTTGGCCGCGGCATAGCCAGCCGAGTAGGGCATCGGCTGCATGCCGGCCGTGGAGGCGACGTTGAGGATCGCTCCGCGACCGCGTTCCACCATGGCGGTGGAGAAGATCGAGGTCAGGGCGACCACGGTTTCGACCAGCAGCCGGACCTGCTGGAGCTCGCGGTCAAGCTCGGCCTCGTGAAACGGTCCCCCGGTGGCGAATCCCGCGTTGTTGACCAGCACGTCGATGTCGAGGCCGAGCTTCTCGATCCGACCGGGAAGGCGACCGCGGGACGCCGGCTTGGTCAGATCGCAGGCGAGCACTTCCGCACGGACCCCGTGCTGATCGGCCAGTTCGTCCGCCAGCGCCTGCAAGCGTGGCTTGCGTCGGGCCACGAGGACGACATTGTGATCACGGGACGCCAGCTCGTGCGCGATCGCGCGTCCGATGCCCGCTGAGGCGCCGGTGACCAACGCCGCAGACGTGGGTGAGGGTTCGGGCAGAGCCAAGACGGGCCAGATCCTACGTGCTGGGCGAGCCCGGGCATCGTCCCCCCGAACGGGGGGAACTACGAGCCGGGGCTGTATCCAGCCTCGCGTCGGCGAGTATGGCTAGGCGAATGGCACTTTCCGCACTGCTCTTCCCGGGACAGGGAAGCCAGACGCCCGACATGCGTGACACGGTCGCGCATGAGCGCCCGGACCTTCTGCAGCAGGCCGTGGACGTGGTGGGCGAGGACCCGTTCACACTCGTGGAAGCGGGAACCAGGTATGCACAGCCCGCGATCTTCTGCGCCAGCCTGGCCGGCTGGTCGGCGCTCGGCCGCCCCGAGGCCGAGTTCATGGCCGGGCATTCGCTGGGCGAGCTGGCGGCACTGGTCGTGGGCGGGGCGCTGGCCGAGCGGGACGGCCTGGAGCTCGTGGCGCTGCGCGGCCGGTTGATGCAGGAATCCGGCGAGCGTGCCGGAGACGGCGGCATGATCGCGCTCCTCGGCCCCGGCGCCGCCGAGCAGGCGCCGACCCTGGCCGATGCCTTCGGGCTGTCGGTGGCCAACGACAACTCGCCCCAGCAGGTCGTGCTCTCGGGCGCGCGGGAGGCGCTGCCGGGGGTCGCGGGGGCGGCACGCGAGCTCGGCCTCCGCGGGATGGAGCTCCCGGTGACGGGCGCGTTTCACTCGCCGATGATGGCCGAAGCCGTGCCCGAGTTCGAGGCCGCGCTGGCGCGAGTGGAGGTCAAACCGCCGCGGGTGACGGTGCTCAGCGCTGTCACTGCGACCCCGTTCGACGACGTTCGCCGACGTCTCGCCGAAGCGCTGACCAGGCCCGTGCGCTGGCGCGAGACGATGCTGGCGATGCACGAAATGGGGGCGGTGCGGTTCGTCGAGGTCGGGCCGGGAAAGGTGTTGAGCGGTCTGGCCAAGCGGACCCTGCGCGACGTGGAGCTCGTCCATGCTTGAGCGCGCGCCCGCCCCGATTCTGCCCGTCTCCCCGACGCAGCGGTCCGCATCGATCCTGTCGGTCAGCACCGAGCTTCCCGAGGAGCGCCTGACCAGCGCCGAGCTCGCGGCACAACTCGGGATCACCGAGGAATGGATCCTCTCCCGGACGGGCATCCGCGAACGCCGCAAGGCGCGGGCAGATGAGCGGCTAACTGATTACGCCACCCGCGCCGCAGTCACCGCCCTGGCCCGCGCCGACGTGGCGGCGGCCGACCTCGACCTGGTGATGGTGGCCACCCTGACCCAGGATGAGCTCACGCCCAACGCCGCTCCGCTCGTGGCGCACGCGCTGGGGGCGACGAACGCGGGTACATTCGACGTCGGTGCGGCCTGCACTTCGTTTCTCACCGGGTTGGCGATCGGCGCGGCGCAGATCGAGAGCGCGCGGGCGGAGCGGGTGCTGCTGGTGGGGGCGGACTTTGTCACCCGGATCACCGATTACACCGATAAGCGCACCGCGCCGCTGTTCGCCGACGCCGCCGGTGCGGTCGTGCTCGGAAAGGCCCAGGACGGTGGGGGCATGATCGGGCCGATCGTCCTCGGCGCCGACGGCTCGCACGCCGCCACCATCACCGCCAGCCACAGTGACCGGCTGATTCGGATGGATGGACCCGAGGTGTTCCGCCACGCGGTGAACCGGATGAGCGAGGTGACCCTCACCGCGGTGGCCCGGGCGGGGCTCTCGTTGGAGGACATCGATCTGTTCGTGTATCACCAGGCCAACGCGCGGATCACCCGAGCGCTGGGCGATCGGCTCGAGCTGTCCAACGAGCGCGTGGTCGACTGCATCGAGTCGCTGGGGAATGCGTCCGCGGCGACGCTGCCGGTGGCGCTCGCGCAGGCCGAGCAGGACGGCCGCCTGCGAGCGGGATCTCGGGTCCTGCTGAGCGCGTTTGGAGCCGGATTCACCTGGGGTGGCGGGGTGCTCGAATGGGGAGCGGTCGGCGGTGGCTGATGAAAGCGGCCTCGCGGCCAAAGGATCGGCGCTCGTGACCGGCGCCTCACGCGGGATCGGAGCGGCGATCGCCCGTGGGCTGGCTGAGGACGGCTGGCGCGTGGGCGTCAACTACCGCGCCGACCGCGAGGGTGCGGAGGGGATAGTGGCCTCGATCGAGTCGGCCGGAGGCCGGGCGGTGGCGCTGGCGGGGGATGTGGCTGATCCCGCTGTGCCGGAGCGGCTGTTCGGCGGGTTGGAGGCCGCGTACGGCGTGCCGGTTCTGGCGCTGGTCAACAACGCCGGGATCAGCCGCGACGACCTCACTCCCTCCCTGGGCGACGAGGAGTGGGACGCGGTCCTGGCCACTGATCTGAGCGGAGCGTTCCGGATGACCCGCCGGGCGCTGAAGCCGATGCTGAGAGCGCGGTCCGGGCGGATCGTCAACATCTCATCGGTCGTGGCGCTGCGCGCAAACCCCGGCCAGTCCAACTACGCAGCAGCCAAGGCCGGCTTGATCGCCTTGACCAAGACCTCGGCGGTGGAGGTGGCACGGCGCGGGATCACCATCAATGCGGTGGCACCAGGGTGGATCGAGACCGACATGACGGCCGGGGTGAGCACTGATCTGCTGACGGCGGTGCCGGCTCGGCGCGCGGGCACCCCGGAAGAGGTTGCCGCCTGCGTACGCTTTCTCGTCTCAGAAGCGGCCAGCTACGTGACCGGCGCTGTGCTCAGCGTCGACGGCGGCCTGGCGGCTTAGAGGGAACTCATGAACCGAACGACAGACAGGAGCTGAACAGATGGCCACGGTTACCAGCGAGCAGGTGCAGGCGCGCGTTGTCGAGGCGCTCGCGAGCTTCGGCCCGGACGAGAGCCAGATCACCCGCGAGGCGACCTTCGAGGCGCTGGACATCGACTCGCTCGATCTCGTCGAGCTGGCGCAGATCGTCGAGGACGAGTACGGCGTCATCCTCAAGGGCGAGGACATGAAGGAGCTGACAACGGTGGGCGACGCAATCGATCTGATCACCCAGCGCGCATCGGAGTGAGACGCAAGGTCGTCATCACCGGACTCGGTGCCGTCACCCCGCTCGGGGTCGGCGCGAGCTCGCTGCACCCCCGCTGGGCGGCCGGCGAGGTGGGAATCGTCGATGGCACGGCGGCCTGTGCGGACTTCGATCCGAGCAACTTCCTCTCGGTCAAGGAGGCCCGCCGTCTTGATCGGTTCTCCCAGTTCGCGGTGGTGGCGGCCGGCGAGGCGCTCGCGCAGGCCGGCTGGGGCGACGTGCCGCCGTATGACCCGATGCGGGTCGGCTGCGTCATCGCGACCGGGATCGGCGGGATCGACACCGTCGAGACCCAGCACGATGTGATGCGCGACAAGGGCGCGAAGATGGTTTCCCCGCTCGGCATCCCGCAGTACATGCCCAACGCCGGCGCCGCCGCGGTGTCGATGAAGTACGGCCTGCGCGGGCAGATGTTCGGCGTCGTCTCCGCGTGCTCCAGCGGGGGGCACGCGATCGGGATGGCGCTGCGGATGATCCAGTACGGGGACGCCGACGCGGCGGTCACCGGGGGAGCCGAGGCGACCCTTACCGAGTTCGGCTACGCCTGCTTCAACTCGATGCAGGCGCTCTCGGATTCCGGCATTTCGCGTCCCTTCGACGCTCGCCGTGACGGCTTCGTCATGGGCGAGGGCGCAGGGATGCTCGTGTTCGAGGAGGAGTCCGCCGCGCGGGCCCGCGGCGCGACCATTCTCGGAGAGGTGCTCGGCTACGGGTCCACCTCCGATGCCTACCACCTGACGGCACCAGACCCGGATGGTGCGGCGGCTTCGAAGGCGATTGAGCTGGCGCTGGCCGACGCCGACCTCACCGGGGACGGAGATCGACTACATCAACGCCCACGGCACTTCGACCCAGCTCAACGACGCCGCCGAGACGACGGCGATCAAGCGGGCACTGGGAGAGGAGCGGGCCCGCCAGATCCCGATCTCCTCGACAAAGTCGGCGATCGGCCATCTCCTCGGCGCTGCCGGCGCCGTTGAGGCGGTGGCCACGGCACAGACGCTTTCGAGCCGGATCATCGCGCCGACGCTGGGCTACGAGGTGCCAGATCCCGAGCTGGACCTGGACTACGTTCCCGGGGAATCGCGACTGCTGCGGACCGGCAACGGTCGGGCGCCGGCTGCCATCTCCAACTCGTTCGCGTTCGGTGGCCACAACGTCGCGCTGGTGTTGCGAGGCGCTCAGTCATGAGCCTGACCGCCGCCATCCACCGTGATCCAGTTCGTCTATCGCCGCTGGAGCGCTTGGAGACGCTGTGCGATCCCGGCAGCGTTCAGGTCCTGCGCTCGCGGGTCAGCTCACCCCGCCTGGGTGCGCGCGCGGTGCCCGGCGACGGGGTGGTTGGGGCGAGCGGAACCGTGGCGGGCCGGCCGATCGTCTGCTATGCCCAGGACGGCAGCTACCTCGGTGGCTCGCTGGGTGAGCGTCACGCCGACACGATCGTGCGCATCTTGGAGATCGCCGGTCGCGCCCGGATACCCGTGGTCGCATTCGTGGAATCCGGCGGCGCGCGGATGCAGGAGGGCACCGCGGCGCTGGGGGGTTATGGACGGATCTTTCGTCACACCGTCGCTCTCACCGGGGTCGTCCCGCAGCTCTCGATCGTTACCGGAGCCTCCGCGGGGGGCGGGGCATACTCGCCTGCGCTGACCGACCTGATTGTCATGACCGAGGACGCGGCGATGTTCCTGACCGGGCCCGGGGTGGTTCAGGAGGCACTGGGCGAGGAGATCGACGCCGCCGGCCTGGGCGGTCCGCGGGTTCACGACCGAAACGGCGTCTGCCATTTGGTGGAACCGGACGTGGCTTCGGCCGCGGTGCGCGTGCGTGAGCTGCTGGGCTATCTGCCGAGCGCCGCGGGGGAGCCGCCGCCGCGGATCGACCGCGATGGGTCCGGAGATCGCTGATCCCGGGACGGTGGTTCCGTCCTCGCCGCGTCGCGCCTACGACGTGCGGGATGCGCTCAATGGGGTGATCGACGCCGGCTCGCTGGCCGAGGTCTTCCCACGCTGGGCTCGCAACGTCGTCACCGCGTTCGCCCGCCTCGACGGCCGGCCGATCGGTGTCGTGGCCAACCAGCCCCGACACCTGGGCGGCGTGCTCGACGCGGAGGGCTCGGAGAAGGCGGCCCGCTTCGTCAGCCTCTGCGACTCGTTCGGACTCCCGCTGATCGCCTTCGTCGACACTCCCGGATTCATGCCGGGCAGCCGGCAGGAGCAGGCCGGGGTGATCCGGCGTGGCGCGCAGTTGGTACGTGCGTTCGCGGCGGCGACTGTGCCAAAGCTGACCGTCGTGCTGCGCAAGTCCTATGGCGGTGCCTACATCACGATGAATTCACGGGACCTCGGCGCCGACCTCGTGCTGGCGTGGCCCGAGGCGGAGCTCGGGATCATGAGCGCCCGCGCCGCGGTGGGGATCGTCAACCGCCGTGAGATGCGGGTGGCGGCGGATCCGGAGGCCGAGCGCACGCGCCTGGCGGACGCCTACTCCGATGAGCATCTACGGGCTGACGCCGCGGCCGCCGCCGGGTTCGTCGACGAGATCGTGGCGCCGGTGCAGACGCGAGAGCGTCTGGCCTGGGCACTGATGACGCTGACCGGACGCCGGTCGTGATCCTGGCCGGCAAACGGCTGCTGATCACCGGCGTCATCACCAAGGATTCGATCGGCTTTCACGCCGCCGAGCGGGCGCAGCGGCAGGGGGCGACCGTCCTGCTGACCAGCTTCGGCCGCGTGCGCCGGATGACCGAGCGTGCGGCGCAGCGGTTGCCCGAACCGGTCGAGGTCCTGGAGCTGGACGTCAATTCGGAATCTGATCTGGCGGCGTTGAGTTCGAACCTGGAGGAGCGCTGGGGTGCAGTGGACGGCGTGCTGCACGCGATCGCGTATGCACCTGAGGACGCGCTGGGCGGCCGATTCATGACCGCACCGGCGGCGAGCGCCGGTCAGGCCTTCCAGACCAGCGCGTTCTCGTTGAAGGCGCTGGCCGCGGCCGTGCTACCGCTGATGAGCGCGGGCGGGAGCATCGTCGGACTCGACTTCGACGCCGCCGTGGCCTGGCCGAGTCTACGACTGGATGGGGGTCGCCAAGGCGGCGCTCGAATCGGTATCCCGGTACCTTGCCCGCGACCTCGGGCCCAGCGGGATCAGGGTCAACCTGGTCTCGGCGGGGCCCTTGGGCACCGTCGCCGCCCGAGGAATCCCCGGCTTCGAGAGCCTCGCCGAGCTGTGGCGCGCGCAGGCGCCGCTGGGCTGGGACATCAGCGATCCCGGACCCGTCGCGGATGCGATCTGCTTTCTGCTTCTCCGATCTCGCCCGGGGGATCAGCGGCGAGATCCTGCACGTCGACGGCGGGTTCCACGCGATCGGCGCGCCGGGGGATATCGCTCCGGGCTGAGCGTCTGGCCCCGGGCGCCGTTGGGGTCAGTGGCGTCTCTCCGCCGACGGGCCACGCCCCACGTACGCTGCAGCGCATGGAGCGCTGGCTCACGTCGGAGCGAAACGTGCGGATTTGCGCAGTGCTCGGCGCGGTGGCGATCGCCTTCTCCAGCATCCTCGTGCGCCTCAGCCACGCCTCACCGTCGACGGCGGCGATCTTCCGTTGCGTGTACGCGCTGCCGCTGTTGTGGCTGATCGCCACCCGCGAGGACCGCCGACTGGGACCGCGGCCGTGGCGCCAGCGCGTCCCCGCAATCGCCTCGGGGGTCTTCTTCGCCGCCGACCTGCTGCTGTGGCACCGATCGATCGCCGACGTGGGCGCCGGGTTGGCCACGGTGCTGGCCAACATCCAGGTCGTGCTGGTCCCGCTGGTGGCGTGGGCCATCCTCTCCGAGCGCCCGGCGCGGCAGGTCCTGGCAGCCCTCCCGGTGTCGCTGCTGGGCGTGCTCCTGATCTCCGGCGCTCTGGAGCAGGGCGCCTACGGTCGTGATCCGACCCGCGGCACGCTGTTCGGCCTGGGCGCAGGCATCGCCTACGTCGGCTTCCTGCTCCTGCTTCGCCGCGGGCGGAGCGGATCTGCGGCGCCCGGCGGGACCCCTGTTCGACGCCACGGCGACCGCTGCCGTGCTGTGCGTGGTTGCCGGGCTGATCGATCGGCGACGCCCGGCTCGTCCCCACGTGGCCCGGCGCCGGCATGGCTGATCACCCTGGCGCTGACATCGCAGGTTCTCGGATGGCTGTTGATCACCTCGTCGCTGCCACGGCTGCCGGCGGCGCTGACCTCGCTGCTGCTGACCGTGCAGCCGGTGGGCTCGGTGGCGCTCGGCGCGGTGATCTTCGCCGAGGCGCCGAGCTCGCTGCAGCTGATCGGGGTCGCGCTGGTGCTCGCCGCCCTGCTCGGCGCCACGCGGTCACGCGGCTCCATGCAGATCACCGCCGCCGGAGCCACACCGCAAGCGGATCAGGCGATGGCGGGCGCGTCCGGCAGCCGGTCGAGGGCCGCTCGCATGTCCTCCTCGGAGAACTCCGGGTCCTCGAGCTCGCCGGCCAGGAACGCGTCGTAGGCCGACGAGGTCGAAGTGGCCGTGGCCGGAGAGACCGAACAGGATCACGCGCGCCTCGCCGGCCTCGCGCGCGGCCTCGGCCTCCTGGATCGCGGCCCGGATCGCGTGCGCCGGCTCGGGCCCGGGGATGATCCCCTCGCAGCGGGCGAAGCGCACCGCGGCGGCGAAGGCTCGTTCTGGCTGTAGGCCCGGGCCTCGACGAGCCCGGCGCGGACGAGGCCGCAGAGCATCGGCGCGTCGCCGTGGTAGCGCAGCCCGCCGGCGTGGACCGGCGGCGGCACGAAGTCGTGCCCGAGCGTGTACATCGCCATCAGCGGCGTCAGCCCGGCGGTGTCGCCGAAGTCGTAGCGGTAGGCGCCGCGGGTCAGCGTCGGGCAGGCCGCCGGCTCGGCGGCCAGGAAGCGCATCCTCGCGCTCGCCGCGCAGCACGTCGCCGGATGAACGGGAAGGCCAGCCCGGCGAAGTTGGAGCCGCCGCCGACGCAGCCGATCACCACGTCGGGCTGCTCGCCGGCCATCGCCATCTGCGCCGATCGCCTCCTGGCCGATCACCGTCTGATGCAGGCACACGTGGTTGAGCACCGAGCCGAGCGCGTAGTTGGTGTCCTCGCGGCCGGCGGCGGTCTCGACCGCCTCGGAGATCGCGATCCCCAGCGAGCCGGTGGGGTGCGTGGAGTTGGCGCGGCCGGCGCTGGTCAGCGTCGCTGGGCGAGCGGTGCACGGTGGCGCCCCAGGTCTCCATCATCGAGCGCCGGTAGGGCTTCTGGTCGTAGCTCGAGCCGACCATGAACACCTCGCACTCGAGTCCGAACAGCGAGCAGGCGAAGGCCAGCGCCGAGCCCCACTGGCCGGCGCCGGTCTCGGTGGCAAGACGGCGGATCCCGGCCTGCGCGTTCTCGTAGGCCTGCGGGACGGCGGTGTTGGGCTTGTGCGAGCCGGCGGGCGAGACGCCCTCGTACTTGTAGTAGATGTGCGCCGGGGTGTCGAGCTCGCGCTCGAGCCGCCGGGCGCGGTAACAGCGGCGTCGGGCGCCACAGCTTGTAGACCTCGCGCACCGCCTCGGGGATCTCGATCTCCGGCTCGGGCGAGACCTCCTGCATGATCAGGCCCATCGGGAAGATCGGGGTCAGGTCGTCGGGGCCGGCCGGCTGCAGCGTGCCCGGGTGCAGCGGCGGCAGCGGCTCGCCGGGGAGGTCGGGCAGCAGGTTGATCCAGTGCGTGGGGATGTCCTGCTCGCGCAGCAGGTACTTGACCGTCTGCTCGCTCATGTTGCTCTACCTGGGGCCTGGCGCGCGGGTTCGGCGCTGACCCTACCTGAACAGCGATGAGTTCCGTCCGACGGCCAGCTACCGGAACAGATCCTCGGCTTCGGGTCGAAGCAGGGCCAGCGCCCCGGGCCCATCTGCGGTGCTGACATGGCGACCGGCGCCGCGGACCAGGACCACCGGCTGCTGAAGTCCGTCCTTGCGGCGGGCCACGATCGGCGGCTCGCGGCCAGCTCGTCGGCCACCGCGATCCAGGTCGCGCGCAGCTCGCGGCCCTGGGCGTCGCTGCGTCCGCGCCAGTCCTCGAGCGGTGCCAGGCCCGGCACACGCCGATCGCCACGTCGCACTGGCCGTGGCGCCAGGCGCGGCCGAAGGAGTCGGTGATCACCACGGCCGGGGCCGCGCCGGTCAGCCTCGCGCAGGCCGCGCTCGCAGCGCCCGGGCCGAGCGCGTCAGGATCGAGCGGGAGCATCACCACGGTCTCCTCGCCCGGCACGTTGGAGGCGTCGACGCCCGGCGTTGGCGCAGACGAAACCGTGGTGGGTGACGCACACCAACACGCCCCGGGTGGCGCGCAGCAGCTCCGCTGACTCGTCGAGCACGACCTGCACGTGGCGGGGGTCCTTGTCCATGCTGCGCTGGCCAGCGCGCGCGCGCGCGGCCTGCGGATCGACGTCGGCCAGCGCGCGCGTCCGACCTTCGGCCTTGGACACCGACCTTGTGCGCGACCACGACCACGTCGCCGTCCTGCGCCCGGTCGCGGTGCTGCGGCGCCGAGCGCCTCGACGATCAGCGCGCCAGGTCGTCGCCGGCGACGACCTCCGGCAACCCCTCACCAGTGTGACGACGGTCAGCGTCATCCGAGCGCAGCTGCGGTTGAGCTGGCTGAGCATTCCTCGCGTATGCGCCGCCGCCCCGTGAGGCGACTCCGAGCTGCTCCTGGAGGGCGGCGAGGTCCTCCGGGGTGTCGATGTCGAGCGCGAGCGACGGGCACGTGGACGACCTCATGCGCGGTTCCCTGGGCGCGGGCGCCGGCGGCGTGACGCTCGCAGCTGCCCGGGCCGAAGGCAGGTTCGAGCGAGTCCGGCGGCGTCAGCAACAGGGCGTTGGTTCCGGTGCCGTGGCGGTCGGGGATGATCAGCGCCGAGCGCGCGCCGACATGACGGCTCAGCAGTCCCTCGAGCTCGTCGGGATCGAGCAGCGGACAATCGCCCGGCACCAGGAGGACCCGACGCGCGCCTGACTGCATCGCGTGCGCGATTCCGAGCAGGGTGGCGGCGCTGTGCCCACGCTGCTGGTCATCGAGCACTCCCGCGCCGTACCCGCCCGCGATCTGCTGCGCGCCGCTGTCGCCGCTGACGACGAGGACCTGGTCGATCGACGGCGGTGCGCCGGAGGGCGACGAGCACGTCGGAGAACATCGCCTCCGCCAGAGCTCGGCGAGGGGCGGGGCTGAGCTCGTGGGCCAGACGTTGCTTGGCCGTCGCCGAAGCTCTTGATCGGGAAGGATCGCGACTGTGGTCATCTGATCATCGCGCCAGCGCGAGCGCAAATTCCAGCGTCTCGCTCCGCCAATTGCCGCCGCCGCTGCGCCGTGTCCATCAGCATCTCCGTCTCGAGGACCGGGAGCAGCTCCGTCGGCTCGTCGGCCACCAATCCGTTGAGCAGCCCAGCGTAGACGCGGCGATGCCGTCGCTGTCCAGCGGCTGGCCCGCCCACTGCATGAACGCCGCCGTGGGGCCCTTGATGACCTCGCCGCCGACGAGCGGGCTGACCGCGACTACCGGCGCCGGGGCGCTCGCCAGCGCGCTCCGCAGCCCGTCGGCGGCCAGGATCGGGCCAATCGAGACGACCGGGTTCGAGGGGCCGATCACGATCGCGCTCGGCCTCCGCGATCGCCTCGGAGCGACCTCGGGCGTCGGCCGGCGCGGCGCGGGCGCCGCGGAAGTCCACGTCCTGCACCGGCCCTCGCGCCTGCCCGCGGATCATGAACTCCTGAAAGCCCCACCATTGGTCGTGGGCCATGACCCGCGTGCGCAGGGGCAGGTCGGTAGCGGGCAACACCGTCGCGCCCGGACGCCGAGCGCCGACACCATCGCCGCGTGGGCCGCGGTCAGAGTCGAGCCATCCCGGAGCGCTCGGGCTCGCTCGATGCCGATGGCCAGATCACGATCACCGAGGTTGAACCACACGTCGACCCCGAGCTCGCGCAGCCCGTCCATGACGGCGAAGGTGTCGCCGTCCAGGCCCCAGCCGCGTTCGTCGATGCGATCGGCGAGCCAGAACGTGACCAGGTCCGGGTCGGGGGATACGTAGGCGCCGTAGATCTCGATGTCGTCGCCGGTGTTGGCGATCACGATCAGCCGATCGGGCCCGACGACATCGAGCATTCCCCGCGCGAGCTTCGCCCCGCCCGTCCCGCCTGCCAGTACGACGACGGGGCCGCTCAACCGAGGTCCAGGCCGGTGATCCTGATTCCGGCGCGCGTCTTGTGGCGCACGTTGATCGAGATGATCAGCGGGGTCAGGCCTTCGACGATCCTGGCCATCTCGAGCGGGCCGCAGTCGACCGCACGCAGCCCCGGGATCGTGCTCGACGAGCTCCCGCACCCGCGCCTTGTCTTCGCGCTTGTCCCCGCAGACGAGGACGTCCTCGTCGAGCGTGTGATCGAGGTCGGCGAGCAGCGCGGCGCTGACGGTGTGAAAGGCGGAGACCACGCGAACCCCATCGGGCACCATCTCCTGAGCCTGCTGGGCGGCCGATCCCTGCCAGACGCCGAGCAGTCCGGGTGGCCTTGCCGCTCACCGCGGCGGCCAGCGGGACGGTGGCGTCGATCACCAGCTGTCCCGCCTGCAGCGCGCCCTTCAGGTTGGTCAGCGTCTCGGACTGGCTGCGGAACGGAACGCTGAGGATCACGATCTCAGCGCTCTGTACCGCCTCGCGCGTTCTCGGCTCCGGCGAACGATCCCGTCGGGAACCAGCTCGGCGGCCCGGCGGGCGGCCTGCTACCGCGCGGTCCGCCGTCACGGGATCCGATCACGATCGGCACACCCTCGCGACCCAGCCGCAGGGCAAGGCCGAAGCCGAGCGCGCCGGTACCTCCGACGATGCAGACGGGGCTGCTCACGGCGGTGCAGTCTATGGCCCGAGGCGTCCAGTAGGCTGCCGCGACCATGGGCTCAGCACTGGAGGTGGGACTGGAGGCGGCGGACGAGTTCGTCGTAGAAGGGCGACTGCTCACCGACGTCGGCGGCACGCTCTCGTCCACCGTACTCTCGACTCCCGCGATGATCGGGATGATGGAGCGCGCCGCCGCGATGCTGGTCTTTCCCCAGCTCGGCGACGGCCGCGCGACAGTTGGATTCGAGGTTTGCGTCAAGCACGTCGCCGCGGCCGCCGAGGGAACCCGCTGCACCGCCCACGCGCGCCTCGAGGAGATCGTTGACGAGCGCAAGCTGCGCTTCTCCGTCAAGGTCGTCGCCGAGGATGGGCGGACGATCGGATTGGGGACCCACGAACGACGGGTGATCGAGGTGGCCCGGCCGCCGGCGGGTTCCGACCGCGCGTGATCTATAAGTAGGGGATGAGCAACACTCCCAACCGTGTGCGGATCCGCGAGGTCGGGCCGCGCGACGGGTTCCAAAACGAGCCCGAGGTGATCCCGACCTCCGAGAAGGTTCGGCTGATCGAGTTGCTGGGCCGCAGCGGGCTGAGACGAATCGAAGTGACGAGCTTCGTCCGCGCCGATGTGATTCCTCAGCTAGCCGATGCCGAAGCGGTGCTTGAGGCCGTTGCGTTGCCTGAGGAGGTTTCGGTCAGCGTGCTTATCCCGAACGAGCGTGGCCTCGAGCGGGCGCTCGGGCACCGCGCCCGCTTCCAGGAAGTCAACGGCTTCCTCTCCGCCTCCGAGACGCACAACCGAAACAACGTTGGCCGATCGATCAAGGAGTCGCTGGCCGGCCTAGAGCGGACGTTCGCGCGCGCGCGAGCGCAGCAGCTTCGCTGCGAGGGAGTGATCTCGACCTCGTTCGGCTGCCCCTATGAAGGTCATGTCCCGCTGGAGCGGGTGCTGGCGATCGCACGGCGGCTCGTCGAGGCGGGCGCCGCGGAAGTGGGATTCGGCGACACCACCGGCATGGCCAACCCGGTTCAGGTCCGTGAATTCTTCGCCGCCGCCCGGGACACGCTCGGGGCCGGCGTGGAACTGACCGCGCACTTTCACAACACCCGCGGTCAGGGGCTGGCCAATGTGCTGGCGGCGCTGGAGACTGGGGTGGACAGCTTTGAGTCGAGCTTCGGTGAGCTCGGCGGCTGTCCCGTTCCTGCGGGGGCAACCGGCAACATCGCCACCGAGGACCTCGTCTCGATGCTCCATGAGATGGGCATCGAAACCGGAATCGACCTCGAGCGGCTCCTGGCGGCCGCGCGCGCCGCACAGGAGGTGCTGGGTCGACCGCTGGGCAGCCATTTGCTCTCCGCTGGTCCGGTGCAGTGGTGATCGAGCGGCTGCGGCCACACCCCCATCGCGGGCCGGTGATCGCAGCTGGCGCGGTACCGCTGTCGCTGGCGGCGGTGGTGATCGCCTTCCGGATGATCCAGTGGCCGGTGGGCGTGAGGTTCACCGTCGTCCTGCTGATCACAGGCGTGCTGGCGTCGATCGCCTGGCTGGCCGAGGTGGAGCGTGAGGGTCCGCGGGGGTATCACTCCATCCTCCTGATCGCCGCTCTGCTGCCTCTGATCCTCGTGCTGATCCTGTTGGCCGAGGTTCTGGGCGCCGCGCGTCCCCCCGGAGCGGGTGCTCTGGGCTGGACGTTCGCGCTCGAGGCTGGTGTTGCGGCCAGCGCGGCCCGCCGCGCGAACTCGGCCGTGTGCACGCTGATCGCGGCGCTGGCCGGAGGCGTAGCAGTGCAGGCGCTCGCGCAGTGGATCTTCAACCCGCACGGACAGGGCACCCTGCGTGCGATTCTGGTGGCGCTGGTCCTGGCGTATGCCGTCGCGGCGACGGCGCTCCGCGACCGCCGCCGCCGTGATTCGGTGGCCTTCGTCAACGCGGCGGGATTGGCGGCGCTGGTCTTGGCGGGAACCTGTCTGAGCAAGCTGTTGGCGGGGCTCGGCCAGAGGATTGACGCGCCCTTTGGCTGGGAGCTGTTCCTGCTCCTGATTGGCTTCGCGCTCGTCGCTTACGCGGCCATCGATCACGAGGCCGGACCCGGCTATCTGGGAGTCGCCGTGCTGGTCACGTTCGCGTTCATGGCCGGCGCGCCGATGGCCACGCGAGGCTCGTTGGTCGGCTGGCCGCTGTTCCTCCTGGTCGTGGGGGCAACCGGGATCGCGGTCGGTCTGCGCCCGCGTCGACCGCTGCCGCCTTCGCCGGATGCGAACATCTCTAGTGCGGCCTCGACGGTGCCGCTGCACCCGCACAAGCCACAGTGACCCATCTCGACCACACCGAAGCGCTCGAAGACGCGATATCGCGCGCGATTGCCGGAGGACCGGACCATCACCGTGAGCGCGTCGTCCAGCAGGGCAAGCTGCCGGTGCGCGATCGGGTTGCCCGGCTGCTCGATCCCGACTCGTTCTCCGAGGATGGTCTGCTGGCCGGCTGGGAACAGGATGGTCTGGGCGCGGAAGGAGTGGTCACCGGGTTTGGCACCGTCGGCGGCAGGCGGGTGGCGGTGATGGCAAACGATCCGGCCGTCAAGGCTGGGTCGTGGGCGCCGAAGACGGTCGAGAAGATCCTGCGCGTCCAGGAGCGAGCGCTGGCGCTCCGCGTGCCGATCATCTATCTGGTCGATTCGGCCGGCGCTCGCATCAACCAACAAGTGGAGATGTTTCCGGGGCGCCGCCACGCGGGCCGGATCTTCTTCAACCAGGTCCGGATGTCCGGGGTGGTGCCCCAAGTCTGCGCCCTGTTCGGGCCAAGCGCGGCCGGCGGCGCCTACATCCCGGCGTTCTGTGACGTGGTGATCATGCGGGAGGGGAACGCATCGATGTACCTCGGCTCGCCGCGGATGGCGGAGGTAGTGATCGGGGAGAAGGTCACGCTTGAGCAGATGGGCGGTGCACGGATGCACACCTCCAAGAGCGGATGCGGCCACGCGCTGGTGCGCAGCGACGAGGAGGGGATCGACTTCGTCAAGCGCTACTTGGGCTACTTCCCGGCGCACTCGGAGTTGGATCCACCGACCAGTGCCCCCGTCCCCCCGGCGCTGGGCCCGTCGCTGCGCGAACTGATTCCCGAGGACGAGAACAAGCCCTTCGACATGCAGGAACTGATTGCGCTGCTGGTCGACAAGGACTCGCTGCTCGAGATCCACCAGCGCTGGGCGAAGGAGGTCATCGTCGGTTACGCGCGGCTGGACGGCCGCACGATCGGCATCGTCGCCAACCAGCCCAAGCACAAGGGCGGCGTGCTGTTCGTGGATTCGGCGGACAAGTGCGCGCGGTTCATCAAGACCTGCAACGCGTTCAACATCCCGCTGCTGTTCCTGGCCGACGTGCCGGGGTTCATGATCGGCACCCAGGTGGAACGCGAGGGCATCATCCGGCACGGCGCCAAGATGATCAGCGCTGTCTCGGAGGCCACGGTGACGAAGATCTCGGTGATTGTCCGCAAGGCCTACGGTGCCGGCCTGTACGCGATGGCCGGGCCGGCGTTCGATCCCGACTGTTGCCTGGCCCTCCCCGGCGCTTCGATCGCGGTGATGGGACCGGAGGCGGCGGTGAACGCCGTCTATTACAACCAGCTCCAGGCGGTCGATGACGAACAGGAGCGGGCCGAGCTGACGGAAAAGCTTCGCCGGGAATACGCCGAGGACATCGATGTCCTGCACCTGGCGTCGGAGCTTGCCGTCGACGCGGTGATTGCGCCCGAGGAGCTGCGGACGGAGCTGGTCAAGCGCTTCGCGATCGCCGTCGGCAAGCAGCGCACCTGGCCGGCGAAGAACAATCCGATCACTCCGGTCTAGGTACCGACCGGCGCGCGAGATAGCCGTCGATGGCGTCCACGACCAGCAGTCCGAACTCAACGGCGCTGTCGATGCTCGTCTGCTGCACCCGCTCGACGCTGTCAGCCGGACCGTGCGCGTACGCGCTCCCACCATCATGATCGAGCGTCCCGATGGCCAGCGCCGGGAGCCGCCCTGCGGCGGGGAGCGCGGGCGAGCCGCCGCGTGAGCGGATCGGCCGTGCGCCGAGGTGAGGAGCGTCAGCGGCGACGCCGGCAGCGAGTTGGCGCAGCGCGCCGAAGTAGCGGCGCGGCATGAGCTGGCCGTCGCTTATCCACCAGCGCGGGGATCCTGATGCGCAGGGAGCGATGCCCAGCACCACCGTGTTCGCGGGCTTCAGCTCACGTCTGCGGCTCCTGAGGTAGCGCCGCAGCCCGATCGCGCCGCCATCACCGGCTCCTTGCAGCACCAGCTCGACGGCCGCATGGCTTGGCGGTCCCGCTGCCAGCGCGCGCACGATCGCCACCGCCGCGGCGATCCCGCTGGCGTTATCGCCGGCGGCGGGACCGAACTCCGCCGTGGCCTGCTCGAGCAACAGGGCCAGGGCAAGAACGAGGACGACGGTGGGGATCAGCTGGGCCAATCCGACGCCGGTGCCCCGGCTCCCGTCCAGGCGAGCCACGGCAGTCCCCTCGAGGCATATGAGCGAGATCGCCAACCAACCCAGCCAGCCCGGGAGTCGGCCGTGGGTCACTTCTCGCACTCGCGCCGAGGTGCGCCTGAGCGGTCGGCGAAATACGAGTCCGGCGCGCCCCGCGTCGAGGTTGGCCGTCACGATCAGGCGAACCGACAAGTCTTCGATCGCGCCCGTGGGCGGGAGGATCACATTCTGGCTCGCACGCTCCGGCGTCAGGCGCCGGCCGAGCGAGGTGCCAAGCAGTGCGTCGGCCGTCAGCGAGAGCAGCGCCAGCAGGATCAATGCCCCGCCGATCCGCGGCGAGCCGACCGACACCAGGCTGCCGACCAACCCGAGCAGCGCATGCCAGGCATGGGCGAGCGCCCAGTTCGGACGACACCAGAAGGTCTCGATTCGGGCCTGCCGACCCCCCCGCCCGAGCTCCCGGGCGAGCCAGCCGGCGGCGCGACGCTCGGAGTCGGTGCCGGCTCCGCGTCTGGCAAAGGCGGTGAGCCCCGTGAGTGTCTCGGATGCGGCCATGCCGCGGGCATGATCGCAAGGCACCCGGTGGGGAGCACCCGGTACAACCCAGTTGATGACGGTTCCCGGACATGATGAGTTGTTGGAGATCGCGGTAGACGCCGCTCAGGCCGCCGCCGGTGAGCTGCGTACGCGGTTCGGCGATCGTGCCGTCGGGGTCCGCTCCAAGAGCACTCCGACCGACCTTGTCTCGGATGCCGATCTGGCCGCTGAAGCGGCCATCCGCGCGGTGATCGATCGCCGCCGTCCCGACGACGCGATCATCGGCGAGGAGGGAGGGGAGACCGGTGAAGGCGAGCTGCGCTGGGTCGTTGATCCGCTGGACGGAACGGTGAACTTCCTGTTTGGGATCCCCCAGTTCGCGGTGAGCGTGGCGTGTGAGGATGCATCGGGAACCCTCGCCGGCGTCGTCCTCGACCCGAACCGGGATGAGTGCTTCACGGCGACCCAAGCGGGACAGCCGCTGATGAACGGCGCCCCAATCGCGGCGTCGCAGCGAGATGATCTCGCCACGGCGATGGTCGCGACGGGGTTCGGTTACGACGCCGCTGTGCGGGAGCGCCAGGCGGCGGTCCTCGCGGGCGTGCTGCCACGCGTGCGGGACATCCGTCGCGCCGGGGCGGCCGCGCTGGATCTGTGCTGGTGCGCGTGTGGGCGCTACGACGCCTATTACGAGCGCGGGCTCCACGACTGGGACCTGGCCGCCGGCGGGCTGATTGCGCAGCGGGCTGGGCTGGCGGTGCGCAAGCTCCCGGAGAGCGGCATCGATCCGTGGGGAGTGGTCGTCGCCCGGGCGGCGCTGATCGACGAGCTCTGCAGCCTGGTCAGCGCGCCTGACGAGTAGCGCTTCGCCGGCGGCCCGAACTAGACTGGGCCGCCCCGCGGCGGTGGTGGAACGGTAGACACGATGGCCTCAAAAGCCATTGTCCTTCGGGACGTGTGGGTTCGAATCCCACTCGCCGCATCGAGCTGTCGCAGTCGCGTAGGAAATTCCTGGTACCGAGGCAACAACCATTCTCAGGCAGCGACTCAAGCGCAGACATGGCGAACGTGGAGCCACGCAGCGCGTCTCCTCCACAGGGCCGATTTGCGATGAAGCGCGGGGACGGCTTGCGACGTAAGATCCGCACACGTCGGCGGGTGATGCTGATGGCGGCCGTGGGCGCGCTTTCGCTCGCCTTGACTCTCGGCGTCGATGCCGCCGGGATCCTCCACGATGCGGAGTTGAAGAGCATCGATGTCCGCTTCCGCCTTCGCGGCTCGCGGGCGCCGCGGCGGGACGTCGTTCTGGTGGCGGTCGACAACAAGACCCTGTCGGTGCTCAATCGCCGGCCGCCCTACCCGCGCTCCTTCCATGCACGGGTGATCGACTTCTTGCACAGAGCCGGGGCACGTGTGATCGGTTACGACGTCCAGTTTGTGGGCCCGACCACGCCATCGGAAGATCGCGCGCTGATAGCGGCGGTGAAGCGCGCGCGTCCGGTTGTTCTCGCGACCCACGATGTGATCGGCCCGCGGTTGCGGATTCCCGCCGGAGTCCGGAATCCCGTCAGCATCGGTGCGGTCCTCGCCAGCGTCGGCGTCCCCACGGACTCCGGAGGAAAGGTCCGGCAGATGCTCTACGAGCCAGTCGACATCCTCTCGCTCGACGTCGCCGTCGCCGGTATGGCGCTCGGACATCCGGTGAGCGCTGACCGCTTTCCGGATGACTATGCCTGGATCGACTTCGCTGGACCGCCGGGAACCGTCCCGACGTACTCGTTCTCCGACGTCCTGCTCGGGCATGTGCCGCCCAAGGCCTTCGCCGGCAAGGTCGTGATCGTCGGGTACACGGATCCAATTCTCCGGGACACCTTCACCACCCCCGTCTCGGATAACCCGATGAGCGGCCCGGAGGTTCATGTGAACGCCGTCGACACGATCCTCGACGGCTTTCCGCTGACCTCCGCGCCGGGTTCGCTCAACGTGCTGTTATTGATCGCCGCCGCCACGGTCGTGCCGCTGGGCAGCATCTTCCGGCGTACGGGCCTGATGCTCGCCGGTGCCGGCCTCGGGCTCGCGCTCTTGCTGGTAGGGATCCCGCTCGCTTTCGATGGCGGCGTGATCGTCAACGCGACTCGTCCGATTCTCGCGCTGTCGCTGAGCACGATCGGGTCAGTGGCGTCCGGCTATCTGCTCGAAACTCGGGAGCGCCGCCGCATGAGGGAGATCTTCACCCGCTTCGTGCCCCGAGACGTCGTCGACGATGTCATCGAGCGGACCGACGCGGACCTGCGGCTTGGCGGCGTTCGGCGTGACGGGACCGTGATGTTCACCGATCTACGCGGGTTCACCACCTTTGCCGAGCCACTCGAGCCGGAGAGGGTGGTTGGCGTGGTCAACCACTACCTCAGCGAGATGACCGACGCGATCCTCGGACACGGTGGCACGCTCGTCAGTTACATGGGCGATGGGATCATGGCGCTGTTCGGAGCACCGCTGGAGCAGCCTGACCATGCCGACCGAGCGGTGCAAGCTGTACATGAAATGCTGGAGGTTCGGCTTCCCCGTTTCAACGAGTGGCTGAAGACCGAGGGATACGATAAGAAGTTCCGCATGGGGATCGGCGTCAACAGCGGCCCGGTGTTGTCGGGCAATGTCGGCTCGATCCAGCGGTTGGAGTACACCGCGCTCGGCGACACGACCAATACGGCGGCACGCCTAGAGGCCATGACGAAGGACACCGCTCACCAGGTGCTGATCGCCGAGTCCACCCGCGAGCGCCTGACCCATGAGCCTGACGACCTGGTTGCGCTGGGGGAAGCGCAGGTTCGCGGACGCTCCGGCGCGATCAAGGTGTGGACGCTCCGCGCGGAATCGGAACATGACCCTGAGAACGGTCCCCCCGGACGACACCACTGAACTGACGCAAGCCCCTGACTGAGCTAAGGGGAGGGCAGCAGCAGAAGACCGAAGCGTGTGGTTGCTTGAACGGCCGGCTTCGTGTTGAGCTCGATCAACACGTCGACTTTCAGCGAGTGCTCACGAGTCAAGAGGGCTGAAGCCTTTGGGGAAAGCAAAATCTGCAAGGTCACACGGTGGTGGGGCGCGGCCACGAGGTCGGCTCCGCCGTAGGACCCTCTTGGGACCCCGTCGTTGACGTAATCCCGAATGAAGCGGTGGGGGTAGATCGCGACTGCCCCACGCGAGGTGCGTCGGCCGGAGCAGCGGACCGTCACGGAGGCGACGCCGGCGTTCGAATGAATCAGCGAGCCCAGAACCTGGCAGGGGGCAACACCGGGACTCCCGCCCACGCCGCCGGCCTGTTTGCAGAACGTCCCGCATGTCGAGTGGTGACGCGGGCGCCTGCCCGCTGCCGTCGACAGCGGAACCAGTCCCCCCAGGCAGAATGCCAACAGCGCCGCGCCGGTCACTCTGCGGAACATGAGAGCAATCATCGGTGTGGTGGTGGGGTTAGGCCGGGGCAGGCTTGGCCGACGAGGGCTTCGAGGGCTTGTGCCCACGCTTGCGGGCTTCCTCCTCGGAGACCTCGAGCTCGACGTTCCAGCCTTGCGAGAAGCCCTGCATCGCGAAGAAGATCAGCAGGACCTGGACCGGGGCGATCAACAGCGTCAGCAGTCCGAGCTCATCGGGTCCGAGACCCTTGCCCCCGAAGATCGTGTCAGCGGGGGCGTAGCCGACGTGATTGCGGTCGAACCAGCTCGTCCCTGCCGCGCCGGTGCCGGCGATCAGCGCCAGGATCAGCAGGAGGATGGCGAGCGCCGCCGCGAGCGGCAGCAGCCCCCGGTTCCAGCGCGCGATGTAGAAGGCGGCGATCAGATAGACCAGCGCCCAGGCAATGTTCACCGGCTTCAGGCCTTGGAGCTTGCTCCAACCCGCCAGCGTCACGATCAGCATCAGGACCACGGAGACCAGCAGCAGCAAAATCACGATCGATTTCGTGGCCTTGCTTCCGGGCTTTCCACGGTTCGGATAGATGACCGTGTAGCCGGGCCGCAGGTTCCTGACGGGAGGCACGTAGCGGACCATACAATCTGGACGGGCCGCGTGCAGCAGTTTCCTTGCGGGCGTGGCGGAATTGGTAGACGCGCCGGCTTTAGGTGCCGGTGGGCTTACGCTCGTGGGGGTTCGAGTCCCTCCGCCCGCATGCACCATTTAGCGCCATGTCTTCGGCCCGATCCGCGCGTCAATCGCTACCATCGCTGCCCCCGTGGGGGAGTGAGTTAACGGTTTATGCGCGCGGTCTCCAAAACCGTGAATCCGGGTTCGAATCCCGGCTCCCCCGTAGAACTGACCGGCGTCTCAAGTGAGCTGCGACCGCTCGGTGCGCGGCTCTGAACCATGAAATCCCACACCGTCTACCGCACCTTCCAGACCGAGCAACGGCGGCAGTTCATCCGCATTACCGAGGACGTTGCCGACGCCGTCGAGGCGGCCGGCATCGCCGAAGGGATGGCGCTCGTCTGCGCGATGCACATCACCGCCGGCGTGTGGATCAACGACGACGAGCCGGGTATCCAGGCCGATGCCCTCGAGTGGCTCGACAAGCTCGCGCCCCCGAGTTGGCAAGAGCCCCACGGTGAGGTGGCGAGGGCGCTGCTGCCCGATCCGGGGGACTACCGGCACCATCGCGGTGGAGAGGACAACGGCGACGCCCACCTGAAGAACCTGCTCGTCCACCACCAGGTGATCGTCCCCGTCACCGAGGGAGCGCTTGATCTGGGTCCATGGCAGCAGATCTTCTACTGCGAATTCGACGGCGGCCGGCGCAAGCGGCTGGTCATCAAGGTGCTGGGGGAGTAGGCGTGGATGCCTCGCGGGTGTTCGTCGACGGCGCGCTCGAGGGAACCGTTGCGCTGGTGACCGGCGGTGGCACCAACCTGGGCAAAGCGGCCGCCACCGAGCTGGCGGCCTGCGGGGCCGAGGTGGTGATCGCCGCTCGTCGCCAGGAAGTGCTGGAGGAAACTGCGGGGCAGATCGGCGATCGGTGCTCCTGGGCGGTCGGGGACATTCGCCGGCGTGAGCAGGCGGACGGGATCGTTCGGGCTGCGCTGGATCGCCACGGGCGCTTGGACTTCGTGCTCAACAACGCCGGTGGTCAGTATTTCGTCCCCGCGGAGGCGATCACCACCAAGGGCTGGCGCGCGGTCCAGCGGCTCAACGTCGGTGGCACGCTGAACATGTGCGAGGCCGCATACGAACTGGCGATGCACCCGGCGGGGTGTGGCACGATCGTCAACGTGACGGTGTCCCCGCACCATGGGATGCCGGCGATGGCCCACACCGGAGCGGCCCGGGCCGAGGTCGAGGCACTGACGCGTGAGCTGGCTGAGCGTTGGAGTGCCGAGAACATCGCGGTGAGCACCGTGGCGATTGGTCGGTTCGCCACTGAGTCGCTGCGCAAGTATCCAGCGGAGCTGTGGCGCCGCGCCGCCGGGACGGTGCCGCTCCAGCGGCTCGGCGAAGTCGAGGAGTACGGCTGGCTGGTCGCGCTGCTCGCTTCCGATCTCGGCCGGGCCTTCTCGGGCTCAGTGGTGACGATCGACGGAGCTCTCGACAACTGGAACGGGCCCTGGCCGCCGGCCGATCTGACCCGGGAGGGAGAGGTCCCCACCGAGGAGCGTCAGCCGAGCGCGGTACCCCCGACCTAGCCAACGGCCGGGTACCATCTCGCGTGTCCCGCGGGCGAAGTGTTGTGGTTGCACAGAAGCCTTCCAAGCTTCTAGGGCGGGTTCGATTCCCGTCGCCCGCTCCTAACCGGCTGCTGCCAGCACGATCGGCAGCCACAGGGCCACCTCGTGCTCGACGGCCCCGAGATCGCTCCTCAGGCTGTGATTTCCGCTGACGGTAACGACGGTCCGCCCGGGGGCCGCTGGGGGCACGCCGAACGGGTCGCCGGACCCCTGCACGATGAGGATCGGCACTGGCACCGCCTCGAGCTCGTCCAAGCGGCTCGGGCTGGCGACGACGGAGCCGCGACGGCTCGGTGGCTGCAACGGGAACGCGAGGCCCAGCACGCCCGCGGCCGCGACCGTCGCCGCCGTCCGGCAGGCGACCCGCGCGCCCGAGGAGCGGCCGCCCACGATCAAGGGCAGGTCTTTCAGCTCGCCCTCGCGCAGCCGCTCGATCACCGAGATCCACACTACGTCCAACTGACGTGCCGGTGCGGGCGAGCGGCGCCCGGCGACGCGGTAGGGCTGCTCGACCAAGGCCACCGTCAGCCCTGCGCCAACCGCGGCCCGCTTGGCCGCCAGCAGGTCCGGAGCGTTGATGCCGCCGCCGGCACCGTGTCCGAGCACCAGCGCTCCGCGCCGCTCCGGCGTCGCGTCGGTGCGCACCCGCGCCAGCCCGTGGGGCGTCTCGTACTCGACGGTCGTCATCGGCACCGTGCCTGCGCTAGGAGCGGGCGCGAGCGGTGGCCTTTGCCCACTCCGCCTTGTGCGCGCGCTTCGTGGCTTGGTACTCCGCAAGCGCCTGCGGTGAGTCGACATCGCCAAGTGTCGGATGCCACGGCACCAGTTCCTGCGCCGCGGCGACGTCGAAGCGTTTGGCCAGAACCGAGCCGAACGATTTGACCTTCATCTCGCCGAAGCCGGGGAGCGCCTCGATGTTGGCCCGCAGCGACTGCGCGTCCGGCGCGTTGTTCCATACCCGCTCGGCGTGGCCGTCGTAGTGATCGCGGACATGGACGGCGAGGTCGTGGACGCGCTTGGCCATTGCTCCAGGGAAGCGGTGGATGGCCGGGCGCACACGGAACACGGGCTCAAGATCGGCTGCCGCGATTGCGCCAGCGTCCAGGGAGCCGATCCGCTCACGCAGCGCGAGTGGACCGGCAAAGGCCTTCTGGACGGTCACCTGCTGGTCCAGCGCGAAGCCGAGCAGCAGGGCCATCGGGTCACGCGCGATCAGCTGGTTGGCTTCGTCGGACTCAGTGAAGTACAAACGATCGGGCACGGCCGCACGTATGGTGCCATGCCGGTGCCGTGAGGCGGGTTCAGGCGAGCTGGGGAGCCGCAGCGGGTGACCCGGCCTCGCGCCGCGAGAGTTCTTCGCGCACCACCGGTGCGACCTTGGTGCCGAACAACTCGATCGAGCGAATCACGTCCCGATGGGCCACCGCGCCGACGCTCATCTGCCCGACGTAGCGCTGGTGACTGAACAGCTCGTGCTCGAACAGGATCTTCTCGGCAACCTGTTCCGGTGAGCCCGCGGCCAGCGCCCCGCGCGGGGAGCGCAGGGCAGCATATTCGGGGCGCCCGGACGGTGGCCATCCGCGCTCGCGCCCGATGCGATTCATCATCGCGAGATACGGAGCCGCGAACGCAGCGTCGGCCTGCTCAGATGTCTCGCCCACGAACGCATGGGTGTTGATCGCGACCTTGAGCTGCGCCGGGTCGTGTCCGGCGGCGGCGCCGGCCCGCCGGTAGAGGTCGACCAGGGGCACGAATCGTTCCGGCTGTCCGCCGATGATCGCCAAGGTCAACGGGAGCCCGAGCGTGCCGGCTCGGACCACAGACTGAGGGGTGCCGCCGACGGCCACCCACACCGGCAGAGGATCCTGAACCGGCCGTGGCCACACGCCGGCGTTCTCAAGCGGCGGGCGCAGCCGCCCTGACCAGGTCACGTGAGCGGCCTTGCGCAGCTCAAGCAACAGTTCGAGCTTTTCGGCGTAGAGCTCGTCGTAATCATCAAGGTCATAGCCAAACAGCGGGAAGGACTCGGTGAACGAGCCTCGCCCGGCCATCATCTCCGCCCGCCCGCCGGAGAGAAGGTCGAGTTCAGCGAACTGCTGAAAGACCCGCACCGGATCGTCCGAGCTGAGGACGGTCACGGCACTGGAAAGTCGGATGCGCTCGGTCTTCATCGCGATCGCGGCCAGCACGACCGCGGGGGCGGAAACGAGAAAGTCGGGACGGTGGTGCTCGCCGATTGCGAATACGTCGAGTCCGAGCTCGTCAGCCAGCACGGCTTCCTCGATCAGGTCGCGCATGCGTTGCTCAGGGGAGACACCGGAGCTGAGATCGGCGAACGTGGCGAGTCCAAGTTCCATACTCATGAGCATAGCAGGTAGTTGCCCACACAACTACCTTGGCGAGGGAGCGCGCCCGGCGTCCCGGAAGAAATTCCACACAACAAACCTGTGTGCACCGAGGCGTGCATGCGGTTTGGCGCGCCTACCGCGGGGTAGCACGCAGTTACGAAGTCCTACCTGGGGGCAAGGAGAGGTAAAAATGCTTGTAACACTTATCGTCGTCCTGTTGGTCCTGGCGATTGTGGGTGGAGTAGCCGTGCATCCGCTGCTGTTCCTGCTCGCGCTGCTTGCCCTGCTGGTGTTCTTTGGCGGTCGCGGCCGCACCGTCGCCTAGCGCTCGGGACGCAGCTATGGCATTCGCACTGAGACATCCGGGTAGCCGGGCAGCTCGTGACGTGGACGCAGAAGACGCGGCCGTTGTCGATGAGCGCGGCGCCCGACGGCCCGGGCGCACCCGGGTTGCTGCCGCGCGGGGAGCATGGGCGGTCGGCTCGGTGATGATGGCGATCGCGCGCATCGTGCGCTTTATCGTGGGCATCATCGTGTTGCTGATCGTCGCGGCGATCGTCTTCCGGGTGCTCGACGCCAACGCGTCCAACACCATCGTCCGGGACGTCCACGACGCGGCCAAGGCACTGGTCGGGCCGTTCGACAACCTGTTCTCAATCAGCAAGCCGAAGTTGGATATGGCGGTCAACTGGGGCATCGCGGCGGTGATGTATCTGTTCGTCGGCGGCCTCATCGCTCGCCTCATCGCCAGAGCAGCGCCGAGCGGCGTTCCTCCAGCCGAGCCTGTGGCCTGAAGCCACCTGCGGAGTCGTCGGTGCCTCACAGGCGTCGACGACCTCCCGGGTTCACCCGTCTCCTTGACTTAATGCCGAAAGGGAGGAGAGTGGGTGAACGCTATTGGAGTGCCCGCGGCCGGAACGGCCGGAGGTGCGACTAGAAAGGGGGCTCTCGTGTCCCCGTCATTTGCCGGTCCGTCCGCGGTCGGCCGGCCTGGTTCATGAAGTCCTGGGATGTGCGTGCCCTGGATGCCGGTCCGCGTACCCCAAGAGTCCTGTCCTCGAACTCCGAGGCGCGTGTGGTGGCGCTGCAGCTGCTCGCCGGCCAGAGTTTGCTGGACCACGAAGTGCACGAGCGGGCGTGGCTGGTTGTCGTCACCGGTGAGATTGCCGTCAAGAGTCCCGGCGCGGCGACCGCCGAAGGCGGACCCGGCACCGTGTTCGAGTTCGCGCCGCAGGAACGTCGTGAAGTATTCGCGGTCTCCGGCTCGCGGCTGCTCCTCTTCCTGGCACCATGGCCCGGCGACGGCCATCCCGGTGCGCTGACCCACGCGCAGCGCAGTCACGCACGGGCTCGTGCCGCCGCACACGAGAGGGGACGCAGCGGCCACGAATCGGACGCGGCATGATCTCCGGCGGAGCTTGAGCGCCCTAAGTCAGCGGCTCAGCTGAGGCCGGGAAAGCTGCTAGGCGACGCGAGCCAGCGTGCGGACCGGCGGTGCGGCGACGGTCGACGTCACGTGAGTGACCGGGACTCCGAGCGCTCTCACCTTGCTCGGCAGGTCAAGCCGCATCCACCGGGACAGGCGCCAGGGCAGCGTCGAGAGGATGATCTCGTCGAAGCCTCGTAGATTGAGAGCATCCTGGATCGCGGCCAGCGGGTTGGCGTCCCCGACGTGGCCGGTGACCGACGGCCCAGCTGCTTCCCGAAGTGTCGCCAACGCGAGCTCCAGTCGCTCTTGCGCGGCCTCACGGCCGGCGACCTCGGGGTCAACCAGCCGGTGTAGCCCGGTCGGTGTCGCTGGCACCAGCAGGTGAAAGGCCACGACCCCTCGTTGCGCCCGGGAGCGCACGGCTTCGACCAGAGGCGGATCCGTCGCGGTCCGGTTTGCCACCAAAAGGATGTGATCGGCGAGGCCAAGGCTTGTATCGATTGCCACAAGCCCATACTCCCCGATCCCCCCTAATTGTTCCATCGGAATTCCGCGCGGACCCATCGGCCTTGCCTATATGTCCGCGGGTTACGCGCCGGCCGGAGCGGGCAACGGGGCGCTGGCTTCCTGCCCGGCCCCGTTTTCAACCCCGGGGTCGTCGCTGCGTGCACCGGCTCCGCCGACTGCGACCGCCGCTTTGGCGGTTATCAGGTGGTAGAGGATCAGCAGCTGCACGAGGGCCAGCGACTCGGAGCGGAACAGCTCAGTGCCGATCGTGAACTCGCCCAGGCGCTTGGCGCGCAGATGCGTGGCGAATCGCATCCGAGCCCAGATCGCCTCCTCGATGGCGGCCGCGTGCTCCGGGTCCATCCGGCCGGGAATCTGCAGGACCCGCGAGGTTCCGTCCTCGACCAGCGTCAGCCCGTCGGGGCTGCCGTTGACAAACGGGCTGAGGTCCGGATGATGCAGCCCGTCGGACATCGTCAGCTCAGCGTCGAGGTGGGTCGGATCCAGCTCGTCAGTCGCGTCGGGCAGCTTGAACGACACCACGAGGTCGGCGTGGCGTCGTTGCGGGCGGATGAAGGCTTCGGAATCCGGCTCGCGCCGGTCGAGCTCGGCGAGGACCTGGTCGGTCGTATAGCCGCGCCGTGAGCAGTCGCGCTGCACCTTCCAGCGGCGCCGCAGTTCCTCGGGCGGATTCAGGAATACGCGTACGTCATAGACGTCGCACATCTCCGGCAGGTAGTAGCCGAGCAGCCCTTCGATCAGCGTGAAGCGCTCGGGCACGATGTAGACCGGGGCTCCGAAGGTTCCGTCGTGGTGACGGTAGACCGGCTTGAGAATCGCCTCGCCGTCACGCAGGTGGATCAGGTGCTGGCCGATGATGTCGAGGTAGTTGCAGTCCGGATGCAAAGGGGTTATCCCGCGTTCGGCTCGTTGTCGGCGGTCGTAGCGGTGGTAGTCGTCGGTGCAGATGTGGGCAACGTGTTGCTCGCCCAGGACCCGCACGAGCCCGCGGGTGATCGTGGTCTTGCCAGCGGCCGAGTCACCGACAACACCGAGGATGATGGGACGGGAGTTCACGTCCGCTCCTCGCTGAACACAGAGCTTTGAAGGATGTCCTCGGCCTCGATCGTGATCAGATCATGGCGGTTCAGCTTGCGGCGCGCAGCGAACAAACGCGTGGCCTGACGCATGCGCGCGCGCTCGATCGCATTGCGCATGCTGCGTCCGGCGGCGAACCGTGGCTGGTGCATCCGGCGCTCGACGTATGCGCGCAGCGCGACGCCCGCGTCGGGACTCATCGTGTACCCCTGGCGATCCACCATCCGTTGCGCGATTGCGTACAGCTCGTCGACGCTGTAGTCCGGGAACTGGATGTGATGCGCGACACGCGATCCCATGCCCGGGTTGGCGCGAAAGAATTCTTCCATCCGTTCCTCATAGCCGGCCATCACGACAACCAGGTTCTCACGCTCGGACTCCATCACCGAGAGCAGGACTTCGATGGCCTCCTGCCCATAATCGCGCTCGTTCTCCTGGCGATGCAGGTAGTACGCCTCATCGATGAACAGCACACCGCCCAGCGCGCGCTTGATCACGTCCTTGGTCTTCGGTGCCGTATGTCCGACGTACTGTCCGACGAGGTCATCGCGCGTGACCGACACCATGTGCCCCTTCTCGATGTAGCCGAGACGATGCAGGATCCCGGCCATGCGGAAGGCCACGGTGGTCTTGCCTGTGCCGGGTTTGCCGGTGAAGCTCATGTGCAGCGTCGGTGGCTGGGAGCCCATGTCCATCTCCTCCCGCAACCGGTCGATCACCAGCAGCGCCGCGATCTCGCGGATGCGCGTCTTCACCGGGGACATCGCCACCAGATCGTGGTCGAGTTCCTCCAGCACTTCGCGCAGGCGGGTGCCGTGGACGACGGATTCCACGTCGGCTTCATCGTCACGAACCGCGCCCGAGAAATCAACATCGCCGAGCGCTGATCCGGCTTTTGCTCCGCTCGTGGGGCGAACCACCTCGCCGCCGAACTCGTCGGCGAAAGCCGGGGAGCCACGGTCGTTCGGATGCAGTCCCCGGGCGCGGCCCGGTGCGTGGGGGTCAAGTGGGCGCCCGGTGGTGTCGAGGCCCCGGGGAGCCATCAGGACTCTCCGATGCCCTCGTCGGTGGAGATCGGAATCCCGTTGCGTGACGAGCCGTTCTTGGCGCTCAGCGGCGAGTCCCGGCCCGGCGTCGCGTTTTGCACGGCGGCGGGGTCTCGGGTGCTGGAAAGGTTCCCGGGATTGCCGTACCGTCGTCCCACCGGCTGCTGCGTTGCGTAGGACGAGATCGTGTACCGGATCTGTCGATCAGACTTCTCCTGACGCTCGATCCGGAACCCAGGTTCCTCCGCGGGGCGGTTGACGATGAAGCTGAGCCTCGACGACTGGCGTCCGAGCGAGCTGTCGTAGCAGACAAGCTTCACGTAGTGGTTGGGGTACGCCTGACGGCAGGCCTTGACATCGCGCATGGCGACGTCGGCTTCATCGGGGGTGAGGTCGAATTCGGGCTGGTTCCACATGTCCCAGTAGTTGTTCCGGGGATGCGGATCATCCGTGTACTCGACCATGATCGCCCAACCGTGCTCCAACCCGTAGCGAATCTGAGCTTCGATCTCATCGTCGGTCAAATCGGCCAGGAACGAGAACGTCCCCTGTGTGATCCTCATGGTGATCCCTTCTCGCTGGGCTAGACGGTGGGTGTGGCAGTGGCCACGGTGTCGGGTGTGTCGGTCGACTCGAAGTCGAAGGTGATGTCCTTCCAGACCTCGAGTGCCGCGTCGAGCTCGGGACAACCGCGCGCCGCGTCCCTGAGGATGTCGGGCCCTTCGGAGTAATAGTCCTTGCCTTCGTTGCGCGCCTTGATCATCGCCTCGACGGCAACTCGGTTGGCGGTGGCGCCGGCGGCGATTCCCATCGGGTGCCCGATCGTGCCGCCGCCGAACTGGAGCACAACGTCCTCGCCCAGGTAGTGCAGCAGCTGGTGCATCTGGCCGGCGTGAATCCCGCCCGAGGCCACCGGCATGACGGGGGCCAGCGACGCCCAATCCTGATCGAAGTAGATCCCCCGTCTCGCGGATTGACATGGTTGAAGCGCTGGCGACAGACGTCGTAGTAGCCGCGGATCATGTCGGGGTCGCCCTCGAGCTTGCCGACGACGGTGCCGGCATGGATGTGGTCGACACCTATCATCCGGCACCACTTTGCGATCACGCGGAAGCTGACGCCGTGGGTCTTCTGGCGGGTGTAGGTGCCGTGGCCGGCGCGGTGCAGATGCAGGAGCATCCCGTTGCGCCGGGCCCACTTCGACATCGACTGCATCGCCGTGTAGCCGACCGTGAGGTCCATCATGATGATCACGCTGCCGATCTCCTTCGCGAACTCGGCGCGCTCGTACATGTCCTCCATGTCGGCCGCGGTCACATTCATGTAGTGGCCCTTGATCTCGCCGGTGGCGGCCGAGGCTCGGTTGACGGCCTCGATCGCGTGCAGGTAGCGGTCACGCCAGCGCATGAACGGCTGCGAGTTGATGTTCTCGTCGTCCTTGGTGAAGTCGAGGCCGCCGCGGAGCGCCTCGTAGACCACCCGGCCGTAGTTCTTGGCCGACAGTCCGAGCTTCGGCTTGACCGTCGCGCCCAGCAGCGGGCGGCCGAACTTGTCCAGGTACTCGCGCTCCATCACGATCCCGTGCGGCGGGCCCTGGAACGTCTTCACGTAGTGCGTCGGGATCCGCATGTCCTCGAGTCGCAGCGCCTTCAGCGCCTTGAAGCCGAACACGTTGCCGATGATCGAGGACGTCAGGTTGGCGATCGAACCCTCCTCGAACAGGTCGATGTCGTAGGCGATCTTGGCGATGTACTGGCCCTCGCGCACCGGGAACCGGATCGAGCTCGTAGGCCTTGGCCTGGTAGTGCTCGTGGCGGTGTAAGGCGGTCTGTCCAGACCACCGTCCAGGTCGCGGTGGAGGATTCGCCGGCCACCGCGGCCGCGGCCTCGATCGCATCGACCCCGGGCTGAGGCGTGATCCGGAACGCGCACAGGATGTCCGTGTCCTTGGGTTCGTAATCGGCGTCCCAGTAGCCCATCTCCGCGTACGGGGTCACGCCCGACGCCCAGCGATCCCGCTTGTGGCTGGTGTGTGCGTCGTCCGTAAGCGTCATCTCGGCTGAGCCTTTCGTTGGAACCTCGTATCAGCTAAGCGCGATGTGATATAGACGTCAAAGAATAAAAACGCGATAATGCATAGATCTACGACTATGTTCAGGCAACGGGCGACTCGTAAGCGAAGCTCTATAGGTTCCAGTCGATCTTTTGCTGGCTCCCCGAGGGTTGCCGGGATAGCGTCGAATGGTATGGAGCGCCTCGGCGCGTCGAGCGCCACGTGATCGACGTTGCGATGACCCGGGGAGAGATCCGCGGCTGCGATGTGGCGGTGGTGGTCGATGTGCTGCGCGCCACCTCAGTGGCCACGCAGGCCTTGGCCGCCGGCTATCAACGTGTGCTCTGCGCCGAGAGCGTGGCGCGCGCTCAGGACCTCCGTGGCCGGGGTCGTGTGCTGGCGGGTGAGCGGCACTGCCTCAAGCCGAAGGGATTCGACCAGGGAAACTCCCCACGCGAAGTGCTCGACGTGCGTGGCGATGAACTCGTGCTCGCGACGACCAACGGCGCTCCAGCGATAGTCGCGGCCTCACGCCTGGCCCGTGACGTCCTGCTTGCCAGCCTGCTCAACCTGGCTGCAGTGGTTGAGCTATTGGGCGGGCACGATCTCGTGGCCTGCAACCTCCAGCTCGTGTGTGCGGGCACCAACGGTGCCGTCGCCCTGGAGGACACCTACCTCGCCGGGCGAATATGCGCGGCCGTAGCCGGACCACGGACCGACGCCGCGCGGGTGGCCGAGGCTGTCGCGCGTGGCTTTGCCTCACCCCTGGAGGCGCTCGCGCAGAGCGACGATGCCCAGGTGCTGAGGGCGTCGGGAATGGAGGCGGACATCGTGTTCTGCGCGAGGGAGTCGGTGCTCGATCTCGTCCCGCGAGTCGTCTCAGCCGACACCGCGGTTTCGGTGATCGCAGCCTGCGCCGCGCCCGCCCCCGGCGCTCGGATCGTTGACGTGCCCGCTACGGTCGAGGTCTGATGCCCCGCCCGATCCTTCTCGGCATAGTCGGGGACTCCGCCGCCGGAAAGACGACGCTGACCCGGGGTCTGGTGAGGATCCTGGGCGAGGCGCAGGTGACGCACGTCTCGGCCGACCATTACCACCGCTACGACCGGCAGCAGCGGGCCGAGCGTGGAATCACGCCGCTGCACCCCGACGGTAACTACCTCGACGTGCTGGCCCAGCACCTCCGGCACCTGCGCGCCGGGAACGCGATCCTCAAGCCGGTCTATAGCCACATCGAGGGGACGTTTGCGGCCGCCGAGTACGTTCAGCCCGCCCAATTCATCATCGTCGAGGGGCTACTCGGCTTTCATACCCCGCCGATGCGTGACGTCTACGACGTGCGCGTGTACCTCGACCCGCCCGAAGATCTGCGGCGCAAGTGGAAGATCCAGCGCGACTGCTCTCGCCGCGGGTATACCACCGACCAGGTGCTGCAGGAGCTTGACCGCCGTGAGGCCGACGCGGAGGCCTACATCCGCCCGCAGCGACGCCATGCCGACCTCGTGATCTCGTTCATGCCCGGCGACCGCGGCGACCAGGAGCATCTGGACGCGAAGGTCGGGATGCGTCCGGGACTCGTCCATCCGGATTTGTCATCGGTCGTGCAACCGGGGACCGATGGGATCGCTCTGCACGAGCGTGGCGGTGAGACCTCACTGTGGATTCCGGGCACGATCGGTGCTGCGCTGGGCGCGACGATCCAGGAGACGATCTGGGACCGGATGCACTTCGCCAGCCACCTGCGCACTGAGCGCCTGGGGGAGTTCACGGTGGGCACAGAGCTGCACCGATCCGAATCGCTGGCGCTCACGCAGCTTCTCGTCCTCTACCAGCTGGTCACAGCACGGGCCGCGGTGGCGGTCGGAGCCGGCGGGGCCCGCACCGATCGCGAGCCGGTGGCCGTCGCCGCGGTTCCCAACCCATAGAGCGCACCGGCGGCGGCGCGCCGATTTTCGATGGCTTTTCGGCGCCGGTGCAGCTAACCATGAGCTATGCCAGGTTACGAGCGAGCCCGCGTGGTGACGGCCGCTCAGGCGATTCTCGATCGCGGCGAGGGCTGCTTCCTCGAGGTCTGCCTCGATGTTCCGGCCCAGTTGTGGGAATCGCGTTCACTGATCCTCAACCGGTCCGCCGAGGCGGTCGCGTCGGCGGTCGAGCAGCAGCTAACGATCGAGGCCGGACGGGATGCGCGCCTGACGGGTTGTGACCGGCGGACACTGAGGCGCTCAACGGGAGAGGTCCATCTGGTGTACGTCGCCGAGCTGACTGGGCTCGTGGTATCGACACCGGCCTCTGCCGCAACACTCAACAGGAGGCTGCCGATGCTGGTGCGCGATGGAATGAACCCGATCGTTGTGACCGCCGGACCCGAGCACACTCTGCGGGAAGCAGCGCGGCGGATGACCGCCCACGGCGTCGGTGCCGCAGTGGTGGTCGACGATGCGCTCGGGGGCCCCTGCATCATCACCGAGCGTGACATCCTCCATTCCAATGGGGTCGGCCAGGACATCGACACCGAGCGGGTGCGGGCCCACCTGACCTCGGAGGTGGTCTATGCCGCGTCGGACTGGTCGCTGGAGCAGGCCGCTGCGGCGATGGTCCGCGGGGGCTTTCGCCACATCATCGTGCTCAGCGGATCGGAGGTGGCGGGCATCCTCTCGATGCGGGACATCGTTCGCTGCTGGACGGGTGAGGGCGCGGCCTGCGACGTGCCCGCGGGTACAACCAGCGGTCTCGCCTAGCCTCCGGATCGTAGCTCTCGCCGCTCGAAGCGCTCAGTAGCACAGCCAACGAGCAGGGACGCCACCGCGGTCAGAAGCACCACGCGGTGTTCCACCGCGTCTACCGAGAGGACCAGCTAGAGCTGCGACTGCGCCGCGGAGGTGATATGTTCGCCCCGTGGCCTGGTCAGCTGCCCTTCGGCTGGCTGGTGTTGAACCCCATTCACGCCAGGCCAGCCCGGGGAGAGGACGTGTTTAGGAGCGAGTGGGGGTGAGCGTGCGAACGGCGACCGGGGCGCGGTTGCGTATGACCACTGCCTTCGTCACGGGTCAGTGGCTGAGGCGGAGATGAGCTCGGCGATCCCAGCGGTCAAGTTCGGGACCGGGGCGGATTTTTCGCTCGGCATCGAAGACGAGCTGCTACTTGTCGATCCGGTCACCCACGCGCTCGAGCACTCAGCCGTTGGAGTGCTCGAGCGGCTCGCGGGGGCGCCGGTCGAGGGCGCGATACATCCCGAAGCGTATGCCGGCGTGGTCGAGCTGGTGTCGCCGGTCTGCGCTAACGCCTCCGAGGCCGTTGCGGCGTTGGCCGGTCTGCGCAGACGCCTGACCGCGGTCGGTGCGACGGGGATGGGCGCCGGCCTGCACCCCAACGGTGCGTTCGGCGACGTCGAGCACTTTCCAGCGGAGCGCTACCGCGCGATCGCCGCCGACATGCGGGGCCTGCAAGCGCGCACGCCGACGTGCGCGCTCCAGGTGCACGTCGGGATGCCCGACGCCGAAGCGGCCATCCTTGCCTGCAACGGCCTGCGGGCGTACCTGCCCTTGCTGCAGGCGCTGGCGGCCAACTCTCCGTACTGGCATGGCCGCGACTCGGGCCTGGCGAGCGCCCGGGCCCAGGTATTCCGGGCGTTTCCAAGCTCCGAGATTCCGCCGGCGTTCGGGTCCTACGACGAGTACGCCGAGCGCGTCGAGGCGCTCGCCGCGGCGGGCGCGCTGCGGGACTACACGTTCCTCTGGTGGGACATCCGTCCGCACCCCGCGCTGGGGACGGTCGAGGTCAGGGCAATGGACAGCCAATCGTCGCTGAGCCACACGGCGGGTTTGGCGGCGCTCGTACACGGGCTGGCGGCCAGAGCGGTCGAGGAGCCTGGCCCCTGGGAACCGAGTGACGTGCTGATGCAATCAAGCTTCCGCGCGGCTCGCGACGGGCTCGACGCAACGCTCTGGCACGATGGGGCTCTGAGACCGGTGATCCAGATCGCGCGCGAGGCGGTCGAACTCGCGAGGCCTTACGCACGCGATCTTGGCTCTGAATCCGCACTTGATGAGATCGAGCGCGTGCTGGTCGACGGCAACGGTGCCGGCCGTCAGCGCGCCGCGTTCGCGCGCGGTGCTATGCGCGCGGTGCTCGCCGGACTGGTGGACGACACCGCACAGTCGGAGCCGGCTGTCCTCCGCCTGCAAAACCGGTCGTAGACTCACGCCATGTGCAGGCTCTTCGGTATGAGCGGCGGCACACGGGAGGTCCAGGCAACCTTCTGGCTGCTGGACGCACCCGCGAGCCTGCTGCTGCAGAGCGAGGGTCAGCCAGATGGTGTCGGGCTGGGAACCTTCGATGAGGACGGTGCGCCGTCGGTCTACCGCAAACCGGTGGCCGCGAATCGCAGCGAGACATTCATCGCGGGTGCCCACGAAGTCCGTTCGCGTACCTTCCTAGCCCACATCCGCCACGCAACCGCCGGCGAACCGAGCGTTGATAACACGCACCCGTTCGAGCAGCATGGGCGGCTGTTCGCCCACAACGGCGTCTTGGGTGACCTACCGGGCCTGCGTCGCCGACTCGGGCGCCAAACCGAGCTCGTCCACGGCACGACCGACTCGGAACTCTATTTCGCCCTGATCACGAAGCGAATCGAGGAGGCCGGTGGCAACGTCAGCGCCGGGGTCTCCGCGGCGGCGAAGGAGATCGCGGCCGAGTTCCCCTTGTATTCGCTCAACATGCTGATCACGACGGCGACCGACCTGTGGGCGCTTCGCTACCCGGCGACGAACGAGCTCTGGATCCTCGAGCGTTCGATCGGCGGCTTTGACCCAGGCGTCGCCTTCGATGAGCGCAGCGCCTCTGGGATCATGCGTGTCCATTCCGGCGAGCTCTCGATCCTCCCGGCGACCGTGATCGCGTCCGAGCGCATGGACTCAAGCCCCGGCTGGCGATTGCTCGAGTCCGGCGAGCTGGTCCACGTCGATTCTGAGCTCCAGGTAACCACGGCGATCGCCGTCCCGGACCCGCCCGCACAGATGATGGAGCTCAGCACGCAGGAGGCGGTCGCACAGGCGGAGGACCCGGCGCGCAGCGCCGGGTAGTTCACGCGAGCCCGCAGAATTCTCTGTGCCCGGGCTCCTACGACAGGGCTTGCGCTCGTTTGCTGGAGGCTGAGGAGGACCTCGCGGTCGTCGGCCGGCGTGCCTAGGCGATTCGCCAGGCGCCAGACTCGAGCACGATGCGGATGGGGTCGGCGCCGTCTCCGAGTGAGATCAATGCTTCGTTGGTGGCAAAATCGATCTCGAGCTGGAGCGAGAGTCGCGGAACGACGGCCGCCGGCATCGGCTCCGCCGCGGCGTGCTCCTCGGTCTGGTCAGGAGAGTCGCCGGACGGATCGGCCGCCGGGGTGGGGAGCTCGCGAACGACCAGCGTGCTGTTGCCAAGCTCGATCGTGTCGCCCTGCTTGAGCGTCTGCGGCACCGAGATCCGCAATCCGTTGACGAACGTACCGTTGGTGGATCCGAGGTCTTCGACCGCGCACAACTCGCCGGCATCGAGGCTCAAGCGGGCGTGGTAGCGCGAGATTTCCTCGTCGTCGCCGAGGCGTCCGGGGCCATCGGCATGACGCCCGATCAACAGCTCGTCGGTGACGTCGAGCCATGTTCCGGCGGCGTTGCCGGCCACAACTTCAATGCGCGCGAAAGCGGACACTTGGGCGAACTGTATCCGCTGAGGGAATTCCGGGGCATGGCAATTTTGGGGTTGCAGTTGGCGGCCGCCCGCTGTAGGCTGCCGCCGCGCGACTATGGCAAGCCTTTGGGTAATCAGCGGAGCGCGTGCGGGTGAGTCGGTGGGGGTCACCGGTGAACTGGTCATCGGTCGGGAAAACGCCGACCTGACCATCGACGACGCCGAGGTGTCCCGCCGCCACGTCGCCGTGCGGCTGGAGGGCGGACAGCTCGAGGTCGAGGACCTAGGCTCCGCGAATGGCACGTTCGTCGACGGGAGCCGCATCGCGGGCCCCGTCAAGGTCGGCGGCGGCGCGAAGATCCGCGTCGGGCGGACCGAGTTTGAGGTTCGCGGCGTGCTCCCCGCGCGGGGTGAGGAGCACGACTTGACCCGGGCGGCGGCAAGTCCGATCGCCGATCCCCAGGCGACAAGGTCCGCGCCGACTCTTGACCCGGAGCTGACGAAGGCCAGGTCCCTGCCGGACCCACAGGTCACCAAGGCGCGCCCGATCCCGGACCCGCAGGTCACCAAGGCGCGCTCGATCCCGGACCCGCAGGTCACCAAGGCGCGCTCGATCCCGGATCCGCAGACAACGAAGGCCCACGCGGCCCACGAGCCTCAGGTCACTCAGGCGCGGAGCGTTCCTGCGGAGCCGGCAAAGCCGCGGGCGTCGTCGCAGTCCGCTCGCGACGCCTCATCCCCGGTCGCCCCGGCGCAGGCCGCGCCCGGTCCGGGATCGTCAAAGAACATCGCTGCCGAGATCGGCGCGTTCAGTCCGGCGGCTCGCAAACGCAGTCGTGGCCTCGCGTCGCGCTCATGGGTGCCGACGGTGGCCTCGTTCGGCACCGCGGCCGCCGCCGCCGCGGCGCTCATCGTGTACTTCGCCGTGCACGGCGTCCCTGGCTGACTAGAGAGGGAGACTCGGACTAATTGTCCGACGGTGTCCTAGCTCTTCGGAAGGATGTCGACGCCGTAGGGCAGGTTCGCCGTCGGCACCGGGATCTGGACCGTGGAGATCTCCGAGATCATCCCGGTGGAAGGGTTGATCCTGTACGCGTCCAGGTAGTTCGCCGGCAGCGGCGCCGGGACGATCTTCGTCCCTGCGACGAGCGGGTTGCCCAGAATCCCCTCGGGCCGCGGGATGTCCGCGTCGTCGTGTTTGCCGATCACGTACAGCCATCGGCCGCTCGGGTCGATCGCCAGCGTGTCGGCCGTTCCCTTCGACTTCAGCGGCACCGACCCCTTGAGCTTCAGCGTGGATCCATCTTGGCTGATCGAGTACACCGAGACGGTCTGGCTGCCTGAGTCGCTGTTGTAGAGGAAGCGGCCGTCCTTGCTGACCGTCATCCAGCACGAGCCGAGCTGCGGGTTCTTGGCGCTTGACGCCAGCTGCAGCGACGCGGGGTTGCTGTAGTTGTAGACAGCCACGCGCCCGGCGACCGTCGCGTCGACGTACACGAACTTCTTGTCCGGGTTCGGATTGAACGCGAGCCCGAACGCGACCGGGTAGAGCGGCGGTGGCAAGAACGACGGCACGTTGGCCGGTGAAAGGCCGGCTATGAACGACGAGGGTAGCGACGTCTGACCAACCTGGGCGATCGCTCCCGTGCTCGACACCGACACGGACCGGATCAGCTGCGGCCCGAACGTCGGTAGCGGCTTGCCCTTGACGAGCTCCGGGTAGACGCCCGAGCTGACGATCGTGTTGCCGTCCGGCGACACGGTCGCGTCGATCAGGCCGTCAGGGTCCGGGGCGGTGGTCGACACCCTCGTCAGGGCGCCGGCCGGGGACACCTTGAAGGAGACGAGGTAAGACGGCCCGGGAGGCGTCGAGCCGACAGTGACAGTGGCACCGCCGGCTGATGTCGTTACTGGCTGCGGGACCGGGGCGAACGGGGCGACGATCCCGTGGTTGGCCACGATCAGGGTCCCGTTCGAGTACCCCAGCGCGATCGGCCCGATTCCGAAGGAGGAGAACGGCGAGCCGGCGACCGGTGTGAGAGCGCCCGTCTGGGAGTTGACATGGAACACCGCGATCGACTCCGAACCCTGATTGACCGCGAACAGCAGCGTGTGGTCGGGGCTGAGCAGCACCTGGTGATCACCGGCCTCCGTCCCGACCGAGGCCGGCAACGGCAGAACCAGCGGCGAGCCCGAACCAGCAGTCGGGTATGACATCGCTTGCTGCGGCATTGGCAAGCCGGCCGCGTTGTACGGGATCGCGACGACGGCGTTCTTGTTCGGGGTCGGCGTGTTGGCGTTCACGTAGATCCAGCCAACCGCCGGGCCCGAGGCGACCGCGGAGCCGGTCGTCCGGGTCACGAAGTACGCCGCGACCACGAGCGCGACGAGCACGGCCAGGACCCACGGCGCGTTCACGGCACGGCGACGGACGCGCACATCGAGGAACTTTTCGAGCTCGGGGGTGCCCCGCTCCCCGTGGACGTCGGCGGTGACCTTCTCCGGATCGGCGTAGGTCGGCGTTCTGGGAGCCGTCGCCAGCGCCTCGGGAACGGCGATCACGGCCGAGTGCCTGGCCTCCACCTGCTGGCGGTCGCGCACCTGCATGACGGTCACGCCGGCGAGCAGCTCGTCCCCCGCGTCGAGCCGGGCCGGCCCGTGGAGCTCGTTGTGGTTGACGAACGTACCGTTCGCCGAGCCGAGGTCCTCGACGATGATGTGGTCGCCTGTCGGCGTGAGCCGGAGATGGCGCCGCGACACCTCGCGGTCCTCGAGCACGAACCCGGCTTCGGGATCACGGCCGACGACGATCGGCTGGTCGACGACGACGCGCTTCCCGGCGTCGGGCCCCTCGACGACCTCCAGGATGAATTCGGACACGGTGGGCAGCCTACCCCGCGGCGTTCGTCCGGGGGGATATTTGTTACAGCGCCCTATCGACGACGAGTTTCACGAGATTTTTCTTGTCATGCCGGGAGCCGTCCGGTGGGATTCCTTCACCGCCGGCTGGGTCGGTGATCGGCCCCTCAGCTCTTCGGGAGGACGTCGATGCCGTAGGGAACGTTGGTCGCCGGCACCGGGAGCTGGATCGTGGCGGTTTCCGACAGCTTTCCCGTCGCCGGATCGACCTTGTACGCGTCGAGGTAGTTCGCAGCCAGCGGCTTGCCCTCAGGCCGCGGAGCGTCGGGGTCGTCGTGCTCGCCGATGATGTACAGCCACTTGCCGCTCGGATCCAGCGTGAGGGCGTCCGTCGTCCCCTTCGACTTGAGCGGGGCGGCGCTGACGAGCTTGAGCGTCGAACCGTCCGGGCTGATCGAGAACACCGTGATGTTCTGGGTGGCCGAGTTGCTGTCATACAGGAACCGGCCGTTTTTGCTGACCGCTATCCAACAGGCGGCAAGCCCGGGGTTCATCGCGTTCGACGCCAGCTGCAGCGCGGCCGGATTGCTGTAGTTGTACACGGCCACGCGGCTGGCCACCGGGGCGTCGACGTACACGAACTTCTTGGTCGGATCCGGGTTGAACGCGACTCCGAACGGGAGCGGATACAGCACCTTTGGGATGACCGGCGGGACCTTCCCGGCCAGCCCCGCGGTGAACTCTGGCGGGAACGACAGCGCGCCTTGCACGCTCATTGCCCCTGTGGGCGATAGCGTGAACGACCTGATCAGCTGCGGCCCGAACGTCGGGAATGGCTGGCCCGGAAGGACCTGCGGGTAGAAGCCGGTGCTGACGATCGTGCTCCCGTCCGGGGATATGGTCGCGTCGATCGCGCCGTCGGGATGAGGCGGCGTTGACGCCACCTTCGTCAGGGCACCGGTCGGCGACACCTTGAAGGAGACAAGATTGGACGGGCCGGGAGGCGATGGGCCGAGCGGGTTGAACGGCGCGATGATCCCGTGGTTGGCCACGACCAGCGTGCCGTTCGAGTACCCGAGTGCGATCGGGGCCATCCCGAAGGAGGAGAACGGCGAGCCCGCGACTGGTGTGAGGGCTCCGGTGTGCACGTTGGTGTGGAACACGGCGATCGAGTTCGACCCCTGATTGACCGCGAACAGCAGCGTGTGGTCGGGGCTGAGCAGCACCTGGTGATCACCGGAGGCCGTCCCTGCTGAGTTGGGCAGAGGCAGGACGAGAGGCGTCCCGGAGCCGCCGGTCGGGTATGACATCGCTTGCTGCGGCATTGGCAAGCCGGCCGCGTTGTACGGGATCGCGACGACGGCGTTCTTGTTCGGGGTCGGCGTGTTGGCGTTCACGTAGATCCAGCCAACCGCCGGGCCCGAGGCGACCGCGGAGCCGGTCGTCCGGGTCACGAAGTACGCCGCGACCACGAGCGCGACGAGCACGGCCAGGACCCACGGCGCGTTCACGGCACGGCGACGGACGCGCACATCGAGGAACTTTTCGAGCTCGGGGGTGCCCCGCTCCCCGTGGACGTCGGCGGTGACCTTCTCCGGATCGGCGTAGGTCGGCGTTCTGGGAGCCGTCGCCAGCGCCTCGGGAACGGCGATCACGGCCGAGTGCCTGGCCTCCACCTGCTGGCGGTCGCGCACCTGCATGACGGTCACGCCGGCGAGCAGCTCGTCCCCCGCGTCGAGCCGGGCCGGCCCGTGGAGCTCGTTGTGGTTGACGAACGTACCGTTCGCCGAGCCGAGGTCCTCGACGATGATGTGGTCGCCTGTCGGCGTGAGCCGGAGATGGCGCCGCGACACCTCGCGGTCCTCGAGCACGAACCCGGCTTCGGGATCACGGCCGACGACGATCGGCTGGTCGACGACGACGCGCTTCCCGGCGTCGGGCCCCTCGACGACCTCCAGGATGAATTCGGACACGGCGCGGAAGCATACCCCAGCGTTCGTCCGGGGGGGATATTTGTTACGGCGCCCTATCGACGACGAGTTTCACGAGATTTTTCTTGTCATGCCGGCGGTGGGCGACTTATAGTGCCAGCGGCATGGGGGCAAAATCACCACGCGATTCAGTTATCGCCGTCGTCGGCGAGGGGTTTGGGTCATTGCTGGTCCACACGACCGCCCGCTACCTCGGATTCACCAACGGAGAGATCTCCGTCTTCGGGGTAAACAACAACCCGGTCGGTACCTATCAGCAATTCGCCTACAACCTGGGCCAGACCGTTCTGCGGTCTGAGTCCGAGTCACACTTCCTCGCGCCCGACTGGCCGACGTTCGCCCAGATCGACGCCCTCGCGCACCGGTCGCCGGCGCCGCTGTACCGGTCGATCAGGCGCAAGTACAACCCGGGGGTCACGGAGATCCTCACCGAGGCGGCCGTCGTGGCCAAGCGGATGAAGTGGGAGGACTCGCGAGTGCCGCTGCGGATCGGCTGGCTGCAGCGCGAGATGAACCCGGCCCCGCATTTCGTGCTCTACGACGAGCAGGCGAACTTCGTGGGCCGCGCCAAGCACGTGATGCTCGCGCCCGGGCATGGTCCGCTGTCGTTCCCGCCCGTCCTGGCAAAGGCACGCAAGAATCCGGCGGTTGCGGATCGAATCGTGCAGGCCTACGAGCCCAAGCACTATTCACCGGACGGCCGCTACATCGTGCTCGGCGCTGGGATTGCGTCGGTCAACGAGTGGGCCAACATCCTCGACATCGGTGGCTCGGTGCTCGCCCTCACGCGGCAGGCACAGCCGGAGACACAGGACCTGAACGTCCCTCGCTGCCTGTTCGAGTCGCAGGGGATCGATGCCTACGTCTCACTACCCTTCGACCAGCGGATCCAGTTCCTCGGCGACGTCCTACGGGGGACGAGGCCGGAACGCAAGACGTGGCTGCAGACGATCGAGGACGGGCGCAAGGAAGGTCGCTTCGACGCCCTCGTAGGCGAGATCACGCAGGTCGAGCCCGGCCGGGCCGGCCTGCGGGCATACGTCGAGAGCCGCGACGGCACCGAGGATCCGGGCTGGCTGGACTTGACCGGGGTGACGGCCGGCACCGGCTTCAACAAGTCCGTGCTCACGATCCCGCTGCTGCGGCGACTGGTCCAACACTACGGCGTGCCGGTTCAGGACGGGCGCCTGAAGCTGCAGACAAACTGCGGCGTGCCCGGCCTCGACAGCCCGGACTCCCGGCTGTGCTGCATGGGTCTGATCGCCAACAACGTGATCCCGCACGGGGACACGATCGCGGGGCTGAAGTACATTGCCCGTCGGTTCGTCTCGGACTGCGCGCGGGCGGAGCACCTTCGGCGACGTCCGTTTGCTTCGCGGCTCGCGTTGCAGGCGTCGATGGGCCGGGACGTGGCCCGCGCGCTCCGAAACGTCGCCCCAACCAAGCAGCTGGCCTAGAGGGGAGGGAAAGAGCAATGTGCCCAACCGTCTACGGCCGCGTGCAGACGCGGTGGGCGATCCTGATCATGCCGGCGATCATCGCCACGATCATCTCGCTGATCACGCAGAACCCCGGGTGGATCGTCCTGATCGGCATCTACTTCGTGATCGGCGTCGGGCTCGACACGATCTTCTATCCGCGCATCATCATCTGGCAGCCGCCGTGGCTGACGTTCACGCTGGCGACCGGTGAGTTCGCGATCGTGTACATCGTCGGCAAAGTGCTGCATGTCAGCCTCACGCCGCTCGAGGCGATTCTGCTCTACTGGCTCGCCTGGTGGATGGCGATCTGGACCAAGGTGGTGATACTCCCGCTGATCTCGCTGAGCTGGGTCGAGGACGCGGGCGAGTTCCGCTCGACCGCGTGGTCGGTGGCGCCGGAGTTCGTGCCGCTGCCGGTCACCGCCTTCCCGGCCCAGCCGTCGACCACCGGGCCGCCGCCGCTGGCCCGGAAGTTCTCGGCGGCGGTGATCGAGATCCCCGAAGAGCTTCGCCGGGCTCCGAGTCCGTCCGGGGTCTTCCAGATCCCGACCGACCTGCCGCCGAAGTGACGCCCGCCCGGGTGCGATGAGCTCCGGAGCGGAACTGCCCACACATCTGCCGCGCCGCCGGTTGATTGCGTATTACGCAATCCTTGCCACGGTCACGGCGATCGTCATCCCGATCGAGATCACAGCGGGCAGCGACAAGCACGCCCAGCCCTCCATCTCCGGCGGGTACATGGTGTCGGCGGGGACCGCGTGCCTCGGGCCGGCCGCGCAGCTGATGCAGTCGGGCCGGTTCGTCTCGATCTCGAACACGCAGAGCACCCTCAGTGGCAATCTGACGTTGAAGAACAAGCGGCTCACCGGGACGGTGAGTTGCGTCAATCACGCCACGGCCGCGATCGCCGCGCGACCCGGCACGTTCTCCTTGACCGGCACGATCGGGGGCGCCCCGCTCGAAGCGCGCCTGGTCGCGCAACCTCCGCCCGCGGGCAGCCCGAGTCCGCTCGTGCCGGTCTCGGTCAGCGGCGTCTACGCGATTGCGCCGGCCTCGGTCTGCCTGGGCACGAAGATAACCCTCAGCGGCCCGAGCACAAGGGTCACGCTCTCCACTAGCACGCCGCACGGGACGCTCACCTTCCACAAGGGGATGCTGGCCGGGACCGTGCAGTGCAACTTCGGCGGCACGCGCACCCTGGCCGGCGCCGCGTCCGGGCGTTCGCTGACGATCACGTTGACGCCACCGCCGAGGTCGGCCGTTGCCGGTGAGCACCTGTCGGCGACGCTCAGCCGTACGCCGGATCAGACCGTTCTCGCGTTCTTCCTCGCCGCCCTGATCGTCGTGCTGTTCTCCCGTCTCATCGGCAGCCTGATGCCGCGCATCGGCCAGCCGCGCGTGATGGGGGAGGTGCTTGGCGGGATCATGCTCGGCCCGACGGTGTTCGGCGCGATCGACCCCGGGCTGCAGGCGAAGGTGTTCGCGTCGGACATCACGCCCTACATCGGCGTTACCGCCAACCTCGGGCTGATCTTCTACATGTTCCTGATCGGTCTCGAGGTCGACTTCAGCCAGATCCGCGGGCGGGTGGCGACCACGTTGGCGGTCTCGAACACCGGCCTCGCGGTTCCGATGATGCTCGGCATGGCCAGCGCGATCCCGCTCTACGAGATCCTCGGGCCGAACAAGCGCTACCTCGCGTTCGCACTGTTCATGGGCGTGTCGATGTCGGTCACCGCCTTCCCGGTACTGGCCCGGGTGATCTCCGAGCGGCGGATGCTCAAGCGCCCGATCGGCGTGCTCGCCCTGTCGGCGGCCGCGATCGACGACGTCTCCGCCTGGTTTTTGATCGCGCTGGCCACCGCGGTGGCCGGCGCCGGCGATGCCCTCGGCGTTCTACGGACCGTCGCCGAGGTCGGCGTGTTCTGCGTGGTGATGGCGTTCGCCGTACGACCCCTGCTCGCGCGGGCGGGCGTCGCCTACGACGAGGCCGGACGAGTGCCGGGCACGTGGATCACGATCATCTTCGCCGGCGTGCTGGCGTCGTCGATCGCCACCGACAAGATCGGCGTCGCGGTCATCTTCGGCGCGTTCGTGATGGGCCTGGCGATGCCTCGCCACGCCGGGCTGAGCCACGAGGTGACCAAGCGCGTCGAGGACTTCGTGCTCACCATCCTGTTGCCCCTCTACTTCGCCTACACGGGGCTGCGCACCAACGTTGGGCTGCTGGGACGGCCGCAGTTGATCCTGGTGACGGTGGTGTTGATCGCGATCGCCATCCTCGGGAAGTTCGGCGGCACGATGATCGCGGCCCGCACGATGAAGCTGCCGTGGCGCGAGTCCGCGGCGCTCAGCACGCTGATGAACACGCGTGGGCTGACCGAGTTGATCGTCCTGAACCTGGCCCTCGACCTGGGCGTCATCACTGCCGCCCTGTTCGCTGCGCTGGTCGTGATGGCGATCGTCACCACGCTGATGACCGGGCCGCTGATGCGGCTGATCGATCCGAAGGGGACGTTCGGATCTCCGCCCGAGGAGGAGCTTGCGGCAGCATCGCGGCTGTCGGTCGAGGCGACCCCAGAACCGACGCGCGCGATCCTGGTGGCGCCACAGACGGACTCCGCGCTCGATTCGCTGCTTGCGATCGCCGCTCCACTGGCGGCGTGGCAGCCGCCACGCGAGGTGATCCTGGCCCGTCTCGTGCCGCCACCGCGCGGCTCCACCGTGCGCGGTGGGCTGCAGACCGAGGCCCATCTGGTCAACGTCGCCTCCGATCAGGTGCAGCGAGCCCGCCTCGAGCTGCTCGACTTCGGCGTCGCCACCCGGGCGGTCGCGCTTGCCTCCGCCCATCCCGGTCGCGACCTCGTCCGCCTGTCCGGCAGCGACGAGGTCGACTTGATCCTGCTCGACGGCCGCCGCTCGATGATCGGCGACGGCATCCCGCGCGAGGGCATCGGGACGGTCCTGGACAACGCGCCGTGCGATGTCGCGATGCTCGTCGCGCGGGAGGGTGCCATCGTCGCGCCCGGGCCGGGCGCGATCGTGATGGTCCCGTTTGGTGGCGCCGAGCACGATTGGGCGGCGCTCGAGCTGGCCTCCTGGCTGTGCGCGGCGACCGGCGCGACGCTCGAGTTGCTCGGCCCTCCCGGTGTCAGCGAGGACGGCAAGGACGCGAGTCACATGCTCGCCAACGCTGCGCTGCTCGTCCAGCAGTTCGCCGGCGTGACCGCCCGCCCGGTCGTCGCCGAGCCCGGCGCGGACGGGCTCGTCGCCGCCGCCGGCCGCGCCAACCTGCTCCTCATCGGGTTGTCGGAGCGCTGGCGCAAGGAGGGCCTCGGCTCGACGCGACAGGCGATCGCGCGGAGCGCACCGGCCCCGATCATGTTCGTGCGCCGAGGGGAGCGCCCCGGCGCGCTCGCTCCGGTGACTGACGTCACCACGTTCGGCTGGTCGTCGGCCGGGATCGGCGTGCCGCGCTCGTTCAGTCGCGGCTTCAGCCACGCCTCCACGCCGCCCACCGGGCCGGGTGCGCTGGCGCAGAGCGCTCCCGGATCCGACGCGGAGTGACATCCTTGGAATCGGTCCGGGGTCTGCTTTGAGCTTCCGTTACGAATGCCCTATCCTGCCCCCGGACAAGGGGCTACCCATCCCCAGCGGGCAGCTTGCCTGTTTTCAGGGCAACTGACGTCGAAGTCGAGGAGGGCGAATCGAATGCTTGCGCCGGATTCACGCGTGGGAACGAACATCGGGCCCTACCGCGTCGACGGTCTGTTGGGCGTCGGTGGGATGGGCAAGGTCTATTCCGCAGTCGGGCCTGACGGGGTTCGTGTCGCGGTGAAGGTTGTCAAGGAAGACCTCGCGCGTGACGCGACCTTCCGCAGGCGCTTTGCCCGCGAGGCCCGAATCGCGCAGACGGTCCGTAACCCCCACGTCGTCGAGGTGCTCGACACCGGTGAGCACGAGGGTCTTCCGTACATGGCGGCGCGGTTGATCGAAGGGCAGTCGCTCGAGGAGAAGCTGCGCGATGAAGGCAAGCTGGACCTCCGCACCGCCGTCAACATCTGTGCCCAGGTGGCCCTCGGGCTCCAGGCGCTGTGGGCGGCCGGAATGATCCACCGTGACGTGAAACCCGGCAACATCCTGCTGGACAAGGCGGGTCACGCGTACGTGACCGACTTCGGCCTGGCCAAGGACAGCCAGGGCAGCGTGCTCACCCTTCCCGGCCAGGCACTCGGCTCGATGGACTACATGGCCCCGGAGCAGATCCGCGGCGAAACAGTCACCGCCGAGACCGACCTCTACTCGCTGGGCTGCGTGATGTTCGAGTGCCTTCACGGGCTGCCTCCATTCGCCGATCGTCAGGGCATGCGCGTCCTCTGGGCGCACCTCCAGGACGAGCCGTCGAACCCCACCGGCGTGTCCGAGCAGGTCGGAGTGGCGGTCAAGAGCGCCCTGCAGAAGGCGCCGGAGGATCGGCCACGGAGCGGGACCGAGTACGCACGCAAGCTGTCGCAGGCCGCGGGCATCCCGATGGCCGACGTCGCCTAGGATCGTCCCAAGGCGCCTGGTAGGATTTCGGTAGACACGGGCAAGGGAGGGGCAGTGGCTAGATTCCTAATCGTTGGTGCCGGCCAGGCGGGGCTGCAACTGGGGATTGGCCTCCTTGGTGACGGCCATGACGTGACCGTGGTCTCGAACCGTACGGCGGACGACGTAAAAAACGGTCGCCTGCTGTCCGGACAGACGATGTTCGGCGGGGCGCTCGCGACGGAGCGCAAGCTTGGGATCGACTTCTGGCAGCAGGAGGCTCCCAAGTTCGAGGGCAAGGCGTTCGCGCTGTTCCATCCCGGTGACCCGAATCCGGTCTTCGACTGGGCGGCACGTTTGCACGAACCAGGACAGTCAGTTGACCAGCGCGTCAAGTACCCGGTGTGGATGGAACTGTTCGAGCAGCGCGGCGGCCGGCTCGAGATCACACAGGTCGGGACCCCGGAGCTTGAGCGCTACGCCGCGGAGCACGACCTCGTGATCATGGCGGCGGGCCGGGACACGGGCCTGTTCGCCAAGGTTCCGGAGAAGTCCCCGTTCGACAAGCCGCAGAAGATCGTGGCGATCTGCGGAGTCCACGGGCTGACTCCTCGAACCCCCTGGGACGCTGTCTGCATCACAATCGTCAAGGGTTGCGGCGAGAACATCATTCTGCCGGTGCTCCTCCCCACGGGGCCAGCCCACCTCCTCGTGTTCCAATACTTCCCCGGGGGACCGTGGGACAACTGGCCGGCGGGCGAGGGCGAGCACCTCGGCCAGTCCCAACTCCCGGTGGAGAAGCACCTCGCCCACTCCAAGCAGCTGCTGAAGGAATACCTGCCGGGGATGTACGAGCGCTGCCGTGATTGCGAACCGGCGGACGCCCTCGCGAACCTGAGGGGGGGAGTGACCCCGGTGGTCCGCGAGCCGGTCGGCCAACTGCCATCCGGTCGCCTGGTGCTAGGAATCGGCGACGCCGTCGTCGTCAACGACCCGCTGACGGCTCCGGGCGCCAACAGCTGCGCCCTGGCCGCCGACGCGTATCTGGAGGCGATCCGCGCGCACGGCGACGCCCCGTACGACCGCGCGTTCATGGAGCAGACGTGGGACGACTTCTGGAACTCGGAGATGCGTTTCTACACCGAGTGGAACAACAAGATCCTCGGCGGCATGCCCGAGGAGATTGTCCGGGTCCTGACGGCAGGAAACGACGTCCCGGAGATCAGAGAGCGGTGGGTCAACGCGTTCAACAATCGAGCCGACTTCTTCGACTGGCTCGGGACGCCCGAAAAGGCCGCGGCCTTCCTGGAGCAGCTTAAGGTCTCGTCCTAGCGCTTCACTCCTCAGAACAGCTGGTTCTCGCCCCCGAACACCGCGCTCACCGAGCCATCGGTGAACACCTGGCGGATCGTGTCGGCGAGGATGTCGGCGCAGGACAGCACGACGATGTTCTTAGGCGCGCCGGATCGAAGCGGGATCGTGTCGGTCACCACGATCTGCTCGAAGCTCGCGGCCGCGAGCCGCTCGAACGCCTTCCCGGAGAGGACTGGGTGGGTGCATGCGGCGTAGACGCGGGCCGCGCCCGCGTCCAGCACCGTCCGCGCGGCAGCGCACAGCGTGCCGGCGGTGTCGATGATGTCATCGACGATCAGCGCGGTTTTCCCTCGCACGTCTCCGATCACGTATCCGATCTCGGCGACCTGCTGCGCGGGGCGCTCCTTCGTCATCAACGCGAGGTCGGCTCCGATCGTCTCGGCGAACTTGTGGTTGAGCTTCACTCGGCCGACATCCGGGGAGACGACCACGAGATCGTCGAGGTTGAGGCTGCGGAAGTAGTCCGCCAGCAGGAACAGCGCCGTCATGTGGTCCACCGGGTCGTGGAAGAAGCCCTGCACCTGGCCGGCGTGAAGATCGACCGTAAGGATGCGGTCCGTCCTGACCGACTCGAGCATGCCCGCGACGACCCGGGCGCTGATCGGCTCGCGGGTCGCCGACTTCTTGTCCTGTCGCGCGTAGCCGAACCATGGGCTGACCGCGATCACGCGATTGGCTGATGCGCCGCGCGCAGCGTCGACCATCAGCATCAACTCCATGATCGCGTCGTTGGCCGAGATCCCGGTGTCCTCGTTGCCGCACATCGGTTGCACGATGAACACGTCGGCGCCACGGATCGATTCCTCGTAGCGGCAGTAGACCTCGCCCGCGGAGAACGTCGTCAGCGTCACGTGACCGAGCTCGATCCTGAGCTTCCGAGCGATCTCGGCGGCGAGGACCGGATTGCCGCGCCCTGCGAAGAGCATCAGCTTCTTGCCGGTGATGATCGGCACGCTGCCGGAGGCTCCCCTTGGTTCTGCCACGCCCACGACGCCCATCCTATAGCCAAGTCAGGGGCCGACTGTGAGATCTCATCGCTTGACGTGACCGCTGCCACGGCCATACGCTGCGGTCCAGTGACGCGAGGGGCGATTTAGATGTCGGGCGAGACGGCGCTTGCCGGAAGTCGTCTGTTCGAGGGGCTGGCGCCGGCGGAGCGCGAAGCCGTTGTTGCCCAGATGCGGCCGCGACAGTTCGCCGCCGGTGAGCAACTGTGCGCCGCGGGCGAGCCGAGTGACCGGATCTGGCTGATCACCGCCGGCCTGGTGAACTGGACCGCGGGCACGACCGCCGGCGGTGGCGAGATCGAGCTCCGGATGCGCAAGGGTGATGTGATCGGTGCGCAGGATGCGATCACCGGCGCTGAGCGGACCGCCACCGTCTTCGCCAGCACCGTCGCGCAGACGCTCGAGCTCGACGCCGCCGACCTGCTGGACCTCGCCGGCCGGTTCCCGCAGATCCTGGTCAATGTCATCCAGAGTCAGCGCGAGCGGCTGTTCCGGGCCAGCGCTCGAAGCGCGGCGCTGTTCAGCTCCAGTGCCCGCAGCAACAGCAACCGCGGGGAGGAGATCGGAATCGTGGCGGGCGAGTCGCTGCGCGGCACGATCGGCGCCATCGTCGCCGCGGCTCGCGCGGCGAGCCCTCATCCGGTCACCGTGCTCGACCGATCGTTGTCGTTCGCGGGAGCGCTGACGCGCTCGGACGATCTCGCCAGCGTCAGCGACACCGTGCTGATTCCCAGCGCATTCGATCCCGACACGCTGGGGGTGCTTCTGGACGAGGTCGACCGCGTCGTCGCGCTCGTCGGCAACGGTCAGGAGGCTGAGCAGCTCGGCGTCTTTGCCCGGAGCGCGGAGGGGCGGCGGCTCGAGATCGTGCTGGTGTCCGACGAGGCCCGGCGGGCCAGCCAGATGTGGCACCTCGACACCCTCAAGCTGGTCGTCCGCGACTGTCCTCGACAGCCGGAGTTCCCGATCGCCGACGCAGACATTGCCTGGATCGCCCGGCATCTCACCCGCACCAAGCTCGGCGTCGCCCTCGGCGCCGGCGGGGCGAAGGGCTGCGCGCATGTCGGCGTCCTGCAGGTGCTCGAGGAGGCCGGGTACGCGGTTGACTTCGCCGCGGGCGCGAGCGTCGGCGGGTTTATCGCCACTCAGCTCGCGCTCGGAAAGGACGCGGCGTCGATCGACGCGCAGTTCCGGGCCAGCTTCGATGAGGAGACCGTCGCCAAAATCTTCGCCGGCCCGGTGGTCGGCGCCGCGGGCCTCGAAGTGTTCGTCGAGATGCTGCGCGCTGCGACCGACGGGCGACGGTTCTCCGACGCGGTCATCCCGTTGTCGATCCTGACCGTCGACCTGACGGCGCGCGCGCCGGTGACCCAGCGCTCCGGGGAGCTGCACGAGGCACTGCTGGCGGCGATGTCGGTCGCCGGCGTGTTCCCGACGGTCGAGCGCGACGGCCATCGGCTGATCGACGCGATCGCGCTCGTCCCGGTGCCGACCGCGGCTGTGCTCGAGGACGGAGCCGACATCGTCGTGTCGGTGAACCTGCTCGGGCAGGAGAAACTCGAGCGGTGGCCGGGCGCTCCCGAGCCCGAGCCCGAGCCGGAGCGCAAGCGCCGGCGCGGAGCACTCGACACGATGTTCGAGGCGATGGACCTCAGCCAGGTCGACACGAGTGCCCGTCACGCCGCGCTCGCGGACGTCGCGATCACGCCGCGATTCGGGCCAGGCGAGTGGCGCGACTTTCAGAATGCCGACCTGTACCTCCAGGCCGGGCGCGAGGCGGCGCTGGCGCAGCTGACGGAGCTTCAGGCGCTATCGCGACCCGTCGATCTCGCCTCGGCACGGCGTTCGACGAACTTGATCTGAGCCCCGACTTACCGGATGGCGAACTCGGCTCGCATGTTCACGCTTCACATCCACGAAGGCCCCGCCGCCGGCCGGACGGTCGAGTTGGTGGGGACGATGGTCATCGGCCGGGAGGGCGCCGACATCGACGTGCAGGCCGACACCGAGATGTCCCGGCGCCACGCGCGCCTCCGAGTCGAGGGCTCCCGAGTGCTCGTCGAGGATCTCGGCTCGACCAACGGGACCGTGGTCGGCGACCAGCGGATCACCGGACCGGTGTGGCTCGCCGCCGACGCCGAGCTGACCCTCGGGCTCAGCCGGATGACCGTGCGGTTCCCCGCTCCGGTCCCGCTTGGAGACTCGTTGCAGGCCACGGCGCTGCGGCCGGTTGACAGAACCGTGGTTCGGACAGCGCAACCGCCGGCGCCCCGGCCGGCGGTCCGTCCGCCCGCGGCGACCGCGCAGCCGCCCGGCCGCCCGGGCGGGCTCGGTGTCGCTGCCGGTACCCGCCACTGGTGGACCCTCGTGGCGGCCGGGCTCGGACTTGGGATGAACGTGCTCGACGGGACCGTTGTCAATGTCGCCCTGCCGTCGATCCAGAGCGACCTCCACTCGTCGTTCCCGAACGTTCAGTGGGTCGTGAACGCGTACTTTCTGTCGTTCGCGGTCCTGCTCGTGACCGGCGGTCGGCTAGGCGACATCTTCGGCCGGCGCCGCATCTTCCTGATCGGTGTCGCCGTGTTCGCGGCCGCCAGCGCGGGCTGCGGCGTTGCCCCCAACAACGCGACGCTGCTCGTCGCGCGCGCGGCCCAGGGCGCGGGCGCAGCGCTGATGATCCCGGCGACGCTGGCGCTGATCGTGACAAACTTTCCGCCCGAGCTCGTCCCCCGAGCGATCGGGTTGTGGACCGGGATAACCGGTGTGGCCCTCGCGATCGGACCTGTCGTCGGGGGCGTTCTGACGAAGGCCGTCAGCTGGCGGGCGATCTTCTACCTGAACATCCCGATCGCGCTGATCGCGTTTGTGATCGCCCTGGTCGCCGCGCGTGAATCGCGCGACGAGGGCGGCTCGCGGAAAATCGACTATCCGGGGATCGTGACGGTATCGCTCGCTCTCACCGCCGCAGTGCTGGCGGTGATCGAGGCGAGCTCGTGGGGCTGGGGGTCGGCGCGCATCATCGGCCTGCTCGCCGGTTCGGTCGCCGCGTTGGCGCTGTTTGTCGCCATCGAGCGGCGGAGCGACGCGCCGATCGTCCCGCTGGCGGCCTTCCGCAGCCTGCCGTTCGTGGGCACCAACATCGCCGGCTTCGTGCTCATGTTCTCGGTGCTCGGGGTGCTGCTGTACATGGCGATCTACATGCAGGCGGTTCTTGGCTTCAGCGCGTTGAAGGCCGGCCTGATGTACCTGCCCGCGACCGTGCCGATCGCCTTGCTCGGTCCCGTGTCCGCCCGCCTGTCCGAGCGCTTCGGGGCGTACCCGGTCGTCGCGGTCGGGGTGGTGTTCCTGGCAGCGTCGGGCGGTGCCGAGACGCGGCTGACCGCGACCACGGACTATGGCGTGATCGTGGCCGTGATGGTCCTCTTGGGGATCGGGATGGGGCTCATCGGGGCGCCGATCTCGCGGCTGGCGATCGCTTCGGCCGAGGCGCGGTTCGCGGGGGCTGCGTCGGGCGTGCTCGCGATGTCGCGCCAGATCGGTGCCGCCGTCGGCGTGGCCGTGATCGGCGCCGTCGTGCAGTCGGTCGGCCGGACGCGCGCTGCCGACAATCTCGTCACCGCGCCCCTGCCGCCGGCAGCGTCGGCGGCGATCGCGCACTCGGTCGGGTCCGGACCGCCACCGGTGGCGCGCGGGATCCCGCCTGGTGTTGCGGACCAGGTCGCGACCTCCCTGCGCGAGGCGCTGGCCTACGCGACCGCGCGGACGGGGTTCGTCATTCTCGGCGTGGCCGTGGTCGCCGGTGTTTTCGCTGCCTGGCTGATGCGCAAGCCGGCGTCCGGACCGGTGGTGCCCGCGTCCAACCGTCTAATCAGCGAGCTGAGCGCGCGCTCGGGGGCGTTTGCGATCGTGCCCCCGGTCGGCGTCGAGGGCGACGTGCCTCTCGCTCAGCGCTGGCGCTCGACCCAACGGCCGCCGTCCCAGTAGACGAGCAGCGGGTCGCCACCACTGTCGACCTGCAGAGTGGCCTTGCCCCCATGCCAGTCGACGTCGAGCCGCACGGCCGCCCGCGCGCTGGCTCGCCGTGGAGCCGGCGAGGCGGGCACCACAGGTCCGATCGGCTTGCGCAGGGCGCGGCCGAGCGCCTCGATCAACGCCAGGCAGGTGGGATAGCGCGCGGCGGGATTCTTGGCCAGCGCCTTTGCGATCACCGGATCCAGCGCCAGCGGCAGTCCGTGCAGGCGCTTTGAGATCTCCGGCGGCTGCTCCGAGACGTGCGCGGTCAGCACATCGGCGAGCCGCTCGTGGGGGAACGGCGGCTGGCCGGTCAGACATTCGCAGAGCACGCAGCCGAGCGCGTAGACGTCGACGCGATCGTCGTAGGCATCTCCGCTGACCTGCTCCGGTGCGACGTAGGCGGCGCTGCCGACGAAAGTGCCCGCTTGGGTCAAACGGCGGATGTCCAGCGAGGGGGCGACGCCGAACCCGAAGTCGGTGAGCAGACAGGTCCCGTCGGCGTGATGGGGATCGCCCGAGGCAACCAGGATGTTGGACGGCTTGACGTCGCGGTGGATGATGCCGGCCGCGTGGGCGGCGTCGAGCGCTTCGGCGACCGGGGTGAGCATCGAGACGACCCGCGGCAGCGGGAGCGGACCTTGCCGGGCGAGGAACCTGCCGAGATCCCGACCGGTCACGAATTCCATCGCGAAGTACAGCCCGTCTTTGGTCTCCCCGACGTCGCGGATGCGGACCACGGCGGGGTGCGCGAGCTCGCGGGCGAACCGCGCCTCGCGGGTGAAGCGCAGGCGGAGCGTGTCGTCAGCCGCAAGTTCTCTCGGTAGGACCTTCAGCGCGACCTCGTCGCCGGTGACGACATGGCGCGCGCGATAGACGGCGCTGACGCCGGCGGCGGAAAGCAGGCTCGTGACCTCGTAGCTGTCGAGCCTGCTGCCGGCCTTCAGTGGCGAGGGCAAGATCTCAGGCCGGCTGCGCGATCGCCTCCATGAACAGGTTCTCCATCGCCCCGGCCGGTGACTCGCGCGCCTCCGCGATCGTCATCCCGGAGCCGTCGAACAGCCCATCGGCTTCCCAGCGGGTTGGGTCGAGGCTGATCGCGCTGGGGTTGATTTTCTGGTCCTCGCTGGGCGCGGCGTCGCCAAGATTCCTCGCCGCCCGGTTGAAGGCGAGGACGGCGTAGGCTTCGAGCAGGTCGGCATTGGCCGCGATCCGCGTCTTCAGCTGCTCGTCGTCGAAGCCGGCGATCATGTCCTCGTGGCGGTCGAACATCGCCGGGAAATCCTGCGTCGGGACCATCGCTCGCCGCCACTCGCGCGACTCGAGCTCGTGCCACTCGCGGAACATGGCCTCGAGGGTGCGGGTGATCGTCCACATGCGCTCAACGTCGGGCCGGACGGCTGCCATCAGCTCGAGGTCCGTGAGCTTGCGGTGGAAGAACAGCAGACCTAGGCAGCCCCAGTAGTAAATGTTGTTGGCGCTGATCTTCACGTTCATCACCATCGGGTTGTCCCAGAAGACGTACTGGTTCTCGTACTCGGTGAGGTGCACCCGGTAGCAATTCAGGAACAGGTCGTTATGGGCCGCCGCCCGCTCGGCGACGTCCTCGCCGCCGAGCTCGCGGGTGATCAGATCCGTTGTGAACGTGTTCGAGAAGGCGATGAAGTCTGACCCCGGGGAGTAGAACGGGTCGAGGAACGGCCCCGCCTCACCAACCAGGCACCAGCGGTCGCTGCCGGAGAACTCCTGCTGGCATCCGTAGGAGAAGTCCGCGATCTTGAGGAAGTCCTCAATCTGGTCGCGACGGCCGTCGAGCGACTGACCGAGCTGCGGCTCGTACTCACGGATCCAGTCGAGCGCCTTATCGAGCGTGTCCATTCGATCGAACGGGTGGAACCTCGGGTCGGCGACGATCCCAATCGAGATCGGCCCGGAGGCGAGCGGGATCATCCACACCCAGTAGCCCTTGCCGCAGAGGTGGTTGGTCGAGAACTGCCGCAGCCCCCGCTCCGACATCCGGTTGAAGAAGTCATCGTCGTCGGGGTCGGCCCAGTCTTCGATGTCGAGTCCGCCGGCGAGCCTGAACCACGCGGAGTTGACCGTGTGACCGTTGTCCTCGAGCAGACCCAGCTTCTTCTTGAGGATGAACGACCGCCCGCCGGCATCGACCAGCCACCGCGCCTGGATCGTCGACTCCTGGCCTCCAGGGCCGCCGCGGACGATAGTCACGTGGTGGGGATCCCCGACCTCGACGTTGGTGATGAAGCTGCCCGGGAACAGATCGATTCCGGCAGCATCGTTCTGCTCACCGAGATAGTTCTCAAAGCGGCCACGATCGAACTGCCAGCTCGGAACCGGCGTGTGAGCTCGTGGCCCTCGCTCGATCCGCTCGGCGAGGTTGCTGTTGTCCCCCGCCGGGAACCAGAAGCGCAGGCCGCACTTGCGGACCTGCTGCGTCTCCATGTGCTCCATCAGGCCCAGCACTTCTCCAAAGTAGTTGCAGGCGATCTCCTGGGTGGACTCGCCGACCTTAAACGCGGCCTCGGGTGCCGGCCCGGGGCGCTTCTCGGCGATGAAGATGCTCGTCTCGGGGCGGGCGTGCTTGAGCTGCAAGCCGAGCGTCAGGCCGGCCAGGCCTCCGCCGAGGATCGCCACGTCGTACCGGTCTGCCGGCTGTCTATCGCTGCTCAAAACCGTCTCCTGTCGCTCGTGCCCGCGCCTGCCTGCGCCCCGTGATCAGCCGATGAGCCACCCAAGAACCCCCTCGCAAATGCCAGTAGACGCGCAATCATGACTGACCCCGTGTACGCATGCAAGCGCAGGACCAGGGTCGATCCTTGCCGCTTCGGGACAGGCTCCGACCAACTTCCGCAGGCCGATCACGGCGCGTGACAACCGGAGCGCTCGGGGTAGCGGAACCTCCGTGGCACGGGCGGGAAGACTTTTCTCAGGTGGCACTTCGGTGTTAGAGTTAGAGTCACCGCCTTGGGGCCATCTACTTCTGCGGGGGAGAAACGAGTTGAGCGCGCAGTCGGATTCGTCAGCGAGCGGACGGTGACCGCTCCGCCGCCCGCCAACGGAACGAAAGTGAAGGTGTGCGGCGTCGTCGATCACGCCGAGCTCGACATTCTCGTGGCGGTCGGAGTCGACTTCGTCGGCCTCTGGTACGGGGTCGTCGGAGGCCCGCACGATCTGCCGCTCGATCGCTGGGTCGAGCTCGCCGCGGCCGCTGTCGAGAAGCCGGCGGCGGTGCTGGTGACGTTCTCCAAGGACGCTGAACTGCTCGGGGCTGCGCTCGCGGCCGCCGAGGCCGGGTGGATCCAGCTCCACGGCTACCAGTCACCCGGGCTGGTGCGCAAGCTGAAGGCCAAGGCGCCGGAGGTGAAGGTGCTCAAGGTCCTGCATGTCAAGGGCGGTGAGTGCCTGGAGGGATCGCTGGTCGGTGCCTACGAGAAGGCCGGCACCGACGCGTTCCTGCTCGACGTTGTCGCCGACGACGGGCGCGTGGGCAGCACCGGACTCGCGCTCGATCCCGCTACCGCGACCGCGATCACGGCGAGGTTCAACCTGCCCTTCCTGATCGCGGGCGGGATTTCCGAAGCCAACCGGGACCGGTATGCCGCACTGACTGAGCACCCGCGGTTCATGGGCGTTGACGTCGACACCAACGCCAGGGGTGGCGACGGGAGAATCCGCGCTCAGCGGGTGGACGCAATCACGCACGCGTGGCGGGACAATGGCTAGTCGCTTCATCGATGCGCTGGTGGCGTCGCCGCTCCCGATCATCATGGAGGTCAAGCGCTCGGACGCCGAGGGCGTCGAGTTGATCGGCGATCGCCCGATCGAGCAGATCGTCTCGGAGTACATCGCCGCCGGCGCACCGTGCATCTCGGTGGTCACCGGCCGGTGGTTCGGCGGGGAGGAGCAGATGCTGATCGATGTCGCCGGACTCACCGAGGTGCCGCTGCTCCAGAAGGACTTCATCACCCGCGAGAAGCAGGTGATCCGGGCCCAGGAGATCGGTGCCTCCGCCGTGCTGCTGACCGCGCGGATCCTGCCGAAGTCGACCTTCCAGCACATGATCGAGACCACGCTCCGCCACGGGCTGACTCCGTTCGTGGAGATCGCCGATGACGAGGAGCTCGCTTCCGTGGTCCACGCCGAGGAGTGCATCGTGGCCATCAACAACAAGGACATCCGCACGCAGGAGCGGGGAGCCGGCGACCTGGACCGCAGCCGTTTGCTGCTTGACGCGGTGATCGACTCCGGCACGCCGGTCCCGGCGAGCGCGAGCGCGATCACCGACCCGAAGATCGCCGCGGAGCTCATCGGCAGCGGCTTCAAGGGACTCCTGGTCGGCACCGGACTGCTCCAGGCGGACAGCGTCCAGGGCTGGATCGACGAGTTCCAGCGGCACCGGAGCGCGCAGGCGGCGTGAGCGCCGGGGCCGTGACATCACTCGCCGCGCACTTCGCCGCCCATGCCGAGCAGGCGCCTGATGCGCCGGCGTTGATCTGGGACGGGGAGGCGACGAGTTACGGCGAGCTGCGGACCATGGCCGAGAACGCCTTCATCGAGCACGATCTGGCGGGCCTGCCGGCCGATCGGCCGATCGGGATCCGGGCGAAGAAGTCGCCCGAGGCGATCGCGCTGATCCTGGCGTGCTTGCAGTCAGGCCAACCGTTCCTACTGCCGTCGACCGAGCTCGCCGCCGACACGCTGGCGAAGCTGTTCGCGCAGGCAGGCGTCAGCACCGTGCTCTCACCAACCGGTCCCCGGAGCGACAGCGCCGCCAGCCTGCGGGCGCTCGTCGGCGCGCCGCAGACCGAGTCGATCGACCTGTCCGCGTCGGAATGGCCGCCGGCGGGCGAGGCGGAGGGCGTGACGTTCATGCTCACGACGTCCGGGTCGACCGGGCTGCCGAAGATCGTCCCTTTGCGCGAGGAGGGCATCGACGCGTTCACCGAATGGGCCGCCGACCAGTTCGGGATCGGCCCCGGCACGGTGGTGGCCAACTACGCGCCGCTCAACTTCGACCTCTGCCTGCTTGACATCTGGACGACGCTCAAGCACCGCGGCACGGTGGTGATGGTCGATCAAGACCGCGCGACGCAGAGCCCCTATCTGGCCGCACTGATCCGCGACAACGGCGTCAACGTGCTGCAGGCCGTGCCCATGCTCTACCGCCTGCTGATCGACGTCAACCGTGCCGGTGGAGACACGTTCCCGACGGTCCGGCATGTGATCACCACGGGCGACAAGATGCCGGCGACCTCGCTGGCCGAGCTGCCGACTCTGTTCCCGGAAGCTCGCTGTTACAACGTCTATGGCTGCACCGAGACGAACGATAGCCTGATGCACGAGTTCCTCGGCCTCGCCGAGGGCAGCATCCCGGGCAACATCCCGGTCGGGCAGCCGCTCCCCGGGGTGACGGCGCGCGTGCAGAACACGGACGGGACGCCGCTCGATGGCACCGGAACCGGCGAGCTGCTCGTGTGGACGCCGTTCCAGACCCGTGGGTACCTGAAGTCCGAGCTCAACGCGGAGCGGTTCACCGCGGTCGACGGGGAGGAGCGGCCGTTCTACCGCACCGGCGACATCGTCCGTCGCCACGACGACGGCACGCTGACGCTGGAGGGTCGGGCGGACTTCTACGTGAAGGTGCGCGGCGTCCGCGTCTCGACGCAGGTCGTCGAGCAGGCGATCCAGGAGCACCCCGAGGTCGTTGAGGTCGGTGTGGTGGCGATCGAGGACGAACTCGCGGGGAAGCGACTGTGTGCCGTCGTACGCAAAGAGCCGGATTCGACGCTGAACAGCCTCAAGTTGCGCCAGCACTGCATGACCAAGCTCGCCCGCACCGAGATGCCATCGAAGATTACGATCGTTACCGAACCCCTACCCAAGACATCTACCGGAAAGGTCGATCGCAACGCGATCACGGCCGAACTACAGAGGACACAAAGCTAATGGATGACGAGACCGCAAAGATCAAGGGCTTCATCGTTGAGGAGTTCATGCCGGACATCTCCGTCGACGAACTCGATTCAGATTTCGACCTGCTGACCGGCGGGGTCGTCGACAGCCTGGGCCTGTTGAAGTTCGTCGCCTGGATGGAGGAGGAGTTTGACATCCCGATCGACGAGTCCGAGCTCGGGCCTGACAGCTTCCGCACCGTCACGGCGATCAAGGAGTTTGTCGACAACGCGCGCGCCGGTGGCTAGCAAGACCCCATCGCCGGCGCTGGCGGCGCTGGTCACGCACAGCTATCCGATCGAAGCCGACGTCTGGGCGGACTTCTGGCAGCGCCTTGCCGCCAAGGAGTTGTTTCCAGGCGAGGCGGTCGCGGTGCTCTCGTCGCTGACCACCCAGATGCCGGACGGAGCATCGGTCAGCGCCCTGCTCAGCACACTCCGGGCGGCCAACCCACAGCCGGCTGCGCCCGCCCGCACGACGGTCAACATCGTCGGCACGGGCGGAGGGCCGAGTACGTTCAACCTCTCGACGGCGTCGGCGTTCGTCGCCGCGGCGATGGGCACGCGGGTGATCAAGTCCGGTTCCCGCGCCTATGCGTCGCGGACGGGCTCGGTGGACCTGCTCGACCGGCTGGGGATCCGGATGGCCGGCAGCTACGAGGAGCTCGAGCAGCTTCTCGACACCTTCGGGATCGCCTGCGCCGGACCGTTCGTGTACCCCAAGGAGCTCCGGCTGCTGGCCCGCCAGATCCTGCCCTTCGACATGAAGACGGTCGGGCGGTTCTTCAACCTCGTCGGGCCATTCCTGGCCGCGGTTCCCGTGACGACGCAGATTACCGGCGTCTCGGACCACTCGGTTCTGCCGGTCTTCCGAGCGCTGGCTAAGGAAGACCCCACGCGTGACTACTGGCTGTGCTGGAACGACCTGGGGTGCGATGAGCTGCTGAGCGTCACCGACGGCCGCGTGTTCGACAGCGCTGCCGACGCTGAGCGGCTGATCTCCCCGGCCGAGCTGGGCCTGACCGACCGGCCGTTCGAGGACCTGCTTCCGGTGGCCGAGCTCGACGACACGGTCCCGCACTTCCTCAAGCTCATCAGCGGCGACGGCCCGACGGGCGCGACCGAGAGCATCCGCCTGAACGCCGCGGTGCTGGCGATCAACGGCGGTGTCAGGGAGGATTGGGCGGGCGCCCTGAAGCTCGCCGAGGACACGATCACGAGCGGCGAGGCGGTCCGGCTGATCGAACGGATCCGCGCTCACGGGGCCGTGGGGGCGAGGTAGGCCGCGGTGGCGTTCTTCAGCGAGCCGCTCCCGGGTCGCCCCGGCCTTGCGCTGTTTCTCAACGCCGGGGACCCGCCGCTGGACCTCTTCCGGAAGCTCGTGCTGATGCTTGACGCGGCCAAGGTCGACTGCCTCGAGCTGGCGATCCCGTTCCCGAACTCCGCCACCGACGGGCCGGTCATCCGCGAGTCGGCGAGCCGGGCGCTGGCCGACGGCGTCGACGCCGACGCCGTGCTGGAATTCATCGCCGGCGTCCGCCCGGAACTCACGCACTTGAAGATCGCGCTGCTCGCCGACTGGAGCTATTCCATCAAGGGCACGCCGCTGCCCGAGTTCCTGGCCCGCGTCAAGCAGGCCGGTGCCGACGGCCTGCTCGTCCATGGCCTGCCGCCGCGGCTGCGGACCCAGTACTACGATGCCGCGCGCGAGGTCGGCCAACCGATCGTTACCACGTGCTACGCCACCTCCGAGCCGGCCGTACTGGACGAGGCGGCCGAGCACGGGTCGGCCTACATCTACCTTGTGGCGGCGTATGGGCGCAGCGGCACCGTCGGACCGCCTGACCACGCCGCCCTCGTTCCGGTGATAGAGCGCCTGCGCGTCGCCAGCGCGGTGCCAATCGCGGTGGGTTTCGGGGTCAAGACGAAGGCGCACATCGAGGGTCTGAGTGCGGTCGGGGCCGACGCGGCGATCGTCGGCAGCGAGTGCGTGGCCCGGGTCGCGGCGGCTCAGGCGGCCGGCCGGGATGTGGTCGAAGACTTCAAGGGGCTGCTGGCCGAGCTGGGACACGTTCCGGACTCGGCCGCGGCAAAGCCGGTTCAGTAACACAACCAGAGGGAGCACGCCATGCTGATTCGCAAGCTCGACAGCGTCAAGACGGTGGATTGGGGCAACGGTCTGAGCCGCCGATTTCTGCTCGAGTCCGACGGAATGGGCTATACCGTCACCGACACGATCATCAACGCCGGGACCACGTCGCGCCTGGAGTACAAGCACCACCTGGAGGCGTGCTACTGCATTGAGGGCAGCGGCGCGGTCGTCGAGATGGATGGCACCCGCCACGAGATCGTGCCGGGCACTCTGTACGCCCTCGACAAGCACGACATGCACGACCTGATCGCCGATCCCGAGGGCGATATGCGGCTCGTCTGCATGTTCACCCCGGCGCTGACCGGTGACGAGGCCCATCACCTCACCGAGTCCGGCATCCACTCCTCGGTCTACTAGGGCTCGCGACGATGGCACTGCCCGCCCCCCCTGGCGAATGGAATGACGAGCAGAAGGCCCTGCGCAAGGGACTTCAGAAGTACTACGAGGCCCTCAACGCAGGCGTCCTCGAGGACGATGCCGCCGAGCGGTTCAACCGCGACAAGTGGCAGCTGATCCGCGAATCCGGCGTGATCCGGATCCCGTTCGCCGAACAGTGGGGCGGGCTCGGCCACGACGCGCTCACGCTCGTCTACGCGCTGGAGGAGCTTGGCTACGGGTGCCGGGACGCCGGGCTCCTGTTCGCGCTGGCCACCCAGGTCGTCAGCGCGGCGATCCCGTTGCAGAAGTTCGGCTCTGAGGAGCTGAAGGAGCGCTACCTGGCGCGGCTAATCGACGGCGAGATCGTCAGCGCCCACGCGATCTCCGAGCCGTCGGCCGGCTCCGACGCGATGGCGATGAGCACGACTGCGACGCCGGACGGCGACGGGTATTTGCTCAACGGGGGCAAGACGTTCATCACCAACGGCCCGATTGCCGACGTGATCACCGTCTACGCCAAGCTTGGGGCCGGCGACGGAGCGTCGGGCATCACAGCGTTCCTGGTGCCGACGGACACGCCCGGGTTCCACGTCGGACCGCCGATCGCCAAGCTCGGGCTCAACACGTGCCCGTTCTGCGAGCTCGAGTTCACCGACTGCCGAGTCCCGGCGAGCAATATCGTCGGCAAGCCGGGCGCCGGCTTCTTCATCCTCGAGCACGTGATGAACTGGGAGATCCTGTGCATCTTCATCATGATGGCCGGAGAGATGCAGGAGCGGATGGAGCGGTGCATCGCCCACGTGAAGAAGCGCACCGCGTTCGGGGCGCCGATCGCCTCCAACCAGTACGTCGCCGGCAAGATCGTCGATCAGAGGATCGGGGTCGAGACCTCGCGCAAACACCTCTACGACACCGCTCGCCGGTTCGCCAAGGGACGCAGCGTCACCACCGAGATCTCGATGGCGAAGCTGGTCACGAGCGAGGCCAATCTGGCCTCCGCGCTGTCCGCCGTGCAACTGTTCGGCGGCCGCGGCTACATGCGCGAGTACGGCATGGAAAAGGGGCTGCGCGACGCGGTCGGCGCCCCGATCTACTCAGGCACGAACGAGATGCAGCGCGTGCGCATCGCTTCGATGCTCGGCCTATAGGAAGGGATGCGGATGGGACTGATGACAGGAACAGGTCCGCTGAGCCGGACGCCGGCCGGCGCGTTCAACTTCGACCCGCCCGCCGGCGGGTCGCTGTACCTCGAGCCGACCGCGAAACGGATCCGGGTGATGGTTGACGACGTGACCATCGCCGACAGTGTGAGCGCGTGGATCATGTCCGAGACGAACCTCCAGCCGGTCTACTACTTCCCGCCCGAAGACATCCGGGCGGACGTGCTTGTTCCCTCCGAGCGCCGCACCCACTGCGCGAAGAAGGGGGACGCGAGCTACTACTCGATCAAACAAGGCGACCGCCTGATCGAGAACGCTGCCTGGACCTATCCCGAGCCGATTGCGGGCGCGCCGGGGTTCGGTGGACTGATCGCGTTCTACTGGAACCGCGTGGACCGCTGGTTCCAGGAGGACGAGGAGATGTTCGTCCACCCCCGGGATCCGTATCACCGGCTCGACGTCCTGCCGAGCTCGCGGCACGTGCGGATCTCGCTCGAGGGCGAGTTGCTGGCCGAGAGCCGCAACCCGATCGCGCTGTTTGAGTCCAACCTGCCGACCCGCTGGTACCTGGCGCGCGAGGACGTCCGCGCGCACCTCGTCCCGTCCGACACCGTCACGCGCTGCGGCTACAAGGGCACCGCCGGGTACTACTCGGTGCAGCTGGCCGGCGGCGGGATCGCCGAGAATCTCGTCTGGTTTTACGCCGAGCCGTTCGACGAGGCGCGGCGGATCGCCGATCGCCTCTGTTTCCTCAACGAGCAGGTCGATATCGAGGTGGACGGCGAACTCCAGCCCCGTTCGGCGACAACCTGGAGTCGCGGCATCCGCTCCGAGAAGTAGGGGTCCGTCGCAGAACCCAGGCCCTAGAGGTCGTGAACCCCGCGGTAGCGGCCGCCGTGGAAGAGCAGCGGCAGCCCCTCCGGGTCGGAGCCGATGTCAAGCACTTCACCAATGATGATGTGGTGGTCTCCCGACTCGTGCTGCGCGTGCAAGTTGCAATCTAGGTATCCGATCGCGCCCTCCAGGATCGGCGATCCGGTCTCCGCCGTCCGGTGGGGAACCTCCGCAAACGCGTCGCGGCCCTTCGGCCGGTCGCGCGAGGCAAAGTACCGGGACAGCGGCTCCTGCTCGGCCGCCAGGATGTTCACGGCAAAGCAGCCGTTGGCCGTGATCTGGTCCATCCCCTCGGAGCGGGAGATCACGCAGACCAGGATGAGCGGGGGGTCGAGCGAGAGTGACGAGAACGCGTTGGCCGTCATTCCGTAGGGATGTTGCTCGCCGCGCGTGGTGAGCACGGTCACGCCGGTCGCGAAGCTGCCGACCGTCGAGCGGAATTCTTTGCTGCCGAAGGCGGGCACGGTCCGGGGTACCCGCTAGGCGCCGGCGAGCTTGTCGAGGCGACCGCGGATGACCTCGTCGAAGTCGACCGACAGGCCGAGCGAACCCGCCACGAGCTCGCGGAAGTCCTCCTTCTCGAGGGCGAGGAGCTTGACGTCGGTCCTCGCCTTGACGCTGGCCGACCGCGGCAGGTCGAGCATGATCGCGACCTCGCCGTATAGCGTCCCCGGCGTCAGCGGCGACACCGACTCGGTCTGTCCATCGACCTCGCGAATCACCTCGGCGGCTCCCTCGAGCAGGATCAGGAACTTGTCAGCCGGCCCCCCTTGGCGAACGATCGTCTGACCGGCGGTGGCGGTGATCGGTTGCAGCGGCGCGGTGATCGTCTCCGCGTCCTGAGTCGGCAGGTTGGCCACGACGCTGAATGTCCGGTCCCGGTGGAAATCGGCACCGAAGGCGTTAGAGTCGCCGCGCGTCGCGACCGGCGTCGCCGAGCGGTTGTCGATCAGCTGCAGGTCCGTGGGTACGATTCGGAAGAACGAGATGCTCATCGTCGATCCGGGCGACAGCGTTGGGAACCGCTGTCCGAAGAGGTCCGCCACCCTGGCGATCTGCTCACCGCTGAGGATCACCTGGCATTCGCCGACGCCCTGCAGGCCCCGCGTAGCGTTGAGGTCCTCGGAATAGTCGTCGATGGCGAAGGAGACGACGGGGTTCTGGTCGATGTGATTGGTGGTGATCGTCCCGGCCCGGCTCCAGAAGTACAGCGTCGGCCCGTCGTTCACGTACAGGAAGGTGCTCGCGCGAGGCACGCCGCTCGAGGAAACAGTGGCCAGCGTCAGCGTCCGCTGTCCGCTCAGATATTCGACGATCTCCGGCGGAACCTCGACCGGTGCGCCTGGTGCACTCATCCCAGTCTCCTTTGTCCTGTTCGGCGTCCCGGCATCCTATTTCATACGGAGCCTAGGAAGCGGCGGCGACGAGCTGCTCGCGCAGCCGGGAGGAACTGACCTTCATGCCATCCTCATCGCGAACGAAGGAATGGACGTGGACGACGAGTCCGAGCGCTCGTAGGAACGCGGGATCGCCTTCTCGATCGCGGCCGCAGGAGAAGTCCTCGCCCACGCAGAGAAGCTCGAGACCGAGCTCATCGACCAGCGCGCCGGCGAATGTCGCGGCCGGGACCTCAGCGAGCGTGCGACCGAACGGCAGCACCACGACTCGGTCGGCGCCAGCTGCCCGGAGCCGGGAGATCCGCTCGTCGATTGAGCAGAGATCGGGCAGCACGGCGCCGTGGGCGAAGTAGCGCTCGGGACGCGGAGCGAACGTCACGGCAACCACATCGAGTCCGTGGTCCAGCGCAAGCCGGCGGGTGGCGGCGACCAAGCTCCGATGGCCGGCGTGAACTCCATCGAAGGTTCCCATCGTCACCGCACACGGCGTGCGGTGGGCCCGAAGAATCTCACCGATTGCGTTCCAGTCCGCGTCGCCCGAGACGAGACGCCAATCGCTCATCAGGTGATTGTCTCACAGCATCGGTGACCGGGGCCACGATTTGTAACCGTCGCTGAACCGAGCTTGCCGGCCGAGTAAGTGCGTAACCGCGGCTTGCCACGTGCCGAGAGAGTAGATAGGTTCTCGCATCATGGCCGATCACAAGCTGAACGTCATTTCGCCCGACGAGGTCCGAGACAGCGTCATCATTCAGGCTCCACCGAAGGGAAAGCTCGCCTTCCAAGGTGACGGTCCCGATCGCCTGCTCTGCGGAAACTGCGCCGCTCCGCTGGCCGAGGGGACCGTCGGAGGGGAGCTGGTCGGTGTGTACGTTCAATGCCCGCATTGTGAGGCCTTGAACCACGCGGACCAGTAGGCGTCTCGTTTCGACCTGCACCCGCGCCGGCTAGCGCGACGCCCCCCAAAGGGGGGCAGGCACGCCAAACAGCCGGTTGAGGCTCCATCCAGCAGCGGTCAAGAGGAGAACGCCGACCAGCACGTCGACGAGCTGAGCCGGACGCGCGAGCAGCCCGGAGGCCACGATGATCGTCGTCGCCCCCGCCGGTGGATGCGCCGAGCGCAGGACCCGCAGCACACCGCCAGTCAACGCGACGGCCAGCGCCACCGCGCCGATCCGTGGGGCGTTCATACCGGTGACGTAGACGCTCGGCGAACTCCACAGACCGAAGAGCACGAGCGACAGCGCGCCGGCGGCGACACCCACCGTGTGACCGATGATCGTATTCCGGGGTGAGCCGACCTCGGCCATCGGCGTCTCGAAGATCAGGAACGCCGTCGCCCCGAGGCTGGGGAACAGCAGCGGCTGTTTGACGATCAGCGCCCACAATCCGCTCAGCGCGATCGCAAGCAGCGAGCAGACGAAGGTGTAGACGGCGTTCCCATTGTTGCGCCAACGTTTGTACAGCCAGCGCTTGAGCCCGTACGACCCTGGCACCCCCACGAGCGAGCCCTGACGCTGGAAGGTCCGGACTCCGGAATCGGCAAACTCCGCGATGAGGTCAGTCTGTTCGTCCGGCTCAAGCATCGCGCCGGGCTCAGCCTACCCGGTAGGGGAGCGAGCCAGGCAAGAACGGCTGAATCGAACCAAAACCATGCCTGAGCAGGTCTTTACAAGTAGTGGGTCTCGCGCGCCCTGGCTGCCTCCCCCACCCGCGTGTCGGCCGCGAGATCGGCGCGCTGCGGCCCTGAGGGTGGCACGCAGATGCCGGCCCGGGTCCTTTTAAGCTGCGCATGGTCGCTAACGACACAGGGACGCGCGATGTGGCAGGGTGGAGAGCGTCCGACAAACCGAGAGTTTGAGCCCGAGAAGGACCGAGGAGCTGCCGTGACTACCGTATCTCGCACCTTCACCGTCGACGCTCCGCCGCAGATCGTCGTCCCGTATCTCGCCGACTTCGCTCACGCGGTGCAATGGGATCCAGGAACGGTGCGATGCGAGCGCATCGACGACGGGCCCGTGACGGTCGGCTCCTCGTGGCGCAATACGTCGAAGATCGTCGGCATCAGCACGGAGTTGACCTACTCCCTGGACCAGCTGTCCGACGAACGGATCGTGCTCGTCGGGCGGAACGACACCGCTACCTCCACTGAAACCATCGACGTCACCCGCAGCGGAACGGGATCGAGGGTCACATACACCAACGTACTGCAATTCAAAGGTTTCGCGAAGCTGGCGGCGCCGCTTGGGAAGATCGTCTTTGAGAAGCTCGGCCACGACACCGAGAAACAGCTGGTGGAGCGGCTCAATGCGCTACAAGCGTGACGCCTGCCGAACCGTCTCGCGACGCTGATGGGGATCGGTCGAGATCAGCGCTGTGTCGATGTCGCCAATCTGCGCCGGGTCGTCGGCTATTCAGCGCTCACAGTGACCGCGCTGCAAGCGGCGACGGCGGGCGTGGCGTTGCCGCGCGGCAGGCGCGATTACGCCGACGCGGTGTGGGGCCCCGGTCTGGCCACCGTAGCCGTGGTCGGAGCCCTGGCGGGGCGTGGTGACGCTCCGCGGCGTTGGGGTTTGGCAGCGGTAACGACCGGGTGGGCAGCGCGCTTGGGGTATCTGATGCTCGGTCGGATGAGCGAGTCCGACCAGGAGGACGCCCGTTACACCGAGTTCCTCCAAGGCGATGGCACGGCCAAGGCCATGGTCAAGGTTTTCCTCACCCAAGGCCTGTCTCAGCTCATTGTGTCTGCGCCGGTACAGCTCGCCGCCGCCAGCCGGCTCCCCCGCAGTCCGCGACGCTGGCTGGCGCCCACGGGACTGGCGATCATGATCACGGGCACCGTGCTCGAGGCGCTCGCTGACGGCCAAAAGTCTCGGTACACCGAACTGAACGACGCCGAGCGACCCGCGGTTCTGGACACCGGCCTGTGGGGGTGGTCGCGACACCCCAACTACTTCGGCGATTCGCTGGTCTGGGACGGCGCATGGATCGCGGCCGCAGCGTCCGCTCCCGCCGCGCTGACGGTCCCCGCTCCGATGCTCATGAGCTATCTGCTGATGTTCGCCACCGGCGCCCAGCGAACTGAGCGCCGCATGCGAAACAGGCCCGGCTACCGTGACTACCAGAGACGCGTGGCGTTCTTCTTTCCACGACCCCAGCAGCGGTGACCGAGCAGGGGCGCGATTAGGAGCAAAAGAAGACGCTCTACGCGGGTCTCGCGACGGTGCTGCAGGAGCGCGCCGGCGTGCGTCCCGAAAAACCTCATCGTCTCGGTCGTAGAGAACAGTCCTGCCGACTGGTCATTTGGATCTGGATGAGCTCAGTTCCTCGAAGGAACCTCTGGTTGGTCATAGTCGGTCGACCCCGGGTGCGATCACGCTACCGGCCGGAACCGGTCGCTATGGTTGGCGGAGCACGCGTGTCTCTGCCACGCCGCACGGCAAGCGTGCAACCAGACTGTCTCTACCTGTCGTGGGGCTAACCCCGAGGGTGATGATCCTCGCCGCGTCCACCCGGGTTGGTCCGTCTGTGCGAGTCAACCGGCGAGTCCCACGGGGCGCCGAGGCGGTGTCCCTAGAGCGGGTGTTCGTTGCAGCGTTCGCTAAGCACGTCGATTCCGCCGCTCGGGACGCCGCCGCTGATCTGTGCGGCGCGTTCGAGGAAGTGAGCCCACATGTCCAGCTGCAGCTCGCGTCCGATCGCCATCCGGTCGTAGAGAAGGTCGAACAAGCGATTGCTGCTTCGTGCCCATGACTCGATCTCGAAAGTGAGCCCCTCGTGGGCGTCGTGCGCGCGAAATTCGATCTCGCCCGCTTCCATGTGACCGCGGTGAGTGGCGAGGCGAAACGAGCAGTCGGAGAGGCCGACCACGCTGACCGGACCGTTCCACGGGCCAGGTAGCCGCACCTTAAGTTCCTCGCCGACGCTGAGCGAACCGGAGTTCTGGGCTCGCTCAAACCGGGCCACCTCGAGTGGACAGGCGACGTTCGGATCGTTTTGAATCACTGACATCAGCTCTGCGGCGCTGAGAACGGGTCGTTTGACCTGAATGCGGTACCGGCGGTGGAAGGCTGGCCCGCATCCCTGGCACGCATGCAAGATGGATCCGCGGCCGGTCGTTGGTTGGCCGTCATCCGCTGGGAAGCCTTCTAGTGGCCAGCACACGTTGGTCTCTTCGCGGTGGATGTTGGTCTCCCGCGAGAGATAGCGCCAGGACGCAAACGGTAGGCCCACGGCCCAGCCGATCATCCGTTCGGCAGGATTGAGGACTCGGCCGGCCATGGACTCAGGTATACCCCTTATGGTGACCGGGAAGCCGGACCCTCCAGCAGACTCCGCAGCGGGACCTCAAGAGCCGCCCCTGTCAAACGACATGATGAGTCGCAGCCTGGCGCGCCGCTGGATGCGCCGGATCGGCTGGCTGGTCGGAGCGCCGCTGGCGATCTTCCGGTTCCTGCGCCGCGAAATCCTCGTCGAGCAGATCGACGGCTCTGACCCCGTCGCGCCGCTCCCAGCCGCTGACCTCCGCGACTCACCGAGTCAAACCGAGCCTGGGCTCGGACCAGTCGCGCACCACCTCTATGTAGCGACGACCCGCAGCCCCCAGCTCGCAACTGAGCAGTTGCTGGCGATCATCGCCGCCGACCCCAACGTGGTCGCGCCGACCGAGGTACTGCGCTTTCAACGCCCGCCGGGCACGTCGGGCAGTCTCCAGAAGGGCGATGAGGTTTTGATTCGCATGGCTGGGCCGTGGAATGGGCCGATGCGCGTAACCGAGAAAGGGGATGAGCGCCTGCGGCTCGCGGCGTTGCCCGGCCACCCGCAGCACGGCCAGATCGAGCTGCGCGTTCGGCCCCGAAACGGCGAGCACAACGACATCGTGATCGAACTCCAAACCCGCGAGCGCGCTGCTGGCCTCAGCTTCTACCTGCTTCAACGGGTGGGCCTCATCCAACGCATGCAGTCCTACACCTGGGCCGAGATACTGCAGAACGCCGCCAGGCTCGCCGGGGGCCAGCCGCCTGACCGCATTACCATCCGGTCCTGGCGCAGCACGCACTGAGCGCGAGAGTCTCCCTCGCCTGGAGCCGCATGGAGTACGGTGGCTAGCGGCGCCGGTTGGCGCCAGGACTGTGAGGCCTGAGCGTGGATGTGACGCAGTTGATCCTTGATGATCATCAGGAGCAGCGCCGGCTGTTCGCGATGTTGCAGGACATCGGTCGCGAGAATAGGGACGCGCTCCCGGCGGTGTGGGGACGGCTGGGGGCGTTGCTGGATCTGCACGCCGCGGCTGAGGAGCGTCTGTTCTATCCGGCGCTGCTGAAGCTTGCTAGGGGGCTCGGGGGTGATGAGACGCCCGCGGCGGAGAGCGCGGATGCGATTCACGATCACAACGAGATTCGGGATGCGGTGGCTGAGCACGCGGTCGGGAGTGACGGCTGGTTTGAGGCGGTCGCGGCTGCGGATGTGGCCAACGGCAATCACATGGCCGAGGAGGAGCGCGACGGGCTCAAGGACTTTCGCCTTCACGCGTCGGTGCAGACCCGGCATGAGCTGGCGGTGGCGTTCGCGGCGTTTGAGGCCGCGCATGTCACCGGTGTCAAGGCCAAAGATCAGGATCCGCAGGCGTATGTCGATCAACACTCACCGAAAGCCTGAGGCCATGAAGAAACTTGCGCAGCTGCTGGTGTGCATCCTGCATCCGCTGGCCGTGCTGCTGGTCTGGCTGAACCTGCTTGGCCGAGATGACATCGGGCTGGTGTCAAAGCTGGTCTGGGCTCTGGTGTCGATCGTGCCCGTGGTCCCGTTCGTGTATGTGTTGAGCAGCGGGGAGCTCTGGTAGCGCGATCCTCGGCGGCGTCGACGTCGGCGCCGCTTCACGCAGGTCAATCGGTAGGAGGTAGGTATGGAGCATCGAAAGTTCGTTGCTGAGGCAATCGGGACGGCGGTGCTGGTGCTGATCGGCGTGGGGGTGGCGACGTTGAGCTTTGGGTTCAAGCTGGCCGGCGGGTCGACGTCGGCCGGGGTGGTCGCAACCGCGCTGGCGTTCGGGGTGGTACTGCTCGCGCTGGCCTACGTTCTCGGTCCGCTGTCGGGCTGCCATGTCAACCCGGCGGTGACGATGGGCTTCGTCGTGTCCGGACGGATGAGTCTGAAGGAGGCCGCCGGCTACTGGGTCGCGCAGTTTCTCGGCGGGATCCTGGGGGCGCTGGTCCTGTGGGGCATCGTGTCCGGCTCGCCGAGCTACTCGAGATCAACGGTCGGGCTGGGCGCCGATGGCTGGGGGCACAAGGCATCGATGATCGGGATCGGGGCAGGCGGCGCGTTCGTCACCGAGGTGGTGCTGACCCTGGTGTTCGTGTTGGTGGTGCTGGTCGCCACCAGCCGAGTCGGCTCGCCGGGGTTCGCGGGCCTGGCGATCGGTCTGGCCCTGACCGCAGTGCACCTGATCGGGATTCCGCTCGACGGCACGTCGGTGAATCCAGCCCGAAGCCTCGGACCCGCGATCATCGTCGGAGGCACCGCCCTGTCGCATGTCTGGCTGTTCATCATCGCCCCTCTGCTCGGCGGAGCGATCGCAGCGTTGCTTTACCGCTACCTCATCCCCTCCGAGCCGGCCGGCGCGCCCACCGCGGTCGCCGCCGGCGAGATCCAGCGCACCACCGCCTCTCCATGAAGCCCGGGCTGGATCCGGTTTCAGAAGACACTCTCGAGGATGAGGTCGCCGGGCGTCTAGTGGCGATGCGCTTCGCGCGCGGAAGAGCGCCTGCCGAGCGAATATCGCGTGAAACGCCCACCGTTTACTCGGTGGCGGCCCTTGGCAATCGTTTGCCTGCCGGCGAGCTAGGGTAGCGGAAATACATCGTCCCTCGTTCCGACTCTTCGACCGAAAAGCAGCTGGCGGACCCGAAGCGTTTCTCGTTCGCTTGGGTGCCGGGGCACCGGCGCGCCAGCCGGTTGTTCGGGATCACACCGGCGCGCGCCTGGGTCGACGTAAACGATGAAAGCCTTGACGCGCATTTTGGGCGCTGGCGAATAACCACGCCTTTGTCGAACATCTCTGCGGTCAAAATCACAGGCCCTTACAAATTCTTCAAGGTCGCAGGACCGCCGCGTCTCGGCTTAACGGACCTCGGGATCACATTCGCCAGCAACAGCAGCCGGGGTGTGTTGCTGACCTTCCGCGAGAAAGTGCCGGGAATCGAGCCCTTCGGCGTGCTTAGACATCCAGAGCTAACCGTGACCGTCGCCGATACTGCTGCTTTCGCTCAGCTCATCGACACACGGTCTCGACTCGTCGGATGAGGCCCGCGAAACGAACCGCGAAGCACTGCTATTTCGTGTGGCCGGGTCATTCGGCCACTCGGGCGTTGGCCACGAACCAGGCCTGGAGACCGAGCCATTCTTGAATCTTGAAAGCGCCATCTCGCACCGCAACCCGCAGGCTCTGCTAGACGAATTTCGCAGGCGACCGATCAACTTTGACCAGTCCCGCTGTGGCGAGTACACCCCGGAGAACGGCTGGCATGTCGACGACTTCTGCCAGACGCTAGGTTCCGAGCCGCCCGGGCCACCTTTGGAGGATGGTTCGTTCGCTGCTGCCAAGCGCCTGATGCGAGGCTACGAATTCGCCGACCCCTCGATCGTGCGTGCGTTTTATGACCCGGACGAGCCGCTCGACGGGCGAACGATGGTCCTCCAGCTGAACTTTCACCGGCTGCTGCGCTTCAACTCCGGCGTCCGGGTCACAGGCGTGCACGACGAGCATTTCCAAATCGACCGCCGCGAGGTGTACACGTGGGGTTGGGACTACAGCACTCTGAAGGGGCACCTGGAGATGGGACAGATGGACTGGCGCGTCTGGAAATGGGCCGACACCGGCGAGGTGCAGTTCCGCATCCACGCTTTCTCACGACCCGCCCCAGACCCCAACCTGATCATCCGCGCGGGCTTCCGGCTGTTCGGACGGCACGAGCAGCTCTCCTTCCTGCGCTCGACACTCCAGCGGATGGCTCGTCTCACCGGCGCCGCCGCCACCAAGGAGGCCCAAGCTCTCCGCCAAGCCTCGGTCGAGCAGACTGCCGGCCAGCCACCTGGTGAAGACGAGCAAATTCACGCTAATCTCGTCGAGCACGCCCGCGGAACGCCCGCGGAATAACACCGGAGCTTAGCCCCCTTTTTTGGCCCCCTGAGAGGTGCTAGCGGCGGCTCGAACTCCAGTAAAAGCTGCCCCGCTTTACAGGTATATTTACATCGGGGAGACAGGATTTGAACCTGCGACCGCCCTGCCCCGAGAACTCACGAGCTAGCTGGTACGCGGGCGGCGGTCACGTAGCCCCTTGAACTGCGCGGTCCGTGCGCGCTCGTCGGCGGGATCGAAGCTCTCGATCCGCGCGACCTGACCGTCGCGCAGCACGATCACGAGGTCGAGTACGAGCTCCCACGGGCCGACGCCGTCGAGTCCCTCGCCCGAGAACGTGTCCCGGTAGATCACGACATCGCCGCCGTCATCGACGGTCGGCTCGCAGCGCGACCGCTCCCCAGGCGAGGTCGCGAGCGTGCTCCGGATATGAGAGAGCATCACCTCCGGGCCGCGTCGCTCCTCCCAGCCCAGCTGCCGGTGGTCGACCATCACGAAGTCCTCGGTGAAAAGGTTCCTCAGCTCGTCGAACCGCTTAGCGTTGAACAGCCGGTCGAACTCGAACGCCACGCGCGCCCCAGGCGTTGCAGCCCGCTCGGCCCGAAGCTCGTCGAAGCGCGCGCGCGCGAGCGCCTCATCGCCGGGATCGAACAGCTCGGTCCTGCAGATCTGCCCGCCGCGCAACACGCCGGCCTCGATGAACACCAGCTCGACCGGGCCCGTCGCCCCTTTGCCGGCGTCATAGCCCTGCCCGGTGAAAGTGTTGCGCAGCAGCACGAACTCGCCGCTCGCGTCCTCCTCGAGTACGACACACACGGAGCGCAGGTCAGGCGCGCTGTCCAGAAAGCTCCGGCACGTGTCCACCAGTGCCCGACCGCCCTGGATCTCCTCCCAAGCCATCGACCGGCGATCGACCATCACATAGTCGTCCGTGTATATGGCGGGCAGCTCGTCGAGGCGCCGCTCGTTGTAGAGGCGGTCGAATTTCATGTACGGCGGCAGATCGTGGAACCCCGACAGCTCGTCATATCGCGCGAGGATCGCGGCGTCGTCGCCGGGCTCGTAGAAGTCGTGACTGACTAGCAGCCCGTCCCGGAACAAGGTCACGGCTCCCACTGGAATCTCCCATGGCCCGCGGGTCCCCGACCCGTCCGAGCGCCATGTTCCCCGGACCGCGATCGCTCGCTCGCCGTCGCACGCGAGCACCTCCTCGACGTCGAAGCGGACCGGCTTTTGCCGATCCGGCCGCCGCGGCCAGCCCGACCGGATGATCTGGAGCGCGTCCGGACCGCGCGACTCACCCCAGCCGATTCTGCGATGGTCGGTGATTACCAGGTCCGATGAGTGAAGCGCCAAGTGCGCGTCTAGGTCGCCCTGGTTCCATGTCCCGGTCGTCCGCGCGAGCAGTCGCTCGACCGTTGTGCAGCCGAGTACGTCTGGCTTTGGCGCGGATAACTCGGCGAAGCGCGCGAGCATCGCGTCGGTGGCCTCGGCCTCATACTGGTCCCAGGTCACGCAGCAGCCGTCCTGCACCAGCACGACTTGTCCGAGCGTCGTTTCGTGCATCCCGCCGGCTTCGCCAGCAGTGCCGCGCCAAATGCTGCGAAGGGCGATCACGTGGTCGTCGCAGGCGACCACCTCGTCGACCTCGCCCCAGAAGTCCGGCGAGACCTCGAGCACCGAGCTGTGGAAGCGCCGAGCCTCGTCCCGCCCGCGGATCTCCTCCCAGCCAAGGTGGCGGTGGTCGGTGAAAAGGACCCCCGGGGCGTGGAGGGCAACGAGCGCGTCGAGATCGTGAGTGCCGTAGCAGCGCAGATACGCGGCGATATAGCGCTCGGATGGGCGCTCGCCGAGCTTGCTCTGACCGCCGCCCAACTCGACGTAGCGGGCGATCATCGCCTGGCGATCGCCGGGGTCGTATTGGTCAACGCTCTGTCCCACGCCGTCCTCGATCACGCTCACGTACCCGGCCGAGAACGACATCTCGCCCGAGCCGTCGCGAGCGTGCCCCCGGTAGGTGACGCGACATGCGATCACGCGCTCGTCGCAGGCAAGCACCTCGTCGAGCCCGAACTGGACATCCGGGACGAACGCCGGGCCGGATTCCACGACTGCGCGGCAGGCATCGCGACCTCGTATCTCCTCCCATCCGATCGGGCGGTGATCGACCATCACCCAGTCCTCGGCGACCCGGGCGAGCATCCCATCGAAGTCGCGGGCGTTGTAACGACGCGCGAACTCCTCGTAGTAGCGCTCCGGCGGACGCCTGTGGCCGAGCTCGGCGTAGCGGTCGAGCATCCCCGCCCGGTCCTCGGGCTCGAACTGCTCGTAGTGCATCGAGCATCCGCCCTCGACGATCGTCACGACGCCCATCGGGATCTCCCACGTGACGCCATGCTCGGTATCGGTCCCGCGCCAGGCGATCCGCAGCGCGCACGCGCGCTCGCTGCTGGCGAGGACCTCGTCCACCTCGATCCGGATGTCGGACGTCGCGGCCCAGGCTCCGTCGATGATCGCCATGACCTCGTCAACGGTGGGCGTCGACTCCCAGCCGAGCTTGCGGTGGTCGACGAACGGGCCGTCGGCGTGCATCGCGAGCACCCCGTCGCGGTCTCGGGCCGCGTAACGCTGCGCGTACTGGCGCCAGAACCGCTCGGGTGGCGAGTCGCCGAGCGCCGCCAGCCCGCCGCCGAGCTCGGCGTAGCGGGCGATCATCGCCCGCCGGTCGTCGGGATCGAACCAGTGCGACTCGACGTAGCGGCCATCCTGCACGCGGGCGACGTGCGCGATCGAGAGCTCGAACGGACCGCCGCCGGCCTCCGGCGTCGTCGTGCCCCGGAACGTGGCGGTGTTGGCGATCGTATGCTCGTCCACCGCGAGGATCTCATCGATCTCGATGCGGATGTCGCGCACGCTGGCCCAGACGCCCTCGTGCTGGGCGACCATCTCGTCGCGGTCGCGGAACGCCTCCCAGCCGATCGAGCGGTGGTCGGTCATTCGCCAGTCCTCGGCGAACACGCGGCGGATCGACTCAACGTCCCGCCGCGCGTAGGCGACCGCATAGGCGGCCGCCACCCGCTCGACCGACGTGCCGCCGAGCGACCCGAGCCCGCCGCCGAGCTCGGCGTACCGGGCGATCATCGCCACGTGGTCGTCGTGGGTGAACTGCTCGATGCGGGTGCACACCCCCTCTTCGATCAGCCCGACCCATCCAAAGACGATCTCGGTCGGGCCGCCTCCGTCCGCCGCGGTGCCCTTGAAGGTGCAGGTGACGGCGATGACGTGCTCGTCGCACGCGAGCACCTCGTCTACTTCACAGCGGTTGTCGGGGACGACCTCCCAGGTCGATTCGGTGACGGCAAGCAGCGCCTCGCGCCCTCGCAGTTCCTCCCAAGCCATCCCCCGGTGGTCGATGAACACACATTCGTCGGCCCACAGTTCGCACAGCCCATCGCGGTCGTGACTTGCGTAGCGTTCGATCCAGCGGGCGAGCCAGCGCTCCGGCCGCCGGCCGCCGAGCGGGCCGGCGCCGCCGCCCAGCTGCGCGTAGCGCGCGATCATCGCCTGACGGTCATCGGGGTCGTACTGATGGGCCTGAGTGATGCGCCCATCGACGACCAGGCCCACCTGACCGATCTCGATCTCGAACTCCACTCCCTCCTCGCCAGTGCCCCGATAGGCGGCCCGCAGCGCGAACACATGCTCGTCGCAGGCGAGGACCTCGTCCACCGTCAACTGCTGATCGGCGGACATCAGCTCCCACGATGAAACCGCCACCTCGACGACCGCATCCCGGCTTTGGTTGACCTCCCAGCCGAGCTTGCGGTGGTCGACGAACTCGATGTCGGGGGCGTACAGCTCCGCGACCGCAGCGCGGTCCCGCCGGTTCCAAGCCTCCATCCGGCGCGCATACCACCGTTCGGGCGGACGGTCGCCGAGCACCCCGCGCCGCCCGCCGAGCTCGGCGTAACGCGCGAGCAGCGCATCGCGGTCGCCCGGGTCGTACTGCTCCTGGCGGACGTTGTGGCCAGCCTCGATCACGCTCACGTTGCCGACCGGGAGCGCGAACGCGCCGCCGGTCTCCGTCGCGATCCCGCGCCACGTCACCGCGACGGCGATCATCCGGTCGTCGCACGCGAGCACCTCGTCGATCTCGCCATACTGCGCGCTCGATACCGACAGCACCGAGCGCCAGAATTCGCGGACGTCGGCCTGCCCGCGCATCGTCTCCCAACCGAGCTGCCGATGATCCGTGTACGCCCAGTCCTCGGCGTAGAGGTCCACGAGCCCCTCGACGTCACCGCGGGCGTACGCGCACAGCACGCGCGCCCACCACCGCTCGGACGGCCGGTCGCCGAGCAGCGACTGTCCGCCGCCGAGCTCGGCGTAGCGTGCGAGCGCCCCCTGGGGGTCGTCGTCGTCGTAGTGGTCGGTGCGGGCGAACAGACCGTCGGCGGCGAGCAGCCACACCTCGCAGTTGCTGCGCTCGTAGGCGGCGATCGCCTCGTCGGCGCCCTGACCCGAATAGGTTGTGCGCACGACGATCACAGACTCGTCGCAGGCGAGGACATCGTTCACCTCGAGGCGGACGTCGGGCGCGATCTCGAACAGCGAGCTACCGACCCGCTCGTACGCCTCGCGTCCCTCGGCGCCGCCGGGCGCGACCATCCGATGGTCGGCGTAGACGATGCCGTCTGACACCAGCGCGCACACGCCGGCGACGTCATGGGCGTTGAAGCGCCTCACGTGCTGGGCGAGCAGCCGCTCCGGCGGCCGGTGGCCGAGCGTGGCGGTCCGGTGCCGCCGAGTTCGGCGAACCGCGTGAGCATCGCCTCGCGATCATCCGGGCCGAACTGCTCGCCCCTGATCCCGACCCCACCGGCGTACACGCTCACGTAGCCGACGGGGATCTCCAGCAGGCCGCCGCCGTCGGCCGCTGACCCGACGTAAGTGAGCAAGATCGCGCTGGTGCACTCGTCGCATGCGATCACCTCGTCGATAGAGGCGCGCACGTCCGGCGCCATGCTCCAGGCCGAGTCGGCGAGTTCCAGCATCGCGTCCAACCCGTGCATCTCCTCCCAGCCGACGGACCGGTGGTCAACCAGCACCATGTCCGGCGACCACATGTGCGCGAGTCCAGAGCGATCGTGCTGACCTAGCAGCTCGACAAACTCCGCCCACCACCGCTCCGGTGGCCGGTCACCGAGCAGCGTGCGTCCGCGCAGGTCCGCGAAGCAGGCACGGACCGAGGTCTCGGCGTCGGGCTCGAACAGCTCGAGCCGGACGAGCCGGCCATCGACGATCGTGGCGACGTAGCCGAGCGGGACTTCGAGCGTGCCGCCGGTCTCGGTGCTCGAGCCGCGCCACGCGATCCGCATCGCGACCACGCCGGGCGCACAGTCGAGCAGCTCATCGACGAAGAAGCGCAGATCGGGGGAGGCGGCGAACACTGACTCCATCTGCTCGCGCGCCTTCACATGACCGCGGCGCTCGCCCCAGCCAACCGGCCGGTGGTCGAACAGGACATAATCCGGCGCGTACAGCGAGACGAGCCCTTCGAGGTCGCGCGCCTCGACCCGCTCCGCATACCGGGCAAAGAAGCGCGCCAGCTCTGGATCGGGACCGTCGCGCGGGGAGCGAGGGGGCCAGACGCCGTGGGAGCAGGCGCGGACGCCGCCTCGAGCAGCTGTTCCGCGCGTGCCGCCCCGACCACGTGGTCCTTTGCCGCGTACAGCGTGCGCGCCGCTTCGGCGGCGCTGCGCGACTCGTCGGTCCGCCCCGCCTCGCGCAGCACCCGCGCCAGCGCCATCTGCGCGTCCGCCTTGTCGGCGAGCGCGTCGGTCGGCTCCGCCAGTTCCACCGCCCGGCGGGCCAGCTCCAGCGCTTCGTCGAGCCCACCGCGCCGCGCCAGCGCCTCGGCGCGGACGCCGAGCCAGGTGATCGTCGTCTTCAGGTCCCCGCCCGCATGCTCCTGCGCGAACTCGGTCTCGGCCAGCGCCTCGTCAACGCGGCCCTGCTCGACCAGCGCCCGGCCCGCCAGCGCGGCCGCCTGGGCGGCGCTGACCGAAACGCCAAGCGCCGCGAACCCGTCCCGCGCCGCGGCCAGCAGCACCGAGGCGGCAGCCGGCTCCCCGGCGAGCAGCTCGACGAGCCCGGCGTGGACATCCAGCTCGTGCAGCTCGAGCGTCAGCCCCAGCTCCTCGAGCGTCGTCCGGCCCGCCGCGAGAATGTCTCGCGCCGCGTCGGCGCGGCCGCGCATCGCCTCGAGCACCGCCTGGCAGCGCAGCGCTACCGCCTCGACGTGCCGGTTGCCAGGGGTCATCCGCAAAATCCGCACGACGTCCAGGCAGCGGCCCGATAGCCCGAACCACCGGCGAAGGTCCCCATAGCGCTGCACGTGGTGCCGCCGCCAGTACGGCGGTGATCCGGCGGCGATCCTCGGCCTTGCGCGCAGCGAGCAGCGCCTTGTCGAGCGAGGACTCGACGTCGGCCACACGCCCCAGCTGGGCCTGGACCTGGGCGGTGACGTGGTGGCCCTTGGCGGCCCCGGCGCCATCGCCGGCATCGGCCAGCTCGCTGGTCGCTGCGATCACAGCGGCCAGGTCTGCGCCCGAGCCGGTCAGCATCGCCAACTGCGTTGCCATGACGACCGCGCGCGGGCCCACCAAGCGCTTCACCACCTCGGCAGCGCCGGCCGTCTCTCCCGCCGACAGCAGCGCCTCCGCGAGATCCCACGACGCCGACTCGTCCGCGCCGCGCTCCAGCGCGCGCGCCAGTAGGTTGGCGGCTGCAGCGAGGTCCTCGCGCTGAAGCGCTCGCCGCCCCGCGGAGGCCAGCAGCGCTGCCGCGCGAGCGCCGATCGCGCGGCCGCGCTCGTCGAGCGGCCCGAGCTGGCGGCGGTACTCGTGCGCCTGCTCGAGGTGGTAGGCGATCACCTCCTCGTGCTCGCCGACCAGCTCGCCGGCCTTCGTCGCCAGCCAGTCGGCGAACCTCTCATGCAGCTCCGCGCGCGCCTCCTTGAGCAGCAGGTGGTAGGCGGCGTCCCGGAGCAGCACGTGGTGGAAGCGATACACCGGCTCGTCGATCCAGTAGGTGCCCTCCGGCTCGACCATGTCCTTGCGCCGCAGCGTCTCCAGATGGCCGTCGAGCCCGGAGCGGATCGGCGGCGCCACCAGCTGCGCCACTGCGCCGCGGTAGAACTGCTGGCCGATCACCGCCGCCCGCTCGACCACCGCGCGCTCGTCCGCGCGCAGGCGCTCGATTCGAGCCGTCAGCAGCGCCTGGATCGTCGGCGGCACCTGCACGGCCTCGGCTCCGCCGGCAGCGATCCAACCGTCCCCCGAGCGCGTCAAGGTCCCCTCGTCGACCAGCATCCGCAGCAGCTCGCCGAGGAACAGGGGATTGCCCTCGGTCGTCGCGAGCATCCGATCGATCAGCACGGGCGGAGGCTCGACGCCGCCGAGCAGGCCCCCGACCAGCGTCCGGCTCTCGCCCGCGTCGAGCGGCTCGAGCTCGATCACCTCGGCCGGGCGGCGTCCCGCGGCGGCCAGCGCCTCCCGGACCTCCCGCAGCTCGGGTCGCGCGAGCGCCACCAGCAGGATCGGCGCGTCGCGCACCCACTCGACCAGGTGCTCGACGAGGTCGAGGAACATCGGCTGCCCCCAGTGCACATCATCGAGCACGACCACCAGCGGCCGGCTCTGCGCTGCG